>NZ_CP107575.1:1200000-2400000 GCF_025854375.1 Glutamicibacter sp. JL.03c | reverse complement strand
CGAGCCTTACAAGGGCAAGGGTATCCGTTACGCTGGCGAGATCATCCGCCGCAAGGTCGGAAAGGCTGGTAAGTAATCATGGCTATCGGAATCAAGGGCAAGAGCAAGTCCGCTCAGCGCGGTCGTCGTCACCAGCGTTTGCGCAAGCACATCGTTGGTACCACCGTTCGTCCACGCCTGGTTGTCAACCGCTCGGCTCGTCACATCTTCGTACAGATCGTAGACGACTCGCAGGGTATCACCCTGGCCAGCGCTTCGACCATGGAAGCCGAGCTTCGTGCAAGCGAAGCAGACAAGACCGCCAAGGCTAAGCAGATTGGCCAGCTCGTTGCAGAGCGCGCCAAGGCTGCTGGCATCGAAGCAGTAGTCTTCGACCGCGGTGGCAACAAGTACCACGGTCGCGTGGCTGCTGTTGCTGATGGCGCACGTGAAGGTGGGCTGGCACTGTGAGCGAAGCAACCAACAAGAAGGAAACTCAGGTGTCTGAAGCTACTGAAGCAGTCGAGACTGCATCGGCTCCCGCTACCGAGAACGCTGGATCCCGTCGCGGCGAAGGCCGCGGTCGTGGTGAAGGTCGTGGACGTGGCGAAGGCCGCGGCCGTGGCCGCGACCAGAAGGATAACCGCAACGAAGACAAGGACAAGTTCCTTGAGCGCGTTGTAGCTATCAACCGCGTATCCAAGGTCGTCAAGGGTGGTCGTCGCTTCAGCTTCACCGCACTTGTCGTTGTTGGTGACGGCAACGGTCTGGTAGGCGTTGGCTACGGTAAGGCCAAGGAAGTTCCTGCAGCTATCGCCAAGGGCGTTGAAGAGGCTAAGAAGTCCTTCTTCCGCGTTCCACGCGTTGGCACCACCATTCCACACCTGGTCAAGGGTGAGGCCGCCGCTGGCGTCGTCATGCTTCGTCCAGCTGCTCCTGGTACCGGTGTTATCGCCGGTGGTCCAGTGCGCGCCGTATTGGAATGCGCAGGCATCCACGACATCCTGTCGAAGTCGATGGGTTCTAGCAACCAGATCAACATCGTTCAGGGCACCATTGCTGCACTGAAGGCTCTTGAAGAGCCAGCAGCTGTTGCAGCTCGCCGCGGTCTTCCGCTGGACGAGGTTGCGCCAGCAGCAATGCTGCGTCACATCCAGAGCCAGAAGGCAGGTGCTTAATCAATGGCTAAGAACATTGTTCCAAGCGACGCCAAGCTGGAAATCACCCAGATCAAGTCCATCATCGGTGGTAACCAGTCCCAGCGCGACGTTGTTCGCTCGTTGGGCCTGAAGCGCATCGGACAGACCGTTGTCCGCTCCGCTGACCCTGTGACTGTTGGTATGGTCAACAAGGTCCCACACCTGTTGAAGGTTGAGGAGGCGAAGTAGAGATGGCTGAAGAAAAAGCACTGAAGATTCACCACCTGCGCCCAGCTGAGGGTGCAAAGACTGCCAAGACCCGCGTTGGTCGTGGTGAAGGTTCTAAGGGTAAGACCGCAGGTCGCGGTACCAAGGGTACCAAGGCTCGTTACCAGGTGAAGGCAGGCTTCGCAGGTGGTCAGCTTCCGCTGCACATGCGTCTGCCAAAGCTGCGCGGCTTCAAGAACCCATTCCGCGTCGAGTTCCAGGTTGTAAACCTGGACAAGATCTCGGAATTGTTCCCAGAAGGTGGCGAAGTCACCGTAGAGGCACTGGTTGCCAAGGGCGCTGTTCGCAAGAACCAGCCTGTCAAGGTACTGGGCACCGGCGACATCACGGTAAAGGTTGACGTGAAGGTTGACGCCTTCTCGACTTCCGCAGCCGAGAAGATCGCTGCTGCTGGCGGCTCGGCAAACACCCTCTAATTCAGGGTTAGCCTTTGAATGGTCCCGGTTCGCGTTGAGTAATCGACGTGAACCGGGACCATTCTGCTATCGGCGAGAAACTTTCCAAGAACATATCCAATGCTTGGTTGATCAGTCCATAAACAATTCTGTCCATAAACATTTGCGTCTAATTCGTGTGGCGTATTTGGCAGGATAGTACTGTTCACGGCTAGAATCGTTAGGTCATAGGAAGTATCTCTTCCTAGGCTCAAGCACATACTTCAGGAGGACGCTTGTTCAGCGCCATAGCCCGAGTTTTTCGGACGCCTGATCTGCGCAACAAGTTGCTGTTCACGCTTGGGATCATTGCGATCTATCGTGTCGGTGTATTCATTCCCGCTCCGGGCATTGATTACAGCAACGTTCAGCAGTGTCTGGCAATGGGTGAAACCACCGGTGGACTTTATTCGTTCGTGAACCTTTTCAGTGGCGGCGCCCTGTTGCAGGTCTCCATTTTTGCCATGGGCATCATGCCGTACATTACGGCGTCCATCATCACCCAGTTGCTTCGCGTGGTGATTCCGCATTTCGAGACCCTGCACAAGGAAGGCCAAGCCGGCCAAGCCAAGCTGACGCAGTACACGCGTTACCTCACCATCGCCCTGGCCTTGCTGCAAGGAACCACCCTGGTGACCCTGGCCCGCACCGGCAGCCTCTTCCCGAGCTGCTCGCTGCCGCTGGTTCCAGATGATTCCTTGATCGTGATCCTGCTGATGGTCATCACCCTTACCGCAGGCACCGGCCTGATCATGTGGATGGGCGAGTTGATCACCGAACGCGGTATCGGCAATGGCATGTCCATCCTGATCTTCATCTCCATTGCCTCGGGCTTCCCATCCGCAATGGGCACGATCATGCAGTCCCAGGGCATCATGACCTTCATTGGCGTTCTGCTGGTGGGCCTGGTCATCGTGGCACTGGTGGTCTTCGTGGAGCAGTCCCAGCGCCGCATCCCGGTCCAGTACGCCAAGCGCACCGTGGGCCGACGCACCGTTGGCGGCACCTCCACCTACATCCCGCTGAAGCTGAACATGGCCAACGTGATCCCCGTGATCTTCGCCAGCTCCATCTTGGCGCTGCCGCAGATGCTGGTGCAGTTCAACCAGAACGACGACGGCACCCTGCCGCAGTGGGCCATGTGGCTGCAGGAGCACTCCTCGACCTCCTCGCCGTGGTACATGCTGGTGTACACGCTGATGATCATTGGCTTCGCGTACTTCTACGTCGCCATCACCTTCAACCCGGTTGAGGTGGCTGACAACATGAAGAAGTACGGCGGATTCATTCCAGGCATTCGCGCTGGACGTCCGACCGCCGAATACCTTCAGTACGTGATTTCACGTATTACCTTCCCGGGCGCGCTCTACCTCGCGTTCGTTGCGTTGATCCCACTGATTGCCTTCGTGCTGTTCAACGCTGATCAGAGCTTCCCATTTGGCGGAACATCGATCCTCATTATGGTTGGTGTGGGATTGGAAACCGTCAAGCAAATCAATGCTCAAATGCAGCAACGAAACTATGAAGGGCTACTGCGATGAGTCGACTGCTAATTATTGGACCTCCAGGTGCCGGCAAGGGCACTCAGGCCGTAAAGATCTCCGAGCGTTTGGAAATCGTCGCCATCTCCACCGGCGACATCTTCCGTGCCAACGTCAAGGGCGGCACCCCGCTGGGAATCGAAGCAAGCAAGTACATTGACAACGGTGACTTTGTACCTGATTCGGTAACCAACAACATGGTCGAGGATCGCCTGAACCAGGACGACGTCGCCCAGGGCTTCCTGCTCGACGGCTACCCACGCACCAGCGCACAGGTTGACGCGCTGGACGCCATGCTGGCCAGCAAGGGCATCGCACTGGACGCTGTGCTGCAGCTGACCGCCGATGACGATGAACTGGTGGCCCGCCTGCTCAAGCGCGCTGAGATCGAAGGCCGGGCAGATGACACCGAAGAGGTCATCCGCCACCGACTGAGCCTGTACAACGAAGAGACCCGCGTCGTTGTCGAGCGCTATGAGGAACGCGGCATCGTGCGCAAGGTCGATGGCCTGGGCGCGATCGACGAAGTGACCGAGCGTGTGCTGGCGGCGTTGAACGTCAACGCCTAGGCGACGGTCAGGACATCTCGCAGGGATCGTGCAGCAACAATGAAAGTTGCAGCGCGGTCCCTGCGCACTTTTGCACGGATCCGAGCTGACACGGATCCACCACTGAGCTAGGGGAAACACATTGGCTTTTGGACAGCCGAAAATCGAGTACAAATCCAACTCTGAAATCCTGAAGATGCGCCAAGCCGGTCTCGTGCTGGCTGAGGCATTGGATGAAGCCGTTGCGATGGCTCGCCCCGGGGTGACCACCGAAGCGATCAACAAGGTGTTCGGCAAGGTGCTCGAACGCAACAACGCGACCAGCAACTTCCTGGGCTACCACGGTTTCCCAGCCAACATCTGCGCCTCGGTCAACCACGAAGTGGTGCACGGCTTCCCCTCTGACTACGAGCTCAAGGACGGCGATGTGCTGAAGATCGATGGCGGCGCCATCGTTGACGGCTGGCACTCTGACTCTGCGCGCACCGTGCTGATCGGCAAGAACATCGACCCGGCCGACCAGCGCCTGAGCGACATTACCGAACAGGCGATGTGGGCAGGTATCGCCGCGGCGGCCGACGCCCGCTTCATCGGGCAGATCGGCCAGGCCATCGACGACTACGTCACCAGCCAGCCAGGCGACGAACTGGGCATCCTGGAAGACTACTGCGGCCACGGCATCGGCTCGGCCATGCACATGGCGCCGGATGTATTGAACTACAACTCCGGACACCGCGGCCCGCGCATCAAGCCCGGCATGGCCCTGGCCATCGAGCCGATGCTGGTGCGCGGCGGCATCGAGACCTCGGTGCTGGAAGACGACTGGACCGTGGTCACCAACGACAAGTCCAACGCATCGCAATGGGAGCACACCGTGGCCTTCCACATGGGCGGCATCTGGGTGCTCTCGGCCCATGATGGGGGAGAAGCAGGGCTGGCTCCCTTCGGCGTGGTCCCTTCACCGATCAAGCCATAGCCGATCCGCTCAAAAACCATAGATCCAGCACGCTGACAACTCGTTGCGTGCTGGATCTAACATTTTAAGATCAGTGAACGATTGGCACTGAGCGCTTCTATGGCGTATTGTTGAATGTTGGTTCGTGATTTAAGTGTGCCCAAAATTCAAAGTTTGGACATCGCCGATTATGAGCCGGAACCAATTACTTGTTGGTGAAAATTGCCAACAGAAAAAGTTAGCGGGGAAAATGGGCAAGAAGGAAGGCGTCATCCAGGTAGAGGGCACCGTCTCGGAGGCACTGCCGAACGCGATGTTCCGCGTGGAGCTGCCAAATGGACACGTAGTGCTCGCCACTATCTCGGGTAAGATGCGTCAGCACTACATTCGAATCCTCCCAGAGGACCGAGTGCAGGTTGAAATGAGCCCATACGATCTCAATCGAGGTCGTATCGTTTACCGCTACAAGTAAATCTGCAGACTGAAGACTTTCCCAGCGAGACGGGGCATCGCAAGATGAACCGGTTCGCTGATGATTGTTCTTGGACAAGCTTTTTACTGCTCCACATTTAACTGCAACCGCATAGAGGAGTAAACCGTTGAAGGTTAACCCTAGCGTGAAGCCGATCTGCGACAAGTGCAAGGTAATCCGCCGCAATGGTCGCGTCATGGTGATCTGCGAGAACCCACGCCACAAGCAGCGTCAGGGCTAATTCCGTTTTACGGGATTCCCACGCGTAGTCAATTAGGCAGTATCAGCTAGGACTAATGTCCTGGTGTACCCCCGGATTCGGAGGCCGGGGCCGTGAGAGATCACGGATGGTACTGCTCCAGACCTCCGTTCGTTGAAAGGTAGCCACTTGGCTCGTTTAGCAGGCGTGGATATTCCACGCGAGAAGCGCGTAATCATCGCGCTGACTTACATCTACGGCGTGGGCAAGACCCGTGCAGAAGAGACCATCGCAGCGACCGGTATCAACCCGGACACTCGCGTCAAGGATCTCACCGATGACCAGCTCGTGCAGCTGCGCGACTTCGTCGAAGGCACTTACAAGGTAGAAGGTGACCTGCGCCGTGAGGTTCAGGCTGACATCCGCCGCAAGGTCGAGATCGGATCCTACGAAGGTATTCGTCACCGTAAGGGCCTGCCGGTCCGCGGTCAGCGCACCAAGACCAACGCACGTACCCGCAAGGGCCCGAAGCGTACCGTCGCAGGTAAGAAGAAGACTCGCTAAATCTTAGCGATCTAACTCAAATACTTTTTTCGTAGGAGAAGAAATGCCCCCAAAGACTCGTGGAGCGGTACGTAAGCCGCGTCGCAAGGACAAAAAGAATATTGCGCAGGGACAGGCGCATATCAAGAGCACCTTCAACAACACCATCGTATCGATCACCGATCCGACTGGCGCTGTAATCTCGTGGGCTTCGGCCGGCGAGGTAGGCATGAAGGGCTCGCGCAAGTCGACCCCATACGCTGCCCAGATGGCTGCTGAAGCCGCTGCAAAGCGCGCTCAGGAGCACGGCATGCGCAAGGTTGACGTTTTCGTCAAGGGCCCGGGCTCGGGACGCGAAACCGCGATCCGTTCGCTGCAGGCTGCTGGCCTTGAGGTTGGATCCATCCAGGATGTTTCCCCAAGCGCTCACAACGGTTGCCGCCCATCAAAGCGTCGCCGCGTCTAATTGATTCGCTAGGCTAGGCCTAAGAAGTCACCGAAGCATTCATCAGAGTGCTCCGGTGGCTATCTTGGACTCATTCGCCTGCAAAAGACGAACGGCCACCTAAGGCTACCGTCGTTTCCACCCCCGTGAGGCGTCATATAGCGGACGCTCGCCGAAAGGAAATGTAAGTGCTCATTACGCAGCGCCCAACCCTGACCGAAGAAGTAGTTGCCGAAAACCGCTCCCGGTTCGTAATCGAACCACTGGAGCCAGGCTTTGGTTACACCCTGGGTAACTCGCTTCGCCGTACCCTGCTCTCTTCGATTCCTGGTGCATCTGTCACCAGCATTCGAATTGACGGAGTACTGCACGAGTTCACCACCGTAGCCGGTGTCAAGGAAGATGTCACCGAACTGGTCTTGAACATCAAGAACCTGTCGGTCTCTTCCGAGCACGACGAGCCAGTCGTTGCCTACCTGCGCAAGCAGGGCCCAGGCATCGTTACTGCAGCGGACATCACCCCGCCAGCCGGTGTGGAGTTCCACAACCCTGATCTGCACATTGCAACCCTGAACGCCAATGGCAAGTTCGATATGGAATTGACTATTGAGCGTGGCCGTGGCTATGTGTCTGCCGCTCAGAACAAGAACATCGACGGCGAGATCGGTCGCATCCCTGTGGATTCGATCTACTCCCCAGTTCTGAAGGTAACCTTCCGCGTGGAAGCTACCCGTGTTGAGCAGCGCACTGACTTCGATCGCTTGATCGTTGACGTGGAGACCAAGGATTCGATCACCCCGCGCGATGCAGTTGCATCCGCAGGTACCACCTTGGTTGAACTGTTCGGCTTGTTCCGCGAGCTGAACACCGCAGCTGAAGGTATCGAAATCGGTCCATCGCCAACGGACGCAGCCATGGCTGCCGACATGGCTCTGCCGATCGAGGATCTGGAACTGACCGTTCGTTCGTACAACTGCTTGAAGCGTGAGGGCATCCACTCCGTGGGTGAACTCGTTACCCGCTCCGAGGCAGACTTGATGGACATCCGCAACTTCGGAGCGAAGTCCATTGACGAAGTCAAGGCCAAGCTGGTTGAACTGGGTCTGGCCCTGAAGGATTCCCCTCCAGGCTTTGATCTGGCCGCTCGTAGCGCCATCGAAGATGGCGACGAATACGACGAAGGTCTGTAAAGACCCGCGTCTAGCGACACACTACTTCATCCGCCGACACGAGAGAATCGTGCCGGACGGGTTATTCATCTAGGAGAACCACAATGCCTACCCCTACCAAGGGTCCGCGTCTCGGCGGCAGTGCAGCACATGAGCGACTGATTTTCGCTAACATGTCGGCACAGCTCTTCGAGAACAAGAAGATCACCACCACCCTGACCCGCGCCAAGCGTCTGCGTCCACACGCAGAGCGCCTGATCACCTTCGCAAAGCGCGGAGACCTGGCATCGCGTCGTCGCGTTCAGGCCGTCATCGCTTCGCGTTCGCGCACCAACAAGTCGATCGTTCACGAACTGTTCGAGAACATCGCACCAGCAATGGCAAACCGCGAGGGTGGCTACACCCGCATCACCAAGATCGGTAACCGCAAGGGCGACAACGCTCCTATGGCAGTTATCGAGCTCGTGATGGAGCCGGTTTCGCCAAAGCAGGCTGTCGTCAAGGAAGCCACCAAGGCTACCGAGAAGGCTGCCGAAGCACCTGAGTCAGAGGCAACCGAAGAGGCATAAGTCCCCTTTGAGCCGAGGCTTGCACCCTAAGCGGTGATAAAAAGATTCCCGTTGAATCCGAAAGGATCCAACGGGAATCTTTTTTGCTATCAGCGGCCTGTATCACGGGAGTGGAAAGGCCGGGGTTTAGCTGAAGCTATCCATGCCCGGGCACGCCTCATCCAGATAGGCCGTGGCTTCGGAGTCTTCATCAGTCTCCAGAGCGGAGAGTTTCATGGAGATCTCGGCGGCATTTTGGCTGGTTCCCTGGGCCATGAGCTTGAAGACTTCCTGATTCTGTTCTGACGCAGCAGTCAAGGCCTCAACGAGCTTCTTGTCTTTGGTCTGGGAAGCAGCATCCCCGAGAATCGCATTGAACTCGTCAATGATCTTGGCATAGTCCTTGGTCTCTCCAGCCATGAGTTGCTCGCTGACATCGTCAGCCTTTTGCTGCAAGTCCTTCTCGATTACCTGGACGCTGATGAATGAACAGGTATCTTCTGTGTTCAGCTTTCCCGAGGAGCAACCGGTGATAACCGTGGCGGCCAGCGTCAGCGCTGCAGCGCTGGCAGCAACCTTCTTGAGCATGTGATTCCTTGCGTAGAGATGATCGAGTGACGGCAGGCCCCTGGGGCCTTGTCAGCATAGATTTAAGCCTACACAAGCGGATGCGGTCATCCACGTCCAACTGGCCTCAAGGATCTTGTAGTTTCTCCACTCTGCGTACGCGTATACACGCAGTTGTCTCTTGTCTCTTGTCATTGGCCATCACCATCGGGATCCACAATTGAGCCGGGGCACTGGCTTTGGATGTAAGGCATGGCATCAACATCCAGCTGACCTCTGACTTTCTGCAACTCTTCAACAAGAGCTGGATCATCGACGGAATAAGAGGCATAGGCGTCCCTGAGCATCTGATAATCATTGACTTGAGTCAGCAGTGCAGCCCGCATGTTGCTGTCGCCTGTTTGGTCAGCAATTTGCTGAAAAATGACAATTGTTGTCTCCAAGAACCCGATCATGGGTTCTGAGTTCTTCGCCATGAGCGCCATATCCGCCAGCGCTCGTTCTTGTTTGATGTTGTGCTGGACCGCCTCTTCATCGAGTAAGTCGCAGGTTTCGCTGATTGATAGTTTTGGCTCGTCGGATGGCAGGTTTGACTCATTGGGGGCTACATTCGCCGCATTGCAGGCAGCCAAACCAACGATGCAGCCCACCGACAGGACGATTGCATGAACGACTTTCCTCAACATGTAGATTCCTTTGTATAGAGCCGATGCTGTGATGATGCGGCTGGCTGTCCGTGGAATGCATTCAGAGTACAAGCGATCTAAGATCGCGTTTTTTGCCTGTGGAAAAGTCTGCGAGGTAGTGCACCGGATACAAGGTTGGGAAGTTCGTACCGTGTGTACAGGTTTGCGGTAAGTTGGGCGCATGAGCACTGAACTAGTTAGCAAGGGGGCAGTGAAGAAGGCCCTGCATTGAACTGAATGCTGATAGTACTCGGCTACGCCGCCGGCCTCAGATGAAAGGCAAAGAAGTGGCTCCACACGACCTGAAACAAGTGCGAGTGGAGCCAATAGAAACCTGGGATGTGATATTTTCTGACGCCAAGTACTCCTGTTAGCCCGGTTCTTCCAGGTCCGGACACGCCCTATTCACGTAGGCCATTTTTTTCGCATTCCGCTGCCGATCCGGCATTTTGCACCTTTGAGGTTTTCTCCGTCAAAGTCAGATCTTCGTCTGACATGATTTGAATCATTTGGCTGTTCTGGTCAATCGAGCTTTGTAGTGCTTCCACCAATTTCTCATCTTCGGTTCTATCTGTGGCCTCTTGCAGGTATGCCGAAACTTCTTCCATCGCGGTCTTGAAGCTCTCATCGTTTCCCGAGAGCACATCTTGCTAAGCCCCCTCGGTTTTCTCGGCGAGGTTCAGCTCCCTCCCTTTGTCGAGAAGCCAAGTACACGTTTCCTCGGCGGATAGTTGTCCAGCTGAAGAGCCGGACAGCGTTGAGAGTTCGAGAGCGAATACTGCTATTGTCGCGCCAAGTTTTTTGGCATGTTGTCCCTCGTGTAGTGATCAGCGGGCACCAGCGGTCGTAGCCGCGATTGGTAAACAGCATTTACTCTACAACTAGGAGTTATCTGGTTCTCAAGAATTACACCATGCCGTTAGCCAGACGACTTGCGATTCTATTGACCAAACCTGTCTGGCGGACTGTATCGGGTGAGCGTCAATGGACGCTACCGGCGAAGCGATGCGCAAACGCCGTTGACCAAATCCGCGCCAATGCGACTCAGGCCCAATTGGCTCCGGGTACAGGCCGACACGCATAATTAAGACTATGAGCATTGAACCTGTCAGCATCGATCCCATGGGCACCTCGGCGCTGGGGAGTACAGAAGACCCCGCATGGATCCGGATGCAGATGGTGCTCGGCTATGACGGTGCAGCCTACAGCGGCTGGGCCCGGCAGCCCAATGTCATCGGTGTTCAGCAGTTGGTCGAAGAAGCATTGGAACTGCTGGTGCGGCGCCGGGTGCGTGTTGTTGTCGCAGGACGCACCGACGCAGGAGTGCACGCTCGCCGGCAGGTAGTCCACTTCGACCTCACCCCAGCTGAATATGAAGGCCTGCCGCGCAAGGCCTCACTGGAACCAGGCCCAGCACTGGTACGCCGTATTAACGGTATTCTCGGCCGCCAGGATGGCGCCGTATGGGTCCACGAAGCCCAGCGCGCGCCCGAAGGATTCGACGCCCGCTTCTCGGCATTGGCTCGTCGCTACTCGTACCGCATTGCCGATGGGCAGCACCGCTGGGATCCGCTGACCCGGCACCTGACAACATGGCACCGTGAAGAACTTGACGTCGAAGCCATGAATCGAGAAGCGCAGACGGTGCTTGGCCGACATGACTTCCTGACCTACTGCAAGCCCCGTCCGAATGCGACAACTATTCGTACATTGCAGGAATTCAGCTTCACGCGGGGCGAGGATGGCTTGATTCTCGCGCACCTCAAGGCCGATGCCTTCTGCCACAATATGGTCCGTGCCCTCATTGGCGCAGCCATGATGGTGGGCGACGGGCGCGAGCAGCCCGGATTCTTGGCCACCCGCTTGGAGCAGATGGTCCGCGACTCCAAGACCAAGCTCTCGCATCCGCGAGCCCTGGTACTTGAAGAGGTCTACTATCCTGAGGCTGCTGAGCTAGCTGCCCGTGCGCTGCAGACCCGTGCCCTGCGCAGTGACGATGAAGTCGAAAAGTCATCCACGGAAGGCTGAAGGGCGGATAATCCCCGGGATCTTAAGGGTGTTGTTGCTCACGACGCTGATGCTTTTTTGGCCGGAAACACTTTAATCCGCTAAACTTTTATGAGTTGTGTATGTCCACGTTCGACACTACACGCCCAAGCGTGACGGCTTAGTTGCATAGTCGCTGGTCTGCTGGGTGTGCGAACACTATATGGACGGCCGGTTATCATCAGTCCTCACCTGACGTACTGGTCTAAACACAAGAACAACACGACAGTGCCTGTCACTGGGGGATCTCACCGCCTTCAGCCAAGCGACTGTTTGACCAGAAACGAATCAACGTAAGGCAATTACTGTGCGTACGTACACCCCAAAGCCGGCTGACCAGACTCGTCAGTGGTATGTCATTGACGCCACCGATGTAGTACTCGGCCGTCTCGCCGTCCAGGCCGCAACCCTGCTGCGCGGCAAGCACAAGCCAACCTTTGCTGCACACATGGACATGGGCGACCATGTCATCATCATCAATGCAGAAAAGGTTGCACTGACCGGTAAGAAGCTTGAGAACAAGCGCGCTTACCGCCACTCCGGTTTCCCAGGTGGCCTGAAGAGCATCAACTATGCAGATCTGCTGGAAAAGAACCCAGTTCTGGCTGTTGAAAAGGCTATCAAGGGCATGCTGCCTAAGAACAAGCTGTCTGCTGCTCAGCTCTCGAAGCTGAAGGTATACCGCGGCGCAGAGCACCCACACGCTGCTCAGTCGCCAAAGGCACTGGAAATCACCCAGGTCGCTCAGTAGTCCTGGCCCCGAGAAGAAATACTTAATAGGAGATTATCGTGGCTCAGAACGCTGAAGAAACCACTGAATTCGAAGGCGAGACCCCTTCGACCTACACCACCGAGACCTCTGCTTCGGCTGCAGTTGCTGAAACCGAACGTGCTCCATTGACCGTTCCAGGCGCAGCAGTTGGCCGTCGCAAGCAGGCTATCGCTCGCGTTCGTCTGGTACCAGGCTCCGGCAAGTGGACCGTAAACGGTCGCGAGCTGGACAACTTCTTCCCAAACAAGCTGCACCAGCAGGATGTTAACGAGCCTTTCAAGGTTCTGGGTCTGGAAGGCGCATACGACGTTATCGCACGCATCAACGGCGGCGGCATCTCCGGTCAGGCTGGCGCACTGCGCCTGGGCATCGCCCGTGCACTGAACGAGATCGACCGCGACGCTAACCGCGCCACCCTGAAGAAGGCCGGTTACCTGACTCGCGACGCACGCGTCATCGAGCGTAAGAAGGCTGGTCTGAAGAAGGCACGCAAGGCTTCGCAGTTCTCGAAGCGCTAAACCTTACTTCAAGGTCTTTCCCGAAGGCCCCAATTCCCCGCAAGGGAAGTTGGGGCCTTCGGCCTTTAAGCACGCCATCCTTGAGGCCCGTATTAATCTTTTCTCATTCCGTACCTGTCGCATCGCTTCAACGAGGATAAATCGAAGTAGAGGGCATATGATTGGAAACGATGGCAAGATTATTTGGGACCGATGGGGTCCGAGGAAAAGCAAACGAACTGTTAACTCCCGAGTTAGCGCTGGAACTGGCGCAGGCAGCCTCAGTGGTGCTGGGCTTGAGCCAACCAGAAGACGGGCACAAGCCCGTTGCAGTGGTGGCAAAAGATCCGCGCATCAGCGGCGACTTCCTGTCCGCGGCAATCGAGGCCGGCCTGGCCGCCTCGGGTGTGGACGTCATGGATGCCGGCACGCTGCCCACACCAGCAGCAGCCTTCTTGGTAGGAGACCTGAACGCTGATTTTGGCGTCATGATCTCTGCTTCGCACAACGCCGCTCCGGATAACGGCATCAAGTTCTTGGCTCGCGGTGGCAAGAAGCTTGATGACTCGCTGGAAGACGCGATCGAAGCGTGCCTGAAGATGCCGAAGCCTCGTCCCACCGGTGGTGAAGTCGGCCGCGTCGCACGTTTTGCCGACGCCGAGGATCGCTACGTCATGCACCTGCTTCAGGCGCTGCCAAACCGCATCGACGGTTTGAAGGTCGTCTTGGACTGCGCTCACGGCGCCGCTTCGGGGTGTTCCCCGGAAGTCTTCAAGGCTGCCGGGGCTGAGGTCGTCGTCATTGGCGCCGATCCGGATGGCATCAATATCAATGATGGCTACGGTTCCACCCACCTGGAGAAGCTGCAGGCTGCCGTACTGGAGCACAAGGCAGACCTGGGTATCGCGCACGACGGCGACGCAGACCGCTGCCTGGCAGTAGACCATGAGGGCTCCGTCGTTGACGGTGACCAGATCATGGCCATCATGGCACTGGACATGAAGGACCGCGGCGAGCTGAAGGATGACACCCTCGTTGCCACCGTGATGAGCAACCTCGGATTAAAGCTGGCCATGGAAGCTGCAGGAATTACCCTGAAGCAGACTGGGGTGGGGGATCGCTACGTCCTTGAAGGAATGCACGAAGGAAACTACTCGCTTGGCGGCGAGCAGTCGGGCCACGTGATCTTCTCCAAGCACGCAACCACCGGCGACGGCGTATTGACCGGCCTGATGATCGCAGCGCGTGTAAAGGCTACCGGCAAGTCCCTGAAGGAACTGGCTTCGGTGCTTACCGTCCTGCCGCAGGTTCTGATTAACGTGCGTGGCGTCGACAAGGCCGCAGCGCCTGAGTGCGAGCCGCTGCAGCGCGATGTTGCCGCCGCAGAAGCCCGCCTGGGTTCTACCGGCCGTGTGCTGTTGCGCCCTTCGGGCACCGAGCCTGTAGTTCGCGTGATGGTTGAGGCGGCAACGCTTGGCCAAGCGCAAGCTGAGGCCGAGGCCCTGGCCGGATCTGTCAAGGAACACCTCTCCCTGTAATTCAGCCGGCGTTCAGCGACCAATACGTAAATATCGAGAAAACTCACACCCCCGTACAGTGTTCTGCACACGAACACCCTACGGGGGTGTGGCATGCTAACTAGTAGAAACAGACATCGGTTCGTGTTCTCGGAGAGAAGGACTTTCGTGACTCTACGCATCAGCGTGATCGGCACCGGCTACCTCGGTGCAACCCATGCAGCCTGCATGGCTGAACTTGGGTATGACGTCATTGGTGTCGATGTAGACAAGACCAAGCTGGAAGCGCTGGCCGCTGGCATCCTGCCATTCCATGAGCCGGGTCTCCCAGAACTGCTGCGCAAGCATGTTTCCTCAGGACGCCTCCGCTTCACGGACGACTACGAAGACGTAGCCGCCAATGCAGATATTCACTTCATCACTGTCGGGACCCCGCAGCGTGCGGATTCGCAGTCCGCGGACATGTCGTACGTGGATGGAGCAGTCGACTCACTTCTTGAACACATCACCGGCGATGCGCTAGTTGTCGGCAAGTCCACCGTGCCGGTAGGCACCGCCCGCCGATTGAGCGAAAAAATTGCCCAGGAAGCCAAGCCGGGAAGCACTATTTCTCTAGCCTGGAATCCTGAGTTCCTCCGCGAGGGCTTCGCGGTAAACGATACGCTCCGTCCAGACCGTCTGGTCTATGGTCTCGAAGACGGACTCGGACTGGAGCTATTGCGCGAAGTGTACGCACCGGTGCTGGCCCAGGAGATCCCTGAAATCGTCACCGACCTTGAAACCGCGGAGCTGGTCAAGGTGGCCGCCAATGCGTTCCTGGCGACCAAGATTTCCTTCATCAATGCCTTTGCCGAGGTGACCGAAACCGTGGGTGGCGACATCAAGACCCTGGCCGACGCCATTGGCCACGATAAGCGCATTGGCCGCCAGTTCCTGAACGCAGGAGTGGGCTTTGGAGGCGGATGCCTGCCGAAGGACATCCGGGCCCTCCAAGCGCGCGTGAGCGAGCTCGGGCTGACCCAGACCATGAACTTCCTCTCCGAAGTTGACCAGATCAACCTGCGCCGGCGAGACCGCGTTGTCTCGCTGGCGGAAAATATGCTCGGCAATGTGCTGGCTGGCAAGCATATTTGCGTCCTCGGTGTCACGTTCAAGCCCAACAGCGATGACGTGCGCGATTCGCCAGCACTGGATATTGCCGTGCGGCTCTACAACGCCGGCGCGGAGGTCTCGGTCTATGACCCGGAAGGCAACGCTAACGCCGCTGGACGCTTCCCGCGGTTGAACTACGTGGATTCGCACAGGGAAGCAGCTCGCAATGCCGACCTGACGTTGGTCCTCACGGAGTGGCAGGAATTCCGCGACCTGGATCCAAGTGAGCTGGGCGAGGTTGTTGCATCCAAGATGCTCATCGACGGCCGTAACGTGCTGGACCGTCCGGCCTGGCGCGAGCAGGGCTGGGTCATGACCGGTCCAGGCGAGTATTTCGAGCTGGGAACCTTCGAACAGGCGTCATTGGCTTGATGCCTGCGGGCGATGCGGAACCACGAGTCCCGGCTTCAAGACTGGGGAACTTGCACTTCCATCGGGAAGTACAGCTGAAGGCACGTGAACCATTGTGCCGGGCCATTGCCTCGATCCGGCTGTGTCGAGAAACTGCCCCGTCCTGCCTGAGGCAATCCTGATTAAATTGCGCCCGGCGCCGCCATCAGCTCGTTGCACATGGTAAGAGCATCGTAGACCGGCAGCCGGGTCACATTGCGCACGTCCTGTGCGTACGGCGGCAGGTTGGTGCATTCCAAAACTATGGCGTCGAGCTCTGGATTGTCCCGGACCAGTTCCCGGGCCACGGCGATGACTTCGGATCGTATGGCCGCTTCGTCCAATGCTGCGGTCTGCTCGATGATGCTGCTGGTGAACGCCGGGGAGGAATCCATGCCGGCAACTGCTGCAGGTTTCCCTGTGCATCTAGCACCTAGGAAGTGGTCCAGGCCAAGGCTGGACTCCTTGGCGGTGATGACGCCAACATTTCCATGCCTCGCCTGTGCTGCGGGGATTTGCAGCAGGCTCGACGATCTGAAGGGAACGTCCAGCCCGGATTGGATTTCCAATTGGAACTTGGCGAGAAAACCGCAGCTGGTCGTAATGGCCGTGGCACCTTGACGCTCCAATTCCCGACCGCTGTCAATAAACAACGTGATCAGTTCTTCATCAGGTTCTTCCACGACCCGGTTCACTGACGCATGCGGGACGGTGGCATGGATTACCGGGTAGCTGAACGATGCCGGATTGCCGATGTCGCCGCGGATCCGACGGAATGAGGTATCCAGCATGAGCACCCCTAGGGTACCTAGATGAACCACATTAATACACCAACAATCAGGAAATAGAACGAGTTCGGCAAGGCCAGAATCATCACCTTGATGGGGTCCACCCTAATGTTCAGCGCAGAACCAACAAGCCCGCACACCACAAAGGCAGTAAGCCCGACCGGTGGCATATTCTGTCCAGCGGCAGCAATGTGCGACGCGCCCAAGGCCACATTGACCGGGTCCACACCCATGCCTGTCAGAATGGGCCCCAAGAAGGTCACCAGAACGGTTTGCGAGGTAGTCTGCGAGCCGGTCAGCATGCCGACACCCACGATGCCTGCGGCGCCCCCGAGCTTCAGCGAAGTTCCGGAGAGGGATTCGGCTGCTTGGGCCACCACGTCGATGGCCCCCGTGGCGTAGAAAACTCCCACCAGCACGGCAGCGCACAGCTGGATTTGAACTGTTCCGCTGACGTTGCCGAGCCCTGTTTTGAACGTGCCGATGGCCTCCTTGCGGACGCTTCTGAACGTGAAGCTGACGATGATCGCCACCACGATGGCCAGGACTACGGGGAAGGCCAGCCCCTTGATGATGGGGACAGCCAGCATCCACGCTGTGACGTTACCCAGCACTGGCAGTTCGGTGAAGACATTGTAGGAGAATCCGGTATTCAGCAAGACAATGACAATGAGGATCATCAACGGGATCATGGTCATCCAGCGTCGCTTGGCCAGCTGCGCAAACGCCCTGAACCCGGTGTCCACTTCATCTAGCTGGCGGGACTTCTGGCTTGCATCCGCGCTGAACTGCTCATTGCCTGAAGCGCTCACGCTGCCTGCCGGAATCTTGACGGCTGCCGCCGGGCCGGCCAGGCGCCCTCGCTTGTTCCGCACAAAGCGATAGGACTCCAGGATTGCCAAGGCGGCACCAATGCCTACGGTGATGTAGGCGATTCTGGTCACCGGCGTAGGGTCGGTGCCCACCAGAGATGAAGCCAGGAAAACACCCTGCGAAATGGGCGGCATGATCGAACCGATGGAGGCACCGAACAGGATGATCATGCCGATTTGCACCGGCTTGATATTGAGCTGGCTTAGTGAATGAATCACGAAGAAGCCAATGACAGTGGCTGCAGCGATGGCATCGCCCAGCAGCGACCCGGCCAGGATCAAGGTGATGAATACCGCAGTGATCAAGGCCCGCGGCGACTTTCCGAACAAGGCCTTCAGACCGAGCAGGGTGGTTTCCATGGTACCCAGCCTGACTTGGGACTCGGCATAAACGCTTCCGACAATCGACAGGGCGATAACCCACGCGAGCCGATCCACACCATCGATGATGGCAAGGGCCCATTGGGCCGGGTCCAAACCGCCAATGAGTCCTGCGGCCAGGGCCGCGACCAGCAAGGCAGCACGAATGTCGCCACCGATCACCGGGATCTTCTTCACCAGTGCGATGACGAAGAGCAACGTCATCGGTATTACTACAACCAGCATTGGGTTGCCTCCTTAATAGTGGCTCTTCGTTCAGGACACGGCAGTATCTGAGAAGCGGTCAATCGACAGTGCCGGGAGGAAGGCCGAACGCGGTTGGCCAGCTTCCAGCAGTTCTGCGACCAGGCTCCCGGTGATCGGAGCCAGCGCAATGCCGTCGCCTTCGTGTCCAGCGGCAACCACGTATCCGGTCAATTCCGGCACCGTGCTGATAATGGGCAATCCATCGCCGGTTGAAGGCCTGAAGCCGGTCATCGAGCGGATAATTTGTGTGTCCCGCAGGCTTGGAACCAGCCGGACGGCATGCTTGGCGATCGCCCTCATCACTTCGACACCTTGGGGCTTGTCGAATCCGGTGAACTGGCGGCTTCCGCCGATGAGCAGGTTCCCGGAGTCAGTTTGGCCAAGCGAGAGCCCGATGCCAAATGGCGGCGCGTTTTCTGGATTGACCGATGCCAGGTGCTTGGCAGCGATATATTGCGCGCAGAGCACGTTGCCATGAACAAGGTGCGGCAAGGCTTCGGAGATCAAGATCGTTCCGCGCCGAGGCTCCACCGGCACCTCTACACCGGCTAGTGCTCCTACATGCCGTGCCTGCGGACCGGCAGCATTGATCACCACGGGCGCGGCAATTTGCCCCCGAGTCGTGGTGAGTCCGGTAATTCTTCCGTGCTGCGAGTCGATGGCGATGACTTCAGTATGGGTTTGGAATCGCGCGCCAAGGCGCAATGCGGCGCGATAGAAAGCAGCATTCAGCGCCAGGGGATTGACTTCTGCATCGTCTGGGCTATGTGAAGCGCCAAGGACGTGGTGCGAAATGCAGGGCTGACGTTCGCGAGTCTGCGCTGCATCGAGCAGCTCTACCGAGATCCCCGCAGACTGCTGCTGGCCGATGAAGCCTTTCATGAACTCAAGTTGTTCAGCGCTCTCAATGACCACCATTCCGCCATCGCCCTTCAGCTCGATGTCGGCATCGAGTTCCGCACCCAGGGAGTCGTACATCCGTCGGCTGGCCAGCGCCAGCTCCATGTGGATCCCGGGGCGCTTGGACTGCAGGAAGATGGCCTTGTCGCAGGACCCCGAGGCTCCTGAGCCCGGTCCGACTTGCTCTACGACGATGACCTCGCGTCCCTGCTGGGCAAGCCTAAAGGCAATGGAGGTCCCGATGACACCGGCACCGATAACAACAGCATCAGCCGAGTCCATCACAGCACCCCCTGCCGGTTGGCCGCTTGGCTATCCGAATGCGCATTCCACAGCGCGTCGGCACGTTGCCGCCCCACGCGTACCTGGGGTTCGAAGGAGAACTCGCTGGACTGGCGAGCATGCTCAACGCTGGCAACCGCCGCATCGACCTGTTCCGGGGTAGCGAGTCCGAGACGGCAGGCCACGGAAGTTCCCGCTAGCCGGCCCTGGGCCATGGCGACCTTGGCACTTTCGATTCCGATCGTGTTTCCCGCGGCGAAAAGCGACTCGCGGCTGGTCTCCAGCTCGCGGCTGTATAACGGAACGGTACCGCCAAGCTCGCTAATCGATCCGGTTGCACACCCCGCTGTGAGTTCCTGCAATGGATACAGGCCGCCGGAAATGCATACGCAGTCGACCGGAATATCCCTTGAGCGGCCGGCGAGCTTCCCACCGGCTGTCAGGTCGTGGACGCGAATGCCGCGCACGCTGTCCTCACCCAGGATCTGGGTGACGGCCTGCCGCAGGTGCAGCCGGGTGCCGAGCATCGTGACGCCACGCCGCGGGAAGAGGCGGGCGGCCAGGTTCCGGGCGGCGTGGGCCTGCATGATCTTCCCGGCGAATTTCAGCAGCGGGTTGGGCGCGATGGCGGACATGGAGGAGAGGTAGCCGAGCACCTTTTCCGGCATGGCGCGGTCCATGCTGAATTCCCCGGGGCTGGGCAGGAAGATCCCGACAACGTCGGCACCGCACAATGCCAATTCACTGGCTACCGACAACGACAACGGATCAACCCCGATGATGGCGATGCGCTGGCCCGGGAACACCCGATAGTAGTTGGTCAGTGTTTGCGCAGCACCTATGGCCATGGCGCCGGGAAGCGTCCAGCCCGGAATGGGTACGGCGCGTTCTGCCGCCCCGGTGGCAACCAGCAGGTTGCTGGCCATGATCTGCTCTGCACCGTCGAGGGACAGAACCCATCCGGGGGACAGGGCCCATACCTTGGTGGCCAGGCGAAGGGTGGCTCCCGCATCGCGGGCTTGCAAGGCCAACGTGCTCGCTTCATCCTTGCCGATCCACCACGAGCCAGAGGCTTCCTGATGCAGCTGCCCCAGCAGCCTCCCGCCAGGTTCCGTATTCTCGTCAATGACGATCACGGTGGCACCTGCCCGCGCGGCCACAATCGCCGCGCTCAGACCAGCCGGGCCGGCCCCGATAATTGCCAAGTCATACATGCTTTACCCATCCCCTTCGGCGCGGCGGTCATCGGGCGAGGCCAGGATCATCCCATCGGCGACCGGCGTCAGGCAGGCCCGGACACCGGGATCGCCGTCAACGGTCAACCGGCATTCGTAGCAATGCCCGATCCCGCAGTACACGCCGCGTTGCTGCCCGGTGCCCCTGGTGCGGCGCAGCGCCCGGATGTCATTAGCCAGCAATGCGGACACCACGGAGTCGCCTTCGATAGCGGTGTAGGGCTGGTCGTTGAATACGAAGTCCACTGGATTCTTGGCCAGCGGACCCAGAACGGGATGATTCTCGATGCGTTTCATCAGCGATCCGCCTCATCCCAAGCCGCGGGGTCCTCGGCCAGGTCGGCCAGGGAGATGGGGCGCAGCGGGTTGTTCCGCGTCCACGCCCCATCCTGGGCGAGAACGCGATCAGAGCCTTCGACAATGCGGCCCAGGAGCGGGGCGCAGGTGCGGCCCTGGCAAATTCCCATGCCGGCACGTGTCTGCAGCTTGATTTCCCGGAGGCTGATCGGTCCCGTTGCGGCCGCCAGACAGGATGTGATGATCGACAGCGGGACTTCCTCGCAACGGCAAATCGTTGGATCGCTCATGCCGATTCTCCTTTCGATGTGCGCGGACTGATGAATCAAATGTCCGCGAATCATCGGAAGCTTACAAGCTGGCGAGCAACAGAAAAGGTGGCAAGGGAGTCGAGGAAAACTGTCGCTGGGTTTCAACGCGGCACGCAGGCCACAAAACTTCGCGGGTTTTCGGCCGATCATGCTGGCGCGCGGTGCCCGCTGCTGCCTGCCTGGCACGGTTCGTCGTAAGCCGGCAGGGCGCTTTTACCAGAATGTTACGCGGCGCACATCGGCGCGGCGCTAGAGCTCCATGAATGCCGGTGGCAGTCCCAAGGAAGGCGCTAGCCGGGATCCTCGCATGAACTGATGCGCTCGCCGATGGCACCGAGCGGAGTTTCCTGCGGCTCGAGGAACGCTGTCCTGGTCCATTGCAGAAATTCCTCGGCGGCGTCCTGCAGGGCGGCCAGCGTAGCTGGCAGCAGCTGGTTCGAGTCCGAGGATCGGTGCGCCACAAGCACCCGGCGCTTGAGCGATCCGGCGTTGATTCGGCACATCTGGATCGACCTGTCGATGCCCAGGGCCAGCGCAGGCATCAAAGCGACGCCGAGCCGCTCCTTGACAAAGCCGCGGATCACGTCGAAGTCGTTGCTGAAGTACTTGATGTCAGGCTGGAAGCCTTCGCGTTCGCAGGCCTGGAGCAGGTAGTCGGTATCCGCTGAGCCAGGGTCATTGGCAACCCATTGTTCTGCGGAAAAGTCGGCCAGGGAAATCCTGGTCGTGATGGTGCCCGAATCGGGGCTGGCAACCATGACCAGTTCTTCTTCCATCACCGTATGGGCCACGAGTCCCTCGGGCCACTGCGGGGTCCCCAGATCGTAGTCGTAGAGAATTACAAGGTCGGCGAAGCCTTCCAGGACGTCGTCAATGAGGGTCCGCCCCTCACGTGCGTTCTGGACCGAAATATTGATGTTGGAGTGCTGGGCGGCCAGGCGGGCCAGGGCGCGCGGAATGAGCTGTGCCGCGGCCGCTCCTGTGGCGGCGACCCGCAGCCTCCCGCTGGCGCCGCTGGCGTAATTGGCCATATCGTCCTCGGCCTCAACCACGAGCTTGAGAATCCGATTCGAATGCTCATCCATGGCCAGCCCCGCAGCGGTGGGCCAGAGGTTCCGCGGGCCACGCTCGAAGAGCTCAACTCCCGCGGACTTCTCCAGGGCCGCGATTTGCTGCGAGACCGCCGAGGTCGTATAGCCCAGCTGCTTGGCCGCGGCGCTATGCGACCCGGCACGAATGACTGCCTGCAAGGTTCGGAGGTGGATGATATTCAGATTGCCCTTTGCCCAGCGCATCGATGCCTCCGTTCTATTGGCCCATGGCGGGGCGCCCGTGATTCCTCATGATCTTTCGAGGAATGGTTCCTAGAAGCCGAAGCGCTTCATCACCCCGGGCAGGTTATCGATCAGGCGCGAGGCGCTGACCGTGCCATCTTCGGCAGTCACTCGTCCCAGGTGGCCGTGGATGATTGCGGCGCACGCCGCGAGTTCCATGATGCGACGGTTAGGCACGGTGCGCAGGCCCTGGGTTCCCGTCAGGGAACTGTCCGCGAGCAAATAGCCAAGAATTCCCGTGAGGACATCGCCGCTGCCGGCGGTGGCCAGCTGGGGAGCTGAGTGCGAAACCACTAGGCTGGTGCCGTTAGGTGCCACGATGTAAGAGGTGGGGCCCTTCAAGAGCACCACGGCGTTGTATGCCAGAGCAGCCCACCGGGTCCATCTAATCGGATCCTGCGCAATCTCATCAGGGGTGACCTTGACGCCGGCGCGGCCCAGAAGCATGCGCAATTCCTTGGCATGCGGGGTGAGCACACGAGGCTGTTCGCTGGGACCGGTGGGCACAACTTCCAAGCCAGACGCGTCAATGACCGCTGGCTGGCGGCTGGCGAAGACTTCCGCGATAACACCGGTTGGGGGAGTGCGTCCATCAAGACCAGGACCGATGGCCCAGGCCGAGATCTTGGCTCCCTTGCCATGCAGGTGGCGACGCGAGGAAGACAACGCCTCCTTGATCTGCTCATCATCCATAGGGACGGATTCCGGAACCGATGCCGCGACCAGAGGCCGAACCGATTCCGGGACATGGGTGCGTAGCAATCCGATTCCGCAGTTCACGGCAGCCTTGGCGGTCAGCTGAGCTGCGCCAGGGTAGAGGTCGGAACCGGCGATGAGGCCCAAGACGCCACGCTGGTACTTGTGCCGTCCCGCGTCGCGCCACGAACGGTGCTGGTCCAGAAGTTCCCGCGCAGCAGCTTCATCAACCAAGTGGGTCTCTGGCGTTACGGAGGAGAAATCGAAGTTGAGATCTGCCACGGTGATGTCACCGGTCACCAGAGGAGCGTCAATGGTCAACAGGCCGGACTTCATGGCGCCAAAGGTCACGGTGCGCTCGGCACGCAGGACGTTGTCTTCTGCGACACCGGTTTCAGGGTTCAGGCCCGACGGCACGTCGCACGCGACAATGCGGGCGTTCGCGGGAAGGGAAGGCAGCGGGGAACCGGCACGGTAGCCCAGGCCGTAAAGGGCATCGATGATCAGCGACGCGTTGGCGAGCTCGCCTTGGCCGTCAGTAAAATCAGTCAGGGTTCCGCCGGCGCTCTGGTAGGCAGCAGCCGCATCGGAATGAACCTGCTCTGCATACTGCAATGCGAGCGTGGAGATTCCCTGCTCTTGCAGCTGGGCTAGCGCATAAAGGCCATCTCCGCCGTTGTTGCCAGGTCCGATGAGGGCGATAACAAAGGCAGGTTCCGGGCCCGGTTTGTCAGCCAGCATGGCGACGGCCGTTGAAGCCAATTCAGCGGCTGCTTGCTTCATCAAACTCGCTTCGCCACGCTTGGAAATCTCCTGCGACTCAACCGCACGAATCTGCGCAACACTGTAGACAGAGATCATGAAACAAACAATACTCAAGGCCGTTGGCCGAATCATTATTTAATGCCGAACGTGTCGTTATTCTTTTGTTTTGGAAGTCCTAGCGTTCCGCGACAACCATGGCGATTGCCATGTCGCCATCGTGTGACATGGTCAGATGCCATGAAGTGATACCCCGCTGCTCACTGGCCTCGGCAACCGAACCGGTGTTGTGGATCTGCGGATCTCCAGCTTCGTCTTTGCGGATGGTGCAGTCTTGCCAGTTCATCCCTGCAGGTCCGCCCAGTGCTTTGGCGATGGCTTCCTTGGCAGCGAAACGGGCGGCAAGGGAACGAAGCGGCAAATCGCGTTCTTCTTCAGTGAAGAGGCGCTCTTTCAGGCGTGGGGTCTTTTCGAGCTGTCGGCCAAATCGTGGCACGTCAACAATGTCCACTCCAATACCTGCAATCATGTACCCCAGTTTATCCAGCTGTAGTGAAGCTGGAAAACGAACGGCGTGTGCTTGTGTTTTCTCGCGCAAGATATCGATTTACACACGCCGTCGTATCAAGCTGACCATCCGAGTATGAACGCCAATATTGGATCGCGGAGGTACGCAATCTGAGCCAAAGATAAGAAGACAGCCGCCGTCAATAGGCTCTATCCTTTCATGGCCCAAAGAAATGGTAGACGTGAATGTCGGTCTGATGGTATTTGATAGTACTTGTCACTCGACGGAAAGGCATAGAAACAGAAAATGGAAACTCATACCCGCAGCCCACGAGATCTTTTTGAGGGAAAAGAACATTACGAAATTCCAGCCTTTCAGCGGCCATATGTATGGTCGGAGGAGGAGCAATGGGCGCCATTGTGGGATGACGTCCGACGAGTTGCCGAGAGTGTAGTAGCCGCAAAAGTCTCAGATCCAGAATCAGATCCTGAAATTCAGCATTTCATGGGAGCCGTTGTTTACGAATCGAAAAGGCCAATTGCGGGTGACGTTACCAGACACGAAGTAATCGATGGCCAACAAAGAATGACCACGATTCAAATTCTTCTCGACGCAGTGCATGAGGTAATCCAACGACGGAACCACGAAGAGCAATCAGAAGCACTTCAAGAACTGATCATCAATACTGGCACCAGATTCAAAGGCAAGAAAGAACGCTTCAAACTGTGGCCTTCCCAAGCGGATCGCAAGGCATTTGAATACGCGATGGACGCAGTGGATGAGACAGAAATCGAGCACCGTATCGTGGACGCTCATAAATTCTTTGGCAAAGAAGCGGATGATTGGATCTCCGGTGCCGCTGATGATGATGGGCTGGTTCCGCCTGGGGACGAAGCACAACGTGTTGAGGCTTTGAGCTCAACACTTCAGTATCGGCTTGTGCTCGTTGCCATTGACCTCACCGGGCATGATGATGCTCAACTCATATTTGAGACACTCAACGATCGCGGCACGCCGTTGCTCAAAGCAGATCTAATCAAGAATTGGATCTTCCGCAAAGGCGAAAAGATCAAGGCAGACGTCTCACGTTGGGCAGACGATCTTTGGGCTGAATTCGATGGCGAATGGTGGAGAACGGAAGTGCGTCAAGGGCGATTGACTCGCTCCCGCATCGATATCTTTCTACATTACTGGCTGACGATGCGTAGGCAGGATGAAATCAAGGCAGATCAGGTCTTCAGGATTTTCACTGAATATGCGGATCCATACATGAGAACGGTTGAAGATGCAGAAAGGCTGCTTAAGGAATTGCGTCGAGACGCTGACACCTTCCACGATTTCTCAGCATTGGAACCGAATACGCCTGAAGGCCAGTTTTATTGGCGTGTCATTGAGCGTCTGGATATGGCAACAACAACGCCGGTCTTCCTTTGGATGTTATCGGTAAATCACAAAATTCCTTCAGAACAAAGACGAATAGCTCTTGAGGCTCTTGAAAGCTGGGCGATTCGTAGAATGCTTCTGCGGTTGACGTCCAAGGATGTCAACAAGTTTGTCATCGTGATTCTGAAGATGCTTGATTCATCTGAAAAGCACGTGGTTGGGGACAGCCTCATTGAGTTTTTGCGGAGCCAGACGGCTGAGACGAGAAAATGGCCAACAGCGTCCGAGATGAAGGAAAATCTGCCACAGCAACGGGTCTACGGATATATCAGGCAGGATCGATTGCGCGTTATCTTCAGCGCAGTCGAGCGACATTTGCGCACAAAAAATTCGCGATACGAAGCGGTAAGTTTACCGGAGAAACTGGAAATTGAACATCTCATGCCGCAGGGTTGGCGAACTCTTTGGGATACCGAACCAAAACTTAATTTGGAAAAGGCACATGAGCGGGAACGATTAGTGAACTCGTTAGGCAACCTAACACTCGTCACCAAATCCTTGAATGGTTCATTATCTAACCGGCCCTGGACGGATAAAGAGGCTCTAGGGCTAAAAGAAGGTGGCGAACCAGGATTAGGGAAACATTCACTCTTGGAGTCTTACAGTCTGCTGATCCTAAACAAAGAAATCCTTACCAACCATCCGCTGGAATGGACAGAAGGAGACATCAAAGCACGTTCCATTTCGCTGATCGAAAGTATTTGTGAGGTTTGGACACGTCCAGAAGAATTGTTGTCCTAAATCCAGATGCCATTGGCATCCAATTCATGACGGTTGGCTCACAACTTGACCCTACTTCGAGATTTTGTGCCAAGGTCAAGTCCATGAGTTCTGTCCCTCACTTTCGTGTGAGCCGGACTTGCAAATTAAAGCCTGTGCATAGCGAGACTGGCGGTGAGAACGACGGTCGCGAGCACGACGAATGACGGCGCATCTTATGGCCTTTGCTACGCTAAGCGATCCGGAGTGTTGCAATTGACTGAGGGGTCTCGCGCTGCCACATGGCAACGCGAGACCCCGCGAGTTCGAACAATGGATGCCGCTGTTACACGGCTGCTTCAACCAGGGAACTCACCTTGGCGAAGAGCGGATGCTCTGGCTCCAGTCCGGTGATCGAGGCAGTAGCCTCATCAGCGGACTGGCTTTCTAGGATCTTGTGCAGGGTGGCTGCTTCCTCATCCTCTGGTGCATTGAAGCGAAGAGCGGCCGCAATGGCTTCTTCCAGCGCTTCGGTTTCCATTCCTCGCTCGGCCAGATCAGCGGCCGGGCCGATGAAGCGTTCGTGGCGGCTGAGCTTGCGCAGTGGCGCTCGGCCTACACGGCCCACGGTGTCCGGCAGGTGAGGGTTGGTGAAGCGGGTCAGGATCTTCTGCACATAGGCTTCCTGCGCGATGGGATCCAAACCATGCTTGGTCACCAGCAGTGCCTTGGTCTCCTGCAGGACTGTATTGACCTTCTGCGAGATCTGCTCATCAGCCATGGCATCAGAGATCTTCTCAATCCCAGCGGCAGCACCGAAGTACGCTGCACTGGCGTGGCCGGTATTGACCGTGAAGAGCTTGCGTTCAATGTAAGGCAACAATTCATCGACAAATGTTGCCCCGGGAATCGCTGGTTCATTTCCACGGAATGGGGTGCGGTCGATGACCCACTCGTAGAAGGTCTCTACGGTGACATCAAGGTTCTGGCCTGGTGCCTGCGCCGGGACGATGCGGTCTACCGCGGTGTTGGCAAAGGTGGCACGCACAGCCAGATCATTCTCGGAACCTTCCCAAGCGGACTGGATTTCCTGTTGCAGGATGTCGGTGGCGTTGATGGCGTTTTCACATGCCATCACATGCAGCGGAGCCAGGCTAGGCGAGCGCTGCACAAGCCCCTGCGCGATGGCCGGGGCAACGAACTTCAGGATGTGCGGACCGACCGCGGTGGTCACTAGATCAGCGGTGGCAATCTGCTCGATGAGCTCAGTCTGCTGGGTGCCGGAGTTCAAGGCGCTGAAGCCGGTGACGACCTTGTCTTGTCCTTCCTGGCCGACCTCGTGCACGGTGTAGCTGTCTGCCGCTGTGAGGCTGTCGATCAGTTCTGCTGCAACGTCAGCGAAAACGATTTCATAACCGGCTTCGTGCAGCAGCAAACCGACAAATCCTCGGCCGATGTTTCCCGCTCCAAAATGTACGGCTTTCACTTAGTGTTGACCTTTCCGAATAGATCAAGGATCTCCTGTACGGAGGTGGCCTGCTCCAGCTGGGCGACCTGTTCCTTGTTGGTGAAGATCTTGGCGATGGAAGCCAGGATCTTCAGATGTTCATTGTTCAGGCCCGCGACGCCCACAACAAACTTCACGTCCTTGCCGCCCCAGTCGATACCTTCCGGGTAGCGGACGACGGCAACTGCCGAGTGGTTGATGTGTTCCTTGGCATCGTTGGTGCCGTGGGGGATCGCCAAGAAGTTGCCCATGTACGTGGAAACCGAAGTTTCGCGCTCATGCATGGCCTTCACGTAGTCTGCATCGACAGAGCCGCGCTGCATCAGCAGCTGGCCGACTTCCTCGATGGCTGAGTCGCGTTCGGTGGCGGTACCCGAGAGCACCACGCCGCCAGGCTGGAGGACCTCATGGCTTGGCTGTGCTTCCTCTGCCGGGGCGGCCGAAGAATCTTCAGCCGTGGTTGGAGCCACTGCCGTAGTGTCCTCTGCAGCAGGATCGCCAGCATCGCCATTGCTCTTGCGGACCAGCTCGACGATCTCGTCATAGCGGGGGCTGTTCATGAAGTTGTCCACCGAGACGTGCGTGGCGCTTTCGGTCTTCGGCTTGGCCCGGTCGGTGAGGTCCTGGTGCGTGACAACGATGTCGTAGGTGTCCGTCAGGTTGGCGATGGCCGAGTTGGTGACCTTGACTTCGCCGAAGCCAGCATCCTTGATCTTATTGCGCAGGACCGAGGCGCCCATGGCGCTGGAACCCATGCCCGCGTCGCAAGCGAAAACCACGGAACGGATGGGGCCGGAGACCGCGGCTGCGGAAACCAGCGAAGAAGCTACGGAACTCTTCTTGCCCTTCATCGCCTCCATCTTTGAGGTAGCTTCACCCAGCTCATCGCCATCGGAAGCCTTGCTGAACTTCAGAATCGCGGCAGCGACGACGAAAGAGACGATCGCGGCAAAGAGTACCGAGAGGGTAACGCCAAGATAGCTGTCCGACGCGGTCGCAGCGTAGACCGCCAGGATGCTGCCGGGGGCCGCAGGGGAGCGCAGACCGGCATCGGTAACTACCAGGGTGAAGACACCGGTCATGCCGCCGAGAATCGGAGCCAGCACGATTACTGGCTTCATCAGCACGTAAGGGAAGTAGATTTCGTGGATACCGCCGACAAACTGGATCAGTGCGGCGCCGGGAGCCGAGGCGCGGGCCATGCCGCGCCCGAAGACCGTGTAGGCCAGCAACAGCCCGAGACCCGGGCCGGGGTTGGACTCGAGCAGGAACAGCATCGACTTGCCGGTGTTCAAGGACTCCTCGGTGCCCAGCGGGGTGAGGATGCCGTGATTGATGGCATTGTTCAGGAACAGGATCTTTGCCGGTTCGATCAGGATGCTGGTCAGCGGTAGCAGGCCGTGCTGGACCAGGAAGTCGACGGCTGCTGCCGCGCCCTGGCTGAAAGCCTTAACCGCCGGGCCGACAATCAACATGCCGAGGATTGCCATGATGGCGGCGAGGATGCCGGCGGAGAAGTTGTTCACCAGCATCTCGAAGCCGGGCTTGATGCGGCCTTCCCACAGTGCATCCAGCTTCTTCATGACCCAAGCCGCCAGCGGGCCCATGATCATCGCGCCAATGAACATCGGGATATCGGTACCCACGATCACGCCCATGGTTGCTGCGGCGCCGACAACGCCGCCGCGCAAACCGTAGATGGCATGTCCGCCGGTGTAGCCGATGAGCAATGGCAGCAGGAAGGTGATCATTGGATCTACCAGCAGTGCCAGTTGTTCGTTCGGCAGGAAGCCGTCCGGGATGAACAGGGCAGTGATCAAGCCCCAGGCGATGAACGCGCCGATATTGGGCATGATCATGCCCGAGAGGAAGGTGCCGAACTTCTGGACACCGACTCTCAAACCGGCGCGTGGTTTTTCAACCGTTTCTGTTTCCATGACTAATCCTAAGAATTCGCCCGTGGGCGGGTAGTAGATCTGGAGATTACGGGTGGTCGTGGGACTTCGAGGCTATCCGGAGGAAGAGATCCTGTGAAGCCATTCCAAGAACAGCTTGAGTTCTGAACTGGATAACTCGTTGGAGTTCGAAGACTGCAGTGCCGCATTCAAGGCAATGGCGGCAACGACGACGGAGGACTGATTGGTGGGTTCGGAGAACTGGGCGTGCGCTTCGTCATTGAACACGGCCTGGATCATGGAGTCGCGCGTCATCGTGGACAACTCCACATTTCTCCGGTCCGCTGATTCGGCGATGAGCATCAGGGTGACGCCGACGTTGGCGGCCATGATGCTGCGTGCCGCTTCATGCGGTGGAACTTTCAACTGCCCGGCTATGGCGGCGCGATGAAGCCGTTCGGCCACCAGCTGTTCAGCTTCTGCCACGATTGCCGGGCGGCTCTCGGGGCGGATGTTGCCGAACAACACCAGATAAAGGTGGGTCTTATCCAGGCCGAACTGCACGTGGCCATCCCAGAGGCGGCGGATGTCCTCGATTGGATTGGAATCCAAATTGATGGCCCGTTCGCCTGCCAGGTACTCTTCAAAACCTGCCGTGACTACTGCATTGAACAGTCCTTCCTTGTCTCCGAAGTGGTGGTAAAGGGTTGGTGCGGTAACACCAGCGAGTTTGGTGATCTGCCGAGTCGACACCGGCTCGCTGCCTGCATTTGCCAGCAGCTCGGTGGCTGCTTGCAACAGGCGAGTTTTGGGAGGCAACTGGTCATTGGAACTCATAAGCGTTACCCTATCACTTATAGCGCTGTTATATGAATTGAATCACAGCATCGCGCAAACGCCAAGAACTTATCGCGAAACCCGCACCACACCCGCACTGCAGCAGGGAGGGGTGCGCCCGCGCCAAGACAAGGAACGACCATGCAAAATTTGAAGGGTGTCGGGGTCAGCCCCGGCCGCATTATCGGAACAGTCCGCCACATGCCCCAACCGGTTCACGAACCGCACGCCGAGCAGCTGCTGCCACCAGATGTCTCAGCCGAAGACGGGATTGCGCAGCTGAAAGCGGCCGCTGCAGGCGTGCATGAACAGCTCAGAAACCGGGCCAGCCACGCCCAGGGAGACGCCAAGGCCGTCTTGGAAGCCACCGCCCTCATGGCCAAGGACAGCATGCTGCTCAAGACCGCGACCAAGAAGATCACCGCTGGCATCTCTGCCGAGCGGGCCATCTGGGAGGCAGGCCAGACGGTGGCCACACAGCTGGGTGCCCTGGGCGGGTACATGGCCGAACGAGCCACCGACGTGCTGGACGTGCGACAGCGCATCGTCGCCGAGCTGCGCGGCGCCCCGGCCCCGGGCATTCCGCACAGCGACATCCCGTTCATCCTCGTAGCGCCGGACCTTGCTCCCGCTGACACGGCCACCTTGGATCCCGCGCAGGTGCTGGCCCTGCTGACCTCCGAAGGCGGTCCGCAGTCGCACACCACGATCATCGCCCGCGCGCTGGGGATCCCAGCGGTGGTAGCCGCCGCTGGCGCCGAGCAGATCCCGGAGGGTGCCGAGATCTACGTGGATGGCGCTACCGGAGAGATCCATCTGGCACCGGGGCAGCCCGAGCGCCAGGCTGCCGAACGGTGGCAGGCCTCGGCGCAACTGCAGAGTTTCGACGGCGCCGGCGCCACCGCCGATGGGCACGCAGTGCCGCTGCTGGCCAACGTCGGGGGTGCCGATAGCGCCCGCCGAGCTGCTGCCGACGGTGCCCAAGGCGTTGGGTTGTTCCGCACGGAATTCTGCTTCCTGGAACGCGATAGCGAGCCCAGCGTGGAGGAACAGGCTGCAGCCTATGCCGGGGTCTTCGATGCCTTTGCCGGCAAGAAGGTCGTGGTCCGCACCCTGGATGCCGGCGCTGATAAGCCGTTGCCTTTCCTCACCGACTCGACGGAGCCGAATCCCGCGCTGGGCGTGCGAGGCTATCGCACGGATTGGAGCAACCCCGGCGTGCTGCAGCGCCAGCTGCAGGCCATCGCCCAGGCCGCTGCCGGGAGCAACGCCGAGGTCTGGGTCATGGCCCCGATGATTTCCACCGTCGAGGATTCCGAGGCCTTTGCCCGGATGTGCGCTGACTCCGGGCTGAGGACTCCCGGAGTGATGATCGAGGTGCCCTCCGCGGCGCTCAACTCCCGGCACGTGCTGCAGCCGGTGCAGTTCGCCTCGCTGGGCACCAATGACCTCACCCAGTACGCGATGGCCGCAGACCGGCAGCTTGGCTCCTTGGCCGCGCTGAATACCGGATGGCAGCCTGCCGTTTTGCAGCTGGTCAAGCAGGCGGTGGACGGCGCGCAGCTGGCAGGCCAGCGCCCGGTCGGCGTGTGCGGGGAGTCCGCCGGCGATCCTGCCATGGCGGTGGTCCTGGTGGGCCTGGGCGTTGCCACCCTGTCCATGAGCGCACGCTCGATTCCCGCGGTCAGCTCGGTGCTGCGCTCGGTCAACCTGGCGCAGGCGCAGGAACTGGCCGAGGTGGCGCTGAACGCGCGTACCGCACAGGAAGCCCAACAGCAGGTGCGCGCCGGCCTGCCTATTCTCGATCAGCTCGGGCTCTAGCCCAAGAAGCGAGTCACGAACCAGCAACAGGGAAAGGAACAAGACCATGATTTCACGTACAGCCGCCATCGGCAGCAGTGTCGGATTGCACGCACGTCCGGCTGCGATCTTCGCCGAAGCAGCCAGCGACTGCAACTTTGACATCACCATTGCACGCCAAGGCGAGCCGGCGGAAGACGCCGGGGACGCCAGCAGCATCCTAACGCTCATGGGCCTGGGTGCCGAGCACGGGGAAATAGTGGTGCTGCGCAGCGAAGATGCCGGAGCGCAAGAGGCGTTGGATGCACTGGCGGCAGTCTTGGAAGCCGACCATGATGCCAGCTAGAAGCCTTGGCTAGAGCTTCTTGAGTTAACAGCAAAGAGTCCACACCAAAATGGTGTGGACTCTTTGCGTGGGGCAATGCGTGGATTACTCCACGGTCACCGACTTGGCCAGGTTGCGTGGCTGATCAACGTCGTAGCCCTTGGCCGATGCCAGCTCGCAAGCGAACAGCTGCAGCGGAACGGTGGTCAGCAACGGCATCAGCAGCGTTGGGGTCTCCGGTACATAGAAGACGAACTCTGCGTAAGCGCGTACGTCCTCATCGCCGGACTCCGCGATCACCAGGGTGTTTGCACCACGAGCGCGAACTTCCTGGATGTTGGAGACTACCTTCGAGTGCAGGGAGTCGCGGCCGCGTGGGGAAGGTACCACCACGAAGACCGGCTGGTCCTGCTCGATGAGCGCGATTGGACCGTGCTTGAGCTCGCCGGCCGCGAAGCCTTCCGCGTGGATGTAGGCGATTTCCTTGAGCTTCAAGGCGCCTTCCATTGCTACCGGGTAGCCAACGTGGCGACCCAGGAACAGCACCGAAGGAACCTGGGCCATCCTGCGTGCGACAGCCTTGATCTCTTCGCCGCGATCCAGGATGTCCTGGATCTTGGCTGGGATCTTGCCAAGGTCAGCAAGGATGTCCTTGATCTGGCCTTGGAACAGGTTGCCGCGCAGCTGTGCCAGGTACAGGCCCAGCAGGTAGGTTGCGGTGATCTGCGCCAAGAATGCCTTGGTGGAAGCCACTGCGATTTCCGGACCCGCGTGGGTGTACAGCACCGCATCGGATTCACGCGGGATGGTGGACCCGTTGGTGTTGCAGATGGACAGGGTCTTGGCGCCCTGTTCCTTGGCGTAGCGAACAGCCATCAAGGTATCCATGGTCTCGCCGGACTGGGAGATGGAAACAATCAGGGTGTTCGAATCAACGATTGGTTCGCGGTAGCGGAACTCGTGGGAGAGCTCAACCTCAACCGGTATGCGGCACCAGGACTCGATAGCGTACTTGGCAACGGTGCCGGCGTAAGCGCTGGTACCGCAAGCAAGAACAACAATCTTATTGACCTCTGCGAGCTCCTCAGGGGTGATGCGAAGCTCATCGAGGGTCAGTCGGCCGTTGGCGTCCGAGCGACCCAGCAGGGTGTCGGCCACAGCCGCAGGCTGGTCAAAGATTTCCTTCTCCATGAAGGAGGCGAAGCCGCCTTTTTCAGCGCTGGCTGCATCCCAGTCAACGGTGAATTCCTTGCCCTCGGCAGGGGTGCCGTTGAAGTCGATGATCGAGTGGCTATCTGGGGTAATGGTGACAATCTGGTCCTGGCCAAGTTCTACGGCACGACGGGTGAAGTCGATGAAGCCGGAAACATCGGAACCGAGGAAGTTCTCGCCATCGCCCAAACCGAGAACCAGCGGCGAATTGCGGCGGGCAGCCACAACAACACCTGGGTGGTCCTGATGGACAGCCAGCAGGGTGAAAGCACCCTCAAGACGCTGAACGGCCAACTGCATGGCGCGCGTCAAATCGCCTTCGGCTTGGGTGGTGTAGATCTTGCCCAGCAAAGCGGCTGCAACTTCGGTGTCGGTTTCCGAGAGGAAAGTGACGCCATCAGCCAGCAGCTCTGCCTTGATACCGGCGAAGTTCTCAATAATTCCGTTGTGGATCATGGCAAGCTTGCCACCATCGGCCAGGTGTGGGTGGGCGTTGCCATCACTCGGCCCACCGTGGGTTGCCCAACGGGTGTGTCCAATGCCAGTCATCGACTTGGGCAGTGGAGCTTCATCAATTTCATTCTCCAAGTTGGCCAGCTTGCCGGCCTTCTTGCGAGAGTGAATAGCGCCATCGGCAACAACTGCGACACCAGCCGAGTCGTAACCGCGGTATTCCAACCGGCGCAAACCTTCAATCAGAACGTCGAGGGCACCGTGATCGGCAACTCGGCTCGAGGTTCCTGCATATCCAACAATTCCGCACATGCGTAAAATCCTACCGGTTGAAACCCCATCGACGGGAACAATCGTGTTTCAGCCCTCAAAATTCGGTGTGCAGTGGCTCACTTTATAGAGATGGAATTCAAGGTGGATAATAAGAGCGGAAACCCGTTAATTGGGATGTGGAGCATATTCTTGGCAGAATTTGACCTCGTGGAACCACACGGAACACTTGAAACATCCATCTCGCCTTTTGTTGATCTTGAGCGCGAGACCTGGGCGCGGCTCTCCGATCAAATGGAACAGCCGCTGAACATCTCTGACATTGAACGGCTGCGTGGCCTCGGTGATGAACTGGATCTCCAAGAGGTCCGGGACGTCTACTTGCCACTGAGTCGCCTGCTGTATCTCTACGTCGAAGGCGCCGGAGCGACACACCAGGCAACCACCACCTTCCTTGGCGAGCAGACCACCCGCACCCCATTTGTCATTGGCGTGGCCGGGTCTGTTGCCGTCGGCAAATCAACCACCGCACGCGTGCTGCAGGAAATGCTGCGCCGCTGGCCGCAGACTCCTGACGTGCAGCTCATTACTACTGACGGTTTCCTGTACCCGAATGCAGAGCTTGAGCGACGCGGCATCATGCACCGCAAAGGGTTCCCGGAATCCTATGACCGCCGCGCGCTATTGCGCTTTGTCTCTTCGGTGAAGTCGGGAGTGCCGGAAGTGAGTACGCCGGTGTATTCGCACCTTACCTACGACATTGTTCCGGGGGAGCGCAACGTGGTGCGCAGCCCGCAGGTGCTCATTGTCGAGGGCCTGAATGTCCTGCAACCAGCGAGGACCCGTTCCGATGGAACCGTGGGCCTGGCACTCAGCGACTTCTTTGATTTCTCGGTTTATGTCGATGCACGTACCTGCGACATTGAAGAATGGTACATCAATCGATTCATGCGTTTGCGCTCCGGCGCCTTCGCGGATCCGGCCAGCTACTTCCACCGATACTCGCAATTGACGGACGAAGAGGCGCATGAAACGGCTCACGGTATCTGGAAGCGGATCAATGAACCGAATCTGAAAGAAAACGTGTTGCCAACTCGCGGCCGTGCCCAGCTTGTTTTGCGTAAATCCGCGGATCACTCGGTACGACGCATGCTGCTGCGAAAGATTTAACCTGAAGTTTAAGGTTCATTATGTGTCGAACAGAAGAACGTAATCTGGGAGTTTCTCAAATTCATCGGTTTCATCTGGGAATATGCACTTGATCCTGTGCTTAGCCTGTGTATGCTACAAACATGCTTAAAGGTTTCCGCGATTTTATTATGAAGGGCAACGTTGTCGATCTGGCCGTTGCTGTTGTGATCGGTGCTGCCTTCGGTGCCGTAGTTACCGCTCTTGTTGACAACATCTTGATGCCACTGATCGCTGCACTGGTGGGTTCCCCGAACTTCGACAGCTTCCTGCTGCTGAACATCAACGGCGTAGACATCAAGTTCGGTGTGTTCCTGACAGCCCTTGTTAACTTCCTGCTGATTGCTGCAGCTGTTTACTTCGCACTGGTACTGCCAATGCAGAAGGTGAACGAAAAGCTTGCAGCTCGCCGTGGCCTGAGCGAAGAAGAAGTTGCCGAAGAGCCAGACCCGCAGCTGGCACTGCTGGAGCAGATCCGAGACGAACTGAAGAATCTGCGCTAGGCACACAAACTAAACCGTTTCTAAGGGGCGGACCAGAACATCTAAAGATGTTCTGGTCCGCCCCTTCTAGCTTCTAACCTCGGATGTGCTCTACCGCGCAGGTCGCATGACAGCAACGCAGAAGGAAAAGTGGGAAGATGAATAGGTGAACTCTGAAGCGCTTGAAGAAAGCAACGTGACAACCAGTACCAGCAGTGAACAGGCCAGCGGATTCGAACGGCGAGCAGTCATTGACCTGTCCGCCATCCGCAACAACGTCAAGCAGATCTCTGACGTAGTGGCACCCGCTGCAGTCATGGCCGTCGTCAAAGCCGACGCTTACGGCCACGGTGCAATCCCGGTAGCCAAAGCAGCAGTGGAAGGTGGTGCCAGCTGGCTCGGCTGCGCACACGTCACCGAAGCCCTGGCTCTGCGCGAAGCCGGGATTCAGACTCCCATGCTGGCGTGGCTGCACACCGAAGACACCCCATTTGCAGCCGCCGTTGATGCCAGCCTTGATCTTGGTGTTTCCGGATGGGAACTAGAACGAGTAGCCGCCGCAGCGCGCTCCGTGCAAACCCCAGCACGTATTCATCTGAAGATTGATACCGGGCTGGGGCGCAACGGGTCCACCCTGGATGACTTCCCGGATCTGCTCAGCCGGGCCAGCGCATTTCAAGAAGAAGGTCTGTTGCGAGTTGTGGGATTGTTTTCCCACCTAGCCGTGGCGGATGAACCAGAACGCCCTGAAACCGACGAACAGCTGGAACTGTTCAACAAAGCCATTGAATTGGTTGAAGCGGCAGGCTTCCACTTGGAAGTGCGGCACATCGCTAACACCCCAGCCATTCTTTCTCGCCCGGATGCGCACCACGACATGGTTCGCCTCGGGCTGGGACTTTATGGCCTGAGCCCATTCGAAAACGAATCTCCGGACAGCTTCGGCCTGCGTCCGGCGATGAAGCTGGTGACCCGGATTGCGAACGTTAAGAAGGTACATGCTGGCCAAGGTGTCTCCTACGGCTTGAACTACAAAACTGACGGCGAAACCTACCTGGGACTCATACCCATGGGATATGCCGACGGACTTCCACGTATTGCTACCGGAGCACCGGTTACCGTCAACGAACGCAGCTACCCGGTGCGAGGACGCATTGCCATGGACCAGTGCGTCATTGATCTCGGACCTGAGATTTCTCCCGAAGACTATCTGGGTGCAGAAGCCATTATCTTTGGTGAAGGCGGACAGTCCGTGAATACCTGGGCACACGCGGCCAACACCATTAACTACGAAGTGGTGACAAGGATTTCCCCTCGCGTGCCACGCCATTATGTTGAAGGAAGCTGGGGTGAAGCCGGTGAATGAGACCGTCCAAGAATTTTCCTGCCAGCTCACTGACCTTACGAAGACTGAGGCCTTGGGCAAAGCGCTGGGTGAGCAGCTTCAAGCTGGAGATCTGGTGATCCTCACTGGTGCACTGGGTGCCGGGAAGACGACTCTGACCCAGTCACTGGGTCACGGGCTCAACGTCCGTGAAGGAATCATCTCGCCCACTTTCGTACTGGCGCGCCAGCATCCTTCGCTGGCTGATGGACCCACCCTGATTCACGTTGACGCCTACCGCCTGAAAGATCAGAACGACGTAGACACTCTCGACCTCGAATCAACGCTGGCTGAGTCAGTCACGGTAGTGGAGTGGGGACTGAGCAAAGTGGAGCACCTTTCGGACTCACGCCTGGAAATCACCTTGGACCGAGAAGTGAACGCGGCGGCCGTTGAGAACCCGTGGGAAGAATCCGAGGAAGAATTGGATGAGCCAAGAGAATTCACTCTCAAAGCCATTGGTCCGCGCTGGGAATCTGAAATCTTCGCTCAGCTGAAAGACAACTTGCGCTCTGCTATCAACGCACAGCCCACCGGAGAGAAGCATGCCTAACTACTTGTCCATCGATACCTCGGCCCACGCCTCGGTAGCACTGGTCGACTACACCACTGGTTCAGTTGTCGCCCAAAAGACTTCGCCCAAAGGCAACGACCAGACTGAAACCCTGGCATCCTACGCGCGAGATCTCTTGGCAGAGAACAACGAAGAAGGCCGGAACCTGGCGGGCATCTTTGTTGGTGTTGGCCCGGGGCCGTTCACTGGCCTGCGTGTTGGCCTGGTTGCAGCGCGCACTTTCGGGTTCGTATGGAATGTCCCCGTGTACGGCGTTATGTCCCTGCATGCACTTGCCGAGCGCGTGCTTCGTTCCGGAGATAATCCTGACGAGTTCATTGTGGCCTCAGATGCAAGACGCAAGGAGCTTTACTGGGCACGCTATAGCGTCGATGGGATGTTGCTGGACGGTCCGCATGTCGCTTCGGCTACGGAGCTGCCCGCACTCCCCGTGTATGGGGTGGGCGCTGGGTTGTACTTTGAACAGCTCGAATCTGTTGGGGCCAAACCTGTGCCACGGTCTTTCGAATGGGTGGTGGATGCACGGCATTTGGCCTACCGCGGCATAGATGACCTTGCGGCCGGCAAGGACCTGTCCGACACGGCTCCTCAGTACCTGCGTGAATCCGATGCCCAGGTTCCTGCCTTCATGAAGCAGGCCAAGGCATGAGCGTGGCTCTTCGCGAAATGACCGCCAGCGATATCCCTGCGGTGCACCAGCTTGAGACTGAGCTCTTCCCTGAAGATGCGTGGCCGCTGGCTGCTTTCGAATCGGAACTGGCCCAGAGCGAAACCCGTAATTACTGGGTGTACGAAAACGATGGCAAAGTTGTTGGCTATGCAGGACTGTGTACCGTCTTGCCCATCAGTGATGTGCAGACCATTGCCATCAGCCCTGAATTCCAAGGTCAAGGGCTAGGCCGCAAGCTGCTGACGCTGCTTGTGGAGACTGCCAAAGAACGCAACGCATTGGATGTCATGCTTGAAGTCCGCTTTGATAACCCCACGGCTATTGGCCTGTATGAATCAATGGGATTCGTGACCATTCATCGCCGTGTGGGCTACTACAAGGGCGGCGTTGACGCGCTGATCATGAGACTGCAACTGGATGCCCAGCAGGGACAAGAGGAAGAAAACAAAGCATGAGCACCACCGAACCCATCGTTCTAGGCATTGAATCTTCATGCGATGAAACTGGCGTGGGCATTGTGCGCGGCAATCGCCTTTTGGCCAACGCTGTTTCCAGTTCCATGGATGAGCACGTACGCTTTGGCGGAGTGATCCCGGAGATTGCAGCCCGAGCACACCTCGAAGCTTTCGTTCCCACGCTGCAGTCGGCGTTGGAAACGGCTGAGCTGACGCTTGATGACATTGACGCTATTGCCGTGACCAGTGGCCCCGGGTTGGCTGGCGCACTGATGGTTGGCGTTTCAGCTGCCAAGGCTTTGGCTCTGGCTACCGGCAAGCCGCTGTACGGCATCAACCACCTCGTGGCGCACGTTGGCGTTGGCGTGCTTGAAGGCCCTGTGCTGCCACCAACCTTTGGCGCCCTGTTGGTGTCTGGTGGCCACACCGAGATCCTGAAGGTCACCTCGCTGACCAATGATGTGCAGCTTTTGGGCTCCACCATTGATGATGCTGCCGGCGAAGCTTATGACAAGACTGCTCGCCTGCTGGGACTTGGATACCCCGGCGGGCCAGCCATCGACAAGGCTGCCAAGGACGGGGACCGCAAGGCCTTCCGATTCCCGCGCGGATTGACCCTGCCTAAGTTTGTGGGCAGCGAAGAGAACCCTAGTAAGCATCGCCACAACTTCTCCTTCTCCGGATTGAAGACCGCCGTGGCGCGCTGCGTAGAGCACTTCGAAGCCAAAGGGGAAGAGATTCCTGTCGCGGATATTGCCGCTTCCTTCCAAGAAGCAGTCGTTGATGTGATCACTTCCAAAGCGGTCAGGGCGATGCAAGAGCATGGTTTGAAGACAGTACTTCTTGGTGGGGGAGTCGCGGCCAATACCCGGCTGCGTGAGTTGCTCTCGGCACGATGCGCTTCGGCAGGCATCGCCTTAGTGGTTCCACCATTCAGCTTGTGCACCGACAATGGTGGAATGGTTGCGGCTCTGGGCGCGCAGTTAGTGGCCGAAGGAGTTGCTCCATCGGGGCTGGACTTCGCGACAGACTCGTCACAGCCAGTGACCACCATTGTTCTGAATTAGAGTTATATTTTTCATCTTCCAACTGCTCGTTGAACAATCGGATCCGGATCTTTTCGATTGCCATGAGGAAGTACGCTCTCATGAGTCATTGGATAAGTGTTGGCGACAACACTCATGGCACAGCATCAATCGATACCGTGCCATGAGTGTTTCTACTTCTCGCCACAGTTACCGTTAGACGTGCCCGCTAGGCGTTTACCGGACTGCGTTCGTACGGAAAAGCGGGACTCAGTCCACTGTTGATGGTTGCCCGCCCCTTGCTGAAGCAGTTCTCCATGACTAGTTGAGCTAGGCGTTAACCGCAGCTTTTGAGTGCCGCAAAAATGGATCACCATCAACCTGCTGTTCATCCTTCTTCAGCGCGAAGAATCCGCAAATGCCAGCAAGCAAAACAACAATCGAAATGGTGATGAATGTTTGCTGGTAGCCCGTGTGATCATGCAAAGCGCCCAGTGGAGTGGACAGGATGACGCTGCCGATCTGCGCTGATATCTGGAATCCGACCATGTAGAGGGTTGCCGATAGCGCTGGGTTGAAGTGCAGTTTGAAGTAACGGAACACCGGCAAGATGAACAGCGGAGTCTCTACAGTGGGCAGCATTTTGATGGCCGAAACCCAGATTGGGTCATCCACCAGTGCGCATCCAAGGATACGGATGAACATGATGGAGACACCTAAGAGCAACGAAGTGCGGACACCAACGCGGCGCATGATGATTGGCACGATACCCAGCATGGCAGCCTCAAGAAATACCTGAACTGAGTTCAAGACGCCGTAGACCTGCTGGCCCATCTCCGGGGTAGGAAATAGTCCTGCGTAGTAGTCCGGGAACATCTGCTGGTCAAACACCGTGTAGAAGGTCCACGAGAGCATCACGAAGAGCATGATCAGCCACAGGCTTGGCAGGCGGAACAATCTCAGCACTTCCCGGAATGTTGGAGTGGACGCAGGGGACAGGATTCCCTCGACCGGGGATTTCCTGATGACTGGTGGTTCCGCAGTACGGGAGAAGACCAACAGTAACAGGTGAATCAAGCCGAGAACTGATCCACTCCAGAAGTTCAGCGCTGGGTTGATCGTGAACAAGAAGCCTGCGGCCAGTGCCATGACGGCGCAGCCGAAGGAGCCCCACATGCGAGCCTGTCCATATTCAAACTTGACTTGACAGCGGGAGCGGATCTGTCGGTCCTGTCCTTCGACGATAAGATCATTGCCAGCTACCTGCGACCGCAGTTGAGCTCTATCCGGCTCCCCTATGAGGAAATGAGTGCTCTTGCTGTCGCGTTGCTGCTCGCGGGAAGCCTGGAGGCTGGCGAGCATCAGATTGATATGCCGCTCATCGAACGTGACTCCATGAGGAATCATTGATCCACGCCTTGAAACAGATTCTCAGCTGGCCTGAACTACTGGATTCTCCAGCTCCCCAATGCCCTGGATCTTGCAAATAACTTCATCGCCCGCAGCAATTGGTCGGGACTTGGCGGGGAAACCGGTCAAGATGAGATCACCCGGTTGCAGGGTCATGAATCCGCTGAGGTAGACCAGGATCTCTTCAACACCCCACCCGAGATTCTGAGTGGTCGAGGTTTCAAGCGCCTCGCCATTGTGCACGATGCCGACTTCCAGATCGCTGTCATCTAAACCGGCAACTATCCACGGGCCCACCGGAGTGAAGGTATCAGGGCTCTTGGCGCTGATCCACAGATCATCAGCTTTTTGAGCGTCTCGATCCGTCACGTCATTGCCGATGGTCACACCGAGAACTGCTTCACGGGCATTTTCCAGCGTGAGGTTCTTGGCGGGCCGGCCAATGACGATTGCCAACTCCGCTTCCGGATCAACACGTGCACCGCTATCGGCCAGTTCTATGGCGTCGAAAGGGCCCACGACCGAGCTGGTTGCCTTGTGGAAGGCTTGTGGCGGCAAGGCGCGGCCTGGTGCCCCGGTGTTGTGCGCCATCCCGAAGATGTTCGTTGGGTTGCAGGGGGATAGCAGATCAAACTGCTCTTCGGCTACCAGATCATCGATGTGCCAGCCTGGGCGTGCAGGGCTATTCTGATTCGCTCGCGAGCCAGGAAATGGTGATGCGATGACTTTCCACGTGCGCCCTTGCGCAGAGTCGAAATCAGCAGCGTCATTGCGGACAAAAAATTGTTCGGCGATTGCTGATGGTTCACTGTCTTTGGGGCGAACACGCGCAATTCGGAAAACGGCTTCAGGCATATTCGAATCCTACCTACTGAACCAGGATGATCCTTTGGTTGGCGATGTTTTGTTTACTGGGAAGAGTGCTTTACGGGTCATGGCCACGGGCTAGCGAGCCGCCTTCGTTCCCACATTCTGCGGGGGTCCACTCGCAGGCTTGAAGTAATGCCAGTCACAAGAATCGCGTTCTCAAACATCAAACGTCTAATGTTTAGGAGTGAGTGTTAATTCAGCTGGACCATCGAACCAGCCAGCAGTTCAAGAAGCCCTGAAGCCCGCATGGAGGGCGAATCTCCTCGCGGTCGTGGCCGTCATCCTTGTCGGCCTGAATCTGCGCATGGGAATTGCGTCGGCATCGCCGCTGTTCCATGACCTGCAGGAGCTGCTGGGGTATGGGACCTTTGTTGCCTCGCTGCTGCCGACCATCCCGGTGTTGTGCTTTGCGGTGGCTGGGGCAGCGACCAGCACGGTGCTCCGGCGGACAGGCCTTGAACTTGGAATCGCCCTCTCCTTGTTGATGCTTGCGGCCGGATTGGCGCTGCGCGTGGCTGATTCAACGTGGGCCCTGCTGGGAGGAACCGTAGTAGGCATGTGCGGGCTGGCTGTTTGCAATGTCTCCATGCCCTCGTTCATCCGCCAATATCATGGGAACCGCGCGGCTTCGATGACGGCGGCCTACACGACAACCATGTCCATTGGAGCAACCCTGGCCTCATCGATCAGCGTCCCGCTGGCCGCCAAGGCAGGTTCGCCGACAACAGCTTTGGCACTGTGGGCAATTCCGGCCCTCATGGCACTGCTGGTCTTCATGCCGCTGGCGTTCTCGAGCAAGCGGACCACCGTCTCTCCAGGTGCTCACGTCTCTCCCTGGGCCTTGCTGGCTACGCGCAAGGGCCTGCTCTTCACCACAGTGTTCGGCATCCAGTCCTTGCTGGTCTACACGGTGGTCAGCTGGTTGCCCCACATCCTGATATCGAGGGGGCTGGAACCGGTCACCGCGGGCTTGATGCTGGGAATCGTTCAGGGGGTCAGCATTCTTGCCGTCCTGGCGGTGCTCTGGATGGCTTCGAAGCCGGGGCTGCAACGCGCAGCTTTCGTATTGACCGCCAGTTGCTCAGTCTTGGGCTTCGCTGCCTTGCTGTTCTTGCCGGTGGAATTGTCGCTGCTTACCTCGCTATTGATCGGGCTTGGATTCGGCGTGTTCCCGCTGGTCATGCTGATGCTCAGCCGCAGCGGGGGAAGCGCGGAAGAAACCACGGCCCTATCGACGGTGGCGCAATCGGTTGGCTACCTGATTGCCGCTATCGGCCCCTTTGCACTGGGGATCATGCAAGGCGCCCTGGGATCATGGACGACCGGTTTGGTGATCATCCTTGCCTGCGCCGTGGTGCAGCTGCTGTTCTGCTACAAGCTCGGGGGCCTTCGACAGGATCATGAATCAAGGTACCTCGTTGAGGTGGATGCGGCATCCGAGAAGGGGCAGGCATGAGTGCCACGCCGATGCGGCGGCCCCTGGCCGATGAAGTAGCCGCCAAGCTGCAAGACGGGGTAGCCCAGGGGCGCTGGCCCGTTGGCGAGCGCATTCCTTCCGAGCCCGAGCTGATGACGGAGTTCGGCATTTCGCGCGGTACCCTGCGCGAAGCCATCAAGGCCTTGGCGCGCACCGGCATGTTCGAAGTCCGCCGGGGCGACGGGACCTACGTTCGGGCCACCAATGAGATCAGCGGCACCGCGCAGCGGATTTACCGCGAGCACTCGGACCGTGACGTGCTGCAGGTTCGTTTTGCCCTCGACACCCAATCGGCGAGGCTCGCCGCCCACGCAGCCGATGCGCAAGTTGTCCAGCTTTTGCGCGCGCTCCTGGCGCAACGCGATGAAGCGTGGAAGGCTCGGGATTTCCAGGCCTGGTCGCAGGCCGATTGGCAGTTTCATCTGGAAGTGGCGCGCGCCTCCGGCGTCCCGCTGATGCATGAAATCTACGAGGGCTTCGGCGATGTTTTCCACGGTGCCAAGATGGTCCAGCGGCTCGCCGAGGGGTTTGATGGATGCCTGCGCGAGGGGCATGAAACTCTGGTCGACGCCATCGAAGCCAGAGACCCTGAAGCCGCGGCCAGAACCGTGATCGAGAATCTTGACTACTGCATGAGCTGGATGCCATAGCCGCCAAGACGGTCATTGCTGTTCCGGCGCTGGCTGGGCAAATTCCCAGCGGACGTTTTCCTTTGTGGATTCATTCAGGAAAATGCCCTGTGAGCTTGGCGACATTTTGCTTTCCCGTATCGATTGGCGGGCGGGTTGGCATTGGGGCGCGACCCCCGGAAATCAGCGTAATAAATAGCCTGACAATGCAATTTTCCACCAGCGTCCGGGTTCAAATAAGAAGTTGACAATATTCAACCTTTTTTAGATGGTTGAGTAATGTCAACTTCTGCACCGCCCTTAGAAACCGAGGCAAAACCTGCAGCCGCCATGAAGCCGGCGCAGGTAATGCTTTCCATTTCAGGCCTGATGGCCGCGATGTTCACCGTATTGGTGTCATCGACGGTGATCGCAACGCCAATGCCATTGATCGTTGCCGACCTGCACGGCACGAATACCCAGTACACCTGGGTACTGGTTGCGGCCTTCCTCTCCATGACCGTCACTACCCCGATCTGGGGCAAGCTCTCAGATATCTTCAACCGCAAGGCGATGCTGCAAATTGCCTTGATCATCTTCGTAGTCGGTACCGTAGCGGCTGGCTTCTCCAGCCAGATCGGTGGCGACTCCCACGAAGGTGCCATGTCATGGCTCATCGGCTGGCGCCTGGTCCAGTCCATTGGTACCGGTGGTCTGATGGCCCTGGTCCAAGTGGTGATCGCAGACATCATTTCGCCTCGCGAGCGTGGCAAGTACATGGGCATCATGGGTGCCGTCATGGCTGTCGGCCAGATTGGCGGTCCGCTGCTAGGCGGCGTTATAGCCGATAGCTGGGGCTGGGAATGGTGCTTCTTCGTCTGTGTACCATTCGCCGTTGGCGCATTGATCCTGATTCAGGCCACCTTGCGCATCAAGCACGTGCGGAAGGATGTCAAGATTGACTTCCTGGGTTCAGCCTTGATCATTGCCGGTATCAGCCTGCTGCTGATCTGGATCAGCCTTGGCGGCAAGGACTCTGATTCCGGTGGATTCGCTTGGAATTCCTCGCAGAGCATCACTATGGTCGCTGCGGCCGGCGTGCTGATCATCGCTACCGTGTTCTGGGAACTGCGTGTCAAAGAACCAATCATCCCAATCCGCCTGTTCGCACAACGCACCTTCGCTCTGGCATCGATCGCTTCGATCGCCGTGGGCGTCACCATGTTCGGTACCTCGGTCTTCCTGAGCCAGTACCTACAGCTTGCGCGCGGTTTCACTCCTACCCACGCAGGTCTGCAGACCCTGCCAATGGTTCTTGGCTCCATGTTCGGTGCCATCATCGTTGGCCAGCTGATCTCGCGCACAGGCCGCTGGAAGAAGTACGTTGTCGGTGGCGGCGTTGTCTTGAGCGTTGGCCTCTACCTGATGTCGCGTATCGACTACGACACCCCACTGTGGTTCGTTGACCTTGGAATGTTCCTGCTGGGTCTGGGCTCAGGTGTGCTGATGCAGAACCTGGTTCTGGTTACCCAGAACTCCCTGCCACCGCGCATGATCGGTGCCGGTTCTGGCGCTATCGCCTTCTTCCGTAGCCTTGGAGGAACCATCGGTGTTTCGGTACTTGGTTCGGTCTTGGGTACTCAAGTCGCCGACAAGATGAAAGACGGTCTGGCCAATGTGGTTGAAGAGATCAACAAGGCTACCGGTGTTCCACAGCTCTTGGTTGATAATCCAGACTGCGCAGACAGCCTTAAGTCCCTATCTAGCGGTACTGTTCCTGCAATCAATGATTTGTGCGAACCGGTACGCAACATTGTGGAAAGCTCTTACGGCCAGTCCATCGCCTTCCTGTTCTTGCTGGTTGTGCCGCTGGCTATCGTCACCTTGATCTGTGCAATCTTCCTGCCTAATAAGCCACTGTCCAAGAAGACTGCTTCGGAGCAGATTGAAGAGGAATTGGGTGGAGAACTTTCCGCACTTGAACCAGCTGAACGCGGTGGCCGTGGCTACGAGGAACTCGTTGCCACCGGCGCGATTACTCTGCCATCGGAGGATGAACTGAGCGAGGCTCGCCGCCAGGTGCAACAAGCCCGCCGCATGGACGAGCGTGACCTCGTCGAACAGGTCATGCGCACTCGAAGCGCTCAGCCAGGTGCTGACACCTACACCGACATCCACCAGCCGGGCACTGAGCCAACCATCTCCCAGCCACTTGAAGCGGCAGAGATCGATGCCCACCATGAGTCCGCTCGTGTCGAGTTCATGGTGGAAGAACTCCAGTCCACTCTGGACAAGGCACGTGCTGCCCACGCTCAGATTGAAGAGCAGGTTGGCGACGTTGTTCAGGCGTTGAAGTCTTACGACCTGCGTTTGAACGTGCTGGGGGAGCGTGTAAACGACACCGAGCGTGTTCAGCGTGAACTGCAACTGCAGGCTCGTGCCGAGCGCCGTGCGGTGAGCCGCATCCAGGGGCGCCACGCAGCTCAGGCAAACAGCCCAGAATCAGGGGCTGCTGAAGAGCCTATCAAGCCATCGCCAGCCAACAAGGAAGCAGCAGGCGGTGCGGCAGGGCAAACCCGAGGTGACGAGTCGTGAACCACGTGCACGGTGCAGCGCTAGATGATATCGAGGCGGCCTTTGCCCGTCTGGCTCCCGCGTTCAAAGGACGCATGGCACGCAATGCCAGGCTGTTCCATCCGGAACTGCGTGGAGCAGGTTTCTCGGTACTGCGCGCAGTCCTGCTCAGTGCCGTGAGTCGGCCTGATGCGGATCTGACCGTTTCCGAATTGGTTGCCGGTTGTCATATGGATAAGTCCGTAGTATCTCGACAGCTCAAAGATCTCAAGCAGTGGGATCTTATCCAGCTGGAGCGTTCTCAGCATGATGCGCGGGTCTATTTGGTTAGCCCCACAGATATGGCCATCAAGAGATTCCAGGAAATCAAGGGTTCAACTCGTGCTGATTACCATGACCTCTTTGCCACATGGGAACTGCAGGATGTCACGGAACTGGCTTCACTTCTCCTGCGATTCTCAGAGCAGATTGAAGAGCGCTTCCGCGACTAGGCGTTGACAGAGCAGAAGAAAGCCCTCGGGTGGTAGTTGATCAAAAGATCGCTTACCGCCCGAGGGCTTCTTGCATGCTTGGCGCTTCAGGTCATCGACAGGCTCTCGCCGCGGCACCAGCCGTTTTTGGGTGGTTCTTAGACAGACTTCATCCGCGCCACGTTATCGCGGACCACTGCTTGGAAATCTCCGCCCGATGCGGCGAAGACCTTGCGCTGGCGCTGGTACTCGGCACCGGATTCGATCAGGTGAATGATGCCTTGCAGTTCTTCGGAGCAGCCCAGTTGTTCTGCCACTGGGGCGAGGCGCTTGACCTCGGCACGCAGATGATCAGTCACCAGCATTTCATCACCCTGGGCGTTCAGAATGATGATGGCATCCAGACCATAACGGGCTGCACGCCACTTGTTCTCAACGCGGAACCAGGCTGGCATCACTGGAATCTTGTAACCAGCTTCGATCGACATTGACATGTCGTGCACCAGGCACTGCGTCAGGGCGGTAATCGCGGCAATATCATCCAGCGAGCTCAAGCCATCGCAGATGCGCATTTCAACGGTTCCCAAACGGGGTACAGGGCGGACATCCCAACGAATTTCTGAGACATCATCAATCACGCCGGTGTGCAGCATGTCTGCCACGTGTGCTTCGTATTCAGACCAGGAACCAAAATGGAATGGAATGCCTGCAGCAGGTAGCTGCTGGAACATCAAGGAGCGTTGCGAGGCATAGCCTGTGTCCTCACCACCCCAGTATGGGCTGGAAGCGCTCAATGCCTGGAAGTGCGGCTGGTAGTTGATCAGCCCATCGGTGATCGGCAAAGCTTTGTCGCGGTTGTCCAAACCGACATGCACGTGTACACCGTAGATGACCATCTGACGGCCCCACCATTGGGTCCGGTCAATAAGCTTGGCATAGCGGTCCTTATCGGTGACCGGCTGCAAAGTTGGCGGAGCAAAAGGATGGGAACCAGCAGAGTAAAGGTCCACCCCATGATCACCGGCAACATCGTTGAGCATGCGCACATTGCTACGTAGTTCATCTGCAGCACTGGCAACAGTGTTGTGCACTCCAGTGACAACCTCAACGGTATTCATCAGAAGTTCAGGCTTGACGGTAGGGTGCTCGTCCTCATGGCCAAGGCCGGCATCATCCTTGAGCCGATTAAGTACTTTTTCAGCAACAGAGCACAAGTCCGCACTTTCGCGATTGACCAAAGCGATTTCCCACTCAACGCCGATAGTTGATTGGGCTGATTGGGCGAACTCGATTTTTTGCACGGCGCTCCTAGTGATGACGTCTCGGACGGATCACTCCGGAGCCGATAAAACAGGACTGAAAATTCACCGAACACGATGTTTCTCCAAACCTATTCTATATATTGCAACTCACTGGACGGGATACTGAACCGGTGGGAGGTGTATCACCTCAGATTAGTGAGGAGCCACCTCAAAAGCCACACGTTTTTCACCAATACGTGCCAGCATCAACGTTGCCCGGGTCTTGGCGCTCTTCGATACACCCGCCAGCAGGATCTTTCGCAGTTCCTCAGGGGTCGCGTCAACGCCGCGCTTCTTGATGTCCAAAGTGCCAATGCCATTGGCCTTGACCCAGCTGCGAAGCTTCTTCACGTTGTAATCATGGACCGCCAGGACCTTGAAGCCGCGGGCGAAAGGGGTGAAGATTTGCTCTTCGTGGGTGAAGTACGCAATGTGCTCATCCAGGAGATGGCCACCGGTGGTCTCTAGAAGTCTTGAGATCAGGTGTGAGCGGATCACTGCGCCATCCGGCTCATAGATGTGAGCTGCTAGCTCTCCGACTTCTGCGGCCGGATCATCCTTGGCTGCTACAGAGCTGGTCAGTTCGTGTGCGCCATCTTTGTCTATGACCAAGGCTGCGCGTACAACATCCTCGCGCTTGAGCTTGCCGAACCACAGGCAGGCTTCGATGACAGAGCCGTGATCCGAAATCCATACGGATTCGGCGTTGGCGGGAATGGCTTCATGAGGCAGGCCCGGGCCCAGCTTCACGCCGACATCAAGGCCGGCGTCCACGAGTTTCTCAACAAACGACAGTGGAGGGGAGAAGGCTTCCGGATCAAAGAGCCGGCGGGTGCTTCCCGCGACATCGGTCCGTCGAGCCGGGTCTAGCCAGACGCCGTCGATTCCGGTGAGGTCAGTTTCCTCGGCACCGCCGTGAACAACCGTGGCATTTTCAAATGGCATCAGGTTCAAAGTGGTGGCTGCTGCGGTCGTTTCATCTTTCTCCACGGCAGTGACTTTGAGGCCAGCGCTAGCCAGTGCAATGGAGTCGGTGCCAATGCCGCACCCGAGGTCAGCTACATGGGTGGCCCCGGCTTTGGTGAAGCGCTGTGCATGCAGTCCCGCGATGGTCAGCCGGGTTGCCTGTTCCAGGCCTGCCGGTGTGAAGATCAACGAATCCGCGAAAGGGCCAAACTTCACCCGTGCTTTGTAGCGAAGCTCGGACTGCGCAATTGCAGCACGAACGACCTGAGGATCGTGGCCCTCCTTGCGCAGTTTTTCGTTCAGCGTCCACGCAGCATCCTTGGACGAGACCATGGATGGATCAATGGTGGAGAGCAATTGCCAACCTTCAGCTGAAAGCAGGGCGGCGAATTGTTCGTTGAGCGTTGAGTCGTTTGAAGCCTGGGCCATAGTTCAAGCCTAACGGTGATACCTTGCCTGCATGATCATGGAACTGGTCTCGTCTAACTGGCTGATGTGACCTATGTGACGTATTAGCGTCATATTCGGAATCTCTTAGCAGTGCTTGCGAGTCGCGTCAGCGGGGTCACAGGGAAAAATTCGCAATTTCTAATCCACCTGCTATGCAAGAAATTATGAAATGTGAATCCGCTTTGGATAAGTGATGCTTTTTCATGGAACGTCATTTGTTTAGGAAGCGTAATCCTTTGGGCAATCCCGCCAATCTTTCTAGCGGGTAAAGGATCGGCTCAATTACAGTCTGCCGCTCGGGTTCATCTATACGCCGCCAGTGCCTGCTGCTCCGGTCCACGATCAAGAATTGTTCGCGGATTAACTGAAGTGACTCAGGTCGCATTCGCGCATGCTTTGGTGTTCCATGGCACCTGTGAAGAAATCTATGCAGAGAACGACAATGACGTCGAGCAACCGAACTCCAGCAGACAGTGCCGCCCTGAGGGATCCTGCGCCACTGGCCCATAACCAGCTGAAGCGCGGCATGAGCAGCCGCCACCTTCAGATGATCGCCATCGGCGGTTCCATCGGTACCGGCCTGTTTGTCGCCTCGGGCGGAACCATTGCTCAGGCCGGACCCGGCGGCGCCTTGGTCGCTTACGCTGCAGTGGGCCTCATGGTCTACTTGCTGATGCAGTCGCTGGGGGAGATGACCGCCAAGATTCCAGTGGCCGGCTCCTTCCAAACCTTCGCCACCCGATTCGTCTCCCCATCCTTCGGCTTTGCCATTGGATGGAACTACTGGTTCAACTGGGCCATCACCGTCGCTGCTGAATTGGTCGCTGCCGGCATCGTCATGAGTTTCTGGCTGCCGGATGTCCCCGGCTGGGTGTGGGCAGGACTTTTCCTCGCGGCGTTGACCGCCCTGAACGCACTGTCAGCCAAGGCTTTTGGCGAAGGCGAATTCTGGTTGGCTTTGATCAAGGTAGTCACCGTGATTGCCTTCCTGGCTGCCGGCGTTCTGATGATCTTTGGAGTCCTCGGATCCCAAACTGATCCACTTGAAAACTGGAAGGAAGGTAAAGACGTCTTCCATGGCGGCTGGCTTTCGATCATCTCGGTCTTCATGATTGCCGGGTTCTCCTTCCAAGGCACCGAGCTGGTTGGCGTGGCCGCCGGTGAAGCCAAGGATCCCCGTCGCGAAGTGCCCAAGGCCATCCGCCGGGTCTTCTGGCGCATCATGCTCTTCTACATCGGCGCCATCTTCATCATTGGTTGCCTGATCCCATTCGCTGACCCAAGCCTGCTGGCCAGTGGCGAAGCCGACGTTGCCTCCTCGCCGTTCACCCTGGTCTTCGAACGCGCTGGCATTGCCTTCGCGGCGGCTGCCATGAACGCGGTCATCCTCACCGCGATTCTCTCCGCCGGCAACTCTGGCCTGTACGCCTCGACCCGCATGCTCTACTCGATGGCCCACGATGGAAAGGCTCCGAAGATCTTCGGAACGACCAACTCCCGCGGCGTGCCCGTGATGGCTTTGCTGGCCACAGCAGCGGTAGGACTCTTCGGATTCCTCACCGCACTGGTCGGCCAGGGTGCTGCCTACACCTGGCTGCTCAATGTCTCGGGCCTATGCGGCTTCATCGTCTGGGTGGGCATTGCCGCCTCGCACTATCGCTTCCGCCGCGGGTACCTGGCCCAGGGGTACTCCGTCAAGGATCTGCCGTACCGTGCACCGTTCTTCCCGCTCGGTCCCATCGTGGCGTTCCTGATGCTCATCGCGGTCATTGCTGGCCAGAACTACCAGGCAGTCCTGGCCGGACACGGGCTGGAAGTGCTTTCTTCCTACATCGGCTTGCCGTTGTTCCTGGGCTTGTGGCTGGTGCATCGACTGGTCACCAAGTCCAAGGTGGTCAAGCTTTCCGAAATGGACCTCACCGCTCCGGAAGATATCGAAGAGTCGGCGGCTGTGCGCTCTGCGCGAACCGGTGTGACGAACTAAGGGCTTTGATTAGCACTCGCCTTGACCGAGTGCTAAAGCTCGTCCTAAAGTCAGTGATGGAAGTTCTGCATGCTTGCATGCAGAATCACCGCCTGACTGGATACCACCAACTGGCACCGCGACGACGGTTGGTCCAATGCCATAGGGCGCACCCCTACCACCATTGGTTCATACACGAAAAGGAGAGACCATGTCTGTCTCCATCAAGCCGCTCGAAGACCGCATTGTCATCAAGCAGGTCGAAGCCGTTACCACCACCGCTTCGGGCCTGGTTATCCCAGACTCCGCCAAGGAAAAGCCACAGGAAGGCACCGTTGTCGCAGTAGGCCCAGGCCGCATCGACGACAAGGGCAACCGCGTTCCTGTAGACGTTGCTGAAGGCGACGTAGTCCTGTACTCGAAGTACGGCGGAACCGAGGTCAAGGTCGGCAACGAAGAGTACCTGGTGCTCTCGGCTCGCGACGTACTGGCAGTCGTCGTAAAGTAACGCCAACCTCGCAGCACCACGGATCCACGGATCCTGGTGCAGCCGAATTTTCAGGAGAAAATGCATGGCTAAGCAGCTAGCATTCAACGAGGAAGCGCGACGCGCACTCGAAGCGGGCATTGATAAGCTCGCGAACACGGTGAAGGTCACCCTCGGCCCACGTGGTCGCAATGTGGTGCTTGCCAAGACCTGGGGCGCCCCGACCATCACCAACGATGGTGTCACCATTGCGCGTGACATCGATCTGGAAGATCCATACGAGAACCTTGGCGCGCAGCTGGCCAAGGAAGTAGCCACGAAGACCAACGACGTAGCAGGCGACGGCACCACCACCGCCACCGTGCTCGCTCAGGCACTGGTCAAGGAAGGCCTGAAGAACGTCGCCGCCGGCGCCGCTCCAGGCGATGTTCGCAAGGGCATCGAGCTGGCTGCCGAGGTTGTCTCCGAGGCACTGGCCGCCAATGCTGTAGAGGTGGCCGACAAGGTCGCCAACGTAGCTGCCATCTCGGCCCAGTCCGACGAAATCGGCGAGCTGCTGGCCGAGGCTTTCAAGACTGTTGGTACCGACGGCGTCATCACCATCGAAGAGTCCTCCACCACCGCTACCGAATTGGTAGTCACCGAGGGCATGCAGTTCGACAAGGGCTACCTCTCGCCACAGTTCATCACCGACCAGGAGCGCCAGGAAGTTGTCCTGGAAGACGCCCTGATCCTGATCAACCCAGGCAAGATCTCCACCGTGGCAGAATTCCTGCCACTGCTGGAAAAGGTCCTAGAAGCCAAGAAGCCACTGCTGATCATCGCCGAGGACGTCGAGGGCGAGGCCCTGTCCACCCTGGTGGTCAACAAGCTGCGCGGCCTGCTGAACGTGGTTGCCGTCAAGGCTCCAGGCTTCGGCGATCGCCGCAAGGCCATGATGCAGGACCTGGCCATCCTCACCGGTGCCCAGGTTGTCTCCCCGGAACTGGGCCTGTCCCTGGACCAGGTTGGCACCGAGGTTCTGGGCTCGGCACGCCGCGTGACCATCACCAAGGATTCCACCACCATCGTTGATGGTGCCGGAACCGATGAGGATGTTGCCGAGCGCGTTGCTCAGCTGAAGGCTGAGCTGAACCGCACCGACTCCGAGTGGGACCGCGAGAAGCTCTCCGAGCGTCTGGCCAAGCTGGCTGGTGGCATTGGCGTCATCAAGGTTGGGGCTTCCACCGAGGTCGAGCTCAAGGAACGCAAGCACCGCATCGAGGACGCCGTGTCCTCGACCCGTGCTGCCCTGGAAGAAGGCATTGTTGCCGGTGGCGGTACCGCTCTGGTTGACGCACTGTCTGCTCTTGACTCCGATAGCTCCATCGTTGGCCTTGAAGGCGACGTTGCAGCCGGTGTGGCCATCGTGCGCCGCGCACTGGTTCAGCCGCTGTTCTGGATCGCTACCAACGCCGGCTTCGACGGCGCAGTAGTTGTCTCCAAGGTGGCAGAGTCCCCAGCCAACGAGGGCTTCAACGCCAAGACCGGTGTCTACGAGAACCTGCTGCACGCAGGTGTCATCGACCCGGTCAAGGTCACCCGTTCGGCACTGCGCAACGCAGCATCGATCGCAGCCCTGGTGCTGACCACTGAAACCCTGGTTGCCGAAAAGGCCACCGAGGACGAGGAAGAAGCACACAGCCACTAAGCCGCTGTTAAGGCTATGAAGCCGCCGCCGGACCACGTTTTCGCTTGGACCGGCGGCGGCTTCATTTTGCCCTGAAGTGGCCAGCAGGCGAGCATGAGATGAATTCATGGAATGCGCAGCGTGATGAGCATCAACGCGCCGAAAAGGACTGTGGGGGTTCGCGGTGACGCGCAATTAATCCGGCGCACGTCAGCTCACTACAGTCTGTGAATTTAATGCTTTGAGGGGTTCAATGGCTGAACTCCTCTGTAGGTGGCGCACAGGGTGAATTGGTAGCATGAATGGTTGTCTGACGTGTCAAGGATCAGTTCGACCGAAGACCTGCCCGAGTTCCCGACGGAAGCTTAGCCTGTGACTCACACCCTCAACCAGCCCGGAGAAAGCGCCAAAAGTGCAGCCTTCCGGGGCGACTTGCAGGGCCTTCGGGCCCTCGCAGTGCTGTTGGTGATGTGCTATCACATCTGGTTCTCCAAGGTCTCCGGGGGAGTGGACATCTTCTTGATGCTCTCCGCCTTCTTCCTCACTTCGTCCATCGCCCGACGGATTGCCCGTGGCAAGCGCCCGCCACTGATCACCGGTTGGTTGCACCGCTTTTCGCGGCTCATCCCGCAAGCGGCAGTGGTCATCATCAGCGTGGTGGTAGCCACTTGGATCGTCCTTCCCAGCACTCGTTGGCTGGAACTGATGGACCAATCCACGGCCTCCCTGTTCTACACGCAGAATTGGTATCTGGCCAATCACCAAGTCGACTACTACGCGTTCAATACCTCTTCGGCCTCTCCGCTGCAGCACTTCTGGTCTTTGTCTGTCCAAGGACAGATCTTCATCCTCTGGCCGATAGTCCTTGCTGTCAGCGCGCTGATCTGGAAGCTGTTCTTTTCCCGCTTCAACTTCGCTTGGGTGGCAGGCACTTTCTTCGGAGCCATCTTCATTGGCTCGCTGGCCTTCTCCATCAACATCACCGCAAACAACCAGCAGGTCGCCTACTTCCACACCGGAGCGCGCCTGTGGGAATTTGCCCTTGGCTCCTTGCTGGCCTTGGCCCTGCCATGGCTCTCAACCCTGCCCGAGAAGATCCGCCGCATCACCGGCTGGACGGGCATGTTCACCATCATCGTCAGCGGCGCGGTCTTGGACGTCCAAGGCCAATTCCCCGGCTTCATGGCACTGATCCCCACCGTTGCTGCCGCATTGATCATTGCCGCTCCGGAAACTCGCGCCTGGGCTAACCCTTCTGGCGTGCTCTCGCTCAAGCCGCTGGTGAAGCTCGGAGACCTGTCCTACGGCATGTACCTGTGGCACTGGCCGATGCTGGTCTTCTACCTTGAAATCGCGCACAAGGAGAAGGCCTCCTTTCTCGCCGGAGCCCTGCTCATCGCAGCAGCCATCACAGCTTCATGGATCACCACCAAATTCATCGAAAAGCCGGTCATCGCTTGGCAGAATAATTTCAGCTTCCCGCGCTGGATGCCCAACACCGGACTGAAGATCATCAGCCAGGTCGCCGTGGTGGGCATCGGCATGGGCGTTGCCAGCCTGGCGGTCACCGCATGGGAAAACAATGTGGAGCACCGCCGCGCCATGGCCGCCACGCAGACCGTGATGGATAACCCGGGTGCCACCGCCACCGATGACTGGGACCCGTCACCGGCAGCACTGACCCTGCCGCTGGCCACCGAGCTCGAAAACGAATGGCAGACCCCGGGCAACCCATGCGCCGGATCCAATAATCCCAAGGACGAGCGGATCATGTTCTGCGAGCAGGGCGGGAACTTTGATGGTTCCCCGGATCTGGTCATGCTAGGCGACTCGCATATGCAGCACTGGTCCTCGGCCGCGGCCGCTGCGATGGAAGAATCCGGCAGAAGCTGGGTCCTGGTCTTCCACCCCGGCTGCCGCTACGGTTCCGACGCAGACCGCGACGAAGCCGAATGCGCCGATTTCCAGGACGCTGCAGAAGAATACGTCGCCAACCTGGCTCCCAAGATGGTGCTCACCACCGCCAGCAAGACCGTGGCCGCTCCGGACGAGTACCTGCGCAGCCCGGGCGAGCAGGAGACCATGGTGGATCACTATGCCGAAGCGATCCAGCCGTTCCTGGATGCCGGCAGCCAGGTCATCGCCATGCGCGATACCCCGCGCTACACCTACTCCATCCCGGAGTGTGTCGATTCGAACCCAAGTCATCTCGAAGCCTGCGATGGCTCCGCCCACGAAGCGTTGGCGCAGATCAACCCCGTCCAGGAATTCCTGGCCGAGCACGATTACGGCTCGCAGGTGGTGTCATTGGATATGACAGGCTTGCTCTGCCCTGACGGGGTCTGCAAAGCTGTGATCGGCAATGTATCGACGTACCTGGATGATTCGCACCTGTCCAAGACGTTTGTGCTCAGTGCCAAGCGCCAGTTCGCGGACGCCTTCAAGGAGGCTACCGGCTGGCAATAAGTCCTCTCGGAGACCTGGTGGGGCATGAGCTTGGACACAGTGCCCCGCAAGGGAATAACTGCAGCGCCAAAAGGGCTCTACCATTTAATCAACCTCCGTTCTCGCCCCGAAAGGTTCCTACGTGACTGAGTTCAACCCCTTTGCATTTGAAGGACTCACCTACGACGACGTACTGCTGTTGCCTGGCCCGACGGATGTGATCCCCTCGGAAGCTGATACCACCACCCGCTTCACCAAGCGCATCAACATCCAGGTGCCCATCAGCTCGGCGGCCATGGACACCGTCACAGAAGCCCCGATGGCTATCGCACTTGCACGCCAGGGCGGCATCGGCGTGATCCACCGCAACCTTTCGATCGAGGATCAGGCCAAGCAGGTTGACCAGGTCAAGCGCAGCGAGTCGGGCATGATCACCGACCCTGTCACCGTGAATCCAGGCGCGACCTTGGCTGAATGGGATGAGCTGTGCGCGCAGTACCGCGTCTCGGGCCTTCCAGTCGTGGACGAGAACCGCAAGCTTCTGGGCATCATCACCAACCGCGACACCCGCTTTGTTCCCCGCGAGCAGTACATGACCACCAAGGTCTACGAAGTCATGACCGGCATGCCGCTGGTGACCGCCCAGGAAGGCGTAGCTCCTGAAAAGGTCATCGAACTGCTGTCCAAGAACCGCATCGAGAAACTTCCGCTGATTGATGACGAGGGCAAGCTGACTGGCCTGATCACCGTCAAGGACTTCGACAAGGCCGAGCAGTACCCGCTGGCCACCAAGGACGAGGAAGGCCGTCTGCGCGTTGCTGCTGCTGTTGGCTTCTTCGGCGAAGGCTACGAGCGCGCCATGACCCTGATCGACGCCGGCGTTGACGCGCTGGTCGTTGATACCGCGAACGGCCACTCCCAGGGCGTGCTGGAGATGATTGCCCGTTTGAAGAAGGACCCTGCCGCTGCCCACGTTGATGTGATCGGTGGACAGGCTGCAACCTTCGAGGGGGCCAAGGCCATTATTGATGCCGGTGCTGACGCCATCAAGGTCGGCGTGGGCCCTGGCTCCATCTGCACCACCCGCATCGTTGCCGGTGTTGGCGTGCCACAGGTGACCGCCATCTACGAAGCAGCCAAGGCCGCTATCCCAGCCGGCGTGCCAGTGATCGCTGACGGCGGCCTGCAGCACTCGGGCGACATCGGCAAGGCGCTGGTTGCCGGCGCTGACTCGGTCATGCTCGGCTCGCTGCTGGCAGGTACCGCAGAGTCCCCAGGTGATCTGGTGTTCATGGGTGGCAAGCAGTTCAAGGCCTACCGTGGCATGGGCTCGCTGGGCGCTATGGAGACCCGTGGCAAGAACACCTCGTACTCCAAGGACCGCTACTTCCAGGCTGACGCTCCTTCCAACGAGAAGCTGATACCTGAGGGCATTGAGGGCCAGGTTCCTTACCGTGGCCCACTCTCTGCAGTAACCCATCAGCTCGTAGGTGGCCTGCGCCAGACCATGTTTTACGTTGGCGGTCGCACTGTTCCAGAGCTGAAGGCTCGTGGCAAGTTCGTTCGCATCACCGCAGCTGGATTGAAGGAATCGCACCCACACGACATCATGATGACTGTTGAAGCACCGAACTACCGTTCGCGCTAATCACATTTGCAAATATCCCGTCCAGAATGACGCTTACGCGTTGTTCCGGGCGGGATTTTGTCTTAAGAAGTCAGCCTCATGCTTGGCCGTTTTGCGTCTGTTGACCGTGGAGTTTCCAGATCCACAGGGCCTAGCGACCCCGACGCATAGGCGAGGAAATGCTACTGCGATTCAGAGATGGAGCGTAGGATTCGGCGGCACCAAGTCCTGCAAAGCCACTTCTAAAAGGTGCGGAGCCCAGTGCCCAAACACTGAACCCGGCCGCCGTAGGATGAACCATTTAGAGGGCTTCAATAATGAGATTCAAGAGGGCCACGATAAGTCTCGAAACACTGGTGAGGGTTTGGACTTTCATGGCTCTTGGCTTGCAATTACAAGTCTTGAGGCACTTCTCGGGCTTATTTATTCACGCGACGAGTATCAAGAAATAGGCGCCTGGCGCGCCTTGCGATTCGACTGGATTCTCCACACGACAAGCCACATGCCTACGCCAAGCGCGCATCCCAAAGAATTGGCCACCACGTCGGTGAGCGTAGCGAATCGGTTGGGAAGGAAGAGATGCTGGCCTGACTCGATCAATCCAGAGGCCGCGGTTCCTAGCACGCACGCAGTGATCGGCCGGCGCAAACCAACGGCCAGAAAAAATCCCAGCGGCATGAAGAAAAGGACATTCGCAGAGAATTCCACGAATTCGTAGTTCACGAACTCAGGTACGCCGTGATCATGCAGCCAGTTCAACGTCCAGGCCAACTGAGGTCCGGCTGATGAGTCCACCGGTACAGGCCAAAACGCGATAGCAACCATCGCAAGTATGTACAGCACCGGCAACGCCCACATCCGGAGCGTTCGGCGGCAAGGCAGAGTTCTCAGTGGAATCCTCGGAAGAGCTTGTCAGTTCGAATGTCGTGGCTTTGTTGCCATCACTCGCTGAGTAAATTCTAGTACTTCCTAAGGGCCGGTTCGGTTGCCTTGCTACCGTGCATCAACCAGGCGGTTCAGACGTTCGGAGAAGACGAGCCCCATCGCGGCAAGAAGCAGGATGAAGATGGGGAAGAGCCACAATCCCACCCACGATGACAGGACGCCGAATAGCGGTGGCATCAACGTTGAGCCCAGGTATGCGGCGGCCATCTGGACGCCGATAATCGCGTGGGAGTGCTGCCGTCCGAAGCTAGCTGGCGTCGAATGGATAATCGCCGGATAGATCGGGGCCGAGCCCAGGCCGGCCAGAGCGAGACCTGCTAAAGCGACGGCATGTGTTTCCATCGGAAACAGAAGCATCAGGCCACCGAGTCCCACCAGCAAGAAACCGCCTCGAATCAAAGTGCGATCGCCGATGCGATCAGCGAAGAAGCCGGCGAGGAATCGTCCACCGGTGATGCCCAGCAGGAAGAACGACGCGAAAGCCGCTGCGGTCGCAGGGTTCACTCCACGGTCGCCGGCCAGGTAGGTCGTGGCCCAGAGAATCGATGTGTTTTCCAATGCGCAATAGGCGAAGAACGCCAAGAGAACCAACAAGACGCCCGGAATCCTGATGACTTGTTTGAGCGTCAGATGGGAAGTCCTGGAGGCAGATGCCTCAGAGCTTCCGGGACTGGCGTCGACTTCGGTGAGATGGGCGCCGCTCGGCGTCAACGTATTAACCTTGCCCCACAGCGGGAGGGTAAGAGCCAGAACAACGATGAGAATCACCTGGATGATGCCGACAACGTTGTAGGCTCCGGGCCACCCCATTCCGGAGGTCAGGGCATGGCTCATGATCAATGGGCTGATCGAAGCGCCGACACCCCAGAAGCTATGGAGCCAGTTCATATGGCGTGCCGCGTAGTGCAGAGCGACGTAGTTATTAAGGGCAGCGTCAACTGCGCCAGCGCCCAAGCCATAGGGGATAGCCCAGATGCATAGCATCCAGAATTCACTGGCGAAAGAGAACCCGAACAACGCGGTTGCCGTCAGCCCCACACTGACCGCGGTGACCAAGCCGGCTCCGAAACGGCGGGTCATCCGTTCCGAAGCCAAGCTGGAGAAGATGGTTCCAATGGCAATGATCATGGTGAGGATGCCAGCGAAGGATTGCGGTACCCCAAGGTCTTGATGCATCACCGGCCAGCCCGCGCCAACCAGGGAGTCGGGAAGGCCGAGGCTGATAAAGGCGAGATAGATGATGGTCAATAGAAGTGAATACATGAAGTGTTCGTGTCTTTCGCGGTGCTTGGGGTGAAAGCATCGCCACAGAACTGACGACCATTCAAATTATATGTACGAGTGTACTCAAATCTCGTGTATATTCACTGCCATGACTGGAAATTATTTTGAAGGAGACTCCCGCAGCAACCGCGAGCGCATGCTTGCAGGTGACTTGTACATCGCGGACGATCCGGAGAATGAACGCCTCCACCAGCGTGGCGTGCAGCTAGCAGACGCCTATCACCGGGCTGACGTGGCGGCAGATCCTAAAGCGCGCGAGATCCTCGCTGAACTTGTCGGCACCCTGGGGGAAGGCGCTCACGTCAATTCGCCGCTCTTCGTGGACTACGGGGAAAACCTGCACATCGGCGCGCGAACTTTCATCAACTACAACCTCACAGCACTGGACGTCGCCACCATCACCATCGGCGAAGACTGCCAGATCGGGCCAAACGTCCAGCTGCTGACACCCACCCACCCAATTGATCCACAGCCACGACGCGACAAGCTTGAAGCAGCGCAGCCGATCACGTTGGGGGATAACGTGTGGCTCGGTGGTGGCGTGATCGTATGCCCCGGGGTAACTGTCGGCGAAAACTCTGTGATCGGTGCAGGCTCCGTGGTCACCAAGGACATTCCAGCCAACGCCATTGCCGTGGGAAACCCGGCACGCGTGATCCGGAACATTGGATAATTCGATGCCCGCTCAACAGCCCTCCTCCGGTTCACGTCTGGGCCGCCGCAATGATCCAGAGCGCCGTGAAAAGATCATGGACGCCTGTTTAGAAGTCATAGCCCAGGCCGGGGTCACCGGCACGTCTCATCGAAAGGTCGCCGCCCAGACAGGCGTTCCGCTTGGAGCCATGACCTACTACTTTGACGGCATGGACGACTTGCTGCACAGCGCCTTCAGCCGTTTTGCTACCAGCATCAGCACCGGATTCGAGCGCCGCATGGCAGCGGCGACCGACCGGGACTCGGCGTGCGATGCGGTTTTCGAGCGGATCCTCGAAGCCAGCAGTGGCCAAGGCCATGAGCTGATTCTGTCCCACGAGCTCTACACCCTCGCCACCCGCGATGCCTCCTTCCGGTCCATCACCACCTGGTGGATGGGACGCAGCCAATTAGCGCTCGGGGCACACTTTGACCCGCTGACCGCGCGTCTGCTGGACGCCATGATCGAAGGGCTGACCATTCATCGAGCCCTCGACGCGGAACCTCGCGATCCAGAGGAAATCAAAAGCGCCATCGCCCGGATCGTTGGCGCATAGGGCGCGTGGCCGTTGAGGGACAGCGCACGCTGGAAGATCTTCATCCGTACGATTGTGTATTCGAGAGGTCCATCTGTTGGGCACTCTGAGTGCTGGAAAAGCTTCGCAGGCTCAATGAACGAGCCAGTCATAAGACGGCAGAAAAAGTGATCGCCCGAGATTTCTCACCCCATCCCCACGCTGGGGAACAGAGTGTGCACACGTAGAATAAAAACCAGAGCGCACCAACCGGAGCGGAATCCCACGCACCGTGCGCGACCGCCAATAAAGGACACTAATTTGGGCCAGCCAGCCAACCTGAAAAAGCAAGCACGAGAACGCATGGCGCGCACGGGGGAGAGCTACACCACCGCGCGCAAGAACATCCTCACCGGGAAACCGGAAAGCCCTAAGGCTGCCCGTGCTGCACAGGCCCGCGACTATGCCAAAGAAGCGCGAGAGGCCAAGGCAGGAGCCAAGCCCAAAGCCCCCAAGCCGGCACCAGCGCCAGCTCCACAAGATGAGCTGCCCGAATACCCTGCTCCAGAAGACGTCATTCAATACGACGCAGCACTCTGGCACCGAGTCCTCGTCCAGGCAGGCGTCACCAACCCGGTGACCGATGCCCCGCTGAGCCAGGCATTGTTGGCAGGCCTCGCTGGTGGCATCGGCTTCATGGTCTTCACCTTCGAATACGAAGAAACCACCACCGCAACCCTGGTCACCCGCGCCCACCCTGAGCCATACACCCAGAACCTGCTGGCTCGCTGCGGCGCCAAGATCAATGAACGCACCACCGGGTCATCCCAGAAGGCCGTCGAATACATGGATGCGGCACTGGATGCCGGACGCGCTGTCGTCGTCCGTGTAGCCATCAACGCCTTGCCATGGATCGATGGCAATGAAGTGGATGAAGCGGAAACCATTGACCTGGTAGTCGTCGGTGATCACGAAAATGATCTGCTGGTAGATGACGGTTCAGGCGTTCTGAACGTCATCAGCCCCGAAGACCTGGCTTTCGCCCGAGCCAAGCGCAAAAAGGAAAAGCACTGGCAGGCCTGGGTTCCATCCACGCGCTCGCCGAAGGCGGAGACCCTTGCTGCCAATGCCTTGGAAGCCATCGAAGAAACCACCTCGCGCCTGCTGGGAACCCGCGAGCTCTCCGGGATCCCGGACCACTTTGCCAAGAACTTCGGCATCACCGGCATGCACACCTTCGCCACCCGGTTGCGCGACACCACCACCAAGACCGGCTGGACCCGCATGTTCGCGGAACCTGCACGGCTGGCCGGTGGCATGAACCAGCTCTCCGGGTTCCTCACGGACACTCGTTTTGGCGGTGAAGGAGCACTGCGCGGACTGTACGCGGACTTCCTCGATGAAGCCTCCGGATTGCCTGGCCTATCGGCCCTGGGTGCGCACAGCGCGGATTATGTACGGATGGCCCAGCTTTGGGATGACTTCGCAGAACTGGTTGACCCGGACATCGATGTGGATGAGCGCAGCGCAATGTTCGAGCGCATGGCCCAGGCCATGGAGCGCATTGCCGAGGCCGAGCACAAGGCCGCCACAGCACTGGCGGCCACCGCACAATCATTGGCTTCCGAAGCCCGATAACGCAGACCAGACGCATTACCCGCCCCGCCCTTTGGTGAAGTCCGTTCGCCGAAAGGCGGGGCGTTTTTTGCCTCTACCTGTCACTAGATTGTTGCGGCAAGATGCTAGATATACATCATGGCCGATTGCCCCGGCACCAGGAAAAGCGGGAATTCGGCTCAGACTTGGTAACCTAGTTAGGTGAGTAACGAGATTGAGATCGGCCGCGGCAAGCGGGCACAAAAGGCATATTCCCTGGACGACGTAGCGATCGTACCGAATCGCCGTACCCGTGATCCGAAGGACGTTTCGGTGTCCTGGCAGATTGACGCATTCCAGTTCGACACCCCTATCCTGGGCGCACCGATGGACTCGGTGACCTCACCGGCCACCGCCATTGCCCTGGGCCAGCTCGGCGGCTTGGGCGTGCTGAACCTCGAAGGCCTGTGGACCCGTTACGAGAACCCGGAAGCCGTGCTGGCTGAAATCGCCGGTTTGAAGTCCGAGGCGGCAACCCGCAACGACCCGAAGATCACCGCAAAGCTGCAGGAACTGTACTCGGCACCCATCCAGCCGGAACTGATCACCTCGCGCATCTCCGAAATCCGCGACTCCGGCGTTGTTGTTGCCGGCTCGCTGACTCCGCAGCGCACCCAGGAGCACTACAAGACCGTGGTAGCTGCGGGCGTGGACATCTTTGTCATCCGCGGCACCACCGTTTCGGCTGAACATGTCTCGAAGACCACCGAACCACTGAACCTCAAGCAGTTCATCTATGAACTCGACGTCCCGGTCATCGTAGGCGGCGCCGCTGGCTACACCCCGGCAATGCACCTGATGCGCACCGGTGCTGCCGGTGTCCTGGTCGGCTTCGGCGGCGGCGCTTCGTCAACCACCCGCCGCACCCTGGGCATCCATGCGCCAATGGCTACCGCCATTGCCGACGTTGCCGCCGCACGCCGCGACTACATCGAGGAGTCCGGCGGACGCTACGTCCACGTCATCGCTGATGGCGGCATGGGCAACTCCGGTGACATCGTCAAGGCCATCGCCATGGGCGCCGACGCCGTCATGCTCGGCACCGCGCTGGCTCGTGCCGAAGAAGCTCCAGGTGCCGGCTACCACTGGGGCATGGAAGCCGTTCACGAGGCCAGCCCACGTGGGGACCGCGCCAAGGTCGGCACCGTTGGTTCGCTGGAAAAGGTCCTCTACGGCCCATCGCATGAAACCAATGGCACCTCGAACCTGGTGGGCGCGCTGCGCCGCTCGATGGCCACCACCGGCTACTCGACCCTCAAGGAATTCCAGCGCGTTGACGTGGTGCTTTCTCCTTACGAGTCTGACCGCTACTAGTCGCCAGGAATCGAGCCCAGTTCATGCACCTGAACTGGGTTCGATTCGTTTAAAGCCGCTGGCGCTCAACGAACAACCCACGCGGTTTGTTCCCACGGGCTAAAAATACTGCCGCTAGGCCAATCTCACGCCCTCATCATTTCGAGTTCTACGGCAAATAGAAGTACGGTTAGAGGGTGTTTAAAACCGCTCTGAAGCTCAAGTGGATCGGCGCCCTCCTTGCTGCGCTCGCCCTCGCCACCGGATTCGTCGCCCTCTCCGGATGGCAGTTCGGCGCCTCCGAGAGCGAACCGGTCGTCAAGGTCGACAAGACCGAGAAGCCGGTGGCGCTGACCAAGCACGTGGACATCGGCACCGAGCTGCTGGGCACCACAGCGGATCAAATCGTCACCTTCACCGGAGAATTCGTCCCCGGCACCGACCGCCTCATCGATGACCGCGTCGAAGATGGCCAAAAGGGCGTATGGGTCATCAGCGAATTCAAGGTCGATGGCGCCAAGCAGGACGCTGGCATTGCGGTGGTGCGCGGCTGGCAGCCAGAGGAAACCACGCCCTCGGCTGCTCCCACGGGCGAACTGAAAATCACCGGACGCCTGCTGCCGAACGAAGGCCCGGAAAACGAACACGACCTGCGCAGCACGACCCTGCCTTCGATCACCTCGGCGCAGCTGGCGAATATCTGGGACTCGGTCCTGTACAACGGATTCATCTCGGCCCACGAGATCACCACCGCCAAGGGCCAGGCTGTCGAGCAGCCGGGGATCGACATGATCTACGTCGGCCCGCAGCCGCAGGAAGCCCAGATCAACTGGCTGAACGTCTTCTACGGCATTGAATGGGTCCTCTTCGCCGGCTTCGCGATCTTCCTCTGGTACCGCATGGTCCGCGATGATTATCAGCGGGACCTTGATGAGATCGCCGAGCGCGCCGCCGAAGCCCGCGAAGCGAACCCCGGGCAGACGCCACCGGCCACCAACGACTAGCAACAAGCACACCGACCTCTTTCATGACTCGGAAGGAATCACCAGCCATGTCCAGCACCACCCCCGCACCGAAGCCCCGGAAGTTCGGCGGCACCCCAGCGCAGATCCGCAGCGCCGCGAAGTTCTACAAGGTCTTTGCCTACATCACCGGTGTGATGCTGCTGCTGCTCGTGGTGGAGATGATCTTCAAGTACTTCTGGTCCTTGGAACTCTTTGTCGGCGGCACCCTGGCCGACGGGGTGGCGAACTCCATTGGCCTGCACAACCGTGCCGAAGTGACCGGGGGAGCGAACATCTCCCTGGGCATCCTGATCGCCCACGGCTGGCTGTACGTGGTGTACCTGTTCGCCGACTTCCGCCTCTGGTCGCTGATGCGCTGGCCATTTATGCGCTTCATTACGATCGCCCTGGGTGGCGTGATCCCGTTCCTGTCCTTCTACACGGAGTCCAAGGTCCACGCTGAAGTCGACCGCGAACTGGCCGCCCACCCGAAGGCCGCGAAGCGCTACTAGACGGGCAAAAACCATCACGCGGCGGGCGAACCAGGAGAACGGGTTCGCCCGCTGCGTGCGTTGGGCAGGGGCATCGGGGGTAGCGGCGGGCCGCTAGGTGACGCTGATGACAGCGCTCCGGCTGTTTCGCGGGCGGCGAACCGCGTAGACTGTAACGGTGACTACTGCTCCCCTCAATCCAGAACATAAGCCGGTTCTGGTCGTCGACTACGGGGCCCAATACGCGCAGCTCATCGCTCGCCGCGTACGTGAGGCCCGTGTGTACTCGGAGATCGTTCCGCACACCCTGTCCACCGAAGCCATCCTGGCCAAGAACCCTGCAGCGATCATCCTCTCCGGTGGTCCCTCCAGCGTCTACGCCGATGGCGCCCCATCCGTCGGGGCCGACCTGTTTGAAGCCGGCGTGCCGGTCTTGGGCATTTGCTACGGCTTCCAGGCCATGGCCAACGCCCTGGGCGGAACCGTCTCGGAAACCGGCCTGCGCGAGTACGGCCGCACCGCAACCAACTTTGAGGGCGAAGCCCGCTCCATCCTGGCAGGCGCCGCACAGGCTCCCACCGTGTGGATGAGCCACGGCGACTCAGTCTCCCAGGCCCCAGAAGGCTTCGAAGTGCTGGCCACCACCGCCGGCGCGCCGGTTGCCGCCTTTGCCAACGAGGCCAAGCGCCTCTACGGCGTGCAGTGGCACCCGGAAGTCAAGCACTGCGAGTTCGGCCAGGACGTCCTGGAGAACTTCCTGTACAACGGCGCAGGCCTGGCCGGCGACTGGACCGCTGACAACATCGCTGACGAGCAGATCGAGCGCATCCGCGCCCAGGTCGGCACCGGCAAGGCCATCTGCGGCCTGTCCGGCGGCGTGGACTCGGCAGTTGCCGCGGCACTGGTGCAGCGCGCCATTGGCGACCAGCTGACTTGCGTGTTCGTCAACCACGGCCTGCTGCGCGAAGGCGAAGCCGAGCAGGTCGAGAAGGATTTTGTCGCTTCCACCGGCGCAAAGCTCTACATCGCTGACGAACGCGAACGCTTCCTTGCCGCACTGGACGGTGTCACCGATCCGGAGACCAAGCGCAAGATCATCGGCCGCGAATTCATCCGCGCCTTCGAAGCAGCCGAAGCAGCGATCATCGCTGAAGCAGCTTCCGAGGGCGAGCCGGTGAAGTTCCTGGTCCAGGGCACCCTGTATCCGGATATCGTGGAATCCGGCGGCGGCGAAGGCACCAGCAACATCAAGAGCCACCACAACGTGGGCGGCCTGCCAGAGGACCTGCAGTTCGAACTGGTCGAGCCGCTGCGCACCCTGTTCAAGGACGAGGTCCGCGCCGTGGGCCGCGAGCTCGGCTTGCCCGAGGAAATCGTTGGCCGCCAGCCATTCCCTGGCCCAGGCCTGGGTATCCGCATCATCGGTGCCGTCAACGAAGAGCGCCTGTCCATCCTGCGCAAGGCCGACGCGATCGCCCGTGCCGAGCTGACCGCTGCAGGCCTGGACGACGAGGTCTGGCAGATGCCGGTGGTGCTGCTCGCCGACGTCCGCTCGGTAGGCGTGCAGGGCGATCACCGCACCTACGGCCACCCGATCGTGCTGCGTCCGGTCTCCTCTGAGGATGCCATGACCGCCGACTGGTCGCACCTGCCATACGATCTGCTCTCGAAGATCTCCAACCGCATCACCAATGAGGTCGATGGGGTCAACCGCGTGGTTCTGGACGTCACCTCCAAGCCACCAGGAACCATCGAGTGGGAGTAATCCCGCGACCCTGCTAGCGAACCCGGCGTCCAGCTAGCGGATCGGAAGCGGAACCGGCTGGCCGGTGAGGTGCACCTCGAAGAGGTATTGCTCATCGTCCCCGGTTCCGCTTCTCGCAGTTAAAACGTGTTTCGCACACCTGATCTGCAGGGCTTGTGCACTACGTTAGAAAGAGGCGCATCTGCACCGCAGTGCGCCCGAAAATGGTCGGTTCAGTGAAGGGAATGACTGTCGTGGCTAGTGGACAGAATGCTGCCGCCGAGCGGGTGGCAACCTGGGTGAAATCCCTGGGGCAAAGTGCCGGTGCCGATACCACCTTGCGGTTTGCTCCGTCGACGTCCAACAGCATCGACATCACCCACGCCAACCCCTCGGGGCTGGCCCAGTTCCTGGCAGGACGGCGCACCCGGCTGTCCACGCTGCTGCACGACGCTGAGCAGTACGCCACCGCGCGCCGCACCGCCCGCGCCCTGGCCTCCAAGATCAGCGAGCTCTGGGAAGAGCGCGGCATCGACGTCGGCTACCTGGCCGCCGGTGTCGCCAACTGGCGTGCCGTGCACGATGGAAAGAGCGAACCGGTCTCCGCGCCGATCATGCTAGGCCGCATCACCCTGACCAAGCACGTGGATGCCGATGACTACGACCTGCAACTGGTCGGCCGCGCCACCGTGTCCCCTGCCTTTGTCCGCCAGTTCGAGGCAGACCACAATGCCAAGGTGGACGTCAGCGCCGTTGACTCCGCCGCCTACTCCATTGCCCGCTTTGATCCGGTGCGCGGCATGGATGCCCTGCGCCACCAGATGGCCGAGGTTCCCGGCGTGGTCGTGGGCCACCGGCTGCTGCTGTCCACCTTCTCCGAGCTGATGGACCCCGCAGACCCGGCCAAGCTCACCGGCTCGCACCCGGTCATCGAGGCGCTGATCCGCCATGACCTGAGCGAGAAGCAGGCCAAGAACGCCGCCGACTCCAAGGCCTCCGAAGCCCTGGCCAACCTCGTGGCCGCCAAGCCGGGCAATACCGCGGCCAAGCCCGAAGCGCAGAAGCCAGGCGAAGCCGCCAAGGACGCGGCCGCCAAGAGCAGCGAAGTGCAAAGCGATGAGGGCAAGCCGGGCGAAGACGGCGGCTCGCGCCTTCGCCGGGTGCGCAACATCCTCAAGGACAGCACCCGTCCCCGCAAGCAGGCCGGCGCACCGGAAGAACCCTCCACCCGCAAGGTCCACACCGGCAGCAGCACCCTGGCCAAGTCCTCGGATGAGCGCGACCCGGAAGACGAGCTCTACCTGCTGGATGCCGACGAGTCCCAGTCCAAGATGCTCGACTACATCGCCGCCGGCGAATCGGTGGCCATCAACGCCGCCGCCGGCACCGGTGCCACCCAGACCGCGCTGAACGCCGCTGCCCTCTTGGCAGCCCAGGGCAAGCGCGTCCTGGTGGTGGCAGAACAGCGTTCGGCCGCCGAAGAATTCGTGCAGCTGTTCAACGAGCAGCTGGATGCCGCCAGCCTCTTGCTGGAACCCAACGAGGATCCGGAGCAGCTGCGCACCCTGCTCACCAAATCCATCCTGCGCAATGAGAAGGCCACCGAACCGCAACTGGGTTCGATGTTCAAGCGCCTGCGCGAATCCCGCCACGCACTGCACGAACACGTGAAGTCCCTGCACTCGGTACGCAGCCGCTGGGGCTGCTCGCCCTACCAGGCCATGCAGGAGCTGGCACGCCTCTCCGCGCTGGAACCGGCACCGTCGACCACCGTGCGCCTGAAGCGTTCGGTCCTGGACTCCATGGGCCAGCGTGGACATGTCGCAGCGCAGCTCAAGCGCGCCGCCCAGCTTGGCGCCTACTCCAAGGAACACACCACCAGCCCATGGCATGGTGCGCCGCTGCGCAATGCCGAAGCCACCGAACAGGCACTGAACTTGGCCAGTGGCCTGGGCCGGGATTTGCCGATCCTCCATGAGCACATGGAGAAGATCGCCAAGCAGTCGCAGATCCGCCTGGAAGACAGCTACGACAAGTGGGGCGACCAGCTGCAGCTGCTGGTTGCCGTGCGCGGCTCCCTGGACAAGTTCGAGTCGGACATTTTCGAGGGCGACATTGATGATCTGATCGCCGCCACCGCGACCAGCGCCTGGCGCCGCGAGCATGGCGTGGAAATGGGCTCCATCGTCCGCTCCCGCCTGCGCAAGATCGCCAAGGAATACGTTCGTCCCGGCATGCACGTCGCTGACCTGCAGGCAGCCCTGCAGGCGGTCTCGGTGCAGCGCGACGCATGGCGCGCCATCGCCACCAGCCAGCGCAACCCGCAGGTCCCTGGCGGATTGCTTGACGTCGAGGCCGGCTACCACGACGCCGGAGCCCGCATCGACAAGCTGGCCGGCATGCTGCCGCCAGCCCTGGGCTCCCGCTTGCGCGAAATGCCTATCGCCGAATTGCTCGATACCGTCGCAGCCCTGGTTGACCGCCGCGAAGACTTGGGCGAACTGCCAGAGCGCACCCTGATCTCCGAGCAGCTCACCGAAGCTGGCCTGGGAGATCTGCTCGATGACTTCGCCGAGCGAGAAATCGATGCCGATGCCGTGGACAGCGAACTGGAACTGGCGTGGTGGCAGTCCGTGCTGGACGCCATGATTTCCGGCGATGACTTCCTCGCGATGAATGACGGCTCCAAGCTGGAGAAGATCGAAGCCGACTACCGCCTGGCCGACGGCGCGCACATCGCCTCCGGCCCGCAGCGCATCCGCTGGGCCCTGTCGCGCAGCTGGAAGGCCGCTCTGGCTGACCACCGTGCAGGATCCCGCGCGCTGCGTGACATGCTCAAGTCCGGTGCCCCGAGCATTGCAGGCTTGCTGCAGCTGGGCGCGCCATTGGCGAATTCGCTGACGCCGGTCATCGTTTCCGCCCCGCTGCTGCTTGGCAGCGCGCTGCCTGAAGATGCGGAATTCGACGCAGTCATCCTCCTGGAAGCCAACTATCTGGCCCTGCGTGAAGTGCTTGATGCGCTGCGCCGCTCCAGCCAGGTCATCGCCATCGGTGATGAAATGCTCGGCGGGCCAAAGCGCTTCGAAGTTTCCGTTGACCCCACTGCCCGCGTCATCGAGCACAAGCAGGATCGTTCGGCGCTCTCGGCACTGAACAAGGTGCTGGTCGCCGGCTCGCTGTCCACCGTGTACCGGGGGATTGACGAAGGATTGGTGGAGCAGCTGTCCACCACCTTCTACGACAACAGCATCTCGCGTCTGCCAATGGCTGTGAACATCAGCGGCAACTCGCCGCTGTTGCGCAGCGAATACGTACCGGACGCCACCGGCTCGCTGGCCAACAGCGAAGACGGCGTGCAGACCACCGCCGCCGAGGTAGCCCGCGTTGTTGATCTGGTCTTCGAGCACTTCAAGAACCAAGGCCATGAGTCCTTGGCGGTCATCGCTTCGAACCGCAGCCATGCCTCGGCCATCGCCGAAGCGATTCGCGTGCAGCTGCCGAATCACAAATACGCCATGGATTACCTGCGATCCAAGCAGGAATCATTCGTCGTGACCACTATGGACCGTTTGATCGGCCTGCGTCGCGATGCGGTGATTTTCGCATGGGGCTACGGGCGCACTCCTCATGGAAAGACCTTGCACGAATTCGGTGCGCTCTCGCGTGAAGGCGGCGAGCAGCTCTTTGTTGCAGCGATGACCCGTTCGCGCAGCCATATGACTTTGGTTTCCAGCCTGCTGCCAAGCGACGTGGACCTGAACCGCGTGTACCGCGGTGCCCGTCAGTTCTTTGAGCTCTTCGGACGCGTGGAAGCTGGCGATTCCGGTGTCAGCGCCATGCGCAACCCGCGATTTGACCCGCTGGTCTCGGACCTGGCCCGCCGCCTGCGTGAACGCGGTGCCATTGTGGCTGAAGACTACCGTGGTGTCCTTGACTTGTCGGCTCACGTCTTCGACTCGGCAGATAGCGGGATTCGCCCGCTGGCAGTGGTCTACGACGGCACCGAACATTATGCGGAATTGACCGTGCGCGAGCGCAGCCGTCTGCGCCCTGAATTCTTCGAGAAGCACGGCTGGCGTTATGTTCCGTTGTGGACTATCGATGTCTTCACGGATCCAGGAGCGGTGACTGAGCGCCTGGCCAAGGCCCTGCAGCTCAAGGCTCCAACCAGCGCGGCCACGACTGAAGACTCCTCATCGCGCAGCTCGGTGGCAGCGGCTCGTCCGGTATCGGCACGAGATGTGACTACTGAACCGGCACCAAAGGAAAAGAGCGGACTGCTGAAAACAGCGAAGTCCAAGTTGGATCCTAAGGCCGGCGCAGCCGCTGAGGTATCAGTCGAAGAATCAGCCGAGGACAACGAGGCGAAGGCGCCGGAAGCACCGGCGGCCGGTGAATCGAAGCCAACCACCCCGGCACCGGTTCCGGCCAGCCAGGCAACTGAACAGCCGGCGTCCGAGAAGTAATGACTTCTGAGCAGGAACCAACGCGCGGCCGTCGCAAGCGGCCGCGCGTGGTCGCACCACCACAACATCTGGAACAACGTGTCCAGCTCACCGGCAGTTACGCCCCGGTGCCGCACTCGGAGTCCGTTGACCGTGCCCTCGCTGAGCCGCAGGCTGCCGCCGGGTCGGCGACAGATGCTGCCGGGAAAACTCCACAGCGCAGCGCCGATCCGTTGGCGGAATTCATCGCCAAGGACCAGGACCCGCGACTGTGGGGCGAAGCTAAGGAAGATCTCGCGGAATTGATGAAGCGCGAGAAGCCACCGCACTGGGGCTGAGGTCCAAACTAGTCGACCAATACCGCAGAGACCTTGCCGCGAGAGACCGCGCCGGAAAGATCATCCGAGAGGCTGCTGGCCGCGGCGACAACGATGATCCCTTCGCCGCTCGGGACAGTGCCATTGAGCATCCCGAATTCCGAATCGGAAGCACTTTGAGGAACCCACAATACGGGTACGGATTTTGCGATCGTGCTGGATGCGATCTCACGGTCAAAACCATCGCCGGTGGTCAAGACGATGTCCACCAGCTGTCCGGGCTGGAGCAGGGTCACCGTGGCCGGATCACTCAAACGCAGGGGAACCGCCACGGTGCCATCAACGGCACCAGCCAATAATTGCTCGCCGACCAGCGCGTACTTGCGGATCACCGTTCCTGCATCCAATCCAATGGCGATGCGCTGGCCAACCAGCTGTTCCGGGGAATCAAAGATTTCGTCATCGGCAGGGTCAAGGCGAACGGTCTGCACCGAAAGGTGATTCGCGGAAATCTCGCTTCCCGCCGGAATATCGGTGGCCACAACCACCACTTCACGCTGGGTCAGCTGGCCTGAAGAAAAGACGTTGAGCAGGCCAGCAACGGCCAAAAGCGTGAAGGCCAATGCCAAGGGTTTTCGATAACGCCTCAGCAACTCGCTGCGGTTGCGGGCTGGGCGGACTTTCGGCCGGGGGATGGCGGGCGGACGGGCACGCGCGGAGGACTTGAAGAAATAGCTCATGGCACCATGCAAGCGGTGTGCCACGGGCCTGCGATGCTCTACGCGACGAATTGTGCGTAAGTGCCTCTCGCGCCAAGCCCTAGATGATCTGGTGGACTTCCGCCGGCGTGAAGACCAGATCCACCGGCTGATCATGCTCAGCCACGGGGAAAGACCCCGCTGGAACATATTCATTGTCATAGACAATCGCTGCGACACGCACCGGGGAGTCCTCGATCAATGGCAGGAAACGGTCATAGTATCCGCCGCCCTGGCCAAGCCGAAGCCCCTGCTCATCGATGGCCAGGGCAGGGATGATCAAGGTATTAATGTCATCGAAGATTTCAGTTCCAAAGCGGGGACCTGCTGGTTCCATGACCGGCGCCAGCGCGCTGCGCTGGAATTGCATGCCCGGGGTATAGGCGGCCCATGACAGCGCGAACTCCGGTTCGCACACGGGCAAAAAGACCTCGATGCCTTCATTGACCAATGCGTCGAGCAGCGTGGAGGTATCGGGTTCACCCAGGGAGGAAGTGTACGCGGCGACCTTGCGTACGATGCCGGTACTCTGCGTCAGATAGCCAAGAACAGTCTTCGCCAATTTCCCGCCCAGCTCGGCACGCGTGGCGTTATCCATGGAATCCCTCGCCGCGCGGATGGATGCACGGACGGCTTTCTTTCCGGAGTCGTGGTTCTTCGCAGGGTTCGCAGTCATGACTCCAGCTTACGCACAACGCAAAGAAATGCACCTGGCTTGCCACGCAGTGCGCTTATGCGACTCGGGAGTATTACGATGTGCTCATGCTCTTCTCTCGCCGTGCCACGCGACTGGTCCCCGAATTGAGCTCGGACCGCTTGCTGCTGCGTCAGTTGACCATGCGGGATGAGACCGAATGGATCAACCTGCGCTACGTCAATTCGCAGTGGCTGCAGCCATGGGATCCCACCAGCCCCATGGGCCCGCCTGAGTCCATGACCTTCCGCCAGATGATCGTGGGCAAGGACCAGGCAGCCCGTGAAGGAACCGGCTACTCGTGGGCCATTGCGCTGCCACAGTTGCATCAGTCCAGTCCACCGCTCATCGGGCAGGTCTCCGTATCCTCGGTGCAGTATGGGGCCGCGCGGACCGCTTCCATCGGTTATTGGATTGACCATCAGCATGCAGGCTTCGGCCTGATGACCGAAGCCTGCGCCGTGGTCATTGATCATTGTTTTGATGACCTCCAGCTGCACCGCCTTGAGATCAACATCCGTCCAGAGAATGCGCCGAGTTTGCGAGTGGCGGAAAAACTTGGATTCCGCGACGAAGGAGTACGAAAAGCGTACCTGCACATTGATGGCGCATGGCGTGATCACCGGACCTTCGCATTAAACCGCGAAGAGCTATCAAGCACGATGCTCGAACGTATCTACGAAGGTTGATTCTGTTTGCGTGCTTCTCAAGCCAATCCGCATTTGTGGAGCACAAAGTAGTGGCGAAAACTTATAGACACACCGACATATATGCGTGTCACCGCAAGATCGGTTGCATAGGGTTGATTTGAAAGAGCCGTATTCGGTTCTGGAAGATTTGACCGATCGAATCGGTGATGGAGGACGCACATGGCTGGCACGTCACAGAGCGCTTCGCAGGAAGTCGCTGCGAGAAAACTCAAGATACGTGTGCGCTATGGCCGATTGTCCGTCGCCCTGATCGGTGCACTGGCAGTTATCGCCACGGTCCTCGGAGTCGGGCTGGCTCCCTTCACCGCCTTATCCTTCGGCACCGTAGGCATCTTCGCTCTCGTCGCGGTGCTTTCCTTCGCCACCTTGCGCATGCTCGCCGTCCGCGACCGCAACCGCAAGCTGTTAGACCACTTGGAAGCCACCCGCCAAAAGGCGCTGCAGACCCCGGCATTCGAAGATGCAGCCAACCAGGTCATTCACCGCAAGCACGATGGCGACGAAGTCTTCGACGCTCGTCCAGGATCTTCCCGCCGCGCACCAGCCATCACCGCTGAGGAACTTCGCGCCGAAGCACTGCGAGTGGCTCACGGCCACGGCGGTGTGAAGCAGCCTGACACCTGGGCACCTACTCGCGTTCCCAAGCCAACCTACGTCGAGGCATCCGAGCGCATCGCCAAGGCTGCCAAGAGCGCGAATGAAACTCCTGCACCACGGGTACAGAAGACTCCATTGCCAGTTGAAGAGCCGCTGCGTCCAAGCAAGCAGATCAGCCTGAAGGCTTCGGAAGATGCCAAGCGCCTGGCCTCGGAGGTTTCTGCGGAAGATCGTGCCGCAGTAACCTCGGTGGCCTCCAAGCGCGAGGAGAGCGTCAAGGAGACCGCCGCCAAGACATCTGAGGCACCTGTCGCGGAAACCGCCGTTCCACCAGCAACTGGCACCTTGCCAACCACTGATCTCGCGGTATCAAATACCAAGCCCCGCTTGAACTTAGATGCCGTAATGCAGCGCCGCCGCGCCTAGAACTTGTTATAAGCAAACAGCTGGCCCTCACTGAATATTCAGTGAGGGCCAGCTGTTTGCCGAAGGCCGAGGACTCAGAGGATTACTCAGTTCATCATGTCTTCGGAAGGCAGTGGACCGCGGTTTCCACGGTGATGGGCGAAAACCAGCGTGGTTTCGGTGTGGCCCACCGATTCGTCGGTAGCCAGGTTGTCCAGCACCCAGTCGCGCAAGTGATCGGTGGAGCCCACGGCGATGTGCAACAGGTAGTCGGTGCCGCCGGAAACGTGGAACATCGACAGTACTTCTGGAAGGAGCGGGATGCGCTCGACAAAGGTATCGATCTTTTCGCGGTCGTGGGCGCGAAGCTTTACCGAGATGAGAGCCTGGACGGTGCGGCCTACGGTGCCGAGATCCACTTCGGCGTGATAGCCGGTGAGGATGCCGCGCTCTACCAGGGAACGGGTGCGCAGCAAGGCGGTCGATGGCGCGATACCTGCACGCTGGGCAAGCGTGGCATTGGAGATGCGCGCATTGGCGACCAATTCGTCGATGATGATTCGATCGATTTCATCTAGGTCGACGTTTGAGGAATGCTCTGAGTGCTGGGACATAAGAATATTTCATCACATCCGGATGCCTTCAGCGGGATATTTGGCCAATAATCCGTATCATGCCCTGAGCGATGGGGAAAATAAACGGTGAACAAACCGATATATTGGGGTTATGACACGACGTTCAGAGCATACCGGTGAATTCTTCGATACCAGACTCGCAGCATACTGCTTGGTGGAACACGAAGGAAAGATACTGCTGACGCTCTGGGATATGCGGCATCGTGATCCGAAATTCACCCCTCGCTGGTCGCTCCCTGGTGGCGGCATCGATCTGGGCGAGCCAATTATCGAAGGCGCCAAGCGCGAAGTCTATGAAGAGACCGGATACGCAGTAGGGGAGCTGACCCTGCTGGATGTCACCACCGGAGTGATTCCCGGCGCCAAGCGGTACTCCGGTGAAGGGCACGCCATGCAGACCGTGGCGGTGACCTACCGGGCAAAGCTCACCGGCGGCGACCTGCGCCACGAGGTCAACGGCTCGACCAGCCAGGCCGCGTGGTTCACGCGCGAGGAAATCCAGCAGCTCAATTGCATCGAGCGCGTGGACAGCATTTTGCGACTGACCGCGCCCCGCGAGTAACCGCCGGATCAAAAGACTCTGCCATAGAATCAATAGCGATATGAACTTGCGAAAAACCTCCCGTCTTGGTGTCTTGAGCCTTGCCCTGTTGTTGCCCCTGTCCGCCTGCACTGCTGATGAACAGAGCGCTCCCTCGGAGTCGAGCCAGAGTGCTGTGCTCAAGCTGGCGCGTGGCGAGCAGCCTGCGGAGCAGGCCCTAGCCGAGGTCTACAAGAACGCCCTGAAAGACAAGGGCTACGACGTTCAAATCAACAAGTCCTCCGAAAACCCGTACCAGCAGGTTATCGACGGGCAAGCAGATATCGCTGTGGACTACGCCGGCGCCGCGCTGAGCCTGTCCAAGGATCGGGCAACCATCGCCGGCGAAGACGGCGTGCTGTCGGTTGACGATCTCAAGAAGTTGCGCACCGAGATCAATGACTCGAATGACAAGATCGAGGCGCTGGATCTCAGCGCGGCTGATGCCGGCAAGGTCTTGGTGATGAGCTCGGCTGAAGCGCAGACACACAGCGTCGATTCTCTTTCGTCGCTGGCAGGCGCCTGCGAGAAGCTCACCATCATCACTGACGATTCGAATACCAAGAGTCTTGAAGCAACCTTGAAGACCGAAAAAGCAACCTTGAAGACCGAAAGCTGTGAAAAGCCGAAGGTCTCGGTGGTGAAGACCGATGATCTAGCCACCCAGCTGCGTGCCTCGGTGGACCGTGCAGTGGCCGTCAGCGCCGGCAACGCGATGATTTCCGATGAAGGATTCAAGAGCATTCCCGACACCGCCAAGCTCTTCGACGCGCAGCCGATCATGCTGCTGGCGAGCAGCGCCGTCGACGATAAGGCGCGCGGTGAATTGAACAAGGTCACCGGGGATCTGTCTCAGCAGACCCTGGTGGATCTTAACCGAATGGTCAACGCGCCAGGGGCGATGAAGCCCGCGCAGGCGGCGACCCGCTGGGAATGGATTATCGAGTAGCACTCCGTGGCACTGCTCCAGTAATTCGACCCCCCAAGGATTTCGGCCGCACCCGACGGCGGTCGAGTAACAAGGTGTGTTCTACACGCCTGACATGAGAAAGTGTAATCATGGCAGAATTCAAGCAATCGACGAAACTGCACAATGTCTTGTACGACATCCGTGGGCCGCTACTGGAGCACGCCCAACGCATGGAGTCCGAAGGGCACCGTATCCTGAAGCTGAATATCGGCAATCCCGCGCCGTTCGGCTTCGAAGCGCCTGACGCGGTGCTTGTCGACATGATTCGCAACCTGCCAAACGCCCAGGGCTACTCTGATTCCCGCGGCATCCTCTCGGCACGAACCGCGGTCTCGCAGTACTACCAGACCCGAGGCATCCAGACCATTGGCGTGGATGACATCTACCTCGGCAACGGCGTCTCCGAGCTCATTACGCTCTCGCTCAACGCGCTGCTGAACAACGGGGATGAGATCCTGATCCCTGCCCCCGACTACCCTCTGTGGACCGCTTCGGTCTCGCTGGCCGGCGGCACCCCGGTGCACTACCTGAATACCGAGGAAGAGGGCTGGCTTCCAGATCTTGAGGATATGGAATCCAAGATCACCGATCGCACCAAGGGCATCGTGATCATCAACCCGAATAATCCCACCGGTGCGGTGTACCCGAAAGAAACCCTTGAAGGGATTCTGGAACTGGCACGCAAGCACGGGCTGATTGTCTACTCGGATGAGATCTACGAAAAGATCCTCTACGATGACGCCGAGCACATCAACACGGCGTCGCTCGCCGATGACGTGTTGATTCTGACCTTCTCCGGCTTGTCCAAGGCCTACCGCGTGTGCGGTTTCCGTGCTGGATGGATGGCGATCTCCGGTCCAAAGCACCAGGCCGCCGATTACATCGAAGGCATCAACCTCCTGACCAACATGCGTCTGTGCGCCAACGTGCCAGCGCAGCATGCCATCCAGACCGCGTTGGGCGGATACCAGTCCATCAACGACTTGATCCTGCCTGGCGGACGCCTGCTCGAACAGCGCGATGCCGCCTACGACCTGCTCACCGCCATCCCGGGTGTCTCGGTGCAGAAGGCCAAGGGCTCGCTCTACATGTTCCCGAAGCTGGATCCAGAAGTTTATCCGATGCATGACGATGAGGTGTTCGCCCTTGAATTGCTCAAGGCGCAGAAAATCCTGATTACCCAGGGCACCGCATTCAACTGGGTACGCCCAGATCATTTCCGGCTCGTGACCCTGCCGAACGTGCGGGATCTGACGGATGCTGTGGGTCGTATCGGACAGTTCCTGGAGGACTGGCGCGCCCGCGCTTAGCCTTAGCGAGAAAAACACCATCGCGCGACACATTCAAAGTCATGCGGTGGTGTTTTTCTTTGCCGCGGCATGGCCAATTGACCGGCACGCGGATTTCTTCGGGACACCGCCAGCTGTTGCCAGTACGCTGGCAATTACCTAGATTCACAGTAGTGAAGTCCATAGAAGGAGTCGGTTGTGAGCTCGTACCCTGCGAACCTGGTTGAAGCCCTGCGCGCCGAGCCGGGCCTGAAACTATCAGAGAGGGCAGCCAAGGATCCTGACTGGTGGCCCGAGGACGCGCCGCAGGATAAGAAGGCCGCGCAGAAGCGCATGGAGGAGATCGCCCAGCCGCTCTCGGACCTGCAAGAGCGCCTGTTCGCCGCTTCGATCCAAGGTCAGGAAGCTCCGTCAGTGCTCCTGATCCTGCAAGGCATGGACACCTCGGGTAAGGGCGGAATCGTTCGCCACGTCCTTGGCATGCTGGATCCCCAAGGAGTGGAGCATCACGCGTTCAAAGCGCCAACGGCAGAAGAAGCCTCGCATGATTTCTTGTGGCGCATTACCAAACACTTGCCCGGCAGGGGAAAAGTCGGAGTTTTCGACCGCTCCCACTATGAGGATGTCCTGATTGCCCGGGTGAAGGAATTAGCCAGCCCGCAGACCTTGGACTCCCGCTATGCCAAGATCGTGGACTTCGAGAAGCAGCTGCTGGAGCAGAACATCCATCCCATCAAGGTGATGCTGCATATCAGCAAGGAAGAGCAGTATGAGCGGCTCGCCGAACGCCTAGAACGCCCCGACAAGCACTGGAAGTACTCGCCCGGGGATATCGATGACCGGTTGCTGTGGGAAGACTACCAGCAGGCGTACGAGATCGCCGTGAATCGGACTGATAACAAGACCGCACCGTGGCAGGTGGTGCCTGCTGACCAGAAATGGCGGGCACGCTTGTGCGTGGCTGAACTGCTGTTGGATACCTTGCAGCGAATCACCGTGCCGTGGCCCGAAGCAAACTTCGATGTGGCTGCTGAAAAGGTTCGGCTGGAAGCTACCAAGTAGGCAACCGTCAACGAGAAGCTATTCGCCGTCCGCGCCAACCTGCTTGGCGCGGGCCTGCTCCAGGCGCTGCGACACGCCATTGAGCCAATTCTCGCAGTGTGCCGCAAGCGCCTCGCCGCGCTCCCACAAAGCCAGCGAGGCCTCCAAAGCGACTCCGCCGGTTTCCAATTGGTTGACCACGGTGAGCAGTTCTTCGCGAGCCTGCTCGTAGGAGAGCTTGGCGATATCTTCGGGGATTTGTGCAGTCATGATGGCTCCAGGGTGTATCGAGTTAGTTCGCGGCATCGCCGGCGGGAATGGATTCAGTGGTTTGAGCGGCTAGCTGGCCGGAGGCTAACCGGATGAAAACATCGGTGTTGACCGGCGCATCAGCGGCTTCCCGTACGATGCTTCCATCGGCCAGCTGCGTCACCGAATAGCCCCGGTCCAAGGTTTGCTGCGGCGAAAGCGCCCGGACCTGCGACTTCAAATGGGTGATCTCGTCGCGGGCACGCTGCACCCGGTAATGCAACAGGTCGGTGGACCGCTGCCGATACCGGGCAAGGTCCTCTGCGCGAGTGGTCACCATGACCTGCGGATTGGCCAGCACCGGTCGTTCGCGGACGGCCGCCAGCAACTGGGTTTCGCGTTCCAGCAAGTTGTTAATGGAGCGCTCAAGTCGATTGCGGGCCAGCTGCAGGCCGGTGAATTCCTCATTGAGATCAGGCACGATGCGCTTGGCCGCATCCGTGGGGGTGGAGGCGCGCAAATCCGCCACGTCATCGAGGATTGGCCGGTCGGCCTCGTGCCCGATGGCCGAGACCACCGGAGTCTGCGCGGCGAAGACCGCGCGGACCAGGTCGTCGTTGGAGAAAGGCAGCAGATCTTCCAGCGCGCCGCCACCGCGGGCAATAACGATCACATCAATATTGGGGTCATTATCGAGCTCCTTGAGGGCCGCCATCACCTGGTTGGCTGCGTCCACACCCTGCACCGCGGTATTGATGACCCTGAATTGCGCCGAGGGCCAGCGCAGCGTGGCATTGCGCAGCACGTCCTTCTCGGCATCCGAGTCGCGTCCGGTGATCAGGCCGATGCGGCCCGGCAGCACCGGGAGCGCTCGCTTATGCTCCGGGGCGAATAATCCCTCGGCACCAAGGGCTTGGCGAAGGCGTTCCAGCCGAACCAGAAGTTCCCCCAAACCAACCGGCCGCAGATCCGTGGCGTTCAGCGACAGCCGTCCGGTCTTCGCGTAGAAGCTTGGCTTCACCTGCGCGACGACACGGGAACCAACCTGTGGCGTGGTCTCCAGCTTGCGCATGGTTGAGGCCCAGATGGTGACGGAGAAAGAGAAATCGGCGTCCACATCGCGCAGGGTGAGGTAGGCGTGTCCGTTGCGGACATTTGCTTCCAGCAACTGGCCTTCCACCCATACCACCGGGGAATTCTCGATATGGATCTTGAGCTTCTCCGAGAGGATGCGTAAGGGCCAAGGATTCTCCGCCGTGGTCTGCCCGGCGGTGCTTGGCAAGCTCGCTGGTGTCTGGGGCTCCATTCGGGCCGCTCCTTGGGAATCGAAACATGGCACCAGCAGACGCGATTGCTGCGGCACATGCGAGACTACCGCATGGCACCGACAGATCATTGAATTACGGGGAGGGTCGGGGTGGTCGAAGGTGGAGCGATGATGACGGAACGGGCGAAGTTTGTGGTCATTCTCTTGGTTCAAGATCCCCAAGCAGGGTATTTCCAACAATTTGGTTAAGTCCGGATTTTGCTCTTGCCCGGTCGCTTCGACGGGCGGACACTGTTGAGCATTGGGGAAGCACTTTTTGAAGGACGCAGTGCCATGTTTGGGGAAACATCTCGTCGCGCCACCGCACGATCTGTGGGCTCGGTGGCTCTGGCCATCGGGCTCATGACCGGATCGATTCCATTCGCTGCGGCCGCAATGCCCGCGGGCAACATAGTGCCGGCAGCCCGGACGGCAAGTGTCGCGGTGGCCGCCGAGCTATCCATCGACTTGCCAGCACGGGTGCGCACCACCGACATCCTGAACCTGCGCACTGGACCTTCCACCTCGTATTCGGTTCTGGCGAGCATTCCCAAGGGCACCTCGGTCCCGGTCCTGGGGCGGGCATCAAACGGCTGGTACAAGGTCAGCTATGACGGGCGCACCGGGTATGTCAGCAACTACTACGTCGTGGCAGCCACGGTGCGAACCCTCGACAGCCTGAACCTGCGCACCGGCACTTCCACCAGCTACCGGATCCTGGTGACCATCCCGAAAGGGGCCACGGTGCCGGCCTATGCCCGCGCCTCCAACGGCTGGTATCGGGTCAGCTACGGGGGATACACCGGCTGGGTCAGCGGCAGTTATGTCACTGCCTATCCCAAGCCACCGGCAACACCACTGAGTAAGGGGCCAAACCGCACTTCGCGGGTGGTGCTGACTTTTGATGATTGCCCAAGTAACCTGAGCTCCTACAAGGCAGCCATTGACTATGCAGCCAGTGCCAACATCGGCCTGGTGATAGCACCTACCGGCGATTGCCTGTCTTCCTATAAGTCCCGCTACGGGGCGGATCTGGCCAGCCTGGCCCGAGCCAAGGGCCAATGGGTGATCAACCATTCGGTCAGCCACCCTGATCTGCGGCCGCTGAGCTGCCAACAGGTCGGAGCGCAGCTGAGCGGTTCCGGAGTGCACACGAACTTTGGACGCCCGCCCTACGGGGCCATCGACGCTTCAGTCCGTTGTGGTTACGATTCGCGTGGCATGGCACCGTGGACCTGGACACGGGATACCGAGGACTGGAAGGTGAAATCCAAGTCCATCACCATCTCCAGGGCCTCCGCCGCCTCGACCGGCGACACCGTCTTGATGCACATGCAGTGGTACGGCTTCTCGCCGGATTCGCTGCGGCAGATCAAAGCCAACTTGGCCAAGCGTGGAATTGGGGTCTGCCGCGCCTACCGGGGCAGCGATTCGGCCGGCTCGATTCTCACTACCAGCGTCAAGCTGCCCAGCTCGCTGCCGTGCTGAGCAGTGACAGCGGTGCGGTGGAGGTGGAACTCACAGGGCGCAAAGGGTGGCACGCATCATATGAGCATGGGCTAACTTGCATGCAGTTCGTAGACTAGAGGTATGGCTACTTCCACTTCCATTCCGGTATCGCTGCCAGTCCCACGGATTCCGCGCGTTCGCCGCACTCCGGCCGAGATCGCAGCGGCCTCCCCGCAGGTATCCGAGCGCAAGGTCCTGCTCGCGGCCCCGCGTGGCTACTGCGCTGGCGTGGACCGTGCTGTAGTGGCCGTCGAAAAGGCCTTGGAGCACTATGGCCCTCCGGTCTACGTGCGCAAGCAGATCGTGCACAACCTGCACGTGGTCTCCGAACTCGAGGCCCGCGGGGCGATCTTCGTGGAGGAAAACGAAGAGGTCCCGGAAGGCGCACTGGTGGTCTTCTCCGCCCATGGCGTCTCCCCGGCAGTGGTCCAGTCCGCAGCCGATCGCAACCTGCAGACCATTGATGCCACCTGCCCGCTGGTGACCAAGGTGCACCGCGAAGCCGTGCGCTTCGCCAAGAACGACTACGAAATTCTGCTGATCGGCCACGAAGGCCATGAAGAAGTGGAAGGCACCTACGGCGAAGCTCCGGAAGTGACCACCATCGTGAACAATCCGGAAGAAGCCGACACCGTCCAGGTGAAGGATCCGGACAAGCTGATCTGGCTCTCGCAGACCACCCTGAGCGTGGATGAGACCATGGAGATCGTGCGCCGGTTGCGCAAGCGCTTCCCGAATCTGCAGGATCCGCCCAGCGATGACATCTGCTACGCCACCACCAACCGCCAGGCAGCGATCAAGAACATCGCCCCGCAGGCCGACCTGGTCATCGTGGTCGGCTCAGCCAATTCCTCGAATTCGGTCCGCCTGGTCGAGGTGGCGCTTGATCACGGGGCCAAGGCCGCCTATCGCGTGGACTTCGCCAACGAGGTGGACGAGTCCTGGTTCGAGGGCGTGTCCACCGTGGGCGTGACTTCCGGTGCCTCGGTGCCCGAGGTGCTGGTGCGCGAGGTCGTCTCGCTGCTGGCCGACTACGGATTCAACGACGTCTCCGAGGTGACCACCGCGGAAGAAGACATCATCTTCTCGCTGCCCAAGGAAATCCGCGGCAAGCTCAAGGAAGCCGGCGATGAGGAACGGGCCCTTGGTGGCCGCGGTGCCCGCCCGCAGGGCAACTAAAGAATTCACGCGCCAGTAGATAATTGAGCGCTCATCACTAGCAAAAGGTAGAATTTTCTCCCGTGGCTCTTACTATCGGAATCGTCGGACTGCCCAACGTTGGCAAGTCCACCATGTTCAACGCGCTGACCCGTGCCCAGGTGCTGGCAGCCAACTACCCGTTCGCAACCATTGAACCCAACGTGGGTATCGTGCCGTTGCCAGATTCGCGCCTGAAGGTTCTCGCCGGAATCTTCAACTCCGAGCGCATCCTGCCAGCGACCGTATCCTTCGTGGATATCGCCGGCATCGTCAAGGGCGCTTCGGAAGGCGAAGGCCTGGGCAACAAGTTCCTGGCCAACATCCGCGAAGCCGACGCCATCTGCCAGGTGACCCGTGCTTTTGTGAACGACGACGTCATCCACGTCAACGGCAAGGTGGACCCGGAATCGGATATCGAGACCATTGCTACCGAGCTGGTGCTGGCCGACCTGCAGACCATCGAGAACCAGCTGCCACGCCTTGAGAAGGAGCTGCGCAGCAAGAAGATCGAGAAGTCCTTCATGGACAACCTGCTGGCAGCCCAGAAGGTCCTGGAAGAGGGCAAGACCCTGTTCGCCGCCGGCAAGGCCAATGGCGTGGACCTCGAAGAGCTGGCACCGATGCAGTTGATGACCAGCAAGCCATTCATCTACGTGTTCAACACCGATGAGGCAGGCCTGGCCGACAAGGACATGCAGGCTAAGCTCTCCGAGCTGGTCGCCCCTGCCGAGGCCATCTTCCTGGATGCCCAGTTCGAGGCCGAGCTGGCCGAGCTGGAAGAGGATGAGGCGCTGGAGATGCTCGAAGATGCCGGCATCGAAGAGTCCGGGCTGGACAAGCTGGCTCGCGTTGGCTACGACACCTTGGGCCTGCAGTCCTACCTGACCGCTGGTCCAAAGGAAACCCGTGCGTGGACCATCCGCCGCGGCGCCACCGCTCCGGAGGCCGCCGGCGTGATCCACACCGACTTCCAGCGTGGCTTCATCAAGGCCGAGGTTGTGGCCTTCGATGACCTGGTGGAGCTGGGCTCCGTTGCCAATGCCAAGTCCGCAGGCAAGGCCCGCATTGAGGGCAAGGACTACATCATGAAGGACGGCGACGTCGTGGAGTTCCGCTTCAACGTCTAGGACTTCTCAGCTCAAGCGCCCTCGGTTTCCTTCGGAACCGGGGGCGTTCGTGCGTCTGGGAACCGAGTCATCGGAAAATTATTCTGGGCGGAGAAGATAGTTTCTCCGCAACACGGATGCCGTTCAAGGGGCACCAGCCATTTTCCCTTTAGGTGCAACGCCGAAAGCAGCCGACGCTACCAGGCCCCGCGTTGCGGCGGGTGAACGGACGGCCCCAGAACCTGATCCGCGCCGCCATCCGGTTGAACTTCGCTTGTCCCTAGGGTCCTAGCTAGGGGTGCAAACCGAAGCGCGCTACCGGGCCTGACCCATCCGGGTGCTCTTCTTCCGCCGGCCTCCGCACGTTTGAGGCCCATCGAAACATATGCGCGGAACCCAGCTCGTTTCGCAAACTTGATCCGTCGACGCTGCGTCTCGGTGAATCCGAGCTTGGTGTACAGAGCGAGGGCAGCGGTGTTGGTGTCCTTGATATCGCGCAGCACGAACTGGTCGGCGGGCAGTTCCAGAAGCCGGCGCATCAGCGCGGTAGCTACGCCTCGGCCCTGATGCTGCGGTGCTGTCGTGACGAAGGCAATCTCGGTCAGGCCATCGCGGGCATCATCGTATGACCCCATGAATTGGCTTTGGATGATCCGATAGCTGATCAACCCGTGTAGTGGACCGAGCACGCGCTGGAGCTCGTGCCGATCCAGCCGGAAGCACTCCTGTTCACCTTCGGTGACGGCCGCGACAGCGGCGGGCTTGCCATCGACCAGCGCAATATGGAAGCACTCCAGGACGAGCATCGGAGCGAACGCATCGGCGAGTTTTTTCGCGTTCTTGGAGAAGAAGGCGAAATCCTCGGCGAAACCTTGCGTGAGAACTTCCGAGATCTGGTACCGGCACTCCTCTCCGAGTTCGTCCGCACGGGCGACTTCGATATTCATTGTGGACCTCCAACTAGTACTCGCGGAATCAGGTCGACATCTGGCTGCGCGGATTCCTCGCCCAGGCCAACGTGCATGGTGGTGATGCCGGTCAGTATGACTGACGAGCAGGGAAAGGCAGCCCATGGCTTGTCGGCTGATTCATTGTCAGACGCCTCGAGGACTCTTCAGGGCCATTGCGTTCTGGATGGCCATCAAGGGTGCACGTGTTCCGCGGTTATGGCTATTGCCCTGCTACAGCACCGGCCGCGTAGGCGGCCTGGGCGACATGCTGGGTAGCATCATCAATGAGGGAGACCAGACGCACTCCACGAGTCACCGGGGGATCCCAGTCATGGTCGATCACCTCGTCCAGGTCTTCTTCTGAAAGCGTTCCGGTGTACTCGATGAGAGACTTCAAGCAGGCTTGAACATAGTCCACGAGCACCTGCTGGTCTGAAACCCGGATCTGATGGGCCTGATTGCTTGAATGGCCGTAACCTACGGAATCGCCGAGGTCACCCAGACCGAATTTGCCGCGGTAGGATTCCCAGACTTCGTTCCCTCCGCTCAGATGGGCCAGCTGAACGTCGATTTCCCTGCCTGCGTGCCACAGCAGCCAAGCAATCGAGTTCGGGTGCCCGGCTGGGTGGGCATTGAGCTGCTCGGCAGAAAGCGCCGGGAGGTTGCGGGCAGCCTCGACGGGGCGCTGGGCGAAATCGGCAAAGACATCCGTAATGTTCATAAGCCCATTCTGCACGCGTACTGGATCCTTGGCCATGAAAGCTGAAGTCCGAAGGCCCGGAGACCATGGGGAGAGGTAGGCTGAACCTGGCGACAGTGCTTCCTGAAACACGGAATGGACGAGGAAGGATGGCGATGGGCTCCGACGGATTATCCGCTCTGCGCACAGGCTGTGACTGTTAGCTTGATTTGGCGGTTTTCGCGCAGCTACTCAGGGCGGTTCAACCGATTCCGATAACGAGCGTGGAACGCGCTGCTTCAACAACGTCATCGGTAATTGTGTCCAGCTCACTGATCTTCATTACCCTCTGCATCTGTGCGAAGAGCCGATCAATCAGCCGGAAATTACCGCGCGTGATGCGCGCGATCGCCGCGACAGCTTGCGTATCGGTGAAGTCCTCCAAATCCAGGGTTTTGCCGAGGGCACGCCACTTTCGTTGCAGTACGAAATGCAGTTCATCCTGCGCAAGCGGACGGTATTCGTGGGCGAAGCCGACACGGCTATAGAGCTGAGGATATCGGCTGAACTGCTTTTCTATGCCGGGCATCCCAATCAGCATCAGAGCGATATTGTTCCTGTCATACCTATCTCGCAGCACTTCCAAGGCAGTGGCGTTGAGTCGTTCCGACTCGTCGACGATGATCAGCTCCACATGCTTGTCTTGATTCATCGGACCGTTCGTGACGCCTACAGTATCGAGATGTTGGTGAATGCCGATCGAGGTCCGATTAGTGATCAGTGAGAGCTCTTCTTTGATTTGCTTAGGTGTCGTCAATACCCCTGGGGTGAAGAAGACGGTCCGCGTTTTGGCTAGATCCTTATAGATTTGGAGGTCACTGTCCTCCAAGCGACCCCATTCCTCTACTAATGCCGCGGCTTTCGGGCTCCAGTTGGCATAGCGTTTAGCCGAGAGGGTTTTGCCGATTCCAGCTTGTCCGTAGCAGATCCCGATGGTCCGCTGCCGGCGCACAGCATTGGCGAACTCAGTGAAGCGGCGATGCGCCTTTGTTGCGATAAAAGTTGAAGGTGCCATTATTCGTCCTCTGCGTAGGTGCGCAACTTCGTTTTCTGCGCTCGGTGGACCGCCGGATCAGGCTGGGATACCTCCGTTGCTGGTTGCCCGGCCGGTAGAAATTCTGCGACGGCGGCGATTCGTTCTTTGATTTGTCCGCGCAATTGACGCTTGCGTGCGGAGCGTGGCTTCTGGATGTCCTTGAACGTCACTGTGGCTCGTTCATGCACGGGATCCACGGCTTTGCAGATGAGCTGGCCACGGTGAAAGACCTGGATCTCGGCAACGTCCCGCGGGTCATAGCGGAGAATGACGGATTCTCCGACGTAGGCAGCCAGCAACGGTGAAATGTAGCGTAGCCCTTGGAAATGCACGCCAACGCGGTGGACGATCCGTGGCTTGGCGACCGTGAGCAGCAGCAGGTTCAGTTCATCGATGGTTTCAGGCAGACGTGGTAACCAACCGTTGCCCTGCCACGCTGTTTGAGGCGTTTCCTTGATCTCTTGGTGCTCGCGCTGGTGGTAGTTCTGCCCAATGAACTCACCCAGCGCCATGTCCAGTTCACCGATGGACAGCCCCGGCTTGGGGTTGCGCGCATTGTGCAAGTAGCCGGGCAGCCGGGCTAAGAATTCGGTGTTGAGGGTGCCGAAGAATCGTTCAATCTTTCCCCTGCCCTGCGGCCGGGCCACAGCGGAGAAAATGATTTCGAAGTGCAGGTCTCGGGCGGCCTGCGCCAAGTGGTGGCTCGTGAAATCGGTTCCGTGGTCGACATAGAGCACATCAGGGATTCCGCACATCGCCCAATCTACTGTCTTTTTGGGCCAGATCGCCTCACGCAACGCCAATGCCGTATTCAAGGATGAGGGAGCACCGGTGAAGAGCATGTACCCGCAGAGGGCTCGCGAGTAATCATCCATGATCGTGGTGAGCCACGGTCGGACGGACTGGTGGCCAGAGCCAAAAACCAGGATGTCGAGCCCGGTATGATCGGCCTGCCACACCGCGTTCGGACGTTCGGCGCGGCGGCGCCAGACCAATTCATATTTATCGCGGTACACCGCCGTACCTTGCTGCGCCAGCGTCATCATCCCCGGATCTATCGCGCCGACGATCGAGCGGACGGTGGAGTAGGAAACCGGTGCCCATCCTTGGTGGAGCGCTACCTTGTTGACTTGTTCGTGGATGGCTGCCGTAGTCCTGGGCGGTTTAGCTAAGACGAGGCCTTCGACCAGGTTCACGAATTCGCTGGGCATCCGGCGTCCGCGTTTGCCCGGTGCCACCGGTTCCAGACCAGGCTTCCCGTGGAGCTTGAAGCTCTGGTGCCATCGCTGCATTGTCCTCAGGCCGATATGGTGTTCCCCTGCCAGAACCGTCAACGGCACTCCGTCTTCGACGTGTTGCCGCAGTATTTCCCAACGTGCTGTTGCTTTAGCCAGGTAGTCACTAGGAGTTCCTGCTTTCTCGGTATTGCTGCCAATCTGGTCTTGCCCCAGCGGTACGTCCCTGCGCGTTTCGCTTCGCAGGGACATGGCCGATCACAGACTCTTGGAAGATGCGGGCTCTTGGCCCAAGTGGCGGTAGAACGTTGCGCGGCTCCAGCCAACCATGCGTGCTGCGTCTTCGGCGGTGCGTCCCCTGGCGCGGGCGTCTTCGGCGGTGCGTCCCCTGGCGCGGGCATCTTTGGCGATCGCGAGCTTGTCGGCAATCACCGCCGGGTCCGAGACCGACCGGCCGAAACGGGTTCCGGATTGCCGGGCGGCGGCAATGTCGGCGTTGACTCGTTCAACGATCAATTCGCGCTCGTACTCGGCCAACGAAGCAAGCATGTTCAGCATCATCCGACCGGTCGATGTGGCCGGGTCGATGCCATCGGAAATGGAGCGGACAGTAATCCCGCGCCCCCTGCAAAAGGTTCACGGTATTCAAGACATCGATCAGGGAGCGGCCCAGCCGGTCAACCCGCCACACCACGACGGTGTCGCCGGCTTCGGCATAGTCCAGCAGCTTCTTCATCCCGGGCCGATCGATCGCGCTGCGGCTGCCGGAAGTCACGTCGGCGAACACGTCGCGCTTCTGCACCCCTGAAGCAACCAGGGCATCGAGCTGCAAGGCCGAGTCTTGGCTCGAAGTGCTCACGCGCGTGTATCCCAAATGTCTCACCTGCCCCAGTGTGGCTCAAAACCCCTGCACGGCAAGCAGGTAAGACCTTTTTGCGTTGGGACGACTTTGTAATACGGTTGGACTCCTTGCCGTTACGGAATATTGAGACGGCATGGCCGGGCTGAGGAGAGTGTCTCAATAATCTTTAGATTTGTAAGACAAGAACTAACGACTACCGAAGAGTGTGGCGCCCTGTCCATTCCTTGAATCTCGGGCATTTAGCGACTGGCGCGAGTGTGATCAATTGGGAATCCACCCAAACGCAGATGGGTGCTAGGGGATTGAATGTAGAAATAACTTAATCGAATGGCTTGCTATACCCCAATCGTATGATTAGGATCACTTTTATGACGAATAAGAAAGTAGCCCTCCTCTTCTCTGGAGGCCCTGATTCCAGCACACTCCTTTTTGATCTGATCGACCAAGGTCGTGAGGTTGTTGCACTCACTTTCGATTTTGGTGAAGCCGAAGGTTACAAAGAACTCATTGCCGCGAAATCAATTATTGGAAGGGTAGGGGTTGAACATCATTTCTTCGATTTCTCGGGTCCATTGAAGGAATTCTATGGGCTGAACCAACCACAATTCATGCGCGGGGCGCAGTGGACCACCATGGAAACCCCGCCAGTCAATGAAAGCAAAGACATTCAGCCGTTTGGTTCAAGTATTGCGCTCTTACTGGCCGCATCGTGGGCAGTGAAGAATGGTATCGAAGACGTTTTCTACGCTGTTCATGCTGAAGATGCTCGTTTCGCAGACAACAAACTCGATTACTTCTCCTTGCTTTCAGATGTAACAAGTAAGTGCGAAGGTGAGCAATTCCGCATTAAGTTCCACACTCCATATATCAGCATTCGTAAACACGAGGTGTTCGCGAAGGGTGCCTCATTGGAGGTGCCGTTCAATGAAACGTGGAGTTGCGGGAAAGGGCTCGAAGCCCACTGTGGAACCTGCCCCACTTGCCATGAGCGAGCTGGAGCATTCGCGGTGAATGGAATTAAAGATCCGACTCTGTACATCAACGAATTTGCACAGGTGTTGGAGCCAAATTCACTTTGAAAGAAAAAGTCTCCCTGACGCAAGAAGCCACACCGCTACCCTCAAGCAACAAGGCAGCGGTGTGGCTCCTTGCGGTGTCACAAGGATTACAGAGCTTCGGAACATCCGTCTTCGCAATCTCACTTGCCCTCTTGGCCGGGCAAAATGGTGACTTCCTTGGTCTTGGTCTCGTATTGGCGGCCCGCACCATACCGACAGTCGTAATTGCACTTTTCGGTGGAGTCGCCGCCGACTTATGGTCTAGAAAATTATTGGCTATCCTGACACTACTTGGTGTAGCCGTACTAAATGTTGCCACGCTATTCTCGGTAGTGCATCAAGGGCTTGGACCAATAACACAAGTGATCTCCCTAGCCAGTGGATTCATTTCTGCGTTTGGCGCTCCTGCCCTGTATACATTGCTCCCTAGTGTTGTAAGCGCCGAGAACAATTTCAGGGCAAATGCTGTCGTTAGAACCTTCCGTAATGCCGGCTCATTGCTGGGTCCTATTCTTGCAACCTTTGTCAGCACAACATTCCAGACGACTTCCGGCATCGCGTTGAGCTCTGTGTTCTTCGTTTGCTCTGCGCTTTGCATTCTGCCAGTCAGGATCTCTGGGGTGGCCGCTAGAAGTGAAGGCATTAAAAAGGACATCCGTGTTGCATTTTCAGCTTTGAAAGACCAGCGTTGGTTTGGTTACTTACTGCTATTTTGGGCTCTCTTCTTAGCACTGCAATCTGGCTTCACATCGGTATTACAACCAATAGCTGCAACAAGTAAAGCTGGCCCGGCCTCCTATGGTGCGATGGCAGCTGCGTTGGCTGTGGGTTACCTGATCGGAAGCCTTTTATGCGCCAAGTGGAAGGTCGAGAAATTCTTGCTCACTGCGAGCGTTGGTTTTTTTGCTTTGTGCAGTTTGCCCAATTTCGCGCTGGCGGCATTTGCACAGCCGTTGTGGTGGTGTCTAGCTGCGATTGTCGCAGGACTGGGGTTGGAAATATCGGGCGTAGCATGGGGCTCAGCTCTTCAAACGCGCGTTCCCGAAGAACATCTGGGTAAGTTCTCCTCTCTTGACTATGCTGTCAGCTTTGGACTGTTGCCAGTCGGATATGCCCTGTGTGGATTTCTCGGAGCGTCCTTGCCTACGAATTCATTATTACTTGTTGGTGGCTGGATTTTATTGTTGGGACCCTTAGCTTTTCTCACTGTTTCCCATCGGTTCGATGTTAAAAAGAGCCTGTCAGCAGGACGAACGGACTTTGAATCGTCTAAGAAGGTATGATCCTGCAAAGGTGTATTCCAAACCTGAAATACTCAAGGCAAACAGATGGTTCGAGGTGGCCAGCCGCCACCCAGCGTTACGATTCAACCGCCGTATGAAGTTAACAATCACTGCGTACAGGCGCATTCAGGCTGCCCGACGGCCAAGGGGCTACGCTAGAAACGCCGCGACGGTTTCGGGAATCGGATCGAAATCATGGCTCCTTCGGCATCGCCCAATGCGCCCGACAGCGAGGTGGATGAGAACCAATGAATCGAGAATTACTTGACTGATTACGACCCTCGAATTGTCGCGATGTACGACGGAGAAAATCCTGACGGGCCCGACCACGACTACTACCGATCCCTCGCCGCTCAGCCTGGCGTGCGGCGCATATTGGATCTCGGTTGCGGTACCGGAATTCTCACCGTCACCTTGGCGCAGGAAGGGCGTGAAGTCGTGGGCATGGATCCATCGCCGGCCATGCTTGACTATGCCCGCCAGCGATCCGGCGCTAGCGAAGTCCTATGGGTCGAGGGCGACTCACGCGCCCTTGATCATGGGCTGTTCGACTTGGCGGTCCTGTCGGGTAACGTGGTGCAGCACATTCCGGACCAGCAGTGGGAACGAACCTTGCAGGATTTGAGGCGCAGCCTGTCCTCCGGATCTGTTCTCGCCTTTGAAAGCCGAAACCCGGAACGGCGAGCGTGGGAATCCTGGGCGCGCGAAGAGCCATCCACCAAAGACACGCCATTTGGCCCGGTGACCGAATGGTGCCAGGTTCAAGAACTCAGCGAAGGGAAGATACTCCTGGAATCATTCTCGAAATTCGCGACCCCGGGAGCAACAGTGCAGGAAGACCAGGTGCTGGCCTTCCGCACCGTCGAACAACTGGAAGTCCAGTTGCAGGCAGCTGGATTCAAGGTCGACGCAATCAGGGGTGACTGGAACCGGACACCATTTGACGGAAGCCAAGCGGTCATGATTTTTGAAGCGCGGGCAGCATGAGCGTGTTCGGGCTCGTGGGACTTCAGGATGCGCGCGCTTTGCAACGGCTCATGGAATCCAACGCAGGCTATGCAGTGCGCATCCGGGGCCATGGCGTTGAGCCCGGAGCGGCGCAGGAAGCGCTCACGGCGCTGCCACCCAGCGCTGTTGCCGCCCAGAAGCGTGGTTATGGATTGTGAGAAGGCAACCGATTGCTGGCCTTCGCAGATGTCATCATTGGCTGGCCCGAGCCAGAGACCGCGCATATCGGGCTGCTCATGACCGACTCCGAGCGGGTTGGCGAGGGACTTGGACGAAGGCTGCATGAATCCATCGTCACGGAGTTGCGCGGAGCCGAAGGCCTGTGCTGCCTTCGGCTTGCCATCGTGGATGCAAATGCGGACGTTGCTGAACCATTCTGGAAGAAGATGGGCTATCAGCCCACGAGCCAGGTGGCACCCCATCGACAGGGGACCGTGGAATCCGCCTCGCGGATCTGGCGCCGACAGCTTGGCTGCGGCGCAGAAGCATCAGCCGGGACTATTTAGAACAGCGGCCAGGGAACTGCTGGCATCTCACCGCTCGGGCCGGGGAAGCGGGCATCCTGGCGAAGCCGGAGGCACCGCTGCTGCAAAGCCTCGAGCTCCACATCGCTGAGCAGCTTGCCCAATTCCTCGCCCAGCGTTGCGCCCAATGCGGTGGTGACCCGGTCAATGCCGGAGAGTTCCTCGTCGTCCAGCGGCTGGCCGATCCACCCCCAAAGCACCGTGCGAAGCTTGTGCTCATCATGGAAGCTCAGCCCATGGTCTACTCCATAACGGTGGCCGTCGGGCATCGCCAGCACGTGGTCGCCCTTGCGGTCCGCATTATTGGCCACGATGTCGAAGACCGCCATCCGGCGCAGCGCAGCGGTGTCCTCGTGGAGCAGGCTCACCTGGCGCCCCATATCGTCTTGACCGTGCAAGACCGTTTTCCAGCCTTCGGCGGGGAGATTGCCGGTGGCCACGAGATCCACCGCATGCTGCTCGGAGTCCACTTCTTGCCACAGCTGCACCATGCCTTCGCCAAAGGGGCCATCGCGCAGCCAGGTCTGCGGAACAAGGTTCCAGCCCAGCGCCTCGGAGACGAGGTAGGCGGCAACTTCGCGGTTGGCCAGGGTATGCTGCGGGAAATCCCAGAGCGGCTTTTCACCGGCAATGGGCTTGTAGACCACGCTCAGGCCACCGATGGTGCCCAAAAAGGTGGCGTTGGATGCCGTGGTGATACGGCCGGTGAGTTCGAGTTCGCCGGCGAGCAGATCCGGCTGGGTCATGGAAGCTCGGGATCCTGGCAGGTATGGCCCTCCGGATCAATTGGATAGCCGCACGAGGAGCAGACCGGGCGGCCGGCGGCAACGACTTCGTGCGTGCGCATGGCAAAGGCCCGTGCCGTGCCCACGGGCATGCGCACCTGCATGACGGCCTCGGGCTCGTCTTCGGGATGCGCTTCGTCAAGGGAAAATGCTTCCAGCACCACCTGGGCCACGGTGGCATCCCACCCCAGGTTCATAGACCCGACCCTGAAGGCTTCGTCGACCTCTTCCAGTGGATCGTTATCCACCAGCTCCACTGGAGTATGGGTCGGAACGCTGAAAGAATTCCCCGCTACGGTCGCGATCTGATCGAGAATCTCATCGATCATTTCCGCGACGACGGCTGCCTGCTGCTTTTCCAGGGCAATGCTCATCATGTCTGATCCGGCGCGTGCTTGCAGATAGAAGGTGCGGGAACCGGGCTCGCCGATGGTGCCAATGACCACTCGATCCGGCCAGTTGAATTCGTGGACTTCGCTCGCCATGTCTGCTTCCTTAGTTTCCTGCTCCGCCACCCACAGGGGCGTCAGCTGCTTGCAATCCAGGGGCCAGCCAAGACAGGTCCCCGTCGTCGGTATTAACCGAGTGCACACGAGGCGAACCCGAACCGTAGTGGACAATCGATGCAGATGCCGGGCCGACGGTGATGCGCTGGAACAGGTCCAAGTGCATGCCCAACGCATCAGCCAGTACCGACTTGATGATATCGCCATGGCTCACGGCAACCCACACCGCTCCCGTTCCATGTTCTGCCTCGAATCCGGCGTCAAGGCGCCGGATCTCGGCAACGGCCCGTGCTTGCATTCCCGCCATCGACTCGCCCTGCGGGAATATGACAGCAGAGGGGTTGGCTTGCACCTGGGTCCACAGTGCCTGGGCGGAAAGGTCTGCCAGGTTGCTGCCTTGCCAGGCGCCATAATCGCACTCGGTGAGCTCTGGTGAAAGTAGCAGTTCGCACGCGTTCTTTTGCGCTCGGATAATGTGTTGGGCGGTCTGCTGGCAGCGCTCCAGCGGACTTGAAACGATACCTGCCAGTGGCACATCGGCCAGCCGCAGCGCAGTTCTTGCCGCCTGCGTCTTGCCGGTTTCGTCGAGGCTTATTCCAGGGGCTCGTCCGGCCAGCACACCAGAGGCGTTGGCGGTAGTGCGGCCGTGCCGCACAAGAATTACTGTGGCCATGATCCCAGCCTAGCCATCTGGTGGAAGCCATGCGAGAATTTGGCGGTATTCCGCCCTGTTGCGAAGAAGCGCACCTTATGCCCAGAGCGCCTCGCAGCGGCCCAGGAGCACTGTCCTCCCTCGGGCGAATCAGCAAGAGCCTGCAAGCACAGGTGGCGGAAACCGCGCTAGTATCAGATCTGGTTCACCAAGCTGCGCGGCGTGGTGGGCAATCGGCCACATCAGGGGAGCGGACATGGGCAATGGCCAGTGGATTCAAGTAGGCAATGGCGTCTTCCAGCGGCGCTATGACCCGCTGGATGTTTCCATCGGACTGGTTTTGGGACCCGCCGGAGCAGTGGTCATCGACACTCGCAATAATCCCGCCGAGGCCTTGGCGATCATCGAGGATGCGGCCGAAGGCTTCGAGCTGCCCGTCATGGCCGCCATCAATACCCACGCCCACTACGACCATAGTTTCGGCAACCAGGTCTTCAAGGCCAAAGGCATCCCCATCTATGGGCACCATCTGATTGCCCGGCACTATGCGGACTACGAGAAACCCCATCTGGACAAGGTCAAGAACTATCCCGGCACGGAGCCTGACAAGTCGTGGCAGGAGGTAGTTCTCACCCCGCCCACCGTCCCGGTCGACGCGCCAACCACCATTAGCCCGGGCGGCAGGGACATCGAGTTGTTGCCGCTGGCGCCGGGCCATACCGATACGGATCTTGCCGTGCGCATCCCCGATGCAGGGGTCTGGTTCCTCGGCGACATCATTGAGGAATCAGGACCGCCGATGTTCGGATCCGGCGCGCATCCGCTGGGATGGCCACTGGTCCTCAAATCCCTGTTGGAGCGCATCGGCGAGTCTGATGCCATTATTCCTGGGCATGGGACGCCGGTGGATCGCGCTTTCGTTGTTCGGCAACAGCAGCAGCTTGAACTGCTCGCCGACGAAGTGAGCGCCGCCCACGCGCGAGAGATCCTGGCCGGGAAGATCCGATTTTCTGCGGGCCTGCTGCAAACCTGGCCAGTTCAATTCCTGCGCGAAGCGCTCCAAGACGTGTACGCCCAGTTGGGGGACTAGTACTCGTTCTTGATGACGAAGTAGGATCCGCGGATGGTGCCGGCCAGTTTGGACTTCTGGCGGGCGAACTTGAATTTGTCGGCGAGCTCCTCGGGAACCTCCATGCCATCAGACAGCTTGAACCCTACGGCGCGCTTGTCCCCCTCGGCAAGTCCGTAGAGCACGTTGATGGACAGCCCCGATTCGTAGAAGACGTAGGCCCGCTTGGCTCCGTCGGCTTCAAAGACACAGGCCTGCAAGGGGCGGGAAGCGATGTGGAGATCGCGTTCCTCGGCCAAGATGTTGTGGACCCATGCGATGACGCCGTCGGCATCCGAGGCATTTTCAAGCACCAGATCGTGATCGAATTTGTTCTTCAGGTAGCGGGCCTCATTTGCCCGCAATCCGGCAAGAGCCTGGGCCACGGGGGAGGATTCGAATCCCTCGGTGGCGACATCCTTGAAATCGACAACATACGCCATATTCAATCCTTTGCACTGGAACTTTGACGGTACAGCTCATCGTAGGCGATCAAAGCGGATGCTTTCAGCCGAACGCGCTCAACCCGGTCAGATCGCGGCCCAAGATCAGCGCCTGGATCGATTCGGTGCCTTCATAGGTATGCAGTGCTTCGATGTCCCCCACATGGCGGATCACATGGTTTTCCAACAATATCCCGTTGCCACCGAGCATGTCCCTCGCCGTCGCCGCGACCCGCCGGGCGGCCCGCGTATTGTGGTACTTGAGCAATGAAGCCTGTGCCGGACGAAGCCTGCCAGCGGATTGTTCGGCCGCCACCGCGGCACACTGCAGCTGCATGTTGGTCAGCTCTGCGAGCATTTGCGCCAGGCGCTCTTGCACCATTTGATGTGCGCCCAGCGGCTTGCCGAACTGTTCGCGCTGCTTGGCATATTGAAGCGCGGCTTCGAATACGAACAATGCATGGCCCAGCGCCGACCAGCCCACATTGACCCGGGTATCAACCAGCGCCTTCGATACATCCTTGAATGAAGTCGCGTTGGCCAGCAGGGCTGAACGCGGCACGCGCACCTCGTGGAGCCTGATCTCCGCTTGCTCGATGGCCCTGAGCACGCCCTTGCCGCGAACGGGGGTGGCCTCATATCCCGGTGCTTGCTGCTCAACGACGAATCCCTTGATTTGCCCATCAGCCTGGTCCCGGGCCCACACAATGGTGATGCCGCCTGCTGCTCCATTGCCAATCCATTTCTTGTGGCCGTTGAGTATCCACGAGTCGCCTTGCAAGCGAGCGCTGGTTTCCAGGCTGACGGAGTCAGAACCATGGTGTGGCTCGGTCAGCGCAAATCCACCCAGCAGTGTTCCGGTGGCGACCGGTTCGAGATAGCGCTCTTGTTGTTCCACGGTGCCGAAGAGCTTCAAGCTGCGCAGAACAAGTCCTCCCTGCACTCCGGCGGCGGCGGCCATCGATCCGTCCGCCCGGGAAATCTCCATGGCCACCAGGCCTGCGGCGATCGGGGAGAACACCGCATGACCGGGAATCTCCAGGCCATCGGTCAGCAGATCCAGCTTGCCCATACGCCGGACCAATTCCGCTGGATAGTGCGCTGCGTCCCAGTGCCCATTGATGACCGGGATGACTTCCTGGGCAAATAGCCGGGCCCGCTGCCAATGGCACCGGTCCGCCGGGGTGATTCCTGCGAAGGCTGATAGATAGTCGGTGTCCAGCGGCTGGCTCAGGTCGTAGGTTTTCCAAGGATCAGTGGTCACGATTTCTGCCCTTTCCCAGCGGCGCATATGGCCCGCAGATCTATCCGCTCCGGCGCAATGCTAAAGCCTTTCAATGATGGTGACGTTTGCCTGCCCGCCGCCTTCGCACATCGTTTGCAGGCCCCAGGTGGTGCCGCTGCGCTCCAGCTCGTGCAGCAATGAGGTCATCAAGCGGGCCCCGGTGGCGCCGATGGGATGGCCCAGGGCGATGGCACCGCCGTTGACATTGACCTTGGCCATGTCCGCGCCGGTTTCCTTCTGCCATGCCAGGACGACCGCTGCGAACGCTTCATTGATTTCAATGCGGTCCATGTCCTTTAGCGACTTGCCCGTGCGTTCCAGCGCATGCTGGGTGGCACGAATTGGTGCTGAGAGCATCATGATTGGATCATCGCCGCGCGCGGAGACATGGTGGATGCGCGCTCGTGGCTTCAAACCGTATCGCTTGACCGCCGCCTCCGAAGCTATCAGGAGCATGGCCGCGCCATCAGACATTTGCGAAGCAGTGGCAGCAGTATGCAGCCCGCCTTGGACGATGGGGGCCAAGCTGGCCATCTTGCCGCGATCCACAGCCCGGGGTCCTTCATCCGCCCGTAATTGGCCAAAAGCCAAGATCTCACGGTCAAAGTATCCAAGCTCCTGGGCTTTGAGCGCCCGTTCGTGGGAGCCGACAGCGAAGTCCTCGAGCTGTTCGCGCGATAATCCCCAATGCCTGGCCATCATTTCCGCACCACGAAACTGGGAGATCTCCTGACCGCCGTACCGGGCGGCCCAGAGCTTGGAACCTCGATAAGGGTCAGGGAAGCCGAAATCTGCAGCTGCGGAGTTGGAATAGGAAAGCGGGATGCTGGACATCGATTGGACACCGCCCGCCACCACAAGATCGCTGCTGCCGCTCATCACCGCTTGGGCCGCATAGGAGACTGCCTGCTGGCCGGAGCCGCATTGGCGTTCCACAGTGGTTCCCGGAACTTCTTCGGACAGCCCGGCAGCGAGCCATGCGTTGCGCGCGATGTCCATGGCTTGCGGGCCCACCTGGTCGATGCAGCCGAGAATGATCTCGTCATATTCTGTGGAATCAACGTTATTGCGGCGGACAAGTTCGGCAAGCGGAGCAGCAGCGAGATCCAAGGGGTGCAGATCCGCGAGCGACTTTCCGCGCCGTCCCACTGGAGTGCGCAATGCATCGATGATGTAAGCCTCGGACATGAGGTTCCTCCAGAAAATGCTCAAGTCATTAGTGGTTGCTTGGACAACAATGCCCAAGAGTGTGGCCGTTGTCTAGGACAGGGCGGTCAACGCAAGCATTGCCTGGGCGACCTGGGAAACCGCTTGACCGGGAATTGCCGTAGATGCCTGCTCCAGCACAAGCAATCTGGCGTGGGGAATCTCGCGTGCCAAGACCTGCCCGTTGCCAACTGGAAAGAACGGGTCCTCAGCACCGTGGACCACCAGCGTCGATTGAGTGATCTCGCCAAGGCGTTCGCGCCAACGCGGAGTGCAGTCGAGCCGTGAAAAGACCATGCCAAGCTGGTTGGCCATGTGGACGGATGAGGAAGGATCTGGCGTGCGGTCCCAGATGCGCACTGCTAGGCGCCGGGCCTCGTGTGGGTCGTTGCCCAATATGCTGGCGCCTTGCGCCGCATGCTCGGCCACTGCCTCGCGATCGGCCCAATCCGGCATCGGGCGAGAAAACAATTGGCCCATGGTGGCTTGTTCATGATCCGGAAGATCGCCGTCCACCGGGCCTGGTGCGACAGGCCGTGTCCCGTAGAGGGTGAGTGCCGAGAACGCTTCGGGATGCTCCAAGGCAGCAACTTGCGCGACCATGCCGCCTACACCGATGCCGGCCAGGTGTGCCGGCCGCTGGTCCAAGGCCCGGGCAAGCGATGCGGCATCCTTGGCCAGATCGCGCAAGGTATATGAGGGATTCAACGGATCCAGCGTCGTCGATTGGCCGCTATCGCGCAGGTCGTAGCGGACTACATGCCGGCCGGACGAGGCAAGTGCTTGGCACAGCGGATCAGGCCACGAGAGCATGGTCGTCCCGCCAACGCATAGCACGAGGGGATCGACGGGGTCGCCAAAGCCTTCCGCACCTAGTTGAACACCATTGATTGCATATGTTTCCATGTCTGGAGCACCTCATTGGATGATTGCGAACCTGCAGCTGCCTGGGGTCGTCCGATGCCTTTGGAAGCTGAACTCCCATGGCTCATCCTGTCCTTGATCGAGGGCACCGTCAACCAACGGGCCGCTGCATTCCTTGCGTATTTTGTTCTCCGGGTGCTTGCTATTATCACAGCATGGGAACCACGAGCCAGCAGCCATGTTCTCGGCAGCAGATGCGCCGACAGCGTGCCGGGAGCATTGGGCGTAGTGCTGGTCAAGAACGTGCGGTGTGGAATGAAAAGATTGCAAAGTACGGTCCCACGGATGAAGGAGCTCGTCAGATGGCCGAAGGATACTACCGCTTCAATGCGTAGGCGGATGTAGCGCGATGAGCAGATCACCCGAGAACATTTTGTTGTACCTGGAAGCGCAGGAAGAAGAGCAGCTTCGGGGAATCTTCGCTGATCTGGAATCGCGTGGATTTCCCAGGCAGAATCAAACTCCGCACATCAGTATCACCTTTGCACCGGAACTATCTGATGAAGTCGCGCTGCGTGCGGCTCAACTGCTTCCATCCGCCGTTCCGGCTAGGCTTCGACGTGTTGGCACCGTGGTTTTTGGAATCAAGCGCAAGCAGACCGTTGCGTGGCTCATGGAAACCACCGATGACCTTGAAATCGCAGCCAGGGAAATCAGCGCGCTGAATATCCACGGGCGCGGCCCACGGTGGGTACCGCACCTCACCATGGGATTACGGATTCCGAGGGAAATCGTCCCGGATTACATCAGGGCGCTAGATGAGCTGGGGAGCGAGCATCAGCTGGAGTTCACCGCAACACGTGCGGGGTTGTGGAAACCCAAAATTCAGCAATTGACCCTGCTAGCCGGAGAATAGCCCGGCAGCGGCATCGGATCATTTCGCATCGATGCCCTATGTCGGTGCCAGCGCGAGTTCTAGATCCGAGCGGCAGTCGCTGAAGCGCCTATTCTCGTTCCACGTTATCTGCAGAGGCATGGGACGGCATTGACTCCTAGGGATTGGTCTCCTCACCGGGTTGGTTGGCGGTTCTGGCTTCACTTCGCATGTACCTGAGGTAGCCGAATCCCACCACGATATGCAGCAGTGCCCCGGCATAGAGGATGTAGATGCCTGGAACATAGAAGATGGAGAGTTGCTCAATCCGTCCAGCCGCGACGAAGGCCAGTCCCAGCATGATCAATGCTGTCCGGAACTTGCCGAGAAGGGTTGAACTTGGCGGTTCGCTCAATCGCAGGAAAAAGTAGGCGCAGAGCAGGACCAAGTCGGTAGAGAAAATCACCACACCGATCCACGCCGGGATGAATCCGCCGGCAACGAGGGCCACGGCGATAGCGACGATGCCCAGGCGATCCGCTATGGGATCAAGCAATATGCCCCAGCTCGAGACCTGGGAAAATTTGCGAGCAATAAACCCGTCCACCCAATCGCTGAGTCCAAAGGCCAGCAAAAGTCCTGCAGTTAACACCGGGCGTGTGTCAGAGATCAAAAAACTGCAGATGGGGATGACCAGGAAGAAGCGAAGCAGCGTGATCGCGTTCGGGACAGTGGCCCAATCGTTGCGGCTTGCTGCTTCCATGGCCACGGTGCGCTCCTTTGCTCCTAAGATGAACAGTCGTCTACTGGAGGCGAAAAAGCAAGAGAAGCGTTCAACAAAAACCGGCTCCTCTGCGCCCGTGGCCCTCCGCGCGCAGATGGTTCGCCACTGCCGCTAGTCGGTCAAATCAGCCATCAGCTCAAAGTCCGTTGTTCCGGTAGGCAACCCATTAACTTGAAGAGCCACCGAGTGAGTGCCGGGGTAGTAGCGCCGGGTGGTGATCACCCTGAACGAATGGGATCGATTGATCTCCAGCTCTTCGCCGGGGGATAGGGTGCGCGTGGTGAGCTTGAAAACCTTGGCAGTTGTCGATCCGTTGGCCTTGCGGTGGTGCAGCACGTAATCTATGGCAAGGAGCATCGGCTCAGTGCCGGTGTTGCGCACGGTCGCGGTGAAAGTGAGATCTGCGCCCCATGGCACCTGCGGTAGGGCAATGTGCGGACCGTCGATCTCCACGGTTGGGGTGCCAAAGCCGAGCAATGCCAAGGCGTCAGGATTGCCGCGCTTGATCAGGGTCCGAAGTCCGTGCTTCACCACGGCCAAAGTGGTTGTTTCTGGAGCCTGCAACCAACGTTGTGCGGTGTGCAGTACTAGCTCGGGTTCGTGGCGGCTCAGATCATTGAGATGATTTGAGACCGAACGCCGAACATACTCGCTAGGATCTTGATACAGGGCGTCCAAGATTGAAACGGTGAGCGTGGGATTCTCGATAATTTGCGGGACACGAGCAGCCCATGGCAAGTATGGGCGGGTGCCTTCACTAGCCAGCCGCCTTACGTGCTCATCGGGCGAGGCAGTCCATTGCTGTGCAAAACGCAGGGCTGACTGAAGATCGTGTTTGAGCAGAACACGAATTGCGAATTCGGAGCTCAAGCGAGGGGTGAGCAAGGCCATCATGTCCATTGCATCCTCGAACGCGGACTGGGTATTTTCTCTCGCTGCCCGCGTGGCCAGGGCCGAGGTGACCGGCCAGAGCATCCAACCGGTGAAGGACGGTGATTCATGTGCTGCCTTGATGACGCCGGAGAGCTGGGAGTAGCTCTCCGGGAAGTCCTCCAGGAGCCCGTCGCGCAGTGCATCTGAGCGTTCTCGCAAGCTCAAATCAGGCAGACTTTTTGTTGCAGCGTTCAGCGAGCTCAAGGAATGCTCAGGGGCGGCGTCCTGCAGCTCGCGGATAAGTTGCTCGGCGACTGGAACGCCAATGAGTTGATCGGCAAATGGCATGAGCCCATTCTTTACCGGAACCCGGCGATGCGCGAATCAGCCGAGCATGTAACTCAAAATCAATGGGAGCCGCCAGAGCAGGCGACTCCCATTGGAAGCATGTGGGGTTCCCAGCCAGAGTGGGTTAGTTCTGAACCAAGATCTGGAAGCTGACGCCTCCCTGCTCATCAACGGCGGCGTCCAATACCTTGTCATCCAGCTCGTCAGCGACAAGCTCATCGAGGTATACGGGGCTGCCTTCACCGGAAATCACAGTGTCGGTTTCCTCTGGCTGGGGAACGATCTGAATGGCGAAGGCCGCTTCTTCAGGGGCGTTGGTCGTGTCGGACTGGTGAATGCGCAGTCCTGCGTTCTCGGCCTCGGACTGGTTGGTGACGATAGCGGTCACGATAGATGCTGCTTGATCGGTCAGCGCGAGCACGATGGCTCTCCTTCCGGTTGCGTACATACCAAGGTCAGGGCATGTGGGTGCCACGATTCCAAAAACATGAAAGAATCTCAACCCCGCTTAACAGCTGCGAAATATCCTCACGGGTAGGCTGGGGATTCAGATAGGGTCTGCCCCTTCGCCTTCCACCCGACCAACTACGAGCCCCAAGGATGATCGTCATCAAACCTGGATTTGAAGCTCCCAGCACATCCAGAACCACAGCGGAAGCACCGGGATCACGGCAGATAGCCGCCGTCGGCCCAAGGATTGCGCTCGCCGGGTTCCTGGCTCGCGACCTGATGGAGGTCCATGCCTACACCTCCGATCCGGAGGTCTGCCGCTATTCCTTGTGGGCCCGAATATTCTCGCGGAAACCGAAGCCTTTCTCGCTGATGCCATGATCTCCCGGCCCGGACGGGTGATGACGGCGGTGATGGTGGAGGCAAAGGTCATCGGATCCGCCGCTATCTGGCGAACCGATGACGCCCAGCTGGTGGGGGAGATGGGGTACACCCTGAACCAGGATTACTGGGGCCAAGGTTTTGCCACTGAAATCGCGGGCCTGCTCATTCAGCTTGGCCGCGAAAGGCTGGGCCTGCGCAGGATCGAGGAGACCTGCGACCCGGAGAACGCGGCATCCATCCGTGTCCTGGAAAAGTCCGGGTTCGCTCGTGACCAGCGTCGTCCAATCGCCAGCCAGTCGAATTCGCGCCGAAGCGAATCATTGATGTTTGCCCTGGGCTGAGCAGCTGTCACTGAAAGTTTGCGATAAGCCTATTGGCAATTGGTTCGGCCTCCGTAGACTGGGCTCGAACCACTAACTTCAGGAGGACGCATTGTCGGATTTCAAAGAACGTGCCCACAACCTCGCAACCCAGCACGCATCCGGGGAACTACTGGTCATGCCCACAGTGTGGGACACCTTTAGCGCCTCACTGGCAGCCGAAGCCGGGTTCGGCAGCTTGACGATCGGCAGCCACCCGGTGGCAGATTCCATCGGCAGCGCCGATGGGGAACAGATGGACTTCGCAGAGTACCTGGCCGCGGTTCAACGGATTACCGGGGCGGTGGATGTGCCGGTGAGCGCAGATGTGGAATCCGGGTATGGGTTGAGCCCGCAAGAGCTGTTTGAACGCGTCTTCGCCGCTGGCGCAGTCGGCGTGAATATCGAAGACGTCGTGCACAAGGAAGGCAAGCGCGTTCGCGACCGCCAAGAGCATGCAGACTACATCCACGGGGTCCGCGAAGCCGCTGACGCAGCAGGCGTGGAGTTCGTCATCAACGGACGTACCGATGCTGTGAAGCTCAGTGATCAATTTGCCGATCCGCTGGGAGAAGCTATTGCGCGCATCAAGCTGCTGGAGGAAGCCGGCGCCCGCAGCGTCTACCCGGTAGCACTGTCTACTGCCGAACAGGTCGAGCAGGCGGTCCAGGCAGTCTCGATTCCAGTGAATGTCACCGCCCATCCAGTAACCGCCCATGCAGCCGGGGATCTCACTGCCCTGCGCGCACTCGGCGTGCGGCGCGTGAGCTTCGGCCCGCTGTGGCAAAAGTGGTTGGCTGAAGTCTCAACTCAGCAACTGGATGCATGGCGCCAAAGCTAAAAAATATCCGCATAAAGGCGATCCCGCCGCAACGCCATCAGGTGCGGCGGGATTTGACCGTTGCCAAGGCGCTCGCCGAGAGCGGCAAATCCAAGTCGAGGATAGATGTACTGGGAAAATCTGGTTTTTGATGCTGTTTCCCCGCGCCAGCAGGGAAGGCACTGGGAAGAGCTGTTGGGGAGCGAGACCCGGACGGATAACGAGGGCGGGTTTGAAACCAGGATTGCGCTTCCCGAAGGACAATATCTGGATATTTGTTTCCCGACGGTCACTGATCCACAGCCCGAGTCGCAACGGGTCTTTCCGGTGCTGGCATCAACAGCGGACGGTGAAAAAACCACCGTTGATTACCAGAGTGCGACCCGCGGCGAATACGCGGAAGCGACAGGTCGAACCTATTTTGTTCTCGGCCAGCCATCCGAATCATCTCGCCCACTAGAATTGATAGCGGTGGAAATGCTGAGCGCTGATCCGGAACGAGATGCCATATTTTGGGCGAAGCTCACCGGATATCAAGCTGCCGAGCAGTCTTCGACAGTGCTCAGGCATCCGGCCGGTCTCGGACCAATGATTGTGCTGGTTCCAGAGAAGCAGCCGAAAACGTCCGCTAAATCTTCCGTCCATCTCGATCTGCGGCTGGAAGCGGGAGACGACGCAGAACAGATTCTGGCCATGGTGCTCGACACTGGGGCAACCAAGCTGCAGCATGCATGGGGCGAGGTTCCCTGGCAAGTATTCTTGGATCCATCCGGCAACGAATTCTGCATACTGCCGGCCCCAAGGCACTGATCGCGCACGGGCTAAAGCGGGCGCGGTGGATTCCGGAAGCCGCGGACCATGAAAACCGCAGGGCTCCGCCGGCGCCGATGAGGAAATGAGCTCAGCACAATGCATAAACTCCAGGGCAGTGGCTTGCCACTATTCATGGTCCACGGCAACGGGGTAGACCATCAAATCCTGTTGCCGTTGGACGAAGTGCTCGCCGAGTTGGGGATGTTCGAACGACATTATCTGGATTTGCCCGGCTTTGGGCAGCGTGAATCGCTGTCCAACGCAGGCGGATTGCCGGAGCTTGCTGACTGGTTGGAAAAAGAAATCCGCGCTGTGGTCGGCGATGGGCCTTTCGCGCTGCTTGGAAATTCCATGGGCGGGTTGTTGTGCCAGGAAATGGCCGACAGATTTAGCGGCTCTGTGCAGGGACTGTTCCTCATCGCTCCGGCAGTGTACGCGGACAGCAAGCAGCGCACGCTTCCTGATTCTGCGGTGGCCGTAGTGGATCAGCAGTTGCTGGAGTCGCTCAAGGAGAGGGACAAGCAGCTGTTCACCGACGTCGCAGCTATGCAAACGCGTCCAGCCTGGGAACGATTCTCCACGTGGGTACTACCAGGTCTCGAGGCGGCCAATTTGCGGGCGATGGCCAAGCTTTCCAAACGCTATTTTCTCCGGCCTCTGCCGCTTCATCGCGAAAGCCGGCTAACTATTCCGGTATCCATCGTGTGCGGCCGGCATGACCACGTCACCGGTTTTGAAGACCCTCGTCTTTTGGCCAAGCGCTACGCTGATCTTCACATAATCATTATTGAGCAGGCAGGGCACAACGTGCATATTGAGCAACCTGAAGCAGTCGAGCAGGAATTGCGGGCATGGTCAGCAAAAGTTCGACGCTCCGTATCGCCAACTGGCAACTTCCCTCCGGACAATCACCACTCGATGGGCTGATCAATTCCCGAAACAGTTGTTGAGTAAAACCTGCCGTAGGACTAGATTTCATTCAAGCACCAGGGCCGGTTGTTCGAAAGCAGGAAAATCGCATGGATGACCAAATCTTACTTCGTGAATGGACGAGTATCGATGAGGTTCCAGACCTATTAGATGTCTGGAAAAGTTCGGTGGAACGCCGTCTGGACTTCTTGTCGGCTGCTGATCTGGACGCCGTGGCGTCGGCTTTGGAAGCGGTATATTCGCAATCACTGCTAGTCCGTATCGCCCAGCAAGGCGAGAAGATCCTCGGCTTTGCCGCCTGGAATGAATCTGGGATTGAGATCCTTTGGGTACGCCATGAGGAGCGGCACCATGGGGTGGGGCGGCTCCTGCTCAACTACATCACCGAGCGTTGTCCCGCGGTGGTTGTGCATCTGGATTCGCGCCGCACACAAGCCATCGAATTCTTCCAATCCTGTGGATTCCAGCAAATGCCATCCCATCCGCTAGGGAATTCACTCCGGGTCGTACTGAGCTATGACTATTCATCGGTGAATAACGTGGCACGATAGTTTCATGAGTGAAAACAGCCGAGAAATCCGCGAAGTTAGTGTTCAGCGCACAGAATCACGAAAGTACACTGCTACCAGCCTTGAGAGCGGCGCAAGTATCGTATTCGGTCAGGGCGAGGGCCTGCTGACCCCGGTGGAGCTGTTGCTGGCCGCTATTGCCGGTTGCTCGTCCATTGACGTGGATGTCGCAACGACTCGTCGCAGTGAACCCGAGAAATTTGATGTACTCGCCAGCGGCTACAAGCTATCCGAAGATGGCGCCAGTCGCATGGAGGACATTCATCTGGGTTTCGATTTGAAGTTCCCGGATACCGACGAAGGCCGCAAAGCGGCCAGCATGGTCGAACGCATCGTGAAGTTGTCGCATGACAAATATTGCACCGTTTCACGCACGGTTGAGCTAGGCGCAAAAGTTGTCAGCGAAGTAGTTGGATAAATCATGAAGTCTCTGCTGCTCGGCGTTGGAGCTAGCGTCGATAGGCGGAAACCACAAGTCACTCCAAGGAAATTCACGGGATTGACGGCTGGCAAACTTTCAAATTTTTCGTGATCCAGCAGTGATCTAGATGGCTTTCTGCGTTTTCCGTTGAATCTCGTGGCTATGGTTTCGGTTTGAGTAGTTGAAGCTGTGAAAGTTCCATGAAACCAGCTGGGAATTCAACTCTTTGCCCTAGTCAGTGCCTGTCCTTCATCGTAGGGTCGAGTTGTCCCTACGTTGAAGGAGCAGACATGCAATCTGAGAACGTTTTAGGCAACATCGACTGGGCGTCAATGCTACAAAGGGTGGGCATTGCGCTAATCATTCTCATCGTTACGTGGCTCGTGGCGCGAATTGTCCGCTGGGCAGCAGCCAAGCTCGTATCCAGGGTGAAATTCCTGCAGAAGCAAGGAAATGACGGAGCTCAAATAGGCCAGTCCTTAGGCAAGGTCGCTGGACTGATTGTTTGGCTCTTTGGTCTCGTCGCAATCCTTCAGGTCTTTGCGCTTTCTGAAGTTCTTACGCCGGTCCAGGGCCTGCTTGGCGGAGTCATGGCGTTCATTCCGAACCTCATCGGCGCCGGCTTTATCTTCTTTATCGGCTACGTTATCGCCAACATTGTTCGGCAGCTGCTGACTACGGGTCTGGGAACGGTCGACTTCAGCGGCATCGTCCGCAAGCTGACCCCAGGCAGCGAGCCAGTGGATGAGATTAAGTCTCGCGAAACCCAAGCGAAGATCGTGGACATCATCGCGAACATCGTCTTCGCCCTGATCCTGCTGGTCGTCGCAATCTCTGCACTGCAGGTCCTGGGCATCGCCGCGATTTCGCAGCCTGCCGAGCAAATGCTGCAGCTGATCTTTACTGCGATCCCACAGGTCATCATGGCCCTGGTCCTGCTGGCGGTAGGTTTCCTGATCGCAAAGTTTGTCGGCCAGCTGTTGGAGTCCACCTTGCAGGGTGTTGGCACTGACCGCGTAGTTGCTGGCTGGGGCGTTGTCCCAGAAGGCAAGAGTGCATCGGGCATCATCGCCGGCATCGTGAAGATTGCAATCGTACTGTTCTTCGGTGTGATGGCTGCCCAGATGCTGAACTTCCCGGCAATCACCAACATCCTGAACGAGATTCTGGAACTGGGCGGCAAGATCCTCTTCGGTGCAGCAATAATTGCCGCCGGCTTCGTCGTGGCGAACGTCATCGGCAAGTTCATGGGTGACACTACAGCGTCGAAGATCATCCGCTACACCGCCATTGCACTGTTCGTGGCAATGGGCCTGAAGTACATGGGAATCGCTGACTCGATCATCAACATGGCCTTCGGCGCAATCGTCATCGGTGCAGCTCTTGCAGCCGCTCTCGCCTTCGGCCTTGGTGGTCGCGAAGCAGCGGCCCGTACCCTCGACAAGATCGATACCGACAAGCTGAGCTCCGACGGTCCGGATTCGGCACCGCCAGCACCGCCAACGTCACCAGGCATCTAACCATCCCGAACAGAACCTAAAAGGGACACAAAGACAGTCGCGGAATCCACCACGGATTCCGCGACTATTTTGCGTTCTGGATAAAGCATCACGCGAGCTGTAATGGCAAAGGCTGCACGTTGGAGGACGGATCTGTTTTCAGTCGGGCATAGGTATAAACGTCGATGCGTTCACCGTCGACAAGGAACTTGCCGCGCTCTATTCCCTCGGGCAGGAAACCGTTGCTCTCCGCCACATGCCGGGACCCGGGATTATTGGCCCGCAGGCCCAATTCCAGCCGGAATAGGCCCAGCTCGTCAAAAAGGTGATCAACCAAGGCCGCAACGGCCCTGGTCGCCAGTGACCGGCCGCGATATTCGTGATGCATCCAGTACCAGATCCATGCGTTGGCATTCGAGCGATCCACGGTACCGCATACCAGGCCCACTAATCGATCGTTGATCGTGATGGCCAGCGGGCATTGAACCTGGTCATTGCCCAGCAGGAAGTCTACGTAAGCCCGTGCTTTCGCAGGAGTATCAACGTCGCCCTGCCGCGCCATATCCGGGTGCGAGGTGAACGCCTCATGCACCGCGGCGGCGTCGGTGAACTTCAGCTTCCTGAGCACGCATACGTCGTCGCGGTCAGCCGACGGCGCAATCTCTGAACGTGCGTCAGTAGCTACCGGTTGGGCCATGAGGGTGCCTTGATGGAAGAGCATCTGCCATCGGCCTGCATCCCGAATCCATATGGAACTGCGCAATGCGGGGCGAGTCCCATCAGTGGCCCAGCGCAATTGGACCAGATCCTCTGCCAGGCGGACTGCCGACGGATCAACGACATGCAGTGCAGGAGCATCCGTATCTTCAACCGTGAGCAGGTTGATGGCTTCAGACCGGTCGAAGATTCGTCCGCTCGCGCCGATTTCGTAGAATTGCTCATGCAGGATGCCTTCCAGCCACGCTCCATCGTGGCGAAGCGAAGGGTCGAGCAGTTGCCGCTCCAGATCAACGACATCGCGGAACAGCGGGGAATCCGCCGATAAATTCATGGGATAGTCCTGTTTCTCCATGTCAGTTAGTACATCACAAAAGATGACGTCACTAAGTCAAGAACAGTTCGCTTTTAGGAGCTGCATCATGCTTATAATCGCAATTACTCCGCGGGAGCCTGACTCGACCAGGCTGAGAGGGCACTGAGCCGACCGCTACACCTGATGCGGGTCATGCCGCCGTAGGAAGGAATCGTGCCACCGTGCATGTCAATATTGTTGGCGCCGGAATCATCGGCCTCGCCACCGCCTTCGAGCTGAGCTCGCGCGGTCACAGCATCACCATCATCGATCCTGCTCCCGGCCAGGGTGCCAGCTACGCCGCAGCCGGAATGCTGGCACCGGCAGCGGAAACAGTGTGGGGCCAAGGCCCGTTGCACCAGCTGCTGGCCGCATCGAATGCCGGATATCCTCTGTTCGTTGATCGCATCGAAGCGGCCACCGGGGCGCGCCCGGACTACCTTAAAAGTTCCACACTCGTCATAGCCGCCGAACCCGCTGACCGCGAGGCCCTCCACGAGCTCGTCGAGTTGCAGTCATCGCTGGGACTTAGCGCCGAAAAACTCCTGCCAAGCCAGGCCAGATCCCTGGAGCCAGCCCTTGCCAGCAATATCGCCGGAGCGGTGCTGTGCGCCGAAGACCACCAGATCGATCCGCGCAGCGTGGTGCGCATCTTGCTCAAGCACTTCGGCCATCACGTGATCCGCGAACAAGCCGAAGAACTGCTCACCGACGAGTCAGGAACCAGCGCCGTGCGCACCTCGACGGGGCAGGTACTGGAAGCAGACCAAACCATCATCGCCACCGCCCTCGGAACCATCCAAGGGCTCAAAGGCCTTCCATTGCGTCCGGTATACGGCGACATCCTCAGGATCCAAGGTCCCGCGGGCTGCGCCATGCTCAACCGCATTGTGCGCGGCATTGTCCACCGGCGCAACGTCTACCTCGTCCCGCGCAAGGACGGAAGCCTGGTGCTGGGGGCCAGCGTCAGGGAAGACGGCAACCCGGAGGTCAACGTTGGCGCCATGTACACGCTCCTGGACGATGCACGCCGGCTCGTGCCGGGAATCAGCGACTGCACATTGAACGAAGTGATGGCCCGTCCAAGGCCAGCCACCGCCGATGACCGCCCGCTGATAGGGCGCCTGGACCCAGGGTTGGTGCTCTCCACCGGCTATTCGCGGCACGGCGTGCTGCTGAGCCCACTGGGTGCCGAACTGACCGCCGACCTCATCGAAAACAACACCACGCATCCCATGCTGGAAGACGTTGACCCCCAACGATTTGCAACCCATTCCTCAACTCTCGCACTGGAGCACCTCGGATGACCCCGATCAACATCACCTTCAACTCCCAGCAAGTCCGGCTCTCAGCAGGGACGAGCCTGCGTGAATTTGTCAGTTCGCAGATCGGCAAGGAACTGGACACCGAATCTCAAGCTGTTGACGGCAGCAAGCTCGGCGTGGCCGCCGCCGTCAATGGTGCGGTTGTCCCTCGCAGCAGCTGGAACAGCAAGGTGCTGGAAGACGGGCACAGCGTAGAACTCGTCACCGCAGCCCAAGGAGGCTAAAGATGGAATCGCAAGAAATCAACCGACTCGACGCGGACACCGACCCGTTCGTCGTCGCAGGGCGCACCCTGACTTCGAGACTGATCCTGGGCACCGGCGGGGCGACATCCCTGGCGACGCTGGAGAGCGCCCTGGCCGTTTCGGGCACCGAGCTGACCACCGTCGCCATTAGGCACTTTTCTGCTGCCGGGGCGGGGAACGTCTACGAGCTACTGCAACGCAATAGCGTGATCCCGCTGCCTAATACCGCCGGATGCTTCACCGCGCGGGATGCTGTATTGACCGCGCAACTGGCCCGTGAAGCCCTGGAGACCGACTGGATCAAGCTTGAAGTCATCGCCGATGAGCACACCTTGCTGCCGGATCCGCTGGAGCTGTATTCAGCCACCGAGCAATTGGTCGCCGAGGGCTTCCAGGTGTTTGCCTACACCAACGATGACCCGGCGCTAGCGCAGCGATTGCAGGATGCCGGGGTCGCTGCGATCATGCCTGCCGGATCCCGCATCGGCTCCGGGCTGGGGATCTTGAACCCGCACAATATTTCCACCATCGTTTCCCGGGCCAATGTGCCGGTGATCCTGGATGCCGGGGTGGGAACCGCCTCAGACGCCGCGCTGGCAATGGAACTAGGGTGCGACGCGGTCCTCTTGGCCAGTGCCGTCACCCGTGCCCATAACGCCCCGCTGATGGCAGCAGCCATGCGTGATGCAGTGCGCGCCGGCCGTGCCGCCCGGCTGGCTGGCAGGATCCCGCGCCGCGACACCGCGCTCGCCTCCTCGCCAACAGAAGGAATCATGCAAACCCTGGTCGGGGAATTCTGATGCCGCGCCCGCCGCTGTGCGAACCGGCGCCAAGCATCGACCCAGGCGTGCTGGCCCGCTATTCGCGGCACCTGACCCTGCCGGGGGTCGGCGAAGCAGGCCAGCGGCGCATCATCAACGCCAGGGTCCTGGTCATCGGCGCCGGGGGACTGGGCAGCCCGATCGCCAGCTACCTGGTCGCCGCGGGCGTTGGCCAGATCGGGGTCTTGGATGACGACACCGTTGAGCTCTCGAATCTGCAGCGCCAGATCATGCATCGGGAAACCGATGTCGGGTTGCCCAAGGTCGCCTCCGTGCAGCGGCTGGCCGGAGAACTCAACAGCACAGTGCGCATCCATCCGCTGAACGAACGCCTGAGCGAAGAAAACGCGATTGAACTTTTCGAGTCCTATGACTTGGTCATCGACGGTAGCGACAATTTTGCCACCCGGTACCTTGCCTCGGACGCGGCGGAAATCACCGGGACGCCATTGGTGTGGGGAACGCTCTTCCAGTTCTCGGGACAGGTATCGGTGTTCGACCCGCGAACCGGTCCGATGCTGCGCGATATTTTCCCCGATATTCCTGATGCTGATTCGGTGCCGAGCTGCGCCGAAGGCGGGGTCTTCGGAGCATTGTGCGGAGTGGTCGGTTCGGTAATGGCCACCGAAGCGCTCAAGCTCATCACCGGGATCGGGGCAACACTCAGCGGCAAGCTGTGGCTCTATGATGCCCTGAATGCGAGCGTGCGGACTTTGGGATTCACGGCGGACCCGCAACGGGAGGCGGTGAGCGAGCTGGGGGACTACCAGCCGGTTGCCTGTGCCATCGAGGACCCGGTCGCATCGCTGAGCGTGCGAGAGCTGCAGTCGTTGGAAGCCCTGCACCAATTGCTCGTCATCGATGTGCGCGAGTCCTGGGAGCGGGACATCGCGGCGATTCCGGGCAGCGTCCATGTGCCGTTGGAACAGCTGCTCGCCGGCGACTACCCGCAATTGCCTGAGAATGCCCACAGCCTGGTGACAGTCTGCAAGAGCGGTGTCCGCTCTGAAAAAGCCGCTCGGTCTTTGGCGCAGCGACAGCCAGCGCACCGCAAGATCTACAGCCTTGAGGGCGGGACGCTGCAATGGTTTGCAGAGGTTGAAGGACGGGAAATCACCTACTAGGGAGAACCGGAATTCCACCGGATCGCACTGGCTGGCATAATTGCGGCATGAGCTTCACCACCGACCTGGAATTTCGCGAACTAGCTAGTCAAGACGAGCAGCAAGCCATCGATGCTCATCATGCGATGCTGGCCGACGACTTCGAATTCTTGCCAACCTGGTCCGCAGATCAGCAGTGGGAAGAGTTCATCTACCGGATGAGCGCGGGAAGGCGCGCAGAAGGCATTCCCGATGGCTGGGTGCGCTCGGCGCTTTTTGCCGCCTTCGACGACGGAGAACTGGTAGGGCGTGTCTCCGTGCGCTACGAACTCAATGATTGGCTGCACCAATCCGGCGGGCACATCGGCTACGGGGTCGTTCCCGGGCATCGGCGCCGTGGCGTGGCCGCGGCCCTGTGCAAGTTCGGCCTGCGCGAAGTGCGAGCCGCGGGAGTGGACCAGGCATTGGTCACCTGCGACAGCACCAACGCCGGTTCCATCGCCACCATCCTCAAATGCGGCGGGGAGCTGGATCAGCAATTACCGCATCTGGATGCTCCAGACGGCACAAGGACCCTTCGATATTGGATTTCCACCCAATCCAACCTTTGATTTCCCGCGACTTTACGTGAAATTCTTGTATGTTCTGACACAGAGCACCGGAGTATTTGCAGGAACAGCGTAAACTAGTTTGTTGGGTCGACTTTGGCCCCGTCTCCTTAGACCCAAAATCCTCGAGCGGAAGTGAGCCTTCACGCATGTCAGCTAACACCATTAGTCGCGATGAACTTCGCAATGTAGCCATCGTTGCACACGTTGACCACGGCAAGACCACCTTGGTCAACGCGATGCTTCAGCAGACCGGCGCATTCGACAGCCATGGTGAAACCGAAGATCGCGTGATGGACTCCGGCGAGTTGGAACGCGAGAAGGGCATTACCATTCTCGCCAAGAACACCACCGTGTTCTACAACGGCCCAGCTGCTGACGGCAAGAACATGACCATCAACGTCATCGATACCCCGGGTCACGCTGACTTCGGTGGCGAGGTCGAGCGCGGCCTGTCCATGGTGGACGGCGTGGTTCTGCTCGTTGACGCTTCCGAAGGCCCACTGCCACAGACCCGCTTCGTGCTGCGTAAGGCACTGGGCGCCAACCTGCCAGTCATCATCGTGGTCAACAAGACCGACCGCCCTGACTCCCGCATCGATGGCGTCATCTCAGACTCCATGGACCTGCTGCTGGGCCTGGCTTCCGACTTGGCTGATGAAGCCCCGGATCTGGATCTGGACGCCATCTTGAACGTTCCTGTTGTCTTCGCCTCGGGCAAGGCCGGCTACGCTTCGATGAACCAGCCAGCCGATGGCACCCTGCCAGACAACGAAGATCTTGAGCCGCTGTTCGAGACCATCATCAAGCACGTTCCTGCACCGACCTACAACGAGGGCGAAGTTCTGCAGGCACACGTCACCAACCTTGACGCATCGCCGTTCCTTGGCCGTCTGGCTCTGCTGCGCATGATCAACGGCACCCTGCGCAAGGGCCAGCAGGTCAATTGGGCCCGCCAGGACGGCACTATGAAGCAGGTGAAGATCACCGAGCTTTTGGCTACCAGGGGCCTGCAGCGTGTTCCAGCTGAAGAAGCTGGCCCAGGCGAGATCGTTGCAGTTGCCGGTATCGAAGACATCATGATCGGTGAAACCCTCACCGACCTCGAGAACCCTAAGCCGCTGCCACTGATCACCGTCGATCCACCAGCAATTTCGATGACCATCGGTATTAACACCTCGCCACTGGCGGGCAAGGTCAAGGGCGCCAAGGTCACCGCCCGCCAGGTGAAGGATCGCCTGGACAAGGAACTGATCGGTAACGTTTCGCTGAACATCTTGCCAACCGAGCGTCCGGACGCTTGGGAAGTCCAGGGCCGTGGCGAATTGGCACTGGCTATCCTCGTTGAGCAGATGCGTCGTGAAGGCTTCGAGCTGACCGTCGGCAAGCCACAGGTTGTGACCAAGGTTGTCGATGGCAAGGTCCACGAGCCTATGGAACGCATGACCATTGACGTACCTGAAGAGTACTTGGGCGCTATCACCCAGCTGCTGGCTTCGCGCAAGGGCCGCATGACCGACATGTCGAACCACGGCACCGGCTGGGTTCGCATGGAATTCATGGTTCCGGCACGTGGCCTGATCGGCTTCCGCACCCGCTTCCTGACCGACACCCGCGGCGCCGGCATCGCTTCGTCGCTGGCTGAAGGCTATGAGCCATGGGCAGGTGCCATCGAATACCGCATCAACGGTTCCATCGTTGCCGACCGCGCTGGCGTTGTGACTCCATTCGCAATGATCAACCTTCAGGAACGCATGAACTTCTTCGTGAAGCCAACCGAAGAGGTTTACGAGGGCATGATCGTAGGCGAGAACTCCCGCGCCGACGACATGGACGTGAACATCACCAAGGAAAAGAAGCTCACCAACATGCGTGCAGCTTCCTCGGACAGCTTCGAGAACCTGACCCCACCACGCACCCTGACTCTGGAAGAGTCGCTGGAGTTCGCTCGCGAAGACGAGTGCGTTGAGGTCACCCCGGAAGCCATCCGTATCCGCAAGGTACTGCTGAACGCCAACGACCGTGCCAAGGCAACCCGTGCACGCGCTCGCTCCTAACCAGCGCGAAACCCGAGGCAGCAACCTCTCCGCGCTCTGGCGCGGAGTCGTTGTTGCCCTGGTTGCAGGACTTCTTGGCACTGCTATCCACGCGTCCATCAGCTACGTCGGCAATGACGTTCCGCTGGTGTGGGGCGTAGCGGTCGCCTGGCTGCTCCTGGGCCTTCTGGTCTACTGGGCCGCGGTATCCTCCGGAAAACTGTGGTCCGGAGCGCTGGGCTTCATTGGCTGCTATGTCTGCGTAGGATTGATCTCCTATGTGGGCAATGACCAATTGATCCTCGGCATGCAGTATTACAAGTATCTGCCCGGCCCGGCGCTAGCCTCGGCCCTGTGGATGTACGGAATGATTGTTCCTGCGATCATCGGCCTGGTGCTGGCCCTGCGAGTGATTCGCAAACAGCACCGTCAGAACTAGACGCAGAAGGTGAACTTCCCCGATCGGGAAGTTCACCTTCTGCATTTAATATCAGTTGACGCTGGGGGCGCTTGGGTCCTCGGAGCTGGAATTGCCAGTGATGTCCAAGTGGTGGGCCAGGAATAGCGATGTTGCTATGCCATCTTCCTCAGGATCGCGCATCGCATAGTCCTCGATGACTTCTCGAAGCCGGGACATCATCTCTTGCCGGGACTCGTCGCTGAGTTTCAGGCCGACACGGATGATCTGGATTTCCTGGGGATCCAGGCCTTCGATTTCCTGCAGGAAAGTATCAACCAGCATTGGAGCTGCGTCCGGGATACGTGTTCCCCAGGACTGCTTCGTGCTTCGGTAAGGAACTTCTTTCGCGCCGCGATTGCCGCGACGGGCCTCCTCTGGAGCGAGGTAGCCGTTGCTCACCAGCGTCCGCACATGGTGCAGGGAAGTGGCCGGGTTCAGATCAAGGATGTCCGCGATTTCCTTGTTCGTTCGTGACTCATGGAGGCACAAACGCAGAATACGCAGCCTCAGCGGTGAGCTGAGTGCACGTGCTCGCGATTGGACAAGTTTGTCAGAAGGCATAAAAACAGCATACGGGAAAATCGGCGAGTGATTGGCAGTATCAAATCACATGTTGCCAGTCAGCGGATTCCAGCACCGGATAGATCTTGATGAGCGCTAGTGCCTTGGCGTTCGCGGCCGGCGACGCGCCGGGGCCGGCGGAACCAATTTGGCGTGCGTGATCATTGAACGGGGGATGACCACCAGATCAGAGCGCGTCTGCACACTGATTGATTCATCGGTGACTGCCTGCAACTCGCCCAGTGCATCGCTAAAGTGCCCGCCAACGCCTGCGGCGTCCACGGACAAGCGATAACGCACAACTATGCGTTCACCGGGAGTCACATCACTAAAACTAAGCATTTTCCGCGTCATCTTTTCGTAAGAAGAATTCATCTAAACCCTCTGGAGCTGAAATGTGAATGGTCGGTTACGTCACAGCAGGCTCTCGGGCGCATTGATGTATTGATATCAGGACTAGACTGTAGTTTGAGCTGGTAGGGGATTCAAAGAGCATCCAGGAATCCGGCCGGCTCGTGTTGAAAACACCAAGTGCAAGGAAAGGTCTCGGCCCTCGTGACTTACATCATCGCTCAGCCGTGCGTCGACGTGAAAGACAAGGCTTGCGTCGAAGAGTGCCCGGTAGATTGTATTTATGAAGGCGAGCGCTCGCTGTACATTCACCCGGATGAATGCGTAGACTGCGGCGCCTGCGAACCAGTCTGCCCCGTTGAAGCCATCTACTATGAAGATGATGTGCCAGACGAGTGGGCCGACTATTACAAGGCGAACGTCGACTTTTTCGATGAACTTGGTTCCCCGGGCGGCGCCGCTAAAATTGGTAACACCGGTACTGACCACCCATTCGTCAGTGCTTTGCCACCTCAGAACCAAGGCTAGGTTTTACTTTCATGCTTGAGCTCCCCGATTACCCCTGGAACCAGCTTGCTCCATACCGCGAGCAGGCAGCAAAGCACCCAGGGGGAGTCGTGGACCTGTCGATCGGAACGCCGGTTGACGATACCCCACAGCTCATCCAGGACGCGCTGGCCGACGGCGCGAACTCGCACGGTTACCCCACCACGCATGGAACCGTTGAAGTTCGCCAGGCCATCGTGGACTGGTTCGAACGCCGCCGCCAAATCACTGGCCTGGGGATCAATGACGTGATGCCCACCGTGGGCTCCAAGGAAATGGTGGCTTGGCTGCCGCTGTTCCTGGGCATCGGCGCTGAGGACATTATCGTGCGTCCAAAAATCGCGTACCCGACCTACGACATTGGCGCGCAGCTTGTCGGAGCGACCCCGATTGCCACCGACGACCTTGATGCACTGAGCGACGAAGAGCTCTCGCGCGTCAAGCTCATCTGGGTCAACTCGCCTGGCAACCCCACCGGCAAGGTCACCAGCGCCGAGCAGCTGAAGATAATCGTCGAGCAGGCCCGGGAAATCGGCGCCGTTGTCGCATCGGATGAGTGCTACGCAGAACTTGGCTGGGATGAATACGAAGGCCAGGTGCCCAGCATCCTGGACCCGAAGGTCAACGGCGGCAACCTGGACAACCTGCTGGCGCTGTATTCGCTCTCCAAGCAGTCAAACCTCGCAGGCTACCGCGCGGCCTTTGTCGCTGGCGCGCCAAATCTCATGCCGACGCTGATCAACAGCCGCAAGCACACCGGGATGATCGTGCCTGGCCCGATCCAGCACGCCATGGTGGTGGCGCTGAACAACGACGAGCACGTAGCCACCCAACGAGAGCTCTACCGGGCCCGACGCGACGCATTGCGCCCCGCCTTGGAAAACTTCGGCCTGCGAATCGAGGATTCGGTGGCCGGCCTGTACCTATGGTGCACCCAGGACCGTCCAAGTTTTGAAACCATCGGCGCCCTCGCGCAGCTGGGAATCGTCGCTGGTCCTGGTGCCTTTTATGGAACTGCAGGAGAACGCCACGTGCGCGTGGCATTGACCGCCTCCGACGAACGGATCGCGGCCGCCGTTGAACGGCTGAATTCTTCCGCCAACCGGTGAAGATGACAGCCTGATTAGCGGGATGGGGTCAAATCGCGGTATGTTCTACGGTGACGACTGACCTTTCGGAACTACACGCTTTCCGGTTAGGAGAAGCAATGACAGATACTACATCTGCACAGCTACACTTTGGAGAATCCAATCTTGAGCTTCCGGTAATTCCGGCTGCTGAAGGCAATGACGGATTCAGCGTAGCCCCACTATTGAAGACCACTGGGAACGTGACCTACGATCCTGGCTTCATGAACACTGCGGCCACCAAATCCGCGATCACCTACATCGACGGCGATGCAGGCATCCTGCGTTACCGCGGTTACCCGATCGAGCAGCTGGCCGAGAAGTCCAGCTTCATCGAGGTCACCTACCTGCTGATCTACGGCGAACTGCCAACTGCAGACCAGCTCGCAGAATTCGACAACTCGCTGCGCCGCCACACCCTGCTGCACGAAGAGCTCAAGGGCTTCTTCGGCGGGTTCCCGCGTGACGCGCACCCAATGCCAGTGCTGTCCTCCGCAGTTTCCGCGCTGTCCACCTGGTACCAGGATTCCCTGGATCCAAAGGACGATGAGCAGGTCGAGCGTTCGACCCTGCGCTTGCTGGCCAAGCTGCCAGTGCTCGCTGCCTATGCGCACAAGAAGTCCATCGGACAGGCCCTGCTGTACCCGGATAACTCGATGAACATGGTCGAGAACTTCCTGCGCCTGTGCTTCGGCACCGCTGCCGAGCCTTACCTGCTGGATCCAGACGTGGTCAAGGCCCTTGACCTGCTGCTGATCCTGCACGCAGACCACGAGCAGAACTGCTCGACCTCCACCGTGCGCCTGGTTGGCTCTTCGGAAGCCAACATGTTCGCCTCGGTTTCCGCCGGCATCCACGCTTTGTCCGGCCCAGCCCACGGCGGCGCCAACGAAGCCGTGCTGAAGATGCTGCGCGAGATCCAGTCCTCTGGTATCTCACCGGAAGACTTCATGCAGAAGGTCAAGAACAAGGAAGACGGCGTACGCCTGATGGGCTTCGGCCACCGCGTGTACAAGAACTACGATCCACGCGCCAAGATCATCAAGAAGACCGCTCACGACCTGCTGGCCAAGCAGGGCAAGAACGAGCTGCTTGAGATCGCGATGAAGTTGGAAGAGACCGCGCTGAACGATGAGTACTTCATCTCGCGCAAGCTCTACCCGAACGTGGACTTCTACACCGGCCTGATCTACACCGCTATGGGCTTCCCTGAAAAGATGTTCACCGTGCTGTTCGCCATCGGCCGCCTGCCAGGCTGGATCGCACAGTGGCGCGAAATGATCAAGGATCCTGAACTGAAGATCGGCCGCCCACGTCAGCTGTACATGGGCGAGACCGCTCGCAACTACCCTGGCCTCTAAGCCGCAGGGCAAGTAGCGTCCACTGACAAGGAGCCTTCCACCATTCACATGGTGGAAGGCTCCTTGTCTGTATTAAGCGCGAAGACGGGAGTATCCTGTGAGTCTAAGACTGCGGGGGTATGCCTAAAAGTCAGGTGGTATGCATGTACTTTCGTCGTGGAAACAATTGGTCTTTGGCGGTAAAAACCAATCAGACGATGCTGATGGCCTTGTACTTACGTGAACTCGGCGGAGTCGATCCGGCTGAGGCTGGACCGAATTCGCGACTGACCTCCGTGGTGAAGAACCGCAATGGAGCCGATGCCGCTCATGGGCAGTTCAAGCAAGAGTGGAGTGCCTGGTGGGGCGCGTTGACCACGGGGGAGATCGCCCCGGAGGCAGCACCAGAAAAGTCGCTGCATGAGCATCTGGATCAGGAAGGCTACCCGGCACTAGCGAAGCTTGCCAAAGCCCATTACGGCCAAGCGACCCTTTTCGCCCAGCAGCATGCCGATGATTTTGTCGCCAAGAGCGTGGACTACGTGCCGCGCCGCCTGGATGAATTAGAGAGGATCCTGCTGGATCACGGGGTGGATCACGATACAACCGCGCCGCAGCAGCAGATACAGGTCATCGATGTGCCCTTGGACGAGCCTCGAGCCTGGCTCACCGGCCGAGCAACCATCCTTGCCAGCACGTTTTTGCTTCAAGATGCCAAGGCGTTCCACGGCTTCATCCAGCCCATGGTCACCATCATCTTTCCCGGCCGTTAAATGCAGCGAGGGCCAGCCGTGTCGGCTGGCCCTCGAACTGGCCTAGTTGGCGTGCAGTGCGCTATTCAGCTCGACAGTTTGGCCTGCGCGGGCCAATGCTTCCACAGCGCCGGAAATCGAGTTGCGGCGGAACAGCAGATTCGGCACTCCGGAGAGCTCCAGGGCCTTGACCTGCTTCTCGCCCAAGAGCACGCGGGTGCCTGCAGTAACGTACAGGCCAGCTTCCACCACGGAATCATCGCCCACGGAAATACCTACGCCGGCGTTAGCGCCCAGCAGCACTCGCTCACCAATGACGATGCGCTCACGTCCACCGCCCGAAAGGGTGCCCATGATCGAAGCGCCACCGCCCACATCGGAGCCGTTGCCGACAACGACAGAAGCCGAAATGCGGCCTTCGACCATGGAGGTGCCCAAGGTGCCTGCGTTGAAGTTCACGAAGCCCTCGTGCATGACGGTGGTGCCTTCTGCAAGGTGCGCCCCAAGGCGTACACGGTCAGCATCGGCAATGCGCACGCCGGTTGGCACCACGTAGTCGACCATGCGAGGGAACTTGTCCACGCCGTACACGGTGACCGCGCCGCGGGCACGCAGCTTCAGGCGGGTTACCTCGAAGCCATCAACTTGGCAGGGGCCGAAGTTGGTCCAGACCACGTTTGCCAGGTGGCCGAAGATCCCATCAAGGTTGATAGTATTCGGCTGAGCCAAACGGTGGGAAAGCAGGTGCAGCCGCAGCCACACATCGGCGGTGTCAGCTGGAGCCACGTCGAGGTCGATGGTCAGCGAGACAACCTTCTGGGTGGTGCCTCGGGCAGCATCGTCCTGGGCGGCGGCGGCGAGTTCGCCGGAAAGCTCTTGAGCCGCCGAAAGCTCGCCGAGGACCGGGGCTGGATACCAAACATCAAGGATGGTTCCATCCGCGGCAACCGTGGCAAGACCATGGCCTGAGGCCAAGCGGACAGAGGAGTCACTGGATGAAGTCACAGATTCTGAAGTCATACACTGATCGTATCGCCGAAACCCCGGGTAACGTTGATAGATGACAGGCTAGTGAAGCTAGAGACGTAGGACGCTGAATACCGTGAACGAATTGGACCTGCAACAGGACGTCGCAGTGCTGACCGAACAGATCATGAACATTGAATCTGTTTCCGGGAATGAACGAGAAATTGCCGATCAAGTACACCAGGCATTGCTCAAGCTGGAGCACCTGCAGGTACACCGCGATCAAGACGCCATCGTTGCCCGTACCAACTTTGGCCGCGAGCGCAGGGTCGTGCTCGCTGGCCACTTGGACACCGTCCCATTGCCGCGCACCGAGGGCGCCAGGGGAACGGTCCCGGCGCAGGTAATCGACGGGGTGCTGTACGGTCGCGGGGCCACCGATATGAAGGGCGGGGTAGCGGTGCAGCTGGCACTGGCTGCCGAGCTGACGGACGCCAAGTACGACGTCACCTACGTTTTCTACGACCACGAAGAAGTGGAAGCGGCCAAATCCGGACTCGGACGTTTGGCCAAGAACACCCCGGAACTGCTTGAAGCAGATTTCGCCATCCTGCTGGAACCGACTAACGGCACGGTCGAAGGTGGATGCAATGGCACCAGCCGTTTCGTGATTCGCACCCGTGGTAAGGCAGCGCACTCAGGACGCGCCTGGATGGGGCACAACGCCATCCATGATGCCGCGCCGATCCTGCAGCGACTGGCCGACTATCAGCCGCAGACCATTACCGTGGAGGGCTTGGACTACCGCGAAGGAATGAACGCGGTGCGCATCAACGGCGGTATCGCGGGCAACGTCATTCCGGACTACTGCGAAGTCGAAATCAATTACCGTTTTGCCCCCGACAAGACCCTCGCGCAGGCTGAAGCCCTGGTCTTCGAGCTCTTTGAAGGGTTCGATATCGAGCGCACCGATGGCGCCGAAGGGGCCAAGCCGGGACTGGATCAGGAAATCGCAGCTGACCTGATCAAGATCCTTGGGCAGGAACCGAAGCCGAAGTACGGTTGGACCGATGTGTCCCGTTTCTCGGCGCTGGGGGTCTCGGCCGTGAATTTCGGTCCTGGTGATGCGCTGCTCGCGCACAGCGACGACGAGCATGTTCCGCAGGAAGATATCCGCGCTTGCCTTAGCTCCTTGCGGGCCTGGCTCAGCTAGCCAACCTGATACTTCTGACACAGACAGAACGGGCCGTTCCTCGCGTCAAGCGAGGAACGGCCCGTTCTGTCTGTGTCGAGTTGAGCGAAGCCCTACTCGTTATTGATCTTTTGAACCAGCATCTGTGCTGGCCTCGGCGAAGGTCACGGCGGTGGTGCCAACTACTGCCGCAGCGTTCTTGTCCTTCTTGATACGGCTGCTCAGGCGCCGTGAGACGATTTCTGCAATCTTGCTCAAGGTGAAGTTGATCAAGATGAAGATGACCGCAGTGACAATCAGCGCCTGCAGGACGTTGCCGTTAGGCGACGAGTAGGTGCGGGCGAAGAACAGCAGTTCGTTGAAGCTGATGATGTAGCCCAGCGCGGAGTCCTTCAAGATCACGACGAACTGGCCGATCAGGGCCGGCAGCATCGCCACCAGCGCCTGCGGGATTTCGATATGGCGCAGCGACATGCCACGGGTCAGGCCGATGGCAATGCCGGCTTCGCGCTGTCCCTTGGGCAGGTTGTGCACGCCAGAGCGAACCAGCTCTGCAACGACGGAACCGTTGTAGAAGACCAATGCGGCAACAACGGCCCACAACGCGGTATCGCCGGGCAGCTCAAGAGACCGGGAGAAGAACACGTTGAAGAACACGATCATCAGCAGCACGGGCACGGCACGGAAGAATTCCACAATGATCGTGCAGAATCCGTTGATCAGCTTGTTCTGCGACAGGCGACCGACGCCGAAGACCAAACCGAAGACCACCGAGCCGATGATGCCCAGAATTGCTGCCTTGACGGTGTTGAGCAAGCCTGGAAGCAGATAGTTCTCCCAGGTGCTTGCTTGGATGAAGTCGTCCCATTGCTCGGGCTGCATCTGCCCCTTGGCGGCGAGGCCAAAGAAAATCCACGCCACAATACCCAAAGCGAGCAGCGCGCCGATGATATTGATAATCAGGATGCGGCGACGAGCCTTGGGCCCGGGGGTGTCAAATAGAATTGATGCGCTCATCGTGCCACCGCCAGTTTCTTCGAAGCCCAAGTAGTCAACAGTCCGACAGGAATCACGATGATCACGAAGCCGATAGCGAAGGTCAAGAAGATCGGGATGACGATGTCCGAGCGGAACTCGATCATGGTCTTCATGACCGACGAGGCTTCGGTGGCGACGGAGCCAACGGCAGCGACGGTGGAGTTCTTGATCAGTGCAATCAGGGTATTACCCAGCGGAACGATGGCGCCGCGGAATGCCTGGGGCAAAATCACCAATCGAGCTGCCGGCAGGAAGCTCAACCCTATTGCACGGGCGGCTTCGGCCTGTCCCAGCGGAACAGTATTCACGCCCGAGCGAATAGCTTCGCAGACGAAGGCCGCATGGTAAACGGCCAGGCCCAAAACCGATAGCCGGAAGAAGTTCGCTTGGAAATCTCCGCCCAAGGTGAACCCCAGCTGGCCATACAGGGCCAGGACCGCGAACAGGATGATGATCGTCAGTGGGGTATTTCGAACCAAGTTGACGTAGCTGGTGCCGATGGCCTGGAAGCTGGCCACGGGGGAGATGCGAAGCAACGCAAGAATCGTGCCCAGCACCAGCGCGCCGATGGCCGCCCAGAAAGTTAGTTGGATATTGACCCAGAATGCTCCGGGAATGTCGTACTCAGTGAATATGGATAAGTAATTCTCCACTGCAAGCCTCTATCTCGATGGCCGTAGTGCGGGCCAAGCGGCTATGGGATCGAAGAACGAATACTCGTTCATCGGGAAAACAAGAATGCCGCGGGGGCCAAGTACAAGGCTTGACCCCCGCCGCATCGAAAATGCTAAGCGCAGGTATCTGCGAGCTTTGGAGGGTTGGTCTTCGAGTTCGGCTTGTAGCCGGTACCCTCGGTGTTCTTGTCCAAAGCCTTCTGCCAGTCGCCGGAGTCGATCATCTTGGTGATCGCCTCGTTGATGGCCTTGCACTTGTCGGTTCCGTCCGGCAGGCCGACACCGTAGTTCTCTTCCGAGAATGGAGCGCCAACGACCTTGAACTTGCCCTTGTAAGCAGGCTGGGCGGCCAGACCTGCGAGGATGATGTCATCGGTGGTTACTGCGTCGATGGTGCCACCGCTCATCTGGGTGACGCACTCTGCATAGCCCGGAAGCTCCTGCAGGTTGGTGCCTTCAGCGTAGTTGTCCTTGACCTTCTGAGCGGAGGTGGAACCGGTGACCGAGCACAGGTTCTTGCCATTCAGGGCCTCTGGGCCGTTGATGTCGGAATCCGAAGCCACCAGCAGATCCTGGCCGGCAACGAAGTATGGGCCAGCGAAGTCGATGACCTTGTTGCGCTCATCGGTGATCGAGTAGGTTGCGAAGATCATGTCGACCTGGTTGTTCTGCAACATGGTCTCGCGGTTGGCCGAGGGGGCCGAAACGAATTCGATCTTGTCCTCGGAATAGCCCAGTTCGTTCGCTACGTACTTTGCGACGTCGACATCGAAGCCGGTGTAGTTATCGCCATCCTTGAAGCCCAGGCCCGGCTGGTCGAACTTGATGCCGATGCGGATCTTGTCGCCGTCAGCTTCGCTGTCCGAACCGCCACATGACGTCAGAGCCAGTGCTGCGACGGCTGCCATTGCTGCAATGGTGCCAAAACGAGACTTACGCATAATTCCTCCTGTTGGATGCGTGGTGATGAAATCAGTGATTGGTGATGAGCTTGCCGAGGAAGTCCTTGGCACGATCAGATTGCGGATTGGTGAAGAACTCTTCCGGGGTTGCCTGCTCAACGATTTGGCCATCGGCCATGAAGATCACTCGATCGGCAGCCTTGCGGGCGAAGCCCATCTCGTGGGTAACCACAAGCATTGTCATGCCTTCCTTGGCCAGTCCCACCATGGTGTCGAGCACTTCATTGATCATTTCCGGGTCCAGCGCACTGGTAGGCTCGTCAAAGAGCATGACCTTTGGCTTCATGGCCAGGGCCCGGGCAATGGCGACGCGTTGCTGCTGGCCGCCAGAGAGCTGAGCCGGAAGTTTTTCCGCCTGGTTGGCCACGCCAACTCTTTCCAGAAGCTGAAGGGCCAAATCCTTGGCCTCTGCCTTCTTCATGCCCTTGACCTTGATCGGCCCTAGGGTCACATTCTCCAGGATGGATTTGTGCGCAAAAAGGTTGAAGGACTGGAAAACCATGCCGACGTCCGCACGCAACTTGGCCAGGGCCTTGCCTTCAGATGGAAGTGTATTGCCATCGATTTTGATGGTGCCTTCATCGATGGTCTCGAGTCGGTTGATGGTACGGCACAAGGTTGATTTACCTGAACCTGACGGACCCAAGATCACGACAACCTCGCCCTTGGTGACTTCGAGGTTGATGTTGTTGAGTACATGCAGGGCACCGTAGTGCTTATTGACCCCAGCCAGTTGGACGATGGGGTCCGCTGTAGAAGCCTGAGCCTGATGATCGCTGTTCATGAAATAGACATTACTTGATGTGACGCGTACTACGCGTCACTTCGAACAAGTCACACATAAGTTGTTACATAACTGTCACTTTAACAGTGCTGCGACACAGTCCGGGTCACAAGGAATTACCCGATAGAGTGAAGTCATGGTTCATCAGCGAAAGAGCGAAGAGAATGCTCGTGAGGGGCAACGCAACGTCGAAGCGAATTGGCCTGGGAAGCGTCCGGAAGACCAGCTCGACCACTATCTTTTGGAGAGCCCGCAAGAAGACGTCACCCATACCGACGTTTGGCGCGTTCTTCGGATCCAATCCGAGTTCGTTAATGGATTCGGAACCTTGGCTGGCACCGGGCCGGCGATTGCCGTCTTCGGTTCAGCGCGCACCGACCCGCAGAGCCCGTACTACGCGATGGCTCACCGCATTGGCAGCCGTTTAGCTGAAGCGGGGATCACCACCATCACCGGTGGCGGTCCGGGTGCAATGGAAGCGGCCAACAAGGGCGCTGCTGACAATGACGGCATCTCAATCGGGTTGGGCATTGAACTGCCATTCGAGACCGGGCTGAATTCATCGGTGAATAAGGGCCTGAACTTCCGGTACTTTTTCGTGCGCAAGACCATGTTCGTGAAGTACTCGCAAGGCTTCATTGTTCTGCCTGGCGGTTTCGGCACCTTGGACGAGCTCTTCGAGGCTTTGACGCTGGTGCAAACCCAGAAGATCACGAGCTTCCCAATAGTTCTTGTCGGCAAGTCCTATTGGGGCGGCCTGGTGGAATGGCTGACGAATACCGTGGCCGCCGAGCGCGCCATCTCGCCTAAGGATTTGAATTTGTTCATGGTGACGGATGACCCCGATGAGGCAGTGGACCTGGTGCTCGGAACAGCCGACAAGCAGCCGGCTCCGGAAGAAGTGGTGTAGGGGATACTGATGCCATTCTTGTTGATTCTGATTGCGCTGCTCCTGGTCGGGGCGGTGGCGCTGCTGCTCTCCAGCCAGCGAAAGAAGTTGGGCGTGGGCCGCCATTTCGAAGCTCCCAGCGAGCCAATCGTCGGACTGGTGGAACATGAGGCTTCTTTGCCACCGGTGCTCCTGCCTGAAAATCCCCGTGCTGAACACATCGATAAAGTGCGTTTTTCATTGGGGCTGCGCGGCTACCGCTGCGATCAGGTTGATGACGTGCTGGATGTGCTCGCTGCGGAAATCACCAGTCTGGAAAATACCATTCGTGACCTTGAGTCACGGCGTGTGATTAGCGACACGGGCGAAAATTAGTAATAATAGAAGATAAGAGTCCCAACTCAGCCGGGAATCTTGGCAGATGATGGACAAGGCATTCGGATGTGCGCAACGCAAAAATTGTTGCGCGCGTTAGCCACAGACGAAGGGAACAGCTTAATGGCTGCTATGAAGCCACGCACTGGTGATGGGCCAATGGAAGTCGTTAAAGAGGGCCGGAGTCTGATCCTGCGCTTGCCAATCGATGGCGGCGGACGACTGGTCGTCGAGTTGAACGACGCTGAAGCGACCGAACTGCGCGACTGCCTGTTGAAGGTCACCGATTAATCTAGCTTGATCGCAACCATGCGACCCAAAAAGGCCGACATATGTCGGCCTTTTTGCGTGCTATCTATTTTTAGGGGCGGCCGGAGGCAAGACGGTGGCCACGAACAATCCTTGCTCGGTGGGGAAGAAGTGGGTCTGCAATCGCGGGTCCTCTCGCAGCATCCGCAAGGCATCGCGGGTCATGACCGTGGAAGTCTTGCGCACGGCGGGCTTAGCCAACCGGTGCTCATCAAAAGCGTTGTTCAAGATGATCACGCCGCCCACGCCGACAATACGTTTGGCCTCGGCGACGTACTCCAGTAGTAAATCAGCACCGGCATCGATGAGCACAAGATCATAAGCATGATCCGCCAAACGCGACAGGACGTTTTCCGCGCGTTCGTTGATGATCCTGGCCCGCGCCGATGGAATACCGGATTCGCGCAGGCCCAGGCGCATCGCGTTGGCGTGTTCCAGATCTGATTCAATCGCGGTCAACGTCAATGATGGGCCGACAGCTTCGAGCATGGCGAGCGACGCGACGCCCACGCCGGATCCGATCTCTACCGCATTGCGCGGGCGGCGCAAGGTGCATAGCAGCTGCAGCATGGAGCGTCCCGCCGGATCGACGCAACGTACGCCCAGATCTTCGGCACGTTCGCGAGCCTGGACAACATGCTCGGGCTCGCTGATGTGGTTCTGGGTGTAGGTCCAGCTCGCGAAGAGTTCTGGATTCATCGAAGGCATGCGTAGGGATCCTCAATAACGTTTTCTGTTGACGGCCACTATCAATCGTACCCAGCGCGGGATGCGAAGTTGTTCAACTTGATAGTTCTCCTGTAGGGGATTCTTAGCTTCAGCTCAGCTTTCCAACTCATACTTGAAGAGTGAACAATGCACCAAGTGAATCAGTTTCTGCCATTGCGGCTCCGGAAACTTCGACGCCGACGTGGGATCAGATGGTCCAAGGACATGGCGAACAGGTCTTCCGACTGGCTTACCGTTTAACTGGCAACCGCCATGACGCGGAGGACCTCTCCCAAGAAGCATTCGTTCGCGCCTTCAAGGCACTGGACGGGTACACGCCGGGAACCATGGGTGGCTGGCTGCACCGCATCACGACCAACCTCTTCTTGGATCAAGCCCGGCGCAAGAGCAAGATCCGCTTTGACGGATTTGCCGACGGTGCTGAGGACCGCCTGCCTGGTAACGTGATTTCCCCTGAACGCTACTTTGAGTTCAATAACCTGGATGTCGACGTGCAGGAAGCCTTGCGCGCCCTCTCGCCGGAATTCCGCGCAGCCATCGTTTTGTGCGACATGGAGGGCTTCTCCTACGAAGAAGTCTCCCAGATCTTGAATGTGAAGCTCGGGACTGTTCGTTCAAGAATTCACCGTGGACGAGCCATGCTGCGTGATGCCCTGGCACACCGCAATCCGGCCAACCGTCCAGCTAAGACCATGTCTTTGCCACGTCTTCCCTTGGGACTGCGGGCCGCGAATTAGTAGGCCAATAGCCGTGCCACGGTGTGCGCCGTGGCGCGGTGACTTCGTGAGTTCGTCCGGGACAAGGTAATCTTTTTACGTGGATCTTTTTGGAATCAATGGTAGCGAGTTCATTGTTCTCGCAGTGCTCGCGGTTGTCATTCTTGGCCCGGAAAAGTTGCCTGAGTACGCCAAAAAGCTAGCCAACCTCGTCAAAGAAGTACGGCGCATGGCCAATGGGGCCAAGGAGCAGTTGCGCGAAGAAGTCGGCGACGAAGTTGCCGATATCGACTGGCGGAAACTCGATCCTCGTCAATACGACCCGCGCCGCATCATCAAAGAAGCGCTGGTTGATGAATTTGATGACGCCATCAACGTCGCCAAGAGCTCACCTAATGCTTCTGTGGCACCAGCTCCGGTACGTACCGCCATTGCCCCGGAAACCCAGAAGCAGGCCCCTCTGGCAGCAAACGAAGCGGCTCCCTTCGATTCCGAAGCCACCTAAAGCACAAAAAGTCAGAATGACATTGGCAGCGATCGCCCGGCTAGTCCGCGCGGTCGCTGTACTAGTTTCTCCACTAATTCCTGCAGGGCAATGGCCGCTGGCGCCTGGCGCGCGCTGAGGACCACCGGGGTGCCTTGATCCGAGCCCACGCGGACGGATTCTTCCAGCGGGATCTGGGAAAGCAGATTGACCTCATAGCCCAGTTGGCGGGTCAGTGATTCACTGAGTTTTTCTCCGCCACCAGATCCGAAGACCTCCATGCGGGAGCCATCAGGCAACTGCAAGAAACTCATGTTCTCCACGACGCCAATTACCTTTTGATCGGTTTGCAATGCAATCGTTCCGGCGCGTTCAGCGACCTCGGTGGCCGTGGACTGCGGTGTGGTGATCACCAGCAGTTCGCTGTTCGGCAGTAGCTGGGAGACCGAGATGGCCATATCTCCGGTGCCCGGCGGCAGGTCGAGGAACAGGTAATCCAGGTCGCCGAAGTGCACATCGGAGAGGAACTGCTCCAAGGCACGGTGCAGCATGGGTCCACGCCAAATCACCGGCTGGTTGGAATCCAGGAACATGCCAATGGAAATGACCTTTACGTCATGGGCCACCGGTGGCAGGATCATATCGTCCATGCGCGTGGGGTTCTGGGTAATGCCCATCAACGAGGGGATCGAGAAGCCATGGACATCGGCGTCAATCAGGCCCACCTTCAAGCCCTGGGCTGCCAGTTGTGTGGCCAGGTTCGCGGTGATCGAGGATTTGCCAACGCCGCCCTTTCCGCTGGCCACCGCGATCACGCGGGTCAGGGAATCAGGGTCGGAGAACGGAGTGCGCCGACTGGCAAGCCGTTCGCGCAGTGCGGCACGCTGCTGGGGATCCATAACGCCAAGGCTCACCTCGACGTCTTCAACGTCAGGGACATCCAGCAGCGCAGTGGTGACATCCTGTTCAATAGTTGAACGCATAGGGCAACCTGCAATGGTCAACAGGATCGTCACACGTGCGGTCTGCCCATCAAGCTGCGCGGACTGCACCATATCAAGTTCGGTGATCGGGCGGCGCAGCTCGGGATCATTAACGCTGTTCAGTGCATCAAGTAGGACTTGCGAATTGCTCACTTGCTATTGTTCTTCCGCTGCTGTGACTGCTGAGGATTGACTGTTTCCATGATGCCCGTCTGCGGCGAGGAATTTTTGCCGCCGCTCTTCTTCTTGGCTCGAAGGTGCAGCTCTTCGCCGTCGGTGGTTTCCAGCAGCTCTTCGAGGACATTTCGCAGTTCCGAGCGGACATAGTCGCGGGTTGCGACATCGCGAAGGGCCAGGCGCAGGGATGCCAACTCCCGGGTGAGGTATTCGGTGTCATACAGATTGCGTTCAGCGCGCGCGCGGTCTTCAGACAGCGAGACGCGGTCGCGGTCATCCTGGCGGTTCTGGGCCAGCAGCAACAGCGGCGCAGCGTAGGAAGCCTGAAGCGAAAGCATCAGTGTCAGGGCTGTGAAGCCGATGGTGGCATCGTCAAAGCGCCAGTTCTGGGGCGCCACGGAATTCCAGATCAGCCAGAAGGCACAGAACACTGTCATGTACAGCAGGAACTGGGGCGTACCCATGAATCGGGCGAACTTCTCCGTGACCGAACCAAACAGGTCTGGGTTAGGCGTAAATTTCGGCCAGAAACGTTGTCGTGCTGCCAGTGGGGTGTCCAGGCCATTCGTCTTACGCTGCTCAGCCATAGCTGGAACTCCTCTGCTGATCTGTCTAGTGATGATGCTCGTCTAGTCTTGCGAGCGCCAATCATCGGGAAGGATGTGGTCCAATACGTCATCGACGGTGATGGCTCCAACGAGCCGGCCCTCTTTATTGGTGACACCAACGCTGGTGAGGTTATATGTGGCCAGATGCCGCACGACCTCGGAAATGTCCGCGAGGTCTGACATCGACTCAAGTTCGGTATCAAGAATATCGCCCAGGGGCTCAGGTGGTGCTGCTCGGAGCAACGCCTGGATATGAACCTGGCCCAAGTACCGGCCGGTAGGCGTTTCCAGCGGAGGACGCACCACATAAACTGTGGAAGCCAATGCCGGACTGAGTTCTTCAAGGCGAACCGAGGCCAGAGCTTCGGCGACCGTTGACTCGGGGGTGAGGATCACCGGAACAGGCGTCATGATCGAGCCGGCGGTGCCTTCGGGGTAGGCCAGCAATCGGCGTACGTCCTTGGCTTCGTCCTCGTTCATCAGATCCAGCAACTGGTGCTTGGTCTCTTCGCCAATGCCCGCCAACAAGTCGGCGGCATCGTCCGGGTCCATCTCTTCGAGCACATCGGCGGCACGTTCAAGGCCCAGTGCCGAGAGGATCTCTACCTGCTCGCGGTCCGGCAATTCCTGGAGCACGTCGGCAAGACGCTCATCTTGCAGATGTGCAGCAATTTCAAGGCGGCGTTTCTCATTCATTTCATGCAGGGCGTCGGCAAAGTCAGCGGGCTTCATTTCATCGTGGGTGGCCACGAAGGTATCAGCCGATTGCGGTTCTTCCTGCGACCCATGGCGCACGTCATCCCACGAGACCAGCACCTTGTCGCGTCGACGCGGGCGAAGGCCCAGCAAGGAGGAGCTGGGGACTCCGCGCTGCACGTAGTATTCGTTGATCTCCCAGTCTCCTCGGCGGGTCTGAGTCAGGCCGATATCCTCGATGACACCGCGGCCAGAGCCGTCGATGAAGCTGATCGTGCGGTCGAACATCTCGGCAACAACCAGGATTTCCTGGCCACGCTGCTGGAAGCGGCGCATGTTGACCAAGCCCGAGCAGATGACCTGGTTGGCTTCCATGGATTGGATACGGGTCATCGGAACGAAGACCCGGCGCTTGCCGGGGACCTCGACGACCAGGCCCACACAGGCGGCAGGCTTTTGCGGACCACGGGACACGACAACAACATCGCGCAAACGGCCCAAACGGTCGCCCAAGGGGTCGAAGACATCAAGCCCGAGAAGCCGGGCGACGAAGATTTTAGACACTTGTGCGCTCACCCCTCTAGACTATCGTGTCCGAATGGGCATTGCGGTGTGCAAGGACACAAGCGGTTCACTGTTTCTTTCACCCACAGCGATAGTTAGTTCACAACTAGGCAGGCTCACAGTAAACCTGTGCACAATATAGATATGACCTCGCCTCATGGAGTAAATTCGATCAGCCCCAACGGTTTGCCTCGCGGAGAACTGCTTGGACGTTATACCAGCTACCTCGATGCGCAGAAGCTCGTCGACTACTTGGCAGATAATGATTTTCCCGTCGCGTCGGTGAGCATTGTCGGTAATGACGTACGCACGGTGGAGCGAGTGACCGCGAAACTTTCCTACCCTAAGGTGGCACTGGCTGGCGCAGCCCAGGGCGGCATGATGGGCCTGTTTGTCGGCCTGCTGCTGTCTCTCTTTGGCGGCGGAGGCAATGGCCTGTACCAGATCCTGTCGTCCATCGGCTTGGGCATGGCCATTTGGATGATCGCTGGCGTGGTGAGTTATTCGACCCGCCGCGGCAAGCGCGACTTCGCATCCTCCAGCCAGTTCGTCGCCACCAGTTTTGATGTAGTGGTTGACTTCGAACATGCGCAGGCTGCACGAGCCCTTGCATCCAAGCTGCCCATGCGCCCGCACCCAGGTGCTGGCCAGCCAGCTGAGACTCAGGTTCAGCAGCAGGCGCCAGCGGCCCCGGTCACCGCACCGGCTCCGACCCAGGCGGCGGTCAAGCCCAGTGAGTCCACTGATCCTCGTCGCGGACAGTTCCCGGATCTTCCGGATGGACGCCCGCGTTACGGCGTTCGTGTTGAAGATCCGAAGCCAGCCGCGGAGCCTGCAGCCAAGCCGCAAGAGCAGCCTGAGGCGTCGACGCACAGCGAGCAGCAGGCACCAGCCTCGGAGGATTCTACCGGTGACACACGGCAGGAGCAGGATCTCTCAAGCGTGGAGCCGAAGGTGAACCCCGAAAATCATCCATCGGCGCCGTCCACGGATGACGAGCCAAAGGCATAGAGCAGCAAAAACACAGGAGGGTCCGGGTTCAGTTACTTTTGGTAACTGAACCCGGACCCTCCTTTGCGTCAATACGCGACCGCCGGCATTAGCCGCGCAGCTTGGCCATCCATGCTTCAACCTCATCCGGGTTGCGGGGAAGCGCCGCGCTCAGGTTCTCCGCGCCGTCTGAAGTGACGAGAATGTCATCTTCGATGCGCACGCCCAGGCCACGGTATTCCTCAGGAATCGCCAGATCTTCATCCTTGAAGTACAGGCCGGGTTCGATGGTGAACACCATGCCTTCCTTCAGTTCTGCTTCCAGGTACAACTCGGCGCGGGCCTGCGCGCAGTCGTGCACATCCAGGCCCAGGTGATGGCTGGTGCCGTGCGGCATCCAGCGGCGGTGGTGCTGGCCTTCCTGGCTCATCGCTTGCTCAACCGATACCGGAAGAATGCCCCATTCGGAAAGGCGCTCGGCCAGAACGCGGGTAGCGATCAGGTGCAGGTCACGGAACTTGAGCCCCGGCTTCACGGCAGCAAATGCGGCATCAGCGGCATCCAGAACCGCCTGGTACACCTTGCGCTGGACATCGGTGTACTTGCCGGAAACTGGAAGGGAGCGGGTGATGTCCGCGGTGTACAGCGAGTCGGCTTCAACGCCGGCGTCCAGCAGGAGGACTTCGCCGTCGTTGACGGAGCCGGTGTTGCGGATCCAGTGAAGGATGGTGGCATTATTGCCCGAAGCCGCGATGGTGTCGTAGCCCAGCTCGTTGCCTTCCAAACGGGCTCGCGCGAAGAAGGCGCCTTCGACAACTCGTTCACCGCGCTGGTGCGCGATAGCCTGATCGAGGCTGCACACGACATCTTCGAAACCGTTGATGGTTGCGGCGACGGACTTGCGCAATTCAGCGATCTCGTACTCGTCCTTGACCAGCCGGATTTCCGAGACGAATTCGGCGAGTTCGGTATCCAACGAGTCGCTAGCTTCCAGATCCTGGCCGGTGTTGATTCGCGAGGTATCAACCAGCGCGTCCATGTTCAGGTCGACCTCGCGCACCAAGCGAATGCGGATGCCGCCCAGAGCCTGGGGACCGGAATTCTTCGTGACCGCCATTTCCAACTGGTCCAGCGAATCGGTGGGCAGGCCGGTGCGGGCAGCCAATGACGAAAGGGTCGGACGTGGACCAACCCAGAACTCGCCGGAACGCGAGTTCAGGTAGAAGTCGGTGCTGTCGCGCCCCGCCATTGGAGCGAAATACAGGGTGGAGACGTGGTTGGTGCCCTGTTCGCCCGCGCCGTCGTCGGTAGGTTCCATGACCAGCACGGCGTCTGGTTCGTGGTCAACGCCCAGGCCGGTCAGGTGGGCGAAGGCCGAGTGCGGGCGGAACCGGTAATCGGTGTCGTTGGATCGGACCTTGAGCGGACCGGCCGGAATGACAAGGCGTTCACCCGCGAAATTTTCCGAGAGCTTGGCGCGGCGAGCCGCCGCGTAGCTGGCAGCTTCATCCTGCTGAGGCAGTTCAGAAGTATCGGTAGCCCATGAAGAGGCCATGAATTCTTGGAATGCCTTGGACGTTGGACGCTGGGAACGGTTGTTCACTCGGTCTTCCAACGGCTGATCTGTGCCTTGCGCAGTTGATTCTTGATTGGTCATAGTCCAAGTGTGTCACCATCGGAGGTATCCCAGCAAAGTATCAGCGCAAGGGATAATCTAGGCATATGCGAATTGACCTGCACACCCACTCCAATGTGTCTGACGGAACGGAAACTCCTTCCGAGCTGATACGCTCCGCGGCCGCTGCAGGCCTGGACATCGTGGCGCTGACGGACCACGATCAGACCACCGGCTGGGCATCGGCGGCAGAGTCCGCACAGGAAGTGGGCATCGGGTTTGTTCCAGGGATGGAAATCACCTGCCAAGACCCCCAAGGCATCAGCGTTCACCTGCTCAGCTACCTCCATGACCCCAACTACCAGCCGCTGCTCGATGAACTTGATCTCGCGCTGAACGCCCGAATCATCCGCGCCCAGCGTATCGTTGAACGCCTGGCCGAGGACTACCCGATCAATTGGGATCTCGTGCGGGACCACTGCCAACCAGGATCAACCGTGGGCCGTCCGCACATTGCGGACGCCCTGGTGACCGCGGGCATCGTGGCCAACCGCAATGAAGCGTTTGCCAACGTGCTCTCCTACCGTTCGCGCTACTACGTCGCTCATCCGGCAGTGGACCCGGCCAAAGCAGTGCAATTGGTTCGCGAAGCCGGGGGAGTGCCGGTCTTTGCCCACCCGAAGGCGTCCAAGCGCGGGCGTGTGGTTGCCGACTCGACCTTCTACGACATGATTGACGCGGGGCTTGGCGGGGTTGAAGTCCACCACCGGGACAATACCGAAGAAGGCAAGCGCTGGCTGTTGGAGCTTGCGGCTCAAAACGACCTGATCGTCACCGGTTCCTCCGATTATCACGGGACCGGAAAACTGAACCGGCTCGGTGAGAATCTCACCGAGCCGGAAATGCTGCAACGTATTATTCAGGAAGGTACCGGTTCTCAGGCCTTGGTATAGGCCGTGGACTCTGGCAGTCGTGAACGCATCACGTCAATAGCTTCAGGATTCTGGTCCACGAGGACAAATTGGCGGTCCAGCTTGGCTGCCACGGCACCGGTGGTTCCGGATCCTGCAAAGAAGTCCAGCACCCAGTCGCCTGGACGTGAAGAAGCTGTGATGATTCGTCGCAGGATCCCTTCGGGTTTCTGCGTGGGATATCCGGTCTTTTCCTTGCCGGTGGGCGAAACAATGGTATGCCACCACACGTCGGTGGGAAGCTTGCCCAAGGCGCGCTTCTCCGGGGTGACCAAGCCTGGAGCCATATAAGGCTCGCGGTCCACCTCTGAAGAATCAAAGTGGTAATGCTTCTGATTCTTCACATAAACCAAGATGGTGTCGTGCTTTGCCGGCCACCGGTTCTTGGCCCGGGCTCCGTAATCGTAAGCCCAAATCAACTCGTTCAGAAAACAATCGCGCCCGAAGATCTCATCAAGCAGCACCTTGACGTAGTGCACTTCGCGGTAATCGAGGTGCACGTACAAGGTGCCGTCTTCGGTCAGCAGCCGGTGCGCTTCGCGGAGCCGAGGCTCGATGAAGCTGAGGTAATCATCAAAGGTGTCGTGATAGGAACGCGCCGTGCCAAGCTCGGTGTTGTAGGCGCGTCCCTGGAAACCCGTGCGATCGCCTTCTCCCTCGGCCGCCCGCACCATGGTGCGCTGTGCCCGGGTCTGCTTCCGCCCGGTATTAAATGGCGGATCCACATAGATCAGCGTGAAGCTCTGCCCCGGCAAAGAGGAGAGGACGCTGAGGTTATCCCCGTGGTACACGGTATTGGCTGAGGCCGGACCTGCACATGCCGGGGCATGAGTAGGTCCGGTGCCAGGTATTGCTGATTCTTCGGGTTGGGCAAGCACCGCTGGATTAGCTTCCTTTCGGAATAACGAACTAACGAGGGGACTAGGAACTAGTCCTGTCCACCTTCATCGGTGCTGCGGGTACGACGGCGCGGACGGCGACGACGAGCCTGCGCTGGAGCCTGCGAGTTCTCGTCGCCTTCGGTGCCAGGCTGGTGGGTCTCGCGGTGCCGTTCGTTCTCGCGGGCTGGCCGATCCTGCTTGCCCTTCGAATGTCCGTGGCGCGCACCTTCTTGTTCGGTGCCCTCGCCCTGGACGGCACGCTTTTCAGCGCGCTGGCCATTGACGGTGCGGGTGCGCGAGCGGGAGTTGCTGCGACGGCGCGGGGTGCGTGGCGTGTTCTCCGAGGCCTCCGAGCCTTCGCCTCCGGCGGCGTTGGCTTTCTTGGCGCGCGGCAGGCGTCCCTTGGTTCCCTTAGGGATATCAAGGTCGGTGAAGAAATGCGGGGAGGAGGAGTAGGTCTCTACCGGCTCTGGCACATTCAGGCCCAGCGCCTTGTTGATCAGCGACCAGCGAGGCACAGAATCCCAGTCCACAAAGGTCACCGCGGTGCCGGTGTTGCCGGCACGACCGGTGCGTCCAACACGGTGCAGGTAGGTGTTCTCGTCATCTGGGCACTGCAGGTTCACGACGTGCGTCACGTCGTCCACGTCGATACCTCGGGCGGCCACGTCGGTGGCAACCAAGATGTCGACCTTGCCGGAGCGGAAGGCCTTCAAAGCCTGTTCACGGGCGCCCTGGCCCAGATCACCGTGCAGCGAGCCGGCGTTAAAGCCGCGGTCTACCAGTTCGTCGGAAAGCTTGGCTGCCGAACGCTTGGTCTGGGTGAAGATGATGGTCTTGCCTCGGCCCTCGGCCTGCAACAGACGCGCAACCATCTCGTCCTTGTCCATGTTGTGCGCGCGGTAGACCAGCTGTCGGATGTTGCGCTTGGTCAGCGAGTCGTCATCGCCCGGGTCCTGCGCGCGAATGTGCGTTGGGCGGGTCATGTAGCGGCGAGCCATGGTGATCACGGCGCCTGGCATCGTGGCGGAGAAGAGCATGGCCTGGCGTACCGGCGGCAGAGCCGCGAGAATGCGCTCGACGTCTGGCAGGAAGCCCAGGTCCAGCATTTCGTCAGCCTCGTCCAGCACCACGGTACGCACCTGCTTAAGGTTCAGAACGCGCTGGCGGTTCAGATCGATCAGTCGGCCCGGGGTACCGACAATCACGTCGGTTCCGGCCTTCAGCGCTGCGATCTGCTCTTCGTACGGGCGTCCACCGTAGATGGTGGTGATCGAAATGTTGGAGTGCTTGGAAGCCTGGGCCAGATCGGCGCCGACCTGGATGGCCAATTCGCGGGTGGGGGCGACAATCAGTGCCTGTGGCGCGCCCGGGAATTCGAGATCCTCGAAGCCCTTGTCGCCCTTGCGGATTACGCGCTGCAGGGCCGGAATGCCGAAGCCCAGGGTCTTGCCGGTACCGGTTTTGGCCTGGCCGATGATGTCGTTGCCGCCCAAGGCAACCGGCAGGGTGAGTGCCTGGATGGGGAACGGATACAGGATCCCGGCTTCGGAAAGCGAAGCCACGATGTCTTCGCGCACGTTCAGTTCAGCAAAGCTTCGCTGCGCCGGTTCAGCGGCATTCTTGTTGTCTTGCGGTTCGACGGCCTCTGCCGTCAACGTCGTGTCACTCACGATAGTTATATTCTCGTTTCATGTGGGCGCAGAACCTGCCCATCCCGTGCTTGAATTCAGCAACGGGTGCTCGGTGCTGCACAATTCCAGCGGAGCCGATCGCGTCTTTCACTCAGGGGAATTCCTTGGCCCCTGGGGAATGGTGACCGCTGGGAAGCCACCAAGATACTGTTTAATTTCTCAGCCCATTGCGATCGGGCATCCTATTTTCTAATAGCCCAAGCATAACGGGTTTTGCCCGAAAACCGTGGGTTAGGAGTTTTGGGCCACGATTTCAAAATTAATCTGGCGCTGCTGAGGATCGGCATGAACGAGCTTCACCGTGGCCAAGGTGCCGGGTTCAGCCGCTCCCGTGAAGCTTGCGGTGACTGGAAGATCCACCAACTGGAGCTGCCCGTCAGAGTCCTTTCCTTCACCATTGTTCTGGGCCTGGAGGATGATCGCCTGGAATTCTTCACCGACGCGATTCTGCAGGACAAACGCTTCCATCAGATCCAAGGAAGCGCGGTTGACCCGGTTCGCGGCAGTGGAGCTCGCGCGCATCAGGCTCGGCAATTCTTCGAGCGCGGCGGTGAGCTCGTCTGGAACGCTTTCTCCGGTGGTGAGCAAATGGCAGGTCAGCAGCACGAAACGGTCTACAAGCCGGCGCAGCGGGGCAGTGGTGTGGGCGTACGGCGCGGCCAGCGCTGCCTGGACGAGTTCTTCTTCTGGCTGGCCATTGATGACGTGGTAATCGGCGCCGCGGAACAAGGACGCCGCGCGATGCATGATGACCAGCTGCTGGGGCTCGCTGACATCGAGCGAATGCAGATACTGGCCGTAGCTGATTTCTTCGCCCCAAGCATGCCCCAATAGCTGGGTTTGCGTGCGGAATTCCTGCAGGCGCTTCTCTTCTGGCTGCGGCATCGTCCGCAGGATTCCTACCCCGGCGTCAAGCATGAGCCGGGCCGCGGCAATCCCGGTGAGCAGGGATATCTGGGCGTTGTGATCTTCCAGAGGAAGGGGGACCCGGCTCACAAGCTGGTAGCCGTCACCGTCTTCCTCGATTTCCTGATCCGGAAGATTCAGCGAAGCGCCGCCACGCAGCTTTTCCTGCTCGATGCGCAACGCGCCGATTTCGGCCAAGAGCGCGAGCTGTTCATTGGCCGAGCCATTTTCAAGTTGCTGTTGCGCCCCGGCGTAGTCCAGCTGGGCGCGGGATCTCATCCGCACGCGCCGCAGTTCCACCGGACCCAAGGCGCCCTGTTGATCGAGGCGGATCTTCCAGTGGAATGCAGGGCGGATCTGGTCCGGCAGCAAGGAACCTTGGTCCTCGGAGATCAACGGAGGGTGCAAAGTGATCTTGCGATGCGGCAGATAGTAGGTTTGGCCGCGGTCCCGGGCTACCTGGTCCAAGGTGCTGCCGAGTTCCACGAAGGCGGGCACGTCGGCGATGGCGTAGTTGACGATGTAGCCGTCATCGGTTTTTTCCAGATGCATCGCCTGATCCAGATCGGTGGCGCCTTGTGGGTCAATGGTGAAGAACGGGATATCTGTGGCATCCTCTGCAGGCATTGCGACGTTGGCTACTGCGCTCTCGGCGGCCGCGAGTGTCGCTTCATCGAAAGGCGTAGGCACATCGAACTCGGTTTCAAGTCCCAGCAGCAGCTGGGCGAGGTCGCTGGCGGGTACAGGGCGGGGGCTACGGATTCGTCGATCACTCACCCTTTAGCACTACCACAGTTGCGTGAACTAAATCACCATTGAGACAAAGAATGGCTGGTTTCCCCAAGGAGGGGAAACCAGCCACGTCCAGCAGGCGCCGGGCGCCTGATGCATTGCGGAATCTACTGCGCGAAGCCTACGCGACGGACCTCTTCCGGGCCGATCTCGACGTAAGCGATGCCAGCAGATGGAATCAATACTTCGCGGCCTTTAGGGTCCTTGAGCGCCAGGCTCGTTCCATCGGCAATAGCCTTTGAAACCAGATCGTTGACTTCCGCGTTGCTGAGCTCGGATTCAAGTACAACTTCGCGGGCTACATTCTGAATGCCAATCCGGATTTCCATGATTGTCGCTGATCCTCTCGAACGAATTAGGTGTCCCGTATGGGTCCTCTGGAAACTAATCTAGCTAGTTTTCCTTGGGGAACTGCGAAATTCCGCGCCAAGCTAAACGGGAAATCAGATCCACGGCCGTGGCTTGCTCCACCGCTTCGTCCGTGGAGGCCCAATACCGCGCAGAAACCTGGCTGAGGCCAGCCAACGCGCGGCCAGCCAATAGGCCTTCGGCTTCGCTCAATTCGGTGTCCTGGACGACGACACGGGCGATGGATTGCGCCAAGGCGTTGTTGAATCGCTCGATGCGCCCGGCAATGAGGGTGTCCGCAAGCACGTCTGATTCAAAAATCAGGCGGTATGCCTGGGACTCGCCCTTGATGTAGCTGTAATAGGTGTTGATGGTGGCGAAGACCCGCTGCCGGTTATCCGTGGTCGAATTAATGGCATCATCAAGCTGCCGGCTGAAGTCTGCAAGATGCGAGTCGAGCAATGCCAGGTAGAGTTCGCGCTTGCCGGGGAAGTGCTGGTACAACACTGGTTTGGAAACCAGGGCCACTTCAGCGATTTCGTCCATGGATGCGCCGTGGTAGCCGTGGGCAACAAAAACCTGGTGTGCCGCTTGCAGGAGTTGACGGCGTCGAGCCTCGCGAGGCATCCGCTGCGAGCGGGCACCTTTGATATTTTCAAGTTCCGCCATGTTCATCCGGCCTTTCGAGCTACTACGCGACCAACTCCCAGATTCGCCTCACAAGTAGAGGGAAGGGATCTAGTTGACTGTAGTATTCCATGCTTTGACTTGGAATGCAGAACTGAAAATCAATACTCGTGTATAAGCTACGCGGTTTTTGATTCAGCGGTTACCGGGCAGTTGGCCACTGGCGTGCTGGAATTCCCGGCAACGCGATGCACTTCTGCCTCTTTGCCGCCCGGTTCGGAGATCTCCAAGCCATACAGGGTTCCAAGGGCTGCGACGTACTCATCGGTGCGGCCTTCGCCAGCCAATTCGCGGGCGCGGACGGTAGGGACATGCAGGAGCTGGCGGACCATTCGGCGCATGGCCAGTTCGACTTCTTCAGCCGCCGCGGAGCAACCGTGTTGTGCGCGCACCTTGGCGATCTCCGCATCAAGCACGGTTTTGGTGTGCTGGCGCAGGGCAACAATCGCGAAATCGGCTTCGCGCTCGCGCTGGGCAGCGGCAAATTCCGCGGTGGCCTTCTTCACGATGCGGCCGGCGGCGTGAACTGCCAAGGCCTGCTCGGTGGGGGCGGCCATGCGGACCGACTCGAGGGTGATCAATTCGGCGTCCGGCAATTCAACCAGGGTCGGATCAAAATCGTGGGTCAACGCCATGTCGATGGCAATCAACGGGTGGTTCTTGACGCGGAGCTCTTCAAGTTCGGCACGCGAGAGCTGGTGCCCGCCACCTGAGCAGCCGACAATGACGTCTGCTTCGCGCAATGCCTGCGGCAGCAGTTCATCGGACAGCGGGAAGCCGCCGCGCTTGGCAGTGAAGTCCGCTGCGCGACCTGAATGCGAGTAGACCGAAATGCGCTTGACGCCGCGTTCCTTGAGCAGGGCCATGGTGGCGCCCGCGTAGGATCCGGTGCCGAAGAGGACCACATCCTGCTCCGACCAATCACGGTCACCGGCCATCAGCTCTTCAGCCAGGTCAAGCGCCACGGAAACCACGGATTTGCCCTGCAAGCCCAGATCCGTATTCGAGCCGACATCCTTGGCAGCTCGGGTGGCGTTCTGGAACAGCCGGGTGAGGTCGCTGGTGGTGGTTTTCTCCTGCTGGGCCTGGGTCAGTGCGCGGCGGACCTGTCCGGCAATTTCGCGTTCGCCCACCACAGCCGAATCCAGGCCGGCACCTACCGAGAAGAGGTGTTCGATGACCGGTTCGCCTTCAAGAGTAGTCAGGCGGCGGGCCAGGAAATCAGGGGAGAGGTCGGTGGACTGTGCCAGCGTGCTGACCAGGTATTCGGCGGCGTCATCAACTTGTTCTACATCCGCGTACACCTCGAAACGGTTGCAGGTGGCAAGGACGACGGCACCATTGATGGCCGCCGAGCCGTTAACGGAGGCAGCTGCCAGCCCGTCGGCCGAGGCGCTGATTTGCGCGACGGTCTCAAGATCGAGCTGCGAATGCGAAGCGACAAGAGATAAGAAAACCACAGTGTCCCTAGAATAAGCCGGAACGGACAGCCAAACAACGCAGGTTTGCCTAAATTCCGGCACTTGCCGCGGGTTAGGTTGCTCACCTTCGGCCACCGGCGAACGTCCTGAATGAGCATTTAAACTCAAGAGTTGGCAGAATTGGATCATGACCCTGTCGCAGAACCATCCGATGCTTGATGGACGTACCCAAGATTCCGCTTTGATCCAGGCGCTGACCGGCAAAACGCCGTCGCATCACCCCGTGTGGTTCATGCGCCAGGCTGGCCGCTCGCTGCCTGAATACATGAAGCTGCGCGAGGGCGTGAGCATGCTGGATTCCTGCCTGGACCCTGCCATGGCCAGCGAGATCACCTTGCAGCCGGTACGGCGCCACAAGGTGGATGCAGGAATCTTCTTCTCCGACATCGTGATCCCACTGCGGCTGGCTGGCATCGGCGTTGACATAGTCCCGGGCGTCGGCCCGGTGCTCGATACCCCTGTCCGCACCGCGCAGCAGGTGGCCGAGCTGCCAGAACTCACCGACGAGTCGCTGGAGCCGATCCGCGAGGCAGTGAAACTCACCGTGGCCGAACTGGGCAAGACCCCGTTGATCGGTTTTGCCGGGGCGCCATTCACCGTGGCCGCCTACATGGTGGAGGGCAAGCCAAGCCGCGACCATCTGGGCCCGCGCACCATGATGCACGGCGACCCTGAGGTCTGGGATGAGCTGATGAAGTGGGCCGCCAAGGCCTCGGGCCTGTTCCTGCGCGCGCAGGTTGAAGCCGGTGCTTCCGCCGCCCAGCTCTTCGATTCCTGGGCCGGCTCGCTGTCGCTGCCGGACTACGAGAAGTACGTCGCCCCATACTCCGGCCTGGCTCTTGACCACGTGCGTGATTTGGGTGTGCCGATGATCCACTTCGGCACCGGCACCGGCGAGCTGCTCACCGCCATGCGCGATGTGGGCGTGGACACCGTGGGCGTGGATTACCGCATTCCGCTGCAGACCGCCATCGGCCGCCTTGGCCAAGAGGTCTCCGTGCAGGGCAATATCGACCCTGCTCTGCTCACCGCACCATGGGAGGTGCTCGAAGCCCACGTGCGTGAAGTAGTCGAAGCCGGAAAGCAGGCGCGCGGCCATGTGGTGAACCTGGGCCATGGCGTGCCGCCAACCACCGACCCGACGGTGCTGACTAAAGTGGTCGAGCTCATTCACTCGCTGTAATTCATCGGGTCTAAGCTGGAAGCAATGCCTTGGGAGCGCCAGCGCAATATGTTGCCCAAGACGGCCGCCGCAATTCGTGAAGGTAGAAGGTGCTAAGTACGTGAGCAAGGAATCAACGCCCGCAACAGCCGCGCGTCGGGACAAATCTGCACAAGCGCCCGCCCATGCCCTGCGATTGCTCGGGAAGGTGCGCAAAGCCAGCGAAGCCCGTCATGCCAAGGCAGCGGCCAGCGAATCGGACAAGGCCCCGGCACCGCATGCGGTGGTGGTCGGCGGCGGCATCGCCGGCCTGGTCGCCGCCCGCGACCTGCGCCAAAGCGGCCACGAAGTCACGGTCCTGGAAGCCGGCGAGAGCTTCGGCGGGTGCGTGCGCACCACCGAGGTCGCCGGGCTGGACATCGATGCTGGGGCAGAATCCTTCGCCGTGCGCCAGGGAACGGTCGCCAGCTACCTGGACGAGCTGGACCTTGCTAGCCAGATCGCCAAGACTTCAGGGAAGCCGGCGTGGATGATCCAGTCCGATGACCAGCAGATCCTCGCCCACCCGATGCCGGCCACCTCCTTGATGGGCATCCCCGCCGATGTCCGCACCGACGAGGTCCGCAATATCATCGGCCGTGCCGCCACGGTGCGCGCCGCCGCGGACCTGATTTCCCCGATGAACAAGAAGTGGGCCAGCGAAAAGCTGTCCATCGCCGGGGTGGTCCGCACGCGCATGGGCCAGGCGGTCCTGGACCAGCTGGTCGCCCCGGTGATCAACGGGATCTACTCCACTGATCCAGCCAAGATTTCCATCGACGCCGCTGCGCCCGGACTGCGCCAGGCGATGCAGGAAACCGGCTCGCTGGCCAAGGCCGTGGCCCAGTTGCAGGCCTCTGCGCCGGCTGGCTCGCGGGTCGGTGGGCTCAACGGCGGCATGTACACCATGGTGCAGGCCCTGGTGCAGCAGCTGGAAGCCGACGGGGCGGCACTGGTGCGCAACTCGCCGGTCACCTCGATCAGCTACGACGCGGCGGCACCGATGCCATATGCCCTGGGCAGCCTCGGCGAAGAGATCCGCGCCGACCGCGTGGTCATCGCCACCCCGGCAGCCCCGGCCCTGGACCTGATCAACCCGCTGCTTGGCGATGAGAAGAAGATCAGCGGCGAACAGCCGGCGAACTCCATTGCCCTGGCCATCCTGGTGGTGGACAAGCCGGAGCTGGATGATGCGCCCAGGGGTTCGGGCGTGCTGGTCTCCAAGCAGGCGCCGTTGACCGCCAAGGCGTTGACCCACTCAACTGCGAAGTGGCCGTGGCTGGCCGCTGAGGCGGGACCCGGAACCCACGTGCTGCGCCTTTCCTTCGGACGCATCGGCGAGCATGAGCCCGTGGTGGAATCCGGGGATGACCAGCAGCTGATCGAGGTGGCGATCAAAGACGCTTCAAAGATTCTCGGTGTTCAATTGCATCGGGATGACGTCCTGGGCAGTGCCGTCTCGCGGTTCAGCGACATGGTGCCGCTGCAAGGCGACGCAGCCTTGGAACGCCGGAAGCAGCTGGAGACAGCGCTGGCGCCATTTGACGGGCTGGCCGTGGTTGGCGCCTGGATTTCAGGCACCGGCTTGGCCCGGGTGATCGGCCAGGCGCGCCGTGCCGTGGCGATCAGCGCCCGCTAGGAACGAAGGAAAGTACCTCGGATGCCAACATCCATTTTCAGATCCCCAGATCAAGGAGAACATCACGTGAGCAACGCACCGCAACACAATTCGCCGGTAATCAATGAACGGGCGAATGCGGGGGAGAACCCGACCTTCTTCTACACGCTCTGGACCATCTTCAAGCGCTCTGAGCTGATCGATCGCAGCGAAGCCGCCGCGACCGAATTCGACGCGCTGATCGAGCAGCTGGCCGCCGAGGGCGCCACCGTTCGCGGCATCTACGATGTGTCCTCCATGCGCGAGGACGCCGACATCATGGTGTGGGTCCACGGCCCTACCGCGCAGCTGCTGCAGGCCTCGATGCGCAAGATCCGCCGTTCGGCACTGCTGGAGGGTACCGAGATCGTGTACTCGACCATGGCCGTGCACCGCGAAGCTGAATTCGCCAAGAACCACTCGCCAGCTTTCGTCCGCGGCATCCGGGCCAAGGAATGGATGACCGTCTACCCGTTCGTGCGCTCCACCGACTGGTACACCATGGATCCAGCCTTGCGCGGGAAGATGCTGCGCGACCATGGCATCCTGGGCCGTGAATTCCCGAATGTCCTGGCCAATACCGTGGCCGCCTTCTCCTTTAGCGACTACGAATGGCAGATCTGCCTGGAAGCCGATGACATGATCGACCTGGTGGACATGATGCGCCACCTGCGGTACACCGAGGCACGCCACCACGTGCGCGAGGAGACCCCGTTCTACACCGGGCGCAAGATCACTGCCGTCGAGGCGCTTGAGGTATTGAAGTGAGCCGGAGTTTTGACCCGCGCCAAGGGTACGACCCCAATGGCCGGATGGCTCCCAAGGCGTACGACGCCCTGCTGCTGGCCTCCTTTGGCGGCCCCGAAGGACAGGACGATGTGCTGCCCTTCCTGCGCAATGTCACCGGCGGGCGCGGCATCCCGGACGAACGCCTCGAAGAGGTGGCCGTGCACTACCGCAAGAACGGCGGCATTTCGCCGATCAACGAGCAGAACCGTGCGCTGAAGGCCGCGCTGGAAAGCGAACTGGCCACCCGCGGCATCGACCTGCCCATCTACTGGGGCAATCGCAATTGGCATCCCTTCGTCAACGACACGCTCAAGCAGCTGGCCGATGACGGGCACCGCACGGTGCTGATGCTGGGCACCGGCGCCTACGCCGGGTACTCGGCCTGCCGCCAGTACCGCGAGGATCTGGGCATGGGGCTGCTGGCCACCGGCCTGGACCACGAGGTCGAGGTCGACAAGCTGCGCCAGTTCTTCGATACCCCCGCCTTCGTGCAGCCCTTCGTCCAGGGCCTGCGCCAGTCGCTGGCCTCGGTGCGCACCCAGCTCGAAGTCGCCGGCAAGGACGAGGGCGAGATCAAGATCGTCTTCGTCACCCACTCGATCCCGCTGAGCGACGCCAACGCCGCCGGGCCTGAAGGGATCCGCACGGCACAGAGCGAAAACCTGTACACCGCCCAGCACCGCGCGGTGGCCCAGTACATCCTGTCCCAGGTCCAGGAGGCCGCCGGCCTGGAGCATTCGCTTGTGTACCAGTCGCGTTCGGGCGCGCCGGGTACCCCGTGGCTGGAACCGGATATCAATGACGCGCTTGAGGCCGACGCTGCTGCCGGCGTCGACGGCGTCGTCGTGGTGCCCATCGGCTTCATCTCCGATCACATGGAAGTGCTGTGGGACCTGGACACCGAAGCCAAGGACACCTGCGCGGAATTGGGCTTGGCCTTCGACCGCGTAGCGACCCCGGGCACCCACCAGGCGTTCGTCTCCGGGCTGGTGGATCTGATCGAGGAACGCCTGCTCGGCGCCGATGGCAAGGCCCTGCGCGAAGGCCGCCAGTCGGTGGTGGCCGGCGGCCCGTGGTTTGACGTCTGCCGTCCGGGATGCTGCGAAAAGCGGGCCCTGGATGGGACGCTGCGTCCAACCATCGCCGCGGTCGATTCGGAAGTGGGAGTACCCCGGGCATGAGCGAAACTTTCCGCGTAGGAACCCGCGGCAGCGCCCTGGCCACCACCCAGACCGGCTGGGCCGCGCAGAAGCTCTCGGAGATCTCCGGGCTGGGCGTGCAGACCGTGCTGGTCAAGACCGAAGGCGACGTGGTGACCGGTTCGCTGGCCAGCCTCGGCGGTACCGGGGTCTTCGCCGCCGCGCTGCGCCAGCACCTGTTGGATGCGGGTTGCGACCTGGCCGTGCACTCCTTGAAGGACCTGCCGACCGCGCAGCCTGAGGGCCTGGTGCTTTCCTGCATCCCGGAGCGCGAGGACGTGCGCGATGCCCTGTGCTCCCGCGACGGGCTCGTGCTGGAGAAGCTGCCGCACGGGGCCAAGGTGGGCACCGGTTCCCCGCGCCGCGGCGCGCAGTTGCTGGCCCACCGCCCGGATCTTGAGATCGTTGATATCCGCGGCAACGTGCCCACCCGATTGGGCCGGGTCAAGGGGATCGGCGAAACCCTGGACGATGGCAGCGTGGGCCGCGCTACGCAGGGCGATCTGGATGCGGTGATCCTGGCCGCCGCGGGCATGCGCCGGCTGGGCCTGGAAAAGTACATCACCGAATACCTGGATCCTTCGATCATGCTTCCGGCCCCGGGACAGGGCGCCCTCGCCCTGGAGACGCGCAGCGCCGGCACCGGCCACGCTGCCCTCGATGCGGCGCTGGCGTCATTTGATGACGAGGCAACCCGCCTGCAGGTAGTTGCCGAACGATCCTTGCTGGCCACCTTGGAGGCCGGCTGCGCGGCACCAATCGGCGCCCTGGCGCACGTGGAAGGCAACGAGCTGGTGCTCCAGGCCGTGGCCTGCAACCCCGATGGGTCCCAGACCATGCGCCGCAGCGCCCGCAGCGCCATTGACGGTGTCGCTTCGGCGCAGCAACTGGGCCGCGATCTGGCAAGCACGATGATTGCCGACGGCGCCGCAGTGATCGCCGGATTGGCCTAGAGCCTTTGCCCATGGCCTACCACGCATTGATCCTGCGCAACCCGGCGCGAGCAGAAGCCACGGTGCGGCAGTTCGAGCAGCTGGGCATCACCTCCTGGTGCGCCCAGCTGGTGACGGCCATCTGGCCGGAGGACCGGCAAGCGCTCGACGCGATGGCGCAGCGATTGGTTGATGGCGCGTATTCGTGGCTGGCCATCACCTCGGTGAGCACCGTGCAGGTGCTCGAACAGGTGCTCGGCTCGCGAACCTTGCCCAGCTCGCTGCGCATCGCCGCGGTGGGTGAAAAGACCAGCCAGGCCATTGCAGCGAAGCTGGGGCGAAGCGTGGATTTCCAGCCGCAAGTGCAGTCGGCGGCCGGAATGCTCGACCTATGGCATCCAGAACCTGGCTCCGTGATTTGCTATCCCCACGGGGATCTGGCCAGTTCCACCTTGTCCGGGGCCCTGGCCGGCAAGCCGGTCACCGTGGATGAAGTGATCGCCTACCAGAGCGTGGACGCCCCAGCGGGCGGCGCCCCGGTGGATACTGCCCGGGTGCCCGCCTCGGTTAATGTCCTGCAGCCGGGGGACATCGGTGGGAAACTGGGTCAGATGGATCTGATCGTCTTCTCGGCTCCCAGCATCGTGCGCCGTTTCGCTCAGCTGGCCGGTGGCCGGATGCCCCAGAACGTGCGCGCCCTTGCGATCGGCGCACCCACGGCCAAGGCGCTGGAGGCCGCTTGCCTGCCGGTGGATGCGATCGCGGCAGAACCAACCCCGCAGGGCCTGGCCCGAGCGGCCAAAGAATTGCTTCAGCCAGGCGGCGTTGCCGCGGCTGGAGAGACCAAGTAGTCAAGATAGAAAGTAGAGCGATGGGTTTTCCTCAGCATCGTCCCCGCCGGTTGCGGCAGAATCCTGCGATTCGCCGGCTGGTCGCCGAAAACGAGCTTTCAGCGCGCCAGCTGATCCTCCCCGCCTTTGTGCGCGAAGGATTGAGCCAGCCCAACGAGATCACCTCCATGCCAGGGGTCTTCCAGCACTCCATGGACTCGCTCAAGGCCGCCGCCAACGACGCAGCTGAACGCGGACTGGGCGGCATCATGCTCTTCGGCATCCCCGAGGACCGCGACGAAACCGGCTCCGCGGGCCTGGACCCGCAGGGCATCCTCAATCAGGGCATCGCCGCGGTCCGCGCCGAGGTAGGCAATGAACTGGTTGTCATGTCCGATGTGTGCCTGGACGAATTCACCTCCCACGGGCACTGCGGGGTGCTTGATGCCAACGGCGTCGTGGACAATGATGCTACCTTGGAAATCTATGGCCAGATGGCCGTGGCCCAGGCTGAGGCCGGTGCCCATATGCTCGGCCCATCGGGCATGATGGACGGACAGATCGGCGCGATCCGCCAGGCCCTGGATGCCGCTGGACGCCAGGATGTGTCCCTGCTGGCCTATAGCGCGAAGTATGCCAGCGCCTTCTACGGGCCATTCCGCGAGGCAGTCGACTCCCAGCTGCAGGGCGATCGCCGCACCTACCAGATGGATTCGGCCAACCGCAGCGAAGCAGTGATCGAAGCCGAATTGGATCTCGCCGAGGGTGCCGACATGATCATGGTCAAGCCGGCCATGAGCTACCTGGACATCGTGCGCGACATCGCCGAATTCTCCCCGGTACCGGTCTCCGCCTACCAGATCTCCGGCGAGTACTCGATGATCGAAGCGGCCAGCGCCAACGGCTGGATCGACCGCAAGGCATCGGTGCTCGAATCCTTGCTGTCCATCAAGCGGGCCGGTGCCCAGCAGATCCTCACGTACTATGCAGCCGAAGTTGCCGGCTGGCTCAAGGAAGGAAAGTAAGACCGATGTCGAACTCTGAACAGCTCTTTGCCGAGGCCCGCGAGGTCATGCCCGGCGGCGTGAACTCCCCGGTGCGTGCCTTCGGCTCCGTCGGTGGCATTCCGCCCTTCATGGTCGGCGCCAAGGGCGCCTACCTCACCGATGCCGACGGCAAGGAATACGTTGACCTGGTCTGCTCGTGGGGTCCGGCGCTGCTCGGCCACGCGCACCCGGAAATCCAGGCCGCGGTGCACGCCGCGGTGGATCGCGGTCTGTCCTTTGGCGCCTCCACCCCTGACGAGGCCAAGCTCGGTGCGCTGATCAAGTCCCGCGTGGGCGGCGTTGAGCGCGTGCGCATGGTCTCCACCGGCACCGAGGCCACCATGACCGCTGTGCGCCTGGCGCGCGGCTTCACCGGCCGCGAACTGGTCATCAAGTTCTCAGGCTGCTACCACGGCCACCTCGACGGGTTGCTGGCTGACGCCGGCTCCGGCGTCGCCACCCTGGCGCTGCCAGGCTCTGCCGGCGTTACCGCGGCCACCGCCGCCGAAACCCTGGTGTTGCCGTACAACGATCGTGCCGCCATCGAAGCCGCCTTCGCTGAACACGGCGCCAACATCGCCGCTGTGATCACCGAGTCCGCTCCATGCAACATGGGCGTCGTGGCTCCGGAAGAGGGCTTCAACAAGTTCCTCAAGGAGACTACCGCCAAGCACGGTGCCCTGCTGATCCTCGACGAGGTGCTCACCGGTTTCCGCGCCTCGTCCTCCGGCTACTGGGGCTTGACCGGCAAGGTCGAGGATTGGACCGCCGACCTGTACACCTTCGGCAAGGTCATTGGCGGTGGCCTGCCGACCGCCGCCCTCGGTGGACGTGCCGAGGTCATGGATTACTTGGCGCCACTGGGTCCCGTGTACCAGGCTGGCACCCTCTCCGGCAACCCTGTCGCCATGGCCGCCGGCATCGCCCAGCTGACCCATGCAACCGAGGATGTATACGCCCACCTGGGCAAGCAGTCCGAGGCCCTGCAGGCCGCGATCACCGAGTCCTTCAACGCCGCCGGATTGGATCACTCCATCCAGCGTGCCGGCACCTTGTTCTCGGTCGCCTTTGGCACCTCCGAGAAGGGCGTGCACAACTACGCTGATGCACAGGCCCAGGAGGGCTTCCGCTACGCTCCGTTCTTCCACTCCATGCTTGATTCCGGCATCTACCTGCCACCGAGCGTATTCGAGGCATGGTTCGTCTCTGCGGCGCATGACGACGCTGCCATGGAGAAGATCTTCGCTGCGTTGCCGGCAGCCGCCAAGGCCGCCGCCGCTGCCCAGGCCTAAGCGCTAGAACAGGCCTCTGGCCAACAAAAAATGCCCGAGTTCCATATGGAACTCGGGCAGTTTGCTTCGTCATGTCCTCGGGTCAGCGACCGGGAACAAGACTGGATTAGAACGCTGGGATAACGCTTCCGTCGGTCCAGGTCTTTTCGATGTAGGCGCGAACCTCATCCGAGTGCAGCAGCTCTTCGAGCTTCTTGATGGCTGCGGTCTCTTCGCCCTCACGCCAGGTCAGGAAGTTGGCGTTCGGGTTGTTCTCGCCGGATTCCTGAGCCAGGATTTCGTCCTTGTTCAGCTTGGCCTGGACGATGAAGTTGCCGTTGATCACGGCCACGCCGATGGAGTCGTCGCTCTTGTAGTACTGGACGACCTGCTCCGCGTTGGCGTCCTTGAGCTTCAGGGACAGCGGGTTCTTGTCCTTGTCGTCCTGGACGGTGAGGATAGAATCATCGTCCGCAATGTTCTTCAGCAGTCCGGCCTGCTCCAGAACGCGCATGCCACGGATCTGGTTCACTGGGTCGTTGTTCAGCAGAACCGTGGTTCCCTCGGTGACGTCCTTGGGGTCCTTGAAGGTCTTCGAGAAGGCGGTCATCGGCTCAACGTGGATGCCAGCGCCGTGGGCGAACTTGTAGCCCTTTTCCTCGGTTTCAGTCTTCAGGTAGGCCTCGGTCTGGAAGTAGTTGGCATCGAGGGTGCCTTCATTGAGCGAGGTGTTCGGAGTGACATAGTCGTCGATTTCCACGACGTCCAGGTCGATGCCGGCGTCCTTGGCCAGGTTCTCGTCAATGTAGTTCAGGATATCGGACTGCGGGACCGGGCTGGCACCGACCTTGATGGTCACCGGGTTTGCTGGGTCCAAAGTTGCATTGGCGTCTGCCGATGGATCGCTGCTGCCGCAGGCGGTCAGGGCGAACGCGGTGGCGATGCCGGTGATTGCAAGTGCGAGCTTTTTGCGCATGGCTTGTTTTCCTTTTGGTTTCGGGCCGTGGGGCACGGTTGCGAGTGAGTTTTGCCGTGTCATGACATATTCCACGGCTCCACCGGCAGGACCGGTGGAAATCTGGGTTGCCCTAGCGGTGGTCGACCTTGCGGGCGACAGCATCGCCAATGATCTGGACCAACTGCACCAAGACGACAATAATAATGATTGTCGCGAGCATGATCGGCATGTTGTAACGGGTATAGCCGTAGGTGTAGGCCATTCGGCCCAGTCCGCCACCGCCCACCAGGCCCGCCATGGCCGAATATCCAATCAGGGTCACGACAGTCGTGGTCACGGCTGCGATGATGCCGGGCATGGCTTCAGGGACGAGCACTTTGCGGATGGTCTGCATCTTCGTGGAACCCATGACCAGCGCAGCATCAACTTTGCCGGTGGAGACATCACGCAGTGCCGTCTCGACGAGGCGGGCAAAGAAGGGGATGGTGCCGATGGTCAGCGAGACCGAGGCGGCGATGGGGCCGAGCGAAGCTCCAACCACCATGGCGGAGAAGGGGATCAGCGCAACCATCAGAATGGCGAACGGAATCGATCGGGTGATGTTCACGATAATTGAGGACAGGATGACGTTGAGCCAACGAATAGGCGTCAGGCCACCCTTGCCGGTCACGTGGAGAAGAATGCCGAGAACCAAACCAATGACGACAGTGATGATTCCTGAGATTACTACCATCTGAAGGGTTTCAACCGTGGCTGTACCCATGGCCTTGAGGACTGTTGGCGTAAAGAAATCCATGATCTATTTGGCTCCCTTCACGGTCACTGCGATTCCGGTGGCGGACAGGTGATTCACGATTGATTCCAAATCAGCGTCTGCATTGAGCTGCAGGCGCAGGTGGGCATACTGCTGCTCACCAAGTTGTTCGACGGATCCAGCCAAAACATTGACATCGGTATTGAACTGGCGGGCCAGCGAAGAAATCACTGGCTCAGTGGCCTGCTGGCCGGTGTAGAGCAAATCAAGGATCGGTCCGGATCCTTCAGCGCGTGGAGCATCGCCAGGAAGCGGCAGCAAAGTTGAAGCCAGACGGCCCGAGGCGTTGGTGATCACGGCTTCGATATCTCCATGCTCAACGATCTTTCCGCCTTCGAGCAGGGAGACCGAGTCGCAGGCCTGCTTCACGACGTGCATTTCGTGGGTGATGATCAAGACCGTAATGTTCAGGCGATCGCGCAGTTCCTTAACAAGCTCAAGGATTTCATCCGTTGTCTTCGGATCAAGTGCACTGGTTGGCTCATCGCACAGAAGAACATCCGGGTCGGTGGTCAGTGCGCGGGCAATGCCAACGCGCTGGCGCTGGCCGCCGGAAAGCTGGGATGGGTAAGCCTTGGCGAACTGGGACAGGCCAACGAGTTCTAAGAGTTCAGCGACCTTGCTGGCAACCTGATCCTTCGGGGTTCCCACCAGTTCCAAGGGGTAGGCAACGTTCTGCTCGGTGGTGCGCGAATCAAAGAGATTGGCGTGCTGGAACACCATTCCGATACGGCGGCGCGCATTGCGCAACTCTTCAGAGCTGACGTTGGTCAGTTCCTTGCCGTTAACGGAAACGGAGCCGGAGGTTGGCTGGTCAAGCAGGGTCAAGCAGCGGACAAGTGTGGACTTGCCAGCCCCGGAATGTCCGACGATGCCATGAATTTTCCCGGTGGGGACTTCAAGGCTGACACCATCAAGAGCAACGACATCCTTGCTGCCCTGCTGGTAGACCTTGCGCAGGTCACTAACTGTGATCACTAGGCGTGTTCCTTCAGTTCTCAAATGGGAATAGAGAGTACCCTCCATTGAACCATCATCGAACAAAATCGCCCGAATGAGCGCAAAAATCGGGTTAAGATTCTTAGCTGGGAGTCATTTAGCCATGCTGCTCGAAGATTATTCTTCGATTTGTGACAGAACATGAACTATCGACTTCCGCGGAATGGCGCACCAGAGAATTATTGGCTAGTGAAATAGAGCACAGAAGCTTGTTTGCCTGTGATCTATCCCTCCGTGATCGGCCATGCGCCGTCGACGACGGCGTCAGGTTTGGTCTTCCGAAGGTAGGCTTGGAAGCTTTCTGCCTGTTCGCGAGCCCAGCCAATTTGCCAGCCGTGCAGCACTTGGGGATCGACCTGCAGCTGCGGGTACCGCTCGCCGATTTGCCGTGCAACTGCCACGCAGGCAATGGCATCAGCCAAAGAAGTGTGGGCATTTTCCAGTACGACTCCATAGAACTCGCACGCCGCAGCCAGAGTGCGTTTCCCCTTGCGGAACTTGTCGACCTGCTTGTCGATAATGAATGGGTCGATGACATTTCCGGGGAAGAACGGCGGCAGATCGTAGCGGACAGCCTCGTGGTAGAGCACCGAGAAGTCGTAGGAAGCGTTGAACGCAACAATGGGGGACTGTTCCGAGGCGAATATCAACAGCTGCAGGATTTCCTGGACCGACTGCTTTGCCGGTGCGCCTTCGGTCCGTGCCTTTTCCGTGGAGATTCCATGGACCGCGGTGGCTGCCTCAGGAATCTCGACCTCGGGATTGACCAGCCACTCGCGGCGGTTGACGACGTTGCCTTGCTCATCCAGCAAGACGACCGATGCGGTCACAATGCGTGCCGTAGTGGTGTCAACGCCGGTAGTTTCCAAGTCAAAGCCAATTGCAAGGCCCTTATGCCATTCATTCATGGGTACAACGCTACAGGCAGATCAAGTCACCGCCATCGCCAGACGCGCCCTTTGTGGATCAACGTCAGCTCCTTGGCAGAATAGAACCATGACAGATGCCGAAGTGCCGAGCCAACTCGATTACGTTCACGCGGTGCACCAGCTGGCGCAGCTGATTCCCCCGGGAGCAGTGCTCAGCTACGGTGACGTTGCTGAGCTACTGGGCAGTGGAGGTGCGCGCCAAGTAGGAAAGGCCATGGCAACGGCCCCCGAGGGCACCCCATGGTGGCGAGTCACCAGAGCGGACGGAGGCATGGCGGAGCTGCTGCTGCCTAGAGCCCGTGCCCATTGGGATGAGGAAAACCTTGCCCGCCCTGACCGTCGTGTCGAAATCAAAAAACTTCGCTGGAACCCCACGCAGCCCCAGTGGCAAAAAATCGATATCCTCAGGCTGTCACTGGGCAACCCCAAAATGTCCGCATTGGATGATGAACTATAACCATGGATGAAACGCGAGACGGGACCGAATCGGGTTCGCAGGAAATCGTGGCCCAGCTTCAGTCTGCAAGCGGGCCGGTGCTCGTCACCGGTGCGCCGGGGACCGGCAAGACCACTACCCTGATCAGCACCGCTGTCTGGCACCTTGACGCGGGACTTGATCCTCAGTCATTGCTCATCATCGCGCCTACTCGACTGACGGCCGCCTCCATCCGTGATGACCTGAGCCGCCGGGCAGAACGTACCTTTACCGAACCAGTCGTACGCACGTGGTCCGCCTATGCCTTTGACCTTATTCGCCGGGCCCGCATTGAAGGGCTCCTGCCTTTCCTGGAGAGATCACCTCGACTGCTGTCCGGGCCGGAACAAGATACCCTTATCGGCAACCTGCTTGAAGGGCATGCCTCGGGCCTGACTCGCGGACCGCAGTGGCCCAGCGAGCTGGAACTTGCCATCGAGACACGGGGCTTCCGCAAAGAGATCCGCGAATTCTTTGATCGTGTTTCAGAACTAGGGATGGAACCAGCCGATATCCAAGATTTTGGAGAACAAGCCGCCAGGCCTGAATGGGTTGCCGCAGCTGCGTTCTACCAGGAATATCGCGACTTGCTGGATCTGGGCAGCGCCGAAGCATTCGACCCCGCCGGACTCATTACCCGTGCGGCCGAACTGCTGGAAGAACACCCGGGCTTCCTGCATGCGGAACAAGACCGGCTTGCCCTGGTGCTCGTTGACGACCTGCAAGAAGCAACGTTATCGCAGCACCGGCTGCTGGCGTTACTGACCAAGGACCGTCCACTGGTAGCTTTCGCCGCGCCGGATAGCGTCGTCCAGGGATTCCGCGGGGCACGGACCGACGAGCTGCATCGTTTCGCCCAGAATTATTCGAGCACCGCAGAAGCAGCCTTCTTGGAACTGACCCAGGGGTACCGGATGACACCGCGAATCACCGCCGCCTGGGAACGCATCGTCAGCCGGGTTCCCCTCGCCGCCGGAATGCGCGGGCGGAACATCGAACCGCGAACCGTCAGCCAGAATGACATTTGCCAGGCACTGACCTTTGAAAACTCTACCCTCGAAGAGCGGTACATCGCGCAGCGCATTGTCCAGCTGAGCCTTTTCGAAAACCGCAGCCTCTCGGACATCGCCATCGTGGTCCGCAACGGTTCGCAAGTGCGTTCCTATAGCCGTTTCCTCGAAGGGCAGGGGATCGCCGTGCAGGTTCCTCCTGCCGAGATCCCGCTGAAAGATGAGGGGGCTGTACGTCCGCTCTTGGACTTGCTGGAACTGGCCTTCAACGATTCAGCGGCCGACGATCCATTGTTGATGCAGAACCTCCTTCTATCGCGCTACGGGATGAGCACGGCGCTGGAAATCCGGCGACTGCGCCAGCTGCTGCGCCACCACGAAGCGGCGCAGGGTGGACGGCGCTCCAGCCAGGAGTTGCTGGAAACTTGCCTGCGCGAACCCGAACTCGCCCAGGACCTCGGCAAGCCCGCCTTCGGCTTGCAGCGCCTGCTGAAAATGTACGGGGCACTGAAGTCCGAACTGGCTAGCGGAACAGCAACACCAGAAACCGCGCTCTGGTCCATGTGGGAAGCTTCCGGGCGGGCCCCAGCGTGGCGCGAAGAAGCACTGGGGACCGGGACCGCTGCACGCCGCGCCGATCATGACCTCGACGCAGTGCTGTCATTGTTCCAGGCTGCCGAACGATTCGTAGATCAGCTGCCCGGAGCCAGCGTGCCTCAATTCATTGAACACATCCTCAACCAGGACTTACCGATGGACTCCTTGGCCACTCGCGCAGCGGGAGGACATATGGTGACCGTGTTAACCACAGCTGCCGCGGCCGGTAAGCAATGGCCAATAGTGTTCATCCCGGGATTGCAGGAAGGCTCATGGCCTAACCTGCGGTTGCGTGGCGAGCTGCTAGGCTCTAACGCCTTGGCGGACGCTGTTGAACATGGAATCGAGTTCCTGGCTACGCGGATACCCACCCACCTGGTTCGCCAGATCAGGAATGACGAACTGCGCAGCTTCAGCAACGCCGTCTCGCGAGCCGGCGAACAGCTGATCTGCACGGCAGTGGATAACGAAGATAGCCAGCCCTCCTCATTCCTGGACCTCGTAGACCCGCCAGGAACCGAAGGCCGGACCACCACACCGGTACCACGTCTGCGTTCGTTGCCCACACTCGTGGCCCAACTGCGCAAAACCGCTGAACAGTGCAAAGCAGCACAGCTCGGCGCCATGCCAGCGCCCGAAGGGCTCAACCCGGCCGAGCAATACAACGACGCCGTCAACGTGCTGGCCCAACTAGCGAAGTCCGCTCAAACGGTTCGAGGCGCCCACCCAGAGCAATGGTGGGGACTGCGCCCGCTGTCCTCCACCGGCCCCGTAGTACCGGAAGACCAGCCACGGCGAGTCTCCCCGTCAAAGGTCGAAACACTGGTGAAGTCCCCGCTGAATTGGTTCGTCCAAAGCGCAGGTGGGACGGCGGCCCACGACTTCGCCGCCTCCCTCGGGACCCTGATCCACTCCATCGCTGAAGAACACCCGGAAGCCAGTGGCTCCGAATACCAGCAGATCCTGGAACAGCGGTGGCCGGAGCTGGAAAAGCTGGAGAATTGGGAAGGGCAACGTGACTTTGACAGGGCGACGCTCATGCTCAAGAAATTCGCCCAATACTGCATCGCGATGAGGCAAGAAGGCCGCGAACTCGTCGCGCGCGAATTGCCCTTCCAAATTGACGTGCCCACGAGCAACGGGACGCAAGTCCAACTACGAGGCATTATCGACCGTGTCGAGGCCGATGCCAACGGCAAGGTCACCGTGGTTGATCTCAAAACCGGTTCGATGGCGCCCAGCAAGATCGATACCCTTGAGCATCCACAGCTTGGCGTATACCAAACGGCCATTCAGCTGGGAGCGCTCAAAGAACATGCCGAGACAGCTGGGCTGTCCGACCAGCCAGCCGGAGCGTCCCTGGTCTACGTCGGCACCAATACCAAGAGCCCCACGATCAGGGAACAGCCCTCGCTGGGGGAGGACGATTGGGCAAGAACCCTCATCCTGGAGGCCGCAAACCTGATGGGCCACAACGAATTCATAACCCGGCATGTCGCGGGTGCCTCTGGAATACTGGGCAACTGCACACTGCCGGAAATCTGCCCACTGTGCACTGAAGGACGACAGGTCACCGAACGATGAGCACCATCAAGTACAGCCCCCAAGAACTGTCGCAGGCGCTAGGGGAGAAGTTTCCTCCTACCGAGCAGCAGGCAGAGATTATCGCCGCCCCGCTGGAACCGATGCTGGTCATCGCTGGCGCAGGCTCCGGAAAAACCAAAACCATGGCCGACAAAGTTGTCTGGCTGGTCGCCAACCAATTAGTGCGTCCAGAACAAATCCTCGGTGTCACCTTCACCCGCAAAGCCGCGGGTGAGCTGTCCTTGAGAATCCGGGCCAAGATCGCCCAGCTCGTAGCCGCAGGACTATTGAGCCAGGAAGAAACTCGTGACTTCCTCGACCCAGCCGTTTCCACCTATCACTCCTACGCCAACACCCTGGTCCAGGATCATGGGCTGCGTCTGGGCTTGGAGGAAGACAGCGCCCTGCTTGGAGCAGCCCAATCGTGGCAGCTGGGACATTCGGTTTTGGAGAAATACACGGGGGACTACCAGCACTTGAACAGTGCCAGCAGCACCCTCATTGATGCCATTGTCTCCTTCAGCTCCGAAGCCTCCGAGCATCTGGCCACGGCTCCGGAAGCCCACGAATGGATCGATGACCTCGTATCAACGCTGCGAGCCCTGCCCATGGACGCGGAAAAAGACAAAGCTCCGACGCAAGCGGCATTGAAGCTTATTGACAAACTCGCGTCGAGGGCAACTATTGCCGAATTGGCCGAGGAATACACGCGCGAGAAGAAGCGGCTTGGCGTGATGGACTACGGAGACCTCGTCGCCCACGCGGCCAGGATCGCACAGGAAGTCCCTGCCGCCGCGCTCGCCGAACGAACGAGCCATCAAGTAGTGCTGCTGGATGAATTCCAGGACACATCCCACGCGCAGATGGTGCTCTTCTCCCAGCTCTACGGGAAGGGCCATCCGGTGACCGCCGTGGGCGACCCCAACCAATCGATCTACGGCTTCCGAGGCGCGAGTGCCGGGCAGCTGTTCCGGTTCCCCGAAACCTTCCCCATCCATCGCGGGGAGCGGCGCGAAATCGCCCACATTAAGCACCTGACTATCGCCTGGCGCAATACGGTGAACGTGCTGTCGGCGGCCAACCAGATTACTGCAGGGGGAGCCGCCCACTCCGGACCCGTCACCGTCAAGCCCTTGGAACCATCTGCCTTAGCCCTGCCAGGGCGCGTAGTGCTCAACCGGTGTGCCACAGTACGCCAGGAAGCCGAAGCCATCGCGGACTTGATTGAGGCTGAGCATCGGAGTGATCCCCAGGCAGGGAAAACGAGCGCCGTGCTATCGCGAAACCGCAGCCAGTTGAGCATCATGGGCGAGGTGCTCGCCCAGCGCGGTATTCGCTACCAGTTGGTGGGATTGTCGGGGCTATTGAGCACTCCCGAAGTTACCGACCTTGTTGCATGCCTCCATGTCCTGGTGGATCCATTGCGCTCGGACAAGCTGATGCGCCTGCTTGCCGGCGCCAGGTGGCGCATAGGCGCAGCCGACCTGGCCGCATTCGCCGACTGGTCACGGCAACTCGAACGGCGTCGCTCCCACGGATTGCGATCCAGTGGCGCCAGCACGGAAGAATCCGCCGAGGCTGAGGCTGTGGAAACAGCGAGAGCAGAGCTCAACGACGCCGCCAGCCTCATTGAAGCACTGGACTTTCTGCCTCCAGCAGGGTGGAGCAGCTCAGATGGCAGAAGCCTGAGCACCGAGGGCAGAAGCCGATTGGCTGCCCTGAAGGAAGAGCTGGCTTCATTGCGCCTGATGGCCAACGATGACTTGGAAACACTGATCCGAGAAGTCGAGCGGGCCATGAATCTGGATATTGAAGTAGCAGTTCGTCCGTGGGTCGAGCGCGATGTTTCACGAGCAAACCTTGATGCTTTTGCCGATGTTGTTCGCGAATATTGCCGTAACGCTCCGCGGGTGGAGCTCGCCGGATTCCTGATGTGGCTGGAACAAGCGGCCGAAAAAGAAAAGGGCTTGCCACTGCCTAGTGAAGATGCGGATCCTCAGGCCGTGCAGTTGCTGACCGTCCACGCCTCGAAAGGCTTGGAATGGGACATCGTTGCTGTGATGTCCTTGAACGATGGAGTTTTCCCGGGCTCCCAAGCGGACCGATGGACCAGTGGTGATAAGGCGTTGCCCTGGCCGTTGCGCGGCGATGCCAAGGACTTGCCGCAGTGGGACACCGATCAGCCGGCGCTCAAGGAGATCTTGGAAGCCGAATCCCTGTTCAAGGATCAGGTTGAAGACCACCATATTGCTGAGGAACGCCGGTTGGCCTACGTTGCGGTCACCCGTGCCAAGTCCCTGCTGATCTGCAGCAGCAGCATTTGGACGGCGACGCGAAGCAAGCCTACCGAGGCATCAGAGTTCTTCATGGCGTTGAAACCCCTGGCCGAGGGACCTGACCCAAAAGCGGAAATCGGAATCTGGATTGATGAAGAGGACGCGCCGGAGCAGAACCCCAATCGGCTGACCCCGCTGGAGGCACTATGGCCTTATGATCCTTTGGACGGGCCACAGGTTACCGGCGGCATGCACGATGGCGAATCGGCCTATTCGCGACGTGCGGTTGTCCAGGAAATCGCTGATGATGTCTTGGCAGCCCAGGAAGATTATCAGCCGGTGAGTGCCGAAGGGCAGCACTGGCTTGATGAAGCCCATAAGCTCCTGGCCCAGCGTGAATTCCTCAGTAACCGCGAGCGATCCATCGAAGTTCCGGAACATGTGCGCGCCTCGTTGTTCGTCGAACTGGCCGAAGACCCGATTTCGGTGTTGGAGAATCTTCGCCGTCCCGTGCCGCGACGCCCAGGGCTGGCAGCCCGCAGAGGCACTGCATTCCACGCATGGATTGAGGAATTCTACGAAAAGACCTCGATGCTCGATCTTGGGGATCTTGTCGAACCAGCGGACAGCTATCTGGACGAGGCCCTGGACCTGGAATCAATGAAGGAAGCTTTCCTCGCCAGCGAATGGGCGCAACTGCAGCCAGCCTACGTCGAGGTTCCATTGGAGACTCGCGTCGGACCTGTGGCGGTGCGAGGCAGAATTGATGCAGTCTTCCAAATGGATGATGGCACCTGGCTGTTATTGGATTGGAAGACCGGACGCGTCCCGCATGGAAAAGACTTGAAGAGCAAACTGGTTCAGCTCGCGGTTTACCGTCTGGGATGGTCGCGCCTGCATGGTATCGCGCTCGATGACATCAAGGCAGCGTTCTACTACGTCGCGGCCGGCATCACCGTGCGAGCAGAGCACTTGTCCGATGAAGCGGAACTGGAAGCAATGATCTCTAGCGCGTTCGAGCAACTCGAAAGCTAAGTCACGGCGGCGCCGTGTAGCCCGAAAGGGTTACTTTTCGGCGCCGTCCTCGTCATCTTTGCCCTTTTCCGACTCGGCAGCAGGCTTGGCGATTTCGGGCTCGTCCTGGGATTTCCTTGCCTCTGGTGAAGCGGAGGAATCTGCCGCAGGATTCGATTCCGAGCCAGCCTTGGAGACTGGTTCGGGCTTTGCGTCATTAGTTTCTTCCGCCTGCTTCGCGGTGGGCTGCGGAGCGACGGCGTCCTCGGAGGTCCTGGACTCGGCACTGGACGCGGGCGCTGAAGAGGAGCCCTCCGGGGCGTCCTTCGGTTCAGTGAGTGCGGTGACCTTTGCCGTATTGATCCGTGGGGTAGCCAATGCTGCCGATGGCTGCGGCGCGGGCGTTGAACCTTCTGGGATGGTCCTGCTGCCCTCACCGGCGGCATCCTGCGTTGGTGTAGATGCCTGAGGAGAAAGCGGACGCGGTGCCTCGACGACGGACAACGGCTGTCCACCGAATTCTGCAATGTTGTGATCAAGTTCCTGCAGCATTTCATCGGCTTCGGCGATGCGCTGCGGATCCTTGGAATCAAGAGACTTCACGAGCCACTGAGCCAATGCGAACTCCGCTGCCAGTGCGGCACGACGCATGATGTGCGGATCGGCGGCCTTACCGCGTGCTTCGACATAGGAAGAGAAAACACGGTCAGTGAACTGCTGATCTTCGATGGCGGAAAGCCATGCGAAATCATCTGCGGGGTCGCCGACATGCAAGTCCGTCCAACCCTTAACCGCCGTAATGCTGGAATGCGAAATTTGCAGTTGCTCTTCATCAAAGTCGCCATGAACCACTGCCGAGTTGAAACGCCACAACGCAACATCCTCCATGGCGTGTTCCCAGCGGCGCAGCAAACGGCTAGGCACCTTGCCGGTGGCCGCCGCGGTATCGAGCTCATTGAGCTTGCGTTGACGCACTTCGTCGGCGGAATAGGTCGGCAGGCCGGCAACTTCCACGGCTTCATCAGGAATCTGGTGGATAGCAGCCATGCACTGTCCCAGTGCTTTGGCTAGGTTGCTTCCTTCGTCGACAAGTTCATCCAACGTTGGCACATGTCCTGGCATGTCCTTGTAGACAAAAGTGCGCAGGGATCCTTGACGGACAGTGCCAGCAACTGCTGGGAGCGCGAATGGCAACGAAGTTCGAACCTTGGCCGAGAAAGCACGCAGTGCTGATAGTTCGGCTTCCAGTCGCATGCTGGCTTCATCGTGGCGTGGCGACCGTACACGCCACCGGTGCTTGAGCGCATCGACGATGAGAGCCGAATCAAAATCTTCTGCGTCATCTGACAACGCCGCGAAACCAACCGGGGCTAATCCGGGGACGGCGGCGGTGGCAATTGCGGCGAGTTCCATGGCAGAGCGTTTCACATGTTCCACCGTATGCGAATTCGTGACCTGAGAGGCTGAATGACGCACAGAATATGGTGGGATTCACCGGCAATGTTCAGAGTTGACAATAAAATTCCCGGTACGTGGCTATCCACACCCGGTTCGAAACAGGAGAGTGGAGGCCCGGGTGCACTAGGTTAGTAGTATGGCTTTGGCAGAGAATTATCAAACTCCACTCAAGGGACTTCCGTTTGCGCAGTCGCTCATCGAACGCCCGTTGACCGAACGGCCGAACCCTGAGCTGCTCAGCGAGAAACTCGCCCTGCGAACGACCAAAGTCATGCTGATTTCCGAGCAGGGAGCCGCATCGACAGGTACCGAGCTTTTCTTCATCAGCGGACCTGACTACGTGCTCACTGAATCTGAACGCCAGGTGTATCTGGGAACAGCTGAATCGACGGATTTCGTATTGGCGATTGTCGAGGCTGAGAGTTTCGCTCATCTGGCGATTGAGCGCTGGATTTCCTTACGCGAGGCCTTCACTGTCTTGCCGCAGCTTCAAGCCGAGTTGCTGGTCGAGGCCCAAGCCATCTCGAACTGGATCAGCGCTGAGCGCTTTTGCCCGCAATGCGGTTCGGAAGTGCGTTCGTCGACCTTTGGCTGGGGCCAACGCTGCGTAATGAACGACCACGAACTCTTTCCACGCACCGACCCGGCCATTATCGCCTCCGTCATTGACCATCAGGATCGAATCCTTCTCGGTGCCAATGCCACATTCAGAACGCATATGTATTCAGTCTTGGCCGGTTTCGTTGAGGCAGGTGAATCGCTGGAATCAGCGGTTCGCAGGGAAGTGTTCGAAGAATCAGGCGTCCACGTTGGCGAGGTGGCATACCGTGGCTCGCAGCCATGGCCGTTGCCCCGTTCATTAATGCTCGGTTTCGCCGCCGAAGCCATGAGCGAAGAACTGGTTCCTGACGGCGCTGAAATCAAGGACCTACGCTGGTTCAGCCGAGAGGAACTGCGTGTTGCCTTGGAATCGGGAACAATTGACATACCGCGTGGCGTTTCAATTGCGCACGCATTAATCCGTAGTTGGTACGGAGAATCCCTTCCGGAGGCCCTGAACAAGTGACAGAACACGACGCTCCACCAGTACAGGATCTGCTGGGGGGACTGGACGCTGAACAACGGCAGGCAGCTGAAACGCTCAGCGGTCCATTGTGTATTCTGGCAGGCGCAGGAACCGGCAAGACCAGGGCAATTACCCACCGCATTGCCCATGGCGTGCACACGGGAATCTACAATCCCACTAGCGTTCTTGCGTTGACTTTTACCACTCGTGCTGCCGCAGAGATGCGGACCCGATTGCGCCAGTTGGGCGCGCCAGGCGTACAGGCTCGAACTTTCCATGCGGCCGCCTTGCGCCAGCTGCAGTACTTCTGGCCCCAGGCCATCGGCGGCACCCTGCCCAACCTCGTCGAGCACAAGGCGCCGCTCATTGCCGAAGCCGCTCGGCGGCTGCGCATCTCAAGCGACCGTGCCATGGTGCGCGATCTGGCCGCGGAAATAGAGTGGGCGAAGGTCTCGATGCATACTCCGGAAAGCTATGCGAAGATCGCCGCAACCCGGGAGATGCCCAACGGCCTGGAGCCGGTAAGCATGGCAAGGATCTTTCAGACTTACGAAGAGCTCAAGGACGATCGCGGAGTCATCGATTTCGAAGACGTATTGCTGCTGACGATTGCCATTCTCGAAGACAACGAGAAAGTAGCTGCCCACGTTCGCCAGCAATATCGCCACTTTGTTGTGGACGAGTACCAGGACGTCTCGCCGCTTCAACAGCGTCTTCTGGACCTTTGGCTGGGACAGCGCAACGAACTGTGCGTTGTCGGCGATGCGTCTCAGACCATCTATTCCTTCACGGGCGCTCGTCCGGATTTCCTGCTGAACTTCGGCACGCGGTTCCCTGAAGCCAGGGTCGTCAAATTGGTCCGCGACTATCGCTCCACGCCAGAAGTCGTGAACCTGGCCAACAAGGTCCTCTCGACCCGCCGGATTGAATCCTCCGTGCCGGATCGCGACGTTACGTGGCCTGAACCATTGGAACTCATTGCCCAACGCGATCATGGCCCGAGTCCGGAGTTTTTTGAAACCAAGGACGATGAGAACGAAGCGGAAGAAGTCGCCCAGCGCATCAAGAAATTGATGGGTGAAGGCCAGGACTTGTCCGAGATTGCGATTCTCTACCGCACCAACGGCCAATCCCAGGCCTTTGAACAAGCACTCTCCGCTCACTCGATTCCCTATGTCATGCGCGGAGCCGAGCGCTTCTTCTCGCGCCGGGAAGTCAAAGAGGGAATGCTGGCCCTGCGCGCTGCCCTCAGCGTTGCCGCCGAGACATCGGTATCGCAGCTAGTGCGCGATGTGCTTTCCTCCCATGGCTATTCGGCCAACGCACCCAGTGGAGGTACCGGGGCTGTTCGACAGCGGTGGGAATCCCTCTCCGCCCTGGTACGCCTCGCGGATGAAGTTGTTGCCTTGAAAACAGAGCAAGGCACCGAAGCCACCTTGCACGATGTGGTGAGGGAACTCGAAGACCGGGCGGCCATCCAGCATGCCCCGACGCTGGACGGCATCACCTTGGCATCGTTCCACGCAGCAAAGGGCTTGGAATGGGACGCGGTGTTCCTCGTTGGCCTCAGCGAAGGCCTGGTGCCTATTTCCTATGCCAAGGATCAAGCAGGTTTTGATGAAGAACGCCGATTGCTCTACGTAGGCATAACGCGTGCGCGTAAGCATCTATTCTTATCATGGTCACTCGCGCGTACTCCCGGCGGACGAGCCCACCGGTACCCATCGCGATTCCTGGACGGAATCAAGTCCGTCCGCCAAGCAAGCAGTCGACAGCAAACGACGTATAAGAAACGCGAACAAAAACTCATTCCAGCCATCTGCACCAACTGCGGGTCGTTCCTGACCAGCGCCAAGGAGAGAAAGCTCAAGCGCTGTGCTTCCTGCCCGGCTGCCTATGACGAAGCGTTGTTTGATAGCTTGCGCAATTGGCGGTCGGAAATTGCCCACTCGAATTCGGTCCCGGCATTCGTGATTTTCACCGACGCCACGCTGATGTCCATTGCCGAACACCAACCGGAATCTTTGCAGGGCCTATCGAAGATTGCAGGTGTCGGGCGCAGCAAGCTGGAACGATACGGCGAAGCGATCCTTGCAGTCCTCGGATCCTACCGGGGCTAATCGCTATTCACAGTTCGCAATGGATGCATCGATCGCATCCATGGGTTCCTTAGCGTAGAAATCGGGGCTTGCTAGCCATATCGCAGCCCAAGACCGCCCAGCTGATGCAAGGAGCTGAAATCAATGCCTGTTTCACCAAATACTTTTGAATTTGTTGCTCCTGACGACATTCCAGTTCGGGTCGTGCGTTCCACCAAACGGCGAAAGACTATTTCTTCCCAATGGCGCGATGACACCCTGATAATCCAGGTTCCGGCTGCACTTGATGAGAAAACTGAACGCTCATTCGTTGAGGAGATGCTCAAGAAGTATCGCCAGAATCGCCAACGGCGCGCCGAAGGACATACGGACAATGAGCTGGAACGCAGGGCGCATGAATTAGACCGGCATTACTTCGGCGGCCTGGCAGCACCATCATCTGTGCGATGGGTAACCAATCAGAATAAGAGATGGGGTTCAGCGTCGTACCAGCAGCGGAGCATCAGGCTCTCATCAAAACTCCAACCCATGCCGTCGTGGGTCCGCGACTACGTTCTGGTGCATGAACTGGCCCACTTGGCGTCACCTGGTTCCGGGCATGGTCCTGAATTCCAGAAGCTGCTCAATAAGTTCGAGAGGCGAGCCGAAGCGGACTTGTACCTGGATGCTTTTCACGCCGGCTATAGCTCTCGTGCAAGAGAACTTGGCCAATCAGCTGATGAGCTCGAAGGTTTTGGCGACGATGCCGAGTAGGAGCAGACAGTGCAACCGCGGGGAGCGACGCTTAAGCGTTGCTCCCCGCGGTCTGGAAACGGACGATTATTTTTCCGGATCTTCTGGCGATTGAGGATCCGTTGGTTCCCCTGGATTCTCTTGGCCGGTCGTTGGCTCGACATTGTCGAATTCGCCGGAAAGCAGCTTGTCCAAGGCCGCATCGAAGTCATCGAACTCGGTTGCGGCCAGCTCACGACGCTGGGTGAAGGTCGTTGGATCCTTCAGATCATCTTGGGTTGGCATGAGGTCCGGGTGGTCCCAGACGGCGTCGCGCCCATCGATCCCACGCTCATCGTGAAGGTGCTGCCACAGGGCCGCGGCTTCGCGCAGCTTTCGCGGACGGAGCTCCAGTCCAACCAGCGATGCGAATGCGGATTCTGCCGGACCGCCGGAGGCGCGACGCCGGCGCATCGTTTCCCGAAGATGCTCGGCAAACGGAAGGTTCGCTGCCGCCAGAGAAACTACATGATCAACCCATCCCTCAATGAGGGCAAGAGTCAGCTCGAGATTCTCCAGCGCCTTTTCCTGCTGCTCAGTGCGTTGCGGGGTGAATAGCCCTTCGCCCAATACTGATTGCAGAGCTTCTGGATTGGATGGGTCGATGTCACGAACCGCTTCTTCGATCCTTGACATATCGATGTGGATGCCGCGAGCGTAGGATTCGACCGCGCCAATGAGCTTGGAACTCAACCATGGAACACGATTGAACAAGCGTGCATGGGCGTTCTCGCGAAGGATCGCATAGAGTAGTACTTCCTGCTCTGGGATCTCCAGACCTTCACCGAATTTGGCGACGTTGGTGGCGATGATTCCCGGAGTGCTTCCCGCCAGCGGAAGACCGATATCGGTGCCTCCAAGAACATCCGTTGCCAACCCGCCAAGCGCGGTGCCCAGCTGCATCCCGAACATGCTCGCTCCAAGGTTCCGGAACATGCCATCAGAGTTGCCCAGCATTCCCTTCATCTCTTCTGGGATCTGTTCCTTCATGGCGGAGGTGATCGCTGTTGCCACTGACTCGGCCACCGGCTCGGTGACCTGCTTCCACGTGGCCAACGTCTTGTCGTACCAGCGCTTGCGCGTCCAGACTTCGGTGACCTGTCCGTTGGATTCGAACGATGTTGAATTGTTCAGCCACAGGTCAGCCAAGTTCGAAGCGTCGCTGATGGCCGCCTGTCGGGATTCTGAAACTGCTGGATCGTCGCTTGCATAAGACTGAAGCGCGGTATCCGAGGCGAGCTTCCAATTCACCGGACCGGATGATGCGTTGTTGCTCATCATGGCTGACATCATTGCCTGGGCTTGCTGCATCATCTTTTGCATCGCTTCAGGGTCGCCCTGGGCGCCTAGCGCGTCGCGAAGTTGCGGAGGAAGATTGTTGGGATCAAATCCGCCACCGAAGAGCTGACCGAACATGGCAGAAAATGGATCCTGCTGATTGTTATCGTCGTCGTCGCCGTTCGGGCGGTTATTCGGGGGGTTCTGTGCCATGTCATTAAAACTACCGTGCCTTGCTATGAGTTCCCACGGATCTTGGCGACAGTTCGCTTTCGGCACACTGAATACGCCTCATTGCTGATGCCTTTAGCGCCGAAGCTTCAGTAGGCTAAGAGTGGTGAACTCCGCAAGGATGGATCCGCATCTTTTTTGATAGTTGGCGGGAGCAAGATCAGTGCACGAACGGGAACCAAAAGACTCGCATAAAGTGCTTGGCGAATTGGGCCGAGCGCCCCAAGGTTCCAAAGCCCTTAAACGCACCAGTGCCGGAGTCGTGGCTCTCCTGCTCATCGGCGTCATGATGTTCCTTCCGACCAACTTCATGATTCGTTCCCCGGGTCCGGTTTTTAACACCCTGGGCAAAGACGAGGATAACGGGAAAGATGTCATCTCGATCGAGGGGGAGAAGACCTTCCCATCGCAAAGCGAACTGGACCTGTTGACCATTTATGTACAGGGTGGCGGACAGAATCGCGTCACCATCCCGGTGGTACTAGAAGCGTTGCTGAACCCGAACAAGGACGTTGTCCCCGAAGAAACAATCCTTGCCCACGGCTCGTCTACCCAACAGCAAAATGAGCAGAACGACCAGATGATGACCTCTTCGCAAGATCTGGCCATCGCGGCGGCACTGACCGAATTGGGCTACGACTTCAAGACCTGGCTGACCGTGGCAGACTTCTCGGCCGAAGCCAACAGTAAATCATTGAAAAAGGGTGACCGCCTTTTGAAATACAACGGTCAAGACATCAGTTCGCTGGAATCGCTGAAGAAGTCGCTGAACGCCAACGGAGACAAGCCCGCCGAACTCACCGTGGGCCGCAAAGATAAGAACGGCGACTTCAAGGACGTTGCCGTTCCAGTGAAAACCGAGGAGGTCGACGGCGAGCGACAGCTCGGCGTCTACCTGAGCACGGAACATAAATTCCCGATTGATGTTCAGTTCGGGCTGCAGAATGTTGGCGGGCCTAGTGCAGGAATGATGTTTGCCTTGGGCATTATCGATCGCCTGACCGATGGGTCGTTGGCAGGCAAACATCATGTCGCCGGAACGGGCGAGATCTCTGCGGATGGCACGGTCGGTCCGATTGGCGGCATCGCACAAAAGATGATTGCCGCAAAAAATGCTGGAGCCACCATTTTCCTGGCACCAGCAGATAACTGCAATGAGGTCGCGGGCAGGGTTCCTGACGGTTTGAACGTGTTGAAGATATCGACGCTCTCCCAGGCGCGAACGGCACTGACGAAAATTGCTGACGGTGAGAATCCCGCAAACTTTGCGACATGTGAATAGATTTAGCCCGGCGTCAAGGGAAGAATGTGACGCAGGGATCAAAAGCTAATATTCGTTCGTCTAAGAATTAGGTACACGAGTTCCTCCGCTTCAAGGCGGGGCGAACCCAAGGTAAGGAATAGATAGTGTCATACGGATCGGATAGTCCGTTCGGAGGTCCGCCGAGGCCTCGTGAACCGCAAAGGCCCTCCAGCCCATCTGGCAAGAAAGTGTCACCACTGACTTTGACCATCTTCGCGGTGGTTATTTTGGTTGCGGTTTTCGTCTTCTTGTCGAATTTCTACGCAGATATCCTCTGGTTCAACCAGCTGGGGTTCTCGCAAGTTTACTGGACTGAACGCATCGCCAAGTTGATCATCTTCGTGGTCGCCTTGGTGCTGATGGCCGTACCGATGTGGTTCTCGATGCGCAGTGCCTACAAGCACCGTCCGGTGTATGCGCCAAATGCGAATCAGTCCGATTCCATGTCCCGCTACCAATCGCAGCTGGAACCTATCCGCCGTTTCCTTATGGTGGGCATTCCACTGGTTGTTGGCATCTTCGCTGCGGTGGCCGTTGCAGGCCAGTGGCAGACAGTGCTGCTCTTCTTCAACCAGACTCCATTTGGCAGCAATGATCCCCAGTTCAATCTGGATCTGAGCTTCTTCATCTTCTCGCTGCCGTTTATCGCACTCATTATCGGATTCCTGGTCTCGGTGGTGCTCCTAAGCGGCGTCGCCGGTCTGCTGACTCACTATCTTTATGGTGGTATCCGTGTGGAGGAACGCGGAGGCATCACCGTAGGCAAGGCGGCCCGGGTCCATACCGCAATCGTTGTTGCCGTGTTCTTGGTGCTTCAGGGAGTCAATTTCTGGATCGGTCAGTATGAAACGCTCACCGACCAGTCAGGCCGCGTCGCCGGCGCACTCTACAAGGACGTACATGCAGTCATCCCTGCGCAGATGATCCTGGCAATTATCGCCATTTTGATCGCTATCACCTTCGCTATTGCCGCATTCACCGGACGCTGGAGAATTCCATTGATCGGTACAGCAATGCTGGTCGTCACCATGATCGTGGTCAGCGGCGTCTACCCGTTCTTGGTACAGCAGTATCAGGTAGTTCCTTCGCAGCGTGAACTCGAACGCGACTACATCGATCGCAACATCGAAATGACTCGTCTGGCTTACGGTGTTGATGACATTGAAGTCACCGACTACGACGCCAAGATTTCCACTGAGAAAAATGCCTTGGCGGAGGAAACCGCAACAACCGCTAATATCCGCTTGCTGGATCCTAACTTGGTCTCAACCGCCTTCGCCCAGCTCCAGCAGTTCCGCGGGTACTACACGTTCCCGAAGAACTTGAATGTTGACCGCTACGAGATTGACGGCAAGGTTGAAGACACTGTCATCGCCGCACGCGAAGTCAACGTCGACCCGACCGACACCTGGGTCAATCAGCACATCAACTACACCCACGGATACGGACTCGTAGCCGCTTATGGCAATCGTGTTGCTGCCGGCGGCCGACCAGACTTCATGCTCGGTGGTATCCCAACCTCAGGTGATTTGATCACCGACAAGGATTACGAGCCACGCATTTACTTCGGCGAGAATTCCCCGGAATACTCGGTAGTCGGTGGTCCGGACGAAGGCTGGACCGACCAAGAGTTGGACCGTCCAGGTACCGGTGGTGAAAACCAGGACACCCGATACACCTTCACCGGTGACGGCGGACCGAACGTAGGCAACATGTTCAACCGCCTTGTTTACGCATTGAAGTTCGCATCGACGGATCTGCTGCTTTCCCAGCAGGTCAACTCCGAGTCGCAGATCCTCTACGATCGCGACCCGCGTGACAGAGTCAGCAAAGTAGCGCCGTATCTGACCTTGGACTCAAGCGCTTACCCAGCCATTGTCGACGGCCGGGTCCAGTGGATCGTTGATGGCTATACCACGTCCAACGACTTCCCATACTCACAGCAAAAGCAACTGGATTCTGCCGTTACCGACTCCTTGACGAACGCTCAAGACCTGTCGATGACCGGCCGGGTGAACTATTTGAGGAACTCGGTCAAGGCGACGGTTGATGCCTACGACGGTTCGGTGAAGCTGTACGCCTGGGATACCGAGGACCCGATCCTGAAGTCGTGGCAGAAGGTGTTCCCATCGTCTTACAAGCCGCTCAAGGACATGTCCGCTGATCTGATCGAGCACGTGCGCTACCCAGAGGATCTGTTCAAGGTACAGCGTGAAGTGCTGACCACGTACCACGTGGACAACCCGGACGCGTTCTACGAGTCGAATGATGCGTGGGCCGTTCCAGATGATCCAACTTCTTCCACAGCCGGTGTGAAGCAGCCTCCGTACTTCATGTCCTTGAAGATGCCGACTCAGGACGAAGCGAGCTTCTCGTTGACTTCGACGTTCATTCCTGCGGCCGCTTCCAATGGGCAGCAACGCAACGTGCTGTTCGGATTCCTGTCTGCTTCGGCCGATGCTGGCTCACAGGCAGGCGTGAAATCTGAGGACTACGGAAAGCTGCGACTTTTGGAGCTTCCGCGAGATACCGCTGTGCCAGGTCCTGGCCAAGCGCAGCAGAACTTCGATACGAATACTCGTGTGACGCAGGAACTGAACCTGCTGCGCCAGGGCGCTTCGGAAGTCAAGAACGGCAACCTGCTTTCCTTGCCAGTCGGCGGCGGTATTCTCTATGTCCAGCCGGTCTACGTCCAGTCTTCGGGCCAGACCAGCTACCCGACCCTGCGTAAGGTATTGGTCTCCTTCGGCGATCAAGTTGGCTTCGCCGATACCTTGGCCGAAGCACTTGATGAAGTCTTCGGCGGTAACTCTGGTGCTGTGACCGGAGAAACCGAAGGCGTTTCGCCAGGGGACACTCCAGAGGGGGAGAATACGCCGACCCAGTCAGACGAGCAGAAGCTCTCGTCGGCACTGTCGGATGCCAACGCCGCCATCAAGAATGGTCAGGAGGCACTCGCGAAGAGTGACTTCGCAGCCTACGGCGAGGCGCAAAAGCAGCTGCAGAACGCCTTGGACCGTGCCATGGAAGCTGATGCAGCTATCAATGGTACCGAGGTTGATGGGGAAGTGAAGCTGGACGAGAACGGTGCAACCGCGACTCCTCAACCTTCGGCACCAGCTGAAGGATCCGAGGGATAGCTGCTAAGCGCCCCGATTTGCTTTCACTCCGCGATGATGCAAGAATTGTCTAGTCATCGCGGGGTGGAGCAGTTCGGTAGCTCGCCGGGCTCATAACCCGGAGGTCAGAGGTTCAAATCCTCTCCCCGCCACGAAAGACGAAAATGGAGATCCGAAAGGGTCTCCATTTTTGCTTATCCGGATCAAACAGCGGTCCCTAGGCAGAACCTGATTCATTCTCCTGACCTACGCTTGTGGGCGGCTCTAGCAGAGGCGGAAGCGTCTTTGTAAATGATCCTGCCAAACGTGGTGTGTTGAACCAAGTGGAGCTATCACGAATCGCGACAGCCGCTGAGATCGACGGCGAGAGGCGTGCGATCAAGGTCACTTGGCTCGATTGGCTATTGAGTTCATCAGTTGGTAATGTTGTATTTACCGACGCGGGGTGGAGCAGTTCGGTAGCTCGCCGGGCTCATAACCCGGAGGTCAGAGGTTCAAATCCTCTCCCCGCCACGAAAGTGGAAATGGAGATCCAAAAGGGTCTCCATTTTTGTTTACCCAGTGATTGGCGATGAATAGTCCGAGTCCGGCCTTCCAGGATAGTCCAAACCTTGGCCCGCTCTACCGGGTCTTTGCCGGGTGATCAAGGACACTGCCTCTCGATTAGCCAAGTCATTCAAGGATTGGTAATGTTGTATTTACCGACGCGGGGTGGAGCAGTTCGGTAGCTCGCCGGGCTCATAACCCGGAGGTCAGAGGTTCAAATCCTCTCCCCGCCACGAAAGTGGAAATGGAGATCCGAAAGGGTCTCCATTTTTGTATACGCGCTTAACGACGAAGGTGTACCGATGTTTGACATCGGTACACCTTCGTCGGGTCTTGGCTCTCATCGATGAGGCTTAGCCTTCGATAGCGCCAGTCTGCTTGGACTTCAAAGCTGCCAAGCGGGCTTCGACCTCGGTCTGCTCGCCGAGATCTTCCAGCGACTCGAACTGGGCGTCGAGGCTGGAGGAAGCCAACTCTGCGGCGCCGCGTACGCGGGCTTCTTCACGCCGGACTTTTTCCTCAAAGCGTCCGATTTCACTGGACGGATCCATGATGTTCACGGCCTTCACAGCCTCGTTCACCTGGTTCTGAGCGTGCGCTGCCTTTGATCGTGCCACCAGTTCATCGCGCTTACTAGCAAGCTCAGTGCGCTTTTCCTTCATCTGGTTCAGGCCGGTCTTCAACTTATCAACGATTTCACGCTGGGAGTTGATTGTTGGCTGTGCGGTCTTCATCTCGGATTCAGCCTGCATCTGGCGCTGGATCGCAACCTTGGCCAAGTTGTCGAACTTGCCGGCCTCGTCGGCTTTGCCCGAAGCGCGGAACTCGTCAGCCTTGTTCGAGGCCGCTAGAGCCTTGTTACCCCACTCGGCCATGGCCTCTTCGTCTTCGCGGTAATCCTCTTCCAACATGCGAAGATTGCCGATGGTCTGGGCGATGGCCTGTTCCGCTTCGGCGATGTTGTCGTTGTAGTCACGAACCATCTGATCCATCATCTTCTGTGGATCTTCCGCCGAGTCGAGCAGGGCGTTGATGTTGGCCTTGGCTAGTTGTGAGATGCGCCCGAAGATTGATTGTTTGGTCATGATGTGACCTTTCTATTAGTTAAGTGATCGATGGTGCTGCAGAACTGCTGGTCAATATAGATCGGCGGGTTAGAAGTTGCCTCCGTCCCCTCCGCCGAAGCCACCTCCTCCAAATCCACCGCCGCCTCCGCCGTCAAACCCGCCGAAGCCGCCGCCACCAAAGAAGCCATCGTTTCCTCCGGAATGACCGCCACTGTGGCCGCCTCCGAGGATGGTATTAATGAGGATGCCGCCGAGCACTGCTCCGCCAACGCCGTCGAATACTCCGCCGCCGCGTCCGCGACGGTAGCCGCCCCCGAAGTTGTCGCCATAGTCGCCGAAGCCGCTGACATCGTTCTCGGCCATCTGGGCAGCCTGATCGGCAAGCTGGATTGAGCGTTGCGTCGCGGCGACGGCGCGAGCAGGATCGGAGTGCGCGAAAGAGTGCGCCTCATCGAGAGCGCGTTGCGCCTCGGCCAAACGCGTACGAGCCGAAGAGCGAACACCTCCACGGCGGGCACGGATGTAGTCGTCCGTACCATTGATGCGTGACGCAGCGGTATGCAGCAAGGACTGCAATTGGTCGCGCGCTGCTTGTTCTTGCTGCGCGCGGTCGCGCATATTGGCCAGTGATTGGCCTAGGGGAGTAGTTGCTTCGTCCAGGAGGGTGATCAGTCCCAGAGGGTTGTATTTTCCACCGGCTATTGCCTGTCGCGTTGTGTTCAGCGCGCTTTCGACACCCGCGATCGGTCCTGCTAGATCTGAGCTTGTCCCCGTTGCGTATGTGGCCTTGGCCTGGGCAAGATCTCGTTCCGCCAAGGCAACGGCTGCGCGAAGATCCTGTTCAGCTTGCTGCAATGAGCTGCCGGCTTTGGCGATGGCCTCAAGGAGGACATCAGCCTGATCCTGTGCTTCCTCCGCATTCTGAATGAGCACGGCTGCGTCCGAGCGGTTAGTCGCCAGGTTTTCAGAAGCTTGTTGCAGGGCTGAGGCAGCAAACGATAGCCGTTCGCCAGCCTGTTGGGCATTGTCCTTGATCTGGCTGACCGCACTCTCGTCGTACTTACCCGAGAGCTGTTCCAGTTCGGACACCCGAGAGGAGAGTCGCTGGTTCAGCGGCTCCTGGCTAGCTTTCACCTCGGAAATCCGAGCTTCAGCATTCTGTTCCAACTGGCGCAGCTGCTTGAAATCATCAGCATGCTCTTGCAGCGACTGGTTGACTTCTCGGCATCGGTTGATGATTTCGTTGAGCCAAGAGCGCTGGTCTGCTTCGGTGTCAGGAATATCGTCATCCAGCTGCTGCTGTAGACGGAATGACTCCGTCAGATGCTCCTTGGCTTTGCCCAGGTCTTCGACGAAAACGGCGACAGCTTCTTTCCCGTACTGGGCCTCAGCGAAACCGAGTTCCTGTTGCGATGAGCGGATGGAATCATCGGCGGCAACAAGCAGCTGATCGGCCTGCAAACGCAACTGGTCTAGAGGAATCAGCGGTTGCTGTGGTGCTGGGCTACCGGCCATGCCAGGGTAGTTGTTCTGCTGCGAAGACAGAGCCTGCGACTTCTTGCGGCTTCTTCTCGCAAGGAGGAAGTAACCGCCCACGGCCAATGCTGCGATGACTAGCAGGATGGTGATGAAACCACCGCCTCCGGAAGAGCTTTCTGCGGTGCCGCCACTTTCGGCGTTTTTGATGCCATCAATGGCGCCGTCAACAGCTCCGGCCCAGTCGTCTTCTCCCAAAGCCGGACTGATCTGCGAGCGATAGATTTCGGAGTCCTGCTCTGCCAGAGGCCCGCTATCTGAAGCTGCGAAGTAGGCTTGGCGAGATTCTGTGGCTACCGCGAGAATCACGTCCGAGCGCCCCAGGCCCTTTTTGTCTGCGACCTCTTTGACCCACTCGTCGGCCTTACTGGGGTTGGAGAACTCGTCGACGAAGATGGCGAAAAGGCTCAGGCCGGTATCGCTTCTCAGCTCTTTGATTTCTTCTTCAATGAGTGCTTGGTCCGAACCGAGCACTCCAGAATTATCGATTACAAAGTCGCCTGGTGGAATGGTCACCGGCGACTCAGCGAGTGCCGGCGTAGCCATTCCGAGCGATACAACCGACGCCACTATTGCACTGGCAATCAGCTTCCGACTCTTTATTCCCATGTCTCGTTCCCGCCTGCAAAGCTACGTCGAACTAAAATCAGGATGTACCCGATCTGATGTATCCAGAGACTGGATTCACACTTAGAATTGATTCTATTTGGCCTAATGAAGCACGTCTATGTCATTCAGCTGCCAGAATAGTTAACTCACAGGCGATGCAAAGTCACCACAATTCGATGCCACAGACCAGACCTGAATAATTAAACCCAAGAGATTCGATAGTTCGAAAGAGGCATGAAATGAGCCAGACCCCGAATGAGCCACGTAATGAAAACTTGGGTGATTCTGCACGGCCATCAAACGACCAGACAAGCAAGCCTTCAACTTCCTCTGAACCAACCGCTCGGTATCCGCGGTTGAACCAGGAAGCGCAAGCCGGTCAGCAGGACGACAACGATAATTCGTCGTCGGCTCCACGCACCGAGCCGATCAGCGCAGCTGCTGCCAGCGGATCAGCCTCCCCTTACCAGTCGCAGCACAGCGCAGGTCAGCAAAATCAGCCGAACTCGCCTTATGGTTCGCCTTATGCTGGCGGAGCGTACACCCAGACGACCTACCCTGTGCCTCCAGAAAAGCAGCCTAAGGACAAGAAGCGTTTTGCTGGCAGCACCCTCATTGCCGGCATGGTTGCAGCCGCCCTTGTCGGTGGCCTGACCGCCGCGGGCACCACCTATTTGATGGATGATGGAAGCAGCACCTCAACCACCGGCGGCTCGGCACCGCGTGAAGGCGTTGTAATCAATAATCCAGACAAGGTAACTGAAGTTACCGCAGCCGCAGCGAAGGCAAGCCCTAGCGTTGTCACCATCGAAGTTTCCGGAAATGGCAACAGCGGCTCGGGCTCTGGCATTGTGCTGGATAACAAGGGCAATATTCTGACGAACACCCACGTGGTCACCCTTGGTGGCGAGGTGGCTGATCCAACCATCGCCGTCCAGATGAATGACGGAACTGTGCATTCGGCGAAGGTTGTTGGAACAGATCCGCTTTCTGATCTGGCCGTGATCAATATCCAGGCCGACGGACTGGTTCCGGCAACGATGGGCTCGTCTTCGGAACTGAATGTTGGAGACACCGCCGTAGCCATTGGCGCACCGCTGGGACTCAGCGGAACCGTGACCGACGGCATCATTTCAACTTTGAACCGTACGATTTCCATCGCCTCATCGGCAGTTCCCGATGAGGGCGACCAGTCCAACGGGGATGACGGCAGCCAGTTCAACTTCCAGTTCCCAGGCCAGGAACAGCAGCAACAGCAACAGTCGAGCGGCTCGATCTACGTCAATGTCATTCAGACCGACGCGGCCATCAACCACGGAAACTCCGGGGGAGCATTGGTCAATGCCAAGGGCGAAATCATCGGTGTGAACGTTGCCATTGCTTCTTCCGGATCCAGCGAAGAAGGCGGATCCATTGGCGTGGGCTTCGCGATCCCGATTGATTACGCCAAGCGTATCGCCCAGGAGCTCATTGATAACGGCTCCGCTTCGCACGGCCTGCTCGGCGCTACCGTGACGGCTCAGGGAACTGCTGAACAGGGTGAACAGAACACCTCATCCTTCTCCGTTGGAGCCAAGGTTGTTGAGGTGAGCTCGGGTTCGGCCGCTGAGAAGGCTGGTTTGAAGTCCGGCGATGTGATCACCGGCGTGAACGATCGTGCCGTTCACGATTCGCAGACTGTCACCGCGGCAATTCGCGAAATTGCAGCTAATGGCAAGGCCGAAATCCGCTACCTTCGCAACGGTGAAGAGAAGACTGCAAATGTCACCGTCGGGGAGCTGTCAAAAAACTAAATAAATCTTCATGATGACGCAGTGAAATCAGTGACGCAGGCAGGTGACGAACCAGCCTGCGTCACTTCTTGCACTTTCGGCGATAAAGAACGAGTGAATCGTGATGTATCGATACGATAGAGAGTGAATAAAAAGTCCAGCTATGCCTTATGGAGGCTGGGCGCGAAAGCTTGTAGGAAGGCTCGAATGACCGAGGAAACTACGGTGCCGCTGAAAATAGTGGTGCTGGTAAAACATGTTCCAGATGTCCAATTTGATCGTCACATCGATTCTGCTTCGTTGCGTCTTGACCGTTCGGAGTCGGTCCTCTCCGAATTGGACGAATACGCTGTCGAAGCAGCTGTAGCCCTGGTTGAGTCGCAGGGCGGATTCGCTGCCGGGCACGAAGTCATCGCGGCCACGATGGGTGGAAAGAGCGCCAGCAACTCAGTCAAGAAAGCCCTGCAGATGGGTGCCAGCTCGGGTCTCCACCTCAACGATGATGCACTGGCCGGATCCGATACCGTTGCGACTTCCAAGGCGCTGGCAGCGCTGATCGAGCATGTCGGCGACGTTGATCTTGTTGTTACAGGAATGTCTTCAACCGACGCAGAGACGTCGGTTGTTCCCGCCCAGTTGGCTGAGCGTTTGAACTTTGCGCAGTTGACCAATGCCTTAGCTGTTGAATTTGACGGCGCCAGCCGAGAACTGACCGTTCGCCGAGATCATGCAGATCGAACTCTGAGCCTCACTGCAGCATTGCCTGCAGTCCTGTCGGTGACTGATCAGGCCAATGAGCCTCGTTACCCGAATTTCAAGGCCATCATGGCCGCGAAGAAGAAGAGCATCACCGAAGTGGATCTGGCGGGCATCGGCCTGGAAGCTGAAACAGTAGGTGCCTCGGGGTCGCGTTCGGTTGTTCTTAATGCCACTGCTCGGCCTGCCCGTGAAGCAGGAACAGTCATCAACGACAGCGGCCAGGCCGGCATTGCCCTGGTTGATTTCTTGGCCGAACAGAAGCTGATCTAAGGAAAATTGAATATGCCTTCAGCACTAGTATTTTTCAACGAACTTTCCGATGCCCCTTCCAAGGCGCAACGAGAGCTTCTGACCCTTGCTTCCCGTTTTGACCGGGCTACTTTGGCCGTTGCCTCTGAGGTTCCGCAATTTGCTCAGGATGTAATCAGTGGCTACGCAGTAGATAAGCTCCTGATTGCACCCGGAAATAGCGATGCCTTTATCGACCATGCGCTCTCGGCTCTTGCAGCTGCCGTCAAACGAAGCGAAGCCGATGTTGTTCTGGTTGCCAACGATAATTTCCACCGCGAGATCGCAGCGCGGTTGGCCGTTCGCCTAGACGGCGCGGTCATTACCGATGCCATTGATGTTTCGGCGGATCTGGTTGTGACCAAAGACGAGCTGGCTGGCAGCTACAGCGCCCAGGCCAAAGCCACGAACGGAACGTTGTTCGTCACCGTTAAGCCGAACAGCATTGAAGATGCTCCGCAGGCACAGGGCCAGCAGCTTGAGGTCCAGCCACTGGACTGTGAGGCTGCCGCTACGCCTGCCATTCGCATTGTGGCCACCGAAGCCAAAGCGGCCTCGGATCGTCCAAAGCTGACCGAAGCACGCGTTGTGGTTGCTGGCGGACGAGGAGTCAACGGGGACTTCGGCCCCGTTGAGGACCTGGCCGACGCACTTGCAGGCGCTGTCGGCGCCTCGCGTGCTGCCACCGACGCCGGATGGATTTCCCATGACGCGCAGATCGGCCAAACCGGTGTCACGGTTTCACCTCAGCTGTTCATCTCTGCCGGTATCTCGGGAGCGATCCAGCAGAAGGCAGGCATGCAAACCAGCAAGTGCATCATTGCGATCAACAAGGATGTCGACGCGCCTGTTTTCGAAATCGCTGATCTCGGGATTGTTGGCGATTTGGCAAAGGTGCTTCCACAAGCTGCAGAAGAGATTCGACGCCGTCAAGCATGATCGACACAACTGAATTCTTCGGTGAGGAAACCCAACGAGTCCTTGCTTTCGGCGCGCATCCGGATGACTTGGACTTCGGAGCAGCGGGAACAATTGCTGCGTTCACGGCTGCCGGTATCGAGGTGCAGTATTGCATCATGACTGACGGCGATGCCGGTGGCTTCGATGACCGGGACCCGCAGGAAACGGCCGCCTTGCGCCACGCAGAGCAGAAGCGGGCTGCTGAAAAAGTCGGTGTGAAAACCGTGCATTTCCTTGGCGAGCGTGATGGCTTCCTGGAGGCCAACCATGAGGTGATGCGTAAGGTTGTTCGACTGATCCGCCAGGTGCAGCCAACCATTGTCATGGCCATGCATCCAGAACGAAATTGGGACCGCATCCAGCGTTCGCATCCGGACCATCTGGCCTGCGGCGAGGCCGTCACCCGCGCAATCTACCCTGCGGTGGAGAATCCCTTCGCGTACCCGGAGTTGCTGCACGAGGAAGAACTGGAGGCCTACAAGGTACCCTGGCTCTGGCTATATGGTGCGCCGAAGGAACGTGAAAATGGCTTTGTCGACATCACAGACTTCTTCGAGAAGAAGATGGACGCACTGCGTGCTCATTTCACGCAGCATCCTGATGTAGCGGCCATGGAGCAGTTCGTACTTCAGCAATGCACCGCCAATGGGCAGCGGGCGCAGTACGAAGAGCAACGTCTGGCGGAGGCCTTCCACCTGGTTGCGGTGAACGCCGATGACACCATTGCCGGCTTCTAGCTGATCTTCGTTAAATCAACCACAAGGTGCCTGTGACCACAGAGGAGAATCTCCTCTATGGTCACAGGCACCTTGTCATTGACACCTGAAGTCCCGGGTTATGAACCCTGGCTGGCCTGAGTGCTTGAATCCTCGCTCAAGGGAAGATCTACTGAAGCTTCGGTGTCTTCTGATGGTTGGGCGGGAGTAGCGGAACTCTCGACAGTGATGTGGATGGCGATGATGTCGTCGGCGGGGGAGTAACCAGCTGATGCATCTTCGCCATTGCTCTTCGTAATCACCGATACGCTGCCGGAATCGTGGATGGCCCACGCAACATACTGTTCAGATTCGTCCAATGGCGGCAGCGAGGTCAGCTCGACGCCGATGGCGTCTTCCGACTTCGAACTGCTGAGGTTGGCGTGGCCGCCGCTCTTGAGATCGACGGCAACAGAAATCGCATCATCAGCTTTTGAAGCTTTGGATGCCTTCGTTCCGCCATTGAGCAGGGAAAATACAACCAAAGCCAGAATGACGATGATGGCAGCGCCTACGACTGCGAAAATCCAGCGTCGTGGTCTGGTTTTTCGTTCAGCTCGTGAACTGCTGGCCACGTGGCTCACCAGATCTAGTCCCAGGTCTTCGTCCTGCGGCTCGTCGCGGTGCTGGGAATGGCTACCGGTCATTGTCTTGGATTCTCCCGAAAGGTCGTCGGCAAAGTTCAATACCCGTTCGGTCACGGGCACAGTAATGAGCCTACTTTATAAAGATTAGGTAAAGCTGTATACGCGGCGGTTGGAGACTGGTACTTTACGCGCCAGCAAATCCGTGTTGGCGCCATGCCTCATAGACGACGATGGAAGCCGTATTCGCCAGGTTGAGTGAACGGCGTCCTGGAAGCATCGGCAGTCGCACCAGATCGGTGACGCGTGGGTGCTTCTTATCCTCGGAGCTGAGTCCCACGGACTCTTTGCCGAATAGGAAGATGTCACTCGGCTCATACCTGAGATCCGAGTACACCGTTTCGCCTTCAGAGGTGAAGGCGAAAACGCGGCCTTCGCCCAGGGCTTCAAAAGCGGCGTCAAGATTCTCGTGAATCACGACGTTAGCTAAATCGTGGTAATCCAACCCCGCACGACGCAGATTCGCATCCTCGAAATTGAAGCCTAGTGGCTTGACCAAGTGCAGTTCAGCACCTGTAATGGCCGATAAGCGGATGGCATTGCCGGAATTACCCGGGATCTCTGGGGCGTTGAATACGATACGAAACACTTAACCAGTTTAAGCGCTGCAAGATGCCGTTTGCGCCATTGAACTCAGTACATCGCCTCACGTAGATGAGCAATGGCCGCACGGTCGACAACATTCGGAGTAGGACCGGATCCCAGAAAGAGCTTTAGTTCTCGGACCAAACCAGCTGCGTTGAGCACGTTCGGGGAGGTGCCAAGAGTCGGATCGGCATTGCGGTGATATTCGATGACCGGTTCGTGTCGATTCCCGGTTGGGGAGAGGACCAAGGTGAAAGCCAACACGTTCATTTGCATGAAGTTCCGCTGGAGGGCCGAGATATTGAATAGAGGCGGCTGGGTCATCTTGTTCCCATGGCGAAGAACATTGCCATCAAAGGAATAGTAACCTTCCGGGAGGGTCATCGTATTAATGACCGCCATACGGTATCCCGCCACGAGAATGTGCTCGTAGTGGCCGCCCTGCGGCGAAGAAACCCCATTGACCAAGCGAGCCGCTGGCAACACGTTGAGCACGTTCTTGGTCAGCAAATTGATCGTTGTTGCTTCGCGGAGCAATCTTGCCCGATTGGCGAAGAGGCCGCGTTTGCGTGGTTCCCCGTGGACTCTTTGTTCGGAGAGTTCCTTGCTCAGCCAGGTAAATGAAGCATCCGACAGCGCGGGCACGTATTCCGTGGACATCTGTGCTTTTGGCTGCTGGGGAGTCTTGCGCAGCCGCTCGTCGAATGGGCGCGCGGTGAACCCTGCCCTAGGTGCTTCGCCTGGCTTTTGAAAGGTCTGATCGTGGCTCAGTGGATTCGCCAGGTCGGTAATGTCTTGGAATGCCTGCTGAACTTGTTTGAATTTTTCTGCGCTGCCGCCCAGATCGGGGTGGGTAGCCCTGGCCGCCCTGCGGTAGGCAATTTTGATCTCTTCCATGCTGGCTGAAGGAGTTACACCAAGAATTTCGTACGGGCTCGGCGTGCTCATAGTCCAGATGGTTCCTCTCGAAAGGCATGGCAGTGTGCCATGTGTTCCAGTTTAGCTAATAGCTCCTGCCAAATAATTGGGTTGTGCTCTCTGCCTCAGTATTCTCTACTCACATGATGACTTTTGATCCGGACGGGATCGTGCGCATTGTTTTCCACCCGTCGGCCGGCAGAGGTGCGGGGCAGCAACGGGCTGAAAACTTGGCGTCCTCGCTTCACGCCATCAATGTCGAGAGTGAAATTGTCGATGCTTCTGTCGTTTCAATGGAAACCACGGGAACAAACACCGTGGCTTGCCGGGGCTTTGTAGTCGTTGGCGGCGACGGATTGATCCATCGAGTGCTTCCACGTTTTGTGAGCACGGGGATCCCGGTCGGGATTGTCCCTGCTGGAAGTGGCAACGATCTGTGGAGGATGCTCGCCCATCAAAATCAGCAAGAGTCCATCGAACGCATCGTTTCGCATTTCATGCACCGCCGCGAAGCCATGAAGGTTGACGTGTTGGAGCTGAAATTCGAAAATGATCCTGGCCATATCAGGCTTGCACTCGGAGCTGTTTCCTGGGGTGCCGAAGCACAGATCAATGCGGCAGCCAATGAGCTGCCACGGCAGCTAGGAGCCTTCAGATATGTTGTGGGCCTGATTTTTGCGCTGCCGAGGCTCAAAAGTTTCCACAGCAGTGTTATTGCACCAGAATTCAGCTTTGACGGACCCGCGTTGGCAGCTAGCATCGCGAACATCCGGTCCTTGGGCGGCGGAATTCGGCTCTTTCCCTCCGCAGACTTCACAGACGGAGTCTTGGAACTGAGTATGGTCCGTGGCAAGAACGTGCTGCCCGTCTTGCCCTCCATCGGCAAGATCTTGCGCGGGGCGGCCCACCGCTGGAAAATCAGCAACCGACTTTCGTCAGCGCATGTCGAAACCCAGCAGGATAGTTTCGCAGACGGCGAGTATGTGGGGACGGGAAACTTTGATGTCCGCGTGCTGACGGGAGCTATTGAACTGATTTCTTGATCCGGTACTCGCAGAAGAGCATGCTCTCTTCCTCGCATAGAGAATTGAGCATGAAACTCTGGAAAGTCTGCTGGCTGTGCGCCGCAATTCGCAATCCCTCTCCTGCTACAACTACGGGCGAATAGCTGATGCACGTTGAGTCCACCATGCCAGCCGAGGCGAACTGGCCGAATATGTGCGGACCACCTTCACAATGAATGAAACCCATTCCACGAGCGACGAGTTGATCAACGATGTCCTTGGGATCGCAGCCTTTCTCCAGCTTTCCCACCTGGACGATTTCCACGTTGTCGGCATAGGAACCACGTATCTCGTCAGTGACTTCAACAGAGGTAAAGACGATGACGGGGACAGGAGACTGTCTAAAAATCTGTGCAGAAGGGTCAAGATGCAATCCGGCAGAGATCAGGGCAAGCGCTGGGTATGCAGATAATCCGTGGGCGGTGCGCCATTTTTCATCTTCAGCGGAGACCAGAGCTCCTTCGTAGCCTTCGGCGCGAACTGTTCCGGCGCCAACGACGACGACATCAGCAAGACGTCGGAGCAGTGCGAAAATTCTCTGATCGCCGTCGGAGCCCAGCTTCGCGGACAGCCCGTCGGCCTGTGCGCTGCCGTCCATGCTGCTGACGAAATTGAACCGTACAAAGGGGCGGCTCTCGCTGGCGTAGCGTTTCAGGAGCTGCTCGTCGCTTAGGTCATTGATTAGTTCTGGAAGCAGTGCTCGCATTGATGCTGGTCCTTTACTTGCTGTATTCGCGTTCGGGATGAGCAGGTGGATTGACATCACCCATGTTGTGAATCTGATACGCCGGTTCGCGCCAACCTTGGGTAGCTTCAAGCAGCCGAACTGTCTGGACCGATTCAGGGATATTGTGCATGCGCAGGATACGTGCCCCGTTCATGGCGCAGATCGTGGCTGCGACCATGGACCCGAGCGTACGCTCCGCCTTGGGCAGATCCAAGGATTCGCCGATGAAGTCCTTGTTCGAGACCGCCGCCAAGGCAGGAAAACCCAAATCGGCGAAAGCCTGGAAATTGTTTGTGATCTCCAGCGTGTGCACAGTGTTCTTGTTGAGGTCATGCCCCGGGTCAACAATGATTTTTGACGGTGAAATGCCAGCGGCAAGGGCCACAGCCACCTTGTCCTTGAGGTACTGCCTGACCTCCGCGACGACATCTGCGTAATGTGGTCGCGGGTAGATGGTTCGCGGCTTAGCCAGCGAATGCGTGATCACCAGGTGCACGTTGTTCTTGGCAACAACTTCAGCCAAGTCGGGATAGGCCAAGCCGGTGGTGTCATTGATGACATCTGCCCCAGCCTCGATGGCAGCCTGGGCGACGAGAGGCTGGAAAGTATCAGCTGAAATAATCGCGTCACTGCGTTCACGTACTGCCTTGATCACCGGCACAATGCGCTCAGCTTCGTCCTGCCAGTGAAGCTCTGGGCCGGGGGAGAACGGGACGCCGCCAATGTCGACCCAGTCCGCCCCATCCTCGATGGCCCGCAAGGCAGCGGACACCGCTTGGTCGAGACCGAAGGTGGACCCTGCGTCGTAGAAGGAATCTGGCGTGCGGTTGATCACTGCCATGATGGCGATTTTACGGGAGAAATCGATGGTTTGCCGAGAAAACTGGTGGATGGGCTCTAGCAACTCAGGCTTGAACATCGATGGAAGCTCCCTTGCAGTAATCGTCGTGTGTCACGAGGTGTTTATTCATTCATACCACCGACCGCATTCCCAAGGCAGATTTCGCTCTGCGACATCGCTAGGCTAAGCACATGCAGTTTTCACATATTTCAGCAGAGCAGGGCCAATGGATCGCTTCGGCTTGCGCGTCAGCCGATCCTTCGACTGTCGTGGCGCAGATTCCAGTAGGCTACGAACGCTACCTTCGCATCTTGCATCCGGCTCTGGATGAAGACGATCAGCTGGTCAGCTGGGGGACTGTAGCTAGAAGCCGCAATCACATCATCACCGCCGCCGACCTGTTTGAAACAGTCGCCGGGTTGGATGCGCAAGGTGATCCGGTCGAAGAAGACGCGTGGGTTGATACCGATTTGCCACTGGACCAGCTGCCCGAAAAACAGTGGCAGTCGCTGATCTACACCCTGACGGAGAACGCTGAGCCGACGCAAAAATACATCGCGGGGCTGTGGGCCGGATACGCGTTTATCGAAGGCGGAGACCGGATCCAAATAGAGCAGGAACCGGACCCGCAACTCAGCGACGAAGAAAACCACGCCGCCTACCAAACGGCCCTGGCTGAGGCCCAAAAGCCGGCCTTCGGCCCCGAGATCTTGAATGCTGCCCCGCTGGAACTGGGCGGAGGATACCGCAACTACCACCTGTTTGAAGCAGACGCCGAATTCTTGGCTCGCCCGCTGTGGGCCGAAACCGTGGACGGAGCCCAGCGCCAGCGCCCGGCTTTGGCGTTCTCCGCGGACAAGAGCTGGATGCTCTCCACGGAGCCTTATGACGACTGCACCATCCTTGGGGGATCAGCCGCGCTGATCGAGGCAGTCTTGAAGAATCCCGATCTTGAAATGATCGAGGTCGGCCAATTCACACGGATTGGCCATTCAAACGAGGGTCTGTAAACCCGTACCATTAAAGGGCTATGAATACTTCCGCCGTTTACCTGGATCACGCGGCAACCACTGATCTGAATCCCGCAGCGTTGGCCGCAATCACCGAACAGTACGCGCTGACCGGTAATCCGTCGTCGCTGCATGGTGCTGGGCGCCGCGCTAACCGGGCGGTGGATGATGCACGCCTCGCTGTCGCGCAGGCAGCAGGCGCGCACCTGAGCGAACTGATTTTTACTTCTGGCGGTACAGAGTCCGACAACCTGGCTATCAAGGGCCTGTTCTGGAACCGGGTCGCAGCCAATGAGCAGGCGCGCACCATTGCGCTCACCGGTATCGAGCACCACGCGGTCCTCGATACCGCGATGTGGCTCGAAGAGCACGAGAACGCCACCTTGCTGTGGCTGCCAGTTGACCGCGACGGAGTCGTGGATCTTGACGCCACGGCCTCGCTTTTTGCCGAACACCACGATCAGATCGCGCTGGCGACATTGATGTGGGCCAATAACGAGGTGGGCACCATCCAGCCAGTGGCTGAATTCGCTGCCTTGGCATCGCAGTACGGCATACCCGTGCACTCGGACGCGGTACAGGCCTTCGGCGCGGTAGAGGTGAATTTCGCCCAATCGAACCTTGCGACGATGGCGATCAGCGCGCATAAGATCGGCGGGCCGGTGGGCATTGGCGGACTGCTGGTACGTCGCGATATTGTCCTCACACCAGTGCAGCATGGCGGCGGGCATGAACGAAAGTTGCGCTCCGGAACCCTGAACGCCGCCAGCGCCGCAGGCTTCGCGGCCGCGGCGGAAGCAGTACGGGAGCAGTTGTGCGAAGAAGCCGCACGGCTGAGCGGATTGCGTGAATACGCGGTGCAGCGCATCACCGAGATGATTCCCGAAGCCGTGTTCAACGGTCCACGCGATGCTGCCAATGAAGGCAAGCGCCTGCCGGGGAACCTGCACTTCACCTTCCCGGAGTGCGAGGGCGATTCCTTGCTCTTCCTTCTGGACATGTTCGGCATCGCTTCGTCCACCGGGTCGGCGTGCACCGCTGGCGTTCCGCAACCATCCCATGTTTTATTGGCTATGGGACGGGACGCGCGCAGTGCCCGAAGTGTGCAACGCTTCACATTGGGGCATACATCCACGCGGTCCGACGTTGACGCATTAATAGAAGCTTTGCCCGAAGCGTACGCGCGGGCAAAGAAGGCTGGCATGGCAGCCGACGAAAGCAGCATCCACACGGCAGGAACAGGTTTTACACGATGAAGGTACTAGCAGCGATGTCCGGAGGCGTGGACTCGGCGGTGGCCGCGGCTCGCGCAGTTGAAGCTGGCCACGATGTCGTCGGCGTGCACTTGGCGCTTTCGCGCATGCCAGGAACGCTTCGCACCGGTTCGCGTGGCTGCTGCACGGTGGAAGATTCCAACGACGCGTGGCGCGCCTGCGACAAGCTGGGCATCCCCTTCTACGTGTGGGACTTCTCCGACCGGTTTGCCGAAGACGTCGTCCAGGACTTCGTTGACGAATACGAGGCCGGTCGAACCCCTAATCCATGCATGCGTTGCAACGAGAAGATCAAGTTCGCGGCCCTCCTGGAGAAAGCCCTGGCTTTGGGCTTCGACGCCGTATGCACCGGACACTACGCCAAGGTCCTGCGTGACGAGAATGGCGCGCCGGAATTGCACCGTGCCGCCGACTGGGCGAAGGACCAGTCCTACGTTCTGGGTGTGCTGACCCATGAGCAGCTGGAGCACTGCATGTTCCCGCTAGCGGAAACTCCATCGAAGGCTGAAGTGCGTGCCGAAGCCGCAGCTCGCGGACTGACCGTTGCCAACAAGCCGGACAGCTACGATATCTGCTTCATCCCTGACGGCGACACCCGCGGCTGGCTCGCCGAGCGCATCGAGATGAAGCCAGGCGAAATTGTTGACCACGAGGGCAACCAGCTAGGCGAGCACGAAGGCGCTCAGGCCTTCACCGTGGGACAGCGCAAGGGGCTGCGCTTGGGCCGTCCAGCTGCCGATGGCAAGCCACGCTTCGTACTGGAAATCCGTCCTAAGGAAAACAAGGTCATCGTCGGGCCGGAAGCCTTGCTGGCCGTTGACCAGTTGCGCGGTATCCGCATTTCCTGGGCCGGTGTTCCGATCGCAGAAGTTTTCACCGGAGACAAATTCGATTGCATGGTGCAGGTGCGAGCTCACGGCGATCCTGTCGAAGCGGTGGCGCATATGGAACGCTCCGCGGACGGGCACGACGAGCTGGTAGTGAACCTGCCAGAAGGCATGCGAGGCGTGGCGCCGGGCCAGACCATGGTGGTCTACAAGGGCAGCCGCGTGCTTGGCCAGGCGACCATTGATTCGGCCCGCTCCAGCGCGTGGGACTCGGAAAAGGTCCGCTAGAACAGCAAAATACCTCAGGGGTCAGTTCAATCTGATTTCTGAGGTATTTTTATGCCTTGACGGCACCAAGTGGTTGTTCGCTAGTCCTCGTCGACGATGCCGAACATATGCGCCGAAATATCCTGGTATTCCACACGAGTTTTTCCGGATGCGAGCTTGGGCAGTTGGGCCGGGGAGTGGCTGTGGCAGTGCACGAAATCGAAGGTTGGCCACCACTTCTTGGGACGCTCGTATTCGCTGAACCCGCAGACTTCGCACACCAGGTGGACCCACACCGGGCGCTTGCCGGTTCGGTTAGCCCGCGACTGGACCAGCCACGCCGGCGGATTGGTATTCAGTTCCCGGAATTCCGCTTCAGACATGCGGGACGGTACGCCATGGCGCTTGGCCATCTCTACAGGGATATCTAACGCGATTGCCGCGTCTCTACGAGTCATCATTGTCATCTAGCTTATGCCACCGGGGATCAGGCGCGGCAAGAATTTTTCAACGGGCTCGGCAGACCCGATTTTCCGCGTGGCGCCAAGCACAACACGGTGGGGTCGACAGCACAGTTTTTGCCGATAATCGCGATTATTGCTCGTCATAAGTGCTGTGCATCACTTAGGATATGTGAAACATGTGTTAATCATCACCACACATGCGTGTATCTAGAAAAAGGATGATTCATGACTCGCACAAAGAACGGACTGCGACTCGCAGCAGCCGTTGTGGGTATCTCTGCCCTGGCTCTGACCGGCTGTACCTCAGCGGCGGAAGACAGCAACTCGGGTGGCTCGGGCGATTCCAGCGCCCCGATCACCTTGGGCACCACCGACAAAGTGACCTCCCTTGACCCAGCCGGCTCGTACGACAACGGCTCATTCATGGTCATGAACCAGATTTTCCCATTCCTGCTGAATTCCGAGCCGGGCAGCCCCGAGCCATCGATGAGCTTGGCAGAGTCCGCGGAATTCACTGCTCCTACCGAATACACGGTCAAGCTCAAGAGCGGACTGAAGTGGGCCAACGGTCACGATCTCGATTCCAAGGACGTGAAGTTCACCTTTGACCGCCAGCTGAAGATCGCCGACCCTAATGGACCTTCCTCCTTGCTTGGCAATGTGGATTCCATCGAAGCACCGGATGCCACCACCGTGGTTTTCAAGCTGAAGGTCGCCAACGACCAGACCTTCCCGCAGGTTCTCACCTCGCCGGTTGGCCCGATCGTCGATGACGAAGTCTTCCCGGCAGACAAGCTCTTGGACGATCAGAAGATTGTCGAAGGCAAGGCATTCGGTGGCCAGTACGTCATCGATTCCTACAACAAGAACAACCTGATCTCCTTCAGTGCCAACGATGCGTACGCAGGCGTGCTGGGCAAGCCAGCTAACAGCAAGGCAGCGATCAAGTACTACGCCGATGCCAACAACCTCAAGCTCGAGGTCCAGGAAGGCAAGATCGACGTAGCATGGCGTTCGCTGACTCCTACCGATATCGAAGACCTGGGCCAGGACGAGAACCTGACCGTCCACAAGGGCCCGGGTGGAGAGCTTCGCTACATCGTCTTCAACTTCGACACCATGCCATTCGGTGCCAAGACCGCTGACGCCGACGAAGCCAAGTCGCTGGCAGTCCGCCAGGCCGCGGCCCATCTGGTAGACCGCGAAGCCATCGCGAAGAACGTCTACAAGGATACCTACACTCCTGCATACTCCTTTGTGCCTCAGGGCTTCACCGGCGCGGCAGAACCACTCAAGGATCTGTACGGCACCGATGGCAAGCCAGATGCCGCCAAGGCCAAGAAGGTCCTGGAAGATGCCGGAGTGAAGACCCCGGTCAAGCTGGCATTGCAGTACAATCCGGACCACTACGGCCCGAACTCGGGTGACGAATACGCACTGGTCGAGAAGCAGCTGGAGGCAGATGGCTTGTTCGACGTGGATTTGAAGTCCACCGAATGGGTGACCTACCAGAAGCAGCGCGTCACCGACTACCCGGCCTACCAGCTGGGCTGGTTCCCGGACTACTCGGATGCCGACAACTACCTCTCGCCGTTCTTCGCCAAGGACAACTTCCTGTCGAACAACTACGACAATCCAGAGGTCGACAAGCTGATCGCTGACCAGCGCGGCATGACCGATGCGGGCGAGCGAACCGCAGCCATCGAGAAACTGCAGACCATGGTGGCAGAGGATCTTTCCACGCTGCCGCTGCTGCAGGGTGCGCAGGTGGCTGTCTCAGGCAAGGACGTCAAGGACGTTGACAAGACCCTGGACGCTTCGTTCAAGTTCCGCCTGGGCGTCCTGAGCAAGTAATCCGGCTCTGCCTGTACACATCGAATCGAAGGGGATCTGACGTGCGTTGTACACCACGCGCACGCCGGGTCCCCTTGGCATGCGCCGTCGCAATTACCGTGTGGCGGCGCCGGCCAAGCATCCTGAACTCTAAGGACTGACGATGACCATCACGTCACCACCGGGACAAGAAACAAGCCCGATAGCAGCACCCCGCGCCAAGAACCAAGGCGGCGGATTCCTGCGCTACTTGATTACGCGATTCCTGCTGATCATCCCCACTGTCTTCATCCTCATCACAGTGGTCTTCTTCCTCATGCGGGTGACCGGAGATCCGATCACCGCTGCCATGGGCGGACGCCTGACTCCTGACCAGCTCGCCGCGCGCATCCATGAAGCCGGATATGACCGGCCGCTGCTGATCCAGTACTTCGAGTACCTCGGACAGGTCTTCACCGGAGACCTGGGCCGTACCCTGAGCGATAACCGCGCCGTGACCGAGGTGCTTAGCACCTACGGCGCGGCCACCTTGGAGCTGGCCATCAACGCGGTGATCGTCGCGCTCTTGGTTGGCATCCCGCTGGGCCTGGTCGCCGCCAAGTTCCGCGACCGCTACCCGGATGCGATCCTGCGCATCCTGGCGATCTTGGGCTACGCCACCCCGGTCTTCTTCGCCGGCCTGGTCTTGAAGCTCATCTTCGGCGTCTGGCTGGGCTGGCTGCCGATCAGCGGACGTGCCGACTGGCAAACCGAACTGGAACTGACCGGCCTGCAAAACCCCTCGGGCATCTACTGGCTCGATGCCCTGCGCAGCGGAAACATGCCAGCCTTCTGGAATGTCACCGAGCACGCGCTGCTTCCCGCGCTGGCGCTCGGCCTGCTCACCGGCGGGGTATTCCTGCGCCTGGTGCGCACCAACGCCATCGGCACCCTGGGGCGCGAGTACGTGGAAGCGGGACGCTCGCGTGGCGTGAGCGAATTCCGCCTCACCACCAAGCATGCCTACCGTCCGGCGCTGATCCCGATCATCACCGTCATGGGCCTGCAGATTGCCATGCTGCTCGGAGGAGCCGTGCTGACCGAGACCACCTTCGAGTGGTCTGGCCTGGGCTTCAAGCTTGCCGAATACCTCACCGCCCGCGACTTCGTCGCCGTACAGGGCATTGTGGTTCTGCTGGCCATTATCGTGGCCGTCACCAACTTCATCGTTGACGTCCTGGCAGCATTGATCGACCCGAGAGTCAGGTACTAATCATGGCTACCCCTACTTTGCCAACCTCCTCCAGCTCCCGGCTGAAGCAGCTGCCGGTCGTTTCGCACCTGCGCATGTCCTCCGGGCTGCAGCGCGGCATGCTGATTGCCGGCCTGGTCCTATCAGCCTTGTTCTTGTTGAGCGCCCTGCTGGCGCCGCTGATCGCGCCCTTCGATTTTGCGCAGTCCTCCGATGCCTCGGGCGACTTCCCGCGCCAGGCCGCACCGGATTCGAAGTTCATCTGGGGGACCACCTCCACCGGATACGATGTCTTCTCGCGTACCCTCTTCGGCGCGCAAACCGCGATCTGGGTGATTCTCGCCGCGGTGGTGATGTCGCTGTTCGTCGGCGTGCTGCTGGGCCTGATCTCCGGCTACCTCGGCGGCTGGTTCGACCGCATCATGGTAGTGCTGGCCGATGCGATCTACGCCTTCCCCTCCCTGCTGCTGGCCATCGTGATGTCCATCGTGATTTCCCAGGGCCAGTCCTCGCTCTTCGGCGGCATCATGGCCGCGGCCATTTCCATCACGGTCGTGTTCATCCCGCAGTATTTCCGCGTGGTGCGCGCCGAGGTGATGCGCCTGAAAGCCGAACCGTTCGTGGAGTCGGCACAGGTCATCGGCGCGAGCCCGTGGCGCGTCATGTTCACGCACCTGCTGCGCAACTCCACGCGCACCCTGCCGCTGATCTTCACGCTGAACGCAACCGAAGCCTTGCTCACGCTGGCTGGGCTGGGCTTCCTGGGCTTCGGCATCGAACCCACCGCCGCCTCCGAGTGGGGCTATGACCTGAACCGGGCCATGTCCGATGCCACCAGCGGCATCTGGTGGACCGGCCTGTTCCCGGGCGTGGCCATTGTGCTCACCGTGATGGGCCTGACCCTGGTCGGCGAGTCCATGAATGACCTGAACGATCCGCGGCTGCGGCGCTTCAGCCGGAAGAAAGCCAAGCGAATCACCCAGTCTGCACAGGCAGGAGCCACCCAGTGAACCAGAGCTCAACCGAAACACGCGGCCCAGCCGATACCGGAGCCGAGGTGCTGCGCATTGAAGGACTGAACATCGACTTCGTCACCGACGCCGGCGCCGTGCCTGCCGTGCGCGGCGTCGACCTGAAGGTCAAGGCGGGGGAGATCTTGGCCATCGTCGGCGAATCCGGCTCGGGCAAGTCGGTCACTGCCCGTACCGCGCTGGGCATCCTCGCGGAGAATGGTGCCGCCCACGGCGGGGTGTACCTCAACGGCAAGAACATGCTCACCCTGCAGGGTTCCGAACTGCGCGCGGTGCGCGGACGCGACGTGGCCATGGTCTTCCAGGAGCCGTCCACCGCGCTGAACCCGGTATTCACCGTCGGCTGGCAGATCATGGAGGGCATCCGCACCCACAACAAGATCTCCAGGAAGGAAGCCAAGGCACGGGCCATCGAAGCGATGCGCCAGGTCGGCATCCCCGACCCGCAGCAGCGCGTGAACTACTACCCGCACCAGTTCTCCGGGGGACAGAAGCAGCGCGTGGTCATCGCCGCGGCCCTGGCCCTGAAGCCCAAGCTGATCGTGGCCGATGAGCCAACCACCGCCCTGGACGTGACCGTGCAGGCCGAGATCCTCTCGCTGCTGCGCGAACTTCGCGAAGAACTGGGCACCGCGATCGTGATCATCACCCACAATATGGGCGTTGTCGCGGATATCGCCGACCGCGTGGTCGTCATGAACCAGGGGCAGATCGTCGAACAAGCGCCAGCGCTTGAGCTGTTCGAGCGTCCCCGGGAGGACTACACCAAGTCCCTGCTGGCCGCCGTGCCGCACCTGGGCCGCGAGAGCGCTTCGGCCAACCTTGCCGAACGCCCGCATGCTGACGCGGCGGTGCTGGTTGAAGCCAGCGGCCTGGGCGTGCATTTCCCCGGACGGCTCGGGGCGCCGGGATTCACCGCGGTCAAGGAGGTGGACCTGAAGATCCACGCCGGCGAAGTCTACGGGCTGGTGGGCGAGTCCGGTTCGGGCAAGACCACCATCGGGCGCAGCATCGCCGGGCTGAACCGCATCACCTCCGGTTCGCTGAAGGTGCTGGGCTACGAGATGGCGCAGTTCAAGGAGCGCAGCTTCAAGCCGCTGCGTGAACAGATCGGCTTCGTCTTCCAGGACCCGGCCGCCAGCTTCAACCCGCACCTGAGTGTTGGCGAATGCGTGGCCGAGCCGCTGGCGGTGCACCGCGATCTGAACCCGGCGCAAAGCAGGGCCAAGGTCAGCGAGCTGCTCGAAGCGGTACAGCTGCCAGCCGGCTTCGCCCAGCGCTACCCGCACGAGCTTTCCGGCGGCCAGCGCCAGCGCGCCTCCCTGGCCCGTGCCCTGGCGCTGGATCCCAAGCTGCTGATCGCCGATGAACCGACCAGCGCCCTGGATGTCTCGGTGCAGGCCAAGGTGCTCGAGCTCTTCCGCGAACTGCAGACCGAGCTCGGATTCGCGGCGCTGTTCGTCTCGCACGATCTGGCCGTGGTCGACCAGCTGGCGACCTGGGTGGGCGTGCTCTACCGCGGAAGCCTGATCGAAGAAGGGCTGGGCTCCCAGGTCCTGGCGAACCCGCAGCACGGCTACACGCAGCGGCTGATCGCCTCGCTTCCGGTCCCGGACCCGCGCGAGCAGGCCCAGCGCCGAGCATTGATCGACGAACTGAATCAGCGCTGACCCTGAGCCCTGATCCGGGCACATGCCCCGGCTACGCGACCCGCGTAGCCGGGGCATGTCACTTTGTGGGAGATTCGCGAGGTGAACCCGTAAACTTGACACCATGAACGAGCCGAAAAACACTGCACTGAATGAGTCATTCGACCCGCACGCCAGCTCGTTGCACGGTGAGGTCCAGAATGAAGTGCTTCAGGAGCTATACGCCATCCGCGGCAGCATCGACAATTTCGACGCACAGCTGGTCTACCTGTTGGCCGAGCGCTTCAAGGCGACCCAGCGGGTAGGACATCTCAAAGCCCAGCACAAGCTCCCACCGAGCGATCCCCACCGCGAAAAGGCGCAGATCGAGCGCCTGCGGGCCCTGGCGCACGAGGCGCACCTGGATCCGGAATTCGCCGAGAAGTTCCTGAATTTCGTGATTTCCGAAGTGATCCGCCACCACCAGAATATTTCTGACTCGCATAACGATGCCTGAGCTGGCCCCTGAGGCAGAACGCTCGGACGTATATGCCACAGCGTTCTGCCAGTTTCCCGGCACGGACCCGCTGCAGATCCACGAGATCATTCGCGGCGAGCTCGGCGAACCCAACCTTGCCGTCTTTCCGCAGCTTGCCGACCGCGGGGTCGGAGCCGACCAGGTGGGACGCAGCGCCACCTTGCTCGCCGAGCTCGGATTCGACCTGCAACCGCACGGCTGGCGCGTCGGCGTGAACGACGGAGTTGATGCCCGCAGGGCACGCAGCCTGCTGCGCAGCGACGAGAACCTGCTGGCCGATGTGCTGGGAGCCGAGCGGAAACCGGCACAACGGCTCAAGCTCACCGTGCTCGGTCCCTGGAGCCTGGCCGCGCGGCTGTATTTGTCCAGCGGCGAACGCGCGATCAGCGACCATGGCGCTCGCCGGGACATCATTGCCGCCTATGCCCACGGGCTCAAGGAACACCTCGACCGGCTGGCCCGGATCACCAGTGTCCGCTCGTTCACCGTGCAGCTCGATGAGCCGGTGCTGGCCGATGTCCTCGATGGCACGATCAAGACCTCCAGCGGATACCGCACGCTGCGTTCCATTGCGCGTTCGGAGGTGCGCGGCGGCTATGAGGAATTCTTCAAGGTGATGCAGACAGGGGGGCCGCGCTGGAACGTGCGTCCGGTGCTCAACCTGTCCACGGGGGATGAGCGGTGGATCGAACGCATGGACATGCTCGCCCAGGCAGGCGCTGGCGCTGTGGTACTTGATCCCCAGGGGCTGGATTACCGCAAGTGGGAACGCGTTGCCGGATTCGTGGAAGGCGGCGGCCATATCTTCCTGCAGGTGCTGGCACCGGGCGACCGTGCTCCTGGAGTGGTTGACGCGGTGAATTCCATCCTGCGCCCGTGGCGGCAGCTGGGCCTGTCAGCAGGCCAGCTGGGCTCGATGACGCTGATGCCGCGCGGTGATTTCGCCCGGTCCACCGGCGCCGAAGCCGTAGGCACTTTGCAGAGTCTTTCGGCCTATGCCCAAGCGCTGGAGCAAACGCGCGTCGACGCATAACGGTTTGGTTTATTCGTGCCGGTCACAGCCGGAATACGGCAGTTGATCATGTATCTTAGGTAGTGGGGTAGCTGATCTGCCCGGTTTGGCCAGTTGGCTGGAACCTCAGACCTACGGTTACAGGGGGACATGGGATGAAAGCACGGATTCTAGTCGTTGACGATGATGAAGCATTGTCGGAAATGATTGGCATCGTCTTGCAAAATGATGGCTTTGAGGCATCATTTTGCTATGAAGGATCCGGTGCCCTGACTGCATTCCGTGAATTCAACCCCGACCTGGTTCTTTTGGACCTCATGCTCCCGGGCATCGACGGCATCGAAGTCTGCAAGCAGATCCGTGCCGAGTCCGATGTTCCCGTCGTGATGCTCACCGCCAAGTCCGACACCGCTGACGTGGTGCGCGGACTCGAATCCGGTGCGGACGACTACGTTCCCAAGCCATTTAAGCCAGCAGAACTCGTGGCCCGGGTTCGCGCCCGCTTGCGCCCGAGCGAGACCCACACGGCAGAAAGCCTGCAGGTTGGCGAGGTCTCGATCGACGTCGCCGGCCATCAGGTCACCCGCGGCAAAGTACCGGTTTCCTTGACTCCGCTGGAGTTCGATCTGCTTGTGACCATGGCCCGCAAGCCATGGCAGGTCTTCAGCCGCGAACAGCTTCTGGAAGCAGTATGGGGCTACCGCCATGCGGCAGACACCCGGCTGGTCAACGTCCACGTTCAGCGCCTGCGCTCCAAGATCGAAATTGACCCGGAGAAGCCGCAAATCATCCAAACCGTACGCGGGGTGGGATATAAAGCAGGTTCGGCAAGTTGAGCTCACACACGTCGACCGGCAAGGAGTTGGTTCCGCTCGACGTGTCTGCCCAATCCCCGTCGAAGCGGTTCTCCTTCGCGAAGCTGAAATCGTGGGCCCGGCGTCCGCTCTTCGCCCTCAGGCAGCGCTGGCAGCGCCATTTGATCTACCGCACGGTGATCTCCACGCTGCTCTTCACCACCTTGGCACTGCTGGCCGCGGGCGCGTTCTTGTCCAACCAGATTGCTTCCACGCTCTATGAAGAGCGCGTGAACCAGATCTCCAAGGAGTCCGAGCGTGGCCTGACCCAGGCCCGTTCGATCCTCGAATCCGCATCAACTACCGACCGTGCTTCCACCCAGGCCCTGGTGAACTCCACCCTTGCCTCGCTGGAAGGCGACGGCGCTACCGTGGTGCGGGATTTTGTGCTCATGCCCATCGCCGGCGACCAGAGCCTCTACGTCGGCCCGATGGCCTCTGGATCCTTGACCACCCGCGTGATTCCCGCCGACCTGGCTGAACGGGTGGCCGGTGAACAGGGCATCTACTGGCGCTCGGTTGAACTGGGCAGTGACGACCAGGCGCAACCAGGCCTCGTTGTCGGCACCAAGGTCCTGATCCCGCCAGGCCGCGAATATGGCCTGTACCTGGTCTACGACCTCTCCAGCGTCCAGTCCACCCTGGAATTCATCAACCGCGCCCTCGCGTTCACCGGCCTGATCCTGCTGGCCGTAGTCGGCTTTGTCGCCTGGTCCGTGGCGCGAACCGTGGTGCGACCGGTCGCAGATGCCGCCTACGTTTCCGAGCGCATCGCCTCCGGTGATTTGGACCGCCGCATGAAGGTCGCCGGCAAGGATGAGGTGGCCCGCCTGGGCACCGCGTTCAACCACATGGCGCACTCCCTTCAGGAGCAGATCACCCAGCTGAACAATCTTTCCGCGATGCAGCAGCGGTTTGTCTCCGATGTCTCCCACGAATTGCGCACCCCGCTGACCACGGTGCGCATGGCGGCGGAGGTCATTCACGATGCCCGCGAGGATTTTGACCCGCTCACCGCGCGATCCGCCGAGCTGATGTACAACCAGATCGAGCGCTTCCAGCACCTGCTCAACGACCTGCTCGAAGTCTCGCGCTTCGACGCCGGGGTGGCGGTCCTGGACAGGGAGTCCACCGACCTGAACGCGATCGCCCGCAAGGTCATCGAAACCGCGACGCCGGTTGCCGATGAATATGGCTCAATCATCCGCTTGAATGCACCGAGCGAAGGCTGCGTGGCCGAGGTCGACCCGCGTCGCGTCGAACGGATCATCCGCAACCTCGTGCTCAACGCCGTGGAACACGGCGAGAGCAACCCGATCGATATCACCATTGCCTCGAACCAGAGCGCCGTGGCGGTATCCGTGCGCGACTACGGCATCGGCATGTCCCAAGAGGCCTGCCTGCACGTCTTCGACCGGTTCTGGCGTGCCGATCCGGCCCGTGCCAGGACCACCGGCGGCTCCGGGCTGGGGCTGTCGATCTCCATGGAAGACACTCGGCTGCACGAAGGCCGGCTGGAGGCCTGGGGCAAGCCCCAGGTCGGTTCGGTGTTCCGCCTGACGCTGCCGAAATCCGAGGAGCAGGAGATCGACTCGTCGCCGTTGCCATTGGAGCCGGCGGCTCCGGAAAACATCCTGCCTCCGCTGGGTGACAGCTTCCCGCTCACCGGCGAGGTGCCGAAGATCGGCTACACGCCGCTGATCCTGGGATTGGATGATGCCCTGCTCGATGACGACGTGACCGACCCGAGCGCCGCGGGCAATGAAACGAAGAAGGAGGAGAACTAGTGGGAAAGAAACTACGGGTTCTGCTCTCCGCGTTGCTGGTTGGGCTGCTGGCCCTCTCCGGCTGCGCTTCCATTCCCCGTTCCTCCAGTGTCCAGCAGATCGAGGCCGGTTCGGAGGACAGCGGCGGCGAGAGCTATAGCTACGCGGCCGAAGGGCCCGCCGATGGCGCCGACGCCCGGGAGATTGTCGAAGGATTTGTCGAGGCTGGACGCTCGGTGTCCGAAGACTATGCGGTAGCCCGCGAATATATGACCGCGGAGCTGAAGAACTCCTGGCGCGGGGATACCCAGACCTTGATCTACGAGGCGTTCAACGTGGTCAACGGGGCTGATGCCAACCAGTACACCATCCAATTGGAGATCACCGGGGAAGTGGACGCCCAAGGAGTGCGGACAAATTACCCGAGCCACTCCACCCGTGCCGTGGACATCAAGGTCGCCAAGGTCGATGACCAATGGCGAATCGTCGACGCGCCGGATGGCACGATGCTCGAAGCTTCGACCTTCACCAAGATTTTCGCCGCGCAGACCCTGTATTTCTACGACGCCAGCTACGCCTACCTGGTGCCGGATGTCCGATGGTTCACCTCGGGATCCGGCACGGCAACCTCGATGGTGGAGGCCTTGCTGAAGGGACCGGCCCCATACCTGGAGAACGCGGTCGTCTCGGCTTTCTCCTCGGCCAGCCAGCTGGTGCGCTCCGCAGTTCCGGTGCGGGACCGCGAGGCCACGATCGACCTGAACTCGGATTCCTTCACCGACGCCAATGACCAGACGTTGTTGCTGATGAAGCAGCAGCTGGAACAGTCGCTGACCGCATTGTCCTCGGTGGACTCGGTGAAGATGCTGCGTGAAGAGAACGACGTGAACCTGGCTTCGAACGAATTGAGCATCGAGCCGGCCGAAATCAATCCGAGCACCCAGGACACGCTGGTGGGCATTTCCGACCAGGACCTCGTGTACGTGAAGGGCCGCTCGATCATCCCGGTGGGCGGACTGCCCGACGTCTCGGCCTATGATCCGCGAGATCCCGCGATGTCGCCAGTGGGCAACAGCTACGCCTTCCTCAACGGCCGCCGCACCCAGCTGCTGCGCATCGGCGACTCCGGCCGGCTCCGGCTGGCCCTGGAGGGCAAGGACCTGATCCAGCCCTCGATGGATGTGGCCGGCTGGACCTGGACCGCCGATAACGGGGCGGAGACCCCGATCATGGCGGTCCCGGCGGATACGGAAAGCAAGGGCGAAGCGCGCCCGATCGATGTTGCGTGGCTGGAAGGGGCCAACATCGATTCGCTGCGGATTTCCCGCGACGGGGCCCGTGCCTTGATCGTCGCCACCAAGGGCGCGAACACCGCAGTGTATGTGGCCGGCGTGATCCGCGATGCCGAGGGCGCTCCCCGCGGCCTGACCGATTCGCCCATGCGCCTGTATCCAGAGGTTCCGGTGAACACCGCGTTGTGGGATTCGGACAGCTCGATCATCGTGGCGGCGTTGGATGACTCCGAGGCTGTTGAGGCCGCCCAGATGACCTTCGAAGGCGGCAGCGAGCACCTGCAATTGCTGCTGGGCATGGTCGGCATCGCTACCGGCGTTGGAGATCGACGCGAGGTCTATGCCGAAACCAAGGAAAAGCTCTACACCCGGGTGGGCAACTCCTGGCATGAACTCGACGACTTCGCCCAGGACGTCGCCTACCCGGGCTAGCCACTCGCCCTTTCCACAACCGGTCGTTTTCCTGCTCCCGGCCCCGGCATTTCGCGCGATTCTCGTTGCATGAACATGCCGACGACGTGGCTGGGTGCCCTGGATCACTTGAGCCAGCGCAGGGAGATGCGGTGGATCGCTTTTGGCTTTCGCGAGTTGGCCAACTTCCTGATTCCCACCAGCTGCGCGGTGTGTTCCCGGGCCGACTTCCGGCTTTGCCCGGAATGCCGAAGCGAGATCCAGCGCCAGCTTTTCCTTCCGCCATTGCCCGACGGCCACCACCACTACGTTGAATTGCCGCTGTTGTCGCAGCGGCTTCCGGTGAGTTCCTGCGGCATCTACGGCAAGGAACTGGCGCGTTCCATGCTGGCTTTCAAGAACAAGCAGCGCTACTTCCTTGGCGCGGTTTTCGCTCCGTATCTGGCCGCGGCCATCAACTCCAGCTGCATTCCGCAGCCCGGCCAGCTGGAAACGTACATCGTTCCAGTTCCCAGTTCGCTCAAGGCCACGGGGAAACGCGGCTATTCCCCGGTGTCCTCGATGCTCAATCGCGGCATGCGCAGGAGATTGTATTCCGGTGATCTGGCCGTCAAGCCGGTGCTTCATTATCGGGTTAGCTCGATTCTTGCCGGTGCGCAGAAACTGAAGAGCGGATCTGCCCGGCGCAGCGGCAAGGAGCATTTCATTGCCGAGCAGGCCGACACACCGGGACGCCCCATCATCCTGGTGGACGATGTCCTTACCACCGGGTCGACCCTCAAGCAGGCTGCGATGGCTTGTCATGAAGCGGGATACAACGTCACTTTGGGGATCGTATTGGCTTTGACCAAGCCCCCGAATCATGAGTCTGAACAGTGATTACGCTGAACGCGATAGGAAAACTGCGCTCAGAGACTTGAATCTTCGCTGTGGTGGCCTAAGGTGAAGTATGGGTTGCATCACTGATGCAGCGAAAAGCCCATCTTCAGTCCGAAGGGAAGGAAATTTCGGACTGTTGTGTCACCCGACTCTCTATTGGAGGACACCATGGAGCTGAACTACAGCGGACGCAATATCACCATTTCGGATCGTTTCCGTGAGTACGTGGATGAGAAAATAACCAAGGTCGACCAGCTGGCCACCAAGGTTCAACGCATTGACGTCAAGGTCCTCAAAGAATCACATGCCCGTGACCAGAGCACGGCGCTGTCCGTTGAATTGACCGTTGTCGGCCGCGGGCCGGCAATCCGAGCTGAAGCTCGTGGCGCAGACAAATTCGCCGCCTTCGACATCGCTTTCGCAAAACTCCTGGAACGGCTGCGCAAGGCCCGTGACAAGCGCAAGGTCCACCGCGGTAACCACACCCCGGTCGCAGTGCACGAGGCCACAAGCGCACTGCCAACTGTTTCCAGTGACAAGTCGCTGGTGGAATCCACTCTCGAGGCCCAGAAGGCCGCCGAGGCTGCCCAAGCCGAAGAAGAGGCCGAATACTCGCCAGTGGTCATCCGCCGCAAGTCCTTCCCGGCTGAAGTGATGAGCGTCGACGATGCAGTAGATCGCATGGAGCTGGTCGGGCACCCGTTCTACCTGTTCATCGATGAAGCCACCGGGGAGCACGCGGTGGTTTACGGACGTACCCAGTACCAGTACGGCGTCATCTCTTTGGATCCATCCCTGAGCTCCGATGAAGAAGCGACCACCGAAACTCGCGGCTACCGCGACAAGGCACTAGCAACTGAGGGTTAACCATCAGCGCACAATCGACGTTGGGCGGTCAGCGCGTCCTGAGCCAAAAACAGGCTCGGCGAATCGCGTTGGCCGCCCAAGGTCTGTCTCGCAGCAGGACCGGCCAAGCAGTCAGCGCACGGAAAATGATCTCCGCCGTCCAATCGATCTCGCAGTTGCAGGTCGACTCGGTCAATGTCGTGCGCAGAGCCCACTACATGCCGATCTTCGCCAGGCTTGGTGCTTACGACATCGAGGCCTTGGATAACATTCTTGCCACCCCGGGCAGCCCCTTGACCGAATACTGGGCCCATGAAGCATCCGTGGTCAGTGCGGAGCTGGTTCCGGATCTTTTGCTATGGCAGCGCCGAACCTGGATCGACGCGTCCGACCGGTTCACCGAAGGGCAGCAAGAACTCTCGCACCGAGTCATCGAATATCTGGCAGCAAATCCTGGCTCCAGCGCCCGGGAAATCAGCTCGGCATTGGACGTGGCACCAGCAGCTTCCAAAGAACACTGGGGATGGAATTGGAACGACACGAAGTATGTAACTGAATCACTGTTCGCACGGGCAAAGATCCTGACCCTGGGCAGGAACTCGCAATTCGAACGCCGCTACGCGCTGGCCCACCACGTGTTGAAGAAGCCTTTGGAAATCGACGGGTTGCATCGACATGCCGCACTGGAGCGATTGGTCGCTCGATCGCTGGAGGCTCAGGGCATTGCCACGGCACATTGCGTCGCAGAGTATTTCAGGCTGCCTATCCGGGACGTCAAGGCATTGCTCGCTCAGCAGGCCGATGCCGGGGTCATCGAACAGGTGCAGGTGCCGGGGGTGAACGAACCGGCCTACCTGCGATTGGGGACCAAGATTCCTCGCAAGATCGAGCCCGACCTCCGTTTGATATCACCCTTTGATTCCATGGTCTTCAACCGCAAACGCCTTGAGCGCTTCTTCAACTTCGAGTACCGGATCGAGATCTATGTTCCGGAGCCCAAGCGCCGCTACGGATATTACGTCTTTCCGATGCTCTTCGGCGATGAATTCGTAGGCCGAGTGGATCTGAAAGCGGATCGATCCCGCAGCGTATTGCACGCCAAGAGCGTGCACTTCGAGGATGGCTGGGAAGGCCGAGCGCAACAGCCGCTGCTGGAAGAGCTGCAACGCATGGCACAGTGGCTGGGGCTCGAATCAGTGCAAGTTGGCCTGTGAACAGGCTGTCCATCATGTTGCTGTTCGCTATAAGAACAGTACTCAACCGCGGGGAATTGCCGGATACGCCCAATTCCTCACGTAGACTAAAGACGCCAGAAAATACTGTGCTTGAGATATTGGGAGCTACCACGTGGCATCATTGCTAGAACGTATTTTGCGTACCGGCGACAAGAAGACTCTGAAAACTCTTCGTAAGTACGCCGACACGATCAATACGTTGGAAGTCGAAATTCGCGAACTTTCAGACGAAGAGCTCAAGGGCGAAACTGATAAGTTCCGCGAACGTTTGGCTGACGGTGAGTCCCTGGATGACCTGCTCCCTGAGGCCTTTGCGGTAGTTCGCGAAGCGTCGGACCGTGTGTTGGGCATGCGCCACTTCGACGTCCAGCTCATGGGCGGTGCCGCGTTGCACCTGGGCAATATCGCTGAAATGCGCACCGGTGAAGGCAAGACACTGGTAGCGACCGCTCCGGCATACCTCAACGCGCTGACCGGCAAGGGCGTCCATGTGGTGACGACCAACGACTTCCTCGCGCAATACCAGTCTGATTTGATGGGCCGCGTATTCCGTTTCCTCGGCTTGAGCTGCGGGTGCATCTTGGCCAACATGAAACCGGACGAGCGACGCAAGCAGTACGAAGCAGACATCACCTACGGCACGAACAACGAATTCGGCTTCGACTACCTTCGCGACAACATGGCGTGGAGCAAGGACGAATTGGTCCAGCGCGGCCATAACTTCGTCATCGTTGACGAGGTCGACTCGATTCTGATCGATGAAGCCCGAACCCCGCTGATTATCTCGGGCCAGGCATCGGGCGATGTGAATCGCTGGTACACCGAATTCTCCAAGATCGTCTCCCGCCTGAAGCGCGAAGATGACTACGAAGTCGATGAAAAGAAGCGCACCATTGGCGTGCTGGAATCCGGTATCGAAAAGGTCGAAGATTACCTTGGCATCGACAACCTCTACGAAGCCAACAACACTCCGCTGATCGGTTTCCTGAACAACGCCATCAAGGCCAAGGAACTGTTCAAGAAGGACAAGGACTACGTTGTAGTCAACGGCGAAGTCATGATCGTTGACGAGCACACCGGCCGAGCATTGCAGGGCCGCCGTTACTCGGAAGGCATGCACCAGGCGATCGAAGCCAAGGAAAGCGTGACCATCAAGGCTGAAAACCAGACCTTGGCCACCATCACCTTGCAGAACTACTTCCGCATGTACGAGAAGATCTCGGGCATGACCGGTACCGCGCAGACCGAGGCCGCGGAATTCATGGGGACCTACAAGCTGGGCGTCGTCGAGATTCCAACGAACAAGCCTGCGATCCGCGCGGACCAGTCCGACTTCATCTACAAGAATGAAGTCTCCAAGTTCGACGCTGTTGTCGAGGACATCGCTGAACGCCACGCAACCGGCCAGCCGATTCTGGTTGGCACCACCAGCGTGGAGAAGAGCGAATACCTTTCCCGCTTGCTCTCCAAGAAGGGAATCCGCCACGAGGTCCTGAACGCCAAGCAGCACGCACGTGAAGCAGCCGTCGTCGCTATGGCCGGCCGCAAGAACGGCGTGACCGTTTCGACCAACATGGCTGGTCGCGGTACCGACATCATGCTCGGAGGCAACGCAGAATTCCTCGCGGTCGCCGAAATGGAACGTCGCGGACTGGACTCTGAGAACAATCCAGAAGAATACAACAAGGTCTGGGATGAAGTCTTTGCCAAGGCCAAGGAAACGGTAGCCAAGGAAGCCAAGGAAGTCGCTGAACTCGGCGGACTCTACGTCCTGGGTACCGAACGCCACGAGTCGCGTCGTATCGATAATCAGTTGCGTGGTCGTGCTGGTCGTCAGGGTGACCCAGGCGAGTCTCGCTTCTACCTGTCGATGACCGACGATTTGATGCGTCGTTTCAATTCCGGCATGGCAGAGCGCATCATGAACAACCCTTCGATGCCAGACGACGTTGCACTGGAATCCAAGATGGTCTCCCGTGCCATCGAGTCGGCCCAGGCCCAGGTGGAAGGCGTCAACGCAGAACAGCGCAAGAACGTCCTGAAGTACGATGACGTGATGAACCGCCAGCGCGAAGCGATCTATGCTGATCGCCGCGCCATCCTGGAAGGCGGCGACCTTGAAGAAAAGGTTGGCCACTTCCTGGAAGATGTCGTCAAGGCCATGGTCTTGGAAGCAACCCAGGTTGGCAACCCGGATGAGTGGGAGCTCAAGCAGCTCTGGACCAACCTCAAGCAGCTGTACCCGATCGGCATCACCCTCGATGAAGTCGTGGAAGAAGCTGGCGGCATTGGACACCTCTCCGCACAGTTCCTGGAACGAGAGATCCACTCTGACGCCCAGTACCAGTACGAAGAGCGCGAAAAGCGTGTCGGTTCATCCACCATGCGTGATTTGGAGCGTCGCGTCGTGCTGTCCACCATTGGACGCAAGTGGCAGGAGCACCTCTACGAGATGGACTACCTCAAGGAAGGGATCGGGCTGCGCGCAATGGCGCAGCGCGACCCTCTGGTGGAATACCAGCGCGAGGGCTATACGATGTTCCAGACCATGATGGAAGGCATCCGCGAAGAGAGCATCGGCGCGCTGTTCAACTTGGAGATCCCATCCGGTGCCGCTGCTGTTGGGGATGCTCCTGTGATCGACGAATCGGCCAAGCCGAAGAACCTGCAGTTCACCGGCCCGGACGAAGACGGGGAAGCCAGCACCACGCGTGCGCAGGCGACCAATAGCAAGAAGAAAAAGAAGTCCAAGCGAAACTAGATTAGTTCCACGTCGGTGACTTGCCAGCGTCCGTGCCATGGCTCAATTTTGAGAGCCACGGCGCGGACGCGGTTTTTAAAGCCGAGGATTGCCGTGCATTCCCAGCAGCCTGACAAGCAGCGGTCCAAATGCAAGGAAAGTATTTGGCCGTGGGCGGTCCCTGGCTCGGGGCCTACGGTGTATTGCGCCGTCTCCAGCAGGGCCCTGCGTTGTAGTTTGGCAATGCAATTTGGCTCCATGACGAACGCCAATTGGCTGACGCTGCGATAGCCCGCGACGATCTCGAAAACTGCGCGAGCCACAGCATGGGTGATTTCCACGATCGCCCGGTGCTCTGTTCGGCAGACTTCGGAGCGATGAAAAATATGATCCAGTGCCCGTCGCAGATGCGCCGGTGACTCGCAGGACGAGCTCATTGATATTGCCTCGTGGGCCGATTGATTGACGGTGCGGGGGACTTGGACCGCGGTAGCCGAGCGCGAGCTGATGGTAATGGTACTCATGATGACTCCTTGAAGCGGTGGCATTTGCCATTTGCAGTTGCTATTCCTTCGGAGGAAGGGCTAGGACTGTTCCGACCTCAAGATGGTTGGGGTCTGAACCAATGACGTGCTTGTTTGCCTTGTAGATTCGTGGCCAGTAATGGGAGATTTCTTCCGCTGTCGCTTGTGCGCCAAGATGCGTGGCAGCGATGCTCCACAGGTTTTCGCCTGCAGCCACAACGGTTTCGGTGCTAGAGCTTTTGCGTTCCTGCTTGGGCTCAGCGCCGGAGGTGACCAGGCGGCTGATCGGTACTGAAATCTGCTCGGGGAACCATTGAGCGCTCGGAACTGCGTGTTGAATGTTCTCCGTGGCACGGGGTGGGTTCCTGCTTTCCGCACTGATCGTGCTCGATGGGTTCGCTGATGGTGCGCCTGTGCTGGCGTTGGCCGTAGCCACGCTCGAAAGGACGATCGAGGTGCCGACGAGCGAAGTGAGGATCCTTCGGCTGAATCTCGGTGCGATCCACTGGAAAAACTTGAGGACCCTTCGGCGCTCATGATGGATGGCCCATGTCAACATGCGTACGGCAATGAAGCGCATCAGCAGCAGAGCCAGGAGAATCAGGGTTGAAATGCTGATCAGGAAATGAATGTAGCTTGACGGTTCTGCTCTGGATGCGGCCTCAGCGGTAAAGCTAAAAACGCTTCTCAGAGCAATATGCAGAAGAACGGAACCAGCAGCGGAAAACAGGAAAAGTATGAACAGCGCTCGCATCCTCATCATCTAAAACACTCCTTTAGGTGTCTTTCAATAGCATTTGATAGCATTTGATAAAGATAATGACACTTTGAAGTCTTTTTGTGAAGAGCTGTTGGAAGAAGAATTTGTCTCGTACAGTTGGCATATGCGCTGGGATTCACTTTTTGATGATCTTGAGGCACAACTTGCCGAACAACACCGTGCTCAATTGCGAGATGAAATCGCCGAGAACACCAGGATCGAGCGTGCGGCTGCTGAGCTTGGCGAGAGTTTATTGCGCTTCCGCGGGCAAGAGATTTCAGTCAATTTGGTCGGTCGCACCGAAATTCGCGCACTGCTAGGCCCGTGCGCGACTGACTATTTCTGCCTTGAATCTGAATCCAACCAATGGATTGTCCGCTATCAATCAGTCGAATCCATAGCCCCGCCGCTTGCGCCCGGATCAATATCCACAGAAAGCCAACAAGGAAAGGCCATCCGGTTTTCAGCAGTCATCCGTGCTTTGCTGCGCGACAGGGCCCGTTGCCGCATCCACGGGTTGCAGGGCCAAGCGCTCGCGGAAGGAACACTGAGCCAGGTGGGCAAAGACTTTCTCGTGATTGGGGTACACCAACGCGACGAATACGTGCACTCGAACGGGCACAGACCCCAATTATTGATCCCCCTGGGATCATTAGGCTGGATCATCTCCACGGCGCTAAATTAGTCCACACCATGTAAAAGGGTCTTTTCTACTGAAGGAACTTGTCGTAGGCTCACCATCCATAAGCACATTCGCCGGTGGAAGGTTGAGCCACGATGAGTGAACAAGTCCTCCAAGAGATGCGGTCGGTAAAGGCGGCTAGAATCAGACGCCCAGGGTGGAAGGATCCGCGCTTGGCCCTTGGTGCCGTCCTTGTCGTCGCCTCAGTCGCCGGAACCATGTATCTCGTCGGTGAAATGCATGAAACCACCACCGTCTACGTTGCTCGCTCCAATATCACCCTAGGCGAGCAACTCACACCGGAAAACATGAAAACGCAAGAGGTCCAACTCGGCGAGACGGCAGGACGATATCTGGACCCGGCCTCGGACATCAATGATCTGGCTCGTGCAAACACCTTCATCAGCGCCGGCGAACTGATCCCGGTGACTTCCGTGACGCATAGCGACCTCGGGTCTCGACGCCCCATCAACATTGAACTCCCTGCCGATCTGACCTCGTCAATTGGACCGGGAAGTTTTGTGGATGTGTGGATCGCCAATCGGGAGTCCGGAGGCAACACGTACGGAGTGCCAGAAAAGCTTTCCTCCATGGTCGAGGTCGCAGCCCGCGTGGAAAGCGGCGGGGGACTGGTCGATAGGCAAGGAACCAACCTCGAACTTCTAGTGGAACCGAATCAACTCGAGCCGTTGCTGCAAGCGCTGGCCAACGAATCCCGGATCATCGTGATCTACAACCCTGCCGGAGCCAAGTAATGAGCATCTCCGTCATCGTTTTAGGCGATCAAGAATCGATCGTTCGCCAGATTGAGGGCTATCAGGGCGAACTGATTGTCACCCGGGTTTGTTCTGATATCGCAGAAGCCGTCGCGGCAAGCCTCACGGCGGTGGCCGACGTACTGCTCGTGGCCGATGCTGAGCAAGTGCCTCCCATGGAACAGATTGATGAACTCATTGGCCAGGGCACCGCTGTTGTCTATTTGCTGGACAGCTATGCAGACATCAGCCCGCTGCCTGATGTGCTTCAGCTCCCCGCAGATATCGCCATGTCCGACCTGGAGCAACGAATCACCGCGACTGTTCATTCTTTGCGAAAACCTGATTCGCTGTCACCCAACGAGAACCATGACCCTGTAGCAACAGAATCCAAAAACCAAGGCAAGATTGTTTGCTTCTGGAGTGCCCCGGGGTCACCGGGACGAAGCACTATCGCCCTCAACTTCGCCGTGGAAGCAGCCGCTGCCGGCCAATCAGTGGTCCTATTGGACGCCGACACCTATGCCGCATCGATTTCGATCCAATTGGGTCTAATGGATGAATCGGCCTCGGTTGCGCAAGTATGCCGCATCGTCGATTCAGGAAGTACTGACATCGGCCGGCTCAACGCCGCGTGCTTGCTGGTCCAAGTGGGTGAGGCAACCATCCGCGTGGGAACAGGCATCCCGCGGTCCAGCCGTTGGCCGGAGGTGCGGGCGTCTGCGCTGCGTCGGGCCACAACGGTCTTTCGCGACCACTATGATCTCGTCGTCCTCGATGTCGCTCCGCATATCGCGATGGATGAGCAACTGAGCTTCGATACCCAAGCGCCACAGCGCAATGCCGTGACTGTCGAGATGTTGCGGTGCGCTGACGAAATTTTCATGGTGGTCAAATCCGACAGTATCGGCATTCCGCGAGCACTGCGTGCCATCGACGAGTTGGAAGAAGCCCAGGTCGGTTTGCACCCGAAAATCATCTTCAACAGCGTTAGCCCCTCCAGCAGCGGACGGAGCCCGAAGCGCAGACTCATTGAAGCGTGGGACCGCTTTGGTCCAATGCACGACATCGTTGGCTTTCTGCCTAATGACAGCCCGGTATGCAGTGCGTCAGTGTTAGCAGGGAGCCCTTTACTCGAGATAGCGCCTAAAAGTTCATTGCGTACGGAAATCCAGTCGTTGGCCGGCATAAAATCCACGGATTTACCCAAGAAACGGGTTAGCCGTCGATTTAGCCAGTCTGCATGAACTGAAGGCGCAAAAAACGGGTAGGGTTGATTAGACTAGTGACCCGCAACGGCGCGGGTACATCGAACTTTGTTCTTGGAGGCGTTCAGTTGAACTCGTCGGAATCCAGCATGTCAGAATCATTCATGGATGCGACTCTCACCCCAAAATTGGTGAGCGAGTACTATAGCCAAATTGCGACTGAGGACGTGGCAGCCTACCGGCCAGACGAACTCGATTCTCGCGTGGCAGCACACCTAGAAATCGGCTACGAACGCGAAGCGGAAAGCCCCAACGTCGCCATTACGCGCAACAACGGAATCTCGGTGGTGCACATTGTCACCGATGACATGCCCTTCTTGGTTGATTCCGTCACTGCAGCATTGGTCCAGCTCAATTCGCCAATCCAGTTGGTCGTCCACCCGACGTTCGTGGTCTCGCGCAAGTCCGATACCGGCGAAATCGTGAAGATCAGCCATGCCGGCCTGCAGCACGTTGCAAGCGGCGACACGGCCGCGTTGTCGGACTTGAGCACACTCATTTCTGCAGGAACCGAAACTCACGTCGAGTCCTGGATTTCCGTTGAACTTGCGCGCGAGCTCAGCGACGAGCAGGCGCAGGCATTTGTTGAACGCTTGTACAGCGTGCTGGCCGATGTGCGCATCGCAGTCAAGGATTGGCCGGCCATGTTGGATCGTGCCAAGGATATTGCCCGGACCCTGCCGCAGACCGCGCATGCAGAACAGATCGTCGAGCTCCCGCAGGCCGCCGAATTGCTGGACTGGATGGCCGACGGCCAATTCACCTTCCTCGGCTACCGCGAATACGACCTGGAATCAGTCAACGGCGAAGACGTCCTGGTTGCGCGCTCCGGCAGCGGCTTGGGGCTCATGCGCGACCTGGAATCCCAGGGTCCGCAGCACCTGACCAAGCGCGGACGCATCACCGCCCGCGACAAGAGCGCGCTGATCATCACCAAGGCGAACGCCCGCTCGACTGTCCACCGCGGCGTGTACTTGGACTACGTGGGTGTGAAGAGCTTCGATGCCAACGGCGAAGTGAATGGCGAACGCCGTTTCATTGGCCTGTTCTCATCGAGCGTCTATACTTCGAGCGTCAAGACCGTTCCGGTGGTCCGCGAAAAGGTTCAAGCTGTCTTGAAGAGCACCGGCTTTGCCGCGAACTCGCACTCCGGCAAAGACATCACGACGATTCTGGAAAGCTACCCTCGTGATGAGATGTTCCAGATCTCCGTCGAAGATCTCACCAAGACCGCTCTTGGCATCCTGCGCTTGCAGGAGCGCCGACGGACCTCCGTGTTCCTCCGCACCGACGACTACGGGCGCTTCGTCACGGCCATGGTCTTCTTGCCTCGCGATCGCTTCTCCACGGCCGTTCGCTTGCGCGTTGAGAAGGAACTCACGGACAGCTTCAATGCCGAATCCATTGAATATGAAGCCCAGCTTGGCGCCGGCGCCCTGGTACGTTTGTTCTACCGCCTGCGTCTTCAGCGCCACGGCCTGATTCCGGTCGTTGACCGCAACCGACTGGAAGATCGAATCGCGAAGGCCGTGCGCTCATGGTCGGACGCGATTGTTGATACCGCCCGAGCGAGCCTGGAACTCGGCGACGCCAATACCCTGTCGAACGCCTGGTCCGAAGCCTTCCCTGCCTCCTACAAAGTCCAGTTCGAGATCGAAGATGCCCTCAAGGACATCGACCTGCTCTCCAGCTTGGGGGAGTCCGCCGAGAGCGGACCAATCGTTTCCTTCTACGACCCAACACCGGTTGACGAGGATTCGCCCGTCTCCAAGCGCATGAAGATTTTCGTGACCCAGCCGCTGTTGCTCTCACGCATCTTGCCGGTGCTCCAGGATCTGGGACTTCAGGTGGTGGACGAGCGCCCCTACGAGCTGAACCCCGAGGGCGTCGGCCAGCGCTACATCTACGACATGGGTTTGAAGTTCGACCAGGACATCGAATTCAGCCAGATCGAAGGCAAACTGGCCGAAGCCTACTGTGCCGTCGTTCGCAATGAAGCCGAGTCCGATAGCCTCAATGCTCTGGTGCTTCGCGAAGGCCTGTCGTGGCAACAGGTAGCGATGCTTCGCGCCTACGCGCATTACTTGCTGCAGCTGGGCGTTCCGAACTCCACCGGGTTCATTGCGAACACCTTGGTCGGCAACGCATCAGTCACCCACAGCATCGTGGAGCTGTTCCAAGCTACCTTTGATCCTGCGCTCAGGGCCGAAACCTCCGAGGCTGCTCGCGAGGAAGCCAAGTCGAAGATCACCGAAGCACTGGAAGCAGTGCCAACCTTGGACGCTGACACTTTGCTGCGTCGATTCGTCAAGGTCATCGAGGCAACCAAGCGCACCAACTACTTCACCGAGCACCAGGCCCTGGCCTTCAAGCTTGCTCCGGAGGAAATCGACTTCGCGCCGTTCCCTCGACCGAAGCACGAACTGTGGGTCTACTCGCCACGAGTTGAAGGCACGCACTTCCGTTTCGGTGCAGTGGCTCGCGGCGGTTTGCGCTGGTCGGACCGTCGTGAAGACTTCCGCACCGAGGTCCTCGGCCTGGTGAAGGCCCAGATGGTCAAGAACTCCGTCATCGTTCCTACCGGTGCCAAGGGCGGCTTCTACGCCAAGCAGCTTCCGAATCCGGCGCAGGATCGCGCAGCTTGGATGGAGGAAGGAAAGGGAGCATACAAGGTCTTCATCCGCACGCTCTTGCAGCTCACGGACAACATGGTCACCGATGGCACCGGAGAGCACATCGTTGCGCCGGAAAACGTCGTCCGTCGTGATGGCGATGATTCCTACCTGGTCGTCGCGGCCGATAAGGGCACTGCCAGCTTCTCCGATATTGCCAACTCGCTGTCCGCAGAAAAGGGCCACTGGCTGGGCGACGCCTTCGCTTCGGGCGGCTCAGTGGGCTATGACCACAAGGGCATGGGCATCACGGCCCGGGGCGCGTGGGAATCCGTGAAACGCCATTTCTTCCAGCTCGGGGTTGATACCCAGAGCGATGAGTTCACCGCCGTGGGCGTGGGCGACATGTCTGGCGACGTGTTTGGCAACGGCTTGCGCCGCACTTCGACGGTCAAGCTCGTCGCGGCCTTTGACCACCGTGATATCTTCCTGGATCCGAATCCAGATGCACAGGTAGCCTTTGACGAGCGCCAGCGCTTGTATGACTTGCCTCGTTCCAGCTGGGCAGACTACAACAAGGAACTGATCTCCGCTGGCGGCGGCGTGTACTCGCGCAGCCTGAAGTCGATCCCAATCAGCGCCCAGATTCGTGAAGTGCTCGGCCTGCCTGAAAGCACGCTCAAGCTAAGCCCGAATGAATTGCTGAAGGCTATCTTGTCGGCGCCGGTAGACCTGCTTTACAACGGCGGTATCGGCACCTACGTCAAGGCTTCCAGCGAAACCCACGGACAGGTCGGCGACCGCGCCAACGATGCGATTCGCATTGATGGACAAGACCTGCGCGCCAAGGTCGTGGGCGAGGGCGGCAACCTCGGCATGACCCAGCTGGGTCGTATCGAGGCTGCCCGAGAAGGTGTCCTTTTGAACACCGACGCCATCGACAACTCGGCAGGCGTGGATACTTCGGACCGCGAAGTGAATATCAAGATCTTCGTGGACCGCCAGATCGCGGCCGGCAACCTCACGCCTGATGAACGAACCGATTTCCTGCTGTCGATGACCGACAACGTGGGCGACCTCGTTCTGAAAACCAACTTCGAGCAGAACGTGCTACTTCTCAATGAAAAGCACGCTGCGCTCACGTGGGCACCAGCCTACGAGCGGTTGATGCAGTGGCTTGAATCGGCCGCTGATCTGAACCGCGAACTCGAATTCCTGCCAAGCACCCTTGAGCTGGAAGAGCGACGGTCATCGGGCGGGGCGATGACCACGCCGGAGCTTTCGGTCCTGGCCGCCTACTCCAAGATCCAGCTGGCCAACGCGCTGGCTGAATCGGATCTGGCCGAGGATCCCTACTTCGCTGAAACTCTGCGCCGCTACTTCCCGGAAAAGCTCGTTGAACGTTTCGGCGACCAACTGGAGAGCCATCCGCTGCGCAAGGAAATCATCGCAACGGTGATTGCCAACGACATCGTGAATGTCGGTGGCATTACCTACGTCTTCCGCGCCATGGAGGAGACCGGGGCCAGCGAGGTGCAGATCGCCAAGGTCTTCTGCGCGCTGCGTGAGATCTATGGCTTCGACCGCCAATTCGATGCGATCAACGCCCAGCCTGCCGGTACGAGCCTGAAGCATTGGGGCCGCCAGCATCACGATATGCGACGCTTGCTGGATCGCGCCACACGCTGGTTCATTAACCGTGTCGACGAGGAACTGCTGGTCACCGAGGCGATCACACGATTCCAGGACACGGTCACCGAGCTGCGTCAGGCCTTGCCTTCCATCCTGCGTGGCAACGACCTGGAACGCTTCAACGAATGGCGTGATGAGGCCTTGGGCTTCGGCATTCCAGAGCTGCGGGCCAGCATGTGGGCTACGCAATTCGAGTCCTACGCTTTGCTGGATATCGCCGAATACGTGCACCGCACCTCGATTGCACCAGCCAAGGTTGCTGAGACGTACTACGTTCTCTACGATCTGTTCGGCGTGGACAGCCTGCTGAACCGGATCACCAAGTTGCCACGTTCAGACCGCTGGCAGGCACTGGCACGCGCAGCAATGCGTGATGACCTGTACACCACCATTATGGATCTGACCGGGAATATCCTGGATGCCCATGGCGATATTGAGGATCCGGCAGAGCGTGTTGCTGCCTGGGAAGAGGCAAACGCGGCTAACCTAGATCGTGCGAAGACTATGTTTGAGGAAGTCAATAGCCTTGAACGCGACGACATGGCTTCCTTGTCCGTTGCGCTTCGCCTGCTGCGTTCCATCGTACGAAGGTAAACACCGCCAATGGCCCTCATCACCGAAGAACTACGTCAACGTGCTGCGCTAGCACCCGGTGATGAGGACTGGCTCCATCTCCTGGTGGGGGACTGGCAGTTGGTCTCAGACCTTGCCTTCTCCGACCTTGTGCTCTGGTTCCCCACCGGAGATGGCTCATATATCGCGCTAGCCCATGTCCGCCCTTCCACATCGCATACTGCGTTCCATAGCGATTTTGTGGGCGAGCGAATCCGCAAGGATCTGCGCATCATGGTCGATCGTGCATGGGAGTCGCTGCAGGTCCAGCGCTCGGCCGAGCAGGTCGGCAGCGACATCATCATGGGTTTGACCACTGTCCAAGCCATTCCGCTGGTCAGGCAGAATCGTCCGGTTGCCGTGATCACCTCGCACTTCGATCCGAACCAATCACGCACCCCGTCAAATCTGGAACTGGTGTATCGCCAGAGCGCCGATGATTTGCTCCAAATGGGCACTCAAGGCTTATGGCCTGAGTTCTCCAGCCCCACCGGATCCCGTCGGGGCGCGCCTCGCGTGGGTGACGGTTTCATCCGCCTGAGCGTTGACGGGGCCGTTGAATTCGCCAGCCCCAACGCGGTCTCAGGATTCCGTCGGCTCGGGGCCGCAGACGTGCTTCAAGGCCAGCCATTGTCGGATCTGACCATGGCGTTGGTCAGTGATCGACGTGTAGTGGACGAGACTTTGCCACTTGTTCTCCAGGGGAAGATGCCATGGCGCACTGAAGTGGAACACCGCGGAGTCACTCTATCGCTGCGCGCCATACCGCTGCGCAACGAATCCAAACGCTGGGGCGCCTTGGTCTTGTGCCGCGACGTCACCGAGCTTCGTCGTCGAGAGAAAGAGCTCGTCACCAAGGATGCGACCATCCGCGAGATCCATCATCGGGTCAAGAATAACCTGCAGACCGTAGCGGCTCTGCTGCGTATGCAGTCGCGTCGCATGCAGTCCGAAGATGGCAAGCAGGGTCTTGAGCAGGCCATGCGTCGCGTCTCAACCATCGCATCCGTCCACGATTTCCTTTCCAAGGGACTGAACGAGACGGTGAAATTTGATGATCTGATGGATCGCCAATTCAGGCTTATCGTTGAGATCGCTTCGCCGGAACAGCGGGTATCAACCCGCCGTGAAGGCGAATTCGGGATGCTTGACGCCGATTTGGCGACACCGCTATCGCTAGTGATCAATGAGCTTGTGACCAATGCAGTTGAGCATGGTCTGGCGCACCGCGATGGCGAAGTCTCTCTGGTGGCCGAGCGGTATCTGGGAACGGATCGGGCGGATTGGCTGCGTGTGGTCATCGAAGATGACGGTCACGGACTGCCTGAGGAGCCTCGCCGAGAAGGCTTGGGGCTTCAGATTGTACGGACCCTGGTCACGAGCGAGCTTTCCGGAGAAATCCGTTGGGAAGCGGGGGAAAAGGACGGCACGAGAGTCGTTATCGACATGCCGCTGGACCTAGAGCGCCGAAGCTCCTGACTCATTCAGCAATACTAAATACAGCGAAGGCCGGTTCAGCATGAGATGCTGAACCGGCCTTCGCGTACTTGCTTTAGCGGTAGTTCTTCATGTGCGCCTTGATGCTGGCCACATAGCGCTTGGTGTCTTCGTACATGCCGTACTTGTTGACGCCAGCCAGACCCTGGTAGTACGCCGCAATAGCGGTGTCCAGATCATCGGTGTTGTCCAAGTTGTAGGCGATGACTGCCACGCCAGCGACGACGTTATCCCGCGGGTTCAGGACATTGAGGTCCTGGCCGATACGGGAAGCGATCCAGTCACTTGTGCTTGGGAGGACCTGCATGACCCCTACGGCGTTGGCAGGGGAGACCGCACGCATGTTGAAGCCGGACTCCTGATACGCATGGGCCATAGCCAATGCTGGGTCTACGCCCATGCTCTGTGCTGTAGAGCGAACGAGCGCCTGCATTTCGGAACGGCCTGGGACGTCGATCGAGTCCAGGTAGTTCTTGTTTGCGTTGGCATCTCGAACAACGTGATCCGCATAGGTGCGACCCTCGAAGGTGTTGCCGATCTTGTCCTGCTTGACATCGCCGGTAGGGGCAACCGAAGACCCCGAAACCTTGAGCTTAGCGCCAATCTTCAGTGGGGTGCTGGCACTGAATTCAGGATTGAGATCCAACAGTGCCTTCAACGACATGTCATGCTTGGCTGCGATACCGCCAAGGGTATCGCCCGACTTGACGGTGTAGGTCGAGGTCTTGGCCTTCGGCTTGCTCGGGGTCTGGGACTTCGAGGATGAGGAACCGCCGGAGATCTTGATCTTGTCACCTGGGTAGATGCGCTTGCTCGAGGAAATGTTGTTGACCTTGAGAAGCTCCGAGAGGCTCATGCCGTGCTTGGCTGCGATACCGCCAAGGGTATCGCCCGACTTGACGGTGTAGGTCGAGGTCTTGGCCTTCGGCTTGCTCGGGGTCTGGGACTTCGAGGATGAGGAACCGCCGGAGACCTTGATCTTGTCACCTGGGTAGATGCGCTTGCTCGAGGAAATGTTGTTGACCTTGAGAAGCTCCGAGAGGCTCATGTCGTGCTTGGCCGCAATGCCGCTGAGTGTGTCGCCCGACTTGACGGTGTAGCTGGAGGTGCTCGACGAGGACGACTTCTTGTCCGAGGACTTGGAGTCGTTGCTCTTGGCCGAACCGTTGATCTTGAGCTTGTCACCAGGGAAGATGACCTTGCTGGCGGAGATATTGTTCTTGCTCAGCAGCGAGGACAGACTCATATTGTGCTTGACCGCGATGCTGCCCAGGGTATCGCCGGACTTGACCGTGTAGGTGGCGGATCCCGACGAAGAGCCCTTGCTCGTCGACTTCGATCCGGAATCGTGGCTGTCGGAGCTGGAGCCGTTGACCTTGAGCTTGTCGCCAGGGTAAATGACCTTGCTTGCCGAGATGTCGTTCTTGCTCAATAGCGACGACAGGCTCATATTGTGCTTGCCCGCGATAGCGCTGAGCGTATCGCCGTTTTTAACCGTATAAGTCTTGGTCCCTGCTGAACTGTGTTTCGTCGAGCCGTCCTTATCGGACTTCGAGCTTGATGACTTGCCCGAGACCTTGAGTGTCTTGCCGGCAATGATCACATCGCTCTTCAGACCGTTAAGTTTCTTCAGCTCCGCTACAGAAGTGTGGTATTCGACGGCGATACTCGACAGGGTAGCACCTGCAGGGATCTTGATTTCCTTGACATCGCGCTTTGCTGGAAGGCCGAGTGTTGATATGCGGGACGCGATCAAGTGCGCCTTGATCTGGTCTTCGGCGACCTTGATTGATTCCGGGGTGACGGCCTTGGCCAGGCTGCCTGAGGTTTTGGGGAAGGATACGGGGGCTGCCTGCGCAGCTGGTGCCAACGCGAGGCTACCAATGACCGCGGCTGGGATGGCCGCGCCTGCTACTACGCCTAACGCATGCTTCGAGACATGTTTGGATTCGTGGGGCATGGAGTCGATCCTCATATATACGGTGAAAATAACGGGCATTGCGGCACTGGTAACCCTAGCGGCTTACGTTCCTAGTGTTGTCTGTGATGCAATTGTTATCAAAGTGATACAAGGAAATTTACACTACTCCTGTGGCGCATGGAAACTGCTGTGGCGAGTTTTCCCAAAGTTTCTGCGGAGTTTGCGAATTTGTGGGAACCTTGAGTGGTGAAGGAATTCGTAGAACTCGTCGGCCAGTGGCTGACCCTGCCTGATGTGGCGGAAGAACTAGAAGTAGATATTCGCCGTGTGCATCGCCTACTCGATGAGCGCGCAATTATCTCGGTGCGAATCGGAGAACGGAATATCCGTTCCATCCCAGCTGATTTTCTCCAAGATGGCTCCGTTGTTGAAAGCTTGAAGGGAACCCTGTCGGTGCTGCTGGATGCTGGCTACTCCGACGAGGAGTCAATTTCATGGCTTTTTACCGAGGATGAATCCCTGCCGGGTACGCCGATGAACGCGTTGCGCTCAGGACGCAAAACTGAAATTAGAAGGCGAGCACAGGCACTGGCCTGGTAGGCCCATTCGTCTTATTAGCTGTTGCTAGAAAGGCAAAAAGGTCTCACCCAACCGAAGCGAATTCGGATGGGTGAGACCTTTTGTTATGAATTGATGTCTCTTGCTGTTACTTGGATCGCTTGGTCACCGCGTCGCTGAGCTGTTGAAGGCCCGCAACGGCGCGTGGGCTAATCGATAATTTTTCTAAGGCCTGCCGAGATTGCTCGGTGAGTTCACTAATACTGTGCTCTGTAGCCTCGAGTGCACCGCTGTCCCGAAGGATGGTGCTCAGGCGATCTACTTCCATAGCCGTCATGTCGCTCGCGCCAAGCCGCGTCTGGATGAACTCGCGCTCTTCTTCGGCCGATAACAACAGGGCATGGGCAATGAGTTCAGTCCGTTTGCCTTCCAGCAGATCCCCGCCAGTTGGCTTGCCAGTGATTTCGGCATCACCAAAAACTCCGAGGACATCGTCGCGAAGCTGGAACGCCTCGCCGAGGGGCAAGGCAAAGGCCGAGTAGCTCTTTAGCAACTCTTCGTCCGCGCTGGCTAGTGCACCGCCGAGCAAGAATGGATTTTCAGTCGAGTACTTAGCGGACTTGAACCGCACAATGGTTCGCGCACGCTTTACTGCTTCGCGTGGATCGTAGGAGGGTCCTGCGGATTCTTCGAGGACATCCAAGTACTGGCCCGCCATGACTTGGGTGCGCATCTGATTGAAAATGATGCGAGCTTCCCTGGGGAGATGCTCAATTTCGGAGAAAGCTTCTTCGCTTAAGGAGAGGCAAAGGTCGCCGGCCAAAATCGCACTTGCGCTACCGTAGGCTGCTGCGCTTCCCGCCAATCCCAGTTCGTGGTGCTGGGACTCAAAACGCTTGTGGACGCTCGGCTGTCCACGGCGCGTGTCGGAGTTGTCGATGATGTCATCGTGAATCAAAGCGGCCGCCTGGAATAGCTCAAGGGCTACGCCGAGTCGCACGATATCGGTAGAGTCCTTGTCGCCGCCGGCACCTAGGTATCCCCAGAATGCAAAGAGGGGACGCAATCGCTTTCCTCCCTTGGTCAAGGATGTGATCGCATTGACGATTTCAACTGCACTGGCGGTTATTTGTCCAACTTCTGCGGTTTTGGCGACCAAGAATTCTTCAAGCAACCGCGCGACTTCGGCGGTGTACGTTTGACTCAACTGGGAGGCCTCGGCCTCGAAGGATGGCAAAGAATTAGGCAGCGACATGCAAAATCATTTCGTTGGTAACTACGGCTCGTTGATTACAACTCTACCGGTGATTCGAGGGCAACATGATCCGCGTTGTTCTGATGATTGACAGGGAGAAAACCGAATATATATTCGAGTATGGTTGTGTTGTCCGATTTTTTGGTTCAGGAGGGGCAAATGGTGCAACGCGCAGTGCTGCATGTGGACATGGACGCCTTTTTTGTCTCCGTCGAGTTGCGCGATCGCCCGGAACTGGTCAACATGCCTGTTATTGTCGGGCATCCGGGCGGTAGGAGCGTCGTGCTCTCAGCGTCCTATGATTGCCGTGCCAGGGGCATTCATTCCGCGATGCCAATGAGCCAGGCGATGCCGCTGATGCCTGAGGCAACGATTGTGGCGCCGAGCCACGACAAATATGCGAAGGCATCAGAAGAAATCATGGCTTACTTCCGTACGATCACTCCGTTGGTCGAACAGGTAAGCGTGGACGAGGCATTTCTGGACGTGACAGGCAGCATGCGCAGGCTAGGTGGCCCTGTCGAAATAGGACAAGGGATTCGCGAGCACATACGTACGCAGATGGGATTGCCGGCTAGTGTAGGTATCGCGAAGAACAAATTCATCGCCAAGCTTGCATCTACGTATGCCAAGCCGGACGGAATGGCCGTGATTGCGCCAGAGCGAACTGGCGAGTTTCTCGAAGAGCTTCCGGTTTCAAAGATGTGGGGCGTTGGCAAGCGTACTGGAGAGCAGCTGCGCGCGCTGGGGATCGAGACTGTAGGACAGTTGTCCCGGGAACCTGAATCGAGGCTGGTGGCACGAATGGGCGAGCATGGCCGTTCCTTGCATCTGCTATCTCAAGGAATCGATGATCGTCCGGTGCAGGTGACGCGAGATGAAAAAAGCATTTCCGCAGAGCATACGTTCGCCGAGGACGTTTCAGATGTCCAAGTACTCGAGAGCGAATTGATTCGACTCAGTCATAGAGTTGCAAGGCGTTTGCGGGATCATGGCAAGGCCGCTGGGGGTGTCGGCCTGAAGATCAAATATCGGGATTTCACAGGCGTCACGCGTTCGAAAGCGTTGGGCGCCGCAGCGGACTCATCGGCAACAATTAGCGAAGCTTCCGTGTTGCTCTTGAGGAAGTTGCTGCCGTTAACGCAGCCCGTCCGCTTGATTGGGGTACGTGCTGAACGTCTAGAAGATCCTGATTTTGGGCTTCAGCTAAGCCTTGATCCTAAGGACGAGAAAGTGCGGGAGGCAGAACGAGTGGCTGACCTGATCGGACAGAAGTTTCCGCAATCTTTGGTGACTCCCGCTCGTTTTTTGCGACCGCCGGATTAAAAGTATTCTGTGAGCTAGGTGAGTATATGAGACCAGTGGTAAAGATCAACTGGCAGGCTGGGCTCAAATGAGACTATCCTAGTAATAAGGCTCATAAGAATCGGGGAACTTTTTCCTCTGACTCGGCGTTGAACCTAAGGACGGTAAACGACCGTCGAGTTTGCCATTGGAAGGAGAAGACGATGCCGCTATCGGAACACGAGCAGCGTTTGTTGGAGCAGCTTGAAAAGCAGTTGCATGAAGACCGTCGCTTCGCCTCTAGCATGAAGGGGCCGGCCAATGCGGGGCGCCTCTCTACGCGAAACATTGCGCTGGGCATTTTGCTGGTCATCGTTGGCCTAGCTGGCCTGATCTTCGGCATCTCGCAGCATGTCATCATTCTTGGCGTTATTGGATTCGCAGTGATGTTTGGTGGCGTCCTGTTAGCCCTGACCAAATCCGCTAGCGGAAAGGTCGGTCGCCCTGGTGGCAGTGGGCCGAAGTCCGCAACGAAGAATAATTCACAGTTCATGTCGAGCCTCGAAGAGCGTTGGAATCAGCGCAAGCGGGATCAGTCCGACAGCTGAACGACACGTATAGACATTGAGGTGTAGCCCTAGGGTTGCACCTCTTTTTGTGTGCCCAGCAGGTACTGCGCGTTTCGACGGATGATGGACCTTCGGGGCGTCCGTTGCCCACGAAGCCGGCATCAATTCCGGCGCATATTGAAGTGCCTGCTAGCCACCTTCCCCTGTTCTTATTCGATAGCGCGCGACACGCCTCGGGGCTCGTTGTCAGATTCTCGGGAGATTCCAAGTTTCGACCTCCACGGGGTAATTGGCCGCGCCCCCATTTTCCTCCCCGAAGCCCTCCACTTTCCACCACAGCAGCCAGATTTACCGAAAATCCGCCATATTTGGCTCAAGAATCTATGAAGTAATGCCCCTTGCCTGGCAAGCCCCACACGTTCCCTCCACCAGAACCTGGCGCAAGAAACCGCTAAATTTAGCCAATTTTTAACTCCAGACCCTCGCCAAACCCATGAAATCGCATTGACAGTGGGGGGTTGTGGAGTAAAGTGGAGGCAAGTAGAGAAGAGTGGGGCTTCCGGCCACTTCGCGGAAAGGCGGTGTGCATGTTCCTGGGAACGTACACGCCGAAACTCGACGAGAAGGGCCGCCTGATTCTTCCTGCTAAATATCGTGACGAGTTGTCCTACGGCCTGGTGCTCACTCGCGGTCAGGAACGTTGTATTTACGTTTTCAGCCAGCGGGAGTTCGAAAAGCAGCATGAACAGCTAGCCCAGGCATCTTTGACCTCACGACGAGCACGCGACTATGCACGTGTGTTCCTCTCGGGGGCCTCGGATGAAGTGCCAGACAAGCAAGGGCGCGTCACGATCCCGCAGGTGCTTCGCACTTACGGGGGCCTTGACCGTGAAGTGACAGTCATTGGTGCAGGTAATCGCATCGAAATCTGGGACACGGACGCTTGGCAGCAGTATTTGGACGAACAAGAGGACGTTTTCTCAGATACTGATGAGGACTGAGGTCGTCAGACCGAGGTTTAAACCGAAAACACATGATGTTGGGATGAGATCTCCAGCCACCTAGCGGGGAACATCATCTGGCTTCACTTCCCCGGAGCCAGAGGGCGGACCACCTCTTGGTTGGAGGGGGATCTGATCTCAACAACAGATCGAACAGCGAAAGGGGGCGCAGTGCCAAATCAGGATTCCCAGCGACCAGCATCCGAACGCCACGTTCCAGTACTTCTGGACCGTTGCGTCAATCTCCTCGCACCAGGTATCGAGCGTGCAAATGCTGAAGGCCGTCGGGCAATCGTGGTGGACTGCACCCTTGGAATGGGCGGACACTCAGAAGCCATTCTTCAGCGTTTCGACAACCTTCACCTCATCGGCCTCGATCGCGACGAACAAGCTCATGAGCTTGCCGGCGCACGCCTGGAGCCATTCGAGGAACGCATCGATTTGGTTCACGCTGTCTACGACGAAATCGCCGATGTAGTTGAAGACCTCGGATTCCCCGGTGTCGACGGAGTGCTGTTCGACCTCGGTGTCTCGTCCTTGCAGCTTGACGAGAGAGAACGTGGATTCGCATATTCCTACGACGCTCCATTGGACATGCGCATGGACACTTCAGTGGGTCCAACCGCCGAAGATCTGGTCAATGACCTGGAGCGCGACGACTTGTTGCGGATCATCCGCCAATGGGGCGAAGAAAAGTTCGCAGGACGAATCTCAACCGCCATCGTCGAAGCCCGAGCACAAGAACGAATCACGACCACCGCAGGACTGGTGGAAATTATTCGACGTGTAGTCCCAGCGGCAGCCGCTCGAAATGGCGGCCACCCAGCAAAACGCACCTTCCAGGCCCTGCGCATTGCGGTCAACGAGGAACTCGACGTGCTTGAGCGCGCGATTCCTGCGGCCATGGGGGCTTTGAACGTCGGTGGTCGGGTCGTCGTCATGAGCTACCACTCTTTGGAAGACAAGATCACCAAGAGGCACTTCGTGCAGGGTGCAACCTCTTCGGCACCTCCGGGATTCCCAGTGGAGCTGGAAGAACATAAGGCTGAATACAAGGTCCTGACCAAGGGCACTGAAAAGCCAAGCGAACAGGAAATTGCCGAAAATTCCCGTGCAGCCTCAGCTCGTTTGCGAGCTGTGGAGCGAGTGTTGAAGAGGAGCTAGGATGAGCCAACGAGCCCCGCGCCGCGTGCAGAAGATTGCAGCCGTGAACAACCAGCCAGTTGTCGACGGCAGCGCTGCACGAGCCTTGCGCCCCGAGCCCGTGCTTGCCAGCGAACTGCCCAAAGGCGAATCCCGCCAGCGAGTAACCCTGTCCTTGGTCCCTCGGATCAAGGCAACAAACCGCCGCTCCATGGTCACCATGTCGGCGATCCTGGTACTGCTGGCCTTCAGCGTCATCGTGACCCTGGTACTGCTCAACACGTCGGTCGCCCAGCGCCAGTACGACATCGTTTCGCTGCGCAATCAGGAACGCGCGCTGTCCCAGGAGAACCAGTCTTTGCTCAAGGAGGCACAGTCATTGGCTGCCCCCCAGGCGCTGGCTGCCAAAGCCAAGGATCTTGGCCTGGTTTCCCCCGGTGCTCCTGGCTTGATCAGCCTTTCCGACGGCAAGGTGACCCAGGAAGCCGAAGACGCTGTCAAGGCCAAGGACAGCAAGCAGGAATACGGAACCCTGCCATTGCCCGGTGATAGCGTCAGCGAAGGCGAGGGCACCCAGCAGAAGGCTGATACCGAAAAGTCGTCGACCCCGAAGACTACTGTGGGCAAGACCTCAAACGATGCCGAGAATAAGACTGAATCTTCCCAGGAATCGAAGGAAGGCGAAGTGAAGCCCGCAAAGAGCGAGCGTGAGGTCTCTGAAGACGGTCGCCCGATCTTCCAAGACTCGGAACTTAACGGCGGCACGATCCCGGCGCCAAGCACCAAATCCCCAGCAAATTAGCAAGACCTTTCTAAGCTAGATCTGAGCTAGCTGATACTGCTGGAAACCACGTTGAGGGAAAGTTAGGTTCATGGTGAGCTCGACGGCAATCGACACTGCGAAAAAGCGGATGCGCTTCGTACTGATTCTCTCAGTAACCCTGTTGGTGATCATCCTGGCCCGGCTCGTCTGGGTTCAGGGCATCAACGCGGCAACGGTAGCCAATGCGGCCCAGCAGAATCGTGAACGCGAAGAAGTCATCGCTCCAACACGCGGCTCGATCGAAGACCGCAATGGAACCATTCTGGCGGTATCCGTCGACCGCTATGATCTGGTCATCGACCAGCGTGAGCAGGACGATGATATCCGTCGTGCCAAGCGTGACGGCTCCAACGGCCATGAGCGCATCAGCTGGGACCAAGCCATCCAGGAACTCGCCGACGCGCTTGACCAGGATCCTAACGAGCTCGCCACCAAGGTGCGCCCGCAGGACGATGCCAAGCCCAAAGGCTACGTTGTCATCGCCAAGAGCGTGACACCAGAAGTGCGCAACGAAGTCCGTGAAATTGGCATTCCTCGGCTCTCATCCCTGCTGCGCAGCGAACGCCAGTACCCTCAAGGCGTGATCGCCGGCCCGCTGCTTGGCTTCGTCCGGAACTCCGAAGATCAAACCTCCGTGGTCGGCGCCGAAGGCCTCGAGCTCAGCCAGGAAGACCACCTGGCAGGTACCGCAGGCAGCCGCAAATACGAAATCAGCGCGGACGGCGTGCGTATTCCGGTGACCGAAGTCGAAGAAACTCCGGCGGTCAACGGACAGGACGTTCTGCTGACCATCGACTCTGACATCAACTACGTCGCCCAGCGTGCTGCAGAAAAGAAGCAGGCCCAATTCAACGCCGAGTGGGTCTCCGTGGTTGTCGAGGAGGTCAAGACCGGCAAGATCCTGGCCATTGGCGACTCCGCTGAGCTGGACCCCAACGACCCCGGCGCCACCGCACCGGAGTTCCGGCGCTCAACGTCGATCACTCGTGCCTTCGAACCAGGCTCGACCGGCAAGGCCCCGATCTTCGCGGCCGCCCTCGACCAGGGCGTCGTGAAGGCCACGGACGAGTTCACTGTTCCGAACAAGAAGACTTTCACCAAGGAAACCATCAACGACTCCTTGGAACACTCCACCTACGATATGACCGTGGCCGGCATCTTCGCCCGCTCCTACAACACCGGTACGGTGATGGTAGGCAATAAGATGAGCAAGCAGACCCGCTACGACTACATGAGGGCCTTCGGCCTGGGCACTCCCATCCAGGTGGGCCTAAATGGCGCCAGCGCCGGCCAGCTGGCGAAACCCGCAAATTGGGATCGCCGCCAGCAGTACACCACCATGTTCGGCCAGGGCTATTCGCAGACCGTGCTGCACACCGCGTCCATCTTCCAAACCATCGCCAACGGCGGCGTTCGCCTCTCGCCAAGCCTGATCGAAGGCTATCGGAACGAGGACGGATCGGTGACAAAAATCCCCGATCCTGAAAAGAAGCGCGTGATCAAGGAATCCACCTCCAAGGAAATGCTGAAGATCATGGAATCCGTGGTCGACTACGGCACCGGTTACAAGGAAGCCATCCCCGGATACCGTGTCGGTGGCAAGACCGGTACCGGCCAGGCCGCCAGCGCCAAGGGCTACGACGGCTATACTTATTCATTTGCAGGTGTAGCTCCATTGGAAGATCCGCAGTTCGTTGTTGTGGCGACGATGTACCGTCCAAAGGGCAACTGGAAGGACTTCTCGGTAGCTGACACGTTTACCGACGTGATGAGCCATACGCTCAACACATTCAATGTGCCTCCGAGCACAACAAAGTCAGAGGCGTATGACGTCTTTGTAGGTAAGGAACAAAAGAAATCTTGGTAGCCCAGAATCCCGGAACCCCACGTGAGTTGGAACGGTACCTTCGTCCAGAGAATTTGGCCGGTGTGGGTTTCGATCAGGTATGCGGCGCGGTTGGTGCCGTGCGAACTGGAACACAATTCAACGCGACTCCGCAGATCCTCGGCGTCAGCTTGAACCCGCAGGTCATCCAGCCCGGCGATGTCTTCCTGGGCATCTCTGGCGCCAAGCGGCACGGGGCCGAGTTCGTGGACACCGCGATTTCCAATGGTGCCCTTGCCATCATCACTGACACCGCTGGCTTGGACTTCCTCCCTGAAGAACTCTCAATCCCGGTGGCAGTCGTGGCCGATGTCCGCAAGGCCGCAGCCCAGGTCGCGCAGACGGTCTATGGCACTGATCAGCGCAGCCCGCAGCTGTTTGCCGTCACCGGAACCAACGGCAAGACCACCACGACTTTCATGATTCGTGCGATTCTCGAAGCGATCGGAGAAGAAACCGGCTTGATCGGCACGATCGAGATGTCAGCACGCGGGCAGATCATCCCGAGCGTATTGACCACGCCGGAATCCACCCAGCTCCACGGAGTCCTTGCGCGCATGGCGCAACAAGATGTGAATTCTGTGGCCATGGAGGTCTCCAGCCATTCCCTGAGCTACGGACGCGTTGATGCCCTGGACTTCAAAGTCTCCGGCTACACCAACCTGACCCAGGACCACTTGGACCTGCACGGGACCATGGAAGACTACTTCCAGACCAAGGCGCAGCTGTTCACCGCGGAACACAGCCAATGCGCCGTCGTCGTGGTCGATGACCCCTATGGCGCTCGCCTCGCCGAGCATGCGCAGATCCCCACCCAGTCGCTGAGCCTGGACGAGAACAATGAATTAGCCGACTGGCGTGTCACCGATTTGGCGCACTCCGGGCTCGGCCACAGCTTCACGCTGCTGAACCGCGATGGGCGGGCGCTGCGCACCCGAACGGCACTGCCGGGCAGGTTCAACGTGGCCAACGCCGCGTTGGCCACGATCATGGTGCTTGCCAGCGGCGTAGAACTCCAAGCATTGCAAGCGGCCCTCGATGCCAAAGACCCATTGTCTGTCGCTGTTCCGGGACGCATGCAGGTGGTAGCCCAGTCGCCGGTTGCCGTCGTCGATTTCGCCCATAACTCCGATGCGCTGGCCAAGGCGCTGGATTCCATCCGCCCGGGTGCCGAGGGGCGCCGGATCGTGGTCTTCGGGGCTACCGGCGAACGTGACAAGACCAAGCGCCCTGATATGGGTGCGGTAGCCGCACGCCATGCAGATATCGTGATTGTCACCGACGATGACCCGCATGGCGAAGCCCCTGGACCGATCCGCGAACAAGTTGCCGCCGGCGCACAGGGAGTGATCGACGCTGAACGGCCCGATACCCAGCTATTCAACATCGCGCCACGCGCCAAAGCCGTGGAATTCGCTGTGAGTTTAGCGCAGTTGAATGATGCGATCCTGGTTGCGGGCCGCGGACATGAAGTCAGCCAAGACGTTGCGGGAATTGATGTCGAACTCGACGATCGTGTGGAACTAGCCAATGCCCTAAAACTTCATGGATTTGTGACCAATTCCTAGACGGCACAAGACCACGATCACCACCGCTCAAGTGTAAAGTCCTTAATGCCATGATTGAACTGTCTTTGACTGACCTTTTGAAGATCACCGGGGGAGAAGCGACGGCGAGAGCCGCTTCCGACACGGTGGTCACTTCTGTGACCACGGATTCCCGTGAAGTCACCGCGGGCTGCCTGTTTGTAGCCAAGCCCGGCGAATTTTCCGATGGACATGCCTTCATCGATAAAGCCCTGGCCGCCGGCGCAGTGCTGGCCCTGGCCGAACGGCAGACCTATAACGATGACCGCGACGTGCACCCTGCCATCATCGTCGACGACGCTGTTGAAGCCATGGGCAAAATCGCAGCGCACATCGTCGAGTACCTCAAAGCCAAAAACGACGCCAAGGTCGTGGGCATCACCGGCTCTGCCGGTAAAACCACCACCAAGGATCTCTTGGCGGGAATCCTTTCCCGGGTGGCACCGACGGTTTCGCCCATCGGTTCCTACAACGGCGAGGTCGGCGTCCCGCTGACCGTCTTCAACGCCACCGAAGAGACCAAGTTCTTCGTGATCGAAATGGGCGCGACCGGAATCGGCCACCTGACCTACCTCACCGACATGGTGCACCCCCACGTTGGCGTCGTGCTCTGCGTGGGCACCGCGCACGCCGGGGAATTCGGCGGAGTCGAGAACATCGAGAAGGCCAAGGGCGAGCTCGTCGAGGCGCTCGATGCCAGCGGCATCGCCATTTTGAACGCGGAGGATTCCCGCGTCGCGCGCATGGACTCGCGCGCCACCGCGGAAGTCCGTTTCTTCGGCTCCGGGGAGCAAAAGCCAGAACGCGCAGGGGTTTGGGCCAGCGACGTCGTCGTTAATGGCTCCGGCCAGCCGCAGCTGACCTTGCAGTTCCCCGACGGCTACAGCCAGCGGATCACCTCGGGGCTGCTCGGCCGCCACCATGTCAGCAACATCCTCGCTGCCGCCAATGCCGCCTATGCGTTGGAGATCAGCCCGCAGCTCATTGCCGATAGCCTGGAAGGCCAAAAGGCCAACAGCCGTTGGCGCATGGAGCGCACTGAACGTGCCGACGGCGTGAGCATCATCAACGACGCCTACAACGCCAATCCGGAATCCATGCGTGCGGCCCTGGTGACACTGGCCGAGCTGGGCCTTGGCGAGGACGGTGCACCTGGCCGCCGAACCTGGGCTGTCCTGGGTGAAATGCTGGAGCTTGGCGACAAGAGCATCCACGAGCATGATTTGCTCGGACGCATGGCCGTCCGAATGAACATCAAGAAGCTTGTTGTGGTTGGCCGGGGAGCCAAGCCAGCATATAACTCTGCAGTACTTGAAGGCAGCTGGGGAGACGAAGCCTTCTACGTGGAGAGCGTGGACGAGGCCCGCGACCTGCTGCAAAAGGAACTCCAGCCAGGCGACATCGCCTTGTTCAAGTCCTCTAATGGGGCCGGTCTGCGCTTCCTCGGCGACGACATCGCAGCGTTCGTGAAGGAAGGCGAAGACGCGTGATCGCATTGATCCTGGGTGCAGGTATTGCCCTTGTACTAACCATGGTGGCCATGCCGCTCTACATCAAGCTCCTGACCAAGAAGCAGTACGGCCAGGTCGTGCGTGATGACGGTCCGAACTCCCACGCGGTCAAGTCAGGCACCCCCACCATGGGCGGTGTCGTCTTCGTGCTGGCGGTCTTCGTCGCCTACTTCGCGACCCATGGAGTCTTGGCCTTGATGGGACGTTCCTCCTCGGGCATCACTGCCACCGGCCTGCTGGTCCTGCTGCTCTTTGGCGGCATGGGATTGGTCGGATTCCTTGATGACTTCATCAAGATCTTCAAGAAGCGTTCGCTGGGCCTGCGCGCCTGGCAGAAGATCGTCCTGCAGGCCGTCATCGGCATCAGCTTCGCCGTGCTGGCACTCCAGTTCCCTGACGAGCGTGGCCTGACTCCGGGATCCACCGCGATCTCCTTCCTGCGCGACAGCAATATCGATCTGGCGTTCGCCGGGCCAATGCTGGGACTCATCCTGTTCGTCATCTGGGCGAACTTCATCGTTACCGGCACCACCAACGCAGTGAACCTCACCGATGGACTGGATGGCCTGGCCACCGGTGCCTCCATCATGGTTTTCGGCGCCTACACCCTGATGGGCATCTGGCAGCAGAACCAGGCATGCTCCAACAGCAATTCCCTTGATGTCTGCTACTCGGTGCGCGACCCCCAGGATCTGGCCTTGCTCGGCGCCACCCTGTCCGGTGCATTGATTGCCTTCCTGTGGTTCAACGCCAAGCCTGCCAAGATCTTCATGGGCGATACCGGCTCGTTGGCCATCGGTGGCGCGGTTGCCGCCTTCGCGATCCTTTCGCGCACGCAGCTGCTGCTGGTCGTCATCGCCGGCCTGTTCGTGATCATCTCCCTGTCGGTCATCATCCAGGTGGGCTACTTCAAGCTCTCCGGGGGCAAGCGCGTGTTCAAGATGGCACCGCTGCAGCACCACTTCGAGCTCTCGGGCTGGTCCGAGGAAAACGTCGTTATCCGCTTCTGGATCCTAGCCGGCCTCTTCGTGGCCGCCGGACTGGGACTCTTCTACTCTGAATGGGTTGTCGCACTGTGAGCGCAGATGCCAAGAACGTATTGGATTCGCTAACCAGCTGGGATGCGGACTGGAAAGGCCTGCGCGTCGTGGTCGCGGGACTGGGGCTGTCCGGGTTCTCCGCCGCCGATACGCTGATTGAACTCGGCGCCATCGTCACCGTCATTGATGGCAAGAATGATGAGCTGAACCAGCAGCGCGCAGAGACGTTGAAGATCGTCGGGGCTCACCAGGTGCTGCTGGGGACCGAGAATGTCCGCAGCCTCCCGCAGGTCGACGGCCAGGAGGCCCAGCTGGTGATGGTCTCGCCGGGCTGGAATCCGCGCCACCCGGTCATCGCCGAGGCCGCTGAAGCGGGCATCGAGATCTGGAGCGACATCGAACTTGCTTGGCGCGTCCAGAATCGCGCCGGGCACACCGCTCCGAAGTGGCTGGCGATCACCGGCACCAACGGCAAGACCACTACCGTGGGAATGACCGAGTCGATCCTGCAGGCCGCTGGCCTGAAGGCCATCGCCGTAGGCAACGTCGGCACCCCGATCCTGGATGCGGTCCGCGAACCGGTGGATTACGACGTCTTCGCCGTTGAGCTCTCAAGCTTCCAACTGCACTACACCCACAGCATTTCACCGGTGGCCTCCGTGGTATTGAATATCGCCGAGGATCACGTCGACTGGCACGACGGCTTCGAGAACTACAAGGCAGCCAAGGCGAAGATCTACGAGCGAACCCAGATCGCGGCAATCTTCAACGCCGAAGAAGAGACCACCATCCGCATGGTTGAAAATGCCGACGTGATCGAGGGCTGCCGCGCCATCGGTTTCACCACCGATTCCCCGGCGGTATCCATGATCGGCGTGGTCGAGAGCCTTCTGGTGGACCGCGCCTATATCGAGGATCGCAAGACCACTGCGGTCGAACTGATTCCGCTGGACCAGATCGGCGAGATCGTCCCTCGCCACACTGCCGCCAACGCCGCCGCTGCGGCCGCGCTGACTCGTGCCTATGGGGTCGAGCCAGAAGCCATTGCCCGGGGGCTGAGCGGATTCGACGCCGGGGATCACCGCATCCAGGCGGTAGCCCGGAAGAACGACATCCTCTGGATCAATGACTCCAAGGCCACCAACCCCCATGCTGCCGACGCTTCGCTGGCAGCCTTTACGCGCGTCGTATGGATTGCCGGCGGCCTGTCCAAGGGCGTGGACTACGACGAGCTCATCGCCAAGCACGCCCACCGGCTGGCGAAGGTGCTGCTGATCGGCACCGACACCGCAGGCCTGGTCGAGTCCCTGGCTGCCAAGGCGCCCCAGGTGGAGGTCATCAACATCACCGCCCAGGCGCAAGCCGCTGATGGCACTGCACCTTCCGGTACGCAGGTGATGACCCGCGCCGTGTACAAGGCCGCAGAGATTGTACAGCCCGGGGACACCGTGCTGATGGCGCCGGCCGCAGCTTCCATGGATCAATTCAGCTCCTATGCCCAGCGTGGCAACGCATTTATCAGCGCCGTCAGTGATCTGATGGATAGAGCTGGCGAAGGCAACTAGGCAACCGTTTACCAATCAGATGACACCGAGGCAGGAGGCACCTATGGCGATGAAGCATCAACGACCGCCTAGGGGCGCCAGCAAAAAAACTCCTTGGTTCGCCAGGTTGATCGGCAGCGTGGAAAACGCCAGCGCTCGCATGGCTTCGATGGACTACTGGCTAGTCGTTGTGGTTTCCGTAGTGCTTGCGATCTTCGGCGTGCTGATGGTGCAGTCATCTGCTTCGGTTGAGGCCATTGCCAAGGGTAAAGACGGATTCACTGTCGCCTTGTCGCAAGCGATGTTTGCCGGCATCGGAATAATTTGCATGCTCGGGATGCAGTTCATAAAACCCGAGAATCTGAAGAAGCTCGCCTGGTTGTCGGTGATCGCGGCATTCCTCCTGCTGTTCCTCGTCGCCTTTACCCCCCTTGGGCATACCGTCCTCGGCAACCGCAACTGGATCAAGATCGGCCCTGTTGGCCTGCAGCCCAGTGAGTTCGCCAAGCTTGCCCTGGCAGTTTTTGCGGCGTTCATGCTTGAACGGAAACAGCACCTGCTGCATGAGATCAAGCACCTGGTCGTTCCGGTGGTGGCGCCGGTAGGTACTGCGATCGTTGGCCTCGTGGTTATCGGCAAGGACGTTGGTACCGCGCTGGTGCTGCTAATGATCATTGCGTCGGCGATGTTCCTCGGTGGCATCCGCATGAAGTGGCTAGCAGGTTTCGGTGCAGTTGGACTGGTCGGCTTGGCCGTGGCAGTCATGGGATCTTCCAACCGACGCCAGCGCGTTTTGGCCTGGCTGGATACCGACTGCGGCCCCAGCGACCAGTTGTGCTACCAGGCGAGCATGGGCCTGCACGCTTTCGCCTCGGGCGGTTGGTTCGGTGTGGGTGCCGGGCAGTCGCGCATGAAATGGTCGTATGTGCCAGAAGCGCAGAACGACTTCATCTTCTCTATTTTGGGCGAAGAGTTCGGCTTGATCGGCGTCTTGTTCGTGCTGGTGATGTTCATCCTCCTGGCTCTGGCAATGTACCGAATCGCCCTTCGCGCCAGCGATCTGTACACCAAGGTCCTCATGGGCTGCTTGATGTCGTGGGTTATCGGCCAGACGTTCGTCAACCTCGGAACCGTGACCGGTGTGCTTCCCGTCATTGGTGTGCCGCTGCCATTTATTTCATCCGGCGGTTCAGCCATGCTGGCCATCATGCTGGCCATGGGCTTTGTCCTTTCGTCAGCCAGGGCCCAGAAGCTCGCTTTTGATACTTCGCTAGAGAAGATCACCCCTAAGCCAAATAACGCAAAGTAGTGTGTGGCCTTCACACGCTAAGTGAAGTTGTAGCCCTTCGAATCGACGACGTGGGGCACTGATCCCGCAGGAACGGGACGAAGGAGCAGTAGAACAGATGACTGAAGCAATGCGACTAGTTGTGGCCGGCGGCGGAACTGCCGGTCATATCTCGCCCATGCTGGCAATTGCTGACGCCGTCAAAGAAGAGCAAGCCGATGCGCAGATCACCGCGCTTGGTTCCCCCGGTGGCCTGGAGACCAAATTGGTACCGGAAGCAGGGTACCGATTAGAACTGATTCCCAAGGCACCCATGCCACGCAGCTTGAACCTCGATCTGCTGAAGTTCCCATTCCGCTTCATGACTGCGCTGAACCAGGCCAAGCGCGTTCTGAAACAGACCGGTGCCGAGGCAGTGCTGGGTGTCGGCGGGTACGTCTGCACGCCGGCCTATTTGGCTGCCAAGCAACTGAAACTTCCGATCTTCGTCCACGAAGCCAACTCGGTGGCCGGCATGGCCAATAAGCTGGGGGCAAAGTCTGCGGCATTCGTCGGAACGACTTTTGCCAACACCGGATTGCCCGGCGAGGTGCAGGTGGGCATGCCCATGCGTGCAAATGTGGCGCAGATGAACCGCATGGAGCTTCGTGATGAAGCGCGCGAGTACTTCGGTGTCAGCGGCGGCAAGCCAGTGCTTTTGGTGACTGGAGGATCCTCCGGCGCGCAGAGCATCAATACCGCGATTTCCGAGTCCTTGGCGGAACTGCACGCTGCAGGCGTTCATACGGTGCATATCACCGGCCGCGGCAAACAGATCCTGGATGCCGAAGGCCAACTGCTTGCCCACGAGGGGTATACCCAGGTCGAGTACGTGGACCGCATGGACTATGCCTACGCGGTCGCTGATTTAATGGTGTGCCGTTCCGGTGCCGGAACAGTGTGTGAGCTGGCCGTCGCTGGAACCGCCGCTGTATTGGTTCCGCTGCCAATCGGCAATGGCGAGCAGAAGCTCAACGCCCGCGACCTGGTAGGAGCCGGGGGTGCCTTGCTGGTCTCCGATGATGAATTCACGAAGTCGTACATCACTGAAAATGTCATTAAATTGCTGGAAGATCAGCATAAACTTGAACAGATGTCTCAGGCAGCTGCCTCTTTAGGACAGCGCGACGCTGCACAACTCATGGCGCGTCGAATTATTGAAGAAGTTTCAACCCGCCGTGGTGCGGGTCAGGAAGGCTAGAACAATGGCATTGCGCGCCAAGGAACTGCAAGCTGAACTCGGCAAAGTGCACCTCATGGGAGTTGGCGGTGTCGGCGTTTCAGCAGTAGCTCGCTTGTTGCTGGACTACGGTCTGGATGTCTCAGGAACCGATGCCAAGGACCTGCCAGTGCTCGAAGGGTTGCGCAAAGGCGGCGCACGCATCGAGATCGGCTACGGCGCGGCCAACCTGGGCGACGCGGAAACCGTGGTGATCTCCTCGATCATCAAGCCCGGCAACCCGGAGTATGACGAAGCGGTTCGCCGCGGACTGAAAATCCTGCATCGCTCCGAAGGCCTCGAAGCAACCATGCGCGGCCACGAGAAGATCGTGACCATCGCCGGCACCCACGGCAAGACCACCACCACGTCGCTGACCGCTCACATGCTCAAGGCAGTTGGCGCACGCCCCAGCTTCGCAGTGGGCGCAAATATCCCGAGCTTGGGCACCAATGCCGAGCTGGGCGCAGGTGGATACTTCGTGGCAGAGGCCGACGAGTCGGATGCCTCATTCCTGAACTACCGTCCTGATGTGATCATCGTGACCAACGTGGAAGCCGACCATCTCGATCACTACGGCACCGAGGAAGCGGTGCACCAGGCCTTCGTGGATTTTGCGCGTCTGCTTCCAGAAGACGGCCTGCTCATCTGCTGCGCCGATGATCCCGGAGCCAACGAGCTTGCCAGAAAGATGCGCCACGAACGCAGCGATCTTCGAGTCCAGACCTACGGCTTCAGCGACCACGCCGATCGCAGGCTTTCGCAAGCCCAGGCCACCGAGGACGGACGGTTCTCCGCGCTTGTCGAGTGGGGCAGCGGCCAGAGCTACACCCTGGACCTGGCTGTTCCCGGCCAGCACAACCTTCTCAACGCGACGGCGGCGCTGTCGGTGGGCATCGATGCTGGGCTGGACGTCGACGAAGCTCTCATGGCACTGGCAAGCTTCTCGGGTGCCGCACGCCGCTTCGAGTTCAAAGGCAATGTGGGGGATGTGCGGGTCTACGACGACTACGCCCACCATCCAACCGAAGTCCTTGCCGCGCTTTCTGCCGGTCGCACTGTAGCCGGGGAGGGACACCTCCATGTGGTGTTCCAGCCCCACCTGTTCAGCCGCACCAAGGAGTTCTACCGCGAATTCGCCAAGGCCCTGTCCTTGGCCGATTCGGTAGCTGTCCTGGAAATCTATCCTGCGCGCGAAGAACCGATTGAAGGGATCACCAGCGAATTGATTGCATCCCGCGTTGAGGTCCCCTCACATGTGTTGAGCCCGGCAGCTGCCGTGGCTCACGTTGTTGAACAGGCTGAACCGGGAGACGTGGTCATGACCATCGGCGCCGGGGATGTCACCGCGCTGGGTCCGCGGATCGTGGCGTCGCTGCGCTAGCCTCAACTCGAAATTGTCGTAGACCACTGACGTTGGTCGTATCAACCAAACAAGGTGTTCCATGGATGAAGAAGCAAAAGTCGTCGAACTTCCAGAAAGTCCAGAGAAGAAGCGACGCAAGCTCCTGATCATTATTGCCGCCTGCATCGTGGTGTTGAGCCTCGTTGCGGTGTTGATTCTGAGTTTTTCTCCCGTGCTTGCGGCGAAGAAAATCGAGGTCACCGGAACCAAATTGGTCAATGCTGGCAAATTGACGGCGTCTTTGGAACCGCTCAAGGGAACGCCGTTGCCGCGGATCTCCGAATCAAAGGTGCAAGAACTGCTGGGAAACCAGCCGGCCATTGACCAAGTGGTCGTCAAGGCTCAAATGCCCGACACCCTCGTGGTGGAAGTGATTGAGGCTGTCCCCGTCGCTATTCTGGTTGACGGCGAAAAGGAATACCTCGTATCCGATATCGGCAAGAAGCTGCGCACCTTGGGCAAGAACGACAAGACGAAGTTGCCGAAGATCAAAGCCAGCGATGAGACCAAAGACCCTGAGAAGTTCAAGTTGCTCACCGGTATCTTGAGCACAGTCGATGCTTCGGTACTCAAAGAGGTTTCTACGGCCTCACTGTCCAAGGCAGGCTTCGCCGAGCTGCTGTTGCCTAAGAAGCGGACCCTGATTTGGGGCGATGCTTCGCAGGCGGCGCTGAAAAACGAGGTCGCAAAAATCTTTGTCAAGGAATTGAACAAAGAGAATGCGTCGAAGACCACCATCGACGTGACCAACCCAGAGAATCCAGTGGTTTATTAAGTCGCGTTCCTCTGGGCGCGGGAAGACCAATAAGCCAAGAAATTCTGGAAAGATAGTTTTGAACAAGCGACACGCCTAGGCGGTCGTTGCACAAAGACCACACGACTCATAGCGTTTCTAATAACGACAGCTTGACAGAACCCAAACCTTAAGGCTAAAGATGAAGGTTTTGAGCTGGGGTCGTGACATATGTAGCACATCTAACAAGGGAAGCGGGACGTGGCAGCTCCACAGAATTACCTCGCGGTCATTAAAGTCGTCGGAATCGGCGGTGGCGGTGTAAACGCAGTCAATCGAATGATCGAAGTCGGTCTCAAGGGCGTTGAATTCATCGCCATTAACACCGATGCCCAGGCTCTGCTTATGAGTGATGCCGACGTCAAACTGGACGTGGGACGCGAACTTACTCGTGGCCTCGGCGCCGGCGCCAACCCAGATGTGGGACGCCAGGCAGCAGAAGATCATGTCGAAGAAATCGAAGACGTCTTGCGCGGCGCCGATATGGTCTTCGTGACCGCAGGCGAAGGCGGTGGCACCGGTACCGGTGGCGCGCCTGTCGTGGCACGTATCGCCCGTTCGCTGGGCGCGCTGACCATCGGTGTCGTAACCCGTCCATTCACCTTCGAGGGCCGTCGCCGCGCGAACTCCGCCGAGTCAGGCATCGAAGCCCTGCGCGACGAAGTCGACACCTTGATCGTGATTCCTAACGATCGACTGCTCTCGATCTCGGATCGCAACGTCTCGGTGCTGGACGCATTCCGCCAGGCCGACCAGGTCCTGCTTTCCGGTGTCCAGGGCATTACTGACCTGATCACCACCTCCGGTCTGATCAACTTGGACTTCGCCGACGTCAAATCCGTCATGCAGGGTGCAGGTTCTGCACTTATGGGCATCGGTTCGGCACGAGGCGAAGACCGTGCAGTCAAAGCTGCCGAGTTGGCCATCGCCTCGCCGCTACTGGAAGCCTCCATTGATGGCGCGCATGGCGTGTTGCTCTCCATCCAGGGTGGCTCCGACCTTGGCCTGTTCGAGATCAACGAAGCTGCACGACTGGTGCAGGAAGTTGCTCACCCAGAAGCCAACATCATCTTCGGTGCTGTAATCGACGATGCACTGGGCGACGAAGCACGCGTTACCGTGATCGCGGCCGGCTTCGATGAACCGGATGTTACCAGCAAGCCAATGGTCCCAGCCGCAGCAAAGCCAGCTGTATCTTCGCGTACTGTTGAGCCGGTACCTGCCGCCGTGCCAGAGGCGCAGTCGCAGCCAGCTCCGGAGGCCGCAAAGCCAGCACCAGTAGCTGAAGAAAAGCCTGCCGCTGAAAACAAGGGCTCGTTCCAGGATCTTCCAGACGTTGTCGACTCGGAACTCAACGGTTCCAACGACGACTTGGATGTTCCTGACTTCCTGAAGTAAATAACAGCGAGAAGCTGAGCAGTGCTACATTTCACGTCGGACCTTGATCCGAGTATTCGACTGGCGTTCACTTCACAGGAGGAGGGAAACCTCGCCCTGCATGTGAATGATGATCCTCACCACGTGGCGGAGAATCGAAGCCGGCTGGAAGACTCGATCGGGGTCCGACGTTTCTCGCTTAATTTCATGAACCAGGTTCACTCGTCCGACGTTTTCACCGTCCGGCCAGTAGTGCGCAATTCATGGTTTGAGCCACAAGCGCCTACCTGCGACGGTCTCGTTGATCCGTCAGGGACGCAAGCGCTAGCGGTTATGGTCGCCGATTGCCTTCCGGTCCTTTTCGTTGGGCGTGATCATGCAGCACGGCGAACAGTCACTGCGGCCACCCATGCTGGTCGCCGTGGACTAATGGATGGAATTCTTACCCGCACCGTCGAGGAACTGCGTGCATTGGGTGCCCAGGACATCGAGGCTGTTATCGGGCCATCGATTTGCGGTGCTTGCTATGAAGTCTCTGCCGAAATGGCCGCAGAATCCGAGCATACTAGGCCCGGTATTCGGTCCGAGACACGATGGGGCACCACTGGACTGAACCTGCCTGCCTCCGCCGAGAAGGAGCTGGCTGGACTCGCCGTGGCCGTTCGGCAAAGCGGTGTATGCACTTTGGAAGACGAAAATTACTATTCTTATCGCCGTTCCAGTGATGCCGGCCGGCTGGCCGGCCTGATCTGGTCCGACGCCTAGGCGTGCGCGACACACCGCGCAAAATAGAACGAATGAACGTTATCTGCCGAAATTTGTACGGTAGCGTCGAAGTAGCGGAAGCATGCACTGGGGTTGCATGCAAGGGATGAACAAGGAGAAACATCGTGGCTGACGGACTGCGTAAAGCAATGGTATATCTCGGCTTGGCGGACGCCGTCGAGCAAGAAGAAACCCAAGCAGCACAAGCCGAGCCAAGGAGCCAGGTGCGTGTCGTCGATGATGCTGCTCCCCAGCGCCCTGCTGAAGCCCCACGCCCGCAGGCTGTCGCACGGCCGGCTGCACCGCAATCACAAGCTAGAGAACCAGAGACGGAATACCGTGCTCCGGTCACCCCAATCAAGCGTGCCCCTTCAGTACGGGATGAGGATTCCGAATTGCGTCAGATTACAACCGTTCACCCGCGTTCCTACAACGATGCCAAGATCATCGGTGAGAACTTTCGTGACGGAATCCCAGTGATTATGAATGTCACTGATATGGGAGAGACCGATGCCAAGCGCCTCGTAGATTTCTCCGCCGGGCTGGTTTTCGCCCTGCACGGCTCGATTGAACGAGTCACCAACAAGGTCTTCCTGCTTTCTCCAGCGACCGTTGAGGTCCTCGGTGAAGACCGCAAGCAGTCTGAAGCCCAGGCTACTTTCTTCAACCAGAGCTAAGACACCAGGAGCATAAGCGCAAAATGGTGTTCGGGATCATCTATCTCGCGTTAGCAATCCTGCAAATTCTGCTGTTGATGCGAATTGTGCTGGATATTACTGAAAGCTTTGCTCGCCACTGGCGTCCCAAAGGCATCGCACTGATCGCTGCAACAGCGGTCGTGTCGATAACAGATCCTCCTTTGCGTTGGTTGCGTAGGCGGATCAAACCCCTAGATCTCGGCGGAATCCGCCTTGACCTGTCGTTTCTGCTGCTCTTTGTCGTTGTAATGCTTGTCAAAGCAGTGGTAAGTAGTCTAGGCAGTTCTACAGGGATCTGATTAGGAGATTTTCGTCTAGAACGGGGATTGTTCTAACAGTTCAAACCCTGTAGATTCAAAGAATATGAGACACGGGCGTAAGCTCGATTTCGTATTTAGTGTCCAAATCGTTATATCCTTTAGGAAATGGTGCTCCGACTTCACCGGTCGCGACACTGACAACAACGGTAAGTGTTTCGCAAGGCATGACATGGTCGTGCGGAAATGATCCCAGTATTGAGGTGACCCAATGGCTTTGACGCCAGAAGACGTAGTCAATAAGCGGTTTCAGCCGACCAAGTTCCGTGAAGGCTACGACCAAGACGAGGTAGATGACTTCCTCGACGAGATCGTGGTGGAGCTGCGTCGCCTGACCGGTGAGAACGAGGCTCTTCGTAGTCGACTTGCCGAACTTGGTGAGGATGCCGGTTCGGTATCGAAGGAGCAGGCAGTACCTGCACCTGTTTCGGCTGCTCCAGCTGCAAAGCCAGCTGAGGAGAAGAAGGCCGAGGCTAAGCCAGCCGAGCCAACCAAGGCTGCAACTCCAGCTCCAAAGCCAGCCGAGGAGAAAAAGGCCGAAGCAAAGCCAGCTGCTACCGAGAAGCCTGCAGCAGCTCCTGCTGCCGCCGCTGCTCCAGCAGCCCAGGCTGCACCAGCCGCTCCTGCTGCAGCGCCACGTACCGAATCCGCAGAGTCCGCAGCCAACGTGCTGTCGATGGCTCAGCGTTTGCACGACGAGTACGTTGCCGCCGGTGTCGAGCAGCGCGACAAGATCATCTCGGAAGCAAAGACCGAGGCGAACTCGCTGGTTACCTCAGCTGAAGAAAAGAGCCGCAAGACCTTGTCGGCACTTGAGCAGCAGAAGTCTGTACTTGAGCGCAAGCTTGAGCAGCTACGTGGATTCGAGCGCGATTACCGTGCTCGCCTGAAGACCTACATTGAAGGCCAGCTGCGCGACCTCGAGTCCCAAGGCTCGATCGACGCAGACGCAAGCAAGTCGAACTAATCGCTGACAGGTAATAACCTGATCTGGCTTTCTAGTAAGATCAACGGTGGTGCACGGATTTTTTCCGCGCACCACCGTTGACGTTTAAGAGGAACTAATAGGTATCACTGTGGACGCAGTTCAAACTGGGGGTAAGTCCCCATCGCCGAAAAAATTTCTGGGCATCGGCCTGGTTATTGCACTGATCGCTTTGGTCATCGACCAGATCGTGAAGATTTTGGTGGAACGGAACATGCGACTTGGACAGTCGGTTGAAGTCATCCCCGGGATCTTCAACATCCATTACATCCTGAATCCCGGAGCGGCATTCTCGATCGGTGAAGACTTCACTATCATCTTCGCGCTCCTTCAGGCTGCAGTGGCCGTATTCGTGATTTACCTCTTGGCTCGCAAAGTATTGGTGCGCAGCTGGGCGATTGCGCTTGGCTGCCTGCTCGGCGGGGTACTTGGAAATCTCGGCGACCGGATCTTCCGCGAACCGGCTTTCGGATTCGGGCATGTCGTGGACATGTTTTCGGTTACGCACTTTGCGATCTTCAATGTCGCCGATTCATTTATTGTTTGCTCGATGATCGCCGTGGCCTACATGTTGATTCGAGGACGCAATCTCGACGGCACGATTGGCGACGCTCCTGCAAAGAAAAACGCGGGCGAGGACGAAACGGAATCCAAGAAGTGATTTCCGGCGAAACCGCTATCCACGAATTCGTCGTTGAACCTGCCGATGCTGGCTCTCGACTCGATGCCTATCTTGCGCGGAATCTGGACATCCCCAGAACTCTGGCCTCAAGCCTGTGCAAGGAATCGCACGTTCAAGTCAATGAGCGAACCATCGCAAAATCCTTGAAGCTCAAAGCTGGCGATCGCCTGCATGTCACGATTCCGCCACAACGGGACCCATTAGAAATTAAGGTTGAGAAAGTGGAAGAGCTGAAGATCATCGCCGACGACGATGACTACGTGGTCATCGACAAACCGGTTGGCGTCGCCGCTCACCCGTCTCCCGGATGGGTCGGTCCGACTGTCGTCGGCGCCCTGATGGCTGAAGGATATAACATCTCCACCTCTGGCGCCGCCGAACGCCAAGGCATTGTCCACCGCCTGGACGTGGGCACCAGCGGTCTCATGGTCGTTGCGAAAACCGAGCGGGCCTACACCGCATTGAAGTGGGCCTTCAAGGAACGCACACCCAAGAAGATCTATCACGCTGTCGTCCAGGGATTGCCTGATCCATTGGAAGGGACGATTGACGCTCCCATCGGACGTCACCCGGGGCATGACTGGAAATTCGCAGTTCTCGAAGGCGGACGCCAATCGGTGACACACTACAAGGTGATCGAGGCCTTTGGCCGGGCGTCATTGGTCGAGGTGCACCTTGAGACTGGCCGAACCCATCAGATTCGTGTTCATTTCTCGGCCTTCGGGCATCCTTGCGCTGGAGACCAGACCTACGGCGCGGATCCGAAACTCGGAGCGGCCCTCGGGCTGACCCGCCAGTGGCTTCATGCCAAAAAGCTGGGCTTCAGCCATCCGGTCTCCGGGCAATGGGTGGAATATGAAAGTGATTACCCGGCAGACCTGGAAGGTGCCGTCGAGCTCCTGCGCCACGGCGACTACTAGGGCGCAGTGTGCCGGGGAGCGGGCTGTCGGAATAACCACATCCCACGCCCCGCCAAGGGTGAACTCAACCAGGCTTGCGAATCGTTAGACTGGTTGGGTGAGTGCTACACGCGACGGATTCGTTCATCTTCATACCCACACCGAATATTCCATGCTGGACGGTGCTGCGCGCCTCGGTGAGCTATTTGCCGAGGCCAATCGCCAGGGCATGGAGGCCTTGGCGATCACCGACCACGGTTATCTTTTCGGCGCCTTCGACTTCTGGCGGCAGGCAACCGGTGCTGGGGTGAAACCCATCATCGGCGTCGAAGCCTATGTCACACCAGGCACAGCCCGCGATGACAAGACCCGTGTGAAGTGGCGAACCGACGAATCGCAGAAGGGCGACGACGTCTCCGGCGGTGGCCTCTACAACCACATGACGCTGCTGTCCTACAACAACGTGGGCATGAACAACTTATTCAAGGGTTCATCGCGCGCTTCGCTGGACTCTGTGTTCGGCAAGTACCCCCGCTGGGATCGCGAGCTGCTCAACGAGCATCATGAAGGCATTATCGCTACGACTGGTTGCCCATCCGGCGAAGTGCAGACCAAGCTGCGACTGGGACAATACGACGCGGCCAAGGCAGCCGCCGCTGAACTCCAGGATCTGTTCGGCAAGGAAAACTACTTCTGCGAGATCATGGATCACGGCCTGGAGATCGAACGGCGGATCACCAAGGACCTGCTCCGGCTCGCCAAGGAACTGAACATTCCTCTGGTCGCCACCAACGACCTCCACTACACCCACGAAGCCGATGCGAAGGCGCACGAGGCTTTGCTGGCGATCAACTCGGGTTCCACTCTCGATGAACCGACCTATGATCAGGGCGGCAGCCGTTTCGCTTTCTCCGGTACCGGGTACTACCTCAAGAGCGCCCGCGAAATGCGCGAACTGTTCAAGGAATTCCCTGAAGCCTGCGATAACACCTTGGCCATCGCTGACCGTGTCGAGGTCTCCTTCGACACCAACGCCAACTACATGCCGAAATTCCCCTGCCCGCCAGGGGAAGACGAAACCAGCTGGCTAATCAAGGAAGTCGACAAGGGGCTTCACTATCGGTACCCCGACGGCATTCCGGAGGAATCGCGCAAGCAGGCAGACTACGAGCTCGACGTCATCATCAAGATGGGCTTCCCCGGCTACTTCCTCGTGGTGGCCGACTTCATCAACTGGTCCAAGGACCACGGGATCCGTGTAGGCCCTGGCCGTGGCTCCGGTGCAGGTTCCATGGTCGCCTACGCGATGCGCATCACCGACTTGGATCCGCTCAGGCACGGCCTGATCTTCGAGCGCTTCTTGAACCCGGAACGCGTTTCCATGCCCGACTTCGATGTCGACTTCGATGATCGCCGCCGTTCCGAGGTCATCAAGTACGTGACTGAAAAGTACGGCGATGAGCGCGTGTCCATGATCGTGACTTACGGTTCGATCAAGACCAAGCAGGCGCTGAAGGACTCGTCGCGTGTGCTCGGGTACCCCTTCAGCATGGGTGAAACGCTGACCAAGGCACTGCCGCCAGCGGTGATGGCCAAGGACATCCCGCTCAATGACATCGATAACCCTGACTCCAAGCGATACTCAGAAGCCGGGGATTTCCGCAACCTGGTCGCCAATGACCCGGAAGCAGCCCGCGTATTCGAAACCGCCAAGGGCCTGGAAGGCCTGAAGCGCCAGTGGGGCGTGCACGCTGCGGGCGTCATCATGAGTTCGGACCCGATTATCGATGTCGTGCCGATTATGCGCCGCATCCAGGACGGCCAGGTCATTACCCAGTTCGATTACCCGACCTGCGAAGGCTTGGGGTTGATCAAGATGGACTTCTTGGGGCTCCGAAACCTCACCATCATCTCCGATGCTTTGGAGAATATCCGGTACAACACCGGTGATGAGATCGATCTCGAAACCCTGACCATCGAGGACCCGGAAGCCTATAACCTGCTGGCTCGCGGCGATACGCTCGGCGTGTTCCAGCTCGATGGGGGTCCGATGCGCTCATTGCTGAAAATGATGCGCCCGGATAACTTCGAAGACATCTCCGCAGTGATCGCGCTGTACCGTCCAGGTCCAATGGGCGCGAACTCGCACACCAACTACGCGTTGCGCAAAACTGGGCTGCAGGAAGTAACCCCGATCCACCCTGAGCTCGAGGAGCCGCTGGCTGAAATCCTCGGAGGTACGTATGGCTTGATCGTGTACCAAGAGCAGGTCATGGCAATCGCCCAGAAGCTTGCTGGCTACTCGCTGGGCCAAGCGGATATCTTGCGCCGAGCCATGGGCAAGAAGAAGAAAGCCGAGCTGGATAAGCAGTTCGCTGGCTTCAAACAGGGCATGAACGACAACGGATACTCCGACGCTGCAGTGCAGACGTTGTGGGATATCCTGCTGCCGTTCTCCGACTACGCGTTCAACAAAGCCCACTCGGCAGCATATGGCGTCGTCTCCTACTGGACCGCCTATTTGAAGGCCCACTACCCGGCAGAATATATGGCAGCGCTGTTGACCTCTGTGGGCGACGACAAGGACAAGCTGGCTCTCTACCTCAATGAGTGCCGCCATATCGGCATCACCGTGCTTCCGCCGGATGTGAATGAATCCGCCCTGAACTTCACTCCCGTGGGCAAGGACATCCGCTTTGGCATGGGCGCGATTCGCAACGTCGGTACCAACGCGGTGGCGGGCATCGTCGAAGCCCGTCAGGAAAAGGGCCACTACAATGACTTCAGCGACTTCCTGGGCAAGGTCCCTGCCGTGGTTTGCAACAAGCGAACCATTGAATCACTGATCAAAGCCGGCGCCTTCGACTCCTTGAAGCACCCGCGCCGCGCGCTGGTGGCGATCCACGAAGAAGCAGTTGACTCGGTCATCCAGGTCAAGCGCAACGAGGCGGCCAACCAGTTCGATCTCTTCAGCGCGCTCGGCTCCGAGCAAGCCTCGGAATCCATGAATATCGCGATTCCCGACTTGCCTGACTGGGATAAGAAGGAAAAGCTCGCTTACGAACGCGACATGCTGGGTTTGTATGTTTCCGATCACCCGTTGCAGGGCCTGGGCTCCGCCCTGGATCAGTATGCTGACATGCCCGTGACGCATGTGCTCTCCGATGATGGCCCTCAGGATGGGCACATCATTTCAATCGCCGGCATGATTTCGGGTCTGCAGCGTCGTATCGCCAAGAAGAGCGGCAATCCGTATGCGCGGTGTGAAATCGAGGATCTTTCCGGTTCCATGGAAGTCATGTTCTTTGGCCAGGCGTATCAGCCAATTGCTGAAATCCTGGCTGACGACCTCATTGTGGTGATCAAGGGACGCGTCCAGCGACGCGACGACGGTTCAATTACCTTGAACGCCCAGGAAATGATGATCCCGGAAATTTCAGAGGACGCCAACGGTGGGCCTGTCGTGATTGGCATCCCGACGCACAAGGCTACGGAAACGCTTGTCCAGCAACTCGGCGACGTCTTGCGGACCCACCGCGGAAATACCGAAGTGCGCGTCAAGCTCACGGGCAGCCGGGGGACATCGTTGATGCGCTTGGGAATGAACTTCCGGGTGAATCCGAACCCGGCGCTCTTTGGCGACCTTAAAGTCCTGCTCGGTCCACATTGCTTGGACGTGTAGTAACCGAAATTATCTGGCGGGACGGGTGCTTTCCACCCATCAAAGCGGCTTGAATGACCGGGTGAGGTAATCAATAAAACCCCACCCGGTTTTCGGCGTTAAACTAGGTGGGTGAGCACTATTCCAGATATCGAATTTTCAGACCTCGCGACCATCGATTGGCGCAATGAATCCCTGAGCTACGCACAGCTCAAGGCCCATCTGCCTCGCCCTGAGATGAATACGCAGACCGCGACGGAGACCGTGCAAGCGATCATCGACGAGGTCCGCGCGCGCGGCATGCAGACCCTCACGGATCTTGCCAAGCGATTCGATCATGTTGATCTGGACCACACACGGGTGCCACAGCATGAGCTGGACCGGGCCTTGGAGGAACTGGATCCCCAGGTTCGCCTCGCGCTCGAAGAATCCATCGACCGCGCCAGGGTCTTCGCTGCAGCCCAGCGCCCGCAAGACACCCATGTGAACTACGCTAATGGCGCTACCGTCACGCAGCGTTGGGTAGCCGTGCGCCGTGTCGGGCTGTACGTGCCAGGCGGTCTTGCCGTCTACCCATCGTCGGTCATCATGAATACCGTTCCGGCGCAGGCCGCAGGCGTCACCTCGCTCGCGTTGGCAAGCCCGCCGCAAAAGGAATTCGGCGGATTGCCGCACCCAACCATCTTGGCTGCAGCCAAGCTGCTGGGCATCGATGAAGTCCACGCCATGGGCGGGGCCCAGGCCGTGGCCGCCTTCGCCTACGGCGTTGAGGTTGAAAATGACCAGCGCGGCGGGATTGATCCGGTCGACGTGATTTCCGGACCGGGCAATGTGTTCGTCGCTACCGCCAAACGCCTGGTCAAGGGCGTTGTCGGTATCGACGCTGAAGCCGGCCCCACCGAAATCGCGATCCTGGCTGATGATAACGCCGATCCAAGCTTTGTCGCCGCGGACATGATCTCCCAGGCCGAGCACGACGCTAACGCTGCTGCCGTGCTCATCACCGATTCAGCGCAGCTGGCACGCTCGGTGCGTGGAGAACTCGTGAAGCAGGTCGCGGCTACGAAGCACTCCGATCGCGTTCTCCAGGCCCTCTCCGGTACGCAGTCCGCCATCATCTTGGTCAAGGACCTGGATCAGGGGATCGAGGTGTGCAACGCCTATGCGGCGGAGCACCTCGAAATCATGGTCGCGGATCCCGAAGCCACCTCGACGCGAATCACTGCAGCCGGGGCCATCTTCGTGGGGCCCTATGCTCCGGTATCGCTGGGGGACTACTGCGCTGGGTCGAACCACGTGCTTCCCACCAACGGCACCGCTTTGCACGCTTCGGGCTTGAACGTGAATACCTTCCTCAAGGCGATCCAGGTCATCAACTACAACAAGGCTGCGCTGGGCGATGTGGCAGGGCACGTGATTAATCTGGCCAACGCCGAGGACCTGCCAGCGCATGGCGACGCTGTAGCCGTGCGAAATGCGTAATAGGCGCTAAACTGGTAGGTGACATGAGTGGATTCTCGTCTACGGTGAAAAATCGAGAATGCTTCGCAGGCTACAGATGGAGGTGCCGTGAATTGCCCGTATTGCCGTAATGCTGATTCCCGCGTGGTCGACAGCCGAGTCGCTGACGACGGCGTGTCCATCCGCAGGCGTCGCCAGTGCACTGCCTGTTCTCGACGCTTCACGACGACCGAAACTGCCAGCCTCAGCGTTCTCAAGCAGTCAGGGGCGGTAGAGCCGTTTTCCCGGAACAAGGTTATCAACGGCGTGCGGAAGGCCTGCCAGGGCCGCCCCGTCACCGACCACGACCTTGCTATTCTTGCGCAGGAGGTGGAAGAAGCCGTTCGCACCTCCGGCGCGGCCGAAATCCCGGCACACCAGGTCGGTCTGGCCATTCTGGAGCCGTTGTCAAGGCTGGACGAGGTCGCTTACCTGCGGTTCGCCAGCGTGTATCACAATTTCCAGTCCCTGACTGATTTTGAGAGCGCCATTGGGCGGCTGCGCGAGCGCCGCAACACCGCGCCGCAGGGCAACCAGCGGCCCTTGACCGCGGACTAGGTTTCAAGCGCAAGACGAAATAGGCCGGCAGCCGATCCAGTTGGAGGGATTGGCTGCCGGCCTATCGTTTGCTATCCGGATCATGGAAGCGTAAGAATCTCCGCGCCGTCATCGGTGACCAGCAAGGTGTGCTCGAACTGCGCTGTGCGCTTCTTGTCCTTGGTCGTGACCGTCCAATCGTCGGCCCACATGTCCCATTCAATGGTCCCCAGGGTGAGCATGGGTTCGATTGTGAAGACCATTCCCGGTTCGATGAGCGTGTTGTAGGCAGGTGCCGCATCGTAATGCGGGATGATCAAGCCCGAATGGAAGGATTCGCCCACGCCGTGGCCGGTGAAGTCCTTGACCACGCCGTAGCCGAAACGCTTTGCGTAGGTTTCGATGCTTCGACCGATCACGTTGATTTCGCGGCCAGGCATGACGGCCTTGATGGCGCGCTTCAATGAATTCTCGGTTCTCTCCACCAGCAGGCGTGATTCCTCGTCGACATCGCCGACCAGGAACGTTGCGTTGTTATCGCCATGGACGCCGCCGATGAAGGCGGTGATATCAATGTTGATGATGTCGCCATCCTGCAGCACCGTGCTGTCCGGGATGCCATGGCAGATGACTTCATTCAGTGATGAACACAGGGATTTAGGGAAGCCACGATAGCCGAGCGTGGATGGGTAGGCATTGTGGTCCATGAGGAATTCATGGCCAAGCCGATCTAGCTCATCGGTGGTGATACCTGGCTGGCAGGCCTTGCCGACTTCCTGCAACGCCTGTGCGGCGATCCGGGAAGCCACTCGAATGCGCTCGATGACTTCAGCGCTTTTGACTTCGGACGCCGAACTTTCAGCTGGTTCTTTCTTGCCGACGTACTCAGGACGTTCGATATGTTTTGGGACCAGTAGTTCGGGAGAAACGATGCCTGCGGTGAGGTTGCCGATGGGTGCGGTTGAAGCTGTAGCCATAGAACCCATTCTAGCTTCCCACGGGTTTCGGCAGACTCGGCTTTGAGCGTGAAGTAGGGTGGTGTTCCACCTATTTTTCTCGCGGTGGGTTAACGTGTAGAGGGAAGTACAACCACGAATTGAGGAGTTTCCCATGAGCTCAGCTGGCACCCCAGGCGAAGGCCAGTACTGGTACAACGTTTCCACCAAAAGCGTGGAAAAGGGACCCCAGTCCGATTGGTCGCAGTTGTTAGGCCCCTATGAGACGGCGGCTGAAGCTGAAACAGCCATGAGCAAAGTCCAGGCTCGCAATGAAGCGTGGGACGAAGCCGAGGAGAACGAAAAGTAATTCTCGAAAGATCATTCTCGCATCGTGGCGACAAGGGCGGAGCACGAACCAATTTCAAAATTGGTCCGCGCTCCGTCCTTGATTTGTTATGCCACCGGGCTCATTCCTTGAATTCGTATTCTTCGGAAGGGAAGGAACCGGAGAGCACGTCCTGATGGTATTCACTAACGGCTTGCCCAATGACGCTGCGCAGATCAGCGTACTTCTTCACGAAGCGTGGGGTACGGCGCTCGCCTAGCCCCAGCATGTCTTGCCAGACCAATACCTGACCAGTAGTGGAGGACCCTGCGCCGATGCCGATGGTCGGAACGCGCAAGACTGAGTCGATTTCGGCGGCAGCGGGGCTAGGAACCATCTCCATCAGGATGCAAAAAGCCCCCGCATCCTGCAAGGCCAGCGCATCGGCTTTCATCTGATCCAATGCATCGCCGCGGCCCTGCACCCGGAAGCCACCGAGGGCATGCTCGGACTGCGGCGTGAACCCGACGTGGCCGATGACAGGAACGCCTGCCAGAACCATGGCGCGAACATGCTCAGCGTATTGGGCGCTGCCTTCCATCTTTACCGCTTGGGCGCGGCCTTCCTTCATGAGGCGTACGGCTGTCTCCACGGCTTGAGCCGCAGACTGCTCGTAGCTTCCGAAGGGCAAATCAGCTACCACCATGGCCCGCTTGGCTCCATTGGCCACGGCCTTGGTGAAGACGATCATTTCCTCCAGCGTGATCGGCAAAGTCGAGTCATAACCGATCACCGTGTTGGCCGCGGAATCGCCGACCAGCAGGATCTCTATGCCCGCTGAATCGAAAAGTTCGGCCATCATTACGTCATAGGCAGTTAACATCGCGAATTTTTCGCCATTGTCTTTTGCCTGCTGAAGATGATGAATTCGGATGCGGGACGGGCCTTTATCAGGATTCCCTAGGTAAGGTTGAGGCATAAAATGACTTTATCGCACTTGAACTGGGCGATGCTTACTGGATGCCCCGGCAGGAACCGATATAGTGTTGCCACAGGTCAATTTTCTTACCGGCCGTGATCAGCGCCGGTATTAGAAATTCAAAGGTGGTGGAAAATGGATCGTCAGCAGGAATTTGTGCTGCGCACCATTGAAGAACGTGACGTTCGGTTTGTGCGAATGTGGTTTACCGACGTCGTTGGTTCGCTGAAATCCGTGGCGTTGGCTCCTGCTGAAGTTGAAGATGCCTTTGAAGAGGGTCTGGGCTTCGATGGTTCGTCCATTGACGGACTCTCCCGGATTTCCGAGTCTGACATGTTGCTTCAGCCAGATCCATCCACTTTCCAGATTTTGCCATGGCGAGGTGAGGTTGAACCGACCTCGCGCATGTTCTGCGACATCCTGACCCCGGAAGGGCAGCCATCCAATGCTGACCCTCGTCAAGTACTCAAGCGCCAGCTTGGCGAAGCCTCCGATATGGGCTTTACCTGCTACACCCATCCAGAAATCGAGTTCTACCTCCTGGAATCGGCTGAGCTTGACGCCAACGGTCGACCACGCCCGATCGACACCGGTGGATACTTCGACCATGTGCCCGACGGCGTAGGGCAGGACTTCCGTCGCGCTTCCGTGACGACCTTGGAAGCACTGGGCATCTCGGTGGAGTTCTCCCACCACGAAACCGGCCCAGGCCAGAACGAGATCGACCTGCGCTACGCGGATGCCTTGCAGACCGCCGATAACATCATGACCTTCCGCACTGTCATCAAGGAAATGGCAATGCAGAAGGGAATCCATGCCACCTTCATGCCGAAGCCTTTCTCGGAGCATCCAGGCAGTGGCATGCATACACACTTCTCGCTTTTCGAAGGCGACAGCAATGCCTTCTTCGAGGCCGGCCGCGAATACCAGCTCTCCGACGTTGCCCGCTCATTCATTGCCGGCATCTTGCACCACGCGCCGGAGATGACAGCAGTCACCAACCAGTACGTGAACTCATACAAGCGTTTGTGGGGCGGGGGAGAAGCGCCAAGCCACCGTTCATGGGGCCACAACAACCGCTCTGCCTTGCTGCGTGTTCCGCTGTACAAGCCGGGCAAGGGCCAAAGCGCTCGCGTCGAGTACCGCGGTATCGACTCCGCGGCCAACCCGTACTTGGCCTACGCCTGCCTTCTGGGCGCCGGTCTCAAGGGCATCCGTGAAGGCTACGAGCTCGAAGATCCAACCGAGGACGATGTATGGAACCTCTCCACCGCTGAGCGCCGGGCATCGGGCCATGTGCCGCTGCCTGGCAGCCTGCACGACGCGCTGCGCGTGATGGAAGAGTCTGAATTCATGGCCGAGGTCCTCGGCGAGCAGGTCTTCAATTCTTTCATCTCGAACAAGAAGGCCGAATGGGAAGAATACCGCCAGGTGGTTACTCCCTACGAACTGAATAAGAATCTAAGTATCCTCTAGAAATGTCGCCGTGTGCTTGCACGCGGCGACTCGTGGGAGAGATAAGAAACACCATGCCGGACGTATCCTCACGATCACTGATCAACGCTGGTTTCAGCGACATAGAACGGGCCAAGAAATTCCTTCAAGCCAAGGAACTTGCCCCAATTGATCCGAAATTGATCGTGAGCAAGATGGCTCATGCCCCCGACCCGGACCAGGCCCTGCTGCTGGCCCTGCGCCTGGTGGACCGGCACCCTGAGGCTATCGACATTTTCACGGATCCGGAGAGCTGCCAAGGCCTGGTTCGTCTGCTGGGAAGCTCTTCGGCCCTAGGTGAGTTCCTCATTCGCTGCCCGATGGCCCTGGAGACGGTGCGCTCAGCACCGCCCACCGAATTTGTTCAGGCCACCAGCGAACACCTGGTGGCCAGCATGCTGGAATCCATTGATGCCGAGCGCACCGACGGCGGACACTGGGTTTCATCGGTCACCGGGGCTGAGGCACGGCAACGGCTGCGCACAAGCTACCGAATGGCCTTGCTGTCTCTGGCCCACCGCGATCTGGGCTCTGGCAATCCCCAGCGGATCTTGCCAAATGTGGCCGCTGAGCTGGCTGATATGGCAGGCGCGGCCCTGGAAGGCGCACTAGCTATTGCGCGTGCCGAAGCCGCTGAACAATACAATGCCCAAGACGTAGACTGCGTAAAGATCGCGATTATCGGCATGGGCAAATGCGGTGCCCGAGAACTGAACTACATCTCCGACGTGGACGTTATCTACGTTCATGGCTCCGCTCCGGGCATCGAAGAGGACCTTGCGGCGGCTATTGCAACCGTGATCTGCGGCAACACCGCCCGCGCCCTGATGGTCCCGGGTCCCGAACCCATGCTGTGGGAAGTCGATGCGAACCTGCGTCCCGAAGGCAAGGATGGGGCCCTGACTCGAACGCTGTCCTCCCACGAAGCCTATTATCGGCGCTGGGCCCACTCGTGGGAGTTCCAGGCGTTGCTCAAAGCGCGATGCATCGCGGGGGACACCGATCTGGGGCGTTCCTATGAACGCATGGTCTCGCCCATGGTCTGGTCAAGCTCCGAGCGCGACGGTTTTGTTGAATCCGTACAGGCGATGCGACGACGGGTCAGTGACAACATCGACAAGGACGATGTCGCATGGCAGATCAAGCTCGGTCCGGGCGGGTTGCGCGATGTCGAATTCACTGTCCAGCTGCTCCAGCTGGTCCACGGGCGGGTAGACCCAGACATCCAGATCCCGACAACCACGCTGGCAATCCAAGCCATGAGCAACATTGGTTATATCGGCCGTGAAGATGCGACGAATTTTGATGATTCCTACCGCTTCCTGCGGCTTCTGGAACATCGAATCCAGCTCAACCAGCTACGCAGAACCCACCTCATGCCACGGGCGGAAAGCGCACAGCGGGTACTTGCGCGATCGATCCGCGGGGCAGGCGACCTGCAGCCCACCAGCCCAGAGAAGCTCATGCGGCGCTGGAATGAGACCAAGCGCATGGTGCGTTCGCTGCACGAACGCATTTTCTACCGTCCGCTGCTAGTGAGCAGCTCCAACCTTTCAGCAGACGACGTCAGGCTCACCGCCGAATCAGCGCAGGCCCGCCTTCGAGCCCTGGGATATTTGGATCCCAAGGCTGCCATGCGCCACATTGAAGCGCTCACCGGGGGAGTCTCGCGCAGGTCATCGTTGCAGCGCCAGCTTCTTCCGGTACTGCTGGACTGGTTCGCCCGCGGCGTTGATCCTGATGCGGGCCTGCTGGGCTTCCGCCGGCTCAGCGAAGCGCTGGGAAAATCCCATTGGTTCCTGGGCATGCTTCGGGATACGAATGCCGCTGCCGAGCGTTTGAGCCATTTGCTCTCCAATACCCGATTCCTGACCGATCTGCTGGCCAATGAGCCAGCTGCCGCCGCGTGGCTGGGCTCGGACTCATCGTTGATGCCGCAGAGCCTTGAAAGCCTGCTGCAGCAAAATTTGTCGATCATCCACCGCACTAAGCAGCCCGAGAGCGCTATCCGGATGATCCGCATGGTGCGTCGCCGCGAATTCCTGCGCGTAGCCTTAGCCGATGGGGCTGGATTGCTCACCGTTGATGAGGTGGGCAAGGCGCTGTCGAATATTGACGGCGCGATGATTGACGGTGTTCTCCAGGTGCTGCTCACAGCAGACCGCCAAAAGCATGGCGAGCACGCTGTCATTTCGGTGATCGCCATGGGGCGCCAGGGCGGCCAGGAAATCGGGTATGGTTCCGATGCCGACGTCTTGTTCATCCAGCGTCCGTTGCCTGGTGCCGACGCCCAGGACGCCCAGGAACAAGCCCTCCGTGTAGTAACTGACCTTGTCTCCTGGACATCGAAGCCGCTCAAGCCGGCGATCCCGGCAGAAGTGAAGCTTAAAGTCGATTCGGATCTTCGCCCGGAAGGCCGCCAAGGCATACTGGTGCGTTCTATCGATGCCTACGCCAGCTACTACGAGCGGTGGGCGGAAGTCTGGGAACGGCAAGCATTGCAGCGTGCTCGTCCTTTCGCCGGCGACGCTTCGCTGGCCGAAGATTTCATCGAGCTGATCAAGCCCGTGCGCTACGGCAAGGGGCTGGATGAGAACGAGATTCGCGATATCCGCAAAATCAAGGCACGCGTGGAATCCGAACGCCTTCCTCGTGGCGCCGACCCGAACCGCCACTTGAAGCTGGGCCGCGGATCACTGTCCGACATCGAATGGCTGGTGCAGTTCTATCAATTGCAATACGCCTGGAAGCACGAATCGCTGCGAACCACATCTACGCTGACGGCACTTGAAGAGCTGGCGAAGCTGGAGTTCATCACGCACGATGACAGCGAGCAGCTCGCCATAGCCTGGCGATTGGCAACACGTATTCGAAGTGCTGAGATCATCACCTCAGGCCGATCCAGTGATGTCCTGCCCAGCTCGTCAAGGGATATGGAGGCGGTAGCCAGATGGTGCGGCTATGAGCCGCGCTATGGTGCCGAGCTTGAAGAGGACTATCTGCGCGCGACGCGGCACGCAAGGAGCATCTTCGAACAACTCTTTTATGGATTCGAAGACTAGCACCCGATGACGCTGACACAGCTGAGGGTGGCACACTGGGCGCCAGAGGCTACCGGGCATCGGATCTGGCAGCGACGACGGCTTCTGGGATCCGGTGATGCCCTGTGGCATGAGGCCACCGAGGCGCTGCTGACCTGGCGGATCAAAACTCGCAGTGGCTTCGTTGTCGAACCTCTCGAACGAGTGCAAATCGGGGACCGACCGCGATTGCAAGCGGTGCTGGGCCCAATTGCGATTGACGAGCCCATTGAAGTTGTGGATACCCTGCAGAGTGCAAATCGTGCGGGATTCGCCTACCGGACCCGTCCTGGCCATCCGGTCAGGGGAGAAGAAGCCTTTATCCTGACCCGTCAGGGCCAGGAGGTCTTCCTGGAAATCCGTTCTTTGACGGCACCCTCGGATCGGGCCTGCTGGCGGGTCGCCTTTCCGCTGTTGCTGGTGGCCCAGGCATTCACCCGCTGGCGCTATGGCAGGGCATTGCTTGCAAACAGGTCGTAAGCAGCTTGTTCCGTTCTTGTTGATGCCGGTGGCTGTTTCAGGTTGGTCGTTCAGCAGGTTTCAGCCGGCCGTCAACATCGGGCCACGGAAGCACGATCGGATCAGTTGGGGCCAAGGCCTTCGCATGCAGGGCATTGCCCAGAACAATTCCCTGAGCAGAGAGCTCGATAATCGATAACTCCTGTGCGCGGCCTGCCGCATGGCCATCAAGAATCCATGGCAACATCAACTCGCCGATTCCCCGATCTTGGATCAGCTCCTCGCCCTCGGAGTAATCGCACGGACCAGATACGGCATGCCCGAGGATGCTGCGCGGCTGGACGATGTCGTAGTCAACGGTGAGCGGTTCCAGGTAGCCGACGGTTTCTCCATCGTCGCGCTGCACGCTGATCCACTGGGAAGTATCCATAGCCGTAGCCTAACAATAAAAAGCTGGGCCTCACCAAAAAAGGTGAGGCCCAGCTTTTGACTATCTAATCCGCGGAAACCGCAGGATCAGAATTAGCAGCCGTAGTACAAGTCGAACTCGTATGGGTTCGGACGCAGGCTCAGTGGCTTGATTTCGTTTTCACGCTTGTACTCGATCCAGGTCTGGACCAAGTCCTCGGTGAAGACGCCGCCTTCGAGCAGGAAGTCGTGGTCGGCTTCCAGAGCCTTCAGGGCCTCTTCCAGGCTCTCAGGAGCACGCTGGATGTCCTTGGCCTCTTCGGCAGGAAGCTCGTAGAGGTCCTTGTCAATTGGCTCTGCTGGCTCGATGCGGTTCTTGATGCCGTCCAGGCCAGCCATCAGCTGAGCTGCGAATGCCAGGTATGGGTTCGAGGAGCCATCTGGTGCGCGGAACTCGATGCGCTTGGCCTTAGGGTTCGAGCCGGTGATTGGGATACGGATACCAGCCGAGCGGTTACCCTGCGAGTAGACCATGTTCACTGGAGCTTCGAAGCCCTTGACCAGTCGACGGTAGGAGTTCACGGTTGGGTTGGTGAACGCCAGAACAGCCGAAGCGTGCTTCAGCAGACCGCCGATGTACCAGCGAGCGGTGTCCGACAGGCCAGCGTAGCCCTTTTCGTCGTAGAACAGTGGCTCGCCACCGTTCCACAGCGACTGGTGCACGTGCATGCCCGAACCGTTGTCGCCGAAGACTGGCTTTGGCATGAAGGTGGCCGACTTGCCCCAAGCGTCTGCCACGTTCTTCACGACGTACTTGAAGAGCATCAGCTCGTCAGCAGCGTGAACCATGGTGTTGAACTTGTAGTTGATTTCAGCCTGGCCAGCAGCACCGACTTCGTGGTGGCTGCGTTCGACCTCAAGGCCAGCCTTGTCCAGCTCGACGCAGATGGCGTCGCGCAGGTCAGCCTGCTTGTCGGTCGGGGCAACTGGGAAGTAGCCGCCCTTGAAAGCGGTCTTGTAACCCTGGTTGCCACCTTCTTCCTTGCGGCCGGTGTTCCAAGGAGCTTCGTCCGAGTCGATCTTGTAGAACGCGCCTTCTGGCTTGGACTCGTAGCGAACGTCCTCGAAGATGAAGAATTCTGCTTCGGGAGCGAAGAATGCGGTGTCTGCGATTCCGGTGGACTCGAGGTAAGCCTCGGCACGCTCTGCAACGCCACGTGGGTCGCGGTGGTAAGGCTCACCGGTACGTGGGTTGATGATCGAGAAGTTGAATGCCAGGGTCTTTTCGATGCGGAAAGGATCGATGAACCCGGTGGTGACATCTGGGATCAACTGCATGTCTGATTCAGAGATGCCAGCGAAGCCGCGAATGGAAGAACCATCAAAGAGCTGGCCGTTCACGAAGAAGTCGGCATCGACAGACTTGGCTGGCACGTTGAAGTGCTGCTGGACGCCTGGAAGGTCGGTGAAACGGATGTCGACGAACTTGATGTCCTCTTCGGCAATATATGCCAAGACTTCTTCTGGACTGGTAAACATGTGCAGGTGACTCCCTGGTGAGGTATGAGAATTGGTAAACAGAACGATCAGAAGGAATGTCCCATCTGGTTCCCTTGCTTACGTATAGAGCTTACCCACTATCCGTTTCTGAATGGTGTCTCTATTGTTTCCAACCTGTTACAGAAGTGATGCTCGGGCATGTCCTATCCCGCTGATCTGCGACGATGCAGTTCGTAACAAACTGACTTGGAATCTTAGCGGCCTAAAGCGGAGGAAATTATCGACCCCGAGCATGCACAGAAACCATCGATAGACTGGAACCGTGGAAAGAAAAGACTTTAGTTCGTGGCTTGAAGGCCCGCCACAGCATAACTCGCAGGAATGGCCTGGACAGGACCTAGGGCGACCGGAGAAGGGCCCTGGCTCCATAGGGCGTTTCCCTCGCAGGATCGGCGCGCTCTGCATCGACTGGGGACTGTCAATGTTGCTCAGCTGGTGGCTTTTTAACCTGAACGACTTGGCGACACTCTTGCTATTCTGCCTAGGCCAGATCATCGGCGTGGGTTTCACCGGTCACACCATCGGGCACCGAACCTTCGGCCTGCAGGTCCAATCCATGGACGGCACTGCAGTGAAGCCGTTGCAAGGGCTTGTCCGTTCGCTGCTACTTTGCTTGGCGATTCCTGTTTTCATCACCGACAAGGATCAGCGTGGACTTCATGACCGGCTGCCCAAGGCCATTCTGGTGAACATCAAATAATGCAGCAATTTCAGGACAACGAAGAAGCCGCAACAGGAAATCCTGTTGCGGCTTCTTCGTATCTGAGTTCCTAGCGTCCGCGGGTAGCGCGGCGGTTAGGCCGAACGCGGTTCGGGTCTACTCCCTTAGGGATTGGCAGGCGGTTTGCGGTCAGCGTGCTCAAGCGCTTGTCGATAGCGCTGACTTCGAGCTTGGTAATGGACTTAGGAAGCTTCTTCATTTCCTTGCTTACATCTACCAAGCTGGTCTGGTCCTCGTCCTGACCGGCGTTGATGACATGAACAGGAACGTTCGGAAGAACACGCGCAATGCGCTTGCGCTCGGAGGTGACCAGTTCACGAACTCGTGACTTAGGTCCTTCGGTGACCAGAACGACGCCTGGACGGCCGATAGCAAGGAATACCAAATCCTGGTGACGGTTATACGCGACAGGCTCCTGCTTGAGGATCCATCCGCGACGCAAGACGCTCATGGCAGCGCCTGCAGCGCCTGGGCGTCCTTCTAGCTGAGAGAAGGCCGCTTTTTCTGCGCGGCGGGACATGATGAACATCGCCGCAAGAAGAGCTAGCGGAATGGAAATGATCAACATGGTGATCCAGTTGTTGATCAAGATGCCAATGACCAAGCCGACTGCGATTACCGCCAAGGCTGCCAGTGCCATCCACCAAACGACCATAGGGTCGTTGCGGCGCGTCATCTGGAAGACTTGGCCGATTTGCTTCAGTCGACCTGGTTCTTTGTTCTTCTTCTCAGCTTTTGGTTTACGCGAAAACAAACCGCGCTTTGGTTGCGCGGCAGCGTCGTTGTCGGAGTTTTTGGCCATAGTGCCTTAATTCTACGCGATGTTGCCCATAGATCTAACTTGCGCCAGATCTGGACAGAAATTTGTAATGCTTGTGACGCGGGAAAATGGGCAAACGGCCCCGCAGCCACACGGTGTCATGCACCAATTGGCTGCGAGGCCGAAGTCCGGTTGTGCTTCAAATGATGATTACTTGATCAGCGAAGCAGCTTCCTGGCGGGTATTGCCGGAGGACTCGATCTGCGAAAGCGCCTCAGGAATTTCGCGTCCCTTCTTGCGCATGGCACCAGCCCATAAACGGCCAGCGCGGTAGGAAGAACGAACCAATGGGCCAGACATGACGCCGGCGAATCCGATTTCTTCGGCTTCCTGCTGCAACTCAATGAATTCCTGCGGGGTAACCCAGCGGTCCACTGGAAGGTGGAGATCGGTCGGACGCAGATACTGGGTCAGAGTCAACAAGTCGCAACCGGCATCGTACAGGTCGCGCATGGCCTCGGAAATCTCTTCTCGGGTTTCGCCCATGCCAAGGATCAGATTCGACTTGGTGATCAGTCCGCGCTTGCGGCCGTGCGAAATGACATCCATGGAGCGGTCGTAGCGGAATGCAGGGCGGATGCGCTTGAAGATGCGTGGAACAGTCTCGACGTTGTGCGCGTAGACCTCAGGCTCTGAATCGCAGATTGCGTCCAGGTTCTCAGGCTTGCCGCTGAAATCCGGAATCAGGAGCTCCACGCCAGTGGTCGGATTCATCTTGTGGATCTGGCGGACGGTTTCCGCATACAGCCACACACCCTCATCTTCGAGGTCATCGCGGGCTACACCGGTCACAGTCGCGTAGCGCAGATCCATCTTCTTAACGCTCATCGCGACCTTGAAAGGTTCGGAGCGATCGATGGGGGATGGCTTGCCCGTGGCGATCTGGCAGAAATCGCAGCGGCGGGTGCATTCGGAACCACCGATGAGGAAGGACGCTTCGCGGTCCTCCCAGCACTCGAAGATATTTGGGCAGCCGGCTTCTTCGCAGACGGTGTGCAAGCCTTCGGACTGCACTAGGTTCTTGAGGCCAACGTATTCGGGACCAATGTTCAGCTTGGCTTTGATCCACTCGGGCTTGCGCTCCACGGGTACGGCGGCGTTGCGCTTTTCAACGCGAAGCATACGGCGGCCTTCAGGTGCGACGCTCATTATCGACTCTTTCTTTCGGAGGGAATGATTGTCTAGACGACTTGTGGGGTGAGGAGACGTTCGAGTTCGGTCTGAACCCGGTCGACAACATCTCCGGGGGTTACGGTGCGGCCCAGCTCTGCCGAGATGGTGGTGACGCCAGCATCAGTGATGCCGCAAGGGATGATCTGCTCGTAGGCTCCCAGATCGTTGGAGCAGTTTAGGGCGAAGCCATGCATGGTGACTCCGTGGCTGATGCGAAGTCCAATCGCCGCGATCTTGCGGTCCTGCTCGCCGTTTTTCCCGGGGACCCAAACACCTGAGCGGCCTTTGATCTGGACGGTGGGAATGCCCATATCGCTGACGACATTGATCAGCGCCTCTTCGATGGTCTCAACATAGAGACGGATTGCACTCATTTTGCGGAGCTTGACGATCGGATAGCCGACCAACTGCCCTGGGCCATGCCAGGTGAGCTTTCCGCCTCGATCCACATCGACGACGGGGGTTCCGTCCAGCGGTAGATCTTCTGGTTCAGTTCGTTTACCTGCGGTATATACCGCTTCGTGCTCTAGGAACAGGACTCTCGGGGACTGCTCGTCCGCGGCTACCGCATCATGCAGCTGGATCTGGTAGTCCCAGGCTTCCATGTAGGGCACAAATTTTGAGCCTAGTCCGACTCGTTCGAATTCGATCGCCATGAGGGTTACCCTACGCCGTTGTTTCGCTCGTCGCTAATTCGGTTGAGAAGGTCTTACCTGTGGACAACGAACTTGTATTTTCGGTTTTTGATCTACAACGGAGCTATGGATGAATCAACAAATGCTCTAGCGTGGCCCACGAGCCCGGGACATGTCACAGTTAGACCATTAAGCACCAAGTCACCATGTAAAGTTTGGCTGATCCGAAGGGAGAGTGATCAAACTTACATGGTGCTAAAACTCAGTTTGACTTTGGAGGATGTCGCTTCGCTACGGCAAAGCCCGGTCGCCCAATCGAGGAAATATGTCGTGGATTTTTACGGCACGCTAGCGACTCAATTGGGCGATGGCCTGATCATGGAATATTGCCCGGGCGGGAGCGTCGGCGATCTGGTCAACAGCCGCGGGGTTTTCAGCCTCGGCGAGTGCATTACCGCACTGGCGCCGGTGGCCCAGACGTTATCGATCATGCATGCCGAAGGCACTCGTCATGGCGACATCTCACCGGCCAATGTGCTGCTGACAGCCAGTGGGATGCCGAAAATCATTGATTTTCAAGAGACGGCATCGCAGTCAGAATGGGTATCAGGTGCCGGGACACCGGGATTCATGGCACCGGAAGTAAGCCCGGGTGGTCGAGAGCACGCGACAGGGGAGCAGGACGTCTATTCACTGGGTGCCTGCCTATGGTTCCTCCTGAGCGGCAAGCCCCCAGAGCAGGAAATTCTTAGGCCCCCTGTGCAGGTGCAATTTCCGGCCCTGCCGGAAATCATCCAGGAGCTCTTGGTTGAGAGCCTCGATTCGGATCCGCGGCTAAGGCCAAGCGCTGAACAGTTCGCGAGAACATTATTTTCCAGTGCCAGCGCCGAACCGATCAGGTGGGAAGGCCATGTATCGCCTGAAGCTACCCATTTGATGGAAACCATCCATCCGGGAACCCGGGAGCCATCCAGCCGACGAGGGCGCAAAAATCCGAAACCCGCTGGGCAGCCGTCACCAGCCGATGAACCGGTTGATACCTGGCCGATTCATCCGCTTCGGCCCACCCCGGGAGCGATGAAACTCGTAGGGGCTGCTGTGCTCGGCCTGGTCGTGGTGGCCGGCAGCCTCGTGGGTGTCAATCATCTGCGAGCCGCTACGGCCTCGGACGCTACCAATGAACCAACTGTTGCCATCGAGCCTTCATGCCGAATCGATGACATGGCCAGGGGCCCGGCGTGTGCCCTGCAGCAAGACACTGTAGTGTCTGCGTTCCTCAGCCTGACCAAACAGCGTGATTGGGCGATGTCAAAGTTATCCAGTGGTGATTTGAAAGCCATTTATTCTTCTGGCGCGGAGCAACTGCAGCGGGATCAGGAAACCATCGCGACGCTGCGAGAATTGGGTTTGCGTTTCGAGGGGCTGCAGACGCAACTGACGAATGTTTCGATTGAGGCCAGGGGGCAGGGGAACACCGTGGTCCTGTCGGCCGATTCCAGCCAAAGCCAATACCATTATGTGGATCGCAAAGGCCGACAAATACATACGGTGAAAGCCACAACGGCCGAACGCATTGAGATCGAGCTTGTGCTCTCGAAACGCGGGTGGCGAATTGGCAATGTTCTTCGGCATTAAACGAAGAAACCGCAATCCGCAGCGTGCTCAATGCTTGCGGTTGCGGTTCCTTCTGCGGTTCCTCGTGCGGATTAGGACCAGAGAGTTGCTACGGCGATGTTGATAAAGGCCATGCCGCCCACTGCGTGGGCAATGCCGGTCGAAACTTCCTCTCCGGCCTTGATCTTTTTGCGGCCAATGAAGGCTGCTACGGCGATGACAATTGCGATAACCAGCTTGACGCCGATCTTTGCGTGATTGACCGGGTCGGTGCCAGCCTCAGCAATACCCACGAGTGCCAAACCGGTCACCAGCTGCACGAGGGCACCGTACCACTGCCATACATTGACTGTCGGGGTCTTGAAGTTAGCTAGCCAGCCACCGAAAATCGCGGCTGCACCCAGAATATGCACAAATACCAAAATGAGTTTCAGGAATTCCATAGTCCTAGCCTAATCTAAATTCGACTGAACGTAGAAAAGCGACGATCGCCCCCGCTGAATCAACATCAGCGAGGGCGATCGTTGCTTTGCCTAGAGGCCTTTCGGGAGCTTACAGTCCCAAGTCTCCCTCGAAAGCGCCACCCTCAAGGCGAGCCTTGACGGTCTGCAGGAAGCGGCCTGCGTCGGCGCCGTCAACCAAGCGGTGATCGTAGGTCAGGCACAGGTACATCATGTGGCGGATGGCAATCGAATCGTTGCCGTCGGCGTCGGTGATGACCATCGGGCGCTTCACGATCGCACCGGTGCCCAGGATGGCTACCTGAGGCTGGTTGATGATCGGGGTGTCGAACAGTGCGCCAACGGAACCGATGTTGGTGATCGAGAAGGTGCCACCGGACAGCTCATCTGGACCGATCTTGTTGCTGCGGGTACGTTCAGCAACATCGGCGATGCGCGATGCCAGGCCCGCCAGGTTCAGATCGCCTGCGTTCGAAACGACTGGAACCAGGAGGCCCTTGTCGGTATCGACAGCGAATGCCAGGTGCTCGGCATTGTGGTAGGTGATCTGCTGGGTCTCTTCGTTGTACTCAGCGTTCAGCTTCGGGTGAGCCTTCAGGCCTTCGGCAACTGCCTTGGCGATGAATGGCAGGTAGGTCAGGTTCACGCCATTGGTGGCCTTGAAGCCAGCCTTGGCCGAACCGCGCAGCTTCACGATGCGGGTCATGTCGATCTCGTGGACCTGGGTCAGCTGAGTCGAAACGTCCAGCGACTCGCGCATGCGGCGGGCGATGACCTGACGGATGCGTGGAGCCTTTTCGGTGGTGCCGCGCAGCGAGGAAGCCTCAACCGCAGGGGCAGCTGGCTTAGCTGCAGCAGGAGCGGCAGCAGGAGCAGCAGCTTCCTTGGCCGCAACGGCGTCGAGCACGTCCTGCTTGCGGATGCGGCCGCCAACTCCGGTGCCCTTGACCGATGCGATGTCGATGTTGTGCTGGTTTGCAAGTCGGCGAACCAGCGGGGTTACGTAACCCGACTCGTTGGTCGACTCGGCAGCAGGTGCTGGAGCTGGAGCGGCCGGAGCCTCTTCCTTGGCAGGTGCAGGTGCAGGTGCAGGAGCAGCAGCAGGAGCTGGTGCGGCAGGCGCGGCTGGAGCGGCCGGAGCCTCTTCCTTGGCAGGTGCAGGAGCAGCAGCTGGTGCTTCTTCCTTGGCTGGAGCAGCAGCAGGAGCAGCGCCGGCGGCACCGATTACTGCGAGAACTGCGCCAACTTCGGCCGTCTCGTCTTCAGGAACGCGGATTTCCAGCAGGGTGCCGGCAACTGGGGAAGGAACTTCAGTGTCTACCTTGTCGGTGGAAACTTCGAGCAGTGGTTCGTCAACGGCGACTTCCTCGCCAACTTCCTTCAACCAGCGGGTGACGGTACCTTCGGTCACCGATTCGCCCAGTGCAGGCAGGGTGACTTCGGTGCCCGAAGCGGAGCCAGCAGCAGGTGCAGCCGCAGGTGCCTCTTGCGCAGCCGGTGCTTCTTCAGCGGCCGGAGCAGCAGGTGCTTCTTCCTTAGCTGGTGCTTCTTCGGCAGCTGGCGCGGCTGGAGCGGAATCGCCCGAACCGGAACCATCGCCGATGCGTACTAGAGGCGCGCCAACTTCGGCGTCCTCGTCTTCTGCGACAAAAATTTCCTCGATTACGCCAGCAACCGGCGAAGGAACTTCAGTGTCTACCTTGTCAGTGGAAACTTCCACCAACGGCTCGTCTACCTCTACACGGTCGCCAACCTGCTTCAGCCAGCGGGTTACCGTACCTTCGGTAACGCTTTCACCCAGTGCGGGTAGGTTTACGGTTTCAGACATCGTCCCGTATCTCCTTGGTTTTTAAATCTGGAATTGTGGTTGGAGGCAGCGCCTCCGAGCTTTGTGCACTAGGCAGCGCGTTGTTCAACGCGCTGCCTAGTTGAGCCATAAGCTGTTAGCCGTGCAGTGGAGCACCGGCGAGAGCCATTGCGGCTTCGCCAAGGGACTCGTTCTGAGTTGGGTGAGCGTGGATCAGCTGCGAAACATCCTCTGGGTATGCTTCCCAGTTGACGATCAGCTGAGCTTCGCCGATCTGCTCGCCGATGCGACCGCCGATGCCGTGAACGCCCACGATTGGGCCGTTCTTGACGCGGACCATCTTGATCAGGCCGCTGGTGCCCAGGATCGAAGACTTGCCGTTGCCAGCCAGGTTGTACTCAGTGGTTTCGATCTGGTCTGCACCGAACTTCTCCTTGGCCTTTGGCTCGGAGTAGCCCACCGAAGCGATCTCAGGCTCGCAGAAGGTCACCTTCGGGATGTTGATGTCCTCGATGATGGTTGGCTTCAGGCCGTGGATTTCCTCGGCAACGAAGCGACCGTGCTGGTAACCGCGGTGTGCCAGCTGTACACCGGGGACGATGTCGCCAATGGCGTAGATGTTGCCGACGCCGGTGTGCAGGCGCTCGTCGGTGATCACGAAGCCGCGATCGATGGTGATGCCTTGCTCCTCGAAGCCCAGGCCTTCGGTGACTGGACCGCGACCCACCGCAACCAGAACGATGTCTGCTTCCAGCACGTTGCCGTCAGCCAGGGAGACCTTGACGCCGTTGGCATCCTGCTCGACCTTTTCGAAGAAGACGCCGGTGTTGAACTTGATGCCGCGCTTCTTGAAAGCACGCTCCAAGGTCTTGATGATGGCTGGGTCTTCGTTTGGAACCAGCGAAGGAAGGCCTTCAACGATGGTGACATCGACACCGAAGGAGTTCCATACTGAAGCGAACTCGACGCCGATGACGCCGCCGCCGAGCACGATGGCGCTCTTCGGCAGGTCTTCCATGTTCAATGCTTCGGTGCTGGTCAGTACGCGGCCGCCGATTTCCAGACCGAAGGTCTTGGAGGTGGAGCCGGTAGCCAGGATGATGTACTTGCCCTTGTATACGGTGCCATCAACGTCGATGGAATCCTGGGAGACAAGACGGCCGTTACCGGTGATAACGTTGACCTTCTTCATCTTGAGCAAGCCCTGCAGGCCCTTGTGCTTGCCAGCAACAATGCCTTCCTTGTACTTGCGCACGCCAGCCAAGTCGATCGACTCGAGCGTGGTGTTGATGCCGTACTTGGCACCCTCGCGAGCGTTTTCAGCCAACTCTGCCGCGTGCAGGTAAGCCTTGGTTGGGATGCAGCCGGTGTGCAGGCAGGTGCCGCCCAGCTTTTCCTTTTCAATCAATCCAACCGTGTAACCCAGCTGGATGGCACGCAATGCTGCCGAGTATCCAGCGGATCCACCGCCGAGGATGAGGACATCAAATTCTTGCGTTGCTGCCGAATCGGCCACGTGAACGCTCCCTCGTATTCGCTAAGTGTGGCCGGCTTTGGCCGACCAGGGGATCGGTCGCAGATCATTGGGAGCATGACGCTTGTTGGCGCGCACCATTGATCCACGGTGATGTTTCAAAACTTACCTTAGTACCGCCAACCGGCCAGAGTCACCTTCGCGGGCGTAAAAGTCAGGCATGTCTCTTATTTTCATCCTGTCCCGGCGCCAAACTCAGGTGCGAGTTGATGCCGGGGATCAGAATTGCTGTTGCACTGCCACCTGGTTAAGCAGGCGAGCGGTCCTTATTTTGCGGCGAGCTGCTCGGCATAAGCTACGAGCGTGCGAACCTGCGACCCGGTGCCGTTCTTCGGGGTGTAGCCCCAAGCGCTGCCCTCATTGAATGCAGGGCCGGCGAAGTCGATGTGTGCCCAAGGGATCTTCTTTCCGTCGACCTCGCCAACGAATTCCTCCAGGAAGACTGCAGCGGTCATCATGCCGCCCATGCGCTCACCGATGTTAGCCAGATCGGCAACCTGCGACTCGATGCTTGGACGCAGTTCTTCGGGCAGCGGCATGCCCCAAGCCAATTCGCCAACCCGGTCCGAGACGGCAACAAGGTCGTCGCGTACTTGCTCATCGCCCATGATCCCTGCGGTCCGCAGGCCCAGGGCGAGCATCTGCGCTCCGGTCAGGGTAGCAATGTCGATCATGACATCCGGCTTTTCCAAACTTGCTGCCGCGAGGCCATCGGCCATGACCAAACGACCCTCGGCGTCGGTGTTCAGCACCTCGACGGTCTTGCCGCCGAACATGGTCAAGACATCGCCCGGACGGGTCGACGCGCCTCCTGGCATGTTTTCTGCCAGGCACAGCCATGCGGTGACCTTCACGTTCAGGCCCAGCTCCGAGACGGCCGCGATAGTTTGGAATACCGCGGCAGCGCCGGACATGTCGGACTTCATCGCGTGCATGCCGGCAGCTGGCTTCAGCGAGGTGCCACCGGTGTCAAAGGTGATGCCCTTGCCGATGAGTGCAATGTGCTTGGTTGCCTTGGCGGGGGAATACTCGACCTTGACCATGCGAGGCTGGCGAACTGAACCGCCGCCAACACCGAGCAAACCGCCAAAGCCGTCCTTGGCCAAACGCTTCTCATCCAATACCGTGACCTTCAAAGGCAAGGACTTGGCGTAGTCCTTTACTGCGGTTGCGAAGGATTCAGGATAGAGCAAGTTTGCCGGCGCATTGATCAGGTCGCGGGTGCCACGCACGGCACGCCCGAGGATGGCCGCGCGCTTGAGCACTGCCGGAAGATCTTTGGACGTCGCAACCGCGGTGGCGATCTGCGCATCGGTTAAAACCGGCTTGTCGCTCTTCTTCGAGCGCTGGTTTTCATAGCGGTAGCTGCCCAAGGCGATGCCTTCTGCAATCGCGGCAACCCGCTCAACGCTGTCTGATGGCAGCGCGAAGATGGCGGACTTGGCATTGCTAAGCTGTCGCGCGGCCGAGCCGGCAGCACGGCGAAGCTGCTCATCGGTGAGGTCGGCTAGTTCCTCGACGCCCAAACCAATGAACTGCAGGACCTTTGCCTTTGAACCCTCTACGCCTGGAAGCAAGGTCACTTCGTCGGCCTTGCCGGCGGCTCCCAGTGCGGTCAGCGACTGCTCAAGCGACGAGGTTGTTTCCGCGGTGAATGGCGAAGCGACGATGGTTGCTTTTCCGTCGTTCTTCAGTACACCCAAAACCAGAGTATCGGCGCTCTTGCGTTTAATGTCGGTGCCAATGGCGCTCAAAGTGAGATCACTTGAGTTGATCACAAAATCATTCCTTCTGTGCCTTTGTAGGGTCTAAGGTCGTGAATTCCGGAATGGTAGTCCGGAAGGTAGTGCATGCTCGTGGGCAACGCATCTGCTACTTCCGATGTTATCTGAGGATTCGGTTCATGGTGCGTCACTTCACAGCGAGCGTAAGTGCAGAAGCGATAGTATGTACTATCGCTCTGCTTGCAGGGTGCCAAGCAGTGTCTAGTGGCGCTGAACTCGGTATTTAGACAGTTCGGCATTGAATGAGGAGAAAATGTCCAAGCAATCGTTGATGACGATGGTCGCAGACGACTTGGACGATTCACGTCTACAGGGACTGGGAATGTACGTCCTGCTCAAGTCCATGAGCGACGCTGGGAATACCCATTCACAGGTGACCAACGAACTATTCGGGCGCCTGGACTCCCAGCTTTTTGCCACTTTCGATGCCGATGAGCTGGTTGCCTACACCTCCCAGCGACCTCGACTGACTTTCCTTGGCGACCACTTCGCTGGATACCAGGCGCCGCGCATCGAAATCTATTTGATGACTGACGAAATGGACCGCAATTTCTGGTTCCTTACCGGTGTGGAGCCGGACCTCAAATGGGAACGCGTCATTTCGGAGCTTCTACGTTTCATCGAGGCCTTCAACGTTTCCCTGGTCGTCGGGTCGGCATCACTGCCGATGCCGGTTCCGCACACGAGGCCCGTTGGCGTGACAGCGCACGGAAACCGCAAGGACCTCATCGAGAACATCTCCACGTGGAGCCCAACGGTCGAGTCGCCGGCGGGGATTACCTCGCTGCTCGAGATCCGCTTGACCGAAGCGGGACGTGACATCGTGGGTTATTCCTTGCACACTCCCCACTATCTTGCCGAGTCTGAATATCCTGCGGCGGCTGTAGCCACTTTGGAATATGTTGGTGCTGCCCTCAAATTGGCCCTGCCGACCGATAAGCTCCGCGAAGCTGGACGCTTGGTCGACCAGCAGCTGGCTGAACAGCTTGAGGCCAACAATGACGTGCGGCAGATGGTTGATGGGTTTGAAGAGCGTTTCGATGCCCACGTGCAAGAGCACGAGCCACGTTCCTTGTTGCTCGATGAAGACAAGCAAATGCCAGGCGCCGAGGAACTCGGCGCTAGCGCCGAGCACTTCCTGGCAGCGATTGAAAACACCGATGACTGGTTGAGGAACGGACACGACGAGCCGTCATCGGGTGATCAAGACTAGTGAGTCAACAGCACCTGAATTCGACCAAATCCTGGTTCGTTTATGGCTTTGCCGTCCTCGCCTACATTTCTGCAATATCCCAGCGCACCAGTTTTGGCGTGGCAGGCATTGAAGCTACAGAGCGTTTTCACGCGAGTGCTCAGATCCTTGCGACGTTTTCGGTAGTCCAGCTCATCGTTTATGCCGGGGCGCAAGTGCCCGTCGGATTGCTCTTGGACAAATTCGGCCCCCGCATCCTGATTACCTGTGGCGCCTTGCTGATGTCTGCAGGCCAGGCTTTCCTTGCCATCTCGGTGAATGTTCCGATGGGACTGGTCGGTCGAGTCATGGTGGGCATGGGCGACGCGATGGTCTTCGTTTCGGTCCTGAAACTGCTGCCGCTGTGGTTCTCAGGTTCGCGAATACCGATCCTCACCCAGCTCACCGGAACCTTCGGTCAGCTTGGACAGCTGATCAGCATCTTTCCATTCCACATGATGCTGTTGAACGTCGGCTGGTCGCCAGCGTTCTCCGTGATGTCAGGTTTCGCGTTCGCCACGTTTATTACCACCATCGCTTTTGTGCGCAATGGGCAAAGCTGGACTGGAGGTGGCCAAGGTGGGCACTCCTCGCGTTCGCGAATTGCGCAGGCGTTGAAGCAGCCAGGCACTCGACTGGGGTTCTGGACGCACTTCACGACCGCATTCATGATTAACACCTTCATGATGACCTGGGGCTATCCATTTCTGGTTGAAGGGCAGGGTCTAGACAGCTCGCTGGCATCGGGTCTCATGTCGATATTCGTGGTCGTCGCCGTCATGCTGGGGCCAATGCTCGGCGCCTTGACAGCACGCCGTGCGGAACACCGCTCCAACTATGCGCTTGGCATCATCGGTTTGATGCTTGTGATGTGGGCTGTAGTCCTCTTCTGGCCTGGGCAGGCACCGTTGTGGGTGCTCATTGTCTTGATGATCTCCGTGGCAGCCGGCGGTCCGGCATCGGTGATTGGGTTCGATTTCGCTCGTACTTTCAACCCGCCAAATGTTCTGGGCACGGCAACCGGTTTGGTCAATACTGGCGGCTTCATCGGGGCATTCATCACCATCTATGTCATCGGGTTCATTCTCGACATGCTGAACAAGGCCAACGGCACTTCGGGCGAGCTCTACAACCTCGGCTCGTTCAGGATTGCACTGTCGGTGCAGTTCGTCATGGCAGCGATGGGCATCGCTTTCATGTTGATTGAACGCCGCAAGGCCCGTCGTTTCCTAGCAGAACAGTAGCTGCCGGTCGTTGCCGCAGACAGTTCTCCACAGCTGGTGGCGAGCGACACTCATTGAAGGTAGTTCCGATGCACCTTTAGTGCATGACAACTACTCCAGAACGACAGCCGATTTCGCTGTCCAGCTACAAAGACATATTGGCCTATGTGCCACACGCGTTGGGATTTCATCCGCGTAATTCGGCTGTCCTGCTGCTCATCGATGACGACCGACTCGAGGCAACCCTCCGGGTGGACCTGCCCCCAACCGATGAACACCCCGATCTCAAGATCTGGATCGCGCAAGTCGTCCGCTTGCTGCACCGTATTCCGAACATCGAAGATGTCGCGGTGGTCATTTACGCCCCAGAAAATTCGAGGAACCATCAGTGCATTCCCCTGGCAAATCTCGTGTCAGGACTGGAAGCTGCCTTAGCCCAACATGATGTCCGCTTTCGACATGCGTGGTGCCGGCAGGGTTCGCGAATCTGGAATTACGACACTGCAGATGGCTCGGACGTGCAGGAAATGCCTGCTCTCGATACGAATGAAACGAACCTCTCCATGGTGTTTGCGGGGTCGTCGCCCTTGGACCAGCCATGGGATGGCAGTGGAGTCCCGGAGTGGCCGAATACCGACGAAGTCCTTCACCTCGTAGAGGATCATGTGGCCAATATTGTCCTGTCGCTCGAAGCGTGGAATGAGTCGGTGAGCAGGCCAGCCGAGGAATCAACAGCTGCTTTGCATGCAGATCCGCGCAGGGCGGCTATGCATGTGGGGTCGTTGCAAACAAAGCTAGTGAGAGACCTGCTGCCGTTCCTGGCAGGGGAGGGCATCGAAAGCGCGCTCGATACGGTTTTTGGCATCTCTATCGACGAAGGAGACGCGGCCATCGCTCCTTTGTCGGACTTCTTGCTGGGTCGTGGCTGGTACGCGCCGGACTGGCAACGGGTGGATAGGTTATGGGAAGTGTGCCGGGACCTGCTGGGAGTAGCCCAAGGCGAACCGCGACAGGCACTGCTGTGTATTTTGGCTTGGATTGAGTGGGCTCGTGGCAGGGGATCGATGGCTTTGGTGCTCTTGAACCAGGCAATCCTTGAAAACGAGACGTATGAATTGGCGAGGCTGCTTCAGAAGCTCATGGAGCATGGCGTCATGCCCGCATGGGCTACTGATCAATTGCGAGCCTGGCGTGCCAACTTTTCCTGAAAGCCGAAGCGCGGGGTGTCTCAAGTGGTGTCGAGGTGGTAATTCATGGATAATGAGATAACAGACCCGGTTAGGTTCGAATTGCCTTTGCCTGAAATCTACGGATTTTGGGAACATAAGGCGGGCTTGATGCGTTGATTACAATGTGCCAGCCCTGCGGCGTTTAGTCACTGATTAAACGTCTTCGGACTTGACAGGGTCATAGTGGTGTTACCGGCAGGTGCATCCGGAACGCATCGTTAGAAAGGTTATTCGTGTCATCTTCTGAGACGAACGCTAATCGTCAAGCAACTGAAGCCGAGGCTACCGAGGCTGAAGTATCGGCAGAAACTTCCGCGGCGAAGAAGCGTGCTACCAAGGCCAAGCCTCGGACCAAAAAGGTAGCTGCAGATACTGCAGCACAGGACGAATCAACCGGAGCGGTGGCAGAAGGCGAAGAGGACGCCGAGGCTGGTTCCGACGCTAAAGCCGAAGACGATTCCAAGGGCTTTACCCTTTCCACCGGAGATGACGATGCCCCGCAGCAGCAGGTCATGGTTGCCGGCGCAACTGCGGACCCGGTCAAGGACTACCTGAAGCAGATTGGTAAAGTCGCACTGCTGAATGCAGAGCAGGAAGTCGACTTGGCACTGCGCATTGAAGCTGGTCTATTTGCAGCGGACAAGCTGGAGAAGGATGACGGGTCGATGGACCAGCGTTTGCGTTGGGACTACGAGCAGATTATCCACGATGGCAAGATCGCCAAGAACCACTTGCTCGAAGCGAACCTTCGTCTGGTTGTTTCGCTGGCAAAGCGCTACACCGGTCGCGGCATGCTGTTCCTGGACCTGATCCAGGAAGGCAACCTGGGCTTGATCCGTGCGGTCGAAAAGTTTGACTACACCAAGGGCTTCAAGTTCTCCACATACGCTACGTGGTGGATCCGCCAGGCTATCACCCGTGCAATGGCTGACCAGGCACGTACCATTCGTATTCCGGTACACATGGTTGAAGTCATCAACAAATTGGCACGTGTTCAGCGCCAGATGCTGCAGGACCTCGGCCGCGAACCAACTCCAGAAGAGTTGGCCAAGGAACTAGACATGACTCCTGAGAAGGTAGTCGAAGTGCAAAAGTACGGGCGCGAGCCTATCTCCTTGCACACGCCATTGGGTGAAGACGGCGACTCTGAATTCGGCGATCTCATCGAAGACTCAGAGGCAGTCGTTCCAGCCGATGCTGTATCGTTCACCCTGCTTCAGGAGCAGTTGCACTCCGTGCTGGACACCCTCTCAGAGCGTGAAGCCGGCGTTGTTGCCATGCGCTTCGGACTGACTGATGGCCAGCCTAAGACCTTAGATGAAATCGGCAAGGTCTACGGCGTGACGCGGGAGCGCATCCGCCAGATCGAATCGAAGACGATGTCGAAGCTTCGCCACCCGTCGCGCTCCCAGGTGCTGCGCGACTACCTCGACTAAGACAGGCAAGAAATATGGCCAGCGGAACGAAATGTTTCGCTGGCCATATTTTTGTGCCTGGATAGAAAGAGGACCGGAGGACCAATGATGGTTGGTCCTCCGGTCCAGGATGATTCGGTAACGAGATTAATCGTTAACGTCGACCGTCGGCTTTTCGTAAAGTCGCGACGATTCGTCCTGCCAAACTGAGGACTGAGGGCGCAGCTTAGGTTCCACATCGCGGGCGTGGTGAGCGCAAAACAGCAGTTCACCCCCGGTTGAAGCCAGCACGGCTCGCACGTAGGCCTGTGCGCCGCAACGGTCGCACCGGTCGAGGGCGTTCAGTTCACGACTAGCGGTCGTAGTAGTCATTGCCAGCCTCCTAAAGTTGATGGTTACTCAATAGAACCAGTTCGAGCTCCGACTTTATCCCGAAAACGGGTGTCTTTCGCTCACCGCGTAGTAGATGTGGATAAGGTCATAGCAATCAAAACCGCGCCAAGACGGCGGAAAATGGCCAATATTCGAACACATTAACGATTAGAATAGTACTCACGACGTTCCTTCTTATGTAGGTAGGAGACAAAGGCCCAGTGGCTTCATCCGACAATTACAATGCAAGACACCTCTCTGTCCTTGAAGGGCTGGAAGCGGTGCGCAAACGTCCCGGCATGTACATCGGCTCCACGGACTCCCGAGGCCTTATGCACTGCCTCTGGGAAATCATCGACAACTCAGTTGACGAAGCGTTGGGTGGATTCGGCCAGGCAATTGGCGTCGTGCTGCATGCTGACGGATCAGTCGAAGTTCAGGACGATGGCCGCGGTATTCCCGTTGACGTTGAACCTAAAACAGGCCTGAGCGGTTTGGAAGTTGTGTTCACCAAGCTCCATGCCGGCGGCAAGTTTGGCGGCGGTTCCTACAGCGCATCTGGTGGCCTTCACGGCGTTGGCGCGTCGGTTGTGAACGCCCTGTCTGCACGACTCGACGTAGAAGTGGATCGCGGAGGCAAGACCTACGGCATGCAGTTCCGCCGTGGCGAGCCCGGAAAGTTTGCCGACAAGGGGCGGAAAAAAGCCGAGGCCACCTTCACTCCTCATGAGTCCGCAACGTCTCCAGAAATCATTGGCAAGGCCAAGCGCGGCGTTACCGGTACCCGCATTAGGTACTGGGCAGATAACCACATCTTCACCCCCGACGCGAAGTTCTCATATAAGGATCTGCAGGACCGGGCGCGGCAGACTTCATTTTTGGTGCCGGGTTTGCGTATCACCCTTCGCGACGAACGTGGCCTTCCGGATACCCCCGGTGCTGATGGTCCGCACGAAGAGATCTTCCAGCACGATGGCGGCATCAGCGAGTTCGTCGATTACCTTTCCAGCGATTCGCCGGTCACCGATATCTGGCGTTTCCAGGGCAGCGGCTCCTTCCACGAGAAGGTTCCTGTGATCGATGACAAGGGCCGTAGCCATATAGAAGACGTTCAGCGCGTGTGCGAAGTCGATGTCGCTTTACGCTGGGGGATCGGCTACGACACCTCGCTGCGAAGTTTCGTCAACATTATCGCTACCCCGAAGGGTGGTACGCACAGTGCCGGGTTCGAGCAAGCCTTGCTTAAGTCCTTCCGCAAGAATGTCGAGGCGAATGCTCGCAAGCTGAAGTTCGGCCAAAAAGACAAGATTGAAAAGGACGACGTACTCGCTGGTATGACGGCAGTTCTGACCGTGCGTCTTGCCGAGCCACAGTTCGAAGGGCAAACCAAAGAGATCTTGGGTACCCCACAGGTGCGCCAAATCGTCTCCAAGGTTGTAGAAAAGGCGCTTAACGATCGTCTAGGATCCAACAAACGAGCCGAAAAAGCTGAGGCTTCCACGTTGCTGGAGAAGGTCGTGAACGAGATGAAGTCTCGTGTTTCGGCCCGGATGCACAAGGAAACCCAGCGCCGCAAAACAGCCCTGGAATCCTCGACGTTGCCGACAAAGCTATTGGACTGCAGAAGCAAGGAAGTCGGAAAGTCTGAACTGTTCATTGTCGAGGGTGACAGCGCCTTGGGCACCGCGCGTCTGGCTCGTTCCAGCGAATACCAGGCCTTGCTACCCATCCGAGGCAAGATTCTCAATGTCCAGAAGGCGTCCATCTCCGACATGCTCTCCAATGCTGAGTGCGCCGCGATGATCCAGGTTATCGGCGCAGGCTCAGGCCGAAGCTTCGACATTGAGCAAGCCAGGTATGGGAAAATTATTCTCATGACCGATGCTGATGTGGATGGCGCGCACATCCGCACGCTCTTGCTCACGCTCTTCTACCGCTATATGCGGCCGATGATCGAGCATGGCAGGGTTTATGCAGCGGTTCCTCCACTTCACCGTATCGAAGTCATCAATCCAGGCTCGAAGCAGAATGAAGTGGTCTATACCTATTCGGAAGCGGAGATGAACAAGTTGCTTGCTCGGCTGGGGAAGGATGGCAAGCGCTACAAGGAACCGATCCAGCGTTACAAGGGGCTCGGAGAGATGGACGCCGACCAACTGGCTGAAACCACCATGGACCAACGCCATCGCATGCTGCGCCGTGTCGGTATTGAACATGCCCAGGCTGCTGAGGAAGTCTTCGACCTGCTCATGGGATCTGATGTAGCTCCACGAAAGAAGTTCATCATCGATGGAGCAGATGATTTGGAACGCGATCGCATCGATGTGTAGTCGCTCAACGTGAAGTCGTTGGCCCGGAGTTTACCTTGGCCAACGACTTCTTATTTTTTGCTGAGGGACCCTGTGGCTCACCATGCCAGCAGCCGGGGAGCGATCAAAAGTACAGTCGGGCAAACCAGCAACAAGATGGTGCAGGCCAAGACGAGGTAGCGCGGCCCCCGGCCCAACGGGGCGACCGGAGTCAAAAGCCGTTGGAGCCGCCGGGACGAAACTTCCCCACCTGGCATGCCTACCAATTCAGCATTCGATGTGTTCGACTTGGGAGAAACTTCGTCGACGTCCGCGGCTGCGGTCGCTACTGTGATGATCGCTTTCAATAGCGTTTGGCGGTTTACGCGCTCCAGGGCTTTGTCGTCGGCGAGCATTTCAATCAGCTGCCGCACGGCTTCAAGGGACAGCTTTGACGTGGGCAACCAGGGCAACGCTTCGTTCCAGGCGGTGAAGGCCAGAATCAATAGATCATGGCGTTGATCCAGATGTGATCTCTCGTGGGAAATCACAGCCTGTTGTTCTTCTGCGGTGAGCTGGGTGATCAATCCTCGGGAAAGGACGGTCACTGATTGGGAGATCCCGGGTACGCAGTAGGCGACGGGCGTGTCGTGGTCAATGACCAAGGTGTTCGGGCGCGTTTGTGATGGGTTGCTGAGCAGTCGAAGCAGTTGTCTATGCTTAGCCCGTTGCCTCGAAGTCCGCCATGCGGCGCGAATCAAGGTCAATACCAAATGGAACCCGAAGAGCAGCGCGGTGCTCAGAGCGAAGAGGTGGACGACGCCCGGATAGCGGACGTTCGGATCGCCGGTGAGAAGCCGCCAACCACCGTGCAAGGCTGAGATGAGGTCATCGCCGAGCGGTGTCAGTCCCCAAACAAGCATGGATCCAATCATCGATAGGCCACCGCCGAGTGCGATGGCTTGCCAGAGGAGAACAGCTTGGACCGGTGCGCGAGTGGTCCATTTGGCTTTAGATAAGGCCAACGGCGTCGGCCATGCTAATGCGATGGCCAACGCCGCTAGGAAGTATGAGGTGAGAAGCACTCAGTCCCCGAAGTTCGAATAATTTATGCGGACTTTACAGAGTCCAAGATAGCACGCAGGGACGCTGCTTCATCAGCTGAAATTCCGCCGATGAATCGAGCGAGAACTGCTTCGCGGTCCTGGGCGGTACCCAACGCCTCATTGAGAAGTCCCACGGTGTGGTCCTCGCGTGATGAAGAAGCAGCATAACGGTGAGGGCGGCTTGAGCGTTCTCGCTCAACGAGCCCTTTCTTTTCCAAGCGTGCAAGCACGGTCAGCACCGTGGTTACTGCGAGTTCCTTCGCATCGGTGCCAAGCGCCGCGAGATCATCGCGAAGGTCATTCGCGGTGAGGGGTTCTGCGGAATCCCACAGCAGATCCATGACGGAACGTTCCAGATCGCCAAGGCTGGCCACTAGGTCTTACCTCATTTGCTTTAGTTCTTTCGCCGCATGCCTGGGTCTGAGACTTCGGCACACTGCTTGAAACACCCATTGTAGCGAGTTTTGATCAATATTTCTACGACACGTAAAAGTGTGAGGTGTTCGTGTCTGATAGGCGGGGTTATAGGGGCCATGAGGAGCGCGTGGTGCGTGAAGCCAAGCATCTTGAGGCATTGAATGTCCTCAGGATTGGCGCTCATCACTCTGTAAGTCACCTGCTTTTTATGGTGTGCGTTGAATCTCGGCTTGCCGACTTCTACAACCTGTCGAAATCGTCTATGGTGATATTTGACGGCAGTTCTACGATTTGTAGAAAAGTTGTGGAAGATCTCAACACGCGACAAATTGAGGATTCAATGGATGCACTAGAAATTGCCCGCTGGCAGTTCGGCATAACCACGGTCTATCACTTCCTAATGGTCCCGCTGACCATCGGGCTGGGACTGACGGTTGCTGTGTTGCAAACCATTTGGCATCGCACGGGTAACGAGCACTGGCTGCGCATGACCAAATTCTGGGGCAAGCTCTTCCTAATTAACTTCATCATGGGCGTCGCTACTGGCATCGTCCAGGAATTCCAATTCGGCATGGCCTGGAGCGAATACAGCCGCTACGTTGGCGACGTTTTTGGGGCACCGCTGGCGATGGAAGCTCTGCTCGCATTTTTCGTAGAGTCCACCTTCCTGGGTTTGTGGATCTTTGGCTGGAAGAAATTGCCTAAACGACTGCACTTGGCCACCATTTGGTGCGCGTCTTTGGCCACAATGCTCTCCGCGTACTTCATTCTCGTCGCTAATTCCTGGATGCAGCATCCGGTAGGAACCAAGATCGTTGATGGGCGCGCGGTGATGACCGACGCATGGGCTGTCTTCACTAACAACACGGCGCTGATCACTTTCCCGCACACGCTTTTCGGGGCTTTTGCCGTAGCCGGCGGATTCCTGTTGGGCATATCCTGGTTTCACCTTTACCGTCGGCGCAAAGAAGGCATTGACACAGTAGATGCTGACGGTCGCGTGATCATCGGCGAGGACTTGAGCCGGGGCAGGAACCGGGATAAAACCGATTACCACGTATGGATGAAATCCCTTCGAATCGGTGCAAGCATTGCCGTCGTCGCATTCCTCGGCGTAGCGCTCACCGGCCACGAACAAGCCAAGCTCATGTTCGAACAGCAACCCATGAAAATGGCCTCTGCGGAGGCTGCCTGCCATGATGGAACTGGCTTCTCGGTTCTGTCGTTGGGCGACATCACGGCCAATGGATCTACCAATTGCGATGACGTAGTTGCTGTCTTCGAAGTTCCAGGGATTCTTTCCTTCCTGGCCAACGGAAACTTCACTACGGAAATCAAAGGCGTCAATACGTTGATTCCCGAATACCAGGAAAAGTACGGAAAGTACTATCCGCAAGATGAATCCTTTGGCCCCTACGCAGGCCAAGAAATCAATTACCTTCCGGTCATGGAAGTGACCTACTGGGGATTCCGGCTGATGATCACCTTCGGTGGCCTCTCAGCGGTAGCCGCGGCCATCGCATTGTGGATCACCCGCAAGGGAACCGTTCCGGATAACAAGTGGATATCGCGTCTCGCGGTACTGGGAATCGCGGCTCCGTTCGGTGCCAACGCCACCGGATGGATCTTCACTGAAATGGGACGCCAGCCTTTCACCGTAGCTCCGAACCCCCAGATGGGTGGAGTGGACCAGGTATTCATGTACACCGCGGCGTCTGTTTCGCCCACGGTGAGCGCAGGCGAGCTCTTGTTCTCGCTGGTGGCACTGACTTCCATATACGCAGTACTGCTCGTCGTCGAACTGGTGCTCCTATTCCGATACGTCCGCGGTGGCGTTGCTTCGGCAATGCCGGAACTTGAATCCGAGCATCAACGCGACAACACGAGCACAAATCGACACGATGACAACGACGACGATGACGTCTTGGCATTCGCTTACTAGCTGGAGCGACTAAGGAGAAAACCATGGAATGGCTACCAACACTTTGGTTCATTGTCATCGCAGTGCTCTGGTGCGGCTACCTCTTTTTGGAGGGTTTTGACCTAGGCGTCGGCATGCTCATCGGCCTGGGACGCAGCACCGAAAGACGCAAGCGGCTACTGCTGAACACCATCGGCCCGGTGTGGGACGGCAATGAAGTATGGTTGCTGACCGCTGGCGGCGCCACTTTCGCCGCGTTCCCGCATTGGTACGCTTCGCTCTTCTCAGCGCTCTATATCCCACTGACCATCGTGCTGATCGCGTTGATTTTCCGTGCGGTAGCAATCGAATACCGTGGCAAAGCAATCACCGCGCCCACTCGAAAAGCTTGGGACCTGGCTCTTGGCCTAGGCTCTCTGGTTGCCGCCTTTGGCGTAGGAGCCATGCTGGCATCGACAACCATAGGCCTGCCACTGAACGAAAACGGCGACCGCATCGGTGGCGCCTTCGCCTGGCTTACCTGGCACGCGGTACTGGGCGGAGCAGCAGTCGTGGCATTCTGCTGGATCCACGCGCTCGCCTTCCTGCGGCTGAAGACCGATGGGCCAGTTCGTGAAGAAGCAGGGAAACTCGTTGGTCGCTGGCTGCCGGTGGCCGTGCTGCCGATGATGGTCTGGGCACTCTGGGTGATCATCAACAACGATTCGGCCCTATCCTGGGTGATCCTGGCATTGTCTCTGGCAGCACTGGTCGTAGCGATCACTATGGGCAGAGCCGGGAAAGAGGGAATCTCCTTCATCGCCCTGGGCATCATGCTCGTAGCAGCGGTTGCGGCCATTTTCGTCGCAGTATTCCCTGTGGTTTTGCCCTCGACTCTCGATCCTGCCTTCAACCTGACAGTTGAAACGGCGTCCAGCACTCCATATACGCTGAAGCTCATGAGCATCGTGGCTGCTTTTGGTGTTCCTTTGGTGCTGGCCTACCAAGCGTGGAGCTACTGGGTATTTCGCAAGCGACTGCGCGAGGAGCACATTCCTGAAGCTCATCGTGTGACGTCAATCGTCAAGTAAACCAACCGGACCTGAAAGTCGAAATATGCCAGCCCCAAGATTCCTTCCCAATGACTTGATCACGCCACGCCAATTCGCGGTACTAACGTGCTTTTCAGTGTTCAAGGTCTTGGGGCTGGTACTTGTCGCTTACGCTCTGGGAACCTGGATTGCCAACATGGCCGTCAGCGCAGAAAACGAACCACAGCTGTTGTATCTTGCAGGAGTCGGAGCCCTACTACGTGCTCTCGCGGCCTGGGGACTCAATGTTGGGGCCCGACGCATGGGGTTGGGAGCTAAAGAACGCATGCGGCTGCATCTGCTCCAAACCGAGGTAGCACGTCCAACGATCGCTCCAGCCACACAAAATCCAATTCCTTTGGTCGCCACCCTGGCCAGCCACGGACTTGAGAAGCTGGATGACTACTTCACGAAATTTATCCCTGCGCTAATCGGCGCCGTCGCCATTCCGCTGCTCCTGGGCCTGTACATCCTGCAGCTGGATTGGGTCAGCGCAGTCATCCTGCTCCTGACCGTTCCCTTGGTGCCGGTATTCATGGCCCTCATCGGAATGCATACGCAAGAGACCTTGAAGGAAACGCAGTCATCGCTTGACCGGCTGGCAAACCAGCTCTATGAACTGGCCCAAGGCCTGCCTGCGCTACTGGGACTCGGCCGGGCGCGTCAGCAGGGGAATGCCATTGCGCAAGTCGGCGCGAAATACCGATCGGCCACCATGGCCAATCTGAAGACCGTTTTCATGTCGAGCTTTTGGCTTGAACTCATTTCGACTCTGTCAGTCGCAGTGCTGGCCGTCTTCATCGGGGTCAGGCTGGTCCATGGCTCCATGGAGCTGTCCGCGGGACTGACAATCCTCATCTTGGCCCCCGAACTATTCTCCGCCCTTCGCGAGGTTGGATCGGCCTATCACTCGGCAGACGACGGTCTTGCAGCCTACCAGCGATACCAGAAGATGACCGCCGAGGTGCCAAGCGTTGCCTTGAGCGAAACCTCCCACAAGCCGGCTAGACATATTCTGGAAATTGCAGATCTCAGTGTTCGCTATGGCAAGGGGGAACCGATTTGCCAGGACTTCAACCTCACCCTGGGCGCGGGTCAACGGCAAGTCCTCGCAACCGCGAGCGGGTCCGGAAAGACAACCCTGCTCACGGTCATTGCGGAGGCTCAGAGCAGCAATAACGAGTTCAATCCGGAGCTAGTCCACGGCAGTATCCGGATTTCCGGATCGATTGCCATGATCAGCCAGCATCCGCGATTCGATGCCGAGACGGGCCGGAAGCAACTAGACCAGGACGTGCCCGGGGCCGATCCCGAACTCATTGCAGAGCTGGCGGAGCGCCTTTCGATGCGACAGATGCTCGAACATGAGATAGCAGAATATTCACCTGGCGAACTTCGTCGTTTGGAAGTACTGCGTGCCGTGCTGCGACTGCATGGCGGCTCCAACTGCACCTTGCTTCTTGCGGACGAGCCAACAGCGCACCTGGATGACCATCATGCCGCAGTAGTGCGCCAGCTGCTGCGTGAGCTCCCGGAGCACTGCGCTGCCCTCATCGCCAGCCATGACCCATTGCTCAACAACGCACCAAGCAACCACGCTGAGGGTCGGGTCCCAACGAGGGGGCCAAACCGGGAACCTGAGCTTTACGAGGAAAATGCTCGGGGCATGACAGCCATACCTACGGGTGATACGAGTGGACACCACTTTAATCCCCGAAGTGAATTGCTCAAGCGTTACCACAGCGCGCCGAAAGCCATCGCGTGGGGCACAGCCAGCGTCCTGTGCGCAGTCGCCTTGGCCGCGCTCAGCGGCTGGTTAATTGTCGAAGCCAGCTACCAGCCACCCATTCTCCACCTGAGCGTCGCATTCGTCATGGTGCGTGCGCTAGGCATCGGACGAGCTGCATTCCGCTATCTGGAACAGCTGGCCATCCACGATGCAGTCCTCGAATACGCGGGAAAACTTCGTGAAAAACTATGGAATGCCATGGTCGCTGATCCTGCCCGCTGGGGCCTGTTTAGCCGCTCCTCGGTAGTCCTGCGGTTCTTGCTCGCTGAAGTGGATGAACTGCGCGATCAACTCGCGCGAGTGGTCTTCCCGCCGCTCTCGGCAACGGTGGTGTGGGTAATGGCCATAATTGTCTTGTTCCTGATTCAGCCTGAGTTCGGCTGGACCGCCCTGATAGCAGGATTGATGCTTGCGGGACCCATCCGCTGGCTGGTCCAACGTATCGAGGGGCAACATCTGGTACGGCAGCTGGCCCATCGTATGTCCATGAACCAATCTATCCTCGGGATCCTGCGACACAAATCCGCATTGCGAATCAACGAATCCCTGGAGCCAGTGATTGTTTCACTTAGCAGGGCAGAGGAAGAAAATACGAAGGATGCCCGCTACCACGCGCTGGGCCAAGGCAGCGCCTCTGCGCTCGCCGTCCTGCTCAGCGTGCTCATGGCCATAGTGATGACCGCGGTATCCGGGAGTTCCGCGTCGTTGACCGCGTTGGCGGTATTGCTCAGTTTGGCCTTGGGGGACAGCGCAAGCGGCGCCCTGATGGCGGTACAGCAGGGGCAAGCCCTGAAACAGCTCACGGAACAGCTCGAACGCCATGGCCTGGCCAGCGATGGACAGCATGAGTCGGAGCATGCTGGCAAGCCAAGCACGTCCATCGCAGCTGTTGGTTTTGAGCTGGAGGAAGTAAGCCTGGGATATGGGCAAGGTCCAAACGTCATCGACAAGCTGAGCGCAAGGATTCCGACAAACCAATGGACCGCTATCGTCGGCCCTTCCGGATCCGGAAAATCAACGCTGCTCACGGCACTGCTCGGTGCCCTGCCTGCACGCACCGGAAATCTCCGAATTTTCGATGACGAGGGGAATCTGCATCCGCTAGCGAATGCTGAAGCGAATTCGGTAGCCTGGTGCCCACAGGAAGCCCACCTGTTTGATTCCTCGATACGGCGCAACCTCATGCTCGGCGTGCCCGAAGGTGAGCAACGCAGCGACGGACAGCTGATCGAGGTTCTTGGGCGCGTCGGCCTCTCGACCTGGTACGGACAGCAGACCCAGGGACTCGATACGAGAATCGGATCCGGGGGCCACAACCTCTCAGGCGGCCAACGATGCAAGCTGGCCGTTGCCAGGGCGATTCTCGGCGCACATCAAGTGGTACTGCTCGATGAGCCCACAGCGCATCTGGGAGTAGATGAAGCTGGCGAGCTGATGGCGTCACTGCGCACTGCGCTGGTTTCCCGCACCGTGGTGCTCATTACCCACGATCAAAAATTGGCCGGGGAGTGCGATGGGCGACTAGACCTGGGTGCTCCGGTAGGCGCTGGAAGCAAATAGAAAGGTGCTGCTGCGGATCAACTGATTCGCAGCAGCACCTTCGACTTTTATAAGCCCGGAAACCTAAAGGACGACGCCACCATCATCAAAAGGCAGTGTATCCTCGCCCGGATTGAATGCTGGAGCTGTCTTCGGGCGTTCCGACTGAACCGGGGCCAGATCCGGTTCAAGTTCCGATCCAATGTCCTGCGCTGTGGCGGAGACCTCGCTTGCGCTCAAGGAGCCGCCCAGGATATTGATGGACTGGGCCAATGGCGCGCCAGAGCCATCACGTTTGCCGAATTCCGTCGGCAAGGCCCGAACCACCCCGGCTGAGGAACTGGCTCGCGCCGGCCCCTGTCCAGCGAAGGCAAGCTGCAAGTGGTCTTCGCCCTTGACAAAGCGATGCGCGCGAACACCGGCTGTAGCACGGCCCTTGGCTGGGAATTCCGCAAAATCAGTCAGCTTCACCGACTGGCCAGAAGCTCCCGGCAAGGTCTGCGAACCCGATGCGATCGTCGCGACCACCGCGCTGCCTGCGGTTGCCGGAACGACCCCGAAGAAGATGACGTGGTCATCGGCGCCAAGCTTGATGCCCGCCATGCCACGACCGGTGCGTCCTTGAGGCCGTACTGCTGAAGCAGGGAAACGCAGCAGCTGAGCGCCACGGGTGAGGAAGACCAATTCATCATCCTCGCCAGCTACACTGGCGGCCACCACTACGTCGTCATCCTTGAGGGTAATCGCCTCGAACTCATCGCGATTCAGCGGGTACTCCGGAGTCACCCGCTTGACTACGCCATGTCGAGTACCGATGGCCAGCACCGCGTTCAGCGGGACCAGCGCGATCACCGATTCGTTCTTTGACAGCTTCAAGAATTCCGCGACCGGCACGCCCTGTGCCAGCTGCGGGAATCCATGGGACTCTGGAAGAGCTGGCACATCGATCAGGGAGATGCGGATGATCCGGCCGGTGCTGGTCAGCGCGCCGATCTCACCGCGGGCTGTGGAAGGCACCTGGGAGAGCAGCACGTCATGTTTGATGCGAGCCGAAGAGAAGTCCAGGTCTGTGCGGTCGTGGGTCCGCGCGATCTGGCCGGTGGCAGAGAGCAAAGCCCAGCAGGCGCTATCGGAGATCTCCATGGCCAGCTTGGCCTGCTTGCCGTTGCCTACAGCTTCGGGCAGCGCGGTGCCCTTGAGCGGGGCGAGCTGCGCGGATTTGAGCAGTTTGGTGCGTCGCGGAGTGCCGAAGGTATCGGACATCTCTTCCAGTTCGTCGGAGACGACAGAGCGCAACAGCTGATCCGACTCCAAAATGGCGCGCAGCTTCTCGATGTCCTCGCGCAGCTGTTCTGCTTCAGTTTCCAATTCAAGCTTTGAATATTTGGTCAACTGGCGCAGGCGCAGTTCCAGAATGTGGTTGGCTTGCGGCTCGCTCAAGTCGAAGACGGTCATCAGGCGCTGGCGCGCCTCGTTGGTCTGTTCGGAAGAGCGGATGATGGCGATGACGTCGTCGATATCAACGATGGCGATCAGCAGGCCCTCGACCAAGTGCAACCGGTCTTCACGCTTGGCCAAGCGGTGAACGGTCCGTCGGCGAACAACGTCGATCCGGTGGTCTACGTACACGGTGAGCAGCTCGCGCAGCCCCATGGTCCGCGGCTGCCCGTTAACCAAGGCAACGTTATTGATGCCGAAGGAATCTTCCATCGGGGTGTACTTGTAAAGGCTGGCCAGCACGGCGTTGGGATTGAAACCATTCTTCAGCTCAATGACCAGTTTCAAGCCATGATGGCGATCGGTGAGATCGACGACATCGGAGATCCCGACGATCTTCTTGTTGTTGACCCCGTCCTTGATCTTTTCAATGACTTTCTCCGGCCCTACGGTGTAAGGAAGCTCGGTGACGACCAAGGCCGACTTGCGCGCCGAGATTTTCTCCAGCGCTACCGTAGCGCGGGTACGGAACAGTCCGCGGCCAGTGCGGTATGCATCTTTCACGCCATCGAGTCCGATGATGCTTCCGCCGGAGGGCAAATCGGGTCCGGGAATGAACTTCATCAGTTCTTCCACGGTTGCTTCAGGCTCCAGCAACAGGTGGCGGGAGGCTGCGATGACTTCGCCGAGATTGTGGGGTGCCATATTCGTGGCCATTCCCACGGCGATGCCGGTGGTTCCATTAACCAGCAGGTTCGGGAAGGCGGCCGGGAGCACTTCTGGCTGCATGAACTGGTTGTCGTAGTTCGGAATGAAGTTGACGACCTCTTCGTCGAGGTTCGCGGTCATCGCTACGGCTGATGCCGCCAAGCGAGCCTCGGTATAACGCGGCGCCGCTGGCCCATCGTCAAGGGAACCGAAGTTGCCATGGCCATCAATCAACGGCAGACGCAGCGAGAAATCTTGGGCCAGGCGGACCATCGCATCATAAATCGCGGCGTCACCATGCGGGTGCAATTTACCCATGACTTCGCCGACCACGCGCGCAGACTTCACGTGCCCCTTCTCGGGGCGCAAGCCCATCTGGGACATCTGGAACAGGATTCGACGCTGGACCGGTTTCAGCCCGTCTCGGGCATCGGGAAGTGCGCGTGAATAGATGACGGAGTAGGCGTACTCCAAGAAGGAGGATTCCATTTCATTGGTGACGTCGATGTCGACGATGTTTTCAACGAAATCCTCTGGAATCTCTTCAGACTTCTTTCGAGCCATTACTCTTTTTGTCCTTCATCTGCTGTCGTGCGGCCGGAGCTGTCGATACTTCGTGTTGCGTCTGGGCACATCACCAAGGTCGCGACTATCCTAAGCCTATGGTGGATCGTAAACTTTCGGCGGCATATCCGGCGCATTGGGAAGCTGATGTTGTGCTTCGCGACGGGACAACGGCACATTTGCGGCCCATCACCCCGCTGGACGCGCAAGCCCTGCAGGAGATGCACCAGCATCAGTCTGAAACCTCGGTCTACCTACGCTATTTTACGTACAAGTCCTCGCTGACCCCTAAAGAGCTCGAACGATTCACGAACGTCGATCATGTGAATCGGGTCGCTTTCACCGTGGTGCGCGGATCAAAAATCATCGGTGTTGGACGCTATGACCGCCTTGACGATCCGCAAGAGGCCGAAGTCGCCTTCAACGTCTCCGACGAATACCAGGGCACGGGGATCGGATCCATCTTGCTTGAGCATCTGGCCGCCGCCGCCCGCGAGAACGGCATCGAGAAATTCTCCGCAGAGGTGCTACCGGAAAACCGCAAAATGCTCACGGTCTTTTCGGAAGCCGGCTACGCAGTGGCCAGGCACTTCGAAGACGGCGTAGTGATGCTGGAATTCTCCATTAACCCCACCGACAAATCGCGCGAAGTCACCGAATCCCGGGAACACCGAGCCGAAGCCAGCAGTGTCGCAGGCCTATTATCACCGCAGTCCATCGCAGTGATAGGCGCCAGCCGCACCTGGGGAAAACTGGGCCACGATGTTCTAGAACGTATCGTCGAGTCCGGGTATACCGGCACCGTTTACGCGGTCAACGATGCGGCGCTGGAAGTCGGCGGCATGGTCGCGTACGGCAAGGTCACCGAACTGCCGGGCCCAGTAGACGTGGCGGTGTTATGCATCCCCCGCGCGGGAATCCTCGAAGCAATCAAGGACTGCGCAAGACATGGCGTGAAAGCTCTGGTCATCATGTCAGCCGGGTACGAGTCGGCCCAAGGGCTGAGTGCCCAGCGAGAGCTCGTGGCGCTGGCCCGGGCCAACGGCATGCGCGTTCTCGGCCCTGCCTCGCTCGGGCTGACCAATACCGATCCGGAAGTGAACCTGCACATCTCAGGGAGCACTGGGGTATCGAAGCCGGGCAACGTCGGGTTCTTCAGTCAATCGGCGGCCATGGGAATGATTCTTCAGGGCGTTGGCATCCAACATGCTGTTGGGGTGAGCAGCGCGATTTCCGCTGGGCTGCGCGCCGATGTATCCGGCAATGACGCCATGCAATTTTTCGAGGATGATCCGCGGACGGACGTTGTGGCCATGTACCTGGAGTCCTTCGGCAATCCGCGTAAATTCGCGCGCATCGCCCGTAGGCTCGCTCGTCGCAAGCCCGTCGTCGTGGCCAAAACCGATGTCATGGGCCGACGCCTGCCTCCGGGCCACTCGGTGAGGGTCGGGCAGGCCCCTGCGGGGGCGATGAATGCGATCTTGCGTCAATCCGGAGTCATTCGCGTTCGCTCATCCGAAGAACTCCTGGATGTCACTTCGCTGCTTTCGGTTTTCCCTCCGCCGCAAGGACCAAACGTCGCGATCTTGTCCAATTCGCTGACGATCGCCGAAGTCGTTTGCGATGTTGCCGAAGACCGAAATCTCAATACAGTGATCCGCGGCGAAGAACTCGACTACAGCGTTGGGCAGTCGCGAGCCATCCCCATGCTTCGGCGCCGGCTCCAGGAACTGGTCGACGATCCAGAAGTCCACACGGTGCTCCTGGCGCATCTGCCGTATTCCGGGCTGGAAACCTCAGCGGTTCTCAAGGTCGCCCGAGAACTCCTCCACCAATCCAAGCCGATCGTGACCTTGGTTCCCGGTCTGTCGGATTCCGAAATCGCCGGAGGAGTGAAGCAAGGCGTTCCGCTGTATACCTCGCCGACCACCGCTATCGGGGCCTTGGCGAAAGCCTACGGCTACCAGCAGTGGGTTGAGGTTCCCTACGAGGGCATCGAAGACCCCGCGGGCATCGATTCCGACGGTGCTGATGACTACCTTGCGGAACTGGTGACTTCTGTTTCGGGCTCCAACCTATTAGAACTATCCGAAGCTCAGGCGCAAAAGCTACTGGGCTTCTATGGGATCCAGATCTACGGATCACGAGTCGTCAATACTGTTGAAGAAGCAGTGGCAGCAGCTGATGAATTGGGCTGGCCTGTCGCGCTCAAAGCCAATGATCCAGACCTGCGCCAAAGATTGGATCTCGGCGGCGTCAGGTTGAGCATTCCGGACCGGCCGAGTCTGGAAGCGAACTTCACCCATATGAGGATGCTGATGCAGACCTATGGCGTTGATGCACTGGAAGTCCAAAGCATGGCCCCGGCCGGCCAGGCATGCGTGCTCAAGGCCGTAGAAGATCCGCTCCTCGGACCGGTTATTTCGTTCGGTCTCAGCGGCGACCCGGTGAATCTGTTGGACGATTGGGCCCACGGTGTCGCACCGCTGTCCACCTATGATCTGGAGCAGTTGATCCGCCGCCCGCGAAGCAGCGTTCGCCTGCTTGGGTATCAGGGACTTGCCGCGGTTGATCTGCACGCCTTGAAGGACTTCATCACCAGGGTGTCGCTGTTCAAGGACAACCATCCCGAGGTCACCGTCGCGAAATTCGCTCCGATTTCGGTCGCGGCTGATTCATTGAGTGTCCTCTCGGTCAATATCCAGATCAGCAATGCTGAGCAGCGCACCGATAGCGTCCGGCGAGCCTTGAGGAGCTGAGCCGAGACGCAAAACGTGAATTGGCCGGAGCTACTGAGTAGACTTGGCCTATGAGTTCTCCAACATATTCGACTGCTCCGGGCGCTGAGCTTCTCGACGATCTGGTACGGGCGGGCTTCTACCCGCAGATGGTCCAGGATGTCCTTGCTGAAGCCATGGCCGGGCAGCCAGTACTTGACCACTATGTACACCTGGAAACTCATTTCGACCACACCGAAGTGCACCGCCATATTACGGTCATGGTGAAAAGTGAAAAAGTGCTTTTCATCCTGCACGTCGATGATCAGCAGCTTGATGACCACGGCAAGGATGTCATGGCGCAAGTATCTGTCGAAATGATTGCACTTTCGAGGATTGCGTCGGTAGCAACGAGCTATGTGTACCACCAGCCGCAGCACTATTCTTCGGCCGATGCGGTGAAGGAATTGACCTTCGGCATGTCCTGGGGCGGCACTAAGCGCATCGACCTCGCGCCAGCGGCCTGCGGAGATCCCCAATGCGATGCCGACCATGGCCTCAACGGCACTTCACAGCCGGAGGACCTCGTGATTCGGGTCAGTGCCGAAGCCGACGGCCAGCGCGCGGTGAACAAGGCCCGTGAATTCGCAGTACGACTACGTTTGGCAACGATCGCTTGAGCATGAACGAGTCGCTGAATGAAACTGAACTGTCGGTGCCAGAGCAAAAAATCCCTGACGCGCCGCAGTATGGCGAGGCGACACTCTCCGAGATCCTTCCTTCCGCGGCAGCCGCGCTAGGGGTCCCGGGATACGACAATGCCCTTGGATTCAAGCCGACCAAGCGCGTAGTTGTCATCATGGTGGACGGCCTGGGGTGGAACCAGCTCAAGAGCCATGTTGGCCACGCGCCATATTTGCGATCGCTCTTTGCCCTGGGCCGCAAGATCGGAACAGGGTTCCCCTCGACCACGGCAACATCGCTGAGCAGCCTCGCCACCGGTGTCACTCCGGGAGAACACGGAATGCTCGGATACGACGTGATCGATCCAGCACGACGTCGAGTGGTCAATCAGCTCGGCGGCTGGCCCGGCGATCTGAATCCAGAGGCATGGCAAGCCCGCCCGACGGTATTCGAAAAGGTGACTGAGCACGGAATACATGTCGCCACAGTTTCCATTCCAATGTTCGCGAAGTCCGCGTTAACTCGCGCCTCCTTGCGCGGGCCGAAGTTCGTCGCGGCGAATCAGCCGATGGCCCGGGCACGAGCAACGCATGCCGTCTTTGAAACGCATCGCAGCGCACTGGTCTACACCTACTTCAACGAGCTGGATAAGACCGGACACAAATTCGGAGTCGATTCGAACCAATGGCGCGACACCTTGGAAGAACTCGATTACGTCATCAAGAACCTGGTGTCCCGACTGCCGGAGCAAACCACGGTGCTCATCACCGGCGACCACGGAATGGTCGATGTACCGCGATCGCAGCGGATCGACTACAGCCAGTATCCGGAACTGATTGAAGGCGTAGAGCTGACCAGCGGGGAACCTCGTGGAGTTCAGCTTACCTTTGCGTCGGAAACAAATGATGCGGGCAGACTGGAAGTCAAGCGTGCGTGGCACAGGGAGTTCGGCGCCAAAGCATGGGTCCTGACCCGCAAGGAAGCTATCGAACGAGGCTATTTCGGGCCGATCAGCCCTGAACATGCCGCCCGGCTGGGCGACCTGATGATCTTGGCTGCAGAGCCCATCGCTTTTTATGATGGGCGCCGGGTCGCCCCGATGGCCTTCGACATGGTCGGGCAACACGGATCGTTGACTTCGGGGGAGCGATACGTTCCGTTGCTGGTGCATCGAACTACATAGAAAATGCGATCGGGCAGCACCTGCAGGTGCTGCCCGATCGCATTAGAACGTTACTCACACTGATCAGGAATCAGTGTCCTTCTTGCGCTTGCCGAACATGATGTCGTCCCAGCTTGGGACCGATGAGCGCTTGGCCTTGCGCGGCGAGGAGTCCTCGGTGTTCTGTTCGCCCTGCTTGTCCTCGGCGTCGGAGTCGTCCTGATCGGAATCGGTGACTACAACCAGCTGCGAAGTGCGCGGCGAAATGCCCTGCGGCAGGTGGGGCAGGGAGTCGTCATCCTCGGCATCGTACTTGCTCATGCCACGCTCGATAATGTCGTTGAAACGGGACTCGCGGTCCGGGTCCTGGTCCTTCGGGCGCTGGCCACGACGAGCATTGAGCAGGGTCACCAGTTCTTCAGTCTCATCAACTTCAGGAGAATTGGAAGCTGGCGGCTCCGGCTCCGACTGGTTCACAGCAGAGATGGGACGAAAATATTCCGGAGCGACTTGTTCGCTGAGCGTTTGCGCCCAACGATTCAAGTTCTTCAGCGTCTTGCGTGCAGGGGAGAAAGCCCAACGAGCGATGTTCTCCGATGCCGCCGACGAATCGGACCCAAGGGACTCGACATTTTCCGTCGGCAACGGCGAATCGAATTCAACGGTGATGATCCACTGGCCTTCTGGATCCTTCCAGGAATTCCACCGTGCGGTCTCGCTATCAATATGCAACTGATTAAAGCGGTGAACAACCATGGATCCAAGATCCGCTGGTTCTTCGCCAAAGACCTCGCGGTATTCAGCATCGGTCTGCGGTCCCGAAACTTCCACGCGTCGCGCAAGCTCAGCCATGTGCTCGCGTTCTGCAAGCACAGGACCCTCGTACTTCACGATGTCCTCTACTGGAACGTCCCATTCAAGCGACAGATCATAGGCAGAAGCGCCAGCACGTACCCGTGCCTGAATCTCACGTGGCGAGTGGACCGAGGAGGACTCTTCACGGTTCCTCGGAGCCCGTGAGCGAGCTATTTCTGCCATTGCACTGCGCAGTGCATCGTCAACGGGGAGCTCGTAGCTCATCCCGTCGTCACTGCTGACCTGCAGGCTGGAACCATTTTCATGAATTCCTACCAGTCTCAGCTGACGCATTAATACCCTCCACACGCTCTATTTCCTGAGTAAAACTCTGCCACCTTGACGGCTGAATTCCTACCACCGCCCCGGGTGTGGCGCAAGATTAGTCATCAACTTCACGTCCTATTTTCCGAACCTTCAGCCGGTGGCTGATGTCTCGGTGTGAAGGAATGGATTGGCTCGAAGAACGTTATACTTTTATGCTGGTATGAATTTTCACGTGGTGAAGCTACCGGCTCGGAAGAATACCTGCAGGAAAGAGCGGAAAACGATCATGGCCTTTGAATCTGCTGCATCAACCGTCATCCCAAAAGAGGAACGCGCCAAAGAGATCGCTCAGCTCAAGGCCGGCAAGACCGCGCAAATGGCGAACCTGATCGACGAAACCGAAACGTTCTTGGCTGAAGAATACGTGCTCCCAGGCGGAGAAGCAGCCGAGGAAGAAGCCGGCGTCGAGATTCTGAGCGAACAAGCCGACGAATTCACCTGCGCTTCATGCTTCATGGTCCGCCACCGCACGCAACTGGTGCGGGAGGATAACGGGCAAAAATTCTGCAGCGAGTGTGAAGGATAAATCCCCGGCGACTGGACTGCTTCGCAGCCAGCACCGGGGATTGCCGATATGAAGTTTTCAGTACTTGCGAAACTGCGGAATCAGTCTTCGGAATCCTGCGCTGATTCTTCCTCGGCTACCGCTTCCGCCTTGCCTTCTTCGGTGAACTCGTACATGACCCCACCCAAAGCGGCTGCCAGTTCCTCTGGGCGGCGGGTGGAAGTCAGCCAGTACGGAGTGGTGTCGCGTTCGTCGGTGACTTCCATTCGGACGACGCCATCGAGCCATCCGCGCAGCAACATGTAGGCAAGCCCGTGCAATTTCTGTCCACGCTGCTTGAACGCTTCATCTCCGCGGTAACCCACGACTTCGCCGATGAATTGACGCTCGATGCTAGCTCGGCCAACAGTCACCATGGTTTCGGTGACTTCAATCGTTGGGACGCGGACCAGGAAAATCACGACCAAGGCGACGAGCATTGCTATGCCTACGCCCCAGCCCAGCACGGTATTAACCGGCGCCACAGCGATACCAGCGGTCAGCGCGATGATGATTGGCCAAATCCAGGTGCTGGCCGAAGGCCAAAGTTTCTCGCTGTACAGGACGCTCGATGCCGCTGGGCTGGTGTTACTCATGATTCCAAGTCTAGGCAATAATTCTATGAGCCAGGAACGCCGCACAGCAGACAGCTCATTCCTAGCCGCACGCGATAGAGTTAACCCAGCGAAACTATCGAACGACCACTTCACAAAACTCCCGGGGGATAACCAAACTGATGAGTGAGCCAACAATCTCGATCGCCATCAAAATGCTCGACAGCGACCTTCCTGCGCCGAGCTATGCGCATCCTTCGGACGCCGGTGCTGACCTGCACGCTCGTGAAGGTATGGTGCTCGCACCGGGGGAGCGTGCATTGGTGCGCACCGGCATCGCTCTGGCGATCCCTCATGGCTACGTCGGCTTGGTCCACCCGCGGAGCGGACTGGCAACCAAACACGGCATCACAGTAGTTAATGCCCCCGGCACTGTTGACGCAGGGTACCGCGGTGAGATCATGGTCACGCTGCTGAATACCGACAAGCGGGAAGCCTTCACCATCAACCGCGGAGATCGCATTGCCCAGCTCGTGATCCAGAAAGTCGAGCAGGCGGCGTTCACCCAAGTCGATTCCCTCGAAGAAACAGCGCGTGGCGCCGGCGGCTTCGGATCGACCGGCGGATTTACCGCTAACTAAGCACTGAAGATAACAAGCAAGTTTCCTAAGGACACCATGATTTTCAAGCGTAAGAAATCAAAAGAGCATGAGGCTCTGGTCGAGTCATCCGAGGCTGTCGCGGCGCCGGACGAACCAAAAATTGGCCCGTTCGACATTAAGGATGTCGAGGACACCAATGAGTACCTTGATTTCGGGTCGATTCTCATCAAGCCAGTCAGCGGCCTCAAAGTCCGCATGGACGTAGAAGAATCGAATAAGCGCGTCATCGCCGTCTCGCTGGAGATTGCTGAGTCCCGCATTCAGCTCATGGCCTTCTCTTCATCGAAGTCCGAATCGCTGTGGCCCGGCATCAAGGACAAGATCAAAAGCGATATCGGCGCGCAGAACGGCGAGATCTTCACCCGCGACGGGCAATATGGCGAAGAGCTGCTGGCCAAGGTTCCGCAGCAGTTGCCAGACGGCCGTGCCGGACATGTAGCTTTGCGCTTTGTCGGGGTTGACGGCGCGCGCTGGTTCCTCCGTGCGGTGATCGGCGGCAAGGCCATTGCCGATGAAGAGGCAGCTGGTGTCGTGGACGCGATCTTGCGCGATGTCATCGTAAACCGCGGTGACAAGCCACTGCCCCCGGCAGAACTACTGCCACTGAACGTTCCGGCAAATGCCCAAACCCGGCCAGCGCAGGAAGAATCGCAGCCGGAGATCAAGCGTCCGGAGCGCGGACCAGAAATTACCCAGATCGGCTAAAGATGTCGTTGAAGGATAAGCCGGTAACAGCGCACCTCGGGCCTTCGGACCCGACCTTGAACTACCAATGCCTGGATTCATTGGAACAATTGCCGCTCAAAGGCAGGGTGAAGCACACCGGGTATGTCCAATCGGTGAGCTACTCCGCGCCGAACGAGCCGCCATTGCTCAAAACCGTGGTGGTCGACAAGCTCGGCGGGGCCGCGGCTCGACGCGGCACAGCCGCGCATGTCCGCTTGATCTTCATGGGGCAAAAATCGGTTCCAGGGATCAAGCCCGGCGTGAAGCTAACCTATTCAGGCATGGTCGCGCCGGTGGATCAGATCCCGACGATCTTTAATCCGCGCTACGTTATAGTTCCGGTACCCCGAGGGTAGCGGGCAACTGATATCCGCGGTGACCGTGTAGCAATGGCGCTGTTGGAAATATGGAAGTAGAAGCAATGCACAATGAGGAACTCGGGCGCGAAGACGGCCAGCAACCTGAGAAAGAGACCAAGCCCAGCTTGGCCTCGATGATTGGCGCGAATTCGAATATCGCCCAAAATGCAGACGGCGGAATCGATCTGCTCTCCACGGTAGGTGGAGTCCGCGGCATCCTGGAAACGGTGCTGCCCGGATTCGTCTTCATCATGGTTTTCGCCCTGAGCAGCAACCTCACCTGGGCGCTGGTTGCCTCGATCAGCCTCGGCGTGGTCTTCATGATCCTCCGCTTGGCCAAGCGGTCCACGCTGATCCAGTCCGCAACCGGGCTGATCGGCATCCTGATCTGCGCGTTCGCCGCACGTCATACCGGCAACGCGAAGGACTACTACATCCCGGGGTTCTTTACCTCAGGGGCCTACCTGCTGGCGTTGCTGGTTTCGGTGATCGTGCGCTGGCCGCTGATCGGCTTGCTCTTCGGTTTCATCCGCAACGAAGGCGTTGAATGGCGCAACAAGGCCGATCGGCTGCGCCGCTACCAGATCGCAACGTGGATCGTCATTGCCGTTTTCGCACTCCGTCTGGCCGTGCAGCTGCCCATGTACTACATGGATCATGTGGTGCCCTTGGGAGTTGCCCGTGCGCTGATGGGCGTGCCGCTCTATGCCGCCGGCTTGTGGTTCGCCTGGCTCCTTTCCAAGCCTGCTCAAACCGCGACCGGCGACGCAAGGGGTGCAACAACGAGCTAGCTAGCGCGTCGCGTCGCGCAAGGTCCGGCGTAATAGAGGTTCGGCCTGTGGGGTGGTGATGAAGAAGATTTCATCGCCACCCTCAACTACATCATCGGCGCTTGGCGGGAATGGAGTCTTATCGCGAACCACGGCCATCAAGGTGGTGTCCTCGGGCCATGGAATGCGTCCGATGGTGCGTCCAATGAGCGCGGAGTCATGGGGAACGGTGAATTCCACCATGTAGACCTCGCCGGTCTTCAAGGTCAGCAGCCGTACCAGGTCGCCGACTTCCACGGCTTCCTCAACCAGCGCGGTCATCAGGCGCGGGGTGCTCACGGCGACGTCGACTCCCCAAGCATCATCGAACATCCACTCGTTCTTCGGATTGTTCACCCGGCCTACCGTGCGGCGTATGCCGAACTCGCTCTTGGCCAAGAGCGAGACCACGAGGTTCACCTTGTCATCGCCGCTGGCAGAAACCACGACATCGTAGTCTTCAAGGCGCGCTTGCTGCAGAACGGCGAGCTCGCACGCATCGCCGATCAGCCACTTAACGCCTTCAAGATCTTCACGTTCAGCCATTTCCGGCTGGATATCGATCAGCAGGACCTCGTGGTCGTTGATCACGAGTTCGCGGGCGATGGAGGAACCGACTGAACCGGCTCCGGCAATCATGACTTTCATGGTGGCCTTTCAGTTAGTCGTTCGGCAGGGGAGCAGGGGGGCTGGCAAGGACCTTTTCCACGTCCTTGAGCTGGTCAATGCGCATCATGACATGGACCAGGTCGCCGCCTTGCAGGCGGGTGCGGTTCTGCGGAATGGTGCCTTCTCCGAAGCGCGTCAGGTAGGCAACCCGCACGCCGGCAGCGGCTTCAAGATCCTTGACCAGCCGTCCGTACCAGCCGCGATTCAACGCGACTTCGGTCAGCACCAGTCGGCCTGAAGGCTCCCGGAAATCGCCGCGCATCGAATAATCCGGCAGGATGCGGCGCAGGACCTGATCGGTGCTCCAACGCACCGCGGCCACAGTCGGGATGCCCAGGCGCTGATAGATCTCGGCTCGCCCTGGATCGTAGATCCTGGCCACGACATGGGGGACGTTGTAGGTTTCGCGCGCTACGCGGGTAGCCAGAATGTTGGAATTATCACCGCTGGAAACAGCGGCGAAGGCGTAGGCGCCATGAATTTTCGCTGCTTCCAAGGTGTCGCGGTCGAATCCGCGACCGGTGACGGTGAGGCCCCCGAAGTCTGTGCTGAGACGGCGGAACGCATGAGCGTCTTGATCGATGATGGCCACCGAATGCCCCGCTGAATCCAGTGTATGGGCGAGCGAAACGCCGACGCGCCCGCAACCCATGATCACAAAATGTGCCACCGAAATCTCCTTGGAATCGCTGCTCGTGGTGATTGCTCGAAGCACCCTCAAACGGTGCTCCGAATGCAACAATAGCGCTGTTCGGTCCCACTTCCTTGGCGATGAACCACCCGTGTGCCTTGCATACCTGCGATAACGTTATGTCGTGCCTGCATTATTTGATGGTCTCAAGAGGATTTTGGTGGGGCGGCCTTTCAGCACTGAACAGCTGAAAAAGAAGCCGCTGCCGCCGAACGTTGCGTTGCCGATTTTCTCCTCCAGCGCCTTGTCATCCTTGGCATACGCGCCAGACGAAATTCTGCTGACCCTTGCCATGGCTGGCATCGCGGCCACGATGCTCTCCCCGGCGGTGGGTGTGGCGGTGCTGGTAGTGCTCGTGGTGCTGGTGCTGTCCTACCGCCAATCAGTGGTGGAATATCCCTCGGGCGGTGGCGACTATGAGATCGTCAAGAAGAATCTCGGGGCACGCCCGGGTACTGCTGTTGCGGCCGCCTTGCTCGTCGACTTCGTGCTGACAGTTGCCGTCTCCAGCTCGTCGGCAGCCGCGTACCTCAGCGCAATATTGCCGTTCCTGGGCGAGTACAAGGCCTGGGTTGCGGCAGCTCTGGTGGCCCTGCTCGTGGTGGGAAACCTCCGTGGTACCGGCCAAGGACGGTGGACCCAGGCCATTCCGGTGTATCTCTTTGTCGCCGGAATGCTGCTGCTCATTGCCATTGGCGGCGTCATGGCTCTCACTGGAAACCTTGGCTTGGCGCCCAGCGCAGAATTCACGATCGTCCCCGAAGCGGAATTTTCTACCGGTTTGCAAGGGATGGTAGGCGCACTTCTGATCCTCCGTGCCTTCAGCACCGGATCGGCAGCTCTGACCGGTATTGAAGTGCCGATTTCCAATGTGCAAACACTGGCCAAGCCCCGGGCCAAGAACGCCGGCCGGATCCTGCTGGTACTGGGCTTGCTCTCCGGCGTACTCACGCTTGGCACCCTGATGCTTGCACGCGCCACGGGCATCAAGGTGGTTGCCGATCCGCACGAATCATTCCTGCTGAACGGTGCTCCGATCCCCGAGGGCTTCGTTCAGGTGCCGGTTTTGGGGCAATTGGCCCAAGCGGTCTTCGGCGACTACACGCTGGGCCTCATCCTCGTGTCGGTGTTGACCATCGCGGTGCTGCTCCTGGCTGGAAACCAGGCGTTCAATTCATTCCCGTCGCTGGCCAGCCACTTGGCCACCGACGGTTTCCTGCCGCGCCAATTGCGAACCCGCGGCGACCGGCTGGGGTTCTCCAACGGCATCTTGTCCTTGGGGGTGGCCGCCATTGTCCTGGTGCTGCTCTTCCAAGGCGACGTGACCCTGCTGGTGCAGCTTTATGTTGTCGGCGTTTTCGTCTCCTTTACACTCAGCCAGCTGGGCATGCTCAAGCACTGGAAGCGTGTTCTGGTTCCCGTCGCGGATCGGCGGATCCGCGCTGCGAAACAGCGCAAGCGCATGCTCAATCTGGTCGGTTTGATCCTCTCGGCGCTGGTGCTGGTGGTCGTCCTGGCGACCAGGTTCGTGCACGGCGCGTGGCTGGCGCTGCTGGGCATTGTGGTGCTGATGCTGATCATGGATTCCCTGCAGCGGCACTACCAAAAGGTCGATGCGGAATTGGCGGTCGACGAGGATTATGCGGCCACCGCCTTGCCGTCGCGAGTGCATGCGCTGGTCTTGGTCTCCACGGTGCGCAAACCCGTGCTTCGCGCACTGGCCTTCGCCCGAGCATCTCGGCCTTCAAAGCTTGAGGCAATCATCGTTGACGTCGAGCGCGCAAAAACCGAGAAGACCCTAGAAGACTGGGAGCGTTTGGGCATTCCCGTGCCGATTACGGCCTTGGCATCGCCGTACCGCGACATCCCCGGTGCGCTGATCGAACATATCCGTTCCATCAAGCGCGAGTCGCCTCGCGAACTGATCGTGGTGTACATCCCCGAATACGTGGTCGGACGGTGGTGGGAGCAACTGGTCCACAACCAGACCGCGCTTCGCGTCAAGAACCGATTGCACTATGAACCAGGCGTGCTGATCGCTTCGGTGCCATGGCGGCTGCAGAGCGCATCGCGCACTGTTGGCGGCGGCGCCACCGAAGAATACTCGGCGCACCGCTAGAAACACTTTTGATGAAAGACGAAAAAATGACTGAATCACCTGCGCTTCAAGTTCGTTTGGGCAACATTGCCCACGGCGGGCATACGGTTGCCCGCCACGAAGGCCGGGTGATTTTTGTGCGTCATGGTATTCCCGGCGAACTCGTATCCGTCCGGCTCACCGATTCGGCGCCTGACGCCAAATTCTGGCGCGCCGATGTCGTGGAGGTCCATGAAGCCAGCGAGCATCGTGTACCGCACTTCTGGGATGCCGCCAATGCGCTCAAGCACCAGGATCCCGTAGGCGGAGCGGAGTTCGGGCATATTTCCCTGGACTACCAGCGTGTATTGAAGGCCCAGGTCGCAGCCGAGCAGTTCACCCGGCTAGGAGGTTTGAAGGCCGAGGACTGCAACTTCCCAGCGGTGCAGGCGGCCGCCGGCTCGGCGGACGGCCTTGGCTGGCGTACACGCATGTCCTATTCGGTAGACAGCGCAGGACGCCTGGCCATGAGCGGATTCCGCAGCAACGAGCTGACGAGCATCGATTCGATGCCACTGGCTCATCCTGCCATCGAAAGCAGTGGAATCTATGTGGTGGACTATTCCGGTATTGACCGCGTGGAGGTGGCAGTGTCCAGCGCGGATGATCGAACCATCCTGGTCTTGCTCTCCGAGACCAAACCAGGTGCTGCGGCTAAGGTCGCCAAGCAGTTCCCCGAAGGCGTGAACGTTGCATCATTCAGCCAGCGGGGCGGGTCCGCAGCGGATGGCAAGGGATCCTTGCAGGTTTTGGCCGGCGACCCCTGGCTGAGCGAAAAGGCCATGGGGGAGAAGTACCGGATTACCGGTGAAGGGTTCTGGCAAGTGCACCGCGCCGCGGCGAACCTGCTCAGCGAGCGGGTCGTCGAATTGATTGAGCCGGCACGTGGCGAGCAAATTGCCGACTTGTATGCAGGAGCCGGGCTGTTCTCATTGCCGCTAGCGAAGGCCGTGGGGCAGCAGGGGCGGGTCTTCTCCATTGAGGGCGCCCCGGGAACCCACGCCGATGCGAAGAAGAATCTGAAATCCTTCGGACAGGCGACGGTGATTCGCGGACGCGTTGAACGTGTCTTGCGCCAGGTAGCTCGCGATGCCAACTTGGATGCGGTGGTGCTGGATCCGCCAAGGGCTGGCATCGACAAGCAAGTCGCCGCTGAACTAGGTTCAAGCGGGGTCTCGCGCATTTGTTACGTCTCCTGCGATCCGGCATCTTTCGCCCGCGATATCGCTCGATTGACTGCGCGCGGCTACGAATTAGAGCACGTGGAGATTCACGATTTGTACCCGCACACCCACCATATGGAGTCGATCGGGCTCTTCGTGCGACGTTAACCGGGTGAAATCGTCCATTCGGACACGAATTTCGATGAAAGCTTATTCCGAGGAGTCTTTTTCTCGCAGTTGGCGATAGACTGTTTTTAGCTCTGCCGCGCTAGGAACCTGACTATCTCAGTTAGGAACTCCTAACTGGAATTTCAGTGTGCGTGTGCAACAGAATGAGTGTCTGGCGAGAGGAGTCCCACGTGAGCAATGTGGACAGCTTCGGTGCCAAGGGCGTACTTGACGTCAATGGAACCGAATACGAAATTTACCGACTGAATACGGTCGAAGGCTCGGAAAGCCTTCCCTACAGCCTTAAGGTTCTGCTTGAGAACCTGCTTCGTACCGAAGATGGCGCGAACGTAACCAAGTCACACATCAACGCACTGGGTCAGTGGGATGCTTCGGCTCAGCCGAACACCGAAATCCAGTTCACCCCGGGTCGAGTCCTCATGCAGGACTTCACCGGTGTTCCATGTGTTGTTGACTTGGCAACCATGCGCGAGGCCGTCAAGGACCTCGGCGGCGACCCAACCCGTGTGAACCCACTGGCACCTGCCGAAATGGTCATCGACCACTCCGTGCAGATCGATACCTTCGGTTTCAAGGGCGCAGTCGAGCGCAACATGGAAATCGAATACCAGCGCAATGGTGAGCGTTACCAGTTCCTGCGTTGGGGCCAGACCGCTTTTGACGACTTCAAGGTCGTTCCACCGGGAACCGGCATCGTGCACCAGGTCAACATCGAGTTCTTGGCTCGCACCATCATGACCCGCGAGGTCAACGGTGTCCTGCGCGCCTACCCAGATAGCTGCGTAGGCACCGACTCCCACACCACCATGGTCAACGGCCTGGGCGTGCTGGGTTGGGGCGTTGGCGGCATTGAGGCCGAAGCAGCGATGCTCGGCCAGCCTGTCTCCATGCTGATCCCACGCGTTGTCGGCTTCAAGCTTTCTGGCTCGATCCCAGCCGGCGCCACCGCAACCGACGTGGTTCTGACCATCACCGAAATGCTGCGCAAGCACGGTGTTGTCGGCAAGTTCGTTGAGTTCTACGGCGAAGGTGTCGCCCAGGTGCCGCTGGCCAACCGCGCCACCATCGGCAACATGTCCCCAGAATTCGGCTCCACGGCCGCAATGTTCCCGATCGACGATGTCACCCTCGACTACCTGCGCCTGACCGGCCGCAGCGACGAGAACGTGGCACTGGTCGAGGCTTACGCCAAGGAACAGGGCATGTGGCACGATCCAAGCCGCGAAATCCGTTTCTCGGAATTCATCGAGCTGGATCTGTCCACCGTTGTTCCATCGATCGCTGGCCCGAAGCGTCCACAGGACCGCATCGAGCTCTCGTCCTCGAAGGAACAGTTCCGCAAGGACCTGCACAACTACGTGTCGGACGCAGAGGACACCCAGGGCATCGGCCGTCCATCGACCGCTGTCGAGGTCACCAAGGAAGATGGCACCAAGTTCACCTTGGACCACGGCCTGGTTTCGATCGCATCGATCACCTCGTGCACCAACACCTCCAACCCCTCGGTCATGCTGGCCGCAGCCGTCCTGGCTCGCAACGCTGCCGACAAGGGTCTGTCCTCCAAGCCATGGGTCAAGACCTCGGTCGCACCAGGCTCGAAGGTCGTTACCGAGTACTACGAGAAGTCCGGCCTGATGCCATACCTGGAGAAGCTCGGCTTCTTCGTTGTTGGCTACGGCTGCGCAACTTGCATCGGTAACTCCGGTCCATTGGATGCTGAGATCTCCGAGGCGATCAACGCCAACGACCTCGCAGCTACCGCAGTGCTGACCGGTAACCGCAACTTCGAAGGCCGTATCAACCCAGACGTGAAGATGAACTACCTGGCTTCCCCGCCACTGGTTATCGCCTACGCGCTGGCTGGCACCATGGACTTCGACTTCGAGACCGACGCATTGGGCCAGGACTCCGAGGGCAACGATGTCTTCCTGAAGGACATCTGGCCATCGCCAGTCGAGGTTCAGCAGATCATGGACTCGTCGATTGACAAGGCCATGTTCGCCAAGGGCTACGAAGGCGTCTTCGACGGCGACGAGCGCTGGAAGGCACTGGACACCCCTGAGGGTTCGACCTTCGCATGGGACGAGAACTCGACCTACGCACGCAAGGCTCCTTACTTCGATGGCATGACCGCAGAGCCACAGCCTGTTGAGGACATCAACGGCGCGCGCGTTTTGCTGAAGCTGGGCGACTCGGTCACTACCGACCACATCTCGCCGGCAGGTTCGTTCAAGTCGGAAACCCCGGCTGGCCGCTACCTGATCGAGAACGGTGTGGATCGCAAGGACTTCAACTCCTACGGCTCGCGCCGTGGTAACCACGAAGTCATGATCCGCGGTACCTTCGCCAATATCCGCATCAAGAACCAGCTCCTGGATGGCGTTGAGGGTGGCTTCACCCGCGACTTCACCCAGGAAGGTGCTCCGCAGTCGTACGTTTACGATGCTGCAGAGAACTACAAGGCCGCCGGCACCCCGCTGGTCGTTCTTGGTGGCAAGGAATACGGTTCGGGCTCCTCGCGTGACTGGGCTGCCAAGGGCACCGCACTGCTGGGCGTCAAGGCCGTCATCACCGAGTCCTTCGAGCGTATCCACCGCTCGAACCTGATCGGCATGGGCGTTCTTCCGCTGCAGTTCCCCGAGGGCGAGTCCGCTGATTCGCTGGGTCTGACCGGTACCGAGACCTTCGCAGTCGCCGGCGTGACCGAGCTGAACAACGGCACCACCCCGAAGACCCTGAAGGTCACCGCAACCGCTGAAGACGGCAAGGTCACCGAGTTCGATGCAGTTCTGCGCATCGACACCCCAGGTGAAGCCGACTACTACCGCAACGGTGGCATCCTGCAGTACGTACTGCGCCAGATCGCTGCTGCTAACTAGTAGAACCACCCCGGCACCTGTCGGAGTGACTTTCAGGTAGTTACGCAACACCCTGAGAAATGAGGCCCAAGGCATTAGCCTTCGGCCTCATTTCTGCTTAATCCCTCAGCGACGCCAGCTTTCGAGCCGTGCCATGATCTGCCCGTGGCGCCGGGCCCCGGCGCGATCCCGTGTTGAGTGATCTACGATGGTAAAACCTGCATTGGCCATAAGATCGGACAATTCCGCGACAGGCCAGTACCACGCCGGAGCCACTTTGTGCTCGAAGGGCTGGATCTTCTCGGCTGCGAAAAAGCCCACCAATAAGTCTCCGCCTGGCTTCAGGACCCTCGTCAGTGAACTCAGAATTGACGGCAGGTCTTCTGGTGGAGTGTGGATGATCGAATACCATGCCAAGACCCCGGAAAAACTATCATCCGGGAAGGGCAAGGAAGCCATATCTGCCTGCTGGAAAGTGCAATCCGGGTAGCTGGACTTGGCGTGTTCCAGGAATTCGGGCACCAAATCCACGCCGGTGCCAGGGCGACCAGGCCCGGAAATGAGGTGCGTCCATTGTCCTGGGCCGCACCCTGCATCCAGAACCGGTCCTCTCAGTTCCTGGGCCCACTGGGCGATCAGTTCCTGATCTGCTGCGTCAGTTTGCTCGACACGTCCGAAAAGCTCGATATATGCTTCGGCCAGAGAGGAATAGCGCCGGGCTGCGGAATCTGCTGCTTGCCTCGGTTCCATGTATTTAGCGTAGCCGTCCGATATGCACTCCGCGGATGAACTTCGCCCCATGGGCCATATACTGGCGAGAAAGGATCACCTGTGAACGAGCATCACACTCAGCGTATGGTCTTGCGCTCCGGGGAATCCGAAGGTGCCGCGTTCTTGCTTGATCTGGAATCGCGCAGCTAAACCATGCATTATTTGGGACCGGATGCAATGCCCATGACGACCCTTGAGCGAGCATCAGCCTCTATGGTTCGACGTCGCGCTGTTCGTGAAGATGGGCAACGTATGCGGGCCATAACGCTGTTCCATGGCGGTGAGCCTGTCGCTAACCTGCGAGGCAAGTCGATGAACGAACAAATGCCGCGGTTGATCGGCATGGGCCTGGAGGGTCAGCCCAGGGAGATTGGCTGGCATTTGCACGCTGATGCCAAGGGACAAGGCTGCGCCACGAAAGCCGCCCGCATCGTGCTTGACTATGCCACCGAACGAATCGTGGCTACAGAAATTCTCGCCATTGTCGACCCGCGCAATACTCCGTCGCTACGACTATGCGAACGATCGGGGCTGCAGCGAATCGGCTCGTTCGACGGCTATGTCGGCCCTGAACATGTGGTTTTTCTAGCGCCATCGGCCAATGCTGATGGGAAAAGGGGCCGTGATGACGGTCGGTGATCTTGCGAAGTATCTAACCACTGAACAAGCAGCACAGGTTCGTATTTGGTTGGGCAATGTTGAGGTTATTCGCGACCTTTCGTGGAATCTCACCGACACAAGGGTTCTCCATCTGCGGTCGGATCAGCGCGACATCATTCTCAAAACTGGGGGAGCGGGAAACCACCATATTTCTCGAGAACTACAGGCGCACCGACGCTATACAGGCTCCTTGAAATCTCATGGTCTCGCTGCGGGTATGTTGTTCCATGACGAACAGCTGCGTTTGATCCTGTTGGAGTATCTACCGGGCACACTATGTGTGGGTACACGCCACGAATATAGTTCCGGCATCTACCATCAAGCCGGGGTCGCGCTGAAGGTCTTCCATCAACAAGCCCAGCACCTCGACCATCACTACGAGTCGCGTTTGACCGAAAAATTCCGTCACCTATTGTCGCTGCAACATCGGATTAGCCGGAGTCATTGCCAGCAGATGGTACGCATCTTAGATGCATACGTTCCACAAGCCGTTGCCCTTGTACCGACCCACGGGGATTGGCAACCACGAAACTGGCTAGTCGAAGAAGGGCGCCTGCGCGTCATCGATTTTGGAAGGTTCGATTTCCGTCCGGCCGCCAGCGACCTCGCAAGATTGGCCAGCCAACAGTTCAAAGGACTCCCAGCACTGGAATCAGCATTCCTAGCAGGATACGGCGAAGATCCTCGGCAGGAACCGGCGTGGTCGATCATGTTATTGCGGGAAGCGATCGGCACAGCGATCTGGGCATACGAAGTCGGCGACGATGAGTTTGAGGCGCAAGGGCACCAGATGATCCACGAGGCGCTGGCGAGGTTCGAATAGCTACGCGCTGTACATCAACATGGTGCGCGGTATTGAAGGTCATTGCCCAGAAATTCGCGCTATCTGCGGCAGTGGCGGATAATAGGAGAAGCTTCCAACGGGGTAAACTAAGTATTTCGCATGGGTTCACGGCCACCACGGGCGAATTTGTAAAGGGGACGAACGTGTCTTTGCTGAAGACCATCAAAAAACCAAGCGATCTGCGGGCGCTGACCCTGGAACAACTTCATGAGCTCGCGGACGAAATCCGCACTTTCCTCATCGACAACGTGGCGCGCACAGGCGGCCACCTAGGACCCAACCTCGGCGTCGTTGAACTGACTTTGGGCATCCACCGCGTATTTGACTCGCCACAAGACTCCATCGTCTTCGACACCGGCCACCAGTCATATGTTCACAAGCTCGTCACCGGACGCCAGAACTTCGAATCCCTTCGCCAGCAAGGCGGCCTCTCAGGTTACCCTGACCGCGCCGAATCAGAACACGACGTGGTCGAGTCCTCCCACGCTTCGTCGTCGCTGTCGTGGATTGACGGCATCTCCCGCGCCAACAAGCTCACGCATAACAACGACCGTTATGCAGTGGCACTGGTCGGCGATGGCGCCCTCACCGGTGGCATGGCTTGGGAAGCCGTCAACAACATTGCGGCCGACAAGGACCGCAAAGCAGTGATTGTCGTCAACGACAACGGCCGCTCGTATGCCCCAACCATCGGCGGCTTGGCCAACCAGCTCTCCGGCCTTCGGCAGCAGCTCGATAAGTTCCGCACGCATCCTGCCTACGAAACGGCGATGGAAAAGCTCAAGGACAAGCTCAAGGGCTCGGGTCCCATTGGCGGATTCACCTACAAGTCCCTCCATGCCACCAAAAAGGGCATCAAGGACTGGTGGGCTCCACAGGGCCTGTTCGAGGATCTGGGGCTGAAGTACATTGGCCCCATTGACGGCCATGATCAGCGGGCCGTTGAAGAAGCCTTGCAGCAGGCAAAGCAATATTCTGGCCCTGTCCTCGTGCACGCCTTGACCGAAAAAGGCCACGGCTACGCGCCTGCTCGCGCCGACGAAGCTGACCAGTTCCACGCCGTGGGCATCATCGACCCGGTCACCGGCCTTCCAGTCTCGAAGTCGAGTGCGCAAAGCTGGACCAGCGTCTTCGGCGAGGAAATCGCGCAAGTCGCCAAAGAGCGCGACGACATTGTCGCCATCACCGGTGCCATGTTGCAGCCTGTGGGCCTGAAGAAAATGGCCCAGGAACATCCTGAGCGCGTGATCGACGTTGGCATCGCCGAGCAGCACGCCATGACTACCGCGGCAGGCCTGGCCTTCGGCGGTTTGCACCCAGTGGTCTGTGTCTATGCAACCTTTCTCAACCGCGCATTCGACCAGCTGCTCATGGACGTCGCCCTGCACAAGGCCGGGGTGACCATCGTCCTTGACCGTGCAGGCGTCACCGGCCCAGATGGCGCCAGCCACCACGGCATGTGGGATATGGCTTTGACCCAGATCGTGCCGAATCTGCATTTGGCTGCGCCACGCGATGCCGCCCGACTCCGCGAAGAACTGCGCGAGGCGCTGGATATCAACGATGCGCCGAGCGTCGTTCGCTTTTCCAAGGGTTCCGTCGGCGAACCCATTGATGCGGTCGATCGCTTGCCAGATGGTGTCGACGTATTGGCTCGCTTGGGTGATCGGGCTGCACCGGACGTGTTGATCGTATCCGTCGGCGCCATGAGCGAATTGTCCCTGGACGTAGCCCAGCGGCTGAACAGCCAGGGCGTATCAGTAACAGTCGTGGATCCGCGCTGGGTGCTGCCAATGCCGAAGTCCGTCATCTCCCTGGCTGCACGGCACCGCATCGTCGTGTGCATCGAAGACGGCGTACGGGCAGGCGGCGTCGGATCGCGCCTGCGCACTGAAATGCGCGCGGCAGGTGTTGACACCGCACTGAACGAAGTGGGGCTGCCAACTGAATTCCTGGCGCACGGCTCACGCTCCGAGGTGCTTGAACGAGTCGGACTGACCGCGCAGCAGGTAGCTCGCGATACCCTCGCACAGGTACTTGGCACCAAGGTTCCGTTCGCTCGACCGTTGCCGGGCCAGGATCTGCCCACGGGACAGATTCCCAAGCTATGAGCAACCTGCACGGATTCCCCGTAGATCTTCCACGCAATCCTGAGGACATCAGTGTCGGTGCCCTGGTGGTGGCCCGCGCATGGAAATACAACGGGCTGCCCCACTGGGTGGTTCCGGGCTTTTACCTTGGAAGCGACCAGTACGGCCACTGGCTGCACCAGCCGGCAGGATCACTGGTCGCGAGGCCTGGGGCCGCGCATCTGGCCCGGACCAACGCACTGTGCCTCATTCCCCTTGAAGGGTCATGGGTCGCCACCCTTTATGCGGATCCCGCTGACGATTTTGATGTGTACATCGATTTGTCCCTTGGCGTCGGATGGCGTCCATTGCAGCAGGGCGGCTGGGAAGTGAACTCGGTGGATCTTGACCTTGATGTCATCCGGTCTCGAAGCCGTGGAACCTTTCTCGACGACGAAGACGAATTCGCCGAACACGGCGTGTCCATGGGCTATCCCGAGGAACTCAAAGCCGAGATTCGGGCAGCGAGCGACACACTGCTTGATGCAGTACATCGGGACGAACCTCCATTCAACCATTCGCACCGACAGCATTGGCTGGATCAAGCCAATCAGCTGCACCACGCATAGACCCAGCACCTCATTGTTCCACTGACCTGTAAAGGGAAACCGATGGCGATTATTCGCACTTACCGTTTGGACGAGAAAAACGTACTTCACTTCCGTGAAGCGTGGTTCCAGCAATTTGAAGATGAAGAAGTAGGCCAGTTCGTCATCAACCACGGCAGCGTGGGACACATGTCCACCACTAGCGACGTTCAGGACGTTGATAACGACCGTGCCGACGAGTTGTTTGCAGGATTCCTGCAGGCATGCTCCGACGAGGGCTACGCCGAAATCCAGAACGAAGACCAGTCGTGGGTCATCGTGCAGTACTCGTTGAAGTCGGCGTCGGGTACCGAACGCGATCGCTACTTGGAGAAGAAAGCCAAGGAGGCATTGACCGGTCATCTGGCTTGGCGCGGCTTGGGCACCGTGGAATCGAGTGACTTCGCACCGCGCAAGCTGAACATCCGCATCCTGACTCCTGCTCCAAAGCTTGCCGTGGCCGCAATCAAGACCTGCATCCGCGAAGCGAAGTTGGATTTCACCAAGATGAGCATTGGCACCGCCGAGTACGCAACTCCAGGGAAGATCAAGAGCGTTCATCCTCTGCCGCCAAAGCCAATGACCCTGGACTAAGCAACAATGCGTGCCTTTGAGCCAGTGCCCATGAAGGCTTTAGACCATGAAGCCATTCGTCTGCTCTCCAGATCAATGGGACGTTCCTCGGAACCATCTCACTTCGGGGATGAGGAATGCCAGCTGGTGCTCAAGGACGAAGGTGGGCGTCTCATCGGTTGGGGCCGAGCGGCCTGGTGGGAACCCCAAGATAATTACGCTCCTGCAGGGTACTACCTTTCAGGCGTCGAAATCGCCCACGAATTCCAACAACGCGGATATGCGTCACGGCTGACGGCTGCACGACTGGCCTGGATCGCTGAGAGGGCGCAGCAGGCCTGGTGCGTTGTCAACGCGCGGAATAGCGAATCACTACGCTTGCAGGCATCCTTCGGTTTCAAGGAAATAGCCAGGGCCGACCACTTCGGATCCGTTTGGTTTACCGGGGGCAGCGGTGTATTGCTCCGCAAGGATCTTACCGGCGCAGCCGGGAACTCAACGGCAGAATTGATATAGGAAAATAGGAGACATGATTCCTCAGGAAGATCGGGATGAAACTCCCGGAGCCCCTCGCAAATCGCCGCAAATGGGAGCAACGCGCACGCCGCTTCATCTCGTATTTCAGGCCTTTATTGCTGCCATTATCGGCATTGGGATTGCGTCATTATTCTCAGGTGTTGCGCCGGCGCAGTTAGCCTTGACCGGTGTGCTGGTAGCCGTTGCGGCGTGGATCGTCGAGCATGGATTCAACTTGCCACCGGTTAACTCCAAGCTAGGTGCACGGGTCCGTTTGATCCTGCACATGGTTTCGCTGGTTGGCTTCACCCTCGCTATCAGCCCGCTGTTAGCCTTGCTGGAAGCGAGATCCTGGTAGAACAACCCCAACCTGCCAAACGCGAGCGCATGAGGCGCGGTTTGTGGGGACTGGCTCAAGCTGTCGCCGGAATTGCCAACGGATTCATCATGGCGTTGCAGTCCCTTACCGCTCTAAACGGATTCTTCCGCCGAGAACTGAGCTCATATGCAAAAAGACCGGCGCTACTTCCTGAGAAGTAGCGCCGGTCAGCGTTTATCTAGCAACAGACCTTAGTCGGTGCCAGCGTCGAATGCAGCAGATTCAATGGCGCGATCGGTTGCGAGATCATCGCTGTCTACCGAGGTAGCGTTGACGATGTCGTTAGCTCCGCCGGCTTCCAGCGAGCCAACAAGCTTGGCGGTGGTGCCACCGACCAGGCCCATGTTGGCGTACTGTTCCAGACGGCCGCGGGAGTCAGCGATATCCAGGTTGCGCATGGTCAACTGGCCGATGCGGTCCACCGGACCGAAGGCCGCGTCGCCCACGCGTTCCATGGACAGCTTGTCCGGGTGGTAGCTGAGGTTCTCGCCCTCGGTGTTCACGATGGTGTAGTCGTCGCCTCGGCGCAAGCGGATGGTGACGGTACCGGTGATGGCAGAGCCAACCCAGCGCTGCAGCGATTCGCGCAGCATCAGCGCCTGTGGGTCCAGCCAGCGGCCTTCGTACATCAGGCGGCCCAGGCGGCGGCCTTCGTTGTGGTAGCTGGCTACGGTGTCTTCGTTGTGAATGGCGTTCACGAGGCGCTCGTAGGCGATGTACAGCAGCGCCATGGCAGGTGCTTCGTAGATGCCGCGGGACTTGGCCTCGATGATGCGGTTCTCGATCTGGTCGCTCATGCCCAGGCCGTGGCGTCCGCCAATGATGTTGGCTTCATTCACGAGAGCCACCGCATCGGTGTATTCCTTGCCGTTGATGGCCACCGGGCGGCCGGCAACGAAGGTAACCGAGACGTCTTCGGTCTTGATCTCAACGTTCTCGTCCCAGTACTTCACGCCCATGATCGGCTCAACGGACTCGATCGAGCTGTTAAGCAGTTCCAGGGTCTTGGCTTCGTGGGTTGCGCCCCAGATGTTGGCGTCGGTCGAGTAGGCCTTCTCGGCCGAGTCTCGGTAGGGGAAGCCGTGTTCCTGCAGCCACTCGGACATTTCCTGGCGACCGCCGAGCTCGGTGACGAAGTTCGGGTCGAGCCATGGCTTGTAGATGCGCAGCTTCGGGTTGGCCATCAGGCCATAGCGGTAGAAACGCTCGATGTCGTTGCCCTTGTAGGTCGAACCATCGCCCCAGACATCCACGCCGTCCTCGCGCATGGCGCGAACCAGCAGGGTGCCGGTGACGGCACGGCCCAGCGGTGTGGTGTTGAAGTAGGTCTTGCCGCCGGTGCGGATGTGGAAGGCGCCGCAGGCAAGAGCGGCGAAGCCCTCTTCGACGAGTGCTGGCTTGCAGTCAACCAGACGGGAGTTCTCAGCTCCGTACTCCAGTGCACGGCCAGGAACAGCGTCGATATCTGGTTCGTCGTACTGGCCGAGATCGCCAGTGTAGGTGTATGGAATGGCGCCCTTGTCGCGCATCCAGGCTACTGCCACCGAAGTGTCGAGGCCACCGGAGAACGCAATTCCGACGCGCTCGCCTACAGGAAGATTGGTAAGAACTTTAGACATGTTTCCATCCTAATGGATAAATATGCAATGCAGTGAATTGTGTCTTTAACTCTTCGGCCACGGGGCCTAACCGATAGCCTAGGGGTATAAGGTCGCTCAGAAAAGCGGCGAAGGAAAAACAGTGAGGTGTATATGGAATTCCGTCAACTTGGCCACAGTGGATTGAGCGTTTCCGTCGTAGGTTTGGGCTGCAATAATTTGGGCCGAACCGGCACCGCCACTGAGTCCCAGGAGGGCACCGACGCGGTGGTCCACGCCGCATTGGATGCAGGCATCACGTTTTTCGACGTCGCTGATAACTACGGCAAGACCGCCGGGCTCTCGGAGCAGCGGCTGGGTAAGGCTTTGGGCAAGAACCGCGAGGACATCGTTCTCGCCACCAAATTCGGCATGGATGTCAGCGGAGCCAATGGGCCGGACTTCAACGCACGCGGTTCCCGCCGGTACATCATGAAGGCCGTGGAAGCTTCCTTGAAGCGGCTGGGTACCGAGCACATCGACCTGTACCAGTTCCACACCCCTGATCCGAACACGCCGATCGATGAGACCCTGCGTGCCTTGGATGATCTGGTCACCAGCGGCAAGGTCCGCTATATCGGCCATTCGAACCGTGCCGGTTGGCAAATCGCGCAAGCCGAATATGTAGCCCGTGAGCTTGGCACCGAGCGATTCGTCTCGGCGCAGAATCACTACAATCTCATTGACCGGCGTGCGGAACTGGAAGTTCTGCCGGCGGCTCGCGAATTCGGCTTGGGCGTCCTGCCGTACTTCCCATTGGCCAACGGATTGCTGACTGGAAAGTACTCCAAGGGCTTCGCGCCTGAAGGAAGCCGCTTGACCCATGCTCGCCAGCAGTTGGTGGAGACCTCGGATTTCGAACAGCTGGATCGTTTTGCGCAGTTTGCCGCTGAACGGGATTTGGCGCCGATCGAATTGGCTTTCTCTTGGCTTGCAGCCCAGCAGCCAGTGGCTTCGGTCATTGCCGGAGCCACCCGTCCTGAACAAATCCAGATGAATGCGCAGGCAGTGCGTTGGGTACCCACCGACGAGGAACGCGCCGAGCTGGATTCCATTTTCCCGGCTCCGCAGAAGGTTGCGCTCTTCTAGACGCTGTTGCTCATAACGAGAGGCTGCAATCCCAATACAAGGGATTGCAGCCTCTTGCTGTGTTCAGCGGACTATCCGACCTATTTCGAATCGGTGACGAAGACGATAATCTTGCCGTTGTTGATTTCGGTTGCATAGCGGGCGAGGGGAGCGATGGCCGGGCCATCAGTCACCGTCCCGTCTGCAGGCTTAAAACGCGATCCATGGCAGGCGCAGAAAAAGTCTTCCTGCGTAGATTTGGTTGTCACGACGCAGCCTTGGTGGGTGCAAACGCTCGAATAGGCCAAGACAGTCTTCTCGTCTGGGCGGAACAGCAGGACAGGAATTTCAGCGCCGGTCGGATGCTTTGCCTGGACGGTGGCTCGTGCGCCAACTTCCAATTCGGCCAGGTCCATAACTGCCTGGCCGTTTCCGCTGGCCGATGGAACTGGAGAAGCTTCGGGAACTTGCGCCTCGGAATGACCATCGCCACAGGCGGTCAGCAGTGCGGCAGAACCAAGAGCGGCCGAGGCGCACATGACGGTGCGGCGGGCTGGTTGAGCGAAGTCAGTCATGGAAACATTCTGACAGATCACCCTGTGGCGGTGCTAAGAGCCGGAGAATAATTTTCCACCTCAGCCCCGTCAAGACGCCAGAATGACTTTGGGCTCCATTCCTCGAGGAATGAAGCCCAAAGTTTGTGCCGGGATCAGCTATTGAATTTCTTGCCGTTCACGCGTTCTGAAGCACCCACCTGGTCAAGATATGGGGTGATTCCACCCAGGTGCATAGGCCAACCCGCGCCGGTGATCATGCATAGATCGACATCGGCGGCTTCGGCTACAACGCCTTCAGCCAAAAGCAACCCGATTTCCTGAGCGAGCGCGTCCTGCACACGCAGGAGAATTTCTTCTCGGGTAGATGGGGACGATCCCTGGACCAGCAGATCCTTGGCATCTGGGTTCATGACCTGTTCGCCGTGATCGTTCTTGACCCACAAAGTGGTGATCTTTGCATCAATCAGTTTCTGGAGGTTCTCAGAGACCGCGAAGCGCGCGCCGAAGGCAGCGTTCAATGACTCATTGACGTGCTGGGCCACCGGAAGACCGACCATGGCCAGCAAAGTGAATGGACTCATCGGGAGCCCCATAGGAGTCAACGCGGAATCAGCGGTAGCGGCGTCGGTTCCTTCATCGAAGGCCGCTTGGACTTCGCTCATGAGGCGCAGCAGGACGCGGTTGACGACAAAGGCAGCCGCATCTTGGGTCTTGACCGTCGTCTTCTTCAGTTTCCTGCCCAACACGAAGGCTGTGGATAGCGCAGATTCGCTGGTCCATTCGGTGGCCGCGATTTCCAGCAACGGCATCACGGCAACCGGGTTGAAGAAGTGGAAGCCGACTAAGCGCTCTGGATGCTTCAGATCCCGGCCCATCTCGGTAACCGACAGGGACGAGGTGTTGGTGGCAAGAATGCACTCGGGGGAGACCACTGCTTCGACTTCAGCGAAGACCTGCTTCTTGACGCTCAGCTCTTCGAAGACCGCCTCGATGACGAAGTCAGCATCCGCGAATGCCTCCTTGGTGACTGAACCGGTGACCAAGGCCTTGGCGCGATTCACCGCGTCTTGGCTCAAACGGCCCTTGCTGTGCAGCTTGTCGATTTCCCCGTGGATGTAGGCCAGGCCCTTATCCACGCGCGACTGGTCCAGATCGGTGATGACTACCGGAACACTGAGGCGACGGACAAAGAGCAAAGCCAGCTGGCCGGCCATTAAGCCAGCGCCGACAACGCCGACCTTTGAAACCGGGCGGGCGAGCTTTGCATCGGGTGCACCGGCCGGGCGCTTGCCGCGTTTCTGCACCAGATCCAGGAAGGCATATACGGTGTTCTGGAATTGGCTGGTTCGCATCAATCCAGTCAGGGCTTCGACTTCAAGCTGGGCGGACTCCTGCTGGGTCAAGGTCAGTCCCTTGCGGAAGACTTCCAAGACCTTGTACGGGGCCGGGGCGGCACCTGAGAGCTTGGAATCAACGAATTGTTCAGCTTGATCGGCTGCATCGAGCCAACGACGTGCGACGTCCGGATCGCTGGGGTCCACGGCATTGGGCCGCTGGACCTGGGTTTCCCCGGACAGGACCGCGTCGACAAACGTGGTGGAGTGCTCGATGAAGTCCGCTGGCTCGAAGAGGGCGTCAGCGACACCCATCTTGTAGGCGGCAGGGCCGGAGAGGGTTCGGTTGTTATTCAGCGGGTTCTCGATCATCACCTTCAAGGCGTTCTCGGGACCTACCAGCCGTGGCAGGCGGTAGACACCGGCCCATCCCGGGATCAAGCCGAGAAAGGACTCAGGCAGGCCCAAGGCGCCGGCCGTGCTGCTCACGGTGCGGTAGTTGCAGGCCAGGGCGATTTCCAATCCGCCGCCGAGGGCCAGTCCGTTGATGAAGGTGAAAGTCGGCACTCCCAGGTCAGCGAGCAACTCGTAGGTGTAGTGTCCCAACGATGCCATGGCAGTGGCCTGGTCGGGAGCGCTGAGGCGGGTGACCGCCGAGAGGTCTGCGCCGGCTATCAGGAAATAAGGCTTGCCGGTGATGGCCAGGGCATGGATCTCTCCGGCCTTGGCGCGTGCGGCTTGGATTTCAAGGGCAGCCCGCAATTCCAGCAGGCCGTTGGGCCCCAAGGTGGTTGGCTTTTTGTGGTCCAGGCCGTTGTCCAACGTCAGCAATGCCAGGATCTTGCCGCTTGGCAGGGCCACGTCGTTGACGTAGGAGTGGGTGACGGTCTCGTCATGCATGAGTTCGGCGACGGCCGAGAAATTAGTGGTGGTTGCAGTCATCGTTATCTGTCCTTACGCCTTGCTGCCGAAATCAGGATGGTGAGGGTTTTCCCAAATGACGGTGCCGCCCATGCCCAGGCCTATGCACATGGTGGTGATGCCATAGCGCACGGTGTGGTCCTCGGAGAATTGCCGAGCCAGCTGGGTCATCAGGCGGACGCCAGAAGAAGCCAGCGGGTGGCCCACGGCAATGGCGCCGCCGTAGCGGTTGACTCGATCGTCATCCTGGTCGATGCCGTAGTAGTCCAGGAACGAAAGGACCTGGACGGCGAAGGCCTCGTTGATTTCAAAGAGCCCGATATCCTCGATGCCCAGCCCTGCCTTGGCGAGCGCCTTTTCGGTGGCTGGCACCGGGCCGTAGCCCATGACATCTGGCTCGACGCCGGCGAATGCGAAGGAGACCATGCGCATCTTGGGCTCCAGCCCGAGCTCGCGAACGGCGTGGCCGCTGGCGAGCAGCGCTGCGGTGGCGCCGTCGTTCAAGCCTGCGGCATTGCCGGCGGTGACTCGGCCGTGGGCGCGGAATGGGGTGCGCAATTCGGCGAGTGATTCCAGGGTGGTACCGGGGCGAGGAGGCTCATCCTTGGTATTGACGGCCCATCCTTCGCCTGGACGCTGGGCGGCAACGGCCACCAAGTCTGGCTGGATCTGCTGGTTCTCGTAGGCCTTGGCGAGTTTGGCCTGCGAGGCCACGGCATAGCGGTCGGCGCGTTCCTTGGTGATCTCCGGGAAGCGGTCGTGCAGGTTTTCCGCGGTGTTGCCCATATTCAGTGCCTGCGGGTCCACGATCCGCTCAGAAAGGAAACGCGGGTTCGGGTCCGCTCCGGCGCCCATGGGGTGATTGCCCATGTGCTCCACACCGCCGGCCACGACGAGGTCATAAGCGCCAAAGGCAATGCCTCCTGCGGTAGCGGTGACGGCGGTCATCGCACCGGCGCACATGCGGTCGATGGCGAAACCGGGAACGGACTTGGGGATGCCGGACAGCAGCCCCACGGTGCGGCCGAGGGTCAGCCCCTGGTCTCCGGACTGCGTGGTGGCGGCAATGGAAATTTCGTCGATCTGCTCGGCGGGAACCTTTTGGTTGCGTTCGAGCAAGCCGCGGACCGCTTTGACGGCCAGATCATCAGCGCGGGTTCCATGGTAGATACCCTTTTCGCCTGCTTTGCCGAAGGGAGTACGGACTCCATCGACAAACACGACGTCGCGGTCATCGAGCGTATGGTGCATGTTACTGGGCACGGTCGAAGCGTTGGCACTCACCGGCGGGCTCCTTGGGGTTGGTTCATGCTGCCCGGAGTCGGGCAGTGGCCAGCATCACTGTGACCTAAACCATAGGTTACTCAGGAGTAACTTGAAGTGCAAGTGCAACACATCACAGTCCCAAGATGCCGTGCGGCGCGTGCGCGGGACTGCAGCCCTAAACGGTGGAGAATGCCTGGGTGAAACCGGGCGACAACAATTCTCGCTGCCATGGACGAGCCCCCAGCGCCTCGAGCTGTTGCGCGACAGTTTCCATGCTGATCAACGCTGGCGGGTTCCAGCACAACTCGCGTAAATATCTGGGAGTCAACAGATTCTCGGCCGGGATATTCCACTGCTCGCTCAGCTCGCCGAGCACCGCCTTGGCTGCGTCCAAGCGGAGGGCGGCAGTAGGATTCTTCTCTGCCCATGAACGGGGGTGGGGCAACCCGGGCTTCGCCGAGCGCAACTCGGGCAAATCCCGGGTATTGCGGCCGCGCTGAATCGCGTCCATCCAGCGCGGGGCATCACGCTTCGCGTGGCGAGTGTGGAATCCAGGGATCTGCAGCAAGGCCGGGACACTGGAGGCCTTCTGCTCGATCGCGGCCATGATGGCGCGATCGGGCAGCAATCGGCCCGGGGCAGTATCCTGGCTGCGGGCCAGGGCTTCGCGCGAGAGCCACAGCTCGCGGGCGATGGCCAGATTGCGCCGGCCCTTGAGCTTGTGGATTCCCGAGAGCTTGCGCCAGGGTTCCTCGGCTGGCTGCGGATCGGGCAGGTTCCGCTCGTATTCGAACTCCTGCAGCGCGAACTGCATCTTGCCCTGCTCTTCGAGGACCTTGGTGATTTCCTGGCGCAGTTCTTCGAGGACCTCTACGTCCAAAGCCGCATAGTTCAGCCACGATTCAGGCAAGGGGCGAGTGGACCAATCCACTGCCGAATGCTCCTTGGCCAGCTGCAGGCCCAATAATTCGGCGACCATGGTGCCCAGCGAAACGCGGGGGAACCCGGCCAGCCGGCCGGCCAATTCGGTATCGAACAAGGAAGTGGGAGACATGCCCAATTCGTGGAGGCACGGCAAGTCCTGGGTGGCGGCGTGCAGAATCCACGGTTGCTGGTTGACGAAGTCGCGCAACTCGCCCAGGTCATCCAATACCTCGGGGTCGATCAGCCAGGTGCCAGCGCCTTGGCGGCGAATCTGGAGCAGGAAAGCACGTTGCCCATAGCGGAACCCGCTGGCTCGTTCGGTATCCACGGCCAGATCGCCAGTTCCCGCGCTGAGTTCCCGTACCGCCCGGCGCAGGGCCACCTGGGTGTTGATGACTTCCGGGATGCCATCGCGGGGATGGGTGAGCGGAGTCAACACGGGTTCTGCGGGCTCAATGCCAGCGGCGGTTGATGCGGACGGGGCGGAGTCAGAATTCGGCATGATGCTTCCATTCTAGATCCAACCGGTCCGGGCCTCGGAGCCGGCAGGGTTAACTTAGCCGGCGATGCGGTAGCTGCTGGACGCCCTCGGGCAGGGGCGGCAGGCCGGCGAAGGTGCACACCAGATCAGCCCAGGCGCTCAAATGCGGCCCGAGGTGATCTGAGTCGGGGGACCAAGAGGCACGCAGTTCGATATCGATGTGGTCTTGTTCCCCGGCGAGATTTCCAAAGGACTCTGAAATCACACGGGTGGCAGTGCCGCCAGCGGAGTGATGGAAAGCCTCTCGCTCGCGCAGCGAATCCTCGAGCCACGACCAGGCAACGGAGGCCAGCATGGCGTCCTGGCCCATCTCGTGATCCAGACGTGCCCGGATGTAGGTGACGATGCGGAACTGGCCGTTCCACAGTTCCTGGCCTGCAGGATCGTAGAGGAGGATGAAGCGTCCGGTCGCCAGCTGTTCCTGCGGCTGCAGGAACGGGGTCCGGCCGATTTCCTGCCCATGCGGTCCGTGGTCCGGGGGCACGACGTCGATCACGTCACCGCTCAACGCCAAAGCGAAGGGAGCCAAGCGCCCCGGCGCTGGAATTTCGGTGAACTTCAGTTCTTTGCGTACCTTGGCATGCGACAGCTCGTCGAGGGCCTTGGCGAAGGCACTCGGGATGGCGGAAGCAGAGCGATCATTGGTCACAATTTGAGTCTAAACGTGCCGTACCTGAGGCGCGGTACGGCACGCCGACCCACACGCTTTGCTACGCGCCCTGGTGTGCTGCCATCAGCTCGCGCAGCTTCGCGATGAACCCGGCGACATCTTCTTCGGTGGTGTCGAAGGAGCACATCCAACGCACCTGGCCGGCCGCGCGGTCCCAGTCGTAGAAGCGGAAATGCTGGCGCAGCTCATCGCTGACCTCGGTCGGCAATTGCGCGAAAACGCCGTTGGCCTGGGTGGGGTAGACCAGCTCGACGCCGTCGATCTGCTGCACTGCCTCGGCGAGCTTGGACGCCATCAGGTTCGAGTGGCTGGCCAATTCCCGCCACAGACCGGTGCCGTACAGTTCGATCAGCTGTGCCGAGATGAAACGCATCTTGCTGCCCAGCTGCATATTCATCTTGCGCAGGTACTTCATGTCATCGGCAAGCTCCTTGCGCAGGGTCAAGATTCCTTCGCCCAGCAGGATGCCGTTCTTGGTTCCGCCGAGCGATACGATGTCCACGCCGGCGTCGGTGGTCAGGGCGCGCAATTCAACGCCCAGCGACGCCGCGGCGTTGGATAGGCGCGACCCGTCAAGGTGCACCTTCATGCCCAGCTGGTGGGCGTGGTCGGCGATGGCCTTGATTTCCTCCGGGGTGTAGAGGGTGCCGAGCTCGGTGGCCTGGGTGATGGATACGGCCAGCGGCTGCGCGCGATGCTCGTCCCCATAGCCCCAGGCTTCCTTGTCGATCAGCTCAGGGGTGAGCTTGCCGTCCGGGGTGGGGACCTGGAGCAGCTTGAAGCCGCCGACGCGTTCTGGCGCGCCATTTTCGTCAACGTTGATATGCGCGGAGGTGGCGCAGATGACAGCGCCCCATCGTGGCAAAAGCGACTGCAATGCGGTGACGTTGGCCCCGGTCCCGTTGAACACCGGGAAGATCGACGCCTCTGGCCCGAACAAATCGCGCGCGACCTGGCCCAAGGCCTCGGTGTACTGGTCCTCGCCGTAGGAAATCTGGTGGCCTCCGTTGGCACGTGCGATCGCGTCGAGGATGCGCGGATGCACCCCGGAATAGTTGTCGGAAGCGAAACCGCGCACGGCAGTCTCGTGAAGTGTTGTCATAGTGATGTGGTCCTTCTCAGGGATTGGAAAACGGGGGCAGAGGGCAAGGCAGCGTGTGAACGCCCAGATGGAGGATCAGGCTTGTCGCAGCGGCAACCTGGTGCCGTTGAGCGCTACCGTGCCATCCGAAAGCAACTCCACTGCAGCCTCGGCCAGCCACTGCACCGAGGTCTGCCCGGAAGCAGTATCTTCGGGCGACGTGTCGCTCAGGGCTTTGACGACCCAACTGAGCGCCGAGGCATGTTCTGCGTTCTTGCTGAACAAGCGCGCGATCGCGTTGACCCAGTGTTCGGCGGCAGCCTTGATGGCACCGTAGTTGGCGTTCGATGGCGTCGGGTTCAGCACGGCTTCGGCGCTGACGATCGCCAAGCGTCCGGCCGCCGAACCGACCAGGTCGTCAACAAACGCCCGGGTGGTGTTGCGCAAGGTCGTCAGAACGGTGCGGTGCAAAAAGTCCCAGTCCTCGTCGCTCTGGCCGGCGATCGATTTGCCGCCGCGCCATCCGCCGACCAGATGTAACAGGCCATCAATCGGGCCGTAGGCGGCATGGATGGCCTGGGCCAGTTCGTGCACTGCCGCGAAATCGGTGAGATCGCATTCGATGCGGGCCTCGACAAAGCCCAAGCGCTCGTCCAGGCGCGCCTGGTTGCTGCCCACGGCCAAGACCCGAACTCCGGCATCGCACAGCGCTTGTGCGCAGGCAATGCCGGAGGCCGAGGTGGCACCGGCGATGAGCACTAATCGTGGTGTCTGGTTCAAGAATGATCTTTCGTCGCTCACACTTCCTACCCTAAGGCAGAAGCGCTAGATTTCTGTCGCGCCGGTCATGCCCTTGGTGGACTCGATGACGCTGGCCATTTTCTTGTTCAATGCCTCGTAGAACATCGACAGCGGGAATTCGTCGTCCAGCACCTGGTCGGTGATGTCGCGCAGCGGCGCGGTCAGCGGCAACGCTTCGGGTCCCTTGGCCCACACGGAGGCGGGATTAGGGGTCACCGTTGCAGAGACCAGTTCATAGGCGGCGAGCCAATGGGCCAGCTTGGGGCGGTCGATGGACTTCCAGTACAGGTCGTCGATCGCATCCCCCAAGGCTGCAACGACTTCTGGGACCTGGTCCCAGTCGATGCTCAGCTTGGTGTCGGTCCAGTGCAGGACGTGGTGCTGATGCATCCAGGCGAACAGCAGCTGGCCGCCCAGGCCGTCGTAGTTGCGTACGCGTGAACCGGTGATGGCGAAGCGGAAGATCCGGTCGAAGATCACTGCGTACTGCACCAGCTTGGCCATCTTGGCGGTCTTCGCATCCGTCTTCGGATTGGCGGCGATCTTCATGGATTCGCGGAAGGCGGTCAGGTCGCAGCGAAGCTCTTCGAGGGAGTACAGGAAGAACGGCATGCGCTGCTTGATCATGAACGGGTCAAAGGGCAAGTCGCCGCGCATGTGTGTGCGGTCGTGGATCAGATCCCACATGATGAAGGTTTCTTCGGTCAGGTGCTGATCGGCCAGCAGCTCGGCGGCATCTTCTGGCAGCTGCAAGTTCGTGATGGACGATGCCTCCTGCAGTACCTTGCGGAAGCGTGCCGCTTCGCGGTCCTGGAAGATGGCTCCCCAGGTGAAGGAGGGGGTTTCGCGAATGGCTACGGATTCGGGGAACAGCACCGCGGAGTTGGTGTCGTAGCCTTCGGTGAAGTCGACAAAGCGCAACGGCACGAACAGTGCGTTGGTGTAGGCCGAACCTTCCAGATCCGCGATGAACTCAGGCCACATCACCTGTACCAGCACCGCTTCGAGATGGCGGTTGGTTGAACCGTTCTGGGTGTACATCGGGAAGAGCACCAGGTGCATCAGTCCATCGATGCGCTGGGCCTGCGGCTGGAATTGCACCAGGGAATCCAGGAAATCAGGCACCGTGAACCCGGCATCCGACCACTGGCGCAGATCGATCACGAGTTGCTCGAGATATTCCGCGTCGTGCTCGAAATGGGCCTGCAGCGTCTGGACCGCGGCGATCACCGTGTCAATGAGCGCGGTGGCCCGCGCAGTCGAGGAGGAGTCGATGAGCGACCCGTCCTTGGCTTGCAGGCTCTGGAATTCCGTGGTGGCGGACTTGAGGGACAGCCACGCCTCGGAGTTCGCGATTTGCTGTACTTCGGCATCGCTGGCTGGCATCGGCTTTGCGGAAATCTGGGTCATTTCAGTACACCTTCTTTTCAAGTTCGGGGGCGCTCATGTGCTTGACATGAACGCTACGCCCAAACAATAGAAAAGTTGATGCTGAGTCACTCATGAATAAGTAACTCTTGTTCTAAATGTGATGTCAACCGCGATGCAGCCACAGCAATTATTCAGCGGAGCTGCGCAGGGCCAGGCTCAGCGAGTTCATGCAATAGCGCAGATCGGTCGGCGTATTGAAGCCCTCGCCTTCAAAAACATGACCCATATGCGAATCGCACGCAGCGCACCGGACTTCCACGCGCTTCATGCCCAGGGACTCATCGGTGATATACCGAACGCGGTCCTCGGCCAATGGGGCATAAAACGATGGCCAGCCACAGCCCGCATCGAATTTGGTCGTGCTGGCAAATAGCTCGGCTCCGCACGCGCGGCAGGAATAGACGCCTTCGGTCGTGGTATCCCAGAACTCGCCGGTAAACGGTCGCTCGGTCCCGGCCTGGCGCAGCACATGGAACTCTTCAGGGGAGAGGACTTCCTGCCACTGCACCTCGGTGCGGGCCGAAACGTCCGGGGTCTTGTTTGATGATTCTTCGCTCATACACATGGAAACGTTCGGACGCGACAGATGATTCCCGCACGACAACGTGGAAAGATGAAAACATGGCTCGGAATATCGCAGATACCCTGCAACCGCGTAAAACCATCCCCGCGACCCTGCTGGGCGTGGGACTGGGGGTTGGCGCCGGTTCGCTGCTGGCGGCCAGCGTCTCGGCGCTCGCCGGATACTTCGCCCGACGCGTTGTCACCCCAGAAGAGCGGCGCATCGGAAACAGCATGATTCGCGAAGTCGTCACCGATGCCGAAGGCAAACTGTGGTTGCACTTCACCAAAGACGCAGACACCAACCAGCCAGGCCCGTGCATCTTCCTGACCGAGTTCGACGCCTGCGCCCTGCGGCTCTCCGCCCCATCCGAGGTGCCAGGCAAAACACGGCTTGTCGCCCGCAGAATCGAGCACGTCTACCGCGGCAGCCTTGAAGGGGTCCGGCGAGGCTACCTCTCCGGAGCGATCTACGAACACCCCCAGGACCTGGGTTTCACCGCCGAGGATGTTGTCGTTCCATTGGAGGGCGGCGACGGGCCCGCATGGCTGGTGCGCGGCACCACCCAGGAAGATGTGTGGGTGATTGGCGTGCACGGCCGTGGTGCGAGGCGCAACGAAACCATCCGCGCACTGCCAGCCCTTGCCTCCATGGGAGTCACGGCGCTGCTCATGAGCTACCGCAATGACGGGCTGGCGCCCAACGCGCCCGACGGCCGCTACGGACTCGGGGATACCGAATGGCTCGATGTCCAAGCCGGCATCAGCTTCGCCTTGGAACATGGCGCGAAGCAAATCATCTTGCTCGGCTGGTCCATGGGCGGTGCCATCAGCTTGCAGACCGCCGACCGCAGCGAACTGGCCGACCATATCGATTCGCTGATGCTCGTGGGACCGGTGATCAACTGGGTCGATGTGCTCTCGCACCAGGCCCGGGCCAATAAGATCCCGCAGTCGGTCGGACGCTTCGCCCAGTGGCTGTTGTCCAATAAGGCTGGACGCTGGGTCACCGGCCAAGCCGCCCCGGTCAACCTGCGCAGATTGAATTGGGTTGACCGTGCCAGCGAGCTGACCCATCCCATGCTGATCATGCATTCGCGCGACGACGAGTTCGTGCCCAACGGGCCCAGCCTCAAGCTGGCTGCTTTGCGTCCGGATCTTGTGACCTTGCGGACCTTCACCAAGGCCGGGCACACGCGCGAGCCGAACGTTGATCCCCAAGGCTTCGCCCAAGCCATTACCAACTTCCTGGGCAAGCGCATCTCTGCCACGGCAGAAGTTTCCTAAGGCATAAATGACCCTGCCTCGCTGCGGTGATAAGTCTCCGCAGCGAGGCAGGGTTTTTCGGGCAGTCCGGCGCGATTAGCTGGTGATGGCGGCCCAGAGGGCTTCGGCGGCTTGTGCGGCGTCCTGCGGGGCGATCTCCAGGCTGAAGCCTCGACGGCCACCGGAAATGAATACCGTCTCGAATTGCTGGGCGCTGCTATCGATCACGGTTCGCGAGTGCTGGCGCTGCCCGAAGGGCGAGATGCCACCGAGCACGTAGCCACTGCGGCGCTGTGCCGCGGCCTTGTCGGCCATCTGCACCTTCTTCTTGCCCAGCGCCGTGCCGATGGCCTTCAAGTCCAGCATCGCTGCTACCGGCACCACCGCCACGGCCAAGTCCTCGGCCGCCGTGGACCCGGTGGAAACCATCAGCGTCTTGAACACCCGATCGCCGCTGACTCCTAATTGCTGCGCTGCCTCGGCGCCATAGCTCTCGGCCGAATCGCTGTGCGTATAACTGTGCGCGACGTAGCTGATGCCGGCAGCGTCCAAGGCCGCGGTGGCTGGCGTGGAGGCAGCCTGCTTTTTCTTGCCCACTACTGAAAATTCCTTTGCTTCAGGCGAGGTGCTCTCGGCGCCAGGGGGCTAGGCAGCCAGCTGTTCGGAGACCTGGCGCTTAATCCGGCCGAGCATCGCGGTCATGCCGCGCATGCGCAACGGCGAGAGCGCACGGGTCAGCCCCAGCTGCTGCGGCATGTCATCGGGCACATCCAATACGGACTGCGCATCAATACCATCCAGTCCCGCGGCCAGCACGGAGGCGAAACCACGAGTGGTTGGCGCCTCAGGCGGGGCGGAGAAGAACAGATTAACCGTACGATCCGCATCTTCGGCGACTTCCACCACCAGGAACAATGGCGACTGGCACTCCACCACTTGCTCGAACAGCTCCGGGTGGTCCGCTAGGCGCGGCGGCAGTTCCGGAAGTTCGCGTGAATATTCCAGCAGCAATTCCAGGCGGTCCGCTTCGGGCACCTCGGTGAACTCTTCGACGATTTCCTTGAGCTCCTCGGGCAGCTGGCTCATGCGCGCGCTCCACGCTTGGCAGGTACCTCGCCCTTGGCTTCGCCGCGGACGATCGGCACGCCTACAGCGTTGCCCCATTCAGTCCATGAGCCGTCATAGTTGCGGACATTCTTGAAGCCCAAGAGGTGCTTGAGCACGAACCACGTGTGGCTGGAGCGTTCGCCGATCCGGCAGTAGGCCACCACATCATCGCCTGGCTTCAAGCCGGCGCCGTCCAGGTAGATTTCCTCCAGCTCTTCGCGCGAGCGGAACGTGCCGTCGTCGGCCGCGGCCTTGGCCCATGGCACCGAGGCCGCGCTCGGAATATGGCCACCGCGCAGTGCGCCCTCTTCCGGGTAGTTCGGCATGTGGGTGCGCTCACCGGTGTACTCTTCAGGCGAGCGGACGTCGATCAGCGGGTTGCCCAGGTGCGCCAGGACCTCGGGCAGGAAGGCGCGGATCTCGGAGTCGGCACGCTCGATGACCGGGTATTCGGTGCTGGCGGCTTCAGGCCTCTGCGTGCTCAGCTCGCGGCCTTCGGCGATCCACTTGTCGCGCCCGCCATCCATCAAGCGCACATCTTCGTGGCCGAAGAGCGTGAAGACCCACAATGCGTAAGCTGCCCACCAGTTGGACTTGTCGCCGTAGATCACCACGGTGCTCTCTCGCGTGATGCCCTTGGCGGACATCAATGCGGCGAATCCTTCACCATCGACGTAGTCGCGGGTGACCTCGTCGTTCAATTCGGTATGCCAGTCGATCTTCAGCGCGCCAGGGATATGGCCTGTGGAATAGAGCAGGATATCTTCATCTGATTCCAGCACGACGAGGTTTTCCTCGCCCAGATGATCGGCCACCCATTGGGTTGAGACCAGGCGTTCAGGGTGGGCGTAAGAGGCGTACTTGTCGTTGGACTCAACGGGCAATGGCATTGATGATCACGATCCTTGCGGTTCTCGGTACGTGGCCACGCTAGAAGCAGGTGGCGCGGGCTCTACTTCTAGCCTAGTCCCGAACGGCGGGGAAGGCAGTGTGGGATACGACATTTTAGGCAATCAACGACGCTATTCAAGGTAAACTGGCCGATGGGCTTGCCATGGCAGCCCGGATCAACTGAGCAATCAACTGAAGGACTCCCACAGCCAATGGCGACAATCACCCACCTGAGCGAGACCAAGCCGAATCTTTCGATCGAAGAATTGCTGGCCGGTTTCCATCCGTCCTACCGCTTTGGTGAAGTCTCCTTCAATACCTACCGGCCCGACCCGACCCAGCCCTCGCAGACCGAAGCCGTGAACAAGCTCAAGGCCTTTGCCGAAACGGTCGGCAAGAAAGATGCCGGGTCCCTCCTGTCCAAGCTCTTTGGAAAGAAAAAGGAAATCAAGAACGGCATCTACCTCGATGGAGGATTCGGCGTGGGCAAGACCCACCTGCTGGCCTCGCTGTGGCATGCAGCACCGGGACGCAAGGCCTTCGGCACCTTCGTCGAATACACCAACCTGGTCGGCGCGCTGTCCTTCCGCCAGACCGTGGATGTCCTCAGCCAGTATTCGCTGGTCTGCATCGACGAATTCGAACTGGACGATCCGGGGGATACCGTGCTGATGTCCCGCTTGATGCGCGAGCTCTCCGATGCCGGCGTGAAGCTCGCCGCGACCTCCAATACCTTGCCTGGCGCGCTCGGCGAAGGCCGCTTCGCCGCGGTTGACTTCCAGCGCGAGATCAAGACGCTTTCCGAGCAGTTCGACGTGCACCGCGTGGAGGGCGAGGACTTCCGCCACCGTGGCCTGCCCGACGCGCCTGAACCATTGGATGATCAGCAGATCGAGGGCTTCGCGCAGCAGCGCTATCCGGAGAAGACCCTTGCCGTCGATAACTTCGACCAGCTCGTGGCCCACCTTTCCCAGGTGCACCCTTCGCGCTACCGCCAGCTCTTGTCAGAAACCGAGGCGTTGGTGCTGCACAACGTGGACACGATTACCGATCAGGCCATCGCCTTGCGCTTCGTGGTTCTGGCCGACCGACTGTACGACAAGGATGTGCCCATCGTTGCCTCGGGCAAGCCGTTCAGCGAATTGTTCACACCGGAGATGATGTCCGGAGGTTACCAGAAGAAGTACTATCGCGCGGTCTCGCGTTTGACTGCGCTGGCTCGAGAAGGCCAGATCGGCGAATCGGCGATCTAGCCTCGCCTGGCCCTCATCAATTCTTCATCGCCGAGCAGCCCGCTCGGCGATGAAGTGCGTTAGCAGTCCCGCCACCAGCGCCCAGAACGCTCCGCCGATGCCAAAAAGCGTGAGATTTCCCGCCGCCACCAAGAGTGTAACCAGAGCGCTCAAACGCCATGTGGGATTAGTGATCGCCCCGGTGAGGGAACTTCCCAGCGTGGCCAACAAGGCCAGTCCGGCCGCCGCTTGGAACAGGCCTTCAGGCGAGGCATTCGCCACCGAGACGATCAGCGCGCTGAACGCGCCGAAAACCAGGTAGAAGGCGCCTGAACTGGCTCCGGCCCGCCAACGAAGCTTCGGATCGGCTCCCGCCTGCTCTCCGGCAGCCAAGGCCGCGGTGATAGCTGCAAGGTTGATGGCATGCCCGCCAAATAGCGCGCCGACACCAGTTCCGATCCCGGTGAAAACCATCGAAGGGCGCCACGGCAGCACGTATCCGAAGGAATTGAGCACCGCCACGCCCGGAATATTCTGCGAGGCCATGGTGACAATGAATAGCGGCACGCTGATGCTGGCTATCGCCTGCAATGAAAATTCAGGCACAACGAATTCCAGCTGCGGTACGACCTGTAATTGCGACCAATTTTGGTTCTGCCCGATATGCCAGAGCCCGAATGCCACGGCAGCCAGCATGCTCAAAGCCACCGCGAACCGAGGCAGCATGCGCAATCCGATCAAGAAGACCAGCAGTATGCCTAGCGCCGGCAGGGTAATTGTGCCCAGCGAGGTGAACGGCTTGATGCACAGGGGGAGCAGCACGCCGGCGAGCATGCCCTGAGCAATGGGCACAGGGATCCGGGTTAGCAGCTTGTGCAATCCAGGGACAAGCCCGGTGAGCACGATCAGGATGCCGCTGATAATGAATGCGCCAACCGCTTCTGAGAACGTGAATGCCCCCGGCGCCAAGGAGGCAAGCATCGCGGCACCGGGGGTGGACCAGGCGATGCTGATCGGCATTCGGTGCCGCAAGGACAGAGCGATCGTGCACACGCCCACGAGCACCGAGAGGGTCAGCAGGCCCGAGGCCGCTTGAGAAGGTGAAGCGCCGACTTGAAATAACCCAGCGAGTACAACTGCGAAGGAGGCGACGAAGCCAACCATTGTGGTGATCAATCCAGCAATTAAGGCTTGGCTTAAACTATTTTCACTCGAGGCGCGTTGAACCATAAGTCATTTCTACAGGTTCGCTCCGGCTAGGGGATAATCACATCAGTTTGTGAAGTTAAACTGAAAAGGCACCGACCGCAGTCGGTGCCTTTTCTGGATGCTCGGGCAAGCCGAGGGGAGTTATCCGAAGGGATTAGCCTTCGTTGTTCTCGCCTTCGCCACCCTCAGCGCCTCCGCCAAGTCCGTCGACGTAGTCGTTAGCGCCCTGCTGGGCACCGTCGACCTGCTCTGCGAACTTGCCACCGGTCTTGTCGTCGATAAAATCGCCGACCTGATCGATGCCCTGGGAGACCTGGTCTGGGTTCTCTTTTGCGAATTCCTCTGCTTTGCCACGTAGATCATCAAAACCTACCATGATGCACCTCCATTCGTTTGTGGGAACCCCTTTAGCTCCACAACTGTTCCCCACCCTAAAACTAAAAATGTGATCAGGGAAGAGCAGTGGAAAACTCGGGCGTGTCGAACGGTGGGAATTAAAGCAAAAATGGGAACCACTAGGAGTGATTCCCATTCTTTATGTGGAGCGGTCAACGAGGTTCGAACTCGCGACCTCAACCTTGGCAAGGTTGCGCTCTACCAGCTGAGCTATGACCGCAAAACTATATTCTATTATTTGGAGCGGTCAACGAGGTTCGAACTCGCGACCTCAACCTTGGCAAGGTTGCGCTCTACCAGCTGAGCTATGACCGCATGAATACCACGAGGATATCCAGTGCGCGATACTGGGATCGAACCAGTGACCTCTTCCGTGTCAGGGAAGCGCGCTACCGCTGCGCCAATCGCGCCGAAGATTCACTATGGAATCCCGACAGAATTCAAATGGAATCTGAATTCTCAGAGCGGTCAACGAGGTTCGAACTCGCGACCTCAACCTTGGCAAGGTTGCGCTCTACCAGCTGAGCTATGACCGCATACTATTCACTTAATTACAGATTCATGGTCTGGTGAACCATAAGTCCGTGCGCGATACTGGGATCGAACCAGTGACCTCTTCCGTGTCAGGGAAGCGCGCTACCGCTGCGCCAATCGCGCTAAAAAGATCTGCAATCTTCATTGCGAGGTGGGGACGGGATTCGAACCCGCGTATACGGCTTTGCAGGCCGCTGCCTCGCCTCTCGGCCACCCCACCATACTGGCCGAAGCCAGAGTGACTAGTTTTACCTAGTCGGTGAATCTTTTTGCGAGCGGACAACGAGGTTCGAACTCGCGACCTCAACCTTGGCAAGGTTGCGCTCTACCAGCTGAGCTATGTCCGCAAAATGTGCTGTTTTCTGAACGTTTCCGTTCGTTCCAACGAGTAAAAACTCTATACGAGATTTCGCATCCGTCCAAATCGAAACGCTGAGATCTGGTTCACAGCGCCCAAAAACCCCGGAAGTACGCGGAAAATTCATATTTCCATCGCGACTAGGAGCGAAGCGGGGTAGCCGCATGTCATGATCGTGTGCATGACGTCTCCAAAATTAGCCACTCAGACCGGTTCAGGCCGCATGTACAGCAGGGCGGTCGGGGGAGAAGCAATTGTCCCATCCATCACCACAGTCATCGGCATGGACAATATGGATCTTTCTGGCTGGGCCGGCTACATGGCGGCTAAGTCGTTGTCGGAGGACCAGCGGCTTGCGCAGGCCCTGGCAGACAGGCGGCAACTGCGTTCATTGGTCAGGGACGCGGCAAACGCTGCTGACATCTATCGCGACCAAGCGGCAGCTCGCGGGGACCGCGTCCACAACTATGCAGAAGCGTGGGCGCTTCAAGCACTAGGGCAAGAACACGATCTTGCCGGCGCCAAGGCACAGTTAGAAGCTAATAACGAGCTGGCCTACGCTCAGCACTTCGAATCCTGGTGGGCGGACTACAAAGTTGAACCTCTCGCCGCGGAAGTTACGGTTTGGAATGACACGGTTGGCTACGCAGGAACCATTGATCTAGTAGCCAAGATCGGCGGGCGGGTGTGCATCGTGGATTACAAGACGAAAACCTCTGACCGCGATGGCATCGTCAAACGCCCCGATGACAAGGTCATCATGCAACTCGCCGCGGCGTGCAAAGCTGAAGAACAGGTAGTCGATGCCGAAGCTGGCGTATGGAAGCCATGGGACTACGGAACAGACACCGTGCTGCTGGCAGTTGCGCTAGGGGAGACCGGAACTCGAACCTTCATGGCCCCCGAATCTGCAATGCCGGACTACTGGGCAAAGTTCTTCGCCTTACGCCGCAATTGGGAAGCCACCCACAAGATCTCCCGAGCGCGGGCAACGCTGGCTGAAATCACGCCGCCAGCTCAATGAAGCCCAGCGCCGACCGCGTAGACTGGAACGGTTAGCTTTCAGCGCAGCAAGAGCTCATACCATCAGTCAACGGCAAAGAAGGTACCAGCGGATTATGGCGATTTTGGGAATTCGGATCATCGGAGACCCCGTTCTACGCACCCCAGCGCAGGAGGTGACCGACTTTGGCCCGGAGCTCCAGAAGCTCGTCGAAGACATGGATCAGACCATGGAAGACGTTCATGGCGCTGGCCTCGCCGCACCGCAGGTGGGCGTTTCACTGCGTGTGTTCACCTATCAAATCGGTAGCGAACGCGGCCATATCGTCAACCCGGTGCTAGAACTGAGCGACGATTTCCAGGACGACCAGATTGAAGGCTGCCTTTCCATCCCAGGTGTCGCCGCGCCGGTACCGCGACGCCGCTACGTCAAGGCCAAGGGCTTCGATAAATTCGGCAACCCCGTTGAATTGGAAGGCGCCGACATGCTGGCACGCTGCTTCCAGCACGAAACCGACCACCTGGACGGAATACTCTTCCTTGATCGGCTCGCGCCGGAGGAGAAGAAAGCGGCGTGGCGCACGCTGCGTTCGGCCAATTACTCGCAAACCGCCAATGCCACGGTGCAACAACGCTCAGGCGCGCTCGGCTCCAGCTTCGGCGCAGGATTGGGGAACTAAGACATGAGGATCCTCTTTGCCGGCACGCCCCAAGTAGCAGTCACCTCATTGGACTACCTTCACGAGGCCGGATTCGAAATCGCCGCGGTCTTGACTCGCCCGGACGCGCCACTGGGGCGCAAACGCGTTCTCACGCCTTCCCCGGTGGCCGCCCGAGCCGAAGAACTCGGTTTGCCCATTATCAAGGCCGCCAAGATCACCGAAGATACGACCGCCGAACTTCAAGCACTAAACGTCGATGCAGCGGCCATTGTCGCTTACGGCGGATTGGTGCCCCGGGCAGCATTGCAGGTCCCCACCCACGGCTGGATCAACCTGCATTTCTCGTTGCTGCCGAACTGGCGCGGCGCCGCGCCGGTCCAGCACTCGATCATCCATGGCGATGACATCACCGGAGCGGTGACCTTCCAGCTGGAAACAGGACTGGATACCGGTCCAGTTTTCGGCCAGGTCACCGAGCGAATCGATGAACTGGACACCGCCGGAATCATGTTGGAGCGATTGAGCCACTCTGGTTCCACATTGCTGGTCCAAACATTGCAGGCCCTGGAATCGGGTCAGGCCGTTGCCGTTGCGCAATCCGGTTCGCACACCTATGCCCCGAAGATCACCGACGCCGACGCGGAACTGGACTTCGGCCGCCCGGCCACGGAAATCAGACGCCGCGCCCACGGAACCACCCCCTTCCCGGGCGCCTGGGTCAAGGTGGAGAACCAGCGCTTCAAGTTCGGGCCGCTGCGCGAGCACCGCGAGATCACCGATCTGGCCCCTGGCGAAGTGCGCATTGAACCGGGCAAGCAGCCCAAGGTGTTCATCGGGTCCGCGACATGGGCCCTAGAACCCACAGAAATCCAGCCTCCGGGCAAAAAGATGATGAAGGCCTCCGACTGGGCACGTGGCGTGCTCACCCAGGGAACGAAAGTGAGCTTCGCATGAGCGGGCAGGAACCACGCGGCGGATACCGCGGCAATGAACCGCGACGCAACGCGCAGGGCCGGACTCGCAATCGCGGCCAATCCGGTCCTCGCCAATACTCGCAGTCGGCCCCGGGGCAGCGTAAACGCCACGCCGACCCAGCCCGACTCGTAGCCTTCAAGGTCTTGCGAGAAGTCTCCGGCTCCGACGCCTACGCCAACCTCGTACTGCCAAAGACGATCCGCGAGTACCAGCTTGATCGGCGCGACGCCGGATTCGCCACTGAATTGGCCTACGGGGCACTGCGTGGACAGGGGTTCTATGACGCGATCCTGGGAACCTTGGTGGACCGTCCGCTGGCCGAACTCGACCCGGCCATCTTGGATGCCTTGCGTTTGGGCGCCCACCAGTTGCTGGCCATGCGTGTACCCAAGCATGCGGCGTTGGACGAAACGGTTTCTTTGGCCCGCGCGCAGATCGGAGCCGGCCCATCGGGGCTGATCAACGCGGTGCTGCGCCGTGTTGCGGCCCAGGAAGCGCAGGACTGGACCCAGCAACTGGCGGGAGCCGCCAGCTCCGAATCCGAGCGCCTGTCCATCGAGCACTCGCACCCGGACTGGATCGTTCGCGCGCTGCGCGGTGCATTGATCGCCCATGGCCGCGACGCGGCGGAAATCGAGGCCCTGCTTGAGGCCGACAACCTCGCTCCACTGGTGAACCTGGTCGCCCTTCCGGGACTGGGCGATCTGTCCGGTGCCCTGGAAGCAGGGGCAGAACCGGGGAGTCTGCTGGCTGATTCGGCGACTTACAAGCACGGGGATGTTGCGCGTGTGCCCGGCGTCAAAGAGGGCACCGTGCGCGTCCAGGACGCCGGCAGCCAGGTCATGGCCCGCGCCTTAGCCAGCGTTGCCTTGCCCGACGACGGCGAAGACCGCTACTGGCTGGACCTGTGCGCCGGCCCCGGAGGCAAGGCGGCATTGCTCGGCGCCATCGCGGTGCAACGCGACGCCCGGCTGACCGCCAACGAGCCGACCGCCCACCGCGCACGCCTCGTTGCCAATTCCCTGGATGCGGTCCCGCATGAGTACTGGATGGTGACCGAGCAGGACGGCCGCGACTTCGGCGGGGCAGACTATGCGGGGGACTACGACCGCATCATGGTCGACGCGCCCTGCTCCGGCCTCGGCGCGCTGCGCCGCCGTCCCGAGTCGCGCTGGCGCAAGGCCCCACGGGATATTCCGGAATTGACCGCCCTGCAGGGCGAACTGCTGGATGCAGCCTTCAATTCGGTGCGCGTGGGCGGGGTCATTGGATTTGTCACCTGCTCGCCGCATCAGGCCGAAACCCGCCTGGTGGTCGAGGACTTCCTCAAGCGCCACGAGAACGCGGCGCTGCTGGATACCGGGGCAGCCGTTGCCGACGTGGTGTACCCGCAGACCCCAGCCGCCGGGCACGCCCTGGGCGAGGGAAGCACCGTGCAGCTGTGGCCGCACATCCACGGCACCGATGCCATGTTCATGGCGATTCTGACCAAAAAGGCCTAGCCAAGCACAAATATCCCAAGGAGCACCTATGCGCAATGCGCGGATCAATCCTTCGATCCTGTCCGCCGACTTCGCGAACCTGGCCAGCGAGCTGGAGCGGATTCACACCGCCGATGCCGTGCATGTGGACGTCATGGACAACCATTTTGTCCCGAACCTGACGCTCGGCCTGCCCGTGGTGGATGCCCTGCAGAAGGTCAGCAAGCTGCCGATCGACGTGCACCTGATGATCGAGAATGCCGATCGCTGGGCCCCGCAGTACGCCCAGCTTGGCGTGGACTCGGTGACCTTCCACGCAGAGGCTTCCGCGGCGCCGATTCGCCTGGCGCGTGAATTGCGCTCCGCCGGGTCCAAGGCCGCCATGGCCTTGCGCCCGGCCACCCCGATCGAGCCCTACCTGGATATGCTCGGCGAACTGGACATGGTGCTGCTGATGACCGTCGAGCCGGGCTTCGGCGGACAGAAGTTCCTGGATCTGGTGTTGCCGAAGATCCAGCGGGCCCGCGCAGCGATCGAAGGCAGCGGCAAGCCCATTGCGCTGCAGGTTGACGGCGGCATTTCGCGTGACACGATTCTGCGGGCAGCTGAAGCCGGAGCCGACGTGTTCGTGGCCGGATCCGCGGTATATTCGGCTCCTGATCCATCGGCCGAGGTGGATGTATTACGCAATCTTGCACTGGGCGGTCACTGAAGCCGGCCAAGGTGTGCCAGAATGATTTGTTGTAAACACGAATACGTGCTCCGGGGTCGGTGAAAGTCCGAACCGGCGGTGATAGTCCGCGACCCGCTGCCCAGGCCACAAGCCGAGGCTGCGGTTGAGCCGGTGGAATTCCGGTACCGACAGTTAAAGTCTGGATGGGAGAAGCACGAATTTGATTTGCCTATGTTTCTGCCGATGGCCCCTCACCGGGCGATCTTCCCAGGCGGAGCCGCAGGCCCATCAAATGCACACCCCCGGAGCCGCCGCTTCGAGAAGGGTGGAAAGATGGATTTCCTGCGGTGGCTCATTGAAGCTTTCAACTCACAAATTGCGATCGGCTCCTCGGCACTGCTAGTGCGCGAAGTCGTCGGCAACATCTTCGGCCTTGCCAGTGCCGTCGGCGGCATGCGCCGTAAAGTCTGGGCCTGGCCGGTAGGCATCATCGGCAACCTCCTGCTGCTGACGGTCTTCCTCGGCAGCCTCTTCGATACCGGCTACACCGCGAACCTCTGGGGCCAAGCTGGCCGCCAGATCTTGTTCATCGCCGTTTCGGTCTTCGGCTGGTATCGCTGGAAGCAGGCGAGAAACGGCACCGGGCATGCTGTCACCCCGCAGTGGGCCTCGAACAAAGCCCGGCTGGCCCTTGTCGCTATCCTGGTGCTCGGCACCATTGCGCTGACCCCGCTATTCCGCCTGCTCGGATCCTACGAGCCGGTCTGGGCCGACGCGTGGACCTTCGTCGGCTCGATGCTCGCCACCTACGGCATGGCCAAGGGCTGGGTCGAATTCTGGCTCGTCTGGGTCGCCGTTGATGCGGTAGGCGTCCCGCTGCTCTTCTCCGCCGGCTATTACGCCAGCGCCTTCATGTACCTGTTCTACGGTGCCTTCACGCTGATCGGGTTCTTCGTCTGGGCCAAGTCCAAACGCGGCGCCAAACCCCGGATTGAAACCGACCTGCCCGACCCGACCATCTCGCAGCAGCGATAAAGGGGTGGACGAACGATGGTAACAACCCAGCAACTGGATTCCGCGCTGAGCACCGCGCTGCAGACCGCGGGCCGCGGACATCGCGGAGCGAATCCGCTGGTCGGCGCCAGCATCCTGGACGGCGAGGGCAACCTCATCGCCACCGGCTACCACCTGGGTGCCGGCCATCCGCACGCGGAGGTCGACGCCCTGCGCCGGCTGGGGAAAATCGATCCGGCAGCAGCAGAAAAGCTGACCATGATCGTCACCCTGGAACCGTGCAACCATACCGGCCGCACCGGTCCTTGCGCAGCGGCGATCGCCAACGCCGGAATCGGCTCGGTTTACTACGCGGTCAGCGACAATACGGCTGCCAGCGGGGGAGCCGAATACCTGCGCGGCCGCGGAATCCCCACCACCCAGTTTGCAGACGATGCAGCCGCTCGCGAGTTGAACCATCGGTGGTTCCTGTCCAAGGAGCAAGCTCGCCCCTTCATCACGGTGAAGCTGGCTCAGTCCCTGGATGCCCGCATCAACGCGCCGGATGGCACCAGCCAGTGGATCACCTCCGCGGAATCCCGCGACCACGCCCATGGATTGCGCGCCCGAGTGGACGGGATCCTGATTGGCACCAATACTGCGGTGATCGACAATCCCCGGCTCAGCGCCCGAACCCGGGATGGCCAGCTGCACAGCAAGCAGCCGTACCGGCTCGTCATGGGACAGCGTGAATTACCCGGGAATCTGGCGCTGGCCGAAGGCGAAGACTGGGAGCAGATCGCCACCCACGACGTGCACGCGGTTATCGATCGCGCCAACGAGCTGGGATTGGGCCATCTGCTCATCGAAGGCGGCGCCACGGTCGCCTCCGCATTCATCGAAGCCGATCTGGCCGATGAACTCTACTGCTACCAGGCGCCATTGCTCATTGGCGCCGGCAGTTCATCGGTGAATCTGCCCACATCGACCCTCAGCGAGGCGCACCGCTATCGGTTGGATACCGCCAGCAATGAATCATTGGCCCGGCTTGGCGATGACATCATGCTGCATCTTGAACCATTGCCCGGCGTTTAACGCGAACCACAAATTTTTCGAGGAGAAATCATGTTTACCGGAATCGTCACCGGCCAGGGGATCATCGAGGGGATCAGCACCGATCCCGATCAGGACCTGGCAGTACTCACCCTCAGCGCCCCCGGGCACACCGAGAACCTCGGCCTGGGCGGATCGCTGGCCGTCAACGGCGTCTGCCTGACCGCCACCGAGCTGGAGGGGGAGAAGCTCAGCGTTGATGTGATGGGCGAAACCTTGCGCCGCACCACTACCGGATCCCTGCGTGCCGGCGACACTGTCAACCTTGAGCGCTGCACCCAGGCGGGCGCACGGCTCGACGGGCACGTCGTGCAGGGCCATGTGGATACCGTGGGCGAAGTCCTGCAGCGCGTCGACCACGGCCAGTGGACCACCTTCCGCATTTCCCTGGACGACCAGTACGCGCCGCTCACCGCGGAAAAGGGATCGATTGCCCTGGACGGCATCTCGCTGACCATCACCGGGGTCTCGCCGGCGAGCTCCACCGGGGCGCACTGGGTGGAAGTGGGCCTCATTCCCATCACCTTGGCCGAAACCACCATGGGCCAGCGCCAGGTCGGCGACAAGATCAACATCGAGGTCGACGTGCTGGCCAAGTACGTCGCCCGCCTGAACGAATTCGGCGGTGCCCGCGCATGAGCCCTTCCACGCTAGACCCGATCCCAGCGGCGCTGGCCGCATTGGCGGCCGGCCGGGCCGTCGTTGTCGTGGATGACGAGGACCGCGAAAATGAGGGCGACATCATCTTCGCCGCCCAGCATGCCACCAGCGAGCTGATGGCCTTCACCATCCGCTACACCTCAGGGGTCATCTGCGTTCCGCTTCAGGCCGAGCGCGCCGACGCCTTGGGCCTGGGCCCCATGGTCGGCATCAACCAGGATGCCAAGGGCACCGCGTTCACCATCACCTGCGATGCGGCCGAGGGCATCACCACCGGCATTTCCGCGGCCGATCGAGCGTTGACCACCCGGTTGCTGGCCGATCCGGCTACCGTGCCGGCGCAGCTTTCGCGCCCCGGGCATATCTTCCCGCTGCGAGCGGCCGCCGGTGGCGTGCTCGAACGGCGCGGCCACACCGAGGCCGCCGTTGACCTGTGCCGTGCGGCCGGACTGGAACCGGTAGGCGTGATCGGCGAGATCACCAAGGACGACGGCGAAATGATGCGCCTGGATGACCTGCGGGTCTTCGCCGCAGGGCATGACCTGCCGCTGATCTCCATTGACGATCTGGCACGCTGGCGCCGGGTCAATGACGAGATCGAGCTGACCGATCCGATCAAATTGCCGACCGCTTTCGGCGACTTCACCGCCCGGGCGGCTACCGCCGAAGGCCACGAGCACATGGTGCTCAGCCATGAAGGACCGAACGGCAGCTCGCCATCAAATCTGGTGCGCATCCATTCGGAATGCCTGACCGGCGACATTTTCGGGTCCTACCGCTGCGACTGCGGCGAGCAGCTGCATGCTTCGATGGCGCAGATCGCCGCCGAGGGCGGACACATCATCTACATTCGCGGGCACGAGGGCCGGGGCATCGGCCTGGCGAACAAGCTGCGCGCCTACGCATTGCAGGAATCCGGGATGGACACCTTGGATGCCAACTTGCATCTGGGCTTCCCGGCCGATGCCCGCGAATATTTTGCGGTGGCGGCGATCCTCAAGGCCATGGGGCTGCAAGCCATCCGCCTGCTGAGCAACAATCCTGACAAGCAGCAGCAGTTGACCGATGCAGGCATTGCAGTCGAGGAACTGGTCTCGCTGCGCATCACCCCGCGCGAGCAGAACTCCGCCTACCTGCACACCAAGCAAGCGCGCTTCGGCCACCACCTGGATCTTCTCGATGAGCCGTTGACCGATACCGAAGCCGACGCCTACCACGGCGCCTGACACCCCACCGCACGAGTACCCCACCGCACGAGGAGAAAATCCATGAGCAAGCACGGAGCCCCTACCGATGTCGCCGAGCAGCTGAAGTCATTGGCCGGCAGCGAAAAATTCGCTGGACTGAAGGTGGCGATCCTTGCCGCCAGCTGGCACGAGGTCATCATGAACGGCCTGATCGACGGCGCTCAGCGTGCCGCCAAGGACGCAGGGCTGGAGGACAGCACCACCCTGATTCGGGTCCCTGGCACCTTCGAGCTGCCGGTCGCGGCCGCTTCACTGGCCGTGGACTACGACGCGATCATCGCCCTGGGCGTGGTGATCCGCGGCGGCACCCCGCACTTCGACTACGTCTGCCTGGCGGCGACCAATGGCTTAACCAATGTGAGTGTCGACACCAAGACCCCTGTCGGTTTCGGCGTGCTCACCTGCGATAACGAAGAGCAGGGTCTGGACCGCGCTGGCTTGGAAAACTCCAGCGAAGACAAGGGATACGAGGCCTACTCGGCAGCGGTCATGACGGTTGCCGCCTTGGCGTAGCCCTCGGGAGGCCCGTCACATAGGGCCACCTGAATGCAGAACCCGTGAAGAAAAACGCTAGGATTGGTTCCGTGAAAACTTTTGACGAGCTCTTCAGCGAACTGTCGCTCAAGGCACAAGAACGCCCGGAAGGCTCTCGTACCGTCACCGAACTCGACTCTGGTGTCCATGGCATCGGCAAAAAAGTCGTCGAGGAAGCCGCCGAAGTTTGGATGGCTGCGGAGTACGAATCCGACGAGGCCGCAGCAGAGGAAATTTCCCAGCTGCTCTACCACCTTCAGGTTCTCATGATCGCCAAGGGCATGACCTTGGCCGACGTTTACAAGCATCTATAGCCGTCGCATCGCCGCGTACGGATCATCTTCGATCCGTACGCGACGATAGCACGGCAGAAACAACGGCCAACGAAATAATCCTTGGCGCTTGTTTATGGCTGAACGCCGCAGCGCCACACTGACGAAATGAGTCATTAATGCTCCGCGTAGCCCTGCCCAACAAGGGTGCCCTTTCAGAAATCGCTTCCACCATGTTCAAGGAAGCCGGTTACCTCCAGCGCCGCGATTCGCGTGAACTGGTCCTCGTCGACGAAGAAAACCAGGTTGAATTCTTCTACCTGCGTCCGCGCGACATCGCCGTATATGTAGGCCGCGGCATCCTCGACGTGGGAATCACCGGCCGCGATCTCTACCTCGACGCAGACGTGGACGACGACGTTGAAGAACAGCTGTCCCTCGGCATTGGAAAGTCCGCTTTCCGCTTCGCCGCCCCCATCGGCGCGTTCAACGACGCCAAGCAGCTCAACGGCAAGCGCATCGCCACCAGCTACGACGTGTTGCTGCGCCACTATCTGGAAAAGGCCGGCATCGATGCATCGATCGTCCGCCTTGACGGTGCTATTGAATCATCGGTTCGCCTCGGCGTGGCCGATGCCATCGCCGATGTGGTCGAAACCGGAAACACCATCAAGGCTGCTGGCATGGAGATCTTCGGCGATCCACTGCTGCAGTCGGAGGCCGTTTTGATCGGCCGCGTTAACCACAAGCCAGCTGGCCTGGACGTGCTGATCCGCCGCCTGAACGGTGTGCTAGTTGCCCGACAGTACGTCCTGCTTGACTACGACGTGCGTCGCGAACAGGCTGACGAAGCCTGCGCACTTACCCCGGGATTGGAATCGCCAACCGTTTCCGATCTGGCCAACTCCGACTGGGTTGCAGTTCGTGCGATGGTGAAGAAGTCGCAGACCAACACCATCATGGATGAACTGTACGACGTAGGCGCCCGAGCCATCCTGGTGAGCCAAATCCACGCCTGCCGCATCTAGTAGACAAGGAATCTACCTTCGATGAGCGTTGCTATCCGCGTTATTCCTTGTCTTGATGTTGATGCTGGCCGTGTCGTCAAGGGCGTCAATTTCGAGGGCCTTCGTGATGCCGGTGATCCAGTTGAACTCGCCCGCCGCTATAACGAAGCGGGCGCAGACGAACTGACCTTCCTGGATGTCACTGCGTCCAGCTCGGATCGCGAAACCACCTACGAGGTTGTCCGCCAGACAGCCGAGGAAGTCTTCATCCCCCTGACCGTCGGCGGAGGCGTCCGTGCGGCAGAGGACGTTGACCGCCTGCTGCGCAACGGTGCTGACAAGGCGTCGATCAATACGGCTGCGGTGACTCGCCCTGAGGTGATCAATGAAATCACTGAGCGCTTCGGGTCCCAGGTGCTGGTGCTCTCGGTAGACGCACGCCGCACGGCCGATCCTTCGATCGCATCCGGCTACGAGGTGACAACCCATGGTGGCCGAACCGGTACCGGCATGTGTGCTGTGGCATGGGCGAAAGAAGCCGCAGAACGTGGTGTGGGGGAGATCCTGCTCAATTCCATTGATGCTGATGGCACCAAGGACGGGTTCGACCTCGACATGATTCGGGCTGTCCGCGCAGCGGTGTCGGTGCCGCTGATCGCCTCCGGCGGCGCTGGAAAGCCTGAGGATTTTCCTCCTGCCATCGAAGCCGGCGCAGACGCAGTGCTAGCTGCATCGATCTTCCACTTTGGTCCAAAGGATATGATCGCCCAGGTGAAGCAGGCGATCCGCGACGCTGGTTATCCGGTTCGGTAGGCTCAAGGTGAGAATGGCTCGACACCAAGGTGTCGAGCCATTTCTTTATGCTTAGTCGTTGGCGATGAGTTCCTTCTCCGTACGCCATACGTCCATTGGCAAAGTATTACTGGGAACTGCCGCCTGTCCGGGAATCGCTTGCCAAGGTCCACCATCCACGCTGAACTCGCCGCGATACAGGGTCGTCACCTTGACTCCGAATTTGCCTGTCTCCGAATATGAATGACTGGTAGGCGTTTCATCATGCAGGGTATGTCCAGGCATTGCTTCACCTGGGAAGTTCAGGTTTCGTTGTGAGCCATCGCCGTAGCTCCAGTTCCACTGGATGGGGATTGCTTTGATCCTGACATTTGCCCCAGACAAGTTCGACTGGAATTCCTGAGTTTCCTTGCTGGCCCAGAAATGCGTGTGTCCATTTCGAAGAGAAAACTTGTTTGGCGCGCTCTGAATCGTCGAGCCCTTGATTGGGTAGCTCCTGAACTTTTCGATGGTGATGATAATAGGTTTGCTCTCGATCAGGTTTTCATCGGGAATGTCAATTTTTGGCGGGTCGCCAGGGCAATAACGGTATTGAAAAAGCACATGGCCTTTTGTATCTAATATCTGGCGCTCGATGGGGTAAGTTCCGTTATCGCATGTAGCTTGATCAGGGTTGCTGTCACAGGCTTTGACATTCTCCTGACCCGGAATGCATGTATCGTAATCTCGAATCTTGTACTTTTTCTTCTTTCGCTGACTGTTTCTGGGGTCGTCAGGCGATTGAATTTCCAAAATTTTGGGAAGATTCAGAGTTCGTTGTTTTTTGTCCGTCTCCTCAACGTCTTCTTCGGTGAAACGAACTCCTGCGGATTCTCCATTTATTTCAGTTGCGTAGATGTTGGTGCCACTCGTTGGCGTGAAGAAAATCAATACTGATATCGCGGGCGCGAGAAGATGCACTGGCCGCAACATCAGTTGGCTCCGAGTATCTTATATACACGCCAGCCCTCATCGTATTCTAGGTCGAAGGCAAGACGGTTTGGATCGATCTTATCTAGTTCTTCTTGCAGCTTTCCCGGCGCTGAGTACACCTTCGCCGAATCGGCTGTGTATTCCACCGTCACGATAGCTACATTCTTTCCGGAAATATGGGAATCAAGAATCTTGGGGTGGTGTTCGCCGCCTACTTGCCATTCACCAGATTTCTGCGCAGCCTCGGCCTCGTTAATGATTGACTTATCGCAAAGTTCGCATTCTTTGGACGAGAGGCGTTTGACCTCTGCCACCTCATTCGTTTCGATGGCGTAGTTCAGTAGTTCAAAATAATATTCAACGAAGCTCGAAGCGCTCGCTTCCGTGAATTCTTTTGCGTCAGCAGGCAACTCCGGTTTAGGAACGTTTTTCGCAGGACCTTTTGAAGACCCTTCAAGATAGGTGCGTGAAACACCGGCAGGAGCTTTGGATACGTCCTCTCCTGAATCCGCGGAATCGGACTGAGAAGGTGTCTCGCTTGGCTTTGGGAAATCACTAGATGTACTTCCGCTGCATCCAGCGAGCATTAGACCAATGCCAACAGTTATGACTATTAACTTCCTCGGATCCATTTCAATATCGCCTCGCCACTATGCGGATCATTGATGAGAGACATACTATTCTCTGGATCTCGTGATGAGTAGTGGTTTATATAAACGTGTGGACAAGTCATCGGGATTGTTGGACTACCAATTAGACTTCATCGTCCGCAATAACCTCAATGTTGACGAAGATAAGAGTCAGAGCCGAGAACCCCGTATCAGCCAACAAATTGGAGAATCATGAGTGTTCGATAATGAAATTAAGGTGACACTGAATGTCTCCCACGATTCGGCCAACATCGATTTGCTAGAACCCTGGCTTGAAACCCTTGACGATTTCCAGGGCGGTTTCTCCACCTTCAAAGAGCACGAGGCTCTGATCGATTCGTCCGAAACCGTACAGCATCAATTCGGTGACCGGCCCGGTGATTGAAACAGCGTTAGGTGCCTTCTTGGCAACGTGGCGCTGTCCATCAGGACGAGTCAAGATGATGCCGACAGGCGCCTTGCGGAAGAGGACTCGGGACATCCGGGTCAGGGATTGCCACAGAAGCTCGGTGTATTCCTTGTCCAGGACTCGAGGTGCCCATTGCGCGCGTGCACGCCGGACGTCTTCGGTATGGATGAAGTACTCGGAGAGGTTCGCGGCCTGGTCGAACTTGTCGATCACGAACGGCGAGTACTTGGCGGGACCAGAGCGGAAGGTGCGAATCAGCGAGGCATAACGTTCAGGGGACTGTGCCGAGGTCGCCAGCTCGTTGACCTTGGCATCCAGTTTTTTGGAGAGCGGTTTGAAAACGACGCCCGCGGCAAGGATCGATCGTTCGCGGACCACAAGGTGCGCGGCAAGATGACGGGTTTGCCACCCGTCGCAAAGAGTGTCAGCGGTAGGACCTGCGGCAAGCAAGGTCTCGGCCAACGCGAGTCTGGAAGCCTGAACTAAGTGCATCACTTCTGAAAGTAGCACGGGCCAAGCATTGAATTGCGCAATGCGGGGCAGTGTCGCCCTTCTACTCAATGGCGTTGACGAGCGGTGCGTCACAGGGCGATGAAAGATCGCTAAAACCAGTATGCTAAAGGGGATGTCTACTTCTAACGACGGCTCGAATCCGAGCCCCGAAACCCCAAGCCTCGATCCAGCGATTGCCGATCGGCTTAAGCGCGATGGCAATGGGCTAGTTGCCGCGATCGCACAGCAATATGACACGGGCAAGGTCCTCATGCTCGGCTGGATGGACGATGAAGCGTTGCGCCGCACCTTGAGCACGGGCCGCGTGACTTTTTACTCGCGCTCCCGGCAGGAATATTGGCGCAAGGGCGATACCTCCGGACACTTCCAGTTCGTGAAGTCCGTCGCCCTGGATTGCGACGGCGATGCGCTGCTGGTGCAGGTGGACCAGGTGGGGGCGGCTTGCCACACCGGTACCGAATCCTGCTTCACCGATCGGCAGCTTCCGGCTGCGGTCGGCCACCGCCCAGAATAGTACTTTCCAAATTTCCAGCCGCCCAGGCAGGCCGGCCGGAAATTGATGCTTCTTGCACGGCGCGAACCTGCAGGAACAACACGTAGAAGAAGAACACTGATGAAAACTCTCGGCAAGATTTCCCCGTCGCGCGAGCACTTCCGGACCATGGCCGCTGATCGTCGGGTGATACCGGTGACGATTACCGTCCTCGCCGACTCGCTGACCCCGATCGGGCTGTACCGCACACTGGGCCAGGGCCGTCGCGGCACCTTCTTGATGGAATCCGCGGCCCCGGGCGGCGTGTGGAGCCGGTATTCCTTCATCGGCGTGAACTCGCCGGCCACGCTGAGCACCCGCGGGGGAGATGCCTACTGGCAGGGGCAGGCGCCAGACGGCCTGCCGACCGGCGGGGTGGGCGTCGAGGTGCTGCGCGACACCGTGCGCGCCCTGAAAACCGAACCGGTGCCTGGCTTGCCGACCTTGACCGGCGGCATGGTCGGGTTCGTCGGATGGGAGTGCGTGCGCCATTGGGAGAAGCTCCCGAATCCTCCGGCAGACGACCTGAACCTGCCGGAACTGAGCATGAACCTCGTCGCTGATATGGCGGCCCATGATTCGGCCGAAGGCACGGTCACGCTGATCGCCAACGCCATCAACTTCAACGGCAACGACGAGAACGTGGACGAGGCCTACGACGATGCGGTGGCTCGCCTGCAGCGGATGCTCGATCAGCTGGCCGAACCGGTGCAAGCCACCGCCTCGGTGCTCTCGGGCACCGACGTACCGCGCGAGAAGCTGATGGAATCGGTGGCCCATTCGTGGGCGGAAAACGAGTACCTTGACGCCCTGGCCAAGTCCAAGACCGCGATCGTTGATGGCGAGGTGTTCCAGATCGTGGTGTCGCGACGCTTCGAGCTGGAAACCCAGGCCGACGCGCTGGATGTCTACCGCGTGCTGCGGGCGACCAACCCGAGCCCCTACATGTACCTGTTCAATTTCGAGAACGAGGATGGCGAGGCTTTCGAGATCGTCGGTTCTTCGCCGGAAGCCCTGGTGACGGTCAACGACTCTCATGTGGTCACCCACCCGATCGCCGGTTCGCGTCCGCGCGGGGCCAACTACGAGGACGATCAGCTCTTCGAGAAGTCGCTGGTGAACGATGAGAAGGAACGCGCCGAGCACCTGATGCTGGTCGATCTTTCGCGCAACGACCTGTCCCGGGTCTGCCAGGCAGGCACCGTGGAAGTCACCCAGTTCATGGAGGTCGAGCGCTTCAGCCACATCATGCACCTGGTCTCCAACGTTGTGGGCAAAACCAGGGATGATGTGGACGCCTACGATGTGCTCGCCGCGACCTTCCCGGCCGGCACGCTCTCCGGCGCTCCCAAGCCCCGCGCCCTGCAACTGCTCGACGAATACGAGCCGTACCGCCGCGGCATCTATGGTGGAGTCGTGGGCTACCTGGATTTCGCCGGCGACATGGACATGGCCATCGCCATCCGTTCAGCGCTCTTGAAGGGCGGCCGGGCCTATGTCCAAGCCGGCGGCGGAATCGTCAACGACTCGAAGTTCGCCGATGAGGCGCTGGAGACCGTGAACAAGGCCGCCGCCCCGCTGCGTGCCGTGTGGGCCGCCCAATCCATGCATGCAGCACACAAGATCAACACCGAACTAGGTGAACAGCAGTGAAAAAATTGACCAGCGCCCGCTACCTTGCCATGGTCGGCGTGCTCGGCGCCCTCTTGGGCTTTTGGTCCGCGACCCGAACCTGGATCACCGTCGATGTGGCCGCCAGTTCGGTGCAGATCCCGCAGATCGTGATCGACGGGGCGACGGCCGCCGGTTCGGTGACGGCCGTGTGCGTGGTGGTGCTGGCTGGTTCGCTGGCCCTGCTGATCGCCGGCAAGGTCGCCCGCTACATCATCGCTGCGCTGAGCCTGCTGGCCGGCGTGGCCGCGATCGCCGCGGGAGCCGGCGCGCTGGGAGATCCGCAGGCCGTGGCCGCGGCCGCCGTGGCCGAAGCCACCGGATTGACGCAGAACGCCGGTGATTACACGGTGACCGCATGGCCGGTGATGGCGATCATCGCCGGAGCCCTGATGGCCCTGCAGGCCGTGCTGGTTTTCGTTTTCGCGCGCCAGTGGCCGGCCAAGGCCAGCAAGTACGACCGCCAGGCCGCAAAAAACTCCACCGCGGCCAAGGATCCCTCCTCGCGCAGCATCGCGAACTGGGAGCAGCTGTCGGCCGGCGAGGATCCCACCTCCGAGGCCAAATAGCTTGCCCGGTGGTGATTCGCGCCACCGATTTGAAACGAAAGCCCGCGCAAATAGGATGTGACCGGGCACAGATGGCAGAATGGTTCCTGAAGACCAACGCCCGCGGCCTGCATCCGGGGTCCGGCGGCTCAACAAACATAAGGAGAACGCGAGACATGTCGCAGAACACCGAGATCGATCCGGTATACGCCGAAGAGATTGGCCACGGTAACTCCATCGCAGCATGGAGCTGCGTGCTGATCATGACCCTAGGCTTCGTCGTCGGCGGCATCGCTTTCGCGAACCTGGCTTGGTCCATCGTCTGGGTAGGCTGCGGCATCGTGGTTCTCGGCCTGATCGTTGGCGCCATCCTGAAGGCAGCCGGCTTTGGTGTCGGTGGCGCTCGCAGCGGAGCATCGCACTAAATTGAGCGTTCTTGATGACATCATTGCGGGCGTCCGGGAAGACCTGGGCGCCCGTCGCGCAATCACCAGCCTGGAAGCGGTCAAAGCGGCTGCCGCGCAGGCTGCCCCGGCTCGCGACGCCTTCCAGGCCCTGGGCGGCCGCGATCAGCAGGATTCCCGCGACCACCTGCTGCGGGTGATCTCGGAAGTCAAGCGCAAGTCCCCCTCCAAGGGAGCGCTGGCTGAGATCGCTGAACCGGCGGCCCTGGCCGCCGAATACGAGGCTGGTGGCGCCTCGGTGATTTCGGTGCTCACCGAAGCCCGCCGATTTGGCGGTTCGCTGGCAGATCTGGACGCGGTGCGTGCCGCGGTGCAGATCCCGGTGCTCCGCAAGGATTTCACGGTCGACGAGTACCAGATCTACGAAGCCCGAGCCCACGGTGCGGACCTCGTATTGCTCATTGTTGCGGCACTGAATGATGAATTGCTGGCTTCTTTCCTAGAATTGACGCATCAGCTGGGGATGAACGCCCTGGTCGAGACGCACACCGAGGAAGAAATCCAGCGGGCGCTGAAGGCCGGAGCGAAAATCATCGGCGTCAACGTGCGCAATCTGAAGACGCTCGACGTCGATCCTGCGACCTTCGGCAAACTCGCCCCGCTGATCCCGGCCGAAGCGGTGATCGTCGCCGAATCAGGCGTCGAATCCATCGCACAGGTCGCCGGGTACGGTGCGGCCGGCGCCGATGCCATCCTGGTGGGTGAAGCACTGGTGAAGCACGCGAATCCGCGCGCCACCGTCGCCGAATTCATCACCGCTGGAACCGAAGCCAAACCGCAGCGCTAGCCGCCGCGGAGCCAAGGAACCACGACCAGACTTTCACGTGCCCCGCAGGAGCTTCCGGCGGGGCACGAAACATACCATGAATCAAGCTTCGTTTGAGAAAAGAGGGAATCGATGAGCACCCCGGAAAATTCCGAGCACAGCCAGTCGATCGATGCACAGTCGCTAAGGCACGCAAGTGGCCCCTATTTCGGTGCCTACGGCGGACGATGGATGCCAGAGTCCCTCATGGCGGCCATGGACGAGCTGAACGAGACCTTTGAAGCGGCGAAGAACGATCCCGAATTCGTCGCCCAGGTCAAGGACCTGAACAAGAACTACTCGGGCCGCCCCTCGCTGCTGACCGAAGCCAAGCGCTTCTCCGAGCAGTACTGCGGGGGAGTGCGCATCTTCCTCAAGCGCGAAGACTTGAACCACACCGGCAGCCACAAGATCAACAACGTCCTCGGCCAGGCTCTGCTGGCCAAGCGCATGGGCAAGACCCGCATCATCGCTGAAACCGGAGCCGGCCAGCACGGCGTGGCCTCGGCCACCGCAGCGGCCCTGATGGGCCTGGAATGCGTGGTGTACATGGGCGCCGAGGATACCCGCCGCCAGGCGCTGAACGTGGCGCGCATGCGCCTGCTGGGCGCCACCGTCATCCCGGTGACCGTGGGCTCCCAGACCCTGAAGGACGCCATCAACGAGGCCTTGCGCGACTGGGTGGCGAATGTGGAGAACACCCACTACCTGCTCGGAACCGCCGCCGGCGGGGCGCCTTTCCCGGCCATGGTGCGCTACTTCCACGAAGTGATCGGCGACGAAGCGCGCGCCCAGATCCTGGAACAGGCCGGCCGCCTGCCCGATGCTGTGACCGCTTGTATCGGTGGCGGATCGAACGCCATCGGCATCTTCCATGGCTTCCTCGATGACCCGGAAGTTCAGATCTACGGCTTCGAAGCCGGCGGCGACGGCGTGGATACCGATCGCCACGCCGCCACCATCACCCTGGGCCGCCCGGGCGTGCTGCACGGCGCGAAGTCCTACCTGATGCAGGATGAGGACGGCCAGACCATCGAGTCGCACTCCATTTCCGCCGGGCTGGACTACCCGGGCGTTGGCCCGGAGCACGCCTACCTGTCGGACATCGGCCGGGTGAACTACGAGCCAGTCACCGATACCGAGGCGATGGACGCCTTCAAGGCCCTGTGCCGCACCGAGGGCATCCTGCCGGCGATCGAGTCCGCCCACGCGCTGGCCGGCACCATCCGCCTGGCCCAGCGCAAGATCGCCGAAGGGGCCGTGCCGGAAGAAACCATCATCATCGCGAACCTTTCGGGCCGCGGCGACAAGGACGTGGGCACCGCTGCCGCCTGGTTCAACATGATCGACGAAAAAGATGCCGAAGCCGAAATCAACGCGGCCAACTCGCAGAACTCCGAGGAGAAGTAGATGACCCGCGTGACTAGTGCCGAAAAGATCGCAGCCGCTCGTGCCGAGGGCCGCCCCGCGCTGATCGGCTACCTGCCTGCCGGCTTCCCGGATGTGCCGACCAGCATCGAAGCCGCCGTCGCGCTGGCCGAGAACGGCGTGGACATCATCGAAATCGGCATTCCCTACTCCGACCCGGTGATGGACGGGCAGGTCATCCAGGAAGCCACCGTGCAGTCCCTGGCCAATGGCTTCAAGGTGCCGCAGATTTTTGACATCGTGCGCGGCATCACCGAACGCACCGATGTGGCCGTGATGGTGATGACCTACTGGAACCCGGTACTGCGCCTGGGCGTGGACGAATTCTCCCGCCGCTTCGCCGAAGCCGGCGGAGCCGGGCTGATCACCCCGGATCTGGTGCCAGAAGAAGCCGGCGAATGGATCGAAGCGAGCACCAAGTACGATCTGGAGCGAGTCTTCCTGATCGCGCCGTCCTCCACCGAGCAGCGCGTGCAGCGCACCGTGGATGCTTCCAGCGGCTTCATCTACTGTGTTTCGCTGATGGGCGTCACCGGCGCGCGCAGCGAGGTCTCCTCGGCCGCCGAAGCCGTCGTTGATGCCGCCCATTCGGCCGGCGCAGCCAACGCGTGCGTCGGACTGGGCGTCTCGCGACGCGAGCATGTCGAGGAAATCGGCGCCTACGCGGACGGCGTGATTGTCGGCACCGCGCTGGTGGCTGCCTTGCGCGACGGGGGAGTGCCAGCGGTAGGGCGCCTCGCGGCCGAGCTGAGCGGACGAAACTAATGGGCTTGAGCACGCACCTGGCCCTCGCGCTGCCGGCCTCCATCCCGTCCCCGCCGCCGGAATTCTCCAAATTCAGCATCGGCCCGCTGACCATCCACGCCTACGCCCTGTGCATCCTGGCCGGCATCCTGGTCGCCCTGTGGCTGACGAACAAGCGGATGCAGGCTCGCGGCGGCAATTCGGACATGCTCTGGGATATCGCGATCTGGGCCATTCCCTTCGGCATCGTCGGCGGCCGGCTCTACCACGTGCTGATCACCGATCCGATGTACTACTTCGGCCTGGGCGGGCAACAGGCGCACTGGGCCGAGATTCCGCAGCTGTGGCTGGGCGGGCTGGGCATCATGGGCGCGGTCTCGCTCGGCGCCCTGGGCGCCTGGATCGGCTGCCGCAAAACCGGCGTGCGGCTCTCGGCCTTCGCCGACGCGGCTGTCCCGGGGCTCTTGCTGGCGCAGGCGCTGGGACGCTGGGGCAACTGGTTCAACCAAGAGCTCTTCGGCGCTCCGACGACGCTGCCCTGGGGGCTGCAGATCGACCCGGACAACTACAACTTCCCTGCGGGACTTCCGGCCGATACGCTCTTCCACCCGACCTTCCTGTACGAGTCGCTGTGGAACGTTCTCGGCGCGCTGGTATTGATCGCGCTCGATCGGAAGTTCAAGCTGCGCCGCGGTGCCATGTTCTGCTGCTACATGATCTGGTATGGCATCGGCCGCACCTTCACCGAATCCCTGCGCCTGGATCCGGCGGAGATCATCAACATCGGCCCGGTGGGCCTGCGCGTCCACCAGTGGCTGGCCATCGCGCTGGTCATCGCCGGAGCAATCGCGCTGGCGCTGGTGCTGAAGCGGACCCGGTCGCAGGATGCCGATCCGTTCTTCTTGCCCGGTCGCGCCCCGGAACCAGCGGTGCAGGACGCCGGATCGGATCAGGGCGGGCAGAGTGCCAAGCCAACCGATGACGGCACCCAGGAAAAGAATATCCAGTAGCACGGGGCCCGGGATCCAGCCCCGGTCTCGGGCTAGCGGCGGTGGCCGGCAAGCATGCGTGCTTGCCGGCCACCTTTGATTAACCCGGGAAGATCGCCGCCGGATGCCGCTTTCATGACGCGCGGTCGGTCAAGTATGGCGAAACCTGCGGAAAAATTCGGAAGAAATTTCTCGGCATCCGCGATAAGAGTCCGCAACATTCCCGAAACATACGAGATGGCCAAAACAGGTAGACAAAACCGGTTTTTTCGGACTTCGATGCCAGGATGAGGCGTTCTGGAATTGTGGCGTGCACCCCGTTTTTAACATTTCTGAAACACAAACGGTCGCACTGGAGAAACAAAAATTGCGTAACGTGTGATGTTGGCATCGTGATGGGCCCTCAACCCCCTGGAGCGGACCCGCGATGCAGTACCACAACGAGGTGGGAAATGTTCGTCCCCGGAACCTCGATACGCAGGCATACCCCGCTTCGCACTGTCGACAAGTTTCAGTCCGATGAAACATCCAGGCGGCCGGTCGCCCTTGCAGGAAATATACTCTTTGCCAAAGGGCCTGGCGCGCCGATCCTGCATGAACCACAGAAAGGCACGCTCATGAGCATGACCGGAGTCCAAATGAACGCCTCGCCAGGCTCCGGCGAGGACGTTGCCTCGCCGTACACCCGCTTCGCCGCACTGCCTGGCGCGCAGGGATTGTATGATCCAGCGGCCGAAAAGGACGCCTGCGGTCTGGCAATGATTGCGTCCCTGAAGAACGAATCCAGCCACGAAATCGTCGTGCACGCGCTGACCGCTCTGCGCCGTCTGGAACACCGCGGCGCCATCGGCGCCGACGAAGGCACCGGTGACGGTGCGGGCATCTTGCTCCACATGCCAGACGCATTCCTGCGCGGCGCCACAAACTTCCCCCTCCCAGCGGCTGGCACGTACGCCGTGGGCATGGGGTTCCTGCCTGCTGAAACCAATGAGCGCGAGTTCGCCCAGTCCGAGCTCGAAGGCCTCGCCGCTGAAGAGAACCTCGCGGTCCTGGGCTGGCGCGAAGTGCCGGTCGACGCCTCGGTGCTCGGCGCCTCGGCACGCAAGGTCATGCCTTACATCACGCAGTTCTTCGTTTCCGCGCCCGCCGGCGAACCAGCGTTGAGCAGCCGCGAACTCGACGCTGCTGCCTGGCGCATCCGCCGTCGCGCGCACAACAAGATGGGCATCTACTTCGCATCCTTCTCGGCGCAGTCCATTGTCTACAAGGGCATGGTCTCCACCGCGCAGCTCGAGCCGTTCTACCCGGATTTGTCCGAGGCGAGCTTCACCAGCCGTTGCGCGATCGTGCACTCGCGCTTCTCCACCAACACCTTCCCATCGTGGCCGCTGGCCCAGCCGTTCCGCACCATTGCGCACAACGGCGAGATCAACACGGTCAAGGGCAACCGCAACTGGATGCGCGCCCGCCAGTCCACCCTGGACTCCACGCTGCTCGGCGAGGTCCCCGAAGAGCTGTTCCCGATCTGCACCCCCGGTGCCTCGGACTCCGCTTCCTTCGATGAGGTCGCCGAAATGCTCATGCTCTCGGGGCGCAACGTCACCGAAGCGATCATGATGATGATCCCGCAGCCCTGGGAAAACGACACCCAGATGGACGAGGATCTGCGCGCCTTCTACCAGTACCACTCGATGCTGATCGAGCCATGGGACGGCCCGGCCGCTGTCTGCTTCACCGATGGCCAGATGGCCGGCGCGGTGCTGGACCGCAATGGCCTGCGCCCGGCCCGCTGGTGGGTCACCGATGACGATCTGGTCGTCCTGGCCAGCGAGGTCGGCGTGATCGACGTGGCTGAAGAGCACATCGTCTCCAAAGGCCGCGTCGCCCCGGGCAAGATGTTCGCCGTCGATCTGAACGCCGGCCGCATTGTGGAAGATGCCGAGATCAAGGCAGAGGTCGCTGCGGCCAAGCCTTGGCGCGAATGGGTCTCGCAGAACATGAAGACCCTGGGTGACTTCCCAGACCTGGAGCACGTGCGCCACAATTCGGCCTCCGTGCTGCTGCGCCAGCTGACCTTCGGCTACACCACCGAGGAGCTGCGCATCCTGCTGGCTCCCATGGCCACCACCGGCGCCGAGCCGCTGGCCGCCATGGGCACCGACACGCCGATTGCCGCCCTGGCCGACCGCCAGCGCCTGCTCTTCGACTACTTCACCCAGTCCTTCGCCCAGGTCACCAACCCGCCGTTGGATGCCATCCGCGAAGAGCTGGTCACCTCGATGCGCACCACCATCGGCCCGGACGGCAACCTGCTGAGCCTGGAGAAGGTCCCGCAGACCCAGATCGCCCTGGACTATCCGGTATTGACCAACGACCAGCTGGCCAAGATCGTGAACCTGCGCGACGATTCCGGTTCGAAGCTCTCGCTGAAGGTCCGCGGCCTGTACCGCCCGGCCGGCGGCGAATCCGAGCTGCGCGCCCGCCTGCAGGAAATCTGCGAGAAGGTCTCCGCAGCGGTGAACCGTGGCGTGCGCTACATCGTGCTCTCCGACCGCGATTCCTCCGCGGCCTGGGCTCCGATCCCATCGCTGTTGCTGACCAGCGCCGTCCACCACCACCTGCTCAAGAGCTCCAACCGCACCCGCGCCTCGCTGATCATCGAATCCGGCGACGCCCGCGAAGTGCACCATATTGCGGTGCTGATCGGATACGGCGCGGCCGCGATCAACCCGTACCTGGCCTTGGAGTCGGTGGAGCAGATGGCTGAGGAGGGCGAGCTGCCCGGCATCAACGGCGCCAGCGCCAACTCCAACCTGATCAAGGCCCTGGGCAAGGGCGTACTGAAGATCATGTCCAAAATGGGCATCTCCACGGTCTCCAGCTACTGCGGTGCCCAGACCTTCGAAGCCGTGGGCCTGTCCCAGCGCGTGGTCGACCAGTACTTCACCGGCACCACCACCAAGCTCTCTGGCATCGAGCTGGATGTCGTGGCAGCCGAAGCCGCCGCCCGCCACTCTCGCGCCTACCCGGAGATCGACGGCGCCTCCCAGGCCAACGAACTCGAAGTCGGCGGCGAATACCAGTGGCGCCGTGAAGGCCCGCCGCACCTGTTCGACCCGCAGACCGTCTTCCGCCTGCAGCACTCCACCCGCACCCGCCGCTACGACGTGTTCAAGGAGTACACCAAGGCTGTGGACGATCAGGCAGCGCAGCTCAAGACCCTGCGCGGCCTGCTGAAGCTCAAGACCGAGGGCATCACCCCGATCGACATCGACGAGGTCGAACCGGTTTCCGAGATCGTGAAGCGCTTCGCCACCGGTGCGATGAGCTACGGTTCGATCTCCGCCGAAGCCCACGAGACACTGGCGATCGCCATGAACCGCCTGGGCGGCAAGTCCAACACCGGCGAAGGCGGCGAGGATCCTGAGCGCCTGCTCGATCCGGAGCGCCGCAGCGCGGTCAAGCAGATCGCTTCGGGCCGTTTCGGCGTGACCAGCTTGTACCTGTCCAACGCGGATGACATCCAGATCAAGATGGCCCAGGGCGCCAAGCCGGGCGAGGGCGGCCAGCTGATGAGCCAGAAGCTCTACCCGTGGATTGCCAAGACCCGCCACTCCACCCCGGGTGTCGGCCTGATCTCCCCGCCACCGCACCACGACATCTACTCGATCGAGGATCTGGCCCAGCTGATCCACGATGCCAAGTGCTCGAACCCGAGCGCCCGCGTCCACGTGAAGCTGGTCTCCGAATCCGGTATTGGCACCGTGGCAGCCGGCGTGGCCAAGGCCAAGGCCGACGTGGTCCTGATTTCCGGCCATGACGGCGGCACGGGGGCTTCGCCGATGAACTCGCTGAAGCACGCGGGAACCCCGTGGGAACTCGGCCTGGCTGAAGCACAGCAGACCCTGATCCTCAACGGCCTGCGCGACCGCGTGACCGTTCAGGTCGACGGCCAGCTCAAGACCGGCCGCGACGTGCTCATCGGCGCCCTGCTGGGGGCCGAGGAATTCGGTTTCGCCACCGCCCCACTGGTGGTCTCGGGCTGCATCATGATGCGCGTCTGCCACCTGGACACCTGCCCGGTGGGCGTGGCCACGCAGAACCCTGTGCTGCGCGAACGCTTCAGCGGCAAGGCCGAATTCGTGGTGAACTTCTTCGAGTTCATCGCCCAGGAAGTCCGCGAACTGCTCGCTTCCCTGGGTGCCCGCACCCTGGACGAAGTGATCGGCCGCGTTGAACTGCTGGAGACCGACGCCGATCAGCTCGGCGCGCACCAGAAGGTGCAGGGCCTGGCGCTGGCCGCCATCACCCATGAGCCGGCAGTCGAGGTGGCCGCACGCCGCCGCCGCATCGGCCAGGACCACGGACTGGACAGCCACCTGGACCAGCGACTGCTGGCCGCCGCGGGCACGGCCCTGTCCGATCGCATCCCGGTCACCATCGACGCCGACATCGTGAACACCGACCGCTCGGTGGGCACGCTGCTGGGCCACCATGTCACCAAGACCTTCGGGCTGGAGACCCTGGATGAGGACACCATTACGGTGAACCTCGCCGGGCGTGCCGGCCAGTCGCTGGGCGCCTTCCTGCCAGCCGGTGTCACGCTGTCCCTGGATGGCGACGCCAACGACTATGTCGGCAAGGGCCTGTCCGGCGGCAAGATCGTCATCCACCCGCCAACGAGCACCACTTCCGCACCGGAAGAACAGGTGATTGCCGGCAACGTGGTGGGCTACGGTGCCACCAGCGGTTCGATGTTCATCAACGGCAAGGTCGGCGAACGCTTCGCCGTGCGCAACTCCGGTGCGACCATCGTCACCGAGGGCATCGGCGAACACGGCTGCGAATACATGACCGGTGGCGAAGTGCTGATCCTGGGGGAGACCGGCCGCAATTTCGGCGCTGGCTTCTCCGGCGGTGTCGCATGGATCGTCGACTTCGACGAAGCCAAGCTCAACCCGCTGGCCGCCAGCCAAGGCGACCTGCTGATCAACCCGATCACCGATCAGGAAGCCGAGCGCATCCACACGCTGCTCACCGAGCACATCGCGCAGACCGCTTCGCCACTGGCGCAGCGCCTGGTGCTGAATTGGGACGCGACCCGCAGCCGCATCACCAGCATTACCCCGCGCGACTTCGCAGCCGTGCAGCAGGTACGTAGTGACGCTGAAGCCAACGGGCAGAACCCTGACTCGCCACAGGTATGGAACAAGATTTTGGAGGTGACCCGTGGCTGATCCACGCGGATTCCTGAAGGTGACCGAGCGCGTCACCCAACCCAAGCGCCCGGTACCGGTGCGCATCATGGACTACAAGGAAGTTGTAGAGCGCCAGAAGAACGGCACCCTGCAGCAGCAGGCGTCACGCTGCATGGACTGCGGCATCCCGTTCTGCCACCAGGGCTGCCCGCTGGGCAACCTGATCCCTGAGTTCAACGACCTGACCTACAAGGGCCGGCTGGATGATGCGGCGGCCCGCCTGCTGTCCACCAACAACTTCCCGGAGCTCACCGGCAAGCTGTGCCCGGCCCCGTGCGAGTCTTCTTGCGTGCTGGGCATCAACCAGCCCGCTGTGACCATCAAGCAGGTGGAGGCCGAACTGGCTGAGCACCTGATGGATGGCGGGGACTTCGTTCCGCAGCCGCCAGCACGCCACACCGAGCACCGCGTGGCCATCGTCGGTTCGGGCCCTGCTGGCTTGGCCGCAGCCCAGCAGCTGACTCGTGCCGGCCACACCGTGGCCGTGTACGAACGCGATGAGGCCATCGGCGGTCTGCTGCGCTTCGGCATTCCGGACTTCAAGCTGGAAAAGCAGATCATCGATCGCCGCCTGGCCCAGATGCGCGAGGAAGGCACGATCTTCCGCACTGGCATCGAGATCGGCAAGGACATCACCTGGAACCAGTTGCAGCGCGACTACGACGCGGTGATTGTCGCCACCGGCGCCACCGTGCCGCGTGAGCTTCCGGTTCCCGGCAACAAGCTCGATGGCGTGCACCACGCGATGGAATTCCTCACCGATAACAACCGTGTGGTTGCCGGCACCAGCGCGCAGCGCGCCATTGACGCCAAGGGCAAGCATGTGGTGATCCTCGGTGGCGGCGACACCGGATCGGACTGCATCGGCACCTCGCTGCGCCAGGGTGCTGCCAGCGTGACGACGCTGGCGATCGGCAAGCAGCCGGGTGCTGAACGCAGCGATAACCACCCGTGGCCAATGATGCCAGTGATCTTTGAAGTGCAGTCGTCCCACGAGGAGGGCGGCGAACGCACCTACCTCGCCTCGACTGTGAACTTTGTCGCCGGTGAGGGAACTGAGCAGAATAAGGTGATCGGTGTTACAGTTGCAGAGACAGAATTTGTTGCTGGCAAGCGCCTCCCGAAGCCTGGAACCGAACGCGTAATCAAAGCGGATCTGGTTTTGCTTGCCCTCGGGTTCACCGGACCTGAAGTTTCAGGGCTGGACGAACAGGTCAGTATCGAATTCGACAACCGGGGCAACGTCGCCCGAGATGGCTACTACATGACGAACACCGAATCGGTCTTCGTCGCCGGAGACGCCGGTCGGGGACAGTCGCTGATCGTGTGGGCTATCGCTGAAGGCCGCGCTTGCGCAGCCTCGGTCGATAAGTTCCTCATGGGCTCGACCACCCTCCCAGCACCGGTAGCTCCAACCGATAGGGCCATCAGCATCATTTGAGTGTCATAGGCTTGAATGCGGCACACCCGGATCCCGGGTGGGCCGCATTTTGCCTGTGTGAACATGAAAGGCATTTGGCTGACGGAATGAGACGCGCAAAGATTGTGGCAACCTGGGGTCCAGCCCTGGCGAGCTATGAAAACACTGTAGCGGTACTAAGGGCGGGAGTAGACGTAGCCCGTTTGAACATGAGCCATGGAGACCACTCCATGCACGCGCAATCGCTGGCGAATGTGCGCAACGCAGCGGCGGAAATCGGCCGTGCGGTAGGCATCTTCGCTGACCTGCAGGGTCCAAAGATCCGTTTGGGCCGTTTCAAGGACAACGCCAAGTACATCCTCGAAGCTGGCGAAGAATTCACCATCACCATCGATGACGTCGAGGGCACTCGCAACCTGTGCTCGACCACCTTCAAGGGCCTGCCTCACGATGTGAAGCCAGGGGATTTCCTGCTGGTCAACGATGGCAAGGTCAAGCTCAAGGCTGTTGAGGTTGACGCGACCTCGGTGCGCTCCGAGGTCGTTGTCGGTGGCGAGGTGTCCAATAACAAGGGCATCAACCTGCCAGGCGTGGCCGTGAACGTTCCTGCATTGAGCGAGAAGGACGAAGACGACCTGCGCTGGGCTCTGCGTGCCGGCGTCGACATGGTCGCACTGTCCTTCGTGCGCAACGCCGAAGACATTTCGCGGGTGCACGAGATCATGGACGAAGAAGGCCGCCGCGTACCGGTGATCGCCAAGATCGAGAAGCCGCAGGCAGTGGCTGCGCTCGAAGAGATCATCAACGCGTTCGATGCCATCATGGTGGCCCGTGGCGACCTCGGCGTGGAATTGCCGCTGGAAGAGGTTCCTGTGGTGCAGAAGCGCGCCGTTGAGCTGGCCCGCCGTTGGGCGAAGCCGGTCATCGTCGCCACCCAGGTGCTCGAATCGATGATCGAGTCGCCAACTCCGACCCGCGCTGAGGCGTCGGACTGCGCCAACGCCGTGCTTGACGGCGCGGACGCGGTCATGCTGTCGGGGGAGACCTCGGTGGGTGCCTACCCGGTGCAGACCGTGGAGACCATGTCCCGCATCATCTCCTCCACCGAGGAGCACGGCCTGGACCGTATCCCGCGTCTGGGCTCCAAGCCCAAAACCCGCGGTGGCGCGATCACCCGTGCCGCTGTGGAGATCTCCGATCAGCTTGATGCGAAGTACATTGTGGCCTTCACCCAGTCCGGCGACTCGGCTCGTCGACTTTCGCGCTTGCGCCCGAAGAAGCCGGTCCTGGCCTTCACCCCGCTGCAGCAGACCTACAACATCATGACCCTGATGTGGGGCATCCAGGCTCGCCTGGTGGCTTACGCGGACCACACCGATAAGATGACCGCCCAGGTGGACGAGGCTCTGCTCTCCGAAGGCCTGGCCGACATCAACGACCTGGTGTGCATTGCCGCCGGTTCCCCTCCAGGGCAGGCCGGTTCCACCAACTCGCTGCGCGTGCACAAGATCGGCGATCTGGCCGATGCTGGCCAGCTGGTTGACGGAAAGCCAATGCCTGCCCGTGAAAAGGTCGGCCCATGGGCGGCGGAGAATGTTTCGACTCCTGAATCTCTGTAGCCTTCGGCTATTACGCTGATACCTTAAAAGTTCCGCTGCCCGACACTACCTGGTGTCGGGCAGCGGAATTTTTTGCAGGCCGGGGCATGAGGGCCGTTGCTGTGGACTCTGTCACAGCCATGCTGATTCCGGGCATGAAAAAACCGTTGGACCAGAGAAAATCTCCGATCCAACGGTTTCTTTATTGTGCCCAAGGTGGGACTCGAACCCACACATCTTTCGATACCGCATTTTGAGTGCGGCGCGTCTACCGATTCCGCCACTTGGGCTGGCACTTTGACTACTTTACTAGAGGTTTTCCAGATTTCCTAATCCGGATCCTCGCGTCTTCGCCTGAACTAGAGTACATGCAAGTAGGCTTGTATGTGAAACCGAGGCAACGTGGCTTCGCTATCGGAAACCATTTATCTGCTGTCCAGCGCACGGACAGGATTTTTGACCATGGAGGAAGGCGCCAATGAGCGAACTACCCGAAATCACCCGAATTCCATCCGAGGTGCAGTCCACACCGCGTCGTGTTCTCGTTGCCGAGGATGAAACTCTTATCCGCCTGGATATCGTCGAAATCCTTCGCTCCGAAGGCTACGAGGTGGTCGCCGAGGCCGATAACGGACAGAGCGCATTGGAGAAGGCTCGCGAGCTGAAGCCGGACCTGGTGCTCATGGACGTGAAGATGCCGGTGATGGATGGCATTACCGCCGCCGAAGCAATCGTCAAGGAGAAGATCGCCCCGGTCGTGCTGCTGACCGCCTTCAGCCAGAAGGAACTGGTGGAGCGTGCCCGCGAGGCAGGCGCCATGGCGTATGTGGTGAAACCCTTCACCCCGGCTGATCTGACTCCGGCCATCGAGATCGCCATTTCACGCAATGACGAGCTGCGCGCCCTGGAAGAAGAAGTCAGCAACCTCGCCGAGCAGTTCGAGACCCGCAAATTGGTTGATCGCGCCAAGAGCCTGCTCATCACCAAAATGGGCTTGACCGAGCCGGAAGCCTTCCGCTGGATCCAGAAGACCTCCATGGATCGCCGCCTGAGCATGCGCCAAGTAGCGGAAACCGTGGTCGACCAGGTTAAGTAGGAGCCTGCAGCTCATAGCCTGTCGATGAAGATGTGCGTTAGGACACCTTATGTTTTGACGCACATTTTCCATGTCCTCACAGTGCGGGGCACCGGCCACTGGGCTTCAGGCCTGCTGAAAGTCCAAAGTTAATCCGAAATTAGCCAGTTGTTAGTTGACGGCCTAGATTGACGAACCGCTCAGTACGCCTAAGATTGAAACTGCGCTTGGAACCAAGTCCTGCATGACACTGACTTCCGCAGGGGAACTTATTCGAAGCCCGCACACTTCCCCTTGCCGTTCGACCCCTCAGGCTGGTACTACATGGATTTGACGCTGATCGTCGTCCTAGTCATCGCCTTGGCGTTGTTTTTCGACTTCACCAACGGTTTTCATGACACGGCCAATGCGATGGCCACCCCGATCGCAACCGGTGCAATCACCCCTAAGAAGGCAGTTGCCCTCGCCGCAATTCTGAACCTCGTCGGCGCTTTCCTCTCGACCGAGGTAGCGAAGACCATTTCTGGCGGCATCATCAACGAAGACCCATCCACCGGCGTAGCCATCGGCCCGGCCATGATTTTCGCCGGACTCATGGGCGCGGTGATCTGGAATCTGCTGACCTGGCTGCTGGGACTTCCTTCAAGCTCCTCGCACGCGCTCTTCGGCGGCCTAGTCGGCGCCGCCATAGTCGGCGCCGGCTTCGCTTCGGTGAACTACGGTGTTCTGCTCTCCAAGGTCTTGCTGCCGGCGATCTGTGCGCCGGTGATCGCCGGCGTCTCGGCATACCTGAGCACCAAGCTGGCGTACGCCATCACCAAGCGCCAAAGCGGCGCCTCGCCCAAGCGCGGCGGCTTCCGCTACGGCCAGATCTTCTCCTCTTCGCTCGTCGCGTTGTCGCACGGCACCAATGACGCGCAGAAGACCATGGGCATCATCACGTTGACCTTGGTCGCATCGGGCTTGCAGGATTCCAATTCCGGCGTGCACCTGTGGGTCGTCGCCGCCTGTGCCTTCGCGATCGCCTTGGGCACCTACACCGGCGGCTGGCGCATCATCCAGACCATGGGGTCGGGCCTGACCGATGTGAAGCCTGCGCAGGGCTTCGCCGCAGAGGTCTCCACCGCTTCGGCGATCCTGGCCTCCTCCCACCTGGGCTTCGCGCTGTCGACCACTCAGGTCGCTTCCGGTTCGGTTATCGGTTCGGGACTGGGCCGCAAGGGTGGCGAAGTCCGCTGGGGGACCGCCGGGCGTATCGCCCTGGGCTGGCTCTTCACCTTGCCGGCCGCCGCGATCGTCGGAGGCGTGGCTGCCTGGATCACCCACCTGGGCAACGTTGGCGTGGTGATCGTCGCCGTTCTGGGCCTGGCGGCCATGCTGACGATATGGTTCGTCTCGCGCAAGCAGCCACATGGCGCAGAAGCAACCATGTCCGACATCGACAACTCCGGAGCCGCGGTCAACATCTTGACCAAGAAGCAGCGTCGGGCCAAGGCAAAGGCGGAAGCGCAGCAGGCCAAGCTCGCTGCAGCGCAGAAGGAAGCTGATAACTCATGATCGACTGGGCCGCCTTTGGGATCGTTGCCATTGTCACATGGGTTTCGGCAATGCTGATCGTCGCTGCATATTCGTTCGGCGTGCGCTTGCTTGCTGTAGCCAAGGACGACGGCAAGAGCACCAGCCTGAGCAAGACCGGAGCCTACGCCTGCTTTACGGTTGCCGGATTGATCGTCGCTTTCGGCGTCGTGCTGATCGTGCCACAGCTGAGCGAAGCGATTTTGGGCTTCTCCTCTAGCCACTAGCGCCACGTGGATCCAGGGCAACCAGGATCTGGCAGGTGCACAGAACTTAATATTGCCTTCAACGGGGGCACCCCTAGACTGGAGCCATGACAAGCTTCAAGTACTACGTGGGTGCCTCCGTTGACGGCTTTATCGCCGACGGCAGCAAAGACGCACATTGGTTCACCACGTTCGCTCAGCAACCCGGCGTGAAGGAACATTTCGAGCAGTTCTTCGAGAAGGTCGGAGCGGTCGTGATCGGAGGCAAAACCTACGCCGGTATTGCCCGTGAAGTCGCCGAAGGACGCATGCAGTGGATGTTCGGCCACAAGCCCGTGTGGGTTTTCACCCATCACGAGCTGCCGACACTGCCCCAGGCCGACTTGACCTTCATCCGCGGCGAAATCGGATTCTGGAGCCGGGACATTGCGCGCAGCGCGGGCGCCGGGGATGTGTGGGTCGCCGGCGGTGCTGATGTGGCCGGAGGATTCGTGCAGGCTAACCTGCTTGATGAAGTGCTCATCGTGACCGTCCCGGTGGTGTTGGGCGAGAGAACCAGCATTTTTGGCCACGGCATCAGCGCGCAGCTATCGTCGCTGGAAATCACCGGCCTTGGCGACGACACCTTCATCACGCGCTACTCGATCGGCTGAGCTCCCTCTGCCTTATGGCTTGCGCTCCAGCGGCAAGAGCATATTAGTGATCCGCGCGGTGGCCAGCCGCTGGCCGGCATCGTTGCTGATGACGATCTCGTGGCTGGTGCTGCGGGCACCCAGGTGGATCGGGGTGCACTGGGCCGTGACCATTCCGGATCGGCCTGCCTTGTGGTGGGTGATGTTCAAATCCACGCCCACCGGCTGCGAGGTGCCAGCCCCGTGCAGGGCAGCGGCCATGGAGCCTAGCGTTTCGGCCAATGCTGCCGAGGCGCCGCCGTGCAGAATGCCGTAGACCTGGGTGTTTCCCGCCACCGGCATCATCGCGCAAAGCCGCTGCGTGCTGAACTCGGTGAAGACGATCTGCATTTTTTCCACCAGCTCCCCAACGCCGTTCTGGATGAGATAAGGCCACATGGACTCCGGAATGCCGTGCCGGGTCAGCTGGTCGGCGAAGGGATGTGCCGAAGATTGCGTGGGTTGAGTAGTGAAATTGTCGTTCATGGCAACTAGGCTTTCAGGTGTGAGCGAAACTACCAAACCGACACCCACGTCGGACAAGAGACTGCTGATTATCGACGGACATTCCATGGCGTTCCGCGCGTTCTACGCCTTGCCGGCGGAAAACTTCGCAACGAGCACTGGACAGCACACCAACGCCGTGCATGGTTTTGTGTCGATGCTGCTGACCATGATCCGCCAGCAGAAGCCTACACACGTGGCTGTGGCCTTCGACTTGGACACCCCGACCTTCCGCTCGTTGGAGTACACCGAATACAAGGGCGGTCGAAACAAGACCCCGGAAGAGTTCTACGGGCAGATCGACCTCATCCAAGAAGTCATGAAGGCGATGAACATTCCTGCGATCACCTTGGAGAGCTTTGAGGCTGATGACATCCTCGCCACGCTGGCCACCAAGGGCGAAGAGGCGGGATTCGATGTCCTAGTGGTTTCCGGCGACCGAGACGCCTTCCAGCTGATCACCGAAAAGACCCTGGTTCTGTACCCGAAGAAGGGCATCAGCGACATTCCGCCGATGGATGCGGCGGCCGTGGAAGCGAAATACTTCGTCCGACCAGAACGCTACTCGGACTTGGCCGCCCTGGTCGGCGAGACCGCGGATAACCTGCCCGGCGTGCCAGGGGTTGGCCCGAAGACGGCCGCCAAATGGATCAACCTCTACGGCGATCTGGCCGGCATCCTGGAAAATATTGATGCCATCAAGGGCAAGGTCGGCGAAGCCCTGCGCGAACACGTGGACAACGTGACCCGCAATCGCCGCCTCAACCAGCTCAAGCACGATCTTGAGCTGCCGGTGACCCTGGAAGACATGGAGCTTGAGGCGCCGAATCGCGAGGAAATCGAGAACCTGTTCGATGCACTGGAGTTCAATACGCTGCGCAAGCGACTCTTTGACCTCTTCGCTGCCCAGGAAGAGGAAGCGGCACCCGAGGTCGCGGCTTTCACCCGCGTAGTCACCGAGAATGCCGACGCCTTGCAGAGCTTTTTCGACGCGGGCAAAGGTGCGCCGATCGCCGTGCAGCCGGCCGTCATCGACGGGGAAGCAGCGGGGCTGGCGCTTTTCCAAGGCGCACAGGCTGCCTGGCTCGAATTGGCTGAACTGGATGAAGCCACCGAAAGCGTGCTGGCCGGATTCCTGGCTGATGAGAACGCGCCGAAGATCTTCCACGACGCCAAAGCCGCGATGCACCTGTTGATCGAACGAGGGCTGCCGGTTGCCGGAATCAAGGACGATACGCTCATCAGCGCGTACTTGATCCAGCCGGATCGGCGCAGCCACGACCTGGTGGATGTGGTGCAGTATCACCTGAAGTACGCCGTGCCCGTGCACGAGGCAAAAAAGGGCGAACTGGACCTTGGCCTGACCTCGGATCTAGCCGAGCCGACATTGGCCCAGGCCCAGGCGATCCACGATCTCTCTGCCTTCCTCGCTACCAAGCTCGCCGAAAAACATGCCGATGAGCTGGCCGCGCAAATGGAGCTGCCACTGATTCCGGTGCTTTTCGACATGGAACGCGCCGGCGTTGCAGTGGATGTGGACCGGTTGAACGAGTTGCGCGCACATTTCACGACCCAAGTGGATCAGGCGACCAACGACGCGTTCGCCGCGATCGGACACGAGGTTAATCTGTCCAGCCCCAAGCAGCTGCAGGTCGTGCTGTTCGAGGAATTGGATCTGCCGCGAACCAAGAAGATCAAGACCGGCTTCACTACCGATGCCGAATCATTGCAGGATCTTCTGGTCAAGACCGGGCACCCGTTCCTGGTGGCCCTGATGGCCTACCGAGATGCCATCAAGCTGCGCCAGACCGTGGACGGCTTGCTCAAGGCCACTCACTCGGACGGGCGCATTCATACGACCTATGCCCAGACTGTCGCGGCGACAGGCCGGCTTTCCAGCTTGAACCCGAACTTGCAGAACATCCCGGTGCGCTCCGAAGAGGGGCGCCGGATCCGCGATGTGTTCATGGTGGGCGAAGGCTACGAAGCCCTGCTGACCGTGGACTACTCGCAGATCGAAATGCGCATCATGGCGCACTTGTCTGAGGACGAAGGGCTGATCGAGGCCTACCAGAACGGCGAAGACCTGCACCGCTATGTCGGTTCACACGTGTTCAACGTGACCCCGGAAGAGGTCACTTCGGAAATGCGTTCCAAGGTCAAGGCCATGAGCTACGGCTTGGCCTACGGACTGAGCAGCTTCGGCCTGTCCAAGCAGCTGAAGATCGGCGTGGACGAAGCCCGCAAACTGATGAAGGACTACTTCGATCGTTTCGGTGCGGTGCGCACATACCTGCGCTCGGTGGTCGAGAAGGCCCGCAAGGATGGCTACACCGAAACCATCTTCGGCCGCCGCCGCTACCTGCCAGAGCTCAATAGCTCGGACCGGCGGCTTCGCGATATCGCAGAACGGGCTGCGCTGAATGCTCCGATCCAGGGGTCAGCGGCAGACCTGGTCAAGGTCGCCATGCTCAAGATCGCTGAAGGGTTGGCCGCAGGCCAGTACAAGTCCCGCATGCTGTTGCAGGTCCATGACGAATTGATTCTGGAAGTTGCCGCCGGTGAACTGGAGCAGGTGCAGGAATTGGTGACCCGCGAAATGGGACAGGCCGCGGACCTGCTGGTTCCACTGGATGTCCAGCCGGGCATCGGCCGGACTTGGCACGACGCCGCGCACTAGGCACAGCAATCGGCAAGGGCAGGAACATCGAGAGGTGAACCTGCCCTTGCCGCATGATCACGCGGGTTTGATGAAAGAAAAGAACATGGAGCACTACACGCGCCGTCGGGTGCTGAAAGCCGGCAGCCTGGGCCTGGGGGCGCAGGCGACCCGGCGGGCGGAGCCGGCTCAGCGGCAGCGTCGGCGCCGGCCGGCCCCGTGCCCGCCACGGCTGCACCGCCACTGGCTTCGACCAGGCCCCAAGCGGTGTACTTGAGCCGGAGCCAGGCCGTGGCGCAGTTCGAAGGCGTTCCGGCGGGCCAGTTCGGGCTGGATATCCCAGGCATCGAGCTTCGATTGCCGCGGGCCGATGGCGCCGCGGTGTTGACCTTCGATGCCTGTGGGGGACCGAAGGGCTCCGGGGTGGATGAAGCGCTGCCGGACGCATTGCGTGCCAGGAAAGTGCCCGCGACATTGTTCGTCAACCAACGCTGGGCTCGCGCCAATGCGCTTCTGCTGGCTGAGCTGGTCGACGAGAAGTTGTTCGAGATCGCCAACCACGGAACCAGCCATGCCCCGCTGGCCACCTTGGGGCAGTCAGCCGACGGCATCGGCGGCACGGGTTCGATTGGCCAGGCCTACGACGAGGTGATGGGAAACCATCGGTACCTGGCCGACAAGTTCGGCATCGTCGCGAAATTCTTCCGTTCCGGTACCGCGCACATGGACTAAGCCGGTGCGGCGATGAGCCGGGGGCTGGGCGTGGTTCCGATGAATTTCACCGTCAATCTGGATGTCGGAGCGACCTTCGGCGCGCAGACCGTGGCCGCCCAGGTCCGCCAGCAGGGTGCCGGGGACGTAGGCATCGGGCACTTCAATCAGCCGGCTTCCGGCACGGCCAAAGGCATGGCGCTCGGGCTGTGACCGGCCCTGGAGTGCGGACTCCGGTTCATCACCCTCTCCGGAGCCTGGTGACTGCGCCCCTTGCTCAGCGCGAAGCTGCACGTAGACTGTGAACAGCCGATTCCCCTGCCAAGGAGCAAGATGAGACCAGAGCGCGAGCCGAAACTGGAAACCCGGACGTACCAGGCCACCGAACGCAGCCCCGAAATCGACGAAGCGATCAAGATTTTCCACCAGGCCACCGGGATCGGCTTCTATGAGCCGCTGCCGGAAGAGAAGCAGTGGTCGAACTACTTGGACTTGACCTATGCCCAAAAGATGCGCTTTTCACTGGTGTTCGACACCGCCGCGGAACCCCACTCGCGCCATGCCGCCGACCCGGTGCACACCTATGGGGCGTTCCCGGGGCTGATCAACGCCGGGGGCAAGGCGCCCGTTCCAACGCACAAGATTTCTGCCGTCACAGTCGCTCCTAGCTATCGGCGGCGCGGCATCCTGTCCAAGCAGATCACCGCCGACCTCGCCCATGCCCAGCAGACAGGATTGCCGATGGCGGCGTTGACCGCGTCGGAGGCGACCATTTACGGGCGGTTCGGCTTCGAGCCGGCCACCTACCAAGCCCGGTTCACGCTCAAGTGCGCCCAGGGGGTCAAGCTGCGCGTGCAGGTGCCCGGCCAGGTGGTCGATGTCGATCCGAAGCAGTTCGAGGCCCAGTACGCGACCCTGTCAGTGAATGCGCTGCAGCAGACCTTCGGCTCCGTGGACAGCACCGAGTACGATGACGGCTTCGCCTTGGGACGCTGGGACACCTGGGAGAGCCTGGGCAAGCCGAAGAACCTGCGCTTTGCCGCCTACTACGACGGCGACGGCCAGCTCGGCGGCTTCGCCACGTACAAGTTCGGCGGATGGGATGAGCCCAAGGCAAAACTGGTCGTGCAAAAACTGGTGGCTACCAGCGAGGCCGCCCGCATCAAGCTCTTCGAGTACCTGGGCAACCATGACCTGGTGGAGGAAGTGCACGGTCAAGGCCCGGTGGGGGACCCGCTGCGCCATGTGCTGGAAAACGTTCGCGACTACCACGTGCGTTCCATAGACGATGTCCTGTGGCTGCGCGTTCTCGACGTAGTTGCCGCCTTCGAAGCTCGCGGCTACCAGCATGAGGCGCAACTGGTGTTGAGCGTGAGCGATCGGCTGGAGATGATTTCCGGAAGCTACCTCTTCGACGTGTCCGATTCCCATGCCGCGGTCAGCCGAATCGAAGAAGGGCATGCTCCAGCCGGCCTGCCCCGAGTGTCTCTGTCGGAGCGCGAACTTGCGGGGCTGTACCTGGGGTCCGTGCAATTGGGGCAATTGCTGGATTCGGGCCGCGCCGTACTGGAAAACGGGGGACAGCCGGGAAACTGGATGGATTTGTTCAACGCGCCCCGCGAGGGATTCACGCCGCACGGCTTCTAGCGGCAGGGGCCGCTTCAACTGCTTGTTATGACGAAGTTCACAAAATGCTGACGTGGATGTTAGTGGGTTACGCTTTGACCCGCACTCTGGTATACGCGTAGACTTGTACAGCGTGCCATGGCACCAGTTGTGGCCGCCTATAAGTTATACCCGCTCGAAATTCCGGGACTTCCGGGGTTTCGACTGACCAAATCTATCCACATCGGAGTCCCTACTACATGACCATCACCTCGAACGAGAACAACAGCGCACCAGTCGTCGCAATCAACGACATTGGATCTGCTGAGGACTTCTTGGCCGCAGTCGATGCCACCATCAAGTACTTCAACGATGGTGACCTCGTCGAAGGCACCGTCGTCAAGGTTGACCACGACGAAGTTCTGCTCGACATCGGTTACAAGACCGAAGGTGTCATCCCTTCCCGCGAGCTTTCCATCAAGCACGACGTTGACCCAGGTGAAGTTGTCACCGTTGGCGACAGCGTCGAAGCCTTGGTTCTGACCAAGGAAGACAAGGAAGGCCGCCTGATCCTGTCCAAGAAGCGTGCTCAGTACGAGCGTGCTTGGGGCGACATCGAAAAGATCAAGGAAGAGGACGGCGTCGTTACCGGTACCGTCATCGAGGTTGTCAAGGGTGGCCTCATCCTGGACATCGGCCTGCGTGGCTTCCTGCCAGCATCGCTCGTCGAGATGCGCCGTGTGCGCGACCTGGCTCCATACATCGGCCAGGAAATCGAAGCCAAGATCATCGAGCTGGACAAGAACCGCAACAACGTTGTGCTGTCCCGCCGTGCATGGCTGGAGCAGACCCAGTCCGAGGTTCGCTCGACCTTCCTCAACAAGCTGGAAAAGGGCCAGGTTCGTCCGGGCGTTGTTTCCTCCATCGTCAACTTCGGTGCCTTCGTGGACCTGGGCGGCGTAGACGGCCTGGTGCACGTTTCGGAGCTGTCCTGGAAGCACATCGACCACCCATCCGAGGTTGTCGAGGTTGGCCAGGAAGTAACCGTAGAGGTTCTCGAAGTCGATCTGGACCGCGAGCGCGTTTCCCTGTCGCTGAAGGCTACCCAGGAAGATCCTTGGCAGACTTTCGCCCGCACCCACGCACTGGGTCAGGTTGTACCGGGCAAGGTTACCAAGCTGGTTCCATTCGGTGCGTTCGTGCGCGTCGAAGACGGCATCGAAGGCCTGGTTCACATCTCCGAGCTTGCAGTTCGCCACGTTGAACTGGCTGAGCAGGTTGTCTCCGTTGGCGACGAGCTGTTCGTCAAGGTTATCGACATCGATCTGGAGCGCCGCCGCATCTCGCTGTCGCTCAAGCAGGCTAATGAAGGCGTCGACCCAGAGGGCACCGAGTTCGACCCAGCACTCTACGGCATGGCTGCAGAGTACGACGAGGCCGGCAACTACAAGTACCCAGAGGGCTTCGACCCAGAGTCGAACGAATGGCTCGAGGGCTTCGACACCCAGCGCGCAGCATGGGAAGCACAGTACGCCGCTGCTCAGGAGCGTTGGGAAGCACACAAGAAGCAGGTTGCTGCAGCAATCGTAGCCGACGCAGAAGCAGAGCCTGCTGCTGCCGCCGGTGCCAACGAGCCAGCACCAGCTTCGTACTCCTCGGAGGCTCCAGCCACCGATGCAGGTACTCTGGCTTCCGACGAAGCTCTTGCAGCACTGCGCGAGAAGCTGACCGGCAACTAATTTAGGATGCTGCCTCGTGCAGAAATCCTGATTAGCCTTAGCTGATTCACAAAGGTCCAACCCGCAAGGGTTGGGCCTTTGCGGTTTAAGCTCGCACCCGTGGTATTCCCTGAAGTCCGATGTCACTACTTCTGCTGACGCGCAGTGGATTGGAATAGCTCCCAGGGAGGACGGACTCGAAAACCTGCCACAGATAGACTAAAACCATACGAATGAACTGCATAAAAGGGTGGCGGGAGTCTAATTATGTGGACCGGAAGTCGCGAAACGGCCAGCACTAGAGCAGGTGAGGGGGCCCGAAAGCTGATGGCCTTGCGTCAGGTGACGCGCGAAGAGTGGGCTGCGGTACCTCGCACCTTCCCGGATTTCTGGCTCGCCATCTGCGTGTGGCTCCCTATGGCGATCTTGTTGCTAATTCAGCATGGACAACTCGGCGTGCTGGCAGCTGCGGGCGGTACGCTATGGGATTTGATCTCTTTCTCGATGGTAGCGTTCGTGCTGGCCGTAGTTGCTGGTAGCGGCAGGCAAGCGCCGTGGTTGGGCCTGGCGCTCACCGGCGCGATCGCCTCTTGGCAGTCCAGCCACGATGGTATTCAAGCAATGGTGATGTTTGCGCTGGCTTACTACGTCGTGCTCGCAGTCCTTGTTGCGTGCAGCGACGCGAGATTTCGCGCTCTGCTGCGTAGCTGGCGCAGAGAAGCCACCGGGACGCTCGCGGTGGAACCTCAACAGACGCGTTCGTTCGGCATCACCAAATATCTGCCTCCCGCAATGTGGAGTCTGGCATTGGGAGCGCTGGCCTATCCGGCCCTCCGGCTGGTGTGGCAATACTTCAGTACCGAGGTCCATTCCTTGGCCGATCTTGATGCTGGGTACCGATTCGATTTGATTGCAGCGCTGGTATTGCTGGCGCTCTGCTTCATCCTCAGCACCCTGCGCTGGATCAGCAGTCGATCAGTTGGGATTTTCGCGTTGGAGATTCCCGCGGACGTGCAGATCGGCCCGACCGGGCTGCGGGCGTTGGGACAGGCGATCCTCATCGAGCAGGAGACCTTGAAATGCAGTTGCCGGGACGCCGAGAAAAACGAGAGCAAGAAGGAATTCGTGGATCCGAGGTTCATTTTTGCATCCGACTTCTGCCGGGAACATGGTATTGACGCGGTCAATGAGCTCAGCCACAGCGAATTCTTGCAGATTGCCGACCAGCCTTGGGTTTATGGTGACCGCCTCACCGGAAGAATCCTGAAGGGACAGCAGTTGCGCATGAACATTGTCGGGCTCACCGGCTGGGGCTCCCGCCCGGTGGCCGTGCGTTCGCCATGGTCATACGGCGGTGGCCAACTGGCCAGCGAATACTATGCTCCGCTTGCTGCTCGCGAACCGTTGAGCCGCACCAAGCGCGAGCTAAAAGTGGTTAATCCGGCCGGTAACACGATTGTGCCGGAAACGCTCGACGAGGCCGGCAGCCCGGAAATCGACCGCATCAACCTGCGTACGCTGGGAATCAACGCTGAAGCCGTGCGAGTTGCCGGCGCGCGACCATTCTTGGCCTGAGGATCCGGAATCTAGGCAGCCTGCATGAGGTTGTATCGGTTGCGTACCGGGGTCTGCATGGGGTCCATGAAGCGTGGAAGGATCACCTTCGGGACACCGCCATCGGGGATGACCTTAATCAACCCGGCATGCACGTCATGATGATGGGTGTCGCAAAGCATGGCGCTCCAGTAGACTGCCGTGACTCCGCCCTCGGACCAGAACTTGATGTGATGGATATTGCATCGTTCTGGGTCCATTGTGCATCCCGGAACAATGCATCCGCCATCGCGTACCGATATCCCGAGCCGCATGTAGCGGGGATGCCTGCGTTGGCTTCGCCCGATGTCCAGGATTTCGCCCTTGCCACCTAGCACCATTGGAATGATCTTGGCTTTGGCCAGGGCCTGTCGCAACTCGGTGGGGCCAAGGCTGAATCCATGTGCGGTGATTCCATGGGTCTTCGCCCGGCCTTCCAGTTCGTCCAGCGTCAACGTGACCACCACCTGAGGAGCGATCACTGGCAAATCCGGATCCTCGCCTTCTGACGGCGGAGGATCGGAACCGGGCGCTGGGTCCCGATGCCGATCCAGCAGACGCTTGATGCTCTTGGCGTTGAGCCCGAGCAATAGCATCAGGGCGTTGAGCCGGCGCGCGGCAGGAGTGATCGGGGCAGGTTCTTCTGCTTCGCTGGATGTGGCCTCTTCATCGGTGACGAAATCCGGATGGCCGCTGGTGGAGCCGGCGTCCTGTCCGGCATCCTCGGAGAACGCCTCGCGGGCTGCCTGGCCTGCCTGGGATCGGGGATTATCGCTTTGGGCCAGCGCAGATTCGAAGAGCTCGGATCGCAAGGGGCGCAGGGCAATCTCATAGAAGACCAAACCGCGGCGCTTGCCTTTGCGGAAGACGCCTTCCTGCGCTTCGGGTTCTTCTTCCGATTGCCGCTCTCGGGCGGTTTTGAGGATGCCGTTGATCCTCCTGCGGCGGGTCGTGGTATCGGGTTCGTCCATCTCCAGATCCACGAGCGATTCAAGCAGCTCGCCGTCCTCGGTGCGGATCGTGGAAGTTGTTGGTGCGTCGAATTCGCCGCGTTGCCGTTCAAGCGAACTGAGCCGGCGGGCGGCGGATAAGGCTTCAGCGGGCGGGGCGGGACGCATCCTGGAACCGCTGTGCCATCAGCGGAAACTGCGCCGGGAACTGCTGGTGCTGGTAATCGAATTGCGCAAAGACATGATGCGCTGAAGCTATGCGCCGTTTAGCCTCGAAATTCTCCAGGCGCAACCAGGAAGCGAGCAGGTCAGTGCTGTTGCGGAATCCGGGGCGCTGTCCGCTTCGATGGGCCTCGCGGGTGAAATCAATGGTTCCCGAGCGGACCGCCTCCAACTCGTCGGAGGTCAGCGTGTGAGCCGCCGTGGATTCGACCAGATGGGTGGCAAGGGTTTGGGTGCGCAGGGCCTCATGGGCGGCGGCTTCGGCGCTGCTGGCCAGTGCGATGGCGAAGCGCGGATCCTGCTGCGCGGCGGATTGGGGATCCGACCCTGCAACGGAATCTGGGGCGATGCTCTGGTGCAGGGTCGGAATGAGCGTGGCGATCTGCAGGGCGTCCTCGGCAGTGAGCACCGGGTTGTCCTGGATCGCGTAGGTGAGGCTGGCAATGGCCCGGCCGATCGAATCGCTCATGGACCAAGAATGCGATGGCGGGTCCCGGTCCGGGACGGGCGGGCGCGAGATGTGGAAAAAGCCTCAGGCGGCCTTGATCGAACTGGTCACGGTGAAGGTCTTGTCCCGGGCCAGCTGGGAAGTCGGCCCGACGCGGCGGGACAGCTCCGAGCGGTAACGCAGATGCGAGTTGAACACGCATAACAATGTGCCACCGGGGGCCAGGACGCGGGCCGCGTCGTCGATGAGCTTGAAGGCGATGTCGGCGGTCACCGTATTGCCGATGTGGAAGGGCGGGTTCAGGGTGACGAGAGTGGCTGAAGCATCGGGCAGCCGGCTGAGCGCGTCATCTTGGGTGGCGGTGATTCGATCGGCCACAGAGTTCAGGTGCGCCGCCGCCAGGGTGGATGCCACGGCGGAGGCCGAGTGATCGGACGCGACCACCTGCAGCTGCGGGTGGGTGAGGGCGGCGTAGATGCCGATGGAGCCATTTCCACAGGCCAGATCCACGAGGGAGGCGTGGGCGGACAGGTCCGGCAGATGCCCCAGGAGCAGCCTGGTGCCCGGATCCAGGCGCGCCGCGCCGAAGGTGGCCGCCCCGGCCTGCAGGGTGAAACCGGTCCCGTTGACCCGGTGGGTTGCAGTGGCGGGCAAGCTGCTGGCGGGTTGTTTGGGCCGTGGCACGGTGGCGGTGAGGACGCGGGCCTTCTGCCGGGCCAGGGACACATCCACACGGGTGAAACGGCTGGCGAGCACCTCATTCATCGAGCGGCTCATATGCTTGATGCGGCCGCCGGCGAAGACCTTGGCCTCGGGGGAGCAGGTGGCGGTGATCGCGGCGAGCTGTTCGTCAAGCACATCCAGTCCGCGCGGCAGCGCCAGCAGGATCGTGGCACTCTGATCGGCCACATCAGCCAGCGGGAGGAAGCGGACCTGTTCAGCGCGTTCAGGCAGCAGCTGGCGCAGGTTGGCCTCGATCGCCCGGCGGGCGGTCAGCGAGTCGGTGTGCACGCGCACCGTGGTGCTGCCCAAGGCCAGGGCCCCGAGTGCCAGGGCGCCGTAATGATCGCCGACGATGGCCACACTAGAGGGCCAGCCGGTGCTGGCCAGGGCCGTGGCCGCGGTGTCCAGGATCAACCGGTCGGCGGCATCGGCGGCGTAGAGGTTGGGCGCTTGAACGTCAGGCCAGCGGCGCAGTCCGCTCAGCAGCGCCGCCAGATCGGCGGTATTTTCGGGCGCGGGATTCAAATCAGATCAACCCATCGGGTCTCGGCGGCGGTCAGTTGTCCGGCGCCCGCGGTGAGCGTGGCGACGTGGGCGTGCAATTCTTCGGCGGCTTCTGGCGTATCGGGGACGCCGATGTGCACCAGAGCGGATTCGGCCTGCCACTGTGTGGGTTCGACCTGGTAGCCGGCGGCGCGCAGCTCGTTCTCATAGCGCGCGGCGCTGGCGTGGGCGGCGGGAAGGGTGAAGATCCGCAGCCGCTGGCGGGGCAGGAGGGTGGTGTGATCCAAGGCGGTGGAGACCGCTTCGGAATAGGCGCGGACCAGCCCTCCGGCACCGAGCTTGATGCCGCCGAAGTACCGGACCACCACCGCGAGGATGTCCGAGAGCTGCGTGCCATCGGGCAGTTCGCGTTTGGCCAGGGCGTCAAGCATCGGGATGCCCGCGGTGCCTGATGGCTCGCCGTCGTCGTTGGAGCGCTGGGTCGTGCGGTCGGGGCCGAGGATGAAAGCGGTGCAATGGTGCCGCGCATCGAAGTGCGATTTGCGCAGGGCCGCGATGTGGTTGCGCGCCTGAACTTCGGTTTCGACCCGATAGAGGTAAGTGATGAAGCGCGAGCGCTTGAATTCCAGCTCGTGCACGCTGTGGCCATGCAAGGTGGTATAGCTGGTCGCGACCGATTCGTTGGTGTTCATCGCTAATAGTTTATAGGGTGGACGCATGAAGCATGTGGGACTGACCGGGGGAGTGGCCTCGGGAAAATCTGCGGTGGCCGCTAAATTTGCCGACCTCGGAGCGGTGGTGATCGATGCCGATGCCTTGGCGCGCGATGTCGTGGCCGCCGGGACGCCGGGATTGGCTGCGATCAAGGACACGTTTGGCCCCGGAATCCTGCTTCCCGATGGTTCCCTGGACCGCAAGGCACTTGGTGCCATCGTCTTTTCCGAGGAGCCGCAGCGGCTCAAGCTCAACGCGATTGTGCATCCGCTGGTGCGCCAGGCGGCCAGGGAGCTGCGCGAGAAGGCCCCCGCCGACGCCCTGGTGGTCGAAGATATCCCGCTGCTGGTTGAATCCGGGCAGGCCGAGAACTTCGACGCAGTGATCGTCGTGCAAGCGCCGCCAGGCGAACGCATCCGCCGGATGGTCGAGGATCGCGGATGGAGCGTGGAGGATGCCCGCTCCCGGATGGCCGCCCAGGCGACCGATGAGCAGCGGATGGCGGTGGCAGATCATGTGCTGGAGAATTCTGGCACGCTTGAAGATTTGCAGGGGCGCGTGGCCGCCCTCTATCAGCAGTTAACGAAGGCGGCAGGAGAATAAGTGTACAAGGTATGCAAATGGACGACGCTCGCCGCGTTCGCCCTCGCACTGGTGCTCTGGCTCGGCTTCGGCGGGCGTGCCGAATTCGTCAGCCGGGAACAGGGGCCGTATTCGCCGGTGGTCTACATTTCCGGGTGGCTGGCGTTGCTGGGGATCATCACCGCGACCGTCATGACCGTGGGCTTCTTCGGCAGCAGCATCCAGCGCACGGTCAGGCGCAATGCGATCCGATACGGCATGCGCAAGTAGCTTTTGGACGCTTTAAGCTGATAGCCGGCTAGGGCGGGAGGCAAACGGTCGGGGCAAGTGGATATGCTGGATGCATGAGTCTTGCCCAGCCGATTAAGCGCGTTGTCGCCCCGTTTGAAGTCATCAGCGAATACGAGCCAGCCGGCGACCAGCCGCAGGCCATCAAGCAGCTGACCGAGCGGATCAACAACGGTGAAAAAGACATTGTGCTGCTCGGTGCCACCGGTACCGGCAAATCCGCCACTACCGCGTGGCTGGTGGAGCAGGTGCAGCGTCCCACCCTGGTGCTGGTGCAGAACAAGACGCTGGCCGCCCAGCTGGCCAATGAGTTCCGCGAGCTGATGCCCAATAACGCGGTAGAGTACTTCGTTTCCTATTACGACTACTACCAGCCCGAGGCCTACGTCCCGCAGACTGATACCTTCATCGAGAAGGACTCCTCGATCAACGAGGAAGTCGAACGGCTGCGCCACTCGGCCACCAACTCCCTGCTGACCCGGCGAGATACCATCGTGGTTGCCACGGTATCGTGCATCTACGGCTTGGGCACCCCGGAGGAATATGTCGCCGGCATGGTCACCGTACGCGCCGGCGAGGAACTGAACCGCGATGCCATGCTGCGCCAGTTTGTGGCCATGCAGTACACCCGCAATGACATGGACTTCCACCGCGGCACCTTCCGCGTGCGCGGAGACACCGTGGAGATCATCCCGATGTACGAAGAGCAGGCAGTGCGCATCGAGTTCTTCGGCGACGAAGTCGAAGCCATCTACACCCTGCACCCGGTCACCGGCGAGGTGATCCGCGAAGAAACCGAAATGTACATCTTCCCGGCCAGCCACTATGTGGCCGGTGCTGAACGCATGGGCAAGGCCATCAAGCGCATCGAGGACGAGCTGGCGGTGCGGTTGAAGGAACTCGAATCCCAGAACAAGCTGGTCGAAGCCCAGCGGCTGCGCATGCGCACCACCTATGACCTCGAAATGATGGAGCAGATGGGCTTCTGCAACGGCATCGAGAACTACTCGCGCCACATCGACGGCCGGGATGCCGGATCCGCCCCGCACTGCCTGCTGGATTACTTCCCCGATGATTTCCTGCTCGTGATCGATGAGTCGCACGTGACCGTGCCGCAGATCGGCGCCATGTATGAGGGAGATATGTCGCGCAAGCGCACACTGGTGGAGCACGGTTTCCGTCTGCCCAGCGCCATGGACAACCGCCCGCTGAAGTGGGATGAGTTCTTGGAGCGCATCGGCCAGACGGTCTACCTTTCGGCTACCCCCGGCAAGTACGAGCTGGGCAAGTCCGATGGGTTCGTGGAGCAGATCATCCGCCCGACCGGCTTGATCGATCCGGAGATCCTCGTCAAGCCCACCAAGGGCCAGATTGACGACCTGCTGGACGAGATCCGCACGCGCGTGGACCGTGATGAGCGCGTCCTGGTCACCACGCTGACCAAGCGCATGGCCGAGGACCTGACCGACTACCTCACCGAGCATCAGGTGCGCGTGCAGTACCTGCACTCGGACGTGGATACCATCCGCCGTGTGGAGCTGCTGCGCGAGCTGCGCATGGGATCCTTTGATGTGCTGGTGGGCATCAACCTGCTGCGTGAGGGCTTGGATCTGCCCGAGGTGTCGCTGGTGGCCATTCTCGACGCGGACAAGCAGGGCTTCTTGCGTTCGGCCACCTCGCTGATCCAGACCATCGGCCGCGCCGCGCGTAATGTGTCGGGCCAGGTGATCATGTACGCCGACAAGATCACCGACGCCATGGACCAGGCCATCGAGGAGACGAACCGCCGCCGCGCGATCCAGGAAGCGCATAACAAGGAGCACGGCATCGACCCTATGCCGCTGCGCAAGAAGATCGCCGATATAACCGACCAGCTGGCGCGCGAGGATGCCGACACGCAGGAGCTGCTGAACAACAACCGGCTGGCCAAGGACGCGAAGCGCACCAGAGCGTCCTCGGGCGTACGCAAAGATGGCCTGGCTGCGGCACCGGCCGAGGACCTGCTGTCGCAGATCGAGGAGATGACCGGGCAGATGCATGCCGCGGCGGCCGAACTGCAGTTTGAGCTCGCCGCCCGCATCCGTGACGAGGTGTCGGAATTGAAGAAGGAGTTACGCCAGATGAAGGCCGCCGGGCACGCCTAGCGGCGTATCGGGAGGCCTCAGGGTTGCCTCGGGGGAAGCCTGTGCAGATGCTGTGCGCTACACTTAATGCTTGGACGTAGGGGAGTATCCCAATGCTGTGAACGTCAACACGCGGATCAATGGCGATTCGCCGGGCGCAGCAGCCGATCACCATGCAGGCTATTGAAGTGATTCTAAGGCCAGCGCGACGGCGGAGAGACTTGCGGCGATTTTCCATACCCTCCAACGAAAGGTCGCTCGTCCGTGGGCACTCATGGGTTAACCATTCAATTCGAGATCATCGCGCTGATCGTTCTGTGCGCGGTTCTCATTGCGGACTTGTTGTACGTCACCAAGCGTCCGCATATCCCTTCCATGAAGGAAGCTGGCATCTTTGTCGGCATTTACATCGCACTGGCACTGATTTTCGGCGCGGTCATCTGGACCCAGTCTGGCCCGCAGCTCGGCCAGGAGTTCTACGCTGGCTGGATCACCGAATACGCGTTGTCCGTAGACAACCTGTTCGTCTTCATCATCATCATGGCGCGCTTCTCGGTACCACGGAAGTACCAGCAGGAAGTGCTGATGTTCGGCATTATCATCGCGCTGATTTTGCGCGCGATCTTCATTGTGCTCGGCGCCGCCATCATCGAGCAGTGGTCGTGGGTCTTCTACATCTTCGGTGCCTTCCTGCTGTGGACCGCTTGGAACCAGCTCAAGGATGAGGACGAGGACGAGGAAAGCGGCGTGGTCAAGAAGTTGACCAGCAAGCTGCCGATCTCCAAGGACTTCGACGGGGCCAAGCTGCGCACCGTGGTCGATGGCAAAAAGCTGTTCACCCCGATGGTCCTGGTCTTCGTGACCATCGGCATGACCGACTTGCTGTTCGCCTTCGACTCGATTCCGGCGATCTTCGGCCTGACCAAGTCGGCCTTCATCGTCTTCACTGCAAACATCTTCGCCTTGATGGGCCTGCGCCAGCTGTACTTCCTGCTCGGCGGCCTGATGAACCGACTGGTCTTCCTGAAGCACGCACTGAGCTTCATTCTGGCCTTCATCGGCGTCAAGCTGGTCTTCCACGCGTTGCATGAAAACAACCTGCCATTCATCAACGGCGGCGAGCCACTGCACTACGCATGGCTGGACATCTCTGTGGGACTGTCCCTGCTGGTGATCCTGGGCGCCATCGTCGTAGCCACGGTGCTGTCCCTGTGGACTCCATGGGGCAAGCGCGCCGCAGCCAGCGCAGAAGCCGAGTCCATGACCTCCGCTTCTGGCAAGGCCTCAAGCGACGACATCTAAGCGTCGGAAAAGCCCGCCGGTTGGTCTGCACAGGCCAGTCGGCGGGTTTTCTCTGGCCAGTTTCCAATGCAGGGATCTTCTCTTGGGGGAAAACTTATGAGCGATGTACCGCTAGACGCAGGCACCGTAGCCACCGACTTGGCGCTTGCTTCGGGAACCATGTCCCGCCTGTTGGGTCAGGCCGCTGGACAGGGTCGCTCCGTCACCGCGTGGCGGGTGCTTTCGTCGCTGGACCGGTTGGGAGCGCAGCGCGTGGGCGACCTCGCGATTGAGCAGCGAGTCGCCCAGCCGACGATGACCGGACTGATTATCCGTCTGGAAAATGACGGCATGGTGCAGCGGCAGCCAGACCCCAAGGATGGCAGAGCGAGCCTGGTCAGCCTGACCGAGGCGGGCCGAAACGAGATCCGCGGCTACCGCCAGCGAGCCATCGACGTGTTGCTGGGCGGCATGGATGCGTTCAGCGAAACAGAACAGCAGGCCCTGGCCCGCGTAGTGCCGCTGATTCAACAAATCAACGAGCAGATCGCAGCCGGCCTCGACAGCTGAGGACTGGACATAGGCAAAGGCGCGCCGTTCCCCAAGGGGAACGGCGCGCCTTTGCCTATTGCGGACTTACAGATCCTTGGCAGCAGCCTCAGGATCTTCGCCATTGGTCATGGCCAGCAGCCGGCGGAAGATCGCTGGCCCATCATCGCCAAGGCCATCGTGATGGTATTCTCCAGTGACCCAGGTCTGCAGGCCGGCTACCTGGGATGCCGTGCGCAGGGAGAGTTCACGGTCGACGTAGACATCGTCATGGTACACGGCAGCCGCGACCGGCACGGTGTTCTTGGCCAGGGTATCCAGGTCATAGAGTGGCAGGAAGTGCTCGTGCTCGGCCAGGATGCGAGCGACCTCTTCCAGCGGGCGCAAGGCCGGGTCCTCGGAGAAGTGCCACCGGAAAATCATCTCGCCGGTCAGCAGGGGCGTGTCCGCATGGGCCGTGAAGTCCGGGAATTCAGGGAGCACTTCTTCGGCCGCGAAGTTCGTTGCCTTGCCCTGCGCGTAGATGGTTTCATGCATCAGCGCGTACAGCGGGTTGGCCGCGAAGGATGCCTGGGCTTGAAGGGCATCCATGAAGGTATCGGAGAGCCGCTGGCCACCCGGGGTGCGGACGAAGGCTTCCTCGAAAATGTGGTGCAAGAGGTGGACCCGGGTATTGCCACCCAAGTACATGCCCAGCATCTGCACCAAGGGGACGGTGACCCGTTGGCCGTTGGGCAAGCGCTCATCGTCATTGGCGCGCAGGTGCTGGTAGATCTTGTGCAGGGTTTCGAAGTCCTGCGGGTACCAGGAGAAGTACTCGCGGTTGCGTTCGGCCATCCGCTCATAGGTGGCCCGATACACGGTTTTCGCATCCTGATCCAGAGCTGCCAAACCGCCGGTGACGAGGCATCGTGTGAGCGAGCCCGGGAACAGTGAAAGGTACGTCAGGGTGCAGAAGCCGCCGTAGCTTTGACCTAGCGTGCTCCACTGGTCAATGCCAAGGTGTTGGCGGAATGCTTCGGCATCACGCACGATCGAGTCTGCGCGGAAATGCGCCAGATAACGTGCTTGTGCTGCGGAGTCTCCGCGCAGCGGGAGCGTCTGGCGGTTGGCCGGGGTGGACAGGCCGGTGCCACGCTGATCGAGCAAAAGCACGCGGAAGTGCTTGACAGCTTCCGCGAGCCAGCCGGACAGGGATCCTGGCCGCGGCGATTTGCCGCCCGGCCCTCCCTGCAGGAACAACAGCCAAGGCTTGGTGGAATCGGTGCTGACTTCCCGGGCAAACACCGAAATCTTTTCACCCTCGGGATGCGAGTGGTCCAGTGGGACCTCAATCCGGTGATCGGCCACGTCCATGCCGCGGTAATGCGCCATTACTTTGCTCCTTGCGATCCGAGTGACTCCAGAGCGTCGCCGTCCATACGACGGGTGGTCCATCCGTCGAGGGAACCGGCGCCGAGCGAGTCGTAGAATTTGATGGCTGGCTCGTTCCAATCGAGAACCTGCCACTCGAGGCGCTTGTATCCGCGCTCGACGCAGATGCTCGCCAGCGTGCGCAGAAGCGCGTTGCCCGTACCCAGCCCGCGCTGGTTGGCGCGGACGTAGAGATCTTCCAAATGGATCCCGTGGCGGCCTTCCCAGGTGGAATAGGTCAGATACCAGATGGCGATGCCGACGATGGCGCCAGCCTCGTCTTCAGCCACATGCGCAAACGCCTGCGGGCTATCGGCGAAGAGATGCTGTTCGAGGTCTTCTACGGTGTTGCGCACCGCGTCGGGCTCTTTCTCATAGTCCGCCAGTTCTTGAATCAGTTCCAGAATTTGAGGGCAGTCATCGAAGACGGCTTCACGCACAATACTCATGTGTCCTAGCTTACCGCTGTCGTATCGCTAAAACGTCGGTGACCAGTCCTAAGGTTGAATGCATGATGGGTGGACACCACGCGGTGAGCGGCGCAGCCGCATGGTTGGCAATTACTACTCCGGTCACCGTTGGCTCGGTCAATCTCGGGTTGGGAACCTTTGAGATGGACCGCTGGGAGACTCTCGCTGGAGCCATCGTCTGCGCCGGTGCGGCCTTGCTGCCTGACGCGGATCACCATGGGGCGACCATTGCTCGTGCCCTGCCGCCTTTTTCTAGCATTTTCGCCCGGGTTATCGGCGAGGTGTCCGGCGGACACCGCAACGGAACCCACTCGATCGTGGGAATGGCCTTCTTCATTTTCTTGGCGTGGCTGGCCAATGGCTGGGATGTCCATACTGCTGCCCTCGGCACGGTCTATCCTGGGGCCGCGCTCTTTGCGATCCTGCTGATTTCCTTTGCGGTGAAGTCCGTTAAATTCATGCCGCCCCTGCTTTGCTGGATCATTGCCTTGGCGACCGGCGCTTTCGTGGGGGTCAATGCCCCGGAGGAGAACATCTGGTTCCTGCTGGCAGTGGCCTTGGGAGTCATCGTGCATGTCCTTGGCGACATGCTGACCATTGGCGGATGCAACCTCATTTGGCCGATCAAGATCGGATCGCCGCGTTGGTTCCGCAAGTTGCCGCTCATCGGCGGTTGCTGGAAAGCCAATGGCCGGATCGCAGTCCCGGTCCTTGCCGAAACCGGCTCGACGGCTGAATGGCTTTTGGCGACGCTGCTGACCACCTACGTGGGCATCGCTCTGATTGTCGCGTGATGGCTAATTCTTGAGGCTCGTGTTTTCGCCCTGGTAGACCAGCGCCAGCCCCAACAGCAAAAGCCCGATTTGGAACAGCGTGGACATGAGCGCCTCGGCGGCAAATAGAGCTGACCAACCGCTGAGCAGCCCGATCAGGACAAGCAGTATGATGCATCCGCCAACGAGACGCAGCTGGAATCCGTTCATGGCCATACCCTACGACACTGCCCGCAACATGGCTATCGATTTCCGACAACTTGTGCGGGCAGCAGGCCAACGAGGGAGGTGGCGACGAGCCGGGTCGGCGGAAATCTAACCAGTGGGCAGTTTCAAGAGCACGACTTTCTCATGAGGCACCAGATTCTCTGGGAGCTCGCCAAGCCCAAACCAGCGCAAGTCGCCAGCTTTATCCGGTTCCATGATCCGCGGCGTGCCGCACCAAGCGGTCGCCAGATGAAAATGATCATCAATGTCGCCAGCCCCCGGAATTGAATTCGTCCGGCTTTCCGTGAACAGCTCTTCAAGGTCTTTCGCCGCGATACGAATGCCTAATTCTTCCCCTGCTTCTCGAACTGCCGCGGCCGCACTGGATTCGCCAGACTCCACGCGTCCAGCCGCGGCGATGCTCCAGCAACCGTCCATGAAGCCAGTGCCCCGCCGAAGCTGCAATAGAACTTCTTCGCCGCGTCGGAGCACGACATAGCTGATGGCGGTCACCCGGCTAGTCCATGCGACCCACGGACGTTACGGTCACCACTGGGGCGCCGACTTCGTCTGATTCATCCAAGGAAAGTGTCGCGCTGATACCCCAGTCGTGGTGTTCGGCGGGGTCAGCGAAGATCTGGCGGATCTCCCAGACGCGGTTGGGCAGCTCACTGACGATGAACAATTTCGAACTGCGGCCAGTTGGGCCGTCATCGATGTCCTCGTGCTCATCGAAATAGCCGTCCATGGCATCAGCCCACGCATCCGCATCGAAGCCATTGTGCGCGTCGAGCTCGCCGAGTGCCTGATCCTGTTCGTCGGCAAATAGCTTGACGCGGCGGAACATCTCATTGCGCACCATCACGCGGAAAGCGCGTTTGTTGCTGGTCAGCTTTTCCGGCGCCGGAGGAGGTGCTGTTTCGGTTTCTTCATGCAGTTCTCCACGGGATAGCTCTTCCCACTCGTCCAGCAGCGAGGAGTCGATCTGGCGGATCATCTCGCCAAGCCACTCGATAAGGTCTTCGAGATCTTCGCGCAGGGCATCTTGCGGGACGGTTTGGCGCAGCGCCTTGTACGCATCAGTGAGGTAGCGCAGCAGGACGCCTTCGGAACGGGCCAACTGGTAATACTGGACGAAGTCGGAGAACCCCATGGCGCGCTCGTACATATCGCGAACGATCGACTTGGGCTGCAGCTCGAAGTCTGCAAGCCAAGGAGCGCCGGAGCGATATTGCTCAAATGCCGATTCCAGCTTTTCCGCCAGAGGCATCGGATAGGTGATTTCATCGAGCGCATTCATGCGGTCGTTGTAGTCCATGCCTTCGGCCTTCATCGCGGCAATCGCCTCGCCGCGTGCCTTCTTCTCCTGGCCCGAAAGCACCTGGCGAGGCTTTTCGAGGGTGGCCTCGATCACCGAGACCACATCGAGTGCGTAACTTGCTGAATCCGGGTCCAGCAAATCCAAGGCCGCAAGAGCGAAGGGGGACAGCGGCTGGTTCAGCGCGAAGTTCTGCTGAAGATGCACGGTCAACTCGTAGAAGTTGCCGTATTCGTCGGGCTCATCGCGTCGCACAACAACTTCGGTGGCAATCAGTTCACGAAGGATGCCGATGGCGCGCAGCTTCAGCTTGCGCTGGGTGGATGGCGTCTCGTGGTTTTCACTGAGCAGGCGAACCGCGGCTTCAAAGGCGTTGTCTTCGCGCTCCAACAGGTTCAGCAGCATGGAGTGCGATACCTGGAAGGAGGACTTCAGCGTTTCCGGGGGAGCGGCAACGATCTTGTCGAAGGTCTTTTCGCCCCAGGTCACAAAATTCTGAGGTGGCTTCTTCTTCGGAATCTGCTTGAGCTTGGATGAACCCTCGCCGTGCTTCTTGAGGGCCTTTTCCATCGCCTTATGATTCTCGATCGCGTGCTCCGGCGCTTGGACCAGCACCGTTCCCGCGGTATCAAATCCTGCTCGGCCCGCTCGTCCTGCGATCTGGTGGAACTCGCGGGCATTCACGATGCGGGTGCGTGTGCCATCGAATTTTGACAGGGCCGTGATGACCACCGTGCGGATAGGCACGTTGATACCAACGCCCAAGGTGTCGGTACCACAGATGACCTTGAGCAGGCCCGCCTGGGCAAGCTGTTCGACCAAGCGCCGGTATTTGGGCAGCATGCCTGCGTGGTGGATGCCGATGCCGTGGCGAACTAAGCGGTTGAGGGTCTTGCCGAAACCAGCGGCAAAACGGAAACCGCCGATCATGTCGGAGATTTTTTCTTTCTCCTCGCGCGTAGCGACATTGATGCTCATGAGCCCGGTGGCGCGGTCGATCGCGTCGAGCTGGGAGAAGTGCACGATGTAGATCGGGATCTGCTTGGTCTTGATCAGTTCCTCGACCGCTTCCTGGACTGGCTCCATGGAGTAGTAGAAATGCAGAGGGATCGGGCGTTCGGTATGGGCAACGGTAACCGTGGGCGTTCCGGTGCGCTCTTCCAATTCCTTCTCGAAACGGGTCACGTCACCGAGCGTGGCGCTCATCAGCAGGAATTGCGCCTGCGGAAGCTCGATGAGCGGCACCTGCCAGGCCCAGCCACGCTGCGGATCGGCATAGAAGTGGAACTCATCCATGATGACGCAGCCGACATCGGCTCTGGAGCCTTCGCGCAGCGCAATGTTCGCCAGGATTTCCGCAGTGCAGCAGATAATCGGTGCGTCCGCATTGACCGACGAGTCTCCGGTAACCATGCCGACATTTTCCGCGCCGAAAATCTTGCAGAGGTCGAAGAACTTCTCGGAAACCAGCGCCTTGATTGGCGCGGTGTAGAAGCTGATCTGGTCGCGGGCCATGGCATAGAAGTGCGCAGCGATGGCGACCATTGACTTGCCGGAGCCGGTAGGCGTGGCAAGGATGACGTTGCTGCCGCCAGCCAGAGCCATCGACGCTTCATCCTGGGCCGGATAGAGGTTGATGCCCCGAGAGGTGACCCATTGGCCAAAAGCCTCATAGATTTCGTCGTCGGATACGTTTTTGCTGTCTGCTGGCAAATATTCGGTGAGCAACATGATGTTCTTAGCTTATCGGTTGAGAAGTATGACTGCGTGCCCGATTGTGCGCAGATCCAAGGATTAGGCTTAGGGCATGAAATGGGATCCAGCAAAGTACACAGAATTTTCCGATTACCGTGGGCGCCCCTATAAGGACCTGCTCGGGCAGCTAGCTGAAGCCGAGCCGAAGAAGGTCGTTGATCTGGGATGCGGTCCAGGCAACATGACCCGGCTTATCGCCCAGCGGTGGCCTGAAGCCCAGGTAGTGGGACTGGATGCCTCACAGGAAATGATCGCAAAAGCCACGTCATCCGCGCATGAGGCTAATCTGAGTTTCGCCTTGTCTGATGCGACGCAGTGGGAGCCCGAGGAAGATCTGGATCTTCTGTTCTCCAACGCGATGCTGCAGTGGCTGCCGACTCACCGTGAATTGTTGACCTCATGGCTGGGACAGATGAAGGCCGGTTCCATTGTGGCGATCCAGGTGCCCGGCAACTTCGGGTCGCCGTCCCATGCGCTCATGCGCGAGGTAGCCGAAAGCTCGAAGTGGGCTGGCAAGCTCGGCGGCGTTCTCCGCGGAGGCGACGTCGTAGGGGAGCCGGACGAGTACCAGCGAATCCTGCTAGACGCGGGGTTCCAGGCAAATGTCTGGGAGACGACGTTCCAGCAGTTGCTGCTTGGCGATGACCCGATTCTGGACTGGGTCCGTGGTACTGCCTTGCTGCCGGTGAAGGCGTCTTTGAATGCCGGCGACTACGTCGAATTTGAGAATGACTATCGAGCGGCGGTTTCCCCGCATTACCAGGCCTTCCAATCCCCGGATGGAACGACACTGACAAATTTCCCGTTCCGTCGCATATTCATGGTGGGCCACAAGTTGGCCGCGTAGCCGCCTCACTTATATTCGGCGCCTAGCCATGAACACTCGTTGTGACGCCCGCAGGTTTGCCGCCTGTGGGCGTCACAACGGCTTAGGCTTACCAGCCGCGTTCGCGCCACTCGTCCAGATGCGGACGTTCGGCTCCTAGAGTGGTGGTGTCGCCATGTCCCGGGAGGACCTTGGTTTCATCCGGGAAGCGATCGAAGATCCGTTCGGATACGTCGGTGATCAGCGAGAGGAAACGCTGCGGATCCTTCCACGTATTGCCTACGCCACCTGGGAACAGGCTGTCGCCGCTGAGGATGACTGGCTGGCCGGAGGAGTCAACCAGGGCGTAGCCGATCGATCCCGGAGTATGGCCGCGCAGGTGGATAGCTTCGATAATGACCTCGCCAAGCTTGAGCTGATCGCCTTGGTTCAGGCCGTTGGTGACTTGGACGCCGGACTCTTCGGCAATTCGTGCCATGTCGTCGGCGCCGGCGTAAGTGGTCACAGGGTGTTGATCCACGAGCTCAGCCAAAGCCCGAACATGGTCCCAGTGCTGGTGCGTTGTCGCGATTCCAACGATTCGCGGATTATCGGCATCGTTCCTGGCTTCGTCGATGAGCTCTGCAATGGCAGAGGCATCGTCTGCAGCGTCCACCAGAAGCTGCTCGCCCGATGCGCGGTTGGTAATGAGATAAACATTGTTAGCCATGTCGGAGACGGAGATCCAGCGGATGGTTACATCATCTAGCAATAGTTCGTTCATACCCTCACACTACGTTGGATTGGAGGGTCAACGCGATAGGCTCGGGACAGGACGAGTCATAGTCCTAAAGATTGGAGCAGAGCATGAGCGAACTTGGATTCATCAAGATCGACCCCAAATCCACTATCGCGCCATACCAGCAGGTCCGTGAACAGATTCTCTCAGCCATCGCCAAAGGCAAGCTCGCCCCGGGGACCAAGCTCCCGTCGGTCCGTGCACTCTCAGGCACTCTGAACCTTGCGGTAAATACCGTTGCCAAGGTCTACAAAGAGCTTGAGCTGCAGGGGGCCGTTGTCACGCGGGGGCGCCACGGTACGGTGGTGCAGGCGGCGGAGAACCGTGCCGAGCAAGAAGTCAGCGACGCGGCCGCCGATTTGGCTCGGATTGCGCAGATGTGGTCTGTGGACGAAGCAACCGCGGTGAGATACCTTCGCGCAGCCTTTAGCTCCCTGCCCCGCTAGGCGACTGGGCTAACCCCACGCAGAGTGAATACCGGGATTTGTGGATAAGCCTGATGCGTCTTTGAGAACTCGGTTTACGCTCTGGGACTAATCATTAGTCCCGGGGTCGGGAATCCACCATGCGCTCGAACGCATGTGATCGCAAGACGTCCGTGAGTGTCGCTGTCATCGCCACCTGCGCGCTCGTACTGGGCGTCGGGTTTTCGGGCTGCACCGCCAGCCAAGCGGAACCAGCTCCCACAGCGTCCGGAAAGCCATCACCTGAGCCTGCGGCTATCGAGTGGCAGAGCTAAGAAATTCTTGTATCCGATGTCGAAGTGATCGCAGATGATGCTATTGCCTATCGGCGCCAAGCCCCTCAGCTGGAGATCATCGCCAGGAACCTGAAAGACGGTGAAGAGCTCTGGAAGGACGAAGCGCCGGGCGTTGCCGATGGCCTGGGTGCGGATCTGAACATTGAACTCGTAGAGCGCGACGGTAGGCATTTTGTGGCCTACAAGAGGACCAAATCCGGGGCCTATGGATGGTTGACTATCGCCGACAACTCCACCAGGGAACAAGTAATGATCTGAAAGAATTTTGAATTTTGGGGCGACCGACCTTTTGTCTGCAGAAAGACGTTCTGTACCGAAAGTTCAAAAGCAATCAATGGCCAACTGCTTGAACGCCATCATTTCAATTTCAACTGGTCCAGCTGGCAATGGCAGGCGGTACCGCAGCGAGAGTTTGAATATGGCCTCCAGCGAGGCGGGCGTTCCTTGTTCGCAGGGCTTGGCTCTTACCGGGACAAAAATGTAGAGATGTTGAGCTATTCCAACGGGTCGAAGACCCAGTGGAAACGGCCATGCGAAGAAGTGTTTGGACAAGGGTATGCCTTATCCGCAGGTTGGGCATGGGCTACTGCAGGCGAAGACGATGAGATTCTGCTCGGATACGGAATACCTGCCTAAGATGATTTCTTCGAATCCGATAAGAACTCGGCTACGTGTAAATTGGCTGGCCTTTCGAAACTGGTGGCGGTTGATGCCAAGAGCGGTAAGGTTCCTTGGCACCAAATGGGGCATCGTCAATGTGCGGTGCTACTTCCGAACAGGGGAGCGCCGCTCCCGACGGCACGATCGTTCTTTGCTATTGCACTGCTGGCCAAAGCAAGCTCACTGGCATAGGCAACGGGTACTACTCGATATCGGCCAATGGCGCGGCATGGAGTGCAGCCGCATTTGATGCAAGCACCGGCGTTCAAAAGTGGAAGCACAAGCTCAGTGATGTCAACAAATACGCCGAGAGACTGGGCGAAGCCGGAATGCCCACCACCAAGGATCCTATTTCCATCCTCGCCCCAGGCGGGAGGTGACAAAGCAGTCCATAGCCTGGACGGGACAGTGATGCCCTTGGAGGAAGCTGTTGGGAAAGACGTGTTGTGCACCCTTGATCGCGGAGAAAACTTTGGTTTACTCCGCGACTCTGGGCATGGAAGCCCCGTCATATAGCAAAGCCGCAGGGGACACTCGATTCGACGATGCTCAAATGGCCTGCAAGCGCGGTGCGTGGAAACCCGCAAAGGCCGTCCCTAATGTCAACGAATCCAGAAGGGCTGGATACAAAACTGAAGATGTCGTTGTTCTGAGCCAGATTGAAGGGATGGTGGCGTATCGGTTGGCCGCGCCGGTCGGAAACTAGCGCAGATTTTGCGCTCGCCGAGCGGGCGAATAAGCCTGGCGAAAAATTTCTGTGAGATAGGACCATTCGTACACTTATTCGAAGCAGTTTTCGATTAGTATGGCTTCGTGGCTATTACTGCAGAGAGCAAGAAAACAGATCTCACCCGATTGGTCGTCAAGGGCGCGCGTGAGCACAATCTGAAAAATGTTGACATTGATCTTCCGCGTGATGCGATGATCGTCTTCACCGGCCTATCCGGATCCGGCAAGTCCTCGCTGGCATTCGACACCATCTTCGCCGAGGGCCAGCGTCGATACGTCGAGTCTCTTTCTGCCTATGCCCGAATGTTCCTCGGGCAGGTGGACAAGCCGGATGTTGACTTCATTGAGGGCTTGTCGCCAGCAGTGTCAATCGACCAGAAGTCCACTAGCCGCAACCCCCGGTCGACCGTAGGCACGATCACCGAAGTCTATGACTACATGCGTTTGCTCTGGGCGCGAGTCGGGCGGCCGCATTGCCCAATTTGCCATGAGCCGATCTCCAAGCAGACCCCTCAGCAAATCGTGGATCAGCTGATGGAGCTGCCGGAGAAGACCCGTTTCCAGATCCTCGCTCCCGTCGTGCGAGCACGCAAGGGCGAGTTCGTCGACCTCTTCGCTGAGCTCTCCTCGAAGGGTTTCTCGCGCGCACGCGTTGACGGAACCACCATTCAACTCAATGATCCACCGAAGCTGGCCAAGCAGGTGAAGCACACCATCGAGGTAGTCGTCGACCGCTTGGCCATCAAGGAAGATGCCCGACAGCGTCTGACCGATTCGATTGAAACTGCGTTGGGAATCGCAGACGGCCGGGTATTGGCAGACTTTGTCGACCTGGATGAAGCGGACCCGCAGCGGGTGCGCGCGTTCTCCGAGAACCTGGCATGCCCCAACGAGCACCCTCTGGCAATCGATGAGATCGAGCCACGTACTTTCTCCTTCAACAACCCGTTCGGCGCATGCTCAGCATGTTCTGGTATCGGCACCAAGCTTGAAGTAGACGAGCACCTGATCGTGCCAGACCCGGAAGTCACCCTCGCCGATGGCGCCATCGCTCCATGGTCCTTGGGCAAGGCGACTACTGAATACTGGAATCGCCTGATCGAAGGCCTGGGCAACGAGCTGGGCTTCACGATGGATACCCAGTGGAAGGCCCTGCCGGCCAAGGCGCGCGAAGCGATCCTCAACGGCAAGGACCACAAGGTTGTTGTCCAGTACAAGAATCGCTTCGGACGTGAACGCAAATACTCGACCGGCTTTGAAGGTGTCATCTCGTACGTTCACCGGAAGCATGAAGAAACTGAATCCGATCATGCGCGTGATCGCTACGAGCAGTACATGCGACAGATCCCATGCCCGACCTGTGGTGGAGCCCGGTTGAACCCGGCATCGCTCTCAGTCTTGATCGGTGGACGATCCATCGCTGAAGTTTCAGCAATGGATTTGCGCAGCGCTGCCAACTTCCTCTCGACCATCGAGCTCTCCGCTCGCGAAGCCAGGATCGCAGCCCAGGTGCTGAAGGAAATCGACGCTCGCATGAAGTTCCTGCTGGACGTCGGTCTGGAATATCTCACTCTTGAGCGAGCTGCGGGCACGTTGTCCGGCGGTGAAGCCCAGCGCATTCGCTTGGCCACCCAGATCGGCTCCGGCCTGGTCGGCGTCCTCTACGTGCTCGACGAGCCGTCCATCGGCTTGCACCAGCGCGACAACCGCCGGCTGATCGACACGCTGCTGCATCTGCGCTCCTTGGGCAACACGCTGATCGTGGTGGAGCACGATGAAGACACCATCGCCGAAGCCGACTGGATCGTGGATATCGGACCGGGCGCCGGCGAACACGGCGGCGAAGTAGTGCACTCCGGTTCGGTCGAAGGATTGAAGGCCAATACTCAGTCGTTGACCGGCGATTACCTGTCGGGTCGCAAGAAGATAGATGTTCCGACCAAACGCCGCAAGGTTGATAAGGACCGCAAGCTCAAAGTTGTCGGTGCCAGCGAAAACAACCTCCAAGATGTGTCTGTCGAATTCCCGCTGGGCCTGCTCACAGCAGTGACCGGTGTGTCCGGCTCGGGCAAGTCGACCTTGGTCAACGACATTCTCTACAAGGTCCTGGCCAACAAGCTCAACGGAGCCAAGCAGGTACCAGGACGGCATACCCGAGTGCTCGGCCTTGAGCACCTGGACAAGGTCGTACACGTCGACCAGTCGCCGATCGGCCGTACCCCGCGATCGAATCCTGCCACGTACACCGGCGTGTTCGACAACATTCGCAAGCTCTTCGCGGAAACTAACGAAGCTAAATTGCGCGGCTACCAGCCGGGTCGCTTCTCCTTCAACGTCAAGGGCGGTCGCTGCGAAGCGTGCTCCGGCGACGGAACGTTGAAGATCGAGATGAACTTCCTGCCCGACGTTTACGTGCCATGCGAAGTGTGCCATGGGGCGCGGTACAACCGCGAGACATTGCAAGTGCTGTACAAGGGCAAGAACATCGCCGATGTCCTGGACATGCCAATCGCAGAGGGCGCCGAATTCTTCAGCGCCTTCACGCCGATTGCCCGTCACCTCAGTACCTTGGTTGACGTTGGATTGGGATACGTGCGTTTGGGGCAGCCTGCCACGACCCTTTCCGGTGGTGAGGCCCAGCGCGTCAAGTTGGCGGCCGAATTGCAGAAGCGTTCGAATGGCCGGTCCATCTACGTGCTGGACGAGCCAACCACAGGCCTGCACTTCGAGGACATCCGCAAGCTACTGAAGGTGCTGCAGGGTCTGGTGGACAAGGGCAACACGGTCTTGACCATTGAGCACAACCTTGACGTGATCAAGTCTGCGGACTGGGTGATCGACCTCGGCCCTGAGGGCGGTTCCGGCGGCGGTACGATCCTTGCGACTGGCACACCTGAAAAGGTGGCCAAGGTCAGCGAGTCGCATACCGGAAAGTTCTTGGCCGAAATCCTGTAGAAATAGTGGCGCGGATCGGGGAAATATGCCATTTCAGTCATGGATTCCTGACCCGCGCCCGCTTCATGGGAAGATAGCTGAGTGAATATGTCGGTAACAAGCGTGCTCTTCGACCTTGACGGGACCCTCGTGGACCCCGCAGGTGCCATTACTTCGGGTATTCGTCACGCCCTCGTGGCACACGGACTCCCGGATCCAGGCGAGGCACGAGTCGAAGCTCTGGTGGGTCCTCCGCTTCAAGTTGGGCTTCGCACCATAGAAGGCGTCACCGACGAAAACATTGATTCCATTATCGCGACGTATCGGGCCCGCTACGAAGAAGTCGGCATGGATGAATCGCGCATTTATCCAGGGATCGTGGCGCTATTAGAGGCCTTGCGTAGTGAAAATATCTACGTTGCCGTCACCACTGCAAAACCCGTGAACATCGCTCGATTGCTTTTGGACCGAAAAGGTCTGACCGAGCATTTGGATGCGATTCATGGCAATGCAGGCGAGCATGGATCCATGGGTTCAAGCAAAACGCACATCGTCGCCGAAGCTTTGTCCCACGCGAACTTGGATGCCAAATCCAGCGTTGTCGTGGGAGATCGGTACTACGACTTGGATGCGGCCCGGGAGAATTCTGTCGCTTCCATCGGTGTGGCGTGGGGATTCGCCCAAGGCGATGAACTGTCCAAGGCCGACAAGCGGGTAGGCAATGTCAGAGAACTAGCGCAAGCGCTACTAGGCGAGCAAGCTGCCGGTCCAATAGAAATCGAGGCAAGCGTCGTGCAGGAAGGTGCAGAATAGATGAGCATCTACACCATGACCCGCGCTTCGATTCGCGGTGTTATCCATGGCGTTTGCCGTGCCGAGGTTACCGGCCTGGAAAATGTGCCCAAAGAGGGCGGATTCATCGTCGCTTCGAACCACCTCTCCTTTTTCGACTCGCTCATCATCCAGGCCTTGACCCCTCGTGACGTCGCCTTCTTCGCGAAAGCGGAGTATTTCACCACGCCCGGTGTCAAGGGAAAACTGATGAAGACCTTTTTCGAGTCAGTTGGATCGATTCCTGTTCAGCGTGGAGAGCAGGCTGCCTCGGTGGCGGCTCTCGATTCTCTGGTGGACATCATCGAAGAAGGCAGCGGTATCGGGATTTATCCCGAAGGCACTCGTTCGCGCGATGGAAAGCTGTACCGAGGCCGAACCGGTGTAGGTTGGCTGGCATTGACCACTGGCGTACCGGTGGTGCCGGTGGGCCTGATCGGCACCGAGAAGCTGCAGCCAGCAGGTTCGAAGGGCTTCAAGCCAGCCAAATTCCATATCCATTATGGTGAGCCTCTGCAGTTCGACCAGCTGGGCCGCAAGCATCCTCTGCCGCAACGCCGTCAGGCGACGGATCGTATTGTGGATGCCATTGCTGAACTCTCTGGCCAGGAACGCGCCGACTCATACAATCAGCTACCTCCAGACGCGAAATAATCCATGGCTGATCCAGCAAGCTACCGTCCGAAAACCTCGGATATTCCAACTAAGCCCGGTGTGTACCGCTTTCGCGACGAGCATGGCCGTGTGATTTATGTTGGCAAAGCCAAGGTGCTGCGGAACCGACTTACCTCGTACTTCGCCAACCCGGACCGGCTTACCCCGAAAACGCGGGCCATGGTCTTCACCGCAGGCAGCGTCGAATGGACCGTGGTGGGTTCGGAGCTTGAGGCCCTCCAGCTGGAATTCGTTTGGATCAAGGAATATAACCCTCGATTCAACATCGTCTTCCGTGATGACAAGACCTACCCGTATCTTGCCGTGACGCTGAATGAGAAGTACCCACGCGCATTGGTGATGCGCGGTGATAAGCGCAAAGGCGTCAAGTACTTCGGCCCGTTCTACCCGGCCAAGGCCATTCGCGAAACCTTGGATACCCTGTTGCGGGTATTCCCGGTCCGAAGTTGCGCGCCCGGGGTGTTCAAGCGAGCCGAAGCTTCAGGCCGCCCCTGCTTGCTTGGCTATATCGACAAGTGCTCTGCACCTTGTGTTGGACGAATTAGCGAAGAGGACCATCGCCAGCTTGCCGATGACCTCTGCACGTTCATGAGCGGCGAAGCCACTAAATTCACCAAAGCGCTCACCGTCAAAATGCAGGACGCGGTTGCCGAGCTCGAATACGAGCAGGCGGCGCGCTACCGTGACGATATTGCAGCGCTGAACCGGGTATTCGAGCGCAACGCTGTGGTGCTCGACGATCGAACTGAAGCGGATATCTTCGGCGTCCATGGCGACGAGCTCGAAGCTGCCGTGCAGGTATTCCACGTGCGCGACGGCCGTATTCGTTCACAGCGCGGATGGGTTGTCGAAAAAGTCGCGGATGCTTCGGACGCTGAATTCGTCGAGCAGCTTCTGACGCAAATCTATGCAGACCATGCCGACCGGATTCCTCGCGAGATCCTGGTTCCAGCACTGCCTGAGGACATCAACGATGTCACCACCTGGCTTTCGGAATTGCGCGGGTCGAAGGTATCCCTTCGCGTTGCGCAACGTGGCGACAAGGCGGCCCTGGCTGGCACGGTTAAGGAAAATGCCGAACAAGCACTGCGTCTGCATAAGTCCAAGCGCGCCGGAGACATTACTACTCGTTCTCTGGCCATGCAGGAACTGCAAGAAGCACTTGGCGCCGAACAAGCGTTGCTGCGCATTGAATGCTATGACGCTTCGCATACCCAGGGGACCAATGTCGTGGCCTCGATGGTGGTCTTCGAAGACGGGCTGCCGAAGAAGAGCGAGTACCGAAAATTCTCCATTACCGGCGATGCGGCACGCGATGATACCGCCAGCATGTACGACGTCATCCATCGGCGATTCAGCCGATACCTCAAAGAGAAAGTCGATCCGTCGTCCTTCGCTACTGGCGTGATAGTTGATGGCGTATCTGGTGAAGTGGAGAAGAAGAAATTCTCCTATCCGCCATCCCTGGTCATTGTCGATGGCGGCCCGCCGCAGGTTGCCGCGGCCCAAAAAGCCATGGACGATCTAGGGATTGACGACATTCCGGTGGTCGGGTTGGCCAAACGACTGGAAGAGCTTTGGCTTCCGGACGATCCGTTCCCGGTCATCCTCCCGCGAGCCTCGGCTTCTTTGTACCTTGTGCAGCGGCTTCGCGACGAGGCACACCGTTTCGCGATTAGCTTCCACCGTGAGAAGCGTGCCAAGTCGATGATCTCCTCCGAGCTGGATGCCGTGCCGGGGCTCGGCAAAGCCAAGCAAGCGGCACTGCGCAAGCATTTTGGATCCATGAAAAAGATTCGTGCCGCCAGCATCGAGGAGCTTGTCCAGGTTCCAGGTGTGGGCGAGAAGCTGGCCGCAATCATCAAAGAAAACCTTGAAGATGCTTCACTTTCTGGCGTGAATATGACGACGGGCGAAATCGTCGACTAGCCTTGGAATATGACCGCTGAGTATGAAGCTGTAAAACCGCCTGAGTCTGAACTCGTGATCGTAACCGGCATGTCAGGTGCCGGCCGCACTACGGTCGCACACGCTTTGGAAGACCAGGGGTGGTACGTGGTCGAGAACCTGCCACCAGCCATGCTGGGCCCGTTGACCGAGATGATGAGCCGGTCGCAGGGATCCATTCCGAAGATGGCTGTCGTTATGGACGTGCGTTCGAAGGAAATGTTCCCGGAAATTCGTGACGCGCTGGCGCATCTGACTTCCAGCGGAGTCAAGTTCCGTCTGGTTTACCTCAACGCGAGCGATGAAGTCCTGATCCGTCGTTTCGAACAGGGTCGGCGTCCGCACCCGTTGCAGGGCGACGGGCGCATCGTTGACGGGATCACCAGGGAACGCGGAATCACCGAGCAGCTTCGCGAAGCCGCAGAGATCATCCTCGACTCGTCGTCGATGTCAGTTCACGACCTCGCACGCGCGGTCAATGAGCTATTCAGCGAATCCGGTCCGGTCATCCTCCGGATCAATGTCATGAGCTTTGGCTTCAAATACGGCCTGCCAACCGATGCCAACTACGTGGCGGATGTTCGCTTCATCCCTAATCCGCACTGGGTCCCCGAGCTGCGCCCTCAAACGGGCAAGGACAAGGAAGTCTCGGACTACGTGCTGAGCCAGGAAGGCACCCGGGACTTCATCGACAATTATCTCAAGGCTCTGGAACCGGTGTTTGAAGGCTACCGCCGGGAAAACAAGCATTACGCCACCATCGCTGTGGGTTGTACCGGAGGCAAGCACCGCTCCGTGGCAACGACCATCGAATTGGGTCGTCGGCTGGCGCAGTTCCCCAATGTCCGCGTGAGTATCAGCCACCGCGACTTGGGACGCGAGTAACCGACATGGCCTTTTCAACAGGTCCAATTTCAATACAGGGACTATCCCGAGGCAACGACCAGCGCAACCCGTCGGTGGTCGCACTCGGAGGCGGACACGGCCTCTACTCATCGCTTTCGGCATTGCGCCGGCTGACCACCGACCTGACCGCTGTGGTGACAGTCGCGGACGATGGAGGCAGCTCAGGCCGCCTGCGCGGATCATTCGACGTCCTGCCTCCAGGAGACTTGCGCATGGCTCTGGCTGCCTTGTGCGATGACAACGACTGGGGGCGCACGTGGCGCGATGTCATGCAGCATCGTTTCGAGTCGGACGCGAATCAGGAAGAACCGCTGAACGGCCACGCGGTCGGAAACCTGCTGATCTTGGCTTTATGGGAGTTGCTGGATAATCCTGTCGCCGGTTTGCGCTGGGCTGGCGCCTTGCTGGGCGCCCGAGGCCAGGTTCTGCCGATGAGCACGATCCCGCTGTCGATCCATGGCGAGGTTCTCGAATCCGATGAGAGTGATGCGCTGGTGCGCCGGCGCATCGACGGCCAGGCCAGATTGGCGCGCGCTGGTGCCGGGGGGCTCGTCACGAACGTTCATCTGGAGCCTTCCGATGCGCCCGCCTGTCCTGAGGCGCTGGAGTCCATTGAGTTGGCTGATTGGGTCATTCTCGGTCCGGGGTCCTGGTACACCTCGGTGCTTCCGCATTTGCTGCTTCCGGATATGCGCCAAGCCATTGCTTCAACCACCGCCAAAAAGCTTCTGACGATGAACCTGTCGATGGATACGGAAGAAACAACCGGAATGGATGCCGCGGCTCATTTGGAAGTGCTTGGACGCTACGCGCCGGAGGTGACTTTTGACGCGATCATTGCCGATGAGTCCAAGATCCACAATCGCCGGAGATTTGAGCTGGCAGCGCAAAAACTCGGCGCACGTGTCTTTTTTAGTACAGTAGGAGTATCTGACGGTCGTGCAGTGCACGACCCGTTGCGACTAGCGGCGGCCTATCATGAGGTGTTTACCGCGATCGGATCTTGAGAAGATCCAAGTAAGGGAGTTTGATTCATGGCATTGACGGCTTCCGTCAAAGACGAGCTGTCGCGGGTTGAGATTCGCAAGCCGTCGGTCCGAAAGGCCGAGGTTTCGACGATGCTTCGCTTCAGCGGGGGACTGCACATAGTCTCCGGGCGAATTGTCATTGAAGCCGAGGTGGACCTGGCTGCAACTGCCCGCCGGCTGAAGCTTGCCATTGGCGAGTTATATGGCCACGAGGCCGAGATCGTCATGGTCTCCGGCTCGGGCATCCGCAAGGGCAGCCGATACATCGTCCGCGTGGCAAAAGACGGTGAAGTTCTCGCACGGCAGACCGGGTTGCTCGACCAGCGCGGTCGACCAGTTCGTGGCCTGCCATCAGTTATTGTCAACGGCTCAACTGCGGATGCAGAAGCCGTATGGCGCGGCGCCTTCCTGTCCCACGGTTCCTTGACCGAGCCCGGTCGAAGTTCAGCGCTGGAGATTACCTGCCCTGGCCCAGAAGCCGCATTGGCTTTGGTCGGTGCTGCACGCCGATTGGGACTGACAGTCAAGGCCCGCGAAGTGCGAGGCATCGACCGCGTGGTGATTCGCGACGGTGACGCCATTGCGCAGTTGTTGACCCGCATGGGTGCTCACGACGCCTTGATGGTGTGGGAAGAGCGCCGCATGCGCAAAGAGGTACGTGCCACGGCTAACAGGTTGGCGAATTTCGACGACGCCAACCTGCGTCGTAGTGCGCAGGCAGCGGTCGCTGCCGGTGCCCGCGTAGAGCGTGCGCTCACCATTCTGGGAGATGAAGTGCCCGAGCATCTGCGATATGCCGGATTGCTTCGCCTGGAACACAAGCAAGCCTCCTTGGATGAGCTCGGCCGCATGGCTGAACCTCCAATGACCAAGGACGCCATAGCTGGCCGTATTCGTCGACTGTTGGCCATGGCTGACAAGAAGGCCAGCGATCTGGGAATACCAGGTACGGAGTCCAGCGTTCCACTAGACGAAATGGAACACTAAAAATGTCCCCGCGGGAGCCCTCCCGCGGAGATTCATCCGAATGAGAAAATTGAGGAGAATCATGGCTGTATATTCGCTGCCAGAACTGCAGTACGACTACGCTGCTCTCGAGCCAAACATCTCGGCTCGCATCATGGAGCTGCACCACTCCAAGCACCACGCAACCTACGTTGCTGGCGCTAACTCGGCTCTGGAGCAGCTGGCCGAAGCACGCGAAAAGGGCGAATTCGGCAACATCCCGAAGCTGTCCAAGGACCTGGCTTTCCACCTGGGTGGCCACACCAACCACTCGATCTTCTGGAACAACCTGTCCCCAGAAGGCGGCGACAAGCCTGAGGGCGAGCTGGCTGCAGCAATCGACGAGTTCTTCGGCTCCTTCGATGGCTTCCGCGGACACTTCACCGCAGCTGCCATGAGCCTGCAGGGCTCCGGCTGGGCTGTGCTGGCATACGACGCACTCGGCGGCCAGCTGGTCATCGAGCAGCTCTACGATCAGCAGGGCAACGTTCCAGTAGCAACCACCCCGCTGCTGATGCTGGACATGTGGGAGCACGCTTTCTACCTGGATTACGTCAACGTGAAGGCTGACTACGTCAAGGCTTTCTGGAACATCGTGAACTGGGCAGACGTTCAGGCACGTTTTGAAGCTGCCCGCAACGGCGCAGCATCGCTGATCGTTCCAGGTAAATAATTAATCTGGTAAGTTAGCTCACATTCTGCGCCAAAATAGCGTAGTATGTTTCAAGTGTGTTGCGGATCCCGGTGATCCACCGGGATCCGCATAGCACGGCACAACGGAGTGTCCTCTCAAAGAAGGCCACTTCCGTTTGTGTACGGTCGTGGCACAATCATCCCGTTTAGAGGAGATAGTCACGTGACAACTCGTGTTGGTATCAATGGTTTCGGTCGCATCGGACGCAACTTCCTGCGTGCAGTATTGGCCCATAAGGCAGACATCGAAATTGTCGCCGTCAACGACCTTGGTTCAATCGATTCTCTTGCTCACCTGGTGAAGTTTGACTCTGTGCTCGGCCAAGTGGGCGAGGCAGTATCCGTAGATGGTGACACCATCGTCGTCGGTGAACGTCGCATCAAGGTTCTTTCCGAGCGCGATCCAGCAAACCTTCCATGGGGTGAACTGAAGGTCGATGTCGTCATCGAATCGACCGGCTTCTTCACCAAGGCTGCAGATGCCAAGAAGCACATTGCAGCCGGCGCCAAGAAGGTCATCATCTCGGCCCCAGCTACCGATGAAGACATCACCATTGTGATGGGTGTTAACCAGGACAAGTACGATCCTGCAAACCACAACATCATCTCCAACGCATCATGCACCACCAACTGCTTGGCTCCGCTGGCCAAGGTCCTGAACGACGAGTTCGGCATTGTTGACGGCCTGATGACCACCATCCACGCATACACCGCTGACCAGCGCCTGCAGGATGCTCCACACAGCGACCCACGTCGTGCACGTGCCGCTGCACTGAATGTGATTCCAACCTCGACCGGTGCTGCCAAGGCCATCGGCGTTGTACTGCCAGAGCTCAAGGGCAAGCTGCACGGTTACGCAATGCGCGTGCCAGTTCCAACTGGTTCGGCAACCGACCTGACCGTCAACCTGGCTCGCACTGCAACCGCTGAGGAAATCAACGCAGCATTCGAGAAGGCTGCTTCCGAAGGTCCGTTGAAGGACGTTCTGGAGTACTCGACCGATCCACTGGTTTCCTCGGACATCGTCACCAACCCAAACTCGTCGATCTTCGACTCCGGTCTGACCACCGTTATGGGCAACAGCGTGAAGGTTGTTTCGTGGTACGACAACGAGTGGGGCTACTCCTCGCGACTTGTTGACCTGGTTGGATTCGTGGGATCAAGCCTCTAGTCGATAACCTAGGGATATGTCTTCTCACACTATTGACGAATTGATCGCTGACAACGGTGTCCGCGGACGGCACGTTCTGGTCCGAAGCGACCTGAACGTGCCGCTCGACGGTGCAACTGTGACCGATGACGGCCGCGTACGCGCATCTTTGCCGGTCATCACCAAGCTGGTTGAAGCAGGTGCAAAAGTCATCGTGATGGCGCACCTGGGCCGCCCCAAGGGGCAGGTTGATGCGAAGTACTCGATCGCACCTGCAGCACAGCGCTTGAATGAACTTGCAGACTTTGACGTAGCAGTCGCCGAAGATGTTGTGGGCGAATCCGCTCGCAAGGCTGCGGCAGACTTGGCCGAGGGCTCCGTGCTGGTGCTGGAAAACGTGCGCTTCGACGCTCGCGAGACCTCCAAGGTCGACGCAGAACGCGAAGAGTTCGCCAAGGAACTTGCGGCTCTGACCGGCGAAAATGGTGCCTACGTGAACGACGCTTTTGGCGCCGTGCACCGCAAGCACGCCTCCGTCTACGACATTGCCAGCTTGCTCCCCAGCTACCAGGGCGACCTGGTCGCAACCGAGGTCAAGGTCCTGAAGACCCTGACCGAAGCCCCCAAGCGCCCATACGTTGTGGTGCTCGGCGGCTCCAAGGTCTCGGACAAGCTTGCAGTCATCGACAACCTGCTGGGCAAGGCGGATCAGCTCTTGATCGGCGGCGGCATGGCGTTCACCTTCCTCAAAGCACAGGGCTACGCCATTGGCGGCTCGCTGTTGGAGGAAGACCAGATCGCCACCTGCCAGGAATACCTCAAGCGTGCCGAGCAGCTGGGTTGCGAGATCATCGTTCCCGTTGATGTTGTTGTCGCTGAGAAGTTCGGTGCCGATGCGGCGCACGAGATTCTGCCAGCCGACAAGATCGAGGAAGCAAGCTTCGGCTCCACCGGGCTGGGCCTGGATATCGGGCCGAAGTCGGCGGATCAGTTCGCAAGCTACATCACCAGCGCCAACACCGTATTCTGGAACGGCCCGATGGGCGTGTTCGAGATTCCGGCGTTCGCGGAAGGCACTCGCACCGTGGCCCAGGCGTTGGCCAACTCTGAAGCATTCAGCGTCGTCGGCGGTGGCGATTCAGCCGCGGCTGTCCGCGCATTGGGCTTCTCGGAGGAGGACTTCGGTCATATCTCCACCGGTGGCGGAGCTTCATTGGAGTACCTCGAAGGCAAGACCCTGCCGGGCGTTGCCGCATTGGAAGGCTAGGAAATGACCATTTCGCAGAACGGCGCCTACGTGCGCCAGCCGCTGATCGCTGGCAACTGGAAGATGAACATGGACCACGTCCAGGGCATCACCCTTGTCCAGAAGCTGGCGTGGACCCTCAAGGACCACGAGCACAACTACGATCGTGCTGAGGTAGCTGTCTTCCCGCCATTCACGGATATCCGTGGCGTGCAGACCCTGGTTCTGGGCGACAAGCTGGAGGTCGTTTACGGCGCCCAGGATCTGTCGGCACAGGATTCAGGAGCCTACACCGGTGAAATCTCGGGCCAGTTCCTGAAGAAGCTGGGTTGCTCCTACGTACTGGTGGGCCACTCGGAACGCCGCGAGTACCACAACGAAACCAACGATGTGATCGCAGCCAAGCTGGCCGCCGCATACCGCCACGAGCTGACTCCAATGCTGTGCGTTGGCGAAGGCCTGGAGGTCCGCAAGGCTGGCGAGCATGTTGCCTTCACCTTGAACCAGTTGGCTGAATCGCTGGAAGGCGTCAGCGCTGAGCAGGCAGCAAACCTGGTGATCGCCTACGAACCAGTTTGGGCCATCGGAACCGGTGAAGTTGCAGGTCCGGCCGACGCTCAGGAGATGTGCGCGGCAATTCGCGGTGCACTGGCTGGGCGCTTCGGTGAAGAGATTGCCGAGAAGACCCAACTGCTCTACGGCGGTAGTGTTAAGGCAGCAAACGCAGCAGCGATCATGCGCGAGCGTGACGTGGACGGCGTGTTGGTTGGCGGAGCCAGCCTCGACGCTGAAGAGTTTGCTAATATTGTCAGGTTCGAGCATCACCTCGTCACCGACTGAATCTAGCTAAGGAACCGTCGACTTGGATATTATCAAGATCATTTTGCAGGTACTGCTGGGCATTACCAGTGTCTTGCTGACCCTCCTGATCCTGCTTCATAAGGGTCGTGGTGGCGGTATGTCGGACATGTTCGGCGGCGGTATGACCAGTTCAATGGGCTCTTCAGGTGTCGCCGAGCGCAACCTGAACCGCATCACGATTATCCTGGGCCTGATCTGGGGCGCCGTGATCATCGGTCTGGCCCTGGTCCTGAGATTCAGTGCCGAAGGCTGAGCGGACTTAGACCAATAGCTGCCAATGGGCACCTTCCACATCATGTGGAAGGTGCCCATTGGGTTTAAGGCTTCGGTGGTACCCGCTGGGAGCTCAGCAGCACAACCGAATGTCCCTGCATCACGTAGCTGCCTTCAAGACTGTGCGCTGAAATTCCCGGCTCGGCGCTGTCCAGTTCAAGGTGCCAGGAGGCACCATCATCAGGGTCCGGAAGACTGAACTCGCATTCATCCCCGAAATTGAAAACAACCAGCACGCTGCCTATCAGCGCCTCGCCGCGCCGGTCGCCGGCAGCGCCGCGCAGCTGCAACGCCAGAGAACGGAACTCCGGATCCTGCCAGTGCTCCGCTTCAGGGCTGGAACCATCGGGACAGAACCAACGGACGTCACGGTGCCCATCCGCCCGTTGCTGGCCATGCAAAAAACCTCGCTGGCGCAAGTGGGGGAACCGGTGGCGCAGCTCGATCACGTCGCGAACAAAGCCCGTGAGCTCAAGGTCTTGCGACGACCAGTCAACCCAGCCCAATGCGTTATCCTGCGCGTAGGCATTGTTGTTGCCCTGCTGGCTGTTGCCAAACTCGTCGCCGGCCAACAGCATGGGCACACCCTGCGCAAGCAGCAGGGTGGCCAGCAGGCCGCGAACACGACGATTGCGCCCCTGGAGGATGCCGGCATCATCGGTCGGACCCTCGACACCGAAGTTGTCGGAGTAGTTCTCGTCGTGGCCGTCGCGATTCTCCTCGCCATTAGCCTCATTGTGCTTCTGCGAGTAGGTGACGGTATCACGCAGAGTGAAGCCGTCGTGCGCGCTGAGGAAGTTGATTCCCGAGGTGGCGCTCCGGCCCGAATGATCGAAGAAGTCGGCGGAGCCTAGCAGCAGGGAACCGAAATTCGCAGCTCCCAGGGCTTCGCCTCGCCAAACCCTGCGCATCCCGTCACGGAAGCGATCGTTCCATTGCGCGAAAGGGGAAGGGAAATTGCCCAGTTGATATCCGCCAGGGCCCAGATCCCATGGCTCGGCGATAAGCTTGATGCCCGCGAGCACGGGGTCCTGTGCAATGGATTGCAAGAAGGTTCCCTCACGCTCGAAACCCTGCGGGGTGCGTGCCACCGAGGTCGCCAAATCGAAGCGGAAGCCGTCCACTCCGAAAGTCTGGGCCCAATAGCGCAGGCTGTCGAGCACCAGGCGAAGGGTCATGGGGGAGTAGACCGCAAGGGTGTTTCCGGTGCCCGCATCGTTAATATATTGGCGCGGGTCCTCGGCCAAGCGGTAGTACCCGGCGTTATCCAGGCCGCGCAGGTTCAGGGTGGGGCCGTGCTCCCCGCCTTCGCCGCTATGATTGTAGACCACGTCGAGGATGACCTCGATGCCGGCTTCATGCAGGGCGTGGACCAGCTGGCGGAATTCGGCCACGGCGTCGTTCTGGGCGTAGCGGGGCTCGGGGGCGAACCAGGCCACGGGCTGGTAGCCCCAGTAGTTGGTGAGGCCTTGTTCGATGATGTGCTCGTCGTCGATAAAGGCCTGCACCGGCAAGAGCTCGACGGCATTAACGCCGAGGGACTGAAGATGCCCGATGATTGCCGGATGGCCCATGCCCGCATATGTCCCGCGGATTTCGGCGGGAATCCCGGGATGGGCTGCGCTCAGGCCCTTCAGATGGCTCTCGTAGATCACCAAGTCCGCCAGCTCATGGTGCGGGCGGTTGCTGGCGGGGTCCGGGCCCGAGGGCGCTGCCGTGATGATGCCCCTGGGAACAACGGGTGCGCTGTCGCCCGGATCAGGCTGCGGGGCCAGGCCGTTGTCGAGGCCGTCCTCGGGATCTGCGGCAGCGGACCGCAGGGCGCCGTTCATCAGCTCGTGATACCGCACCGGGCGGTCCAGCGATCGGGCGTAGGGGTCGATCAGCAGCTTGTTCACGTTAAAGCGCCGGCCAGCTTCGGGCCGGTATGCGCCGTCCGCGCGCAATCCATACCTGGTACCTGCGCCGATGCCGCCAAGATGCGCATGCCAAATGCCGTCCTGGACGTAGGGCAGGGCCAGGCGCTGCTCTTCTCCTTCATCGCCTTCGGGGAACCAGCAGAAATATACGGCCCTCGCCTCGGGCGCGTAGACCGCGACGTTGGCTCCGGTTGCATCCAGTGTGACGCCCAGCGGCCACGGCCGGCCGGCAGCCGTGTCGGGTGCCGGGGCTTGGCTCATGAAACGAGCTCCGTGAACAGCCGGGCATATACGGCGGCCGAGGTGCCCCAGTCCACCGGGGTGCTCAGTGCCCGGGAACGCAGCTGCGCCCAAGCCGCCTGATCCTTGTAGAGGTCCACCGACCGCCCCAAGGCGAAGCCCAAGCCTCCGGCATCGATGTCGCTGAAGGTGAAGCCGGTGGCGGTGCCATTGGACAGATTCTCCGGCGTCGCGTCAATCACTGTATCGCGCAGGCCGCCGGTGTCAGCCACCAGCGGGATCGCCCCATAGCGCAGGCCGATGAGCTGGGTCAGTCCGCATGGCTCGAATCGCGAGGGCACCAGCACCAGATCGGCCCCGGCGTACATCCGGTGGCTGAGCTGTTCGTCGTAGCCGAGGTGCAGGCCCACGGACTGCGGGTAGCGAGCCGCCAGCTCGCCCAGGGCGTACTCGTAGCCCGGGTCGCCCGAGCCGAGCACCACCACCGCGCCCGAGGATTCGATGAAGGCCGGCAGCTTCTCCAGGAGAAGGTCCACACCCTTCTGATGGGTGAGCCGGGTGACCACCACAGCCAGCGGGCCCGATGGCTCGTCCAGCGAGAATTCGTTGAGCAATGCCAGCCGGTTCGCAGCCTTGGCCGCCGGTTCAGCCGCGTTGTAGTTGATGATCTGCGGATCCGTGGCCGGGTTCCAGACCTCGGTGTCGATGCCGTTGAGGATGCCGGCAAGTTCACCGCGGTCCCTGCGCATTGTCACCACGCCTTGGAGCCCGAAGCCGAACTCTTCACGGGTGAGCTCCTGGGCGTAGCTCGGGCTGACGGTGCTGATCCGCGAGGCATGCACCAGCCCCGCCTTCAGCGTGCTGACCAGCGAGTGGTACTCCAGCGCCTCCGGATGGAAATCCCAGGCCGGCAGCCGCAGCGCATCAAGCTGATCCGGGCCGAAGATCCCCTGGAAGGCAATATTGTGGATGGTCAGCAGCGTCGGTATCCGGGAGCCGGCATACTTCAGGTAGGAGGGGACCAGCCCCGCCTGCCAGTCATGGGCATGCACCACATCCGGGCGCCACTTATCAGAGGTGCCGTCGATGGCGATCCGTGCCGCCACCCAGGACAGCGCCGCAAAGCGCACGTGGTTGTCATGATGGTCGTGACCGTCGACCATATACGGTCCGCCGGGACGATCAAAGAGGTGCGGGGCATCGAGCAGCAGCAGATCCAGGCCTTCGAAGCGGCAGGAACGCACCGTGGCGGGACCGCCAAAGAGGTCCTCGTCCCGCCAAATCCGTCGAGTGCGGCCCACTCGCTCCAGCAGGCCAGGATAGGCCGGCATCAGGATGCGGGTGCGCCACCCCAGCGGGTCCAGCGCGGCAGGCAACGCGCCCACCACATCGGCCAGCCCGCCGGTCTTGACCAACGGCGCGCATTCAGAAGCAACAGACAGCACACGGCGTTGTTGTTGAGCCATCGGTTCCTACTTCCCCTCCAACTGCTCGGCGCCCCGCGCGACGCCGCCCTCGATAATGGCGGCACGACGGTCAAGCATCGGCTGGGTAATGAGCACGACGCCGGAATCCGTGCGGCGGAACCACTTGGAGTCCTCCACCGGATCCTGGCCGACGATCAGCCCCTCGGGAATGCGCACGCGGCTGTCGATAACGCATTTGGTCAAGTCCGCATTGCGTCCCACATCGACGTTGGGCAGGGACACGACCTGTTCGAGCTTCGCGAAGGAGTGGGCCCGGTTCCCGGTGAACAGCAATGACTTGTGAACGTCGGCCCCGGAGAGGATGCAGTCGCCCGAGATCAGTGACTCCACGGCTTGACCGCGACGCGATTCATCATCGTGGATGAACTTGGCAGGAGGCGTCAATTCGGCATAGGTCCAGATAGGCCAGCTGTTGTCATAGAGATCCAGCGAGGGAACGACCTCCGTGAGGTCGAGATTGGCTCGCCAGAAGGAGTCAATGGTGCCCACATCGCGCCAGTACGGTTCGGTCTCCAGGCCGGACATGACGCAGGACTCGGTGAATTTGTGGGCGTAGGCACCGCCATTGTCCACGATGGACGGGATCAGATCATGTCCGAAGTCGTGGCTAGAACTGTCATCTTCGGCATCGTCCAGCAACAGCTCACGCAGGAACTTCCAATTGAAGACGTAGATGCCCATGGAAGCCAGAGCCATCATCGGATCGTCAGGCATGCCCGGGGGATCGGCGGGCTTTTCGAGGAAGTCGACAATTCGACCGTTCTCATTAACATGCATCACGCCGAATCCGCTGGCTTCCTCACGCGGTACAGTCAAGCAGCCGATGGTTACGTCGGCCTGGGTCTGGACATGCTGGCGGAGCATGATCTCATAGTCCATTTTGTATACGTGGTCGCCGGCCAAGATGATCACGTACTCGACGTCATAATCGTCAACGATATCGATATTCTGCGTGACCGCATCAGCGGTGCCCAGGTACCACTTGTTCTCCTGGACGCGCTGGCTGGCAGGCAGGATATCCAGGTACTCGTTACGCTCTGCACGGAAGAAGTTCCAGCCACGTTGCATGTGCCGGATGAGCGAGTGCGCCTTGTACTGGGTAGCAACGGCGAGCTTGCGCACCCCGGAGTTATAGGCATTGGAGAGCGGGAAATCGATGATGCGCGACTTTCCGCCAAAGTGGACCGCCGGCTTGGCACGCCGATCGGTGAGCTCCTCAAGCCGGCTTCCACGGCCCCCAGCTAGGACGAAGGCCATTGCCTGGCTGGACAGGCGCGGTGGTGCCCCGGCTGCAGTGCGCCTATTGGAAGTGGTATTCATGAGCGTTCCTCCACAAAATAGATTGCCGATAAGGGTGGGAGCGTGAGTAGTGCGGATTGGGCTTCGCCGCCTGAGGGGACAGCTTCGGTTTCGATGGCTCCGCCGTGGCCGCAATTGGCCCCGTGGTAGCGTTCGGAATCGGTATTCAGGGCCTCGGCCCAGCGTCCGGCCACCGGGAATCCGATGCGGAATCCGGTGCGTTCCACCGGGGTGAGGTTCAGCACGACGACTACATGGGGATCGCCAGGTTCTGCGCGGCGCAGCCAGGCGAAGACCTGATGCTCCATGTCGTCGACCAGCAGCCATTGGAAACCATCCGGACGGGTGTCGCCCCGGTGCAGGGCCGGTTGCTCACGGTAGATCCGGTTGAGATCCTTGACCAATGTCTGCACGCCGGCATGCCCGGGGTCATCGAGGATTCTCCAGTCGAGCTGCGACTGGTAGTCCCATTCGCCGGGTTGGCCGAATTCCTGGCCCATGAACAGCAGCTTCTTGCCCGGATGCCCCCACATGTAGCCGTAGAAGGCCTTGAGGTTCCCGAGCTTGTCGGCGTGGCTGCCCGGCATGCGCGAGTACATCGAGCCCTTGCCGTGCACGACCTCGTCGTGGCTGATCGGCAGCAGGAAGTTCTCGCTGAAGGCGTAGGTGATGCCGAAGGTCAGCTGGTTGTGGTGGTGCTTTCGGTAGACCGGATCTTTGCCGAAGTACTCCAGCGAGTCATTCATCCAGCCGAGGTTCCACTTGTAGCCGAAGCCCAGGCCGCCGGCATCCACCGGGCGGGTGACCCCGGGGTAGGCGGTGGAGTCTTCGGCGATCATCGCGATGCCCGGGTGCTGCGCATAGCTGGCCACATTGGTCTGCTTCAGGAAGTCGATGGCTTCGTAGTTTTCCTTCCCGCCGTCCTTATTGGCGATCCATTCGCCGTCGGCGCGCGAGTAGTCGCGGTTGATCATCGAGGCGACGGCGTCCACGCGCAGCCCGTCGAGGTGGTATTCGCCCAGCCAATACAGCGCATTGGCCACCAGATAGTTGCGCACCTCAGGGCGGCCGTAGTTGTAGATCAGCGTGTTCCAGTCCGGGTGGAAGCCCTCGCGCGGATCAAGATGCTCGTAGAGGGCGGTTCCGTCGAACCGGCCCAGCCCGTGCTGGTCGGTGGGGAAGTGCCCCGGAACCCAGTCGGCGATCACCCCGAGCCCGCGTTCGTGGGCGGCATCAACGAAGGCCGCGAATTCCTGCGGAGTCCCGTGGCGGATCGTTGGCGCGAACAGGCCAATGGGCTGGTAGCCCCAGGACCCCTCGAAGGGATGCTCGGTGACGGGCAGGACCTCGACGTGGGTGAACCCCATATCTGCGGCGTAGTCCACGAGCTGCGTGGCCAGCTGCAGATAGCTCATCGACTTGCCGGTGCCCGCGGCACGACGCCAGGAACCCAGATGCACCTCGTAGATGCTGATCGGGGCGTTGACCGAGTTGATCTGCTCGCGGCGGGCGAGCCATGATCCATCACGCCAATCATGGTCCTCGATGCGCCGGATCACCGAACCGGTGGCGGGCGGATGCTCGGAGCCGAAGCCGACGGGATCGGCCTTCAACGGCAACAGCTCTCCGTCGGGGCCCAGTATCTCGTACTTGTACACCGCGCCCTCGTCGAGACCGGGCAGGAAGAGTTCCCACACTCCGGTGGCGCCGCGCGCACGCATCGGATGGGCGGTGCCATTCCACGAGTTGAAATCCCCAACCACGCTGACCCTCCGAGCGTTGGGCGCCCAGAGCGCGAAATGCGCGCCGGCAACCTGCTCGTGGGTGATCAGGTGCGCACCCAGCGCTTTCCAGAGGCTGCGGTGCTCGCCTTCGCCGATCAGGTGCTCGTCGAATGCGCCGATAACCGGTCCGAAGCGGTACGCGTCCTCGCGCTCCTCGACATATCCCGAGGCCCAGCGGATTCGCAACCGGTAGTAGGGCAGGGCGGGACCGGTGAAAAGCTCCGGGTCCTCGGGATGCGGTTCAAGCTGCACCTCGTCGGTGGCGTTCACGGCCCAGAGCTGGGCCGCGCCTGGAATGCGCGCCACGAGGTGCCGGCCGTTTTCGGTGGGTCCGAGCACGGAGAAAGGATCCGGATGCCGCCCCTGGGCCAGCAGGCGCACCTGCCGTGCATCGAGCACCGGATGGTTCATGTCCTCGTCTGCCACATCGGCTCCTTGCTGTTGCGGTTGCTCTCATCCAAACACAATGGGAAGGTCCTGCCCCTAAGATGACGCAGGTCACGCCTGTATTACTTGCCGTGACCGAATATGCCGGACTACAGCGCGGATTCCACATCCCAAATGTGCGACATATATTCGCGGATTGAGCGGTCGGAGCTGAAATAACCCATGCGAGCGATGTTCAAGATGGCCATGCGCTGCCACTTTTCGGGATCGCTGTAGCAATTGGCTACTTCGCTTTGGGCCCGGTCGTAGTCCTCGAAATCCGAGGCAACCAGGAACCAGTCGCTGTTCCACATGGTCTCCAGCAACCGGTCATAGCGGTGATGATCCTCGGGGCTGAAAACGCCTTCGGCAATGGCCTGCAGGACATCGCGCAGGGATTGGCTGGCCTCCAGCGCGGCGCGGGAGTGGCCCTGCTGGGCGCGGCGTTCGGCGACCTGTTCGGTGGTGAGCCCGAAGAGGAAGAAGTTCTCGGCACCGACGTGCTCGCGGATTTCGACGTTCGCCCCATCAAGGGTGCCGATGGTCAATGCGCCGTTGAGGGCGAACTTCATGTTGCCAGTGCCCGAGGCTTCCATGCCCGCGGTGGAAATCTGCTCGGACAGATCGGCCGCCGGAATCAGTTTTTCGGCCATGGTTACGCCGTAGTTCGGCGGGTAGACCACGCGCAGCAGGTGGCGGGTTTCCGGGTCGTTGTTCACCACTTCGGCGACGTCATTGATCAGCTGGATGATCAGCTTGGCCATCTCGTAGCTCGGTGCGGCCTTGCCACCGAAGATCTTGACCCGAGGGACCCAGTTGGCCTGCGGATCGCGCTTGATCCGCTGCCAGTGCGCAATGGTCCACAAGATGTTCAGCAGCTGGCGCTTGTATTCGTGCAGCCGTTTCACCTGGGCGTCGTACAACGCCTCGGCGGGCAGATCGATGCCGTGCTCAGCGGCCAGCCAGCCGATGAAATGCTCCTTGGCTTGGCGCTTGCTGCGGCCGAAGGCATCACGGAAGGCGGGGTCCTCGGCATAGGGTTCGAGTTCGCTCAGCCGCTCCAGGTCCGTCTCCCACCCGGCGCCGATGGTGTCGGTGATCAACGCGGCCAGCGACGGGTTGGCAAGTTTGAGCCAACGGCGCGGGGTGACACCGTTGGTGATGTTCACGATGCGCCCTGGGTGCAGTTCGTTGTGGATCGGGAACAGCTGCTGGCTGACCAGCTCGGTGTGGAGCGCTGAAACCCCGTTGACCTTGTGGCTGGTGGTGAACGCTAAATCGCCCATGCTGACCTGATCGTTGCTGATCAGGCGCACCGGATCCGAGACCTGGCCTTGCAGCGCGATGAATTGGGTGTCGAGAGTCTCGATGATCTGCAGATGGCGAGGCAGGACCTTGCGCATCAGCCCGACGCTCCAGCGTTCCAGGGCTTCAGGCAGCAGCGTGTGGTTGGTGTAGCCCAGGACCCCGGTCGCGGTTTCCACGGCGGTATCGAAGTCCACGGCATGTTCATCGACCAGCAGGCGGATCAGCTCGGGACCGGCAATGGCAGGATGGGTGTCGTTCATCTGGATGGCAACGAACTCGGGGAGCTTGATCAGGTCATCGTGTGCTGCCAGGTAGCGGCGCAGGATGTCCTGGACCGAGGCGGAGGTCAGGAAGTACTCCTGGGAAAGCCGCAGCTCCTTGCCGCCCTCGGTGGTGTCGTTCGGGTACAAAACGCGGCTGAGGCTGCGGGCCAATGCTTCGGGTTCGGAGGCCGCGGCGAAGTCGCCGGCGTTGAAGCGGTCCAGATCAAAGAGGTCGGCGCTGGGCATCGGGGCCCAAAGGCGCAAGGTGTTGGCCCACTGGCCGCCGTAGCCCACCACCGGGGTGTCATGGGCCGAGGCCAGGACCTTGGAGCGTGGCGACCAGATGGAGGCTCCGTGCCGGTCGTGCAGCTCGCCGCCGAAGCCAACCGGGTAGGCGGCTTCGGGGCGGGTGAAATCCCATGGATTGTCGGTGGCCAGCCAGTTTTCCGGGGTTTCGATCTGCCGCCCGTTCTCGAAGTGCTGGCGGAACAGCCCATGTTCGTAGCGCAGGCCGTAGCCGTAGGCGGGGCAGCCCATGGTGGCCATGGATTCGAGGTAGCAGGCGGCGAGCCGTCCCAGCCCGCCGTTGCCCAGGGCGGCATCGGGTTCTCCCTCGGCCACTTCATCGAAGTCCAATCCGAATTCAGCGAGGACCTGGACCATGACATCGCGCAGGCCCAGATTGATGGCTTGGTCTTCGAGCAGCCGGCCGATCAGGAATTCCATCGACAGGTAGTAGACGCGCTTGCGATCTTCATCCCAGGTGCGACGGGTCGCGCTGAACCACGGATCGACCGCGTTGTCGCGCACCGTGTGGGACAGGGCCATCCGCCAGTCGAACAGCGAGGCCTTCTGCGTGCTCTTGCCTACCGTGTACTGCAGATGGCGCAACAAGGCTTGGCGAAATTGTGCCGGCGTCGGACTGGATTGCCCGGCCTGCGTTTCGCGGAGTTGACGGGCATCAAATGATTGCGACATTGGCTGCTCTCGTGATCGTCAGTAGTACCTGGATTGTCAGTGGTGGTGCGTGAAACGTGACATTACTCTAAGGCCGGCGATCTGTCGTCGCCCTTGACCGGCAAGCGTCATCAAAGGTGCCGTGCGCCGGGACCAGGTACTGTGGCGATCCGCGATATCCCGCCGCACTATTCAGGGCGCGGCGGGCCGGACCTGTTCCAGTTTCCGAAACGCAACGCCGAAAACCGCCCCAGCCTAGGCAGCGAACGGCACCGATTGGCGTTCTATGCTGAGCATATCCGGCCCCTGGCAACACAGAGTTTAATCAGGATGAAGTTTGTGTTTAATGATGCGGCCTGCGCAGCTACGGGTTCAGCAACTCCACAACCCGCTGTGCGGTGCCCCAGGACAGTGTGACACCGCCGCCTCCGTGGCCATAAGCCGCGATCACCGGGAAGTTGTAGCCGGCCACGTGCTCCAATCGGATGGTTTCCCGTGCCGGACGCAGGCCGACCTTGTGCTCCAGAACCTCGCAGTCCGCCAACTGCGGGACCAGGGCGATGGCCCGATCGAGCATGTCGATCGCCGTCTGTTCATCAACTTCGAGGTTCGCGTCGTGGGCGATATCGGTTCCGCCTACGATGATGTCATCGCGCCGTGGAATGACATAGCAGACCCCCTGGGGATGGTCGTCATCGCTGAACCAATCGCTCAACCCGGCGGTATTGGCCAAGCGGATGACCTGGCCGCGGATCGGGTAGACGCTGTTGTCATCACCGAGCAGCTCGCCTCCGCGGATCCCGGCAGCTACCACCACGGCGTCGCTTTCGGCGCCCAGCTCGCCCACGTCGGTGATCGTGTCCTGCTCGAACTGCACGCCGAGCCGCTGGCACTGCTGCTGGAGCCAGTCCAGGTAGGTCGGCATGGTGATGACCGGGACGGTGCCGCTGGAAGCAGAGAGCGCGCTGTCGGGTAGCAAGGACGGGTCGACGACGGCGGCGTCGGCAACATGCCTGGTCCATGAGCGATCGGCATCCTCGCGCCGCTCGACGTCCATGCCGAAGCGAAGGTCGACCCCGGTCTCCGGGATCAAGGAGAGCGCCTCGAAGCGTTCCAGGGTGCGGGCGAGCAGGATGTCGGCGGCGGGGGAGCTCTCCGAGTGGTAGGGGAACCAGATGGCCGCGGACACCGCGGAAACGGTGCGCAGCGGTTCCTGATCGCTGATCACACGCACCCGATGGCCTTGGCTGGCCAGTTCATGGGCGGTGGACAGGCCGATGACCCCGGCACCTATCACCGTGACATTGATCGGGGCGAGCAGTTCTGGCATGGGAATCCTTTAAGACGGTGGCTAGCGCAAAGGCCGGCTCCGGGAACCCGGAGGTTCGCGGAGCCGACCATATGTTGCTGATCAGAGCAGTGTTGACGCGGCGCGATCGACGATCCAACGGGTGGCTCGGGTCCCGCGCACTGCGCTGGCAGGAACAGCCACTTCGTTGATTTCATGGGACGCGGCGGCCAAGGCGGGAGCCTTGTCGGCGCCGGCGACGATCAACCACACTTCGCGTGCGGTGTTGATGGTCCCCATGGTCAAGCTGACACGATGCGGTGGCGGCTTGGGGGAGTCGTGGACCGCGATGGCCCCGAGCTCATCAGAGCGCGTGTGGTTCGGGAAGAGCGAGGCCACATGCGAATCCGGGCCCATGCCCAGCATCAGCACGTCGAAGACCGGCGAAGCGGAGCCTTCCGGCGCTTCCTGTGCGAGCAGTTGCGTGTAGGCCGCGGCGGCCTGCTCGGCACTCTCAAACTGGTCGCTGGCGCCCATGGCGTGGACGGTGCCGCGGTCCAGCCCCAACTCGTCCAGGGCGGCGAAGAGCGGCTCGGCCTGCAGCACATTGCGATCGGCGGAGCCACTGGCGACAAAGCGCTCGTCACCCCACCAGAAATGCACCTGCGACCAGTTCACCGAGATTCTGGCCGGGTTTTCGGCGACCGCCACCAGTGCTGCGATGCCCAGGCTGCCACCGGTGACCACAACGTGGGCGACCCCGCGGGCCGCGATCGCGTCGTTGATCGAGGTGATCAAGCGGGCGGCGATGGCATGCGCGGTGGAAGCGGCATCCTCGTGGATGGTGATTTGCCTAGCGATCACTGGGAACCACGCTCCGCAGCTGGGTCATCTTCAGGCCCTTGGTGATGACGTCGCCGAAGACCTCGTCGGCATCAAGGCGGCGCATTTCCTCGGCCAGGCAGTCCGCGACGGAACGGCGAGGCAGGGAGATGCGCTGCGGGGCGGAGCCCGGCTGGTACAGGTGGGCCACCGCGCCGGAAGGGCGCGAAAGTTCCACATCGCCAGCTTCGCGGGACAGGCGCACGCTGGACAGGCCTCCGGTGGTGTTATCGGCGGCAATCGTCACCGGCAGGTTCAGGGTCATGGTCAGCCAGGCGGCCAGCAATACGGTGGAGGGCGAGTTCTCCGCGCCCTTCACCGTGATGCCGGTCAGGTCCTCGGTGCCCACCAGGTCGATGATGCTCGCCAGCTGTCCGCGCCAGTAGGTCAGGCGGGTCCACGCCAGGTCGGTATCCCCGGCATGGTAGCTGTCGGCCCGGCCGTACAGCGAGGCCACCGGATCGGACTCTTCGGCCGAATCGGTAATGCGGCGGTGTGCCAGCCGGCCCAATGCGGTGGCGAATGGATCCTTCGGCACGCCATGCGGCCACCAGGCGACGATCGGGGCGTCCGGCAGCAGCAGCGCGGAAATCAGCGCCTCATCGGCGACGACGTCTGGGCCGAAGGTGCGCATGACGATGACCTCGGACGCGCCGGCGTCACCGCCAACGCGGATCTGCACGTCCAGGCGGTTCTTCTCCTTGGTGTTGCCGCGCACCACCACGATGATGCGGCAAGGGTGCTCGCGGCTGGCCAGGTTGGCGGCCTCGATCGCGTTTTCCGCGAAGCCTTCGCGGGTGATGACCACCAGGGTCAGCACGCGGGAGAGCGCCACCACGCCGTGGGTACGGCGCGAGGAGATCAGCTTCTTGGCCACCTTGGAGGTGGTGGTGTTGGGAAGATCGATCATCATGGGCGTCGCCACGTCCTTCCATCGTTGGCCATCAGCTCATCACTGCTGGCTGGTCCCCACGACCCCGGAGCATAAGGATCCGGCTGGGCTGGCAGCGAAGCCCAGTATTCCTCAAAAGGATCCAGGATCCGCCAGGACTGTTCCACTTCTTCATGGCGTGGGAACAGCGGCGGTTCGCCCAGGAGCACATCGAGGATCAGGCGCTCGTAGGCTTCCGGGGACGATTCGGTGAAGGCATTGCCGTAGCCGAAGTCCATGGTGACATCGCGGATTTCCATCTGGGTGCCTGGCACCTTCGAGGCGATGCGGATGGTGGCGCCCTCATCTGGCTGGACGCGGATCACGAAGGCGTTCTGGCCGAACTCGTCGGAATCGTGGTCGCCGAAGAGCAGGTTCGGGGCCTTCTTGAAGACCACGGCGATCTCGGTGACGCGGCGTCCCAGGCGCTTGCCGGCACGCAGGTAGAACGGCACGCCATCCCATCGGCGGGTCTTGATGTTCAAGCGCACCGCGGCGTAGGTTTCGGTCTTGGACTTCGGGTTGAAGCCTTCCTCATCGAGGAAGCCGACAACCTCTTCCGCACCCTGCCACCCGGAGGTGTACTGGCCGCGCGCACTGGCAGCACCCAGGTCTTCGGGAAGCTCGACCGCCGAGAGGACCTTTTCCTTTTCGCTGCGCAGGTGATCGGCGTTGAAGGAGATCGGCTCCTCCATGGCGGTCAGCGCGAGCAGCTGGAGCAGGTGGTTCTGGATGACGTCGCGCGCCGCGCCCACGCCATCGTAGTAGCTGGCCCGTCCGCCGATGCCGATGTCCTCGGCCATGGTGATCTGGACGTGGTCAACGTACTTGTTGTTCCACAGCGGCTCAAACATCTGGTTGCCGAACCGCAGGGCCAGCAGGTTCTGCACGGTTTCCTTGCCCAGGTAGTGGTCGATGCGGAAGACCTGATCCGGAGGGAAAACGGACTCCACGATCTGGTTCAGTTCGCGGGCGCTGTGCAGGTTGTGGCCGAACGGCTTCTCGATGACCACGCGTTCCCAGCCCGGGTTGGAATCGTTGGCCAGGTGGTGTTCGGAGAGCTTCTGGCAGACGATTTCGAACCAGCTGGGCGGGATCGAGAGGTAGAACGCGTGGTTGCGGCCGGTGGAACGGGACTGGGCCAGCTCGTCGAGGGTTTCGGCGAGCTTCTTGTAGGCATCGTCGTCGTCAAATGCACCGGAAATGAAGCGCATGCCCGAGGCCAGCTGGGCGAAGACCGTTTCGTTGAACGGGGTTCGGGAGCTGGCCAGGATCCATTCGCGGGCCTGGTTCGCGAAGTCCTCGGCGCTCCAGTCGCGGCGGCCGAAGCCGACGATGGCAAAATTCGGGGGGAGCAGCCCGCGGTTGGCCAGGTCATAGACTGCTGGCATCAATTTCTTGCGGGCAAGGTCGCCGGTGATTCCGAAGAACACCAGCGCGCCCGGACCGGCAATGCGGTTAAGCCGCCGGTCGCGGGCATCGCGTAGTGGATTACTCATGAGTGCCTTACTTCGCTGCCTCAAGCAGGGCAGCGATTCCGGCTGCGCGGTCCGTGAGGTTCACGCGCAGCACTGGGCGGTTGTGCTCGGCATCCGAGAGCACTGCGCCATCGCCGATGGCCTGGGCAGTGATCAGGGAGCCGAAGGAGTATGGACGATCCGGGATCTCGAGGTCGTCCTGGTGATCAGCGGTAATCTGCAAGAACACACCCTGGGCTGGCCCGCCCTTGTGGTACTGGCCGGTGGAGTGCAGGAAGCGGGGGCCCCAGCCGAAAGTGACCGGGCGGCCGGTCTTCTCGGCGAACAGGTCGCGCAGCTCCTGCAGCTCGTTATCCGAGGTGCGGTTCAGGTACGCCTGGATGGCGAAGTAGCCGTCCTCAGGCAGCGTGGCGGTCAGCTCGGCCAACGCGGCATCCAAGGTGCTTGCGGTGGTGCCGAACAGCTGCACCGAACCGTCGACTGCATCCGGCTCGGCGGCGGCCGGGGCCTCCAGCATCGAGCGGGCTGCGGCCTTCGCGGCTTCGACATCCGGCTGGTCGAAGGGGCTGATGCCCAGCAGGTAGCCGGCTACTGCGGTGGCGTACTCGAAGATCATGAACGCGGTGCCCAGCGGTGCGCTGAAATGCACGCCGGTGGTTTCCTCGTCGATTTCCTCGGGCAGTTCGTCATAGACATACAGCGGCACGACATCGGCTGGCAGGTTCTTCAGCTCTGGAGCGTCGACGTGGGCGGCGACCGGAAGGACTCCCTTGCCGTCCTTGCCGGTGGATTCAGCGATGAGCTGTTCAGCCCAATCGCCGAAGCCGGGCAGCGCGTCGCCGACGCAGGCGATGAGCAGCTTGTCGCGGCCTGCGGTAGCCATGGCGGCACCGAGGTGCAGCGCCAGATTGTCCTCGTCGTCCGAAGCCAAGACGTCATTGATCAGTCCGGACTCTTCAACGAGGGCTTCGATGTCGGCACCGGCCAGGCCCGAAGGAACCAGGCCGAAGGCGGTCAGCGCCGAGTAGCGGCCGCCGACGTTCGGGTCGGCGTTGAAGACCGCGCGAACGCCTTCAGGATTGTCCATGGGCGAACCTGGATCGGTCACCAGCACCAGGCGGGTGGCCGGATCGATGCCGGCTGCCTGGAATGCCGCGGTGAATGCCCGGCGCTGGGAGTCGGTCTCAACGGTGGAGCCGGACTTGGAAGATACGACCACAACGGTGCGCTCAAGGTCCGTCTCCACGATCTGCTTGACCATCGTCGGGTCGGTGGTGTCGCAGATGACCAGATCAACCTCGTCGTGCGCCGCGATGACTTCAGGAGCCAGAGACGAGCCGCCCATGCCGCACAAGACGACGCGGGTCAGGTTTTCCTTCTGCAGCTCATCGCGCAGTTCCAGGATGGCCGGGATCAGCTTGCCGGCTGCCTCGAAGGGGTTGACCCAGCCTAAGCGGATGGAGGATTCTGCTTCTGCGGCCGGGCCCCACACGGTAGGGTCCTGCGCTGCGATGCGGCTGCCGACTTTTGCTTCGATGAGCTTCGGGAGCAGCGCATCAACGGAGGCCAGAGCCTCGCCAGAGGTCACCAAACCGAGTTCCATCTACTTGGCTCCCTTCAGTGCGACGGACATGTCTTCGAGCAGTTCGTTCCAGGCGACCTCGAACTTGTCGACGCCCTCGACCTCCAACAGGTTCACGATCTCGTTGTAGTCGATGCCCTGGGCGGCGAGCTTGTCCAGCACGCGGTTGGCTGCATCGTAGCTGCCGGCGACCGCGTTGCCGCGTACCTCGGCCTCGGCTGCCGTGGCATCCAGGGTCTTTTCCGGCATGGTGTTCACGGTCTGCGGTGCCACCAGTTCGGCGACGTACAGGGTGGATGGGTAGGCAGGATCCTTGACGCCGGTCGAGGCCCACAGCGGACGCTGGACGTTGGCGCCGGCAGCAGCCAGCACCTCGTAGCGAGCCGAAGCGAAGGTCTCCTCGAAGACCTGGTAGGCAAGGCGGGCGTTGGCCACGCCGGCCTGGCCGCGCAGCGCGGTGGCTGCCTCAGTGCCAATGGCATCCAGCCGCTTGTCGATCTCGGTGTCCACGCGGGAAACGAAGAAGGAAGCGACCGAGTGGATCTTGGACAGGTCCAGGCCCTTGGCGTGGGCCTTCTCCAGGCCGATCAGGTAGGCGTTGATGACTTCGCGATAGCGTTCCAGCGAGAAGATCAGGGTCACGTTGACCGAGATGCCTTCGGCGATGGTCTCGGTGATCGCTTCCAAACCCTCAAGGGTTGCCGGGATCTTGATCAGCACGTTTTCGCGGTTGACACGCTCGTACAGGGCCTTGGCCTGGGCGATGGTCGGCGCGGTTTCGTGAGCCAGGCGAGGGTCGACTTCGATGGACACGCGGCCGTCGAAGCCCTTGGAGGACTCGTAGATGCCCTTGAACAGGTCGCAGGCCGCGGCTACGTCATCGCTGGTGATTTCGGTGATGGCGTCCTCGACCGACTTGTTGCGCTGCTCGGCGATGGCTTCGCCGTACACCTCGGCCTTGGACAGCGATGCTGCGAAGATCGCGGGGTTGGTGGTCACGCCGACGACGTTCTTCTCTTCGATCAGCTTGGCCAGCGAACCGCTGGTCAGTCGCTCGCGGGAAAGATCATCGAGCCAGATTGAAACGCCGGCATCGGACAGGGCCTGGGTATTTGGATTGCTCATAATATTTACTTCGGTTCCTTACTTTGCAGCGTTCTGCACGGAGGTTTCGGCTGCGGCAACAACAGCCGCGGTGGTGATGCCAAACTCGGAGTACAGCTTCTTGTAATCGGCAGAAGCGCCAAAGTGATCCAGGGAAATGATCTCGCCATTGGCGCCGACCAGCTCGCGCCAGCCCTGGGCCACGCCAGCTTCGACCGACACGCGGGCGGTGATGGCAGCGGGCAGGACCTCTTCGCGGTAGGCGGCATCCTGCTTGGCGAACCACTCCAGGGAAGGCAGCGAGACCACGCGGGCTGCGATGTTCTTGGCGGCCAGCTCCTCACGGGCCTCGACTGCCAGTTCCACCTCGGAACCGGTAGCCAGCAGGATCACGTCTGGGGTGACCTCTGCGCCGTCGCGTACTGCCTCGGCCAGGATGTAGCCACCCTTCAGGGTGCCTTCTGCACCGCGGAAGCCGTTGGCTGCACGGTCGTAGATTGGCAGGTTCTGGCGGGAGAGCACGATGCCCGATGGGGTATCGGTCAGTTCCAGCATGCCGCGCCATGCGTAGGCGACTTCGTTGGCATCCGCTGGGCGGACCACGTCGAAGTTCGGGATGATGCGCAGGGACGCAAGCTGTTCCACTGGCTGGTGGGTTGGGCCGTCTTCGCCCAAGCCGATGGAGTCGTGGGTCCAAACGAAGATCGATGGAACACCCATCAGGGCAGCCAAGCGGATGGCCGGGCGCTGGTAGTCCGAGAAGATCAGGAAGGTGCCGGAGAACGCGCGGGTTGGGCTGGAGAGCACAATGCCGTTGACGATCGAGGCAGCGGCATGCTCGCGGATACCGAAGTGCAGGACGCGGCCGTATGGGCTGGCATCCCACGAAGCGGTGGAGCGGCGCTCCGGTGCGAAGGACTTCGCGGTGTCGATGGTGGTGTTGTTCGAGCCTGCGAGGTCGGCCGAGCCGCCCCAGAGTTCTGGCAACTCATCGGCGATGGCGTTGATGACCTTGCCCGAAGCTGAACGGGTGGCCATGGTGGAGCCTGGCTCGAAGACCGGAAGCTTCTCGGTCCAGCCTTCAGGCAGCTTGCCCGATTCCAGGCGCTTCAGCAGGGCGGCCTGCTCCGGGTTTGCGCTCTTCCAGGCAGTGAAGCCCTCGTTCCACGAAGCGTGCAGGTCTGCGCCGCGGGTGACGACCTCGCGGGCGTGATCCAGTACTTCCTGGTCGATGTGGAAGTTCTTTGCCGGGTCGAAGCCCAGGACTTCCTTCAGGCCTGCTACTTCTTCGGTACCGAGCTTCGAACCGTGGATGCCACCGGTGTTCTGCTTGGTTGGAGCTGGCCAGCCGATGACGGTGCGCAGAGCGATGATCGAAGGGCGGGAGGTCTCGGCCTTGGCGGCGCGAATTGCCTCATCCAGTGCCTTCAGGTCTTCCACGTATTCGCCGGTGACGGTCCAGTCAACACGCTGGGTGTGCCAGCCGTAGGAGTCGTAGCGGCCGAGGACGTCTTCAGTGAAGGCGATGTCGGTGTCGTTCTCGATGGAAATCTTGTTGTCATCGTAAATGACGACGAGGTTGCCAAGTTCCTGGTGTCCCGCCAGCGAAGAGGCCTCGGAGGTGACGCCTTCCTGCAGGTCGCCGTCGGAAGCAATGACGTAGACGGTGTGGTCGAAGGGGCTGGTGCCCGGCTCAGCGGCTGGATCCAGCAGGCCGCGCATGCGGCGCTGGGAGTAGGCGAAGCCCACGGCGGAAGCCAGGCCCTGGCCCAGCGGACCGGTGGTGATTTCGACGCCGGCGGTATGGCCGTACTCCGGGTGGCCCGGGGTCTTGGCGCCCCAGGTGCGCAGTGCCTCGATGTCTTCCATCTCCAGGCCGTAGCCGGAGAGGAACAGCTGCAGGTACAGGGTCAAGGAGGTGTGGCCAGGGGAGAGGACGAATCGGTCGCGTCCGATCCAGTTTGGATCCTTCGGATCGTGGCGCAGGTGCTTCTGGAAAATCAGGTAGGCGGCCGGTGCCAGGCTCATGGCGGTACCAGGGTGGCCATTGCCAACTTTTTCAACAGCGTCGGCTGCCAGGACACGGGTGGTGTCGATGGCCTTACGGTCCAACTCGGTCAGTGAAAACTCTTCTACTAAGGATTCAGTCGCCACAGCGGCGTTCCTTCCATTCAGGCTCGGACGGGAGATCTCTCCCGCTGACACGCAATACGCCGTCGCCTCCCATATATTCCTGAGCTCTTTACTGCTCTGGAAGATGTAGGTTGCGACGGCGCAATCTCGTCCAACTCTATCGCGAAAACGATGAGTGAGGTGCTGGTTATAGCAAGATGACACGCAAGTTTATTTCCACCACGTAACAGTGGATTCACGGTTGATAAACGGTTGCAAGCGATGCGCTGCGATGTAACGGCGGTCACCTTGCGTGATGTTGTGGTTATTCGCATGCCCGAGGAGCGGAATTCGGTGCTGGTCACAAGTGTCGCCAGATGCAAATGAACAATCTACAAAGATTGTAAACCTAATCGATACAGTGCTCAGATGCTGTTTGTCGCGGACTCAAGTGCTCTCGCTTCGGCGTGCAACGCACGAGTTTCAAAGATCTAACAATTGCTGGCTCGTGGTGCCGCGTCCCGGGTGCCGGGTTCCGAGGTGGCTGTCCGAATATTGAGACTTAGTGACGCGCCAGTCGGCAAGAAACGGTCGTCGTGGGTCGATGTTCTCCGTTCGTGGAACTCGCGCCGAACCGCGACGGCCTTGGCTGCCCCAGGGGATCGAGTGGGTATCCAGATTGATAGAGATCACCTACATTTGCTGAAGAACTCTCCGGTTTGGAGTTTCAAAGAATTTCTATCGGGCGTAGAATGAGCTTTGTCTATCTTGTACCCGTGAAGAACTGAGTGCGTTTAATTGAAGACTCAAAGTGTCGCTGGAGCATCCGTGCCTCGCGCCTCGCGTCAGCCTGGCGAAAGTACCGGGGAGTATGTGAAGCGCAAGGCCAGCGCCTATTTGGCGTTGACCAAACCTCGCGTTATCGAGTTGCTGCTGGTGAGCACCTTCCCGACCATGATCTTTGCTCAGCGAGGATTCCCGCCAGTGTGGTTGATGATCTCCACTCTCATCGGCGGTGCCATGGCTGCTGGGGCATCGGGAGCCTTCAACTGCTATATCGATCGCGACATGGACAAGTTGATGAAGCGCACCAAGGGGCGTCCTTTGGTCACCGGCGATCTGACCCCTAAAGAGGCACTGATCTTCTCGTGGGCTCTGGCGATTGCTTCGTTGGTCGTGCTGTGGTTCGGGACCAATCCACTGACTACCGCTCTGGGTCTAGCCGCCATCCTGCTGTATGTAGTGTTCTACACGATGATCTTGAAGCGCCGCACCGCCCAGAACATCGTTTGGGGTGGTATCGCCGGCTGCATGCCAGTGCTCATCGCGTGGGCTGCCGTGAAAGAAACCATTGAATGGCCAGCGATCATCCTGTTCCTGGTCATCTTCCTATGGACTCCACCTCATTACTGGCCGCTATCGATGAAGTACGCGGATGATTACAACGCTGCGTCGGTCCCGATGCTCGGTGCGATTGCCAACGCTCGACGCGTGTCGGTCCAGGTGGTTCTTTACGCATGGGCAACTGTCGTTTGCTCACTCCTGCTCGTCCCGCTGGGTCACGCAGGCATCGTTTACACGGCGATTGCCGGTGGCGCGGGCATCTGGTTCATCTACGAATCGCATGTCCTCTACCGTGAAGCTCAGGGTGATCACAAGCCTGCAGTAGTGAATCGCAAGGCCATGAAGGTCTTCCACATTTCCATCACTTACTTGTCCATTGTCTTTTTGGCTTTGGCAATTGATCCTTTTGTGGGGAACCCGCTCTTCGGCTGATTGCCGTTGTAGCTTCCATGATCTGCAAGCCCCTTCGCAAAAATCCTTGGATTGGCGGAGGGGCTTTCGCCTACCTAAAACCAGGCCGTTCCAAGATGGCCGGGCTTCGAATGAAAATCTTGCTATACAAGTCTTGTTATGCAAGATATCCTCGAATCATGCTTGAACAGCGCGAAAAGATAGCAACCAACATACGCAAGGGAGTGCTCGAATATTGCGTTCTGGGTTCCTTGGCAAGCGAAGACAAGTATGGGCTGGAACTTGCTGAAGAATTGACGAAGCGGCATTTGACTGCTGGGGAAGGCAGCTTGTATCCGCTCCTCGCCCGCATGAAAACGGCGGGTTTGGTCGAGACCCGCTGGGAAGAAGGCGGGGCAGGCCGGAAGCGAAAATACTATTCAATCACCGACCGCGGACAAGTCATGCTCAAGGAATTTCGCGCAGTCTGGGTGGACATCACGGCGCAGGTCGAACAATTACTTGGAGGGCAAGATGGCGAAGCTAGCTGAGCACCAAAGCGTGGAGTCATATCTGCGCGCCTTGGATCGTCTTCTGCGACATGTACCTGTGGAGGCACGACGCGATCTTGTTGAAGATATCGCGGCGCATATCGATGCGGGACGTGAACGGGGACGCAGCGACAGGCAGATCCTTGCGGCGCTCGGTTCACCGCAGGCCGTGGCTGCGCCGTATCTGGATGACATGATGCAGGACGGGAACTCGCCTCGAATGCGCACGATTCGACGCGTGCTGGGCATTGTCGCCTTGGTGACCGGGTTGTTCGCCGCGATCGTTTCGCGATCCTCGGATTCAACCATCGTCGAGATGGCTTTCGGTCCCGTGGATCTCCAGGGGCTGAGTATCAATTACGGCTACCCGGATATCTTCGCCGCGATACAGCTCCTGATCGTGTTGGCACTTGCCTTGATGGTTGCTGCCTCGGCAATGATGCGGCCGGTAATAGCGCGCAAATACAGTATCGCCGCCGCTATCGTCCTGACGATTGTGGTAATTTTCTGCGGGACCGGCTTGGGGATGTTCTTCGTGCCATCGATGGTTACCGCCTGGATGCTCGTCGGGGCCAGCAATCTAAAGCTCAGCCAAGACCGTAGAGCCAAACGTTCGCGCGCCATCCAGCTGATCGGTGCGGCGGCCTTGCTGATCCCCGTGCTATTCGCTGTGGGCGGCCTAGTCACCGGAGCCGTCGAAGGGGGCGGAGCCTACGCTTACGCGGCCGTCGGTCTTCTATGTGGCGTAGGATTCCTGCTCAGATATAGGCTGGCTCTGTGGGCAACCAGCGTCGTTGGCGCTGGACTGGCAGCACTGTCCATCATTGACCACGGGATGCTTTCGGCCGCGTTCTGGCTCGCGGGCACAATGTATTTCTACTTCGGCTTGTACGGCCTGTTGTGGTTCGAGAAGCGCAACGCGGCAGGTTAGGAAGTGGATCGCGGCCGCAAGGCCATGTTAAACAGCTCGGGTGGCCATGCAATGTGCTTGCATGGCCACCCGAGCTGTCCTGCGAGGCTACTTATCGACTCGCTGGTACTTGGGAAGAAGTGCAGTCCGATCCCATGTGTCAGTACTGGATACCAGCAGCAAACTGGCACCAAGCATATGAAGGAGCACCAATCCGATGGGCAAACCAGTGAAGTGCTGGGTGTATCCGATGGCTCCTTGAACCAAGATGACCGCTACTAGCCACCAGGCGGACGAGCGCAAGCGGGCATTGCCGCCGGCTTTGTAGACCAGGATCAGCAATGCGACGGTGGCGATAACCAGCAGGTATACCGGTGCAGTGTGCATGCGGGTTACCAGCAGCGGATCGAACATATGGCGAGGCGTCGTCGCGTCCCCGGCGTGTGGGCCTGTTCCGGTAACAATGGTGCCCAGGATGACAGCGAGGATGCTGAAGATCCATGCTGCGGTGGCGGTCTGGCGAACGGTCTTGGTAGTCGCCGGGTTCTCCTGGGCTTTCAGCTCAGTACGCGTGCGATTGACCAGCATGGTCGCCAGGATCACCAGTGCTCCTGAAAGCAGGAAGTGCAGGGAGACAACCCATGGATTCAGTCCTGTCCATACCGTGATGCCGCCGATGACGCCCTGGGCTGGGATGCCTAGCAAGAGGGCCAGCCCAAGGTTGAACAGAGTGGAGTGAGTCCGTCGCATAGTCCAGACCGAGATGAGGAATGCCACTGCGATCGCCAATAGGACGAAGGTCAAGGTGCGGTTGCCGAATTCGATGATGCCGTGGATGCCCATGGCTGGCACTGGCGTCATCGAGCCCGGAACGCAGTTGGGCCAGTGCGAACATCCCAGGCCCGATTCGGTCAGCCGGACTGCACCGCCGGTTACGATGATGCCAACCTGAGAGATCAACGAGGCAATCGCGAGGCCATGCACGAGGCGAGTGACCTTCGTTGGCAGCTTGGCGGTCCAGCTTTTAATGGCCAGATCTGAAGACATGGAAATCTCCCTTGAAGATATATGTATTGGCTAGTTCCACTTGAAGAGCTTGACGGCTGCAAATGAGCCAGCTGCCGACCAGAGAACCAGGAAAATGAGTCCAGCAATGCTGACGTGTCCGGAGATCAGCGCTTCGCGCATCGCATCGCCAAGCGCCGCGGATGGCAGGGCGTTAAGTGTGGGCTGGATCCAAGCTGGCGCCATGCTCAGTGGGTACAGCACGCCTCCGGCTCCGGCCAGAAGAATCCAGGCGAGGTTTGTGATCGCCAAGGTTGCCTCCGGGCGAACCGTGCCCGCGATTAGCAGCCCAAGCGAAGTGAACGCGGCGGCCCCGAGCAGCAGGAAGAGGATGGCCGGGGCGATGCCCCAGGGGTTTGGCTCCCAACCCATGAAGAGGGCCACTGCGGTAATGAGAACAACTTGAATCGCCAGTACGGTGAGCACAGCGATGACTTTGCCGAAAATCAGTCCGGTTTTCCCCAGTGGTGTGGTGGAGAACATTTTCAGCACACCGTAACGGCGATCAAACCCGGTTCCGATTCCCTGGCCGGTGAAAGCAGTGGAGATGACGCACAGCGCTAAGACGCCAGGAACTGCGGCGTCGATACTCCGTTCGGCAACGCCATCAAGGAGATCTGTAAGCGTGAGAACGACTAGGGCGATCATCGGCATGACCACCGCGAGAATGAGCTGTTCACCGTTGCTCAACATTTGCAAGGATTCGTATTTTCCTTGGAAGAGAATGCGTTTGATGGGTGAAACGGCGTTATTGACCGTAGCTTGTTGGCTCACGCGTGTTCCTCCTTTTGTGCGAATTCGAGGAATACATCTTCCAGGCTTCGAGCCTGCAGATTCAGCTGCGTCGGCAGGATGCCTGCCTTCAGCCACCAGCTAGTGAGCCAATGCAGGTGTTCAGGGGAGTTGACTCCGTCCAAGCGATATTCGCCGGGCGAAGTCTCGGAGAGATATAACCCAGCAGGTGCCTCGGGCAGCTCCAGGCCCGGACGGGCAGCGAAGGAGATGGGGCGAGCATCCTGGTCTTCCGCGGCGCGTGCGGTGAGCTCGGCCACGGTTCCCTGTGCGACAGTGCAGCCCTTATCGATGATGTACACGTAATCACTCAGGCGTTGCGCGTCATCCATCAAATGGGTGGTCAGGATGATGGCCTTGCCAGCATCGCGCAGTTCAGCGATGAGATCGAACACTACCTGGCGGGATTGCGGATCCAGACCTGCGCTTGGCTCATCGAGGAAGACGACTTCCGGGTCTCCGGCAAGCGCGATGGCGAGGGCAACACGTTGCTTCTGCCCGCCGGAGAGACGGCGAATGGTGCGCGTGCCAAAAGATTCGAGATCCAAGCGGGCGATCAGTGCGTCAATGTCGATGGGGTTTTGGTAAAGCGAGGCGACATGACGCAACAGCGGGACCGGGCGCATTGATGGCGGCAGCCCGCCCTCCTGGAGCATGACGCCTACGCGCGAGCGAAGCTCGGGGTTGTCGCCGAACGGGTTTTGCCCCAGCAGCTCCACAGTGCCGCCCTCTGGCTGCAGCAACCCCTGAGCGCACGCCAAAGTTGTTGACTTGCCTGCGCCGTTAGCGCCGAGAAGTGTGGTGACTTGGCCGGGGTAAGCCTTCAGGGACACCGACTCGAGGACCCGCAGCATGCGGTTGTCCAAGGCGGGAACTGGCCCTAAATCTTTGGCCAGTTCATTGATGATGAGACTGGGGGTTACGGAAGACACCAAAACATTCTACGACATGTCGAACTCCAATATTTGAGGACTATGTCACCAACACTCGCCACTGCCACGCATGAGCGCGAGAATAAAAAGGCGTAGTTGCTTAATAAGGCCTGGATTGAGAAGTGGGCAAGCTCTCCCTTAGTAAGTCCTTCCTTACTAGACCTGGCGCGAAAATTTACGCATGATTGTGTTGTGTATTCATCAAATTTAGACTCAGCTAGTGGCTCCACTGCCGAAACGGTTGGCGCAGTTGGGGATACCGAAGAACGCACGCGCGACCGCGTCCTTTATGCAGTACTGGAGGACGGGCCGGTCAGTGCAGCCGAGCTTGGCAACAAGCTGGGTTTCACGCCAGCTGCAGTTCGCCGTCACCTTGATGCGCTTTCCAAATCGGGGCTCGTTGAGGTGAAACTGGTGGCAAACCAGAAGTCGGGTGCTGGCCGTCCGTCTCGTCGCTACGTGCTCTCGCATCGCGGCCAGACCAAGCTGGGCAATGACTATTTGGAAATTGCTACCGATGCGCTGAAGATGCTCGGTGAAGCTGCCGGTGACGATGCGATTCGTAAGTTCGCGCGTAATCGTTTCGCCGAAATGGAAACCCGGTACGCCAAGGCGTTGGCCGGGGTTGAAGGGCTGGAAGCACGGGCCGAGGTTCTGAGCAATTTGCTCAGCTCCGACGGATTCGTGGGGTACACCCGAAAAGTTGATACAAAAGTGGCAACGGCTTTGATGCATAGCGTTCAGCTATGCCAGGGGCACTGCCCGATACAAGACTTAGCACGAGAGTTTCCGGTGTTTTGCGACACCGAAACGGAAATGTTCGCCCGTCTGCTGGGTGTTGACGTTCGACGATTGTCGACCTTGGCCGGTGGCGGACACGTGTGCACGACCCACATCCCTGTGGGACGTGAAAAGGCGCCAATGCGCGCCGAGAAGAGAACTCGAATTCAGTTCACGAAGCAGGAGAGGCCGCGATGACGGATCAGATTGCACAGGAGTCTGCCGACCCGGGTGTAATTTCCGAGATTCTGGAGAAGAACCCCGAACTCCACGGAATCGGCAATTACGAATACGGCTGGTCAGATAAGAACGACGCGGGTGCCAACGCTCGCCGCGGAGTCGACAAGGACGTTGTGGCGAATATTTCCGCCCTGAAGTCCGAGCCAGAATGGATGCTGGAGCGTCGCCAGAAGGCGCTGAAGTACTTCGATCGCAAGCCAATGCCAACCTGGGGTCCAGACCTCTCCGGCATTGATTTCGACAACATCAAATACTTTGTCCGCTCCACTGAAAAGCAGGCGGCGACGTGGGATGAACTCCCTGAAGACATCAAGAATACCTACGACAAGCTGGGTATTCCCGAGGCGGAAAAGCAGCGCCTGGTTTCCGGCGTGGCTGCTCAGTACGAGTCTGAGGTCGTTTACCACCAGCTGCGTGAAGACCTTGAAGCCCAGGGTGTGATCTTCCTCGACACCGATACCGGATTGAAGGAACACCCGGAGATCTTCGAGGAGTACTTCGGCTCGGTTATCCCTGCAGGCGATAACAAGTTCGCTTCGCTGAACACCGCTGTGTGGTCCGGCGGCTCCTTCGTTTACGTTCCTAAAGGCGTACACGTAGAGATCCCGCTGCAGGCGTACTTCCGCATTAACACGGAAAACATGGGCCAGTTCGAGCGCACCCTGATCATCGCCGATGAGGGTTCGTACGTCCACTACATCGAAGGTTGCACCGCTCCGATCTACCAGTCGGACTCGCTGCACTCTGCCGTTGTGGAAATCATCGTGAAGAAGAACGCCCGCGTTCGCTACACGACCATCCAGAACTGGTCGAACAACGTATACAACCTGGTGACCAAGCGTGCCGTCTGCGAAGAGGGCGCAACCATGGAATGGGTCGATGGCAACATCGGCTCCAAGGTCACCATGAAGTACCCTGCCGTGTACCTCGTTGGCGAACGCGCCAAGGGTGAGACCCTGTCCATCGCCTTCGCCGGCGAGGGCCAGCACCAGGACACCGGATCCAAGATGGTTCACATCGCACCGAACACCTCCTCGGCCATTGTGGCCAAGTCGGTGGCTCGTAACGGCGGCCGTTCGGCATACCGTGGCCTGGTCCAGGTTCAGGAAGGCGCCAAGGGCACCAAGAACTCGGTGGTTTGCGACGCACTGCTGGTGGACCAGATTTCTCGTTCGGACACCTACCCATACATCGACGTTCGCGAGGACGACGTGACCATGGGCCACGAGGCAACCGTTTCCCGCGTTTCCGAAGAGCAGCTGTTCTACCTGATGTCCCGTGGCATGGCTGAGGACGAGGCAATGGCAATGATCGTGCGTGGCTTCGTCGAGCCAATTGCACGTGAGCTTCCAATGGAATACGCGCTGGAACTGAACCGCCTAATTGAACTTCAGATGGAAGGATCGGTCGGCTAAGAATGTCGGAGACCACCACCCATATCCCAGATGAGAAGGTGCGCATCGGCGCCCCGTCCATCCCTGGTTTCACCGAAGAGGGCGAAGACCTTTCGCCGATCAACGACAATGGCAGCTCGCCTCTGGGCGGAGCCTCTGCCAAGGCCCACAGCCATGGCGGCGGCGTCGGCATTCCGGATTCCTCGCGCGCTGGTCGTCTGACCAGCACCAACGTGGAAGATTTCGCGAAGCTGACCGGTCGTGAAGAAGACTGGCGCTTCACCCCGCTCAAGCGGCTGAAGGGCCTGCACAGCGAGGAACTTACTGGCGCTGCTCCCAAGGTCGAGTTGACCGGCAATGACATCGCCAAGCTGTCGGTCGTGTCCTCGGATGACGCGTTGAACGGCATTGCGCACACCCCGGACGATCGTGTCTCGGCCAATGCCTGGAAGTTCGCTTCCGAGACCCAGGTCCTGACCATCCCTAGGAATGCCGAAGGTGCCAGCGCTAGCGTTCGCATCACCGGCGAATCGCTGGATCCAGCTGCTCAGCACCTGATCATCGTCGCCGAGGAAAACTCGGAAGCCACCGTGATCCTGGATCACGTCGGTTCGGCAGTGCTGGCCCAGAACGTTGAATTCGATGTTCGAGCCAACGCCCGACTGACCGTCGTATCCCTGCAGGCTTGGGAAGATGACGCGGTACACGCATCGTCGCAGCAGGCACTGGTTGCCCAGGGTGCATCCTTCAAGCACATTGCCGTTTCCTTCGGTGGTGACTTGGTTCGCGTGAACCCTTCGGCTCGCTTCACCGGCGAACGTGCGGAAATCGAGCTCTACGGCCTGTACTTCGCAGATGCTGGCCAGCATCTGGAGCACCGACTGTTCGTTGACCACGCTGTGGCCAACTGCAAGTCGAACGTTCTGTACAAGGGTGCGCTGCAGGGCAAGGACGCGCACACCGTCTGGGTTGGCGACGTGCTGATCCAGAAGGAAGCCGTTGGCACCGATTCCTACGAGGCCAACCGCAACCTGGTGCTGACCGATGGCGCACGTGCCGACTCGGTTCCGAACCTGGAAATCGAAACCGGCCTGATCGATGGTGCTGGTCACGCATCGACTACCGGTCGCTTCGATGATGAGCACCTGTTCTACCTGATGGCACGCGGCATCGATGAAAAGACCGCCCGCCGCCTGGTAGTCCGTGGCTTCCTGAACGAAATCGTTCAGCAAATCGGCGACGAAGCTCTGCAGGAGCGACTGACCGACACCATCGAAGAAGAATTGGCTGCTACCGATAACTAGGTAGTGCTCGCTTCAACAGCTTTTTAGCCTCAGAGCTTTTTAGAAAGAAACGGAACGACGTATGTCTACTCTGGAAATCAAGGACCTGCATGTCTCGATTGAAACCGAGCAGGGCGAGAAAGAAATTCTCAAGGGTGTAACCCTGACCATCAACACCGACGAAACCCACGCAATCATGGGTCCTAACGGCTCGGGCAAGTCGACCCTTGCATCGACCATCGCCGGCCACCCACGCTACAACGTCACTTCGGGCAGCATCACCCTTGATGGTGAAGATGTCCTGGAGATGAGCGTCGACGAGCGCGCCAAGGCCGGCCTGTTCCTGGCAATGCAGTACCCAGTCGAGGTACCTGGCGTCACCATGACCAACTTCCTGCGTACCGCCAAGACCGCAATCGACGGAGAAGCCCCGAAGCTGCGCACTTGGACCAAGGACGTCAAGGAAGCCATGAGCAAGCTGAAGATCGATGCCGACTTCGCTGGCCGAAATGTCAACGAAGGCTTCTCCGGCGGCGAGAAGAAGCGCGTGGAAATCCTGCAGCTGGAACTGTTCAAGCCTAAGTTCGCGATCTTGGACGAGACCGACTCCGGCCTGGACGTTGACGCACTGAAGATTGTTTCCGAAGGCGTTAACCGCGCTCAGGAAGAAAACAACATGGGCACCTTGCTGATCACCCATTACACGCGCATTCTGCGCTACATCAAGCCAGATTTCGTGCACGTGTTCGTGGACGGCCGCGTGGCTGAACAGGGTGGCCCAGAACTTGCCGACCGCCTGGAAGAAGAAGGCTACGACCGCTACCTGAACGTCAAGGCCTAAAGGTATTTCCATGAGTGAATCAACCGAACAGAGCCAGGGAGCTGTCACGACTCCTCTGGAAGACGTTGAGGAAGCCCTGAAAGACGTTATCGACCCGGAACTTGGTGTCAACATCGTTGACCTTGGGTTGCTCTACGGCTTGAAGTACGCTGATGACGGCGCGCTGCTCCTGGATCTCACGTTGACCACCGCAGCTTGCCCGCTCACCGATATTATCGAGGAGCAGGTTGCCAAGGCGTTGGAGAACATCGTGGATGACCACCGTCTGAATTGGGTCTGGATGCCACCTTGGGGTCCGGAACGCATTACTGATGATGGCCGTGACCAGATGAGAGCCCTCGGGTTCAACATCTAGGAGCGACGTATGACGTTGGAAGGCCGCATCCATCCGCAAGGATGGATGCGGCCTTCCGCACTTTAACTCAATCGGGGCGCCTGCCGGCAACCTACCGATTTGATCGTTGACCGATAACACGATTGCGACCAAAGCCAGTTAATGTTGGCACGCTGAACAAAAACGTGACTATAGTTTCATTTAATGACATTAGGGGAACCTTGGAATCTGAATCGGAGTAGTCGATGGACAAATCAACCACGGCCGCAAAAGGCAAGATCGCACGCCCTATCGAGGAAATCGAGGAAGCGCTCAAGGACGTTATTGATCCCGAGCTCGGAATTAACATCATTGACTTGGGGCTGGTATATGCGTTGCGATTTGTCGAGGGCGCAGTGCTTGAGATTGACATGACACTCACTACGCCAGCCTGCCCGCTGACCGACATTCTGGAAGAACAAGTTGACCAAGCGCTCGGGAATTTGGTCACGGTCCACCACCTGAATTGGGTATGGAGCCCCCCTTGGGGCCCAGAACGGATCACCGAAGACGGCAGAGAACAAATGCGAGCTCTCGGGTTCAATATCTGAGCGGCCTGCTGGCTAAGCTCCAGAAAGAACGGATTCGAAGGCGATGGCGCTGCCCGTGCCTCCTGCGGCTGCCATTAGGGCGAATGCGCGTTGCCCATCGAGGCGTAACTTTTGAGCCTGCCAGAAGAGACGGGTAGTCAATATGGCTCCACTGGCCCCGTAAGGATGTCCCAAGGCCAGCGCCCCGCCATCACGATTAACCTCGGTTGGGTCGATCCCCAAAACTTCGAGGCATGCGAGGGCTTGTACCGCGAAGGCTTCATTAAATTCGACTAGGTGCGTATGAGCGGAATCAGTGTCCTGCAGCATTTTTGCGAGTTTTTCATAGGCTGGAACGGCCGCCATCCCAAGAATCTCAGGGGCGCAGGCTCCAGTCGCAGTTGCCAGGTAACGCAAGGCGAAAGGCGGATTGACTGCATGCAGGACTTCTTCACTCACCATCAGGACCGCGGCTGCACCATCGTTGATGGGACAGGAGTTTCCCGCGGTGACACTTCCATTGCTCACAAAAGCTGGCTTCAGCGCAGCAAGTTTCCGTTCGTCGATAGAGGCTCGAGGGCAGGTATCTTCTGAGATGAGCCCCGTGGGCGTGCTGACGGGTAGCAACTCATCTTTATAGAGCCCTGAGTTTTTCGCGTCGACTGCTCGTCTGTGACTTTGCAAGGCAAAGGAATCTTGTCGTGCGCGGCTGACCTCGAACCTCTTGGCAATGTTTTCGGCGGCGACGCCCATGTCGGGATCGGGCTCTGGCTCTGGGGTGAATCTCGCCCGTGAATACATGCGTGGTGGGGTCATCGCGGAAGCCTGTTTCTCAACTCTCCACGGAGCCGTAGTAACTGATTCAACGCCGCCAGCAATGACGATGTCTGCTTCGCCGCAGCGGATCATTCGAGCACCGGCAGAGATTGCTTCCAACCCGCTAGTGCACTGGGCATCCACGCTGGTTGCGCTCACCGAGGATGGCAAGGTTGAAGCCAGCGTCGCGACCCGGGCAATGTTTCCTCCGGGTCCGGCTGCGTTGCCGAGAAACACATGGTCAACTTTATGGGGCGCTATTCCCTTTCTCTCCACGAGGGCGGTCAGCACTGGCGCGATGAGTTTGTCGGCGCTGATGCGCGCATATTCCTTTCCGGCTCGGACGATCGGTGTACGGAGGGCATCAATAACGTAGGCATTGTTCATCGTAAACGTATTCTCGTGAGGGGTTCGGGCATTGCATTCGCCGTCCAAATGGCGGTTGATTTTCCGCTGAACGACAGCGGCCATTCTTTGTGGAAGATGATTTCGTGGGGGACTTTGAAGGTCGGAAGAAGTTCAAAGAACCGCTTATGAAGAAGTCCACTATCAACGGCGGGGGAGAGAGCATGAACGATCAAGCGGGCATGGCCATTTTGTCGTTCGACTTGGACTTTGGCATCCAGGATATTCAGGATTGCCAGGACGTCTTTGATCTCCGAGGGATGGATATTATTGCCGTTGAGGTTCAGCATTCCATCTTCGCGGCGCATGAAAGTGATCGTTCCATCATCCGATTGCATTCCTTGGTCCAAAATGCTGGTTGAATTGCCGCAGCGCGCAATTGGCGGTGCCGTTGCGGGGTCATAGCCGTTCGCGTTGTAAGGGCTATCGATGTAGGCGGCGCCGGAACCGGTGTCTGGATCAACATCATGGAAATGGACCGAGACACCGGGAAAGAGCCGACCAGAGAAGCATCCGGCGTCTTTGGCTGTAGTGTCGCGGAGAGCGTAAGCAATGAGGCTATGTTCGCTGCTCCCGAAATACTCTATGCAAGATTCGAGAGCAGGTAGGGCCTGAAGACGGCTGACTAGTTGTACTGGTAGTGTTTCGCCTCCGCTGATGACCCAACGGATATTCGAAAGATGTTGCGGTTCGAGGTGGGTCGAAAGACGGTCAAGGATGGTGGGCACGCTGACGATGCGATTGCAGGAAACCTGGCTCAACAAAGAGTCGAGGACTTCGGACCGCCAGTGCCCGGCACCTATGAACGTTCCGCCCGTGTGAATGGATTCGATCAGGGAATACAGGCCAAGTCCATGTGAAATCGGGCCAGGCGACAGGGTAACTGCTTCTTCAGGGGCCATGAGCATTGCGGCTCCGGCGGCCAGGGAAGCCAGCCACGAGTATGCTGTCCGGCTGATCGCTTTCGGCCTTGCGGTGCTTCCTGAAGTGCAGATGATCAGAAGTTCGCGTTCATTCTCGTGTTCGTGCAGTTCCCATGGACTGCGGTCGGGTTCTTCGGAGATCACTAGCGGATCCGCGAGGCCCGCCTTGTCAAGTCGGTTTGGGTAGTCAGTGATGACTAGTTTGCAGGCGAGATTTCCGAGCATTGATTCGAGCAAGGCCTGTGGCCAAGAAGGATCCAGAACGACGAGGGTCTTGCCGGCGAGCGATGTGCCATGAAAGCCAACAGCCATCGTGATCGGATCTCGAGTTAATATTCCGATGCGCTGTTGGTCGTAGCTTTTCAAGGTTCGAGCGAGTCGATGCGCTCGTCCTGCCAGCTGAGAAAAGGTCAACTTGCCAGAAGGTGCAATGACTGCTGAATTGTTAGGGCAGCTCTCTGCCCAACTCGCGACGGCCTGCCAGAACCCCATGATGTCAGCTCATGAGTCCGCGGTAACTGCGGTGCACGGTCAGCGCAACCAACGTCGTGACGACAGCTTTGAACACATCTCCAGGGAGGAAAGCTGCCGATCCAATCAGGGAAGTCCGAAGGTCAAGGCCCGTCACCACGGAAGTCCACGGTACGCCGAAAAGATAAATGACGCCGATTCCGCCGATGACTACTGCTGCCAGGCCGGTGGCGAATCGCGCCGCGTTACCGGTTCTGCGCAGAACCCAATACTTGAATAACGCCCCGATCACCAGGGATCCGAATATCCAGCCGACAAGATATCCGCCGGTGGGGCCAAGGAGGACCCCTAGACCGCCCCGGCCACCTGAGAGCAGGGGCAATCCCGCGATAGCGAGAACAACGACGACCAACGATGACGTGGCGCCACGCCATGGGCCCAGCAATGCGCCAGCAAGCATCACTCCGAGCGTTTGCAAGGTGATAGGCACAGGGATGATGCCCAGCGTGATGGGCGGCAGCAGGCCCATTGCGGCGATCATTGCGGCGAACACAGCGATATATACCGTGTTTTTGGTTTGTGATGAAGACGGGTTTCGAGACATGAGTGTTCCTTGATAATACGAGTGTGAAGTTGTGCTTTGCTCAGAATCGGCGTTTGGCGGGCTCGGAATCGTAGCCGCGGGCATCCAGCGCCTCTGCGGTTTCATCGGCGATTTTTAAGGATCGGATGACAAGCGGGACTGTAACTGCCAGGGGGTTGTTGGCCAGGCCCCGGGCGTGCTGGGCTTCACGAACCTCAATATAGACCTTTTTCAGCTCAGGGATGAAGCGTATGGTCATTGACAACGCCAAAGCGATTTGTGCCGGGTTCCCACCAATGAAGCGAACGGGGGAGGCTACTTGTTGGAAAAGTTCCAGCATCGCTTCGAATTTCGTGGTAAGGCTGACCGCGTACGCCAAGAGGCACATGGTCAGAAGCCTCAACACCGAACGCAAGGCATTCAACCAATCGGTCTGCAGTCCAAGAAGGATGAAAACTACACCGAGGATGAGCGTTATCGAGATCAGCGGCAGGCGTAGCTGTCTGAAGTCTACGTGCGCAGAAAGCAGGATCGCAGCGCTGAAAACAAATAGTGCGAGCAGCACTATCCAGGATGTGATGAGGTAGAGCGCGATACTCAGGACGAGCAGAGCGCCAAACTTCCAGCCGGGTTTGATCCGCGCCAGATAGGAGGTGTTGTTCGCCGCGATCATGCGTGGCTCCATTGGCGATAGTGGGCGATCGCTTCGGCCGGTGGACCATCGAAGGCAACGGTCCCATCCGTGACGACAAGGACACGTTCGAAATCTTCGAGTATTTCCAGATCATGAGTCACGACAATTGCCCGTTGCGAGAGCTTGGAGATCTCTTTTTGGAACGCCAGTCGGTTGCGCAAATCCAGCATCGTTGTCGGTTCATCGAACACTACTGTTTGCGGGCGCATGGCCAGCACCGATGCGAGCGCCACCATTTGCTGTTCACCGCCCGAGAGCGTGTGGCTCTCGCGATCAGCTAGATGGGAAATGTTCAACTCACCGAGTGTCTGTGCGACTCTCACTTGCCGTTCATGCTTGGGCAAGGACAAATTCTTCAGCCCGAATGCGATGTCGTCGGAAACGATTGGCATGATGATCTGATTTGCCGGGTTCTGGAAGACGAATCCCACCTGGCGCCTGATCTGCTTGGCGTGCTCTCGAGTGGTGAGCTCACCGATGTGTACGGTTCCCTCGGTTGGGAGTACAAGTCCATTGAGCAGGCGGGACAAGGTGCTTTTGCCTGCGCCGTTGGCTCCGATGATGCCGATGCGCTTTTCGTTGAGATCTATGCTGATCTGCCGGAGCACATCTCGGTTATCGTAGCGAACGAAGACGTTCTCCAATCGGATTGAGGGTAATTCCACAAAAGCTCCAGCGCGATACTCAAGGCTCCCGGCGGCGCAGCAACGTTTGCTGGCTGACCGAGGCCGTTTTGATCGATGGTTGATTCACCATCGATTAAGAGCATACTTGATCACTGTTCAATTGTCTTGATCAGTGTTCAATGAATTTTCTAGGCGACGAAAAGTTGATCGAAAACCAGGCCAAGAGACAAGAAGATCATGATGATTCCGGAAAGAAGTGTCACAATGCGTGCGGCTAGAGGCCTGGAGCGAAGCAGAGCGCGTGCTGCGATAGCCACCGTGAAATAGACAGCGATGGAAACGCAGAAGTGGGTCAGTCCGAGCATGCCTGTTTGAACTGGCATAGGCAGGCTCGTTGCGGGATCCAGATATTGTGGGATCAGGGCAACGTATAAGAGCAGCGCCTTGGGGTTGGTTCCACTTGTCAGCAAGCCCTTGAGGAAAGAGCTGCGTGGCGAAATCCGTTGTGCGGTCGCGGCCGCCAGAGCCACAGGCCCGCTCTCCGCGCCACCCAAGCTGTCGACTCGATCTGGTTTCTGCACGTCGATTTCGTCAGCTACCGCTTCGATTGGAACCTCGAAGAAGGATGCCGTCTTGCTCGATCGAAGCGTCGAAATTCCGAGCCATAACAAGTAGAGCGATCCTGCAGCGGTCAGCCAAATGAGCACCGTTGGCGAGCTGTCGACGAGCGCTGCGATCCCGCAGACCAATAATGCAGTGTGAACGAGGTATCCGGAGAGCAGTCCCCAGACAGCGGGCTGGTAGCTTTGCTTCCGCAATGCCGAAGAAATGATGTAGGCCCAGTCTGCGCCGGGCGTGCATGCCAAAGTGACCGAGATCAGGAGAAAAGCTGTTAGCTGAGCGAAATCCATGGCCATCCTTTGGGACAAGTTGATACTGTCTCCACCCTAGGGAAATCGACGCCAAATGTGTTTGCCAATTCTTGGATAAAGCCGGAAAATCACGCAAAGAAAACGTCAAATCTGAATAGAACACGCAACTTTTTTGTGCGGTAATCTGAAACTATGGATGAATTGGATAGAGCAATACTTTCCGAACTGCAGCTCGACGGAAGGATCAGCGCCACGGCCCTTGCCGCAAAAATCGGGCTATCAGTTGCTCCTTGCCACCGTCGCATACGAGAGCTTGAACGCTCAGGCGTGATCACTGGATACCAAGCGATAATTGCCCCGGAGCGGGTTGGATTGGGATTCGAGGCACTTGTGTTCGCGACGCTGAGGGACAGAGCGCAGCTCAAAGAGTTCGAGCTTGCGGTTGAACAAGAGGACTTGATTGTCGACGCCCAGCGGTTATTCGGGGAGCCTGACTTCTTATTGCGCGTGTTCGCCGAAGACCTGAGCCACTATCAGCATGTTTACGACGAAGTCCTGGTTGGCCTGCCCGGCGTTGAGAAACTGACTAGCACGATAGTGATGCGCAATATCAAAGAGCGAGCGGTGCTCCCCGTTTAGCCCGCCTGATCGGCAAGCTTGGGCGGGCGGCTGACGCGCGGGGTGAGCAAAAGGGAAACCACGAGAATACCTGCGCAGATCCACAGAGCCTGAGGCAGACCCACTCCGTCGACGATAAAACCGATCAGCGGCGGACCGCCGAGCATTGCTCCGTAACCGAAAGCGCTGATGATGCTGACGGCCTTCGGACCAAGGCGCTCAGTGCGCGAAGCGGCGATGCTCATTCCAATGGGGAATCCGAGGGAGCTGCCCAGGCCCCACATGGCTGAACCTAGTCCGATCAAGTTCGGGCTCGACCCGACGATGAACAACGTGACGCCGACGAGACCTATGGTTCCCATGAAAAGCAGCGTGTATTTGTGTCCCAGCTGGTCGACCAAATGCCCGCCAAGGAATCGCCCAATAGTCATGGCACCCACGAACAGGGTGAACATGAGTGCGCCTTCCTTGTGCTCCAGTCCGTGGCCGTCTACGGTTGCGACTGCAATCCAGTCATTGGCGGCACCTTCCGTGAAGCTGAGGCCGGCCACCATGAGTCCAAGCAGCAGGAGCAATCCGAGGTTACCTGCGGGCTTGGAAGCCCCCGTTGACTTTTCCTTCGCCAGTTCAGCGAAGTTTTCATTTCCCCATTCGCTCAAGCCCAAGTGGGCAACAAATGCGAGTACGACGAGCAAGACAGAAACTAAGGCAAAGTGCCAGATGCTGCGCACGTGCATGGCAATCGTGGCCGTTGCGAGCCCTGCCCCGGCCAATGAGCCTAGGCTGAAAAAGCCATGCAACGAGGGCATGATGCTACGACCGAGTTTGCGTTCGATTCTTGCACCACTGACGTTCATCATGATGTCGAGGCACCCGAAAGTGATGCCATTAATGAAGAGCGTGAGATATGCGAGCCATGTACTCTGCGTCAATGAAACGGCGACACCGAGGACAGACAGGCATAAGGCCAGACCAAGGGGAAGGACGCAGAGGAGCCGCTTGGTGGGCAGATATTTGCTGATGGTCGGGATAATCGACAAGCCGATCAGGGTGCCCAACGTCATGCATAGAAGGAATGAACCGAGACCTAGGCCGGAGAACCCCAGTACATCATCGATGATCGATAGCCTTCCTGCCCAGGAAGCGAATGATAATCCTGCAAGGAAGAATATTAGGTTGATGCTGGTGCGTTCAGTGGGCAAGAGTCGCGCTCTGGTGGCGACCGGCTGGGTCATCTGAAAGTTTTCCCTGTTCCCTCTCGGTTTCTATAGTGCCTAGAGTTTATCTCACTCTGGAGATCTAAGTTACTAGACGGTTGGATTTGCCTTGTTTTTGAGAGAATACGGCGGTGATGCCCAGTTTCTGTACAGGCAGGAGCTTTGATTCGCGGGGCCTTTACCGTGGTTTCGGCGCAAATTTATGGCGCCGGATCGGCGGAAAACTTGGAAGAAAAAAGACTGCCAACCACGTGAAAAGCACGAGATTAGCAGTCTTGAGAATGGTGCCCCCGGCGGGATTCGAACCCACGACCTAGAGATTAGAAGGCTCTTGCTCTATCCAGCTGAGCTACGGAGGCATGACCGAAAATAGTTTAGCTTATTGCCCGCTGAAAGTACGAGTTGAGGTCAGTAGGGCGCGAAGAGTGCCAAAGTTGAGATTTGATAGCTGTCAGAGCATCGAGCTGGTCGTGGCGCTGGACCTGTTGCTTGGTTGCAGCGCAGCTTCACCGATATGGTTCGGCGAAGGGCTGCAGGAGCCGGCTGTCACAACTATCGCGTAGATGATGATGTTCAACCCGAAGCGTGGTGGCCGCTCTGGCTATGACTTTGCTCGGGGACACGGGCTTGCCATCCTTCGCGGGACCAGCTTATGGACTATGAAATCGTCGGAGAAGAAATCGGATAACGCGGTTGGGTCTGGTCCCGATTGCTGCGGTTCGAAAAATACGCGGCCATCCTTGTATCAGACGTGGTTTGGCCTCTTTCGCATGCTTCGCTAATCCTGCTTGCACGCAGCGTTCCGCTGGCACCAGTTTGGGGGAGTGCTCGCGATGTTCGCCGCGCCTGCATCTTGTTCCGGGCATTTCTCGGGCGGATTCGAATTTGCAGCCACTCAATCTGGCAAGCTGGACTCGCTCATGGAATGTTCAATGCCCGGTAGGCCTGACTTCGAAAATCATGACTGTTGGCGCATCGCTTAATTCCAACTAATCATTCACCATGGGTTGGACCGGTTGACTTGCGCCAGGGGCGCTCATCGCACGCGTACTATTCCCGGCGGCCCGTCGACGGAATGCGTAGACGGTCGATCTCCACAACTCGTTACAACCATGAATCGACTTTCCTGTCCGTGAGCCACCATGGACAGCAACGTCAGGAAGATTCCTTGGCGTAAGGAAAACAAAGGAGTGGTACGAGTGAGCGATCTGGTGACTATCCGTGCGGTTGTGGGCACGGATCCGCAATTGACCGTGACGGCCAAAGGGGTGGCGGTGTTGAAATTTCGAGCTGCGACTCATGAACGCAAGAGGGATCAGGAGTCGGGGCAGTGGGTTGATGGGCCCACGAATTGGTATTCAATTTCAGCCTTTAGGGGCCTTGCTGAGAACACCATGGAATCGCTGGCTCAGGGCGATCACGTGATGGTCTTTGGCAAACTTCAAATTCGTGAATTCGAACGCGCGGATGGGTCCAAAGGCAACAGCGCGGATATCGAGGCATACAGCATCGGACATGATTTGCGGTTCGGCACGAGTTCCTTCGCCCGTGTTCGCAACGACACCGGTGATTTTGATCGAATCTCGCATCAGGACCCGACGACGGAAACTGAAGGAAGCTGGACCAAAGGCGACGATCAAGCTGCATGAATTTAGGCAGATTGGCGGTGTTCGGGTCATTCCTGTGAAACCGGACACCGCCCACCCAAAATAGTTGGTTGAGAATTCGGAATTGACCCCTCTAACCGACTAGCCTTAAGGGCATGGCGGAATTCATTTATACGATGACCAAGGCTCGCAAGGCCGTTGGTGACAAAGTCATCCTTGACAACGTCAGCATGTCGTTCTTCCCTGGCGCCAAAATTGGTGTTGTAGGTCCGAACGGTGCTGGTAAGTCAACGATCTTGAAGATCATGGCGGGTCTCGATACCCCGTCCAACGGCGAGGCACGACTCTCGCCAGGATATTCGGTTGGCATCCTGATGCAGGAGCCACCACTGAACGAGGAAAAGACCGTTCTGGGCAATGTCCAAGAGGGCGTTGGGGAGATCTACGAGAAGATCACTCGCTTTAACGAGATTTCAGAAGAAATGGCCCAAGAAGGTGCCGACTTCGATGCGCTGCTCGAAGAGATGGGCAAGCTTCAGGAAGCCATTGACGCTGCTGATGCTTGGGACATCGACAATCAGCTTGAACAGGCTATGGACGCTTTGCGCTGCCCACCTGGTGACGAGATGGTCACTCACCTCTCTGGTGGTGAACGTCGTCGAGTAGCGTTGTGCAAGTTGTTGCTCCAGAAGCCGGATTTGCTGCTTCTGGACGAACCGACCAACCACTTGGACGCAGAATCGGTACTTTGGCTGGAACAGCACCTTGCTGCCTACCCAGGCGCCGTCCTCGCAGTTACCCACGATCGCTACTTCTTGGACCACGTCGCCGAGTGGATCTGTGAAGTTGACCGTGGTCGCCTGCACCCATATGAAGGCAACTACTCCACCTATCTGGAGAAGAAGCGCGAACGTATGGAGGTACAGGGCAAGAAGGACCAGAAGCTTGCTAAGCGACTGGCTGAAGAGCTCGAATGGGTTCGTTCCAACGCCAAGGGCCGCCAGACCAAGTCCAAGGCACGTCTGGCTCGATACGAAGAAATGGCTGCGGAAGCAGAGCGTACTCGCAAGCTGGACTTTGAAGAGATCCAGATTCCGCCAGGCCCGCGTTTGGGCCAGGTCGTGATTGAAGCTAGCGACTTGAAGAAGGGCTTCGGCGATCGCGTACTGATTGACGGACTGTCATTCTCGTTGCCACGCAATGGCATCGTCGGTGTTATTGGCCCCAACGGTGTTGGTAAGTCGACCCTCTTCAAGACCATCGTCGGCTTGGAAGGGCTTGATAGCGGTTCGCTGAAGATCGGCGAAACCGTAAAGATTTCCTACGTTGACCAGAACCGTGAAAATATCGACCCAAACAAGTCGTTGTGGGAAGTTGTTTCTGACGGTCTGGATTACATCAACGTGGGTCAGGTTGAAATGCCTTCTCGCGCCTATGTCTCCGCGTTCGGTTTCAAGGGACCAGACCAGCAGAAGAAGGCCGGCGTGCTCTCCGGTGGTGAGCGCAACCGCTTGAATCTGGCGTTGACGTTGAAGCAGGGCGGAAACCTTTTGCTTCTCGATGAGCCGACTAATGACTTGGACGTTGAAACCCTGTCTTCGCTGGAAAATGCGTTACTTGATTTCCCTGGTTGCGCTGTCGTCGTTTCCCACGACCGTTGGTTCCTGGACCGCGTGGCTACCCACATCCTCGCCTATGAGGGCACAGAAGAAAACCCGTCAAACTGGTACTGGTTCGAGGGCAACTTCGAGTCCTACGAAGCGAACAAGATTGAGCGCTTGGGTGTCGATGCTGCGAAGCCGCATCGAGTCACCCACCGCCGCCTGACTCGCGACTAGGAAACGAAACAGCGATGGCCGCCAATTTTGGCGGCCATCGCTGTTTTAAGGACTAGTCCAAAAAGTAGAGTCAGTCTTGATAAATTGGCGCAAGAAGGCTCGAAAGCCTGACATATTGCCGGTTCTGGTGCACAAGATGCTGTTGTGGAGCCCCGTGGAGGATCTCGTGGACTTCGGCAGCAATCAAACGAGAGCTTCCCACGCTGATAGACGAGTGAATGGTCGACCTGAAAGCAATTGGGGCATCGGCAAAGTAGGGCTCGCCGGTCGGAAGGAATCGGAAATTCTGGTCCTCCGTGAATCGCGGCGCACCTGGCAGAGCGAAATTATTTGCCAGTTCTTCATGCTCTTCAGAGAGCATATGGATGATGAAACTTGGTGCTGCCAATACCGCGCCTGCGGCACCTGACTCCTTTGCAAGTGAAAACGAAACGGCCACTGGATCAATTGACAGGGAAGCCAAAGATGAAATCGTCAATCCGTAGGGCAGTCCGTCGACTGTTGCGGTAATGAGTGCCACTCCGGCTGGATGATGGCGAAACGCGGTGCGAAAGTCATCTGATAATTGGCTCATCCAATAGCTCCTTCAAGCCGAACAGAAATACGTAGCCCGGCAGGTGATGTGAGAGTTTCTTCAGTTCTCACCAACGACACTGATAACCTCAACACTAAGACTTCAAGCGAACTTGAGGTCAAGCGGAGGGAGAGTGATGATTCGCATATCAAACGATGCCGAAAAGCCACAGGAAAAACCCGCAGAGGAACTCCTGTCTATTGGCCAAGTCAGCGAACGTACAGGGGTCGCACGTTCTGCACTTCACTATTATGAAGAGCTTGGACTCATCGCCTCTCTGCGGACATCAGGAAACCAGCGTCGTTATCCTAGGCACTTGCTTCGCCGAATTTCATTGATCACCGTAGGCAGGCAATTGGGCATTGCGCTTAGCGATATTAAGGAGGCTCTGGCTCCGGTTCCAATGGATCGCTTGCCGTCCGAGGAGGACTGGCTTCGAGCTACCGCACATTGGAAACTCGTCCTAGAAGCTCGTCGACGAGCAATCGAAGAGCTGGAAGATCGACTCATGGGCTGCATCGGTTGCGGCTGCCTCTCGATGCAGGCGTGCAACCTTCTGAATCCGGATGACCGGCTCTCCCGACAGGGCGCCGGCGCGAGACGCCTTGACTCTGATGAATCAAGTGAATAGGCCTGGTGATTAGTTATGAAAGAATCCAGGCCTAGCCGTTCATCTTGTCGTTTGCGGTAGACATCCGTAACTAGACTTGGAACATGAGAATCGATCAGTTGTTCCGTTTCCCCGTCAAAGGCTTGCCTGGAGAATCAATCGAGTCAGCGCCGGTTCACGAAGGCGGCGGACTGCTTGGCGATCGAAGCGTGGCTTTTTCCAACGGCACGGTTGACGTCTCCGACGGTGAATGGAGCAGCTGCCTAGGCTTCACTATCCTGAAGAACGACAAGAGCTTGCAAAAGTGGTCTGTGAAGTCAGAGCCACCGATGATTACTGTTTCGGCTCCTGGTGCGACCTCGAATGATTCGCTGACCTTCGACTCTTCGCATCCGGACGGACGCATCGAGTTGAGAGAATATCTTTCCTCGCATCTACCAACACAAGGATCTCACCGACGTGAAGTGGTCTCAACGCCAGGGGGCATGTTTGATTCTCAGCTGTCCGGGATTTCCCTGATCAATCCAAATACGGTCAAGCAACTTTCCAAAGCAGGGAAGATTGACCTCGACCCACGTCGGTATCGTGGCAACATCCTTATTGAAGGGCTGCCGGCATTTGCCGAGTTCGGTTTGATTGGCAAAGTCTTGCGGATAGGGGACGTGAAAATTGCCATCACGAAATCCATCGAGCGGTGCTCAGCCACATCGGTGAATCCGGACACCACCGAGGTTGATACAAATGGACCTCGACTATTGGCAACACATTTTGGGCACCTGCATTGCGGCATCTATGGCACTGTTCTTGCTTCTGGCACGCTGAGTGTTGGGTCCTCCATCGAGGTTGGCGATATGAGCGCCGAGGAAAAGCATCTCGTTCCCTCCAAACGTTCTCCGCGGTTTGCCACCGTACTGGATGCTGTTCATCATGGTTCAGAAATCGTAGAACTCACCCTTAGTGATGCGTTCAATTGGTTTAGCGAGCACGACGAAGCCGGGAAATACCTACGCGTTCATTTCGCTGATCCCTTGTGGCGCAACTACACGATTACCTCCGTGGCAAACGGAGCAGTGAAGATTGCAGTGAGGGTACAGGGCTCTGTCTCTCAACGACTGGCAACGCTGCGCGCGGGGGACGAGCTCCTGGTTTCAGGACCATATGGCACGACTACCGCAGCCAATGTTCTGCGTCGGAAAACCGCTTTAGTCACCGCGGGTATTGGAATCACTCCGGTGCTCGGATTGCTTCGCGACTGCGAAAATGCCTCGCTTGTTGAAGAGCTTCGCATGTTGCATGTTGAACGAGGCCTGCCGAGCCAACTGAGCGATCGCGCGGTGCAAGTTTCGGAACCACTGAGCGCCAAAGTACGGCACCATCATTACGACAGTTCGATAAGGCGTCCGACTAGCGAAGAAATCGCCAGCGTTGTCGAGGCCTGTGACAGCGTCGTTATTTGCGGACCTGAAGGATTCACCCGGTCAGTGAATGACTTGTGCGCTGCGCTAGGAATACCGCCCGAGAATATCCATAGTGAGATGTTCGCCTCTCCACAAACTGACCTTGCGCAGCTTTTCAAGGATCTGCCTGCCGCAGAAGTCAGTTGCCGAGATTCTGGAACTGAATTTACTTGGAAGCCAGAAGATGGAGTGTTGTTGGAGGCCCTCGAATCCGCAGGCGTAGATGCGCCAAGCCTTTGCCGGGCCGGATCGTGTGGCCAGTGTTCTGTCAGGCTGCTCAAGGGGAGTGTGACCTACCCGATGGAACCCAGTGCTTCGGTTTCCGCTGGACAGGTACTGACATGCGTATCTGTTCCAGCGGAACCCATCGAGCTAGAAATTTAGCCGGTGATATCAGGAAAATCTTCGGGTGATACTATTTTTTGCCGAATTCTGGCAATCGAATCATGCCCTCTTGGGCGACGGTTGCCACAAGCTGTCCGTCGCGATTGAAGAACTGGCCTGTTCCCAAGCCGCGCGCTGAAGACGCGGAAGGGGAGTGGAGGACGTATAGCAGCCACTCGTCGACCCTGAAGTCCCGGTGCCACCACATGGCGTGATCTAGGCTGGCGATGCTCAGTCCTGGATGCACCCAAGCTAAGCCATGAGCACGCAATATGGGCTCTAATAAGACGTAGTCGCTGGCGTAGGCCAAAGCAGCGCGATGCAACGCCAAATCGTCTGGCATTGCCGAGGTTGTGCGGAGCCAAACAGCGCTATCTGCTACCTGGTTTTTGTCTCCGACAAGATAGATTGGCTCAGTCACGTGGCGAACGTCGAAGGGGCGTTCGAAAGCCCACTCCTTGGCGACCGGATGATTCAAGTGCCCGACGACATCCGCTGTAGTTGGAAGCGACTCGGGCTCCGGGGCCTGGATAGGCATTGGATCATGATGTTCCAGTCCTTCCGACGGTTCCTGGAAGGAAGCGATCATCGAGAGGATTGGCTCGCCGTTCTGGTAGGCATGAACCCGGCGTGCCGAGAAGGATCGACCGTCCCTGAGGCGTTGTACGCCGAATGTGATGTTCTGGTTCGGGTCGCCGGGGCGCAAAAAATAGCCGTGCAATGAGTGCACGACACGTACTTCATCGACCGTGCGCGTCGCTGCCATGATCGACTGTGCCAGTACTTGGCCGCCGAATACGCGATGGCGATTCTGCGTAGGCGTCTGTCCAACAAAAACGTCCTCGTCGGTACGAGCCTCGTTGTCTCCGTCTAGCGCTAGAAGATCAAGCAATACCTGGGTGGTGCCAAGGTCTCCGGTCACGGTTTAAACTCCTTGAAGTGCTGTGGGGTAGAACCAAAACAAATATTACTTGAAAGTAATATTGTCGAATGATTTCTCCGCTCATAGGTAATCTATACGACTTTTCTAGCAAACATCACGCCATCAGCTAATTCCACAAGGTCACATTGCCGGAGCGTGAGAACATTGGTCCATGGCAAGCGATGTATTGATTTTTGACGATGCTAATTCCGTAAGTGATCTTGTGAACTTCATTAGTCGGGCAAAAACTATAGAAGATGATGCAGCACTCTTTGTTGCGAGGGGGACCGCGCTAGCTGTTTACGTACCGGTATTAGTTCCTGCTGAACTCGGTCAAGGACAATACACGATACTGGGCATGAGGGTGCATCGCCTGGCCCAGCCGGCAGAAGTCAATGCGAGCTTTTCGATGTCGTCGATTCAAGATCGTTTAGCCCGCATGGGGGAGTTCTCAGTTGAATTCGCTCTGCCACCAGTAGAAGCTACTGCACGCTGGGCTGGTATTTCTGTCCCAATGTCAGGATGGGAAGAAGCAGGAGTTATTTCGGACCAGGCGTTGTCATCGGCAGCACAAACTGGCATCGATGCGGTGGCACAGGCTTTGCCTGAAAACCCTGGAAAACCAGTCATCACTCAGATCCGTCAACGTATTTGGTCCTCGGCAATGGACGATCAGAGTCCGGGGCTACCTATGGGTGCAGCTTTTGCCATGCATGCCCTCGGATTCCTGTCCCATGACGGCGAAAGCAGGATTCTTAAGCAGGGTTCCTGGCACAGGGTAAGCAATGGCCGAGGCCACGCTCTTTTGCGACAGTCCTCATTGCTTGGGTGAGTACCATTTAGAACTGATTGGCTGAAACCTCTTGAGGTTCCAGCCAATCACCTTACGGGGCGCTTAATCCGGGGTATTGAGCATGGAATGAGCCGCACGCTCGAAATAATCCCTGAGGGTTTCGGCCTGCAGCGGTGGAAGCTCCAGCTGATCGATGGCCTTGTTCATATGGCCAAGCCATACGTCGCGGTAGTGCGAATTCACGGTGAAGTTGCCGTGCCGCATCCGCAGCCTGGGGTGGCCGCGATGCTCTGAATAGGTAGTTGGTCCGCCCCAGTACTGCTCAAGAAATAATTGCAGCCTGACTTGTGCCGGGTGAAGGTCCTTTTCCGGGTACATGGCGCGAAAATCCTGGTCCTCGGCGACTGAATCATAAAAGTTCTTAGTCAGCTTCGCGAAGACTTCACGGCCGCCAACCTCGTGGTAAAACGTCCCCGGGTACTGCGATGCATCGACCGGCTCATTGGCAAGATCCAGGAATTCTTGGCTGGATGGGCCCAGGACGAGAGGCTTGCTGAACGGATCCTGCCTGACGCTATGCGGGATCTGCGGGTGTTCACTCATTATTGTTTCCTCGGGAATGATTCGGAAGGACTGGTTCATGAAGGACTGGGAAGTTCACGGATCTGGCGATGAAGCATACCTTGTTCGCCTCTGCATGAAGAGAGTCGGCAAGCTCACGTTGGGTTTCGTCCGCCAAGCTTACAGAAGGATGCAGAACCACCTGAACGAACTCTCCGCTATTGTCGCGGTTCAGCCGGAGCAGACCATCGGCTGAATCGCGGTAGCCGTTTACTGTGAGTCCGTGGTTCACTGCCAAATGCAGATAGGACAGCATATGGCACTGGCTCAGTGCCGCAAGCAATAGCTGCTCCGGGTTCCAGCGATCTTTGTCGCCATGGAAGGTGGGATCAGCGGTGCCCGGTAGATCCGGCAATCCAGTGGAACGCACCACGTGGTCCCGACCGTAACCACGGTAGCTGTCGGTCCCCGTGCCCCGGTTGCCTGTCCACTCCAAACTGATGTGATACTCATGCCGTGACAGATCCATAGCCTTATTCTTGCATCTTTAAACCGTTAGGGCGCACCCGGCAGAGTGATCTGCTCACGGGTGCGCCCCAATGTTCGCCGTGCCGGCTATGGCCTTGGACTAGGCATCAGCACGTCGTGCTGCCAGCGCACGTCGGACGTCCGCGGCCGATTCGGTCAACAAGCGACGAAGCGCGGGGTGCTTCTCACCGAGTGATCCAAGGAATGCCTCGGTCTGGTCCAAGGTCCGTTGGGAGACCTGTGAGCTCGGGTAGAAGCCGAGCACAATCTGCTTTGCCATTTCGTGGGAGAAAGTCTCCCACGACTTGATCAGCAGCCCGAAGTACTTTTCGGTGTAATCCGAGATCAGCGATGCGTCGTGCACATTGTTGAATCCGGCAATGATTGCGCTTTGCTGGTCATTGGACAGGGTGGCGGACGTGGCCGCTTCGAAGGCCTCGTTCTTGGCGGCAGGTGTAGGTCGCGAGGCGCGGGCGGTGTACCAGGAGGCTTTGCCCTTGGCAGTATCGTCGTTCATCAACACGGCATCGATCTGTTCATCTGAAAGACGGCCGCCAGCGCTGAGCGCAATTGCCAAAGACCAACGGAGGTCGGTGTCGATGGCCAAACCATCCAGCGATTGCGTTCCGTCAAAGAGGGCCTGAACGCGATCCAGCTGTTCAGCGGTGCGTGAACGATGCGCGAAGGCCTTCGCCAGCTGCAGCTGGGCGTCGGAACCGGCCTGCGCCTCGTTGGCCAATTGCCAAAGCCGGTCCGCTGCCTGAACTGACAGATCGGCGCTGTGCTCGGAGGCAACGTAATTATCCAGCGAGGTGTTGAGCTGACGCAGAAGGACCATGATGACCGTCGAATCGGCCTCGTAGCCTATATTGTTCAGCAGCAGCTGAACGTAGATGCGAGCTGGTGCCTCGGCGTCGCGCACGGAGTCCCAGGCTGCCGACCAAACCAAAGTCCGAGGCAGGGATTCCTCGAAGTCCTTGAGGTGCTCGGTGGCGGTTGCCAGGGAGAGTTCATCCAGGCGGATCTTGGCATAGGTCAGATCGTCGTCATTGAGCAAGACGAGGTCCGGGCGCTGCAGGCCTGACAAGGCATCCACTGCAGTCGCCTCGCCCGAGATATCCAGCTCTTCGCGGTGCACTCGCTTCAACGCTCCTGCTTCATCAAGGCTGTAGAAGCCTACGGCAAGGCGATGCTGGCGAATCGTCGGGTACTCATCAATCGCTGTCTGGCGGATGGTGAATGAGGTGATGGCTCCAGATGCGTCCGTGTCGATGTCTGCCGTCAGGGTATTAACGCCGGACGTCTCAAGCCACTGCGCGCCCCAATCGCTAAGATCACGGCCGCTGGATGCCTCCAGTTCATTGAGCAAGTCCGGCAGCTCTGTGTTGGACCATGAATGCTTGGCAAAGTATTCGCGCACGCCGGCCATGAATTCTTCCTGGCCAACAAATGCAACCAGCTGCCGGAGCACGCTGGCGCCCTTGGCATAGGTAATGCCGTCGAAATTGACCTCGACGTCTTCGAGATCATTGATCGGGGCAACGATGGGGTGCGTCGAAGGCAGCTGGTCTTGGCGGTAGGCCCAGTTTTTCTCCAGCGTGTTGAAGGTTGTCCAGGCGCTGGTGAATTCGGTGTTCTGGGCTGCGGCCAGGGTGGACATGAACTCAGCGAATGATTCATTCAGCCACAGGTCGTTCCACCACTTCATCGTCACCAGATCGCCAAACCACATATGTGCCAGTTCGTGCAGAATGGTGATGGCGCGGCGTTCGACCATGGCACCGGTTGGACGGGAACGGAACACGTACTCTTCGAGGAATGTCACAGCGCCAGCGTTCTCCATGGCGCCGGCATTAAATTCCGGAACGAAGAGCTGGTCGTACTTCTCGAATGGGTAGGGAGTACCGAAGTTCTTCTCATAGAACTCGAATCCCTGGCGGGTAATCGTCACGATGTTGTCGACGTCCAAGTATTCCATCATGGATGCTCGTGCAAAGACGCCCAGTTCGACGGTGCGGCCGCTGGAGGACACGAGCGAATCACGAGCGACTTGGTAGGGTCCTGCAATCAACGCGGTGATGTAGCAGGAGATGCGCTGGGTAGGGGCAAAGGCCCACGTCGCTGCCTCGCCGAGTTCTTCCGGCTCTGGGGTGGGTGCGTTGGAGATAACGTTCCAGTATTTTGGCGCAGTAACTGTGAACTGGAAGGAAGCTTTGAGGTCCGGCTGTTCGAACACTGCGAACATGCGGCGGCAGTCAGCGACTTCAAACTGGGTGTATAGGTAGACCTCTTGATCGACGGGGTCTACGAACCTGTGAAGGCCTTCGCCAGTGTTCATGTAGAGCGCGTCGGCGTCGATGGTCAAGACGTTATGGGCGGCTAGATTCGGCAGCTGGATGCGAATGCCGTCCGAGACCTCTGCTGGATCAAGTTCCAAGCCATTGAGATTGATGGAGCGGACCGAATCAGTTACAGCATCAATAAACGTGGAAGAACCCTCAGTTGCGCTGAAACGCACCGTAGTCTTCGACGAGAAGACACGTTCGCCCCGAGTAAGGTCCAGATTCACTTCATAGCTGTCGACGTTGAGCAGTTCGGCGCGAGTCGAAGCCTCGGCGCGAGTGAGGTTCATTCCTGGCATGGGGTCTCCAGTTCTTCATGAGGGTTACATCCGTGGCAGTTATGAAACGGATATTGAATATTTGTATATTGTGTCACTGGCAACGGGGTGTAAAGCAAGTCATCTCAGAGATCAATTTACTCAATTTTTGGATTTCGGCCGAAAGCAAGGCACTTTGGGTCCACCGCACGGGACTTAGGCGTAAAAATTCAGCCAGCGCAGCGCTATATTGCAACTGCGTCAGTTGAGATCGCTAAGCTAGATGAGGAAGTATTTGACCCCTCCCAGATAAAAGAGGCTACAGATTATGCGCGTGCATATCGCCACTGACCATGCCGGACTTGAACTGAGTGATTACTTGGTGAAGCACTTGACCGCCAAGGGCTACGAAATGATCAACCATGGTCCGCAGGCCTACGATCCGGAAGACGACTACCCTGCATTCTGCATCAATGCAGCCAAAGCTGTAGTTGAAGATCGGCGGGCAGGACTGGACTCGCTGGGTATTGTTCTCGGCGGATCGGGTAACGGCGAGCAGATTGCCGCCAACAAGGTCGAAGGCATTCGTGCCGCACTGGCTTGGAACCTTAATACTGCGAAGCTTGCTCGTGAGCATAACGATGCCAATGTCATTGCCGTGGGTGGTCGCCAGCACTCGGTTGAGGAAGCCGCGGAGCTTATCGAAGCCTTCCTGGCGGAACCATTCAGTGATGCAGAGCGTCACGCTCGCCGCATCGGGAAGATCGCAACTTACGAAACCACTGGCGAAGTTATCGACTAGTCGTGCCAGAAGGACATTCCCTTCACCGCTTGGCCCGCCAGATTGACGATGTCTTTGGCGGGCAAAGGGTGCAGGTTTCATCGCCGCAAGGAAGGTTCAGTGCCGGCGCTGCTCGTATTGATGGGCAGCAACTTGAGCAGTCCTTCGCGAAGGGCAAGCAACTTTTTTGCCGGTTCTCCAACGATTTGTACCTCCGCGTGCATCTTGGGTTATACGGGGCGTTTAGCTTCGGTGGAGACCGGCATTTTTCTGGCGCCTCGTCGATCGGGGCCCCGCGCAAGATCGGCGAAAGAGAAGTAACTGCTGAAGCAGAGCATGAACTGTACGCAGGGCCCCCGGATCCAGTTGGTGCCGTTCGCGCCCGCATAGTCTCAGAACACGGTTGGGCCGATTTGCGCGGCCCCACCGCCTGCGAAGTGCTGGACTACAGCCAGGTGCAAATACATCTGGGCAAGTTAGGGCCAGATCCACTAGCCAGCGCAGCGCAGGTCTTTTACGGCATGAAGTCCAAGGCTGACTTTGGTGATGCTGCGGACACGGTCGAAGCCGGGTACGAGCAGTTCCGCATGAATCTGTCCCGTACCAAGGCTGCCATTGGGGTTGCATTAATGAATCAGAATGTGATCAGCGGTGTTGGCAACATCTACCGTGCCGAGGCATTGTTTCGCAATAGAGTTTCGCCTGAACTTCCTGCAAATCAACTATCGGCGCGAAGAGTTCGACAACTTTGGTTGGATATTGTCTCTGTCATGGAAGACGGAGTCCGGGATGGAAAAATCATCACTACTCGCACTGAAGACCGGCAGCCAGGGCTGCCGTTGTGGCCAGATAACGCATATTACGTATACCAGCGCCAAGGATTGAGGTGCCGTCGTTGCGCAGGAATAATTTCGATGGCCGAAATTGCGGCCAGAAAACTCTATTGGTGCCCTAGATGCCAGAAAATGCCGCGCGCAAAATGAATAAGTTGGGGCCGAACGTCGCAAATGAGATCAGAAGAATACATTTCCCCTGAATTCTCCGGCGTGTATAGCTTTGAGTTGCCCTATCTAAATGCTAATCAAGAGGCTCCAAGTGAGGCTGGGAATGGCCGATTTGCAAAGCGCATCTTTTATGGTCTAGACTCGATCTTGTTCGAAGCGCAGATGCTTCGAAATGGGGATGTAGCTTAATGGTAAAGCCTCAGTCTTCCAAACTGATTACGCGGGTTCGATTCCCGTCATCCCCTCCAAAGAAAGACCCCGTAGAGATACGGGGTCTTTTGCTGTTCGTGCGAATCTCGGATCTGGTGGCGAGCCCACCCGCAGTGCCGAAAGTGCCGGCGCATCAATTGCGAACTTCGGTCGTTTGCGCACTGGGAATCTCGCCGTGGTTGTAGGGTCTTGGCGCCTGGCAGGGCGCTCCATGGGGTTCAAGTCTTTCGGGATCTGCGGTCAAATCTGAGGCCGCAGCTGGAAAGTTCCTGTTATTCAACTCACTTATCTCAGCAAACCGTCCCAAATCAACCTTGTGATTACCGGAAATTCAAGAGATTTGACCCTCTGCGGGCCACGACATGGTGGAGGTTCGATTTTGCTTTTGGTTCGAACACGTGTAACTTAGTTTCTTGTGATCAGCACGGGAAACAATTGATTCCCGGGTTGAACGCGGGACGGAATGTCCAGATGAAGTAAGGTTTTACGAACTTCATCGGGGTGTAGCTCAGCTTGGCTAGAGCGCGCGCTTTGGGAGCGTGAGGTCGCAGGTTCGAATCCTGTCACCCCGACTTTATGGAAGAATTGAAATTCAGCCATATTTTGAATCCGAGGAATTGGGTTCACTGAATCAGGGTATTAGCAAATTTCCTGATTCATCAACTAACGGTTAGGCATTGTCTGATGCGAAAGCACAGTGCGGCTGACTAATCGGGGTGTAGCTCAGCTTGGCTAGAGCGCGCGCTTTGGGAGCGTGAGGTCGCAGGTTCGAATCCTGTCACCCCGACTTTGTGTGAGGGAATCCTTGAATTCTTGATCATGAATATTGAGAGCTAAATATTATTTAGATCTTGTGATCACTAAAAACTGTCAAAGGTAACTAGTAAGCATCACAAACGATTAGTGGATACAGGATGACTCGGGTTAGACTGTTCACTGCTAATCGGGGTGTAGCTCAGCTTGGCTAGAGCGCGCGCTTTGGGAGCGTGAGGTCGCAGGTTCGAATCCTGTCACCCCGACTCTGTCGAACAACCCCGCAACGCCACCATGTTGCGGGGTTTTTTGCAGATTAGACCTAATATTAAACAACTCAGGAGTACAACGCTGTGAAGAGCGCCGTCGAAAACGTCAACCCGACCCGGGTTAAGCTGACCGTTGAAGTTCCTTACGAGGAACTGAAGCCCCGCGTCGATGAGGCGTACAAGACCATCGCTCAGCAGATTCAGATCCCAGGCTTCCGTAAGGGCAAAGTTCCTTCCCGCTTGATCGATCAGCGCGTTGGCCGTGGCTACGTCATCGAGACCGCAGTAAACGAAGGTCTGAACGAGTACTACCAGCAGGCCATGGTCGAGAATGAACTCACCCCACTGTCCCGCCCAGAGGTCGACATCACCGAGCTGCCTTCGATCGAGAAGGAAGGCGAAGGCCAGCTGGTCTTCACCCTCGAGGTTGACATCCGTCCGAAGGTTGAGCTGCCGGACTACAAGGGCCTCGAAGTTTCTGTTGAAGCCAAGGAAGTTGCTGACGAGGACATCGAGAAGGCTCTCGACGACCTACGTGGCCGCTTCGGCACCCTGAAGGAAGTTGAAGCTCCAGCAGCTGCCGATTCCTTCGTTACCATTGACCTCACCGCTTCGGTTGACGGCGAAGAAGTAGACTCCGCACAAGGCCTGTCCTACCAGATCGGTTCCGGCAATATGCTTGAAGGCATGGACGAGGCTGTTACCGGCCTGTCCGCTGGCGAAGACGCGACCTTCGAAACCACCCTGGCCGGCGGCGAGCACGCCGGCAAGGCAGCAACTGTAAAGGTCGTTATCAACGCCGTCAAGCAGCGCGAACTGCCAGAAGCAAATGATGACTTCGCACAGCTTGCTTCGGAATTCGACACCATTGCTGAACTGCGCGAAAACCTGGCCAAGGACGCTGCAGAGGGCAAGATCGTCGAGCAGGGCGTAGAAGCCCGCGAATTGGTTCTGGACAAGCTGGTTGAACTGGTAGAGGTTCCAGTTCCTGCTTCGGTCATCGACGAGCAGATCGAGCAGCACTTCAATGCCCCAGACGCTGAAGATGATCACGACACCGAAGAGCACCGTGCAGAGGTTCGCGAGAACACCGAGCGTGCCTTCAAGAACGAAATCATCCTGGATGCTGTGGCAGACGCTGAGGAAGTTGGCGTTGAGCAGTCCGAACTGATCGACTACATCGTTCAGACCGCCGGCCAGTACGGCATGGAGCCAAACCAGTTCGCGCAGATGCTGGACGGCGCCGGCCAGGTTCCAATGCTCATGGGCGAGGTTCGCCGCCGCAAGGCACTGGCAAAGGTTCTTGAATTCGCAACCGTCACCGATTCCAACGGTGCCGCTGTTGACCTGACTTCCTTCGTGAAGCCAGCGGGCGAAGAAGAAGCCGCTGAAGTTGAAGCTGAAGAAGCTAAGTAGTCTTTTCGAGACTCTGATGGCCATTGGCTGCCTTGAAAAAGGCGGCCAATGGCCATTTTTGTTCGCTGCCGGCGTGCATCATGCGCCGTGAGCGAAACAAGGGCATGAAACGCCCCATGAAAGCCTTGAAGTAAGTAATCTCAAAGTAACCAGTTGCAGCTTTGGGATTAGAAACAGAAATTCCAGAATCTGATCTACACGTTTGGAAGAGGTAGAGAACATGTCAAATGATTCGCGCACTCCTACTATGGCAGCCGTCGATCCGGCCAGCCGTGATGACTACATCTACAACCGCTTGCTCAAGGAGCGCATCATCTGGCTGGGCTCCGAAGTCCGCGACGACAATGCGAACGCAATTTGCTCGCAGTTGCTCCTGCTCTCGGCAGAAGACCCTGAGAAGGACATCTACCTGTACATCAACTCGCCGGGCGGTTCGATCACTGCAGGCATGGCCATCTACGACACGATGAACTTCATCCCGAATGACGTTGTTACCGTGGCCACCGGCCTTGCTGCATCGATGGGGCAGTTCCTGCTTTCCTCGGGCACCCCGGGCAAGCGCTTCGCGACTCCGAATGCACGCATCCTAATGCACCAGCCTTCGGGGGGCATCGGCGGTACCGCTTCGGACATCAAGATCCAGGCTGAGCTGATCATGCACATGAAGAAGGTCATGAGCGACCTGACCGCTGAGCAGACCGGACAGACTGTTGAGCAGATCCTGATCGATAACCAGCGTGACAAGTGGTTCACCGCAGAAGAGGGCCTTGCCTACGGCTTCTTCGACCAGATCGCAAAGCACGCCGGTTCAGTCACCGGTGGTGGCGGCGTAGAGCGTCAGTAGTCGAACTCACCACTTGATTCCCAAAGATTTGTCCTAGGAGAAAACCATGAACTTCAATCCTGAAGCTGTCGCCGGCCAGATGCCATCGGCCCGCTACATTCTTCCTCAGTTCGAGGAGCGCACCCCTTATGGGTTCAAACGCCAGGATCCGTACGCCAAGCTGTTCGAGGATCGCATTATCTTCCTCGGCGCTCAGGTAGACGATGCCTCGGCTGATGACGTTATGGCCCAGCTGCTGGTCCTTGAATCCATGGACCCGGAACGCGATGTCACCCTGTACATCAACTCGCCAGGTGGTTCGTTCACTGCGATGACTGCAATATACGACACGATACAGTTCATTCGTCCGGAAGTTCAGACCGTGTGCTTGGGTCAGGCAGCATCGGCCGCTGCAGTCCTGTTGGCCGCTGGTACACCGGGCAAGCGTTTGGCACTGCCTAACGCTCGTGTGCTGATCCACCAGCCAGCAATGGGTGGCGGCGAACGCGGTACCGCGACCGACCTGCAGATCCAGGCTGAAGAAGTCATGCGCATGCGCGGCTGGCTGGAAGAAACTCTGGCTTCGCATTCGGAACAGCCCGTAGAGAAGGTTCGTGACGACGTGGAGCGCGACCTGTTCATGACCGCAGCTGAAGCAAAGGCCTACGGAATCGTCGATGAAGTATTGACGCCACGTAAGCTGAACCGGGCGCAGCTGGGCAGCTAGCTCTTTTTCGGAATAATCTCCGATGAATGGCGGTTTACCAAGTGATCGCACTTCACGAACGTGAAGTGGCGCAACGCAGGTAAACCGCCATATTCATCTAATTTGGGGGACAACTAGCCTAGAATTGAGTAAGTCCACAGCTACTCAATTAAATAGGAGAATGGTGCGATGGGACGCATGGGTGAAGGCTCGGATCTGCTGAAATGCTCTTTCTGCGGGAAGAGTCAAAAGCAGGTTAAGAAGCTAATTGCAGGCCATGGTGTCTACATTTGTACCGAGTGCATTGAGCTTTGCAATGAAATCATTGCCGAGGAGTTCGCTGAAGAGCAGGTGCACGAAGAATTTTCGCTGGCCAAGCCACGAGAGATCTTTGATTCGTTGCAGGAATACGTCATTGGCCAGGAGAACGCCAAGCGCGCCCTATCCGTAGCGGTCTACAACCACTACAAGCGCATCCACGGAAACCAGGACCACGGGCCAGTGGCCGCTTTGACGAATGATGACCCCCTGGGTGAAGTGGAAGTCTCAAAGTCGAACATCATGCTAATTGGCCCGACTGGCTGCGGTAAGACTTACCTGGCGCAGTCATTGGCCAAAAAGCTCAACGTACCTTTCGCCGTAGCTGACGCGACTAGCCTGACCGAGGCCGGCTATGTAGGCGAAGACGTCGAGAACATCCTGCTCAAGCTGTTGCAGGCAGCAGACTATGACGTTAAGAAGGCCGAAACCGGCATCATCTACATCGATGAAATCGACAAGATTTCGCGCAAGAGCGAGAACCCATCGATTACTCGTGACGTTTCGGGTGAAGGCGTACAGCAGGCTTTGCTGAAAATCCTTGAAGGAACGGTGGCTGCTGTTCCTCCGCAGGGTGGTCGCAAGCACCCGCATCAGGACTTCATACAGTTGGATACCACTAACATTCTCTTCATCGTGGCCGGAGCCTTCGCTGGCCTGGAAAAAATCATTTCCTCTCGCGCCGGACAAAAGGGTATCGGCTTCGGAGCTCCGCTGACTGCATTGAAGAGCGAGACGGCATCGTATTCGGACGTTCGTCCCGAAGACCTGTTGAAGTTCGGTTTGATTCCAGAATTCATTGGACGTCTTCCCGTGATCACCACGGTTGAACATCTGGACAAGGAAGCGCTGGTTCGAGTTTTGACCGAACCAAAGAATGCTTTGCTCAAGCAGTACCAGAAGATGTTCCAAATGGACGGGGTTGCACTGAGCTTCGACCAGTCGGCGCTCGATGCAGTCGCGGAATTGGCGATCGAACGCGAGACCGGTGCCCGCGGACTCCGTTCGATTCTCGAAGAGACACTCGGCGGAGTGATGTTCGATCTGCCAAGCCGAGAAGATGTCGCTGAAGTGGTGGTTACGCGTGCCACGGTCATCGACGGTGAAGAGCCTGCAATGCTGTCACACGCCATGGTCGCCAAACGCGACAAGAAGTCTGCCTAGACTGCATAAGATCAATAGTTTTAATTCGGTAAGGAAGTTGGTACATCATGGCCGAGCATCAGCACGTTGATTTCTGGTTCGATCCTATTTGCCCATTCGCCTGGGCCACGAGCCGATGGATCAAGGAAGTTGAGAAAGTGCGCGACATCGACGTTTCTTGGAACGTCATGAGCCTCTCTGTCCTCAACGAGGGCCGGGACTTGCCAGAAGATTACCGTGCGATGATGGACTCGTCCTGGGGTCCAGTTCGCGTAGTCTTGAAGGCTGCCGAGCTGCACGGCGAAGATGTAATAGACAAGCTGTACACCGCAATGGGCGAATTGTTCCATTACGAGAAAATCTCCGACCGCGATGAAGTTATCAAGAAGGCGCTGGAGAAGACCGGGCTGCCCGTGGATCTCGCCGAAGCAGCGCATACGGATGCCAACGACGCGGCATTGCGCGCCAGCCACGAGACCGGCATCAGCAAAGTCGGCCAAGACGTTGGCACCCCGATTGTTGCTGTGGACGGCGTTGCCTTCTTCGGACCTGTGATTACCCGTGTTCCGACCGGCGAAGATGCAGGAAAGATGTTTGACGCGGCAGCGCAGCTAGCATCGTTCCCATACTTCTTTGAGATGAAGCGCACTCGCACTGAGAGCCCAACCTTCGACTAAATATCCCGTGGACTCGGTACAGCGGACGCCTCTTTATTCAAGCGGGCGTCCGTTGTTTCTTTGATCTGCCAACGCATGCCTGAATCCAGCTTGATTCACAGCACCCCATGCAACGATTAAGGGGCGGGGGATAGGTAAGCCATCATTTGTAGGGGGTACAGTGTGGAGAATAACTTGCGTCCATCTATCTGGCGAAGCGTGCTATCGAGCATTTGCCTGGTGGTGTCGGTGATAGCAGCGCCGATAACTATCTCAGCATCATGGGCTGCAGGGCACCTGACGGACACTGATGGCTTTGTGGAGACCATGGGGCCGCTAGCTCAGAACCAAGAACTCCAGGAATTGGTGTCTGAGCAAGTAGCGCAGTCAGTTTCCGGCCACCTTCGCATCGAAGAACGCCTTGACGCGGTGACGGGTTCCGGTTGGCTATCGAGTCTCGTCCCCACAGAAGAGATTGCAACCAAAGCATACGAGACCATTGAGAACTCTGCGTTGCGCGTCGTCCAATCCGAGAACTTTGCTTCACTCTGGCAAACGGCATTGCGCGCGAGTCATCAAAGCACTCATCGTATCTTCACCGGCCAAAGTTCGGCTTCTCTAGACCAAGCAGGAAATCTAAGTTTCAGGTTGGACGATGTAGTTGCCGAGATCTCGAAGTCCTTGACGGGGCTGGGAATTCCAGATTTGCCGGCAACGGGCAATCTCGAATGGAACATGAAATTGATTCAAAACGATGCGTTACCGACAGTGCAAAAGGCTTATCTACTCGTGGACAGAATAGGGCCATGGGCGCTCTACCTTAATGCGGCTGTGCTGATCGCTGGTGTTCTGCTCGCTCCGAGACTTCTTTCGAGAGCGCTGCTATGGGTATCCATCGTAAGTGCCCTTAGCTTCATTGCCTTGAAAACTCTCATTCCGGACTATGTTCAAGAACGAATGCTCTCCAACATCGACCGGGAAGTGGCCAGGGAAATTTTCGCCCAAATGAGCAGCGGGCTCGCGACATCGTTGATCGTGACAGCCGTCGCTGCGGGCCTTCTTGGGGCAGCATCCATTCCTCTAAGCCGTAAATGGGCGCTGAATCAACCACGGTCGACGGACCAGGCCTCGATTGTGTGAAGGCTGTCCTTTAACGCAGACCGGGCAGGTTCATGAACTGCGGGGGAATGCACATGGGCTCTCACTTTATGCGGCCCTCCGAGGTTAATAAGTTGGTCTTTTGAAGCTAATCGCAATGAATTTTCAACGGGTTCGCAGCACACATCGTGGTGACGAAGTACCTGATACCGAAGTTTTTCTTTCATATTTTTTGGCACTGAACCAGGGCGTGCGTGCGTTCGCTCAAGAGCATGGCTAGTTGTCATCCATTGCCGAAATTTCGCGGTCTGCTATGTGGGATGTGCAATGGGGCCCGTCCAGTCTTCGATCTCATGGCGATTGACTGACGAGACACGATTACCTGTGAACAAGCTGAGTTACTTCATATCCAAAGGATAATTCCCAGTCATCTTGGCGGTTAGCGGAGGGAAAAATTCCTATAGAAATTGTGTGAAGTGTGTGTTTGACTAATTTGCACGAGTGCTACAGCACCCCCATCGATAGTGGTCATGTGCCACTGGACAAGGAGTTATATCGTGCAAGTTCGTACACTAAAGGCGGATTCGTCGAAGCTGAAGGGTCGCCGCAAGCTGGCTGGAGCCGCACTTCTGGCAGGGGCTTTGATGCTCAGTGCCGCACCGATGGCATCCGCAGCGCCGTCGTCAACAAGTGATGACATCAAATCGATTAAAATATCGGCGCAGAAGGCTGATTCGGCTCTTGACTACTGGACTGCCGACCGCATGAAGGCAGCTAAGAACGCAGATACGCTCGTCGCCGGCAAGTCAGGATCAGCGGCCAAGGTTGATACAAGCAAAGCCGCCAAGGTTCCAGGCCATGCTGCGAACTCCAACGCAGGAAAGATCAGCACCAAAGCCGGCGGAAAGACTCGTGGCCAAGAGGCTCCCGTGTCGCATATCGGCAAGGTGTTCTTCACGCTCGGCGGCCAGGATTACGTTTGCTCTGGCAACGCAGTCGTTTCTGCCAATGAATCCACCGTTTCCACCGCAGGCCACTGCTTGAACGAAGGCCCTGGCGCCTTTGCAACTCGCTGGGTATTCGTGCCAGCCTATGAGAATGGCAGTGCACCCTACGGCTCCTTCGCTGCTACTGAACTGGTCACGACTTCACAGTGGTCAAATGATGGAGACATTACTTATGACACCGGCTTCGCAGTAGTCTCGAACAGCAGCGGATCGACCTTGACCGACACCGTTGGGGCATCGGGTGTGGCCTTCAACCAGCCACGTGGAGAGTACTACACCGCTTACGGCTACCCAGCTGCTTCGCCATTCAACGGCGAGACCCTGCAGTCCTGCGCGGGATCTGCATCTGACGATCCGTTTGGCCAGACCCAGTCGCAAGGCATTTCGTGCAACATGACCGGCGGTTCTTCGGGTGGCCCATGGTTCTTGGGCACCGGGTCCTCTACATACCAGAACTCGGTGAACAGCTTCGGTTACAACACCGTACGCAACACCATGTTCGGTCCCTACTGGGGCTCGGTAATCCAGCAGGCTTACCAGAACGCTCAGAGCTAGAAATCCTGATAGCCAGTGGAGAGAAATCGATGGGGCTCTTCACGGCGATCGGGGCGAAGGAAGTGATGATGCCACAAGAACACTCGCCAAGGGATGGGACCAGCCGCCCGCCCGAACGGCATCGCATTGAGCAATCAGCCGATGAACAACGTGAATATTTCACTGAAGAGCGGCGACGCAAGGCTAAACCAAAAAACCTGATTCGCACTTCACCGCCTGAACCAAAGGCGGGGGAGGAACAGGATTAAAGTGGGTCGGGCGGCCATTCCTAACGGAATGGCCGCCCGACTTGGTTAATGGAAACTAGGCTTCTTCGGTTGGTGCCAACTCAACGTTGGTCACAGCCAGCTCGCCTTCGGCTTCTACCAGGGTCAATTCACGCGCATTGGCTGCGGACTTCAAATCCTCGAAGCCGGCACACAACTGGGCAACCTGCGCAGCGGATGCATGGATCTCACCCGACAGCACCTCGGTGCGCTGCTTGACCTTCGCATCGGACTTCGCTTTGCGGATACCCGACAGAGCCACGCCGACCAGCGGCAGGACTTCTGGGTCGGCGCCTTCAACGGCGGCAGCGACATGATCGGCGCTTGGCCATGAGGTCAGGTGGACCGAACCGGTGCGCCACCAGCCCCACACCTCTTCGGTAGCAAAAGGCAGGAACGGTGCGAACAAACGCAGCACCGAATCCAAGGTAGTTGCCAAGGTGGCCAGAACGCTGGCCTGCTCGGTTTCTCCGTGACCGCCGTAGGCGCGGTCCTTGACCAGCTCCACGTAGTCATCGGTAAATGACCAGAAGAAGGACTCGGTGATATCCAAGGCGCGAGCGTAGTCGTAGTTATCGAAGGCGCGCTTGGCGTCTTCGATCACGGTCGACAGGCGTGCCAACAACGAACGGTCCAAGCCGTTGGTGACAACTGCCGCGTCGTCGGTGAGGACGTTGGCATCGGTCGCCCCCAGATTCAGCACGAACTTCGAGGCGTTCAAGATCTTGATGGCCAGGCGGCGGCCGATCTTCATCTGGTTCACTTCATACGCCGTATCAGCGCCGAGCTTTGCGCTGGCAGCCCAATAGCGCACAGCATCTGCACCGAACTTGTCCAGAACCTCGTTTGGCACGACGACGTTGCCCTTGGACTTTGACATCTTCTTGCGATCCGGATCAAGGATCCAGCCCGAAATCGCAGCATGCTTCCAAGGTGCGTTATCGTGCAAGGAATCTGCACGGACCGCGGTGGAGAACAGCCAGGTGCGGATGATGTCGTGGCCCTGGGGGCGAAGGTCGAATGGGTAGACCTTCGAGAAGAACTCGTTATCCCGACCCCAACGGCCGACGATCTGCGGAGTCAGCGAGCTGGTGGCCCAGGTATCCAAAACGTCGGCATCGCCAATGAAGCCATTGGCAGTGCCACGTTGGTCCTCGGTGTAGCCGGATGGAGCGTCGGCGGCCGGATCGACCGGAAGCTGCTCGATCGCCGGAAGGATCGGTGCGTCATAGTTTGGCTCGCCATGTTCATCAACCTCGTACCAGACCGGTACGGGCACGCCGAAGAAGCGCTGGCGGGAAACCAGCCAGTCGCCGTTCAGGCCCGATACCCAGTTCTCGTAGCGCGAACGCATGAACGATGGGTGGAAGTCGATTTCCTTGCCGCGAGCAATCATCTGGTCGCGTCGCTCTTCATCGCGGCCACCATTGCGGATGTACCACTGGCGGGAGGTAACGATTTCCAGCGGCTTGTCGCCCTTTTCGAAGAAGTTCACCGGACGGGAGATCTTCTTCGGCTCGCCATCGAGCAATCCAGCCTCGGAGAGCAGATCCACCATGGTTTCCTTGGCGGAGAATACGGTCTTGCCTGAAATCTGTGCGTAGGCTTCCTGGCCTGCCTCGGTCGTGATCCACTCTGGGGTCTCAGCGAGGATTCGGCCGTCGCGACCGATGATCGCGCGGGTCGGCAGCTGCAGTTCGCGCCACCAGGTGACGTCGGTCAGATCGCCGAAGGTGCAAACCATGGCGATGCCAGAGCCTTTATCGGCCTGGGCCAATGGGTGCGGGTAGACCGTGACGGGAACACCGAAGATCGGTGAGGTGACGGTCTTGCCGAACAAGTGCTGGTAACGCTCGTCGTCCGGGTGAGCTACCAAGGCGGCGCAAGCAGCCAGCAGTTCCGGGCGAGTGGTTTCGATGAAAACCTGCTCGCCATTTTCGGCGTCAAAACCATAGCGGTAGAAAGCGCCTGGCATCTCGCGGTCTTCCAACTCGGCCTGGGCAACGGCGGTGCGGAAGGTCACGTCCCACAGCGTCGGGGCTTCGGCCATGTAGGCATCGCCCTTGGCCAGATTGTCCAGGAAAGCACGCTGCGAAGCTGCACGGGAGTTGTCATCGATGGTCCGGTAGGTCATGCGCCAGTCAACGGAAAGGCCAAGGGTGGTGAAGAGCTGTTCGAAGACCTTCTCGTCTTCTACTGCCAGCTCTTCGCAAACCTCGATGAAGTTCTTGCGGCTGATGACATCCCAGTCGCGCTGGTTCTTCGCCGGCTTTTCCGGGGGACGGTAGCCCTCGATATAAGGCTTGGACGGGTCGCAGCGGACACCGAAATAGTTCTGTACGCGGCGCTCGGTTGGCAGTCCGTTGTCGTCCCAGCCTAGTGGGTAGAAAACGTTCTTGCCGTTCATGCGCTGGTAGCGAGCCAAAACGTCGGTCTGCGTGTACGAGAACATGTGTCCTACGTGCAGGGACCCGGACGCCGTTGGCGGTGGAGTGTCGATGGAGTAGACGGCCTCGCGGGTCGTGTCCTCGTTGAAGTGATAAGTGCCCTCGGTGCGCCACCGGGACGAAAGACGTTCTTCCAAACCTTCCAAAGCTGGCTTGTCAGGAACGGAAACTGTTGCGGGCGTGTCTGTGCCCAAGTTTTCTTCTGCCATAGCCTTATTCTTTCATGATTTACCGGGCACCTAGGCATTGCTGCCCATGGCTTGCGCCACCACGCCAACAATGCCGGGAAAATCACGAATTTTGGCGCTTATTCAGGTTGACGTCGGACCCGCCGCGGCCCAGTGCCGAGGCCTCTTTATGAGGTGTCTTGAAACGTAAGAGAAATTCATGCCTTACCAACTGGCAATGAACTCGCCATAGAGTTGACGGTATGAACAACACAGAACCACAAGCCTCCCGTTCAGCAGTAGTCACCGGCGCCTCGAGCGGGATTGGCCAATCGACCGTTCGGGCCCTGCGCGAACAAGGCTGGACTGTTTTCGCCGTCGCCCGCCGAGCAGACCGGTTGGAAATCCTTGCTCAGGAAACGGGTGCGATTTCCGTTCCTGCAGATGTCAGCATCCAGACAGATGTCGATGTCCTAGCCAAGACCGTCGAAGCCGCCGGTGGCGTAGACACGCTGATTAACTGCGCCGGCGGAGCTCGCGGGACAGAGTACTGGGCCGATGCTGTTGACGAGAACTGGGAGTTCATGTGGCAAGCCAATGTCATGGGAACGATGCGGCTTACTCGCGCGTTGCTGCCACAATTGCGCCAGGCGCGTGGCACCGTCCTGAACGTCACGTCGACCGCTGCACTTGCCAGCTACGAAGGCGGCAGCGGATACAACGCGGCGAAGGCTGCCGAGCGGGCCATGACCCAGGCCTTGCGTTTGGAAGAAGTGGAAAACGGTTTGCGCGTCATCGAAATTCTTCCGGGATTGGTCCGCACCGAGGAATTCTCGCTGCGCCGTTTGGGTAGCCAAAGCGCCGCGAACAACGTTTATGCCGGGGTGGAGAATCCGCTGACTGCGGAGGATGTCGCTGAAGTTATCCGCTATGCAGTGAGCGCGCCTGCCCATGTTAATCTCGACGAAATCGTGATCCGCCCCCAGGCGCAGGCAGCCAACCACAAGCTCATCCGCAACGCATAATAGCCGTCGTGCAACCCACCGGTAAGGACCTACCAATGAGCCAATCAACCCAGCGCACGATTCACGTCGTTGCCACATCCCATGGCACCGACAATGCCAATGGCCAACAGCTGATCCATGACCTGCGAGCCCAACTGGAGGAGCTCGCCAAGGAGCAAATTCCAGCGACCTTGCTTTGGCATGAAGCCTACGTGGATGTTCAGCGGCCGTCATTGGATGACGTGGTGGCGTCCTTGCCGCAGTCGGAACCGGCAGTGGTTCTTCCGCTGCTGGTCTCCGATGGGGTACATACGACTTCTGACATCGCCAAGGCCGTGGATTCGCGTGAGAATACGGTCGCGGCAGGGCCTCTGGGGCCATTGCCGGAGTTGGCACAGATACTCGCTGATCGAGCCGCTGGTCACTTGGACGGCAATCCCATGGTCGTCCTGGCTGCCGCTGGCACCCGGCTTGAAGTGGGGCAGAACCAGGTCCAGGATCTTGCGGGTCAGATTTCGGGCATCCTAGACCGCGAGGTGGCCGTTGGCTACTGCGCCGGGGCGAAACCCCAGATCATTGAAGTCGTGCAGGATGCCTTAAAGCGGCCAGTGGTCGTGCTCAGCTCCTTGTTGGCCGACGGATACTTTCAACACAAGCTCGTTAGCACGGGTGCCGACGTCGTGACAAGACCACTTTTGCCTGACGTAACTATTGCGCAATGTTTCCTCGTGCGTCTTCAAGAGACGCTCAAAGCGTCCGGTTATGTGTCGCTAGATGACGAAGTTCGCTCTCTGTAGGCAACCCGCAGTCATGTGACTACTCGCGCTTGCCGACCCCCTGGGGTGGCTTTCTACGCTGGATTACATGACGCAGACAACCACACCCGCTCGTCCTAAGAGGGCGGCAAAGCCCAACGGCCAATGGAAAATCGACGGCCCTACGCCGCTGAACGCCAACGAAGAAATGAAGGCCGCCGATAACGGCCTGAACGTGCGACAGCGCATCGAGGAGATCTACTCGAAGCAGGGTTTCGATTCCATTGACCCTGGGGACCTGCATGGACGTTTCCGCTGGTGGGGCCTCTACACCCAGCGTGCCCAGGGAATCCCGGGCGGCAAGACTGCGACGCTGACCCCCGAAGAGCTCGAAGACCGCTACTTCATGCTGCGCGTGCGGATCGACGGCGGGGCGCTGACTACCGAGCAGCTGCGCGTCATCGGCCAGATCTCCACCGACTTCGCCCGCGACACCGCGGATCTGACCGATCGCCAGAACATCCAGCTGCACTGGATCGACGTGGTTGACGTCCCCGAGATTTGGCAGCGGCTTGAGGCCGTCGGCCTGCACACCACCGAAGCCTGCGGCGACGTTCCCCGCGTGATCCTCGGTTCCCCGGTAGCAGGCATCAGCAAGGACGAGATCATCGATCCGAGCCCGGTAATCGCTGAGATTTCCCGCCGCTACATCGGCAAGCCAGAATTCGCGAACCTTCCACGCAAGTTCAAGACCGCCATCACCGGCCACCCGAGCCAGGATGTCGTACACGAAATCAATGACATCGCCCTGATCGGCACGGTGCACCCGGAACTCGGCCCAGGCTACGACCTCTGGGTGGGCGGTGGCCTGTCCGCCAACCCGCGCTTGGGCGAACGGCTCGGTGCCTTCGTGACCGAAGAACAGGCACCAGATGTCTGGGAAGGCGTCGTTTCGATCTTCCGCGATTACGGCTTCCGCCGCCTGCGCAACCGCGCTCGCCTGAAGTTCCTGCTGGCCGAATGGGGCACTGAGAAGATGCGCCAGGTGTTGCAAGACGAGTACCTCGGCTACGAACTGCCTGATGGCCCTGTGCCGGAACAGCCTACCGAAGCGGGGGACCACAGCGGTGTCAACGAGCAGAAGGACGGCAAGTTCTACATCGGCCTGACCGCTCCTGCCGGCCGCGTCTCCGGAACGGCATTGACCGGTCTCGCCGATCTGGTGGAAGCCCACGGTTCCACCCGGCTGCGCACCACCCCGCACCAGAAGATCATCGCCCTGGACATCGCCGAAGACCAAGTCAAGGACTTTGTCGGCTCGGCCCGTGCACTGGGCCTAGAGGCTTACCCGAGCCTGTTCAAGCGTTCAGCCATCGCCTGCACCGGCATCGAATTCTGCAAGCTGGCCATCGTGGACACCAAAGACACCATGATCGATGCCGTAGCGAAAATCGAAGAACGACTGGCCGACCACGAAGGAAAGCTGCCTCGCCAGCTATCCCTGCACGTGAACGGCTGCCCGAACTCGTGTGCCCGTATCCAGACGGCGGACCTTGGCTTCAAAGGCCAGCTGATCACCAATGAGCAAGGTGAACAGGTATCAGGTTTCCAGGTGCACCTGGGCGGAACCCTCGCCGGATTCGAAAATGGCGAGGCCGCCTTGGGCCGCACCGTCCGTGGCCTGAAAGTCGCGGCAGATGAACTCCCCGAATACGTAGAACGCGTTGTCAAGAACTACTCGGCTTCGGCCACGGAAGGCGAATCATTCGCCGCCTGGGCCCACCGAGCAGAAGAGGATGAACTGAAATGAGCCAGCAGGCCCCTACCCGCACCCGCAGCGAAGACGAACTGCGGGAAATCGCCCGGCTCGGTGCCGAAGAACTGGCCTGGGATGCCAGCGCAGCGGAGGTTGTCGCCTTCGCCGCCAAGCACCTGGATGCCAGCGAAGTCGCCGTCGCCTGCTCCATGGCCGACGCGGTGCTTCCGCATGTGGTCTCCTTGCAGCTGCCCCAGGTGGATGTCCTCTTCCTGGACACCGGCTACCACTTTGTCGAAACCCGCAGCACCCGCGATGAGGTAGCCCGCGTCCTGGATGTCAACGTCGTCGACGTCCTGCCCGAGCTGACCGTGGCCGAACAGGACGCCAAGTACGGCAAGGACCTGTTCGCCAGCAATCCGGCGCAATGCTGCCAGATGCGCAAGGTGGACCCGCTGTCGAAGTCCCTCAAGGGCTACAGTGCATGGTTCACCGGCGTCCGCCGGGATGAAGCGCCAACTCGGACCGGCACCCCGCTGGTGACGTTCGACGAGAAGAACGGGCTGATCAAGTTCAACCCGTTGGCACCGTGGAGCTTTGACGAGCTGATCGACTACGCCACCGAGAAGCAGGTTCCCGTGAACCTCTTGCTCTCCAACGGCTACCCATCCATCGGTTGCGAACCATGCACCCGGCCAGTGGCCGAGGGCGAAGATCCTCGCGCCGGCCGCTGGGCAGGATTGAACAAGACCGAATGCGGCATCCACATCTAAGGAGCAAGCCATGACCATTACCGCTAACGCCCCAACCGGCACCCAGCGCAGCGTTTTGGACGCCCTGGAAGCTGAATCCATCCATATCATCCGCGAAGTACTCGCCGAATTCGAGAAGCCTGGATTGCTCTTCTCCGGCGGCAAGGACTCCGTAGTCGTCCTGCACCTGCTGGCCAAGGCTGTCGCACCCCTGCGCGTGCCCATCCCGGTGGTCCACATCGATACCGGCCACAACTTCGCCGAAGTGCTGAACTTCCGCGATTCGGTCGTGGAAAAGTACGGGCTGAATCTTGTTGTCGGCTCCGTCCAGGAATACATCGACCGCGGCGAACTGACCGAGCTGCCAGACGGCACGCGTAACCGCCTGCAGACCCGAGTGCTGTTGGACACCATCGAAAACAACGGATTCGATGTGGTCTTCGGCGGCGCCCGCCGCGACGAGGACAAGGCCCGCGCCAAGGAGCGCATCCTGTCCCTTCGCGATGAATTCGGCGTCTGGGATCCGCGCAACCAGCGTCCGGAAATCTGGAGCCTTTACAACGGACGCCATGAGCCGGACTGGCATGTGCGCGCCTTCCCGATCTCCAACTGGACCGAGCGCGACATCTGGGCGTACATCCAGCGCGAAAACATCGAGCTGCCCTCGATCTACTTTGCCCACTGCCGCCAGGTCTTCGAAAGGGACGGCATGTGGCGGGCACTGACCCCGGTCAGCCAGCCCAACGAGGATGAACCGGTGATCATCAAGCAGGTGCGCTACCGCACCGTGGGCGATGCCAGCTGCACCGGTGCTGTGCTCTCAGAAGCCGACACCGTAGAGAAGGTGCTCGACGAACTGGCTATCGCCACCGTCACCGAACGCGGAGCAACCCGCGCCGATGACCGAATCTCCGCCGCGGGAATGGAAGACCGCAAGACCGAAGGGTACTTCTAAAATGACCACCACACTATTGCGCATCGCCACCGCAGGTTCGGTAGACGACGGCAAGTCCACCCTGGTTGGCCGTCTCCTGCACGATGCCAAGGCGATCCTCGCTGATTCGCTGGATGACATCGCACGCACCAGTGCCGAGCGCGGCTTCGGCGGAGCCGACGGCACCCTCGACCTTGCCCTGGTGACCGATGGCTTGCGCGCCGAACGCGAGCAGGGCATCACCATCGACGTGGCGTATCGCTACTTCTCCACTGACAAGCGATCCTTCATCTTGGCTGACTGCCCAGGACATGTGCAGTACACCCGCAACACCGTCACCGGCGCTTCCACCGCCGATGCCGCTATCGTCTTGGTCGACGCCCGCAACGGCGTGCTCGAGCAGACCCGTCGCCACCTGGGCGTCCTTGCGCTGCTGCGCGTTCCTCGGCTGGTCGTGGCAGTGAACAAGATGGACCTGATCGGCTGGGACGAACAGGATTTCAACACCATTGAGTCCGAGGTCCTCTCGCTGGCCAATGAACTGGGCATCCAGTCCACCACCGTGATCCCGGTCTCCGCCCTGCAGGGCGATAACGTGGTCGAACCATCCCAATCGGCAACCTGGTACGCCGGCCCGACCCTGCTGGGATTGCTTGAAGACCTGGAGCCGAAGCTTGGTGGCGGCACCGCGCGTTTGGACGTCCAGTACGTCATCCGCCCGCAGGGCGCACTGGCCCCGGGACTGGATCCGGATGCCTACCGCGACTACCGTGGCTACGCCGGAACCCTGGTTGATGGCATCTTGAACGTGGGGGACACCGTGCAGGTGCTCTCCAACGGCCATCCGGCGGGCAGCCGGATCAAGGCCATCAGCACCCCGGCAGGTCCAGCGCAGAGCGCACAGGCCGGCGACGCGATCGTTGTTGAACTGGAAACCGACCTGGATATCGCCCGAGGCGACACCATCGTGGCCGGCGAATTGCCGGTAGCGCAGCGCGAATTCCAGGCGGACATCTGCGTTCTGGATCCCGTGAAGCTCACCAACGGGCAGCGATTGCTGATCAAGCACGGCACCAAGGTCTCCGCGGCCAAGCTCTCCAGCATCGACTATGTCATCAATGTCGCCGACTACGCCCAGCAGCCTGCAGACGCGCTGGAACTGAACGATCTGGGGCGGATCACGCTTCGCAGCCAAGCAGCTCTGGCCATCGAGCAGTACGCAACTTCGCGGACCGGTGGCAGCTTCCTGCTCATCGATCCAACCACGGGGCGCACCCTTGCCGCGGGGATCATCGAGGAAAAACATGAAGCGGCCTGATGTAGGCGAATCGACTGGCAACGGCGATCGTGTCCGGCTCTCGCCTCATGGGCAGGAGAGCGGCTTCCGAGGCCGCTTCCTCGGGCTCGCGGCAGTCGCAGCGCTGACCGCAGTTGCCGTGGCCACCGCCTTCCTGCCAGGGCCCAATGAAGTCCAGGCCCAGGCGGCAGATCATGGACCGGCGGACGAGCTGAACATCGGCTACTTTGCCAATCTCACCCATGCTCCTGCCCTGATCGCCCAGTCCCAAGGCATCCTCCAGGATCACGTTGGAGAAGACGGCACCCAAGTTGAAAGCCAGATTTTCAACGCAGGCCCGGCTGCTGTGGAAGCTCTGAATTCAGGGGCCATCGATGCTGCGTACCTGGGACCAAACCCTGCGCTGAACAGCTACCTGTCCAGCCATGGCGATTCCTTGAACGTAGTGTCAGGCGTTGCCTACGGCGGTGCCAGCCTGGTCGTGAACAAGGAGATCTCCAAGCCCGAGGAACTGGCCGGCAGCAATCTGGCCAGCCCGCAGTTCGGCGGAACCCAGGATGTCGCCTTGCGCAACTACCTCAAAGGCCTGGATTTGAAGCAGGACGCGACGGTGACCCCGAGTTCCAATGGCACCGTGGCGCAGCTTTTCGGCCGCGGTGAAATCGATGGCGCGTGGCTCCCTGAGCCCTACGCATCCTTGCTGGTCGAGAAGAACGGCGGGCAGCGCTTGGTGAACGAAGCCGAGCTGTGGCCCGAAGGCAAGTTCCCGACAACGGTTCTGGTGGTCTCCAAGGACTTCATGGCCAGCCACCCGCAAACCGTGCAGCAGCTGGTCGATGCGAATACCGAAGCCATTGATTGGCTCAACCAGGCGGACGAGAAGCAAAAGCTGGAGGCAGTGCAGAAAGCACTGGTTGAAGCCAACGGCAGCTCTTTTGACGAGAGCGTAATCGCTGAAGCACTGGAGCAGGTGCACTTCAGCCAGGACCCGTTGCCTGAAACTTACCAATCGCTAGTGGACCATGCCCTGGCGGTCGGGGTCGGGGCAGGCGGAAACGCAGACGGGCTCGTGGACACGCGCTTTCTTGAACAACAGGAGAAGTAATGGGAGTACTACTGAGTGAAGTGTCCCTGAGCTATCCAGGCACGGGCTTGGTCATAGACCGCATCAGTGCAGAAATTGAAGACGGTGAGTTCATTGCCGTCTTGGGAGCCTCCGGTTGCGGCAAGTCGTCCTTGCTCAACATGATTGCCGGCCTCTTGGCACCGAGCTCCGGCTGGCTTGAGGTACCCAAGGATGGCGCCGCATTCATGTTCCAGGATGCCAACCTCCTGCCGTGGCTCACTGCCAGCGAGAATGTCGATTTGGCGCTCAAGCTGGCGGGCAAGCCAGCTGCGGAACGCCAGCAGCGCGTGGAAGAATTGCTCAACCTCGTACAGCTCGGGCATGCCACCGGCAAGAAGCCCCACGAGCTTTCCGGAGGCATGCGCCAGCGAGTCGCACTGGCGCGGGCCTTGGCTCAGGACCGGCAGGTGTTGCTGATGGACGAACCATTTGCAGCCTTGGACGCGATCACCCGAGACATGCTTCATGAGCAGTTGCGGGCCTTGTGGGGACAAACGGGCAAGACCATCATCTTTGTCACCCACAACGTCCGCGAGGCAATCCGCCTCTCAGGCCGCATCCTGGTGCTCTCTTCGCACCCAGGCCGCATTCTGGAGACCCGCCGGATCACCGACGATCTTCGCAATAACCCCACCCAGGCCGCCGCATTGGCCGATGAACTGACCACGATTCTCAGAAAGGAGCAACGGAAACATGAGCTCACTGACCGAATCCCGAACTAGGTTGAAACCCGTGCGCGCTATCAAGCTGCGCCCGAACAACCGGCTCGACTCATGGGTTGCCCCCTTGCTGACCGTGGTGGTGCTCCTGAGCTTGTGGCAGATCGTTTCCTGGGCCAGCCCGCTGCGGGAAGACCTTTTCCCCGGGCCATTGGCTGTCGCGGCGAAGCTTCCGCAATTGCTGGCAGATGGCTCGCTGATGTCGGCCGTGGGAAATTCGTTATTCCGCGCCGTGAGCGGATTCGCGATTGCCGTGATCATTTCCACCCCGTTGGCGTTGCTGCTGGCGCATCAGCCACTGCTGCGCAAAGGCGTGGGACCCCTGGTCTCGGCCATGCAGGTCCTGCCATCGATCGCCTGGGTTCCAGCGGCCATCATCCTGTTTGGACTGAGCGATGCAACCATCTACACGGTCCTGCTGCTCGGAGCCATCCCATCCATCATCAACGGCCTGCTGTCCGGCATCGACATGATCCCGGCGCAGTACAAATCGCTGTCCAAAGTGCTCGGCGCCTCCAAGTGGGAACACGTCCTGCACATTGAACTGCCCGCTGCCATGCCCGGGTATGTCGCGGGATTACGCCAGGGCTGGGCCTTTGCATGGCGTTCGCTGATGGCTGCCGAATTGATTGCGGTAGGCGGTTCCCTCGCATTGGGGGTTGGATCTCTGTTGCAGCGTGGCCGCGACCTGGCGGATCTGCCGTTGGTCATGCTGGTGATCCTGACTATTTTGCTGGTCGGCGTGCTGATCGAACTAGTATTTTTTGCTCCGATCGAACGCAAGCTGTTGCGTGATCGTGGAATGAGCCGAACTGGAGAAAACAATGGCTAAAGGACACATCACCCTTATTGGTGGTGGCCCCGGTGATCCTGAACTGATTACCGTTGCAGGCTACAAAGCCCTTCTGTCCGCCGATGTGGTTTTGGCCGACCGGCTCGGTCCCACCGCGCTGCTGGCAGACCTGTCGGATGACGTGCTGGTGATCAACGTGGGCAAGTCTCCTGGCTGCCACGTGAAAACCCAGGACGAGACCAATGAACTTCTGGTCAAGTACGCGCTTGAAGGAAAACACGTTGTCCGGCTCAAGGGCGGAGATCCCTTCGTCCTGGGCCGCGGCGGAGAGGAAATGCTCTACGCCGCCGAGTATGGAATTGCCACTCGCGTGATCCCGGGAATCACCAGCGCGATTTCGGTTCCTGGAGCTGCTGGAATCCCGGTGACCCACCGTGGAATCGCTGCCGGATTCACCGTAGTGAGCGGACACGCTGAGCTGGCCGACGTGCCGGTTCGTGCCGATCACACCCTCGCGGTGCTGATGGGCGTATCAAATCTGCCACAAATTGTTGAGACATTGCTTACCCGAGGTTTACCGTCAAGTACTCCAATTGCGATAGTTGAGCGAGGTTACTCACAGACGCAGCGCACAACTATCGGTACGCTAGAAGAGATTGTAGTGCGCGCCCGCAAGGCCGCAGTGGCGAATCCGGCCGTCATCGTCATCGGTGATGTCGTTCGGCTAGCCCCGGAAGCCTCCGACCAACTGGTAGACCTCCTGCCGCTAGAGAACGCCGAAGCCACCGAGCCGGCCTCATTCGTTGACTAAGAAAGAGAAGTTGTTTGATGAGTGAAATTATCATCCCTGAGCACCTGGCCTCCCGGGCACTGCGTGTAGCCATCGTTGGTGCCGGTCCTGCCGGTATCTACGCCGCCGACCTGCTGGGCAAGAGCCAGCCAGTTGCATCGGGGGAATTGAAACTGCACGTTGACCTCTTCGATGAGCTGCCGACTCCTTTCGGCCTGATCCGCTACGGCGTATCGCCGGACCACCCGCGCATCAAGGGCATTATCAACGCACTGCACAAGGTGCTTGACAACGACTGGATCGATTTCTATGGCAATGTCGGCCTCGGCCGGGACATCAGCCTTGATGAATTGCGAGCTCGCTACGACGCCGTGATCATCTCCACTGGCGCCCAGAAGGACGCTGACCTGAACATCCCGGGCATCGACTTCGAGGGCTCCTTCGGTGGCGCCGACTTCGTTTCCTGGTACGACGCCCACCCAGACGCAGAGAAGAACTGGGACCTGTCGGCCAAGGAAGTTGCAGTCATCGGCAACGGCAACGTCGCACTGGACGTCGCCCGCATCCTGTCCAAGCATGCGGATCAGCTGCTGGAAACCGAAATCCCTGAGCACATCTACGAGCAGCTGAACGACTCGGCCGTCACCGACGTCCACGTCTTCGGCCGCCGTGGACCAGCACAGGTGAAGTTCACTCCGTTGGAGCTGCGCGAGCTGTCGCACTCCAAGGACGTTGACATTGTGCTGTACCCGGAAGACTTCGAATTCGATAAGGCTTCCGACGAGGCCATGAAGACGAACAACCAGACCAAGACCATGGTTTCCACCCTGACCAACTGGCTCATCGAGCAGGAAGAACGCGAAGAAGCCCCGAGCGCCTCGCGCCGCCTGCACTTGCACTTCCTGCAGTCCCCGGTCGAAGTACTGGGCGAGGACGGCAAGGTCGCTGGCCTGAAGGTAGAACGCAACGAGTTGGATGGCAACGGCGGTGCCCGGGGCACCGGCGAATATGTCGAATACCCGCTGCAGGCCATCTACCGTGCCGTCGGCTACTTCGGCTCGGCCGTCGATGGCATCGAGTACGATGGGGCCAAGGGCGTTCTGCCCAATGACGAAGGACGCGTTCTTGATTCTGCAGGAACCCTCGTTTCAGGCCTCTACGCAACTGGCTGGATCAAGCGTGGCCCCATCGGGCTGATCGGCCACACCAAGGGTGACGCCCTGGAGACCATCACCCACCTGCTGGAAGACCTCACTGAGCTCGCTGAGCCAGAATCCTCGCAGCAGATTGCAGAACTGCTGGAAAGCCGCGGCATCGCCTTCTCCGACTGGGACGGCTGGAAGACCCTGGACGAACGGGAGAAGGAACTCGGCGCAGCCGCAGGCACCGTCTCCACCCGCTTCGGTGAGATCACCCGGGACCGTGTGAAGGTAGTCGAGCGCGAGGCCATGATGGAATTCTCCCGCGCAAAAAAATTGGCTGAGAGCCTGTAAGCTTCACCCCAGGCTCTAGTTACCCGATGGCGATGACAGCTAGCAATGATTTGCTGGCTGTCATCGCCATTGGTGTATCTGCGCTGATAAGCGCGAATTTCCTTGGCGTGCGAAGGCTTCCTGTCCATAGGGCTGGGACGCCCTGGCACGCTGTTGAATCGGGACTATTTCTCGGTAATTCCCGCCATCTGCACACGGCCGGTTCGAGTGCCTACGGTGCGGTGAAGCATGACAAAGAGCAGGACCATACCTGCAGTAATCGACATGTGGCCTAGTCCGGCGATCCCGGAAATCATTGCTGATGACTCAATCTCCAGCACCGTCATGATGCCATGGATGAGTTGCATTCCTGCGGTCAAAATGACACCGGCATTGTAGGTGCCCATGAACCACGCAAAGAGCTTTCGATGATTGCTTAGTTCAAACGCTTTTTCCAGTAGCAGCACTACGATAAGCATGATGAATCCTAGGATCAGCAGATGCGTGTGCACCACTGAAAGCTGGGTCCACTGGCCCTCAGGGAATCGGTTGATTTTGGTGAACTCCCGGTAGAACAGTCCTGAAGCGACTCCCAGGATCATATAGAGGAAGGAGAAGTTGACGAGCTTACGCATGGATTTCGCTTTCTTTAGGGGTTGTTGGTTCCGAGGCATGTTTGGCGTCGCGAGATATCCCGCCGAAAAGCGGTCGCCCTGATGTCCCTAATGCGTGAAGAAGTGCGGGGAGCAGTAACGTTCGAACGACGAACGTATCCAGGAGAACGCCGAGCCCGACAATCAATCCCAGCTGGCCCAACACGGTCAGTGGCAGCGTGGCCAGCGCGGCGAACACCCCGGCCAGTACGAGACCTGCACTGGTGATCACCGAGCCGGTGCGGCTAGCTGCTTGCTCGATGGCTGCGTGCAGCTCGTGGTTTTGAACGTCTTGTCGGACTCGATGGGTGATGAAGATCGTGTAGTCCACGCCCAAGGCCACCAGGAAGACGAAGGCAAGTAATGGAACTTGGACATCTAGCGCTGTGGCATCGAAGACGAGTGAGGACACGAGGGATCCGAGCCCAGCAGCCGCGGCAGCACTGAGCAGATTCACCAGGCCAAGCGCCAGAGCTGTCCGCCAAGATCGAGTGAGCCAGGCGAGCATGGCGAAACAGATGAACATGATCAATGGGGCAATGACATATAAATCGCGTAGGTGCATTTGACGCGAATCCAGCTGCTGCGCCGTTGGCCCGCCGATGAGCACTTGCCCATCTTTTCCAGCGACCGTTCGAAGCTCGGCGACCAGATCTTGGGCCTGCGACGAGTCTGGATCAATAGCAGGAACTACTGAGAACTGCAGCCAGTCCGAGTTGCCTACCTCGCGGACCGGCCCGACACGCTTCACATCGTCCACCCCAGCCAGCTGGCTGCCTAGCGCATCCAATTGATCGGGGTCAGCCAAGACGGTGATTGGTTGCGCTTCACCCGCGGGGAAGTGGGCCGACAGCTGCTCCATCGCGCTGGAGGATTCTGTCGCGGTTCGGAATTGCTGGACCTGCGGCAATCCGATTCGAGTGCCAGCCAGCGGGCCCGCGAGGACCAGCAAGAGGGCTATCATGGCCGCTAGGTTCAGCCCCGGCCGTTGCATGACCATTCGTGCTGCGCGCCCGAAGAAGTCCTGCTTTTTGATCACTGAACCTGGCCGGGGCACGAGCGGCCAGAATGCCTTGCGACCACTTATGGCCAGCACCGGCGGTAAGAGGAACAGCACAAAGAACGCCGCAATCAGCAGCCCGGCGGCACAGACGATCCCCAGACCACGTGTGTCTTCCATGACGGCCAGGCCCAGGGTCAACAGAGCCAGGACGACGGTCAGATTGGATGTCAGGATCGCTTCGAAACTTGATATCCAGGCGTTGGCCAGTGCTTGGCGGTGATCTCCTTCTGCGCGTAGCTCGTCACGGTAGCGCGAAATCAGCAGCAATGCGTAATTGGTTCCTGCACCGAAAACCAGGACGCTGAGCACGCCTGAGTCGAAGCTCAAGCCCCAGAGATTTCCTATAAGATTGGCGATCAGCGAGGCGCTGCGGTCGGCTATTGCAACTATGGCTAGCGGCAGTAGCCACAGTACTGGCGAGCGGTAGGTCAAGATAAGCAGGAGAGCGACGATCCCTACGGTGACGGCCAGCAAGGTGAAGTCAGCGCCGACGAATGCACCAGTGATGTCCACTGCGAAAGCCGTGGCTCCAGTGACCTGCAGGTCGAGGCCTTGGATCGGATGCCCGTTGATCCAGTTGCGGAGATCTTCAAGCGTTTGCCGGTCGCCCTCGTTGGAGACAGTGCTCCACGAAACCGGGAGCATTGCTGCTTGCTCGTCTTCGCTGATCAGCAGGCGGCCGTCGGTCACGTGGGCACCTGCGCTGAGTCCGGCAGCTAGCCCTTCTAATGCAGTCTTGTCCTGATTGCTGAGTGCGGAATGATCAGGCTTCGACGCGACCAGCAGGGCAGAGGTAGTGGAATCGGTGCTATTTTCGTCCAGGATCTCTTGGACGTGAGCGGAATCGGAGCCGTTGACGATGGAGCTATCAGATCGGGCTGGAGGTTCGAGACTGCTGAGCGATCCAAAAACTATAGCGATGACAGCGATGATCGCTGCGATCCAGATTCGGGCGCCACGACCGCTCGTGAGCGACCGAGCAACCCGAGGGATTACTGAAACTTTCATAGTTCCAGTCAACGGAATTTTGCAGCTTCAGCCATCGTGGAATGAGCTGAATAAAAGATCGACCGAAAGGTTGAGAAATCCCCGGGAGTGTCGAGTCCTTCCGATGCCGGATCAGAGCAGTCCGTGGTCCCTGGCCTTGTTGAGCGCATCCGTTCGAGTGGTTGCCTGTAGCTTGTCGAAGATGTGAACCAGATGCGTTTTCACCGTTGCTTCAGAAACAAACAATGTCTTGGCGATCTGCTTATTTGCTGCGCCGGTGGCAAGTTGCGCTAAGACATCCCTTTCCCGCGCGGTCAGTTCGACTTTGGGCCGGCGCATCCCTTCAACCACGCGCAATGTCATTTCCGGAGCCAGCACCAAGTGCCCATCCGCGGCTTGTCGAAGGGACTCGACGATGGTCTGCGCGCTGACGTCTTTGAGCAGATACCCGCAAGCGCCAGCTTCGATGCACGCCAAGATCTCTGCATCCTTGTCAAAAGTTGTCAGGATCAGCACCTGTGGCGCCTTGGGAAGTTTGCGGATGACGGCTGTTGTCTGCGCGCCGTTCATGCCCGCGCCCAGACGCAGGTCGCAGAGCACCACATCCACGTCGTTCGCCATGACAAAGTCCACAGCTTCTTCGCCAGTAGATACTTCACCGGCCACATGGATATTCTCGTAGTTGTCGAAGAGCGCTCGCAGGCCGGTGCGGACAATCGGGTGGTCATCAACCAGCAGGATCTTGATCATCAATTGTCCTTTGCAATGCGCAGTGGAAGGTGGGCGCAGAGTGCGGTTCCTTCTCCAGGCGCGCTTTCTACATCCAGTCCGCCGCCAAGCTCATTGAGGCGTCGGTTCATCGCTGTCAGCCCAAAACCGCCTACCGGAGTATTGTGTTGCAGCCGGCCTGCAGGCGGGGTGAAACCGCGCCCATCATCCACGATGTCTAGGCGAATCTCATCGTCACTGTAGCTCAAGCTCAGCGCAACCGTGGTTGCCTGGGCGTGGCGCCGGACATTGGACAGTGCAGACTGCGCGGTGCGAAGCAAGGCTATCTGCAAACTTGGATCCAGTAGCGGCAGGCCGGGCTCTATATCGATATTTGTTCCCACACCTGAATCAGTTGAAAAGTCATCAAGGATACGTGAAAGGGCACCGGCGAGCGCCTTGGAATCGAGTTCTGCTGGGGCCAAGGCGGCGATGATCCTTCGCAGATCATTCAAAGACTGCCCGGATAACTGGTCGATGCGTTCGAGGGTGTCGAGCGTCCTTATCGGTTCATTGGCTGCGCTGGCGGCTTTGGCGAGTAGGCCGATTGACGATAACTGTTGGGCGATGGTGTCGTGGATTTCCCTGGCCAACCTCGAGCGTTCGGCCGCGATACCTGCTTCATGCTGGGAGCGAGCGAGTTCTTCTTGGAGGGCTGTTGTTTCCTGCTGCGCGCGCATCAACGAATCGACCAGTGAAGTACGTTCTTGGGCGTCACGTTCCATCTGCAAGTAGCCACGTGAAATGCCCCAGGCAAAGAGGCCGCCAACCAGTGGGCCCGCGACAGCGGCGATGCTGAGGTGACCATGGTGCAAATAGGGAGCTAACAGGGTCAAGGCGTATACGACGACAGACCACAAGATGGAGGACAGGAAAGGCAGCTGGTGTCCCAAGAGCAGCCAGAGGCTGAAGGCCAGCCACATGAACTCGGCCGAGACAAAGAGGGCGGCTATCCAGATGAGCAACAGGACCGCCAGCCACCACATGGGTTCGGCGTGGATCTTGTTCGCTGGGTGGGAAACGAATCCTGCGATGTACCAGGCGGCGAAAAGCGCTGAAATGGAGACTGCCGCAAGGGCATTGTCTTGCGCAGATACTTGTCGCAGCAGCGCAATGGCCAGCAGGATCGCTGTCACCAGGTGTTGTCCCCAGCGCAGCACCCTTGGCGAGGCCAAGGCATGCTGCTGGTTTTGGGAATGCGCTGAGTGATGCTGCGTCGTGCTCATGGATGCCAGCCTACCGAAAGGCCCGACGGCCTACTGTTCGGTGAGCACCACCAATTGAGTTGTTGCTCGAGTCATGGCCACGTATCTGCGGACAGCTCCCCTTAATCCGGTGCCAAAACTCTCGGGCAAGTTGACGAGTACCAAATCGAATTCCAAGCCCTTGGCATGCTCTGGTGACAACGAGCTTGCCCGGTCAGGTGCAGCGAATCCTGGAGCGCCGATCACCACCGCGGTGCCTTCGCTGTTCTCGGACAACCATTGCTCCAAGATCGATCCGAGGTCAGCCGGACGCGCGTACCGCACAGGAGCGCCGTCCGAACGCAGTGAACGTGGAACGTTGGCCTCGGGCATATGCGGCAGGATCTGCTGTGCGGCCGCCTCCATGATTTGCGCGGTGCTGCGGTAGTTGACCTGCAGGGGAGCGACGGTGATGTTCCGGATCCCGATATCGCCCAGGCGTTCTTCCCAGCTCCTGGCGAACCCTTCCGCCGCCTGGGCCCTATCGCCGACAATCGTCAGGCTTCCGGAGGGGCAGCGTCGCTGGATCATGGCCCATTGGGCGTCGGTCAGGTCCTGGGCCTCATCGATAATGACGTGAGAAAACGGGCCGTCGAAGCTGATTGATCTCTCCGGGCTTTCCATGCCTTGGCTCAGGAGCTGTTCTTGCAGGTCCTGGTGCATGAGCTGAGAGGACAGGTCCTCCTTGTCGTCAGCCGAAGCAATCAAGTCGTCAATGACATTCTTCCACCTGTTGCGCTCGGCAAGCCTGCGCGATCGTACCTCGCGTTGCTTGGCTTCGTTGTGCGGGTCGCCGATGAGGAAGCGGGCCAGGTCTATCAACGGGTAATCGGCTGTGGTGAAGCAATCGCTGGCAGGGTTCGCCAAGAGACGGCTGATTTCTTCATTGGTGAGTTCTTGGGCACTGTAGCGCAACAGCGCATCGTTGCCCAGCAGTGCCCGGAAGAGATTGACAGGATCCAGGACGGGCCAATACTCGTCCAGGATGCCGTCCAGCGAGGTGCTGCGTTCCAGCTCGGCACGGAACAATGCATCGGTGCCGGGAGTGCTGTCCTGCTCGGGGAGCAGTAGATCAATGAGGGCCCCGCGCAGCGCCATGCGTGCTTCGTTGTGCGGCATCTGGTGTTCAATCATGTCCACGGCATTGCGCCACAATTGCGCCGAAATGATTACACGACCCTCGGCGAGTTCAACGACTTGGTCCGTTGCTGGGGGCTCTTGGAATACCGTGATAGCCCGTTCGATCGTCTTGAGCATCGCTGTGCTGGCTTTGATCCGTCGTACTTCAGGATCCTGGTCAGCCGGCAAATCTTCACCTATCGAAACTATGTTCGAAAGCGTCGAAATGAGCACTTCGTTCTCACCCAGGTTGGGAAGAACGTCCGAGACGTACCCGGAGTAAGCCTCGTGCGGGCTCACTACCAGCACGCGACCGCCCTGGCCGCGCAGCCTCGGATCTGCATGGAGCAAATAGGCAGCACGGTGCAGCGCGACCACTGTCTTGCCGGTTCCGGGTCCGCCGTCAACCACGAGGGCGCCCTGTGAACTGCTGCGGATAATCGCATCCTGATCCGTCTGGATCGTTGAGAGCACATCCTGCATCTTGGATGAGCGCTGGCTGCCAAGAGACGCGAGGAATGAGGAATGGTCATCCAAGCGGGCATGCGAGGCCAGTAGCGACGAATCAAAGACCTCGTCCCAGTAGTCGGTGATGTGCTGACGGCGCCACCGGTAGCGTCGGCGCATAGCCAGCCCGTAGCTGTTTTCGTGGGTTGCGGCGAAGAATGGTTCTGCCGCAGGGGCGCGCCAGTCGAGCATGAGCTGCTTGCCCCGGTCATCGCTCAACCCGATTCGGCCGATGTAGTGGCGCTCGCCGGTGGATGCGTTCTCCATGAATCCCAGGCATGCGTATGGCCCCATCCGGTCTAGCTGGCGCAAACGCGAGGCCATTTCGTTCAGTTCAACGTCGCGTTCCAGCGATTGCTGGAGTTTGCCGGCGTGATCTCGTCCGCGTGATGCAATGCGCTTCAGGGTTTCCGAGCGCAATTGCTCGACGCGTGCGGCGACTTCACGCAACCTTTGCTGGTCCTGCGCGATGTCAGCGGAGATCTCTGGAGCTGGGTTTTGCTGTTCGGTTGCGAAGTAATTGGCATTCGACATGGTGGCAGGCACATGAGCTTCCTGATCTGGCGGGTTTCGTGGGGAAGGTATCGATTATGGGCCATGGGTGGGGCCTTGCGGCAAGGCCCCCTCGACGCGCTATTCTGAAAATGCAGGAAAAGATTTTTTCGTGTTTCCGCACCGCGTTGTGAGCCTGAACTCACTTGCCATGACTGGGGTTCTGGCGGATTTTCAGCACGCGTATCACACGGTACGATAGAAGTACTCAGGCATTGATCCGGCTATCACCGGGGAGCCTTCGGAAGAACAGCACACATCATGTTTGCCCAGTAGAACCGAACGGGACCAGCCCGTCACAGCTGAAGATAAGTGGTCCTTCGCCATCTGGCGGGGGACAAGCGGGGTGGTACCGCGGCCTAACCGCCGTCCTCGTAGGCAAGGATTTATCGACCCTACGCTTGAAGGACGGCCCATTCGATGAGCTTCTACCCGAAGGTCACTACAGACCCAACCGGTTCGACCCCGGCTTCACCGCGCTTCCCAGAACTTGAGAAGCGCGTCCTCGAATACTGGAAGAACGACAACACTTTCCAGGCCTCCATTGACCAGCGCGAGGGCGAAGAATTCGTCTTCTACGATGGCCCTCCCTTCGCCAATGGCCTGCCGCACTATGGCCACCTGCTCACCGGCTACGTCAAGGACCTCGTCGCCCGCTACCAGACCCAGCGCGGCAAGCGCGTGGAGCGCCGCTTCGGCTGGGACACCCACGGCCTGCCCGCCGAGCTGGAGGCCATGAAGCAGCTGGGAATGAACGACAAGAAGCAGATCGAAGCCATGGGCATCGACAAGTTCAACGACGCCTGCCGCACCTCGGTGATGAAGTACGCCGACGAGTGGAAGCAGTACGTGAACCGCCAGGCCCGCTGGGTGGACTTCGAAAACGACTACAAGACCCTGAACGTCGAGTTCATGGAATCGGTCATCTGGGCTTTCAAGCAGCTCTCGGACAAGGGCCTGACCTATCAGGGCTTCCGCGTGCTTCCATACTGCTGGAAGGACGAGACCCCGCTGTCAAACCATGAGCTGCGCATGGATGACGACGTGTACAAGAACCGCCAGGACCAGACCGTCACCGTCGGCTTCACCCTCCTGGCCGGTGAGACCGAAGCTTCGAAGGCTTTGGCCGGCGTGCAGGCCCTGGCCTGGACGACCACTCCATGGACCTTGCCAACCAACGCCGCGTTGGCAGTGCACCCGTCGATCGAGTACGTCGTCGTTCCTGCCGGCGAGGCTGGCGTGAAGGCTTCGGCCGCTGCTGGTCCATTCCTGCTGGCCAAGGACCTGCTGGGCTCCTACGCCAAGGACCTGGGCTACAAGGATGGCAAGGAAGCCGCCGCATCCATCACCGCCACCTACGTTGGCGCGGATTTGGCTGGCGTGCGCTACCAGCCACTGTGGGACACCTACACCGACACCGAAAAGTACGGGACCGAAAACGCCTGGCAGATCGTCACCGCTGACTACGTCACCGTGGCTGACGGTACCGGCATCGTCCACCAGGCTCCTGCCTACGGTGAAGATGACCAGAAGGTCTGTGAAGAAAACGGCATCCCGGTCATCCTCTCGGTTGACGAAGGCGCCAAGTTCCTGCCGGTCTTCGCCGGTGGTCCGCTGGACGGCATCGTTGGCGTGCAGGTCTTCGATGCGAACAAGACCATCACCAACGTGCTCAAGGACGAAGCCAAGCTGGTCAAGCAGGCTTCCTACGAGCACTCCTACCCGCATTGCTGGCGCTGCCGCACCCCGCTGATCTATCGCGCGATCTCCTCGTGGTACGTCGAGGTCTCCAAGTTCAAGGACCGCATGGTCGAGCTGAATGAGCAGATCAACTGGATCCCGGGCAACGTGAAGCACGGCCAGTTTGGCAAGTGGCTGGAAAACGCCCGCGACTGGTCCATCTCGCGCAACCGCTACTGGGGTTCGCCGATCCCGGTCTGGGAATGCACCGGAGCCGAATGCACGCACCGCGAAGTCTTCGGCTCGCTCGATGAACTGAAGAACTTCTTTGGCCGCCTGCCGCTGAACCACGAGGGCCAGCCGGATCTGCACCGCCCCTTCATCGACGAGCTGACCAAGGCCCACGAAGGCTGCGCCGAAGGCGGAACCCTGGTGCGCGTTGAAGACGTGCTGGATGTCTGGTTCGACTCCGGGTCGATGCCTTACGCCCAGGTGCACTACCCATTCAGCAACCAGGACTGGTTCGATGGGGGACACCACCCGGCTGACTTCATCGTGGAGTACATCGGCCAGACCCGCGGCTGGTTCTACACCATGCACGTGCTCTCCACCGCGCTCTTCGACCGCCCGGCCTACACCAACGTGATCTCGCACGGCATCGTGCTGGGCTCCGATGGCCAGAAGATGTCCAAGTCCCTGCGCAACTACCCGGATGTCACCGAGGTCTTGGACCGCGACGGCTCCGACGCCATGCGCTGGTTCCTGATGGCCAGCCCGATCCTGCGCGGCGGCAATCTGGTGGTCACCGAACAGGGCATCCGCGATGGCGTGCGACAGGTGCTGCTGCCACTGTGGAACGTCTGGCACTTCTTCAACCTCTACACCAACTCCGCCAACAACGGGGCAGGCTACGAGGCCAAGCGCTCGACCACTTCCACCGACCCGCTGGATCAGTACATGCTGGCTGCCACCGGCCAGCTGGTGCGCGAAGTCACCGAAGCGCTGGACACCTACGAGGTTTCCGACGCCACCGAGGCCGTGCGCCAGTATATGGACACGCTGACCAACTGGTATGTGCGCCGCTCCCGCCAGCGCTTCTTCGATGAAGACACCCAGGCCTTCGATACCCTGTACACCGCTCTGGAAACCCTGGTGAAGGTCACTGCTTCGCTGCTGCCGCTGGCCAGCGAAGAGATCTTCCGCGGGCTGACCGGTCAGCGCTCGGTGCACCTGACCGACTGGCCAGATGCCAACGAGTTCCCGACCGATGCATCCTTGCTCGAAACCATGGAAACCACCCGCAAGATCTGCTCGGTCGGCTCTTCGCTGCGCAAGGCCAAGAACCTGCGCGTGCGTTTGCCGCTGGCAGAGCTGAAGGTCGTGCTCACCGGAGCAGCGCGCCTGGATGGCACCTACGCTTCGATCATCAAGGATGAGCTGAACCTCAAGGCCGTCACCCTGATCGATGCCGAAGGCGTCGACGCGGCCAGCTACGGCATCAGCCAGCAGCTGGTAGTCAACGCCCGCGCGGCCGGTCCTCGCCTGGGCAAGAACGTCCAGCAGGCCATCAAGGGCGCCAAATCCGGCGACTGGTCGGTGACCGATGGCGTCGTGACCGCCGGCGGCCTTGAACTGGTAGAGGGCGAATACACCTTGGACACCGTGGTGGATGCAGAAGGCGAGATCGCCGCGGCAGTTATCGATGGCGGCTTCCTGGTGCTGGACACCGAGGTAACCGAAGCATTGGCGGCCGAGGGCACCGCCCGCGACATGATCCGCGCCATCCAGTCGGCCCGCAAGGATGCCGATCTGCAGGTATCGGATCGCATCCACACCGTGATCACCGCCAATGCCGTGACCATCGCAGCGCTGGAAGCCAACCGCGAGCTGGTGGCCGGCGAAACGCTGACCGCGCAGCTGGAACTGGTAGCTGATGGCTCGGCTGCCGAGGAGCAGATCACCGTATCCAAGCTAGACTCCGACAAAGTTGAGGCCAACTAGTGAGCGAACTGGACCGCGTTTACGGGCAATTATTGTCCCGTGCGCCGGAAAACAAGATGGAACCCCGGATGGATCCGATGTTCCGTGCGATGGAGATCCTCGGCGAGCCGAATAAGGCGTGCCCGGTCATCCACATCACCGGCACCAACGGCAAGACCTCGACCGCCCGCATGATCGAGCAGCTGCTGATCGCGCATGACCTGCGCGCCGGCCGCTACTCGTCGCCGCACCTGGTCTCGGTGACCGAGCGCATCGCCATTGACGGCGAGCCAGTGGACGACGAGACCTTCGTGCGGGTGTGGGATGAGATCAGCCCCTTCCTCGAAATTGTCGATGCCGAGCTGTCCGAGCGAGGCGAAACCACGCTGACCTACTTCGAGGCCGTCACCATCTTGGCCTTTGCGATTTTCGCAGAGGTTCCAGTTGATGTTGTGGTGCTCGAAGTCGGCCTGGGCGGCATCACCGATGCCACGAACGTCGCGGATGCCGACGTTTCGGTCTTCACGCCGATCTCCCTGGATCACACCGATCTGCTGGGGGATACCACCGAGCTGATTGCCGAGGAAAAGGTCGGCATCCTCAAGCCCGGCGGCTACCTGGTCTCCTCGACCCAGCCAACGGATGCCGCAGACGTGCTGCTGGCTCGTGCCCGGGAGCTGGAAGTGCCGGCGGCCTTCGACACCTTGGACTTCAAGCTGCTGGAGCGCAAATCCGGCGTGGGCGGACAGCTGCTGTCCATCCAGGGGCAGGCAGGTCGCTATGAAGAGATCTTCCTGCCGCTCTTCGGGGCCCACCAGGCGCAGAACGCTACCGTCGCGCTCGCTGCTGTCGAAGCGTTCCTCGGAGGCGGGCAGCGTGAGCTGAACGCCGATCTGGTGCGCCAGGGATTCGCCGCGACCTCCAGCCCGGGACGACTTGAGCTGGTGCGCAGCGCACCGAGCATCCTGGTCGACGCGGGGCACAACCCGGAGGGCATCCGGGTCTCCGCCGAGGCGATCAAGGAATCCTTCGGCTTTACCCGCCTCGTGCTGATGGTGGGCATCCTCCGCGAGAAGGATGCCGAAGCAATGCTCTACACCATGCGTGAAGAGTACGGCGACATGGTTGAAGACCTGTGCATCACCCAGTCCTCCTCGCCACGAGCCATCCCGGCCGGCGAATTGGCCAATTTGGCCATGAACGCCGGGTGGCCCGAGGAAGATATCCATGTGACCGAGGACCTTGAAGACGCTGTCGAGTGGTCGGTAGGCCGCGCAGAAGCTGGCGAAGATCTCGGTGGAGGCGTCTTGGTCACCGGGTCGATTACACTGGTGGGCGAGATTTCACTGTTGCTCAAGAGAGGTGACTGACAATGGCCAAACTCACCCGTGCACAGCGCGAGTGGCGTCCTGGCATGAAGAAGAAGCTGCGCTCGACGAAGATGATGTTCGCGTCAACGGTCTTGGTGTGCGAAGCGCTTCTGGCAGTTTTCGTCACGCTGGCCGCATTCGGTCTAAAGCGTGGGGGCGAGCCGGTAGTCGTGCTGACCCTGGGCGCGGTGGTAGCCCTGCTGTGCATCCTGAATTGCGCGCTGCTGGGCAAGAAGATCGGCTACATCATTGGTTGGGCGCTGCAGGCGGTCTTCTTCCTGACAGGATTCATCCTGGTGGACATGTTCTACCTGGCCGCCGCTTTTGCCCTGTGCTGGTGGTATGCGCTGAGCAAGGGCGAAGAAATCGACGTGGAGAACAAGCGTCGAGCCGCAGCCCAGGAAGCCTGGGAACAGGCGCATCCCGAACAAGCCTAGATTTTTGGAAATACATCACCGATACGAAGAGGTAGTCAAATGACTGAACGTACCCTGATCCTGGTCAAGCCAGATGGCGTCAAGCGCGCCCTCACCGGCCAGATCCTCGCCCGCATTGAAGCCAAGGGCTACACCATTGCCAAGCTGCAGCAGCTGGACGCTACCCGCGAACTGCTCGCCGAGCACTACGCAGAGCACGAGGGCAAGCCATTCTACGAGCCGCTCGTGGAGTTCATGCTTTCGGGCCCGGTTGTTGCCATCGTCGCCGAGGGCCAGGGCGTCATCCCGGGCTTCCGCTCGCTGGCGGGAACGACCGATCCAACCACTGCGGCTCCGGGCACTATCCGCGGCGACTTCGGCCGTGACTGGGGCCTGAAGGTCCAGCAGAACCTCGTGCACGGCTCCGACTCGCCCGAGTCCGCAGAGCGCGAGATTGCGATCTGGTTCGGCAAGTAAGCCATCAACAGAAATATCCCAGCAGATCAAACTCGGATCTGCTGGGATATTTTTATGCTCTGGAGTCAGTCTCAGTACCAGTCGTCCAGGGATTCAGCTGGCGCATCGGGTCCCTTGGCGATGGAGTCTGCCGCTGTACGGGGTTCTGCAGGATCTTGAATTGACGTGAGTTCGAAGTCCTCGACTGAGCCGACGGTGACTACCTGATGATGCGCGACGGTCGCGTCGACCAGATGCGCCAAATCCTCGTCCGAGTTCCCATTTCTGAAATCCAACATTCGCGGTCCTTCCAGGCTTGTTTGCGTAGCGGTCTCTATCCTTCAGAGTGACTGATTCGCGATCCCAGAATCCTTGCTGCCAAGGTTATCCTGCGAGCGATCGACCTGACTCACTTCAGTCACATTAAACACATTCGCCATATCCGTGACAACGTCACCACACTGGTTCTCGGCATCCGTTGATAATCTCTCTACTGAAAGATCTGGTCAACTGAGCATTAATCCCGGATGAACAGGTTTGCAATAATTCTAACAGTCGCACATATGAAATTAAAGAATTCGCCCCGCAGGTCCATGCGCCGTGTCAGCGGATCTGCGAGGCAAATTAAAGAACTTCGAGCTACCGGGTTCCGAGCCTAGGCCTTAGGAGCCTCCGAGGATTCCTCTGTGCCGGATTCCAGTTTTTCGAGGGCCTTGTCGTCCTGGTCTATTTCGACTTCGGATTTGATATCCGCACTGGCGGCAGGGACAGGATCCATTTTGTCGCGTCCTGTCCAGACCTTGATCACGGACCAGGAAGCGGCAACCAGTGGAACGGCCAGCACCGCGCCAACAATACCTGCAAGCACCGTGCCGGCAGTCAAGGCCAGCAGGACAACCAGCGGGTGAAGATTAAGCGCGTTAGCCATTACGACCGGCTGCAGGAAGTTGCCTTCAAGCTGGTTCACCAGGATCACGGCTGCCAAGACAATCAAAGCGACAATCGGCCCGTTGGTTACCAGGGCAATCAGGGTTGCCAGAATGCCTGCCACCGTAGCACCAACCATTGGAACGAAGGAGCCGAGGAACACGATGATGCCCAGGGGGATAGCCAGCGGCACCCGAACGATCAACAAGGTTGCAGTAATGCCAATGGCATCGACTGCAGCCACGGTCGCGGTGCCGCGGATATAGCCGCCGAAGGTCCGCAATGCGCGGTCACCGGATAGGATCCACTTGTTGCGGTAGTGAACCGGTGTCCACGAAATCGCGAAGGCCCAGATCTTGTCGCCGTCCTTCAGGAAGAAGAACAGGATCACCAGCAGCAGGACCAGACCGGTGAGGAAGCTACCTGCCGCGCTGAGCGTGTTCAGCGCGCCGGTGCCGAACTGCGCGCTTGTCAGGAATCCGGTGACTGTACTAACGACGTTGTCAATTTGTCCCTGATCAATAGATATCGGCAGATTGCCTATGAGATCCTGGACCATGTCGTTGAGCTGATTAAAACCTTGGACGGCTTTATCAACGAGCTTTGGCCATTCATTGATGACAGAAAAGACCAGGCCCGTGCCGACGCCGCCAAGGAGCAAGAGGGAGCCCAGGAAGACGATCCACGCCGAGAGCAAGGGCGAGAAAACCTTGCGCAGCTTGACGACCAACGGCCACAGCGCGCAGGAAATGATGACAGCAAGCAGCGTAGGAATAACGATCATCGTCAAACGAAGCATCCCGATGATCAGGAATGCTCCCAAAACTCCGACAACGAGCAACTGGGCACTGCGGATTCCCAGGCGACCGAGCAGATCTGTCCACAGCCCGGAGACCGTGAAATCGGGTTTTGCGTCGGCGGCTGCCAAGTTTGGGTTGGAGGCAGTCGCCGTCACTGGCTTTCGCGACGGCCTTTTTGCCGGTACTTGGGATTTAGCCTTGCGGAAAAGGGCCATGGTTGCTCCTCGTAGCTCGTACTAATTAGTTCTAAGAATAGGCTAGCTAGATCAAGGGCACTGGGGGCAACACCGAAAGGATGATTAATTCCTTCTCGCGGCCCAGTTCTGACGCACGTGGATGGCCCGCAATCAGCTGCTCAAAAGAAAATGACCGCTCGCCAGTGCGAGCGGTCAAAGTCAGCCCAGCGGCTGCACGGCCAATCGGCTTTTGAAGTATTCTTCAGCCAACAACCCCATGACGATCTTGTCGTGGAATGATCCATCGTGGAATCCAGCTTGCCTGACACGGCCCTCTTCTCGGAAGCCCGAACGAATAAACGTCCGCAATGCCCTTTCGTTGTAGGCCCAGGCCGTCAACCCGATCCGGTTTAGCCCCATCTCACGGAAGCCGTAGTCGATGATCATCTTGGTGGCCAGGGTTCCGTAGCCCTGCCCCACATTTGAGCCGCCGATCATGATCATGAGCTCAGCCGATCGAGCCGGTGCGTTGTAGTCATAGAGCGCGGTGTGCCCGATGAGTGTGTCATCCGGCAGGGTAATGGATAGTCCAACACCGTCAGTCGTGCCTCGGTTGAGGCTTCGGGACTTGAAGAGGGTGGCTGCTTCCTGGACTGGGTGGGGGAGCACGAGGCTTCCCTGCAATGCCATGAATTCCGGGCTATTCCACCACTGGGTAAGAAACGGAAGATCTTCTTCCTGCAGTTCGCGCAGGCGCAATTGGTCTGAGATCAGTAGATCGATCCCGTAGTTCTGGGCATTTTCTGTGTTCCATTTGTCACTTGCCATGTATCCAATCTATCCGTCCTAGCTGTGGAAGGGGCATGACGATCGCAGTTCGCGAACCATTGGCGGTAGGCGCAGGTGGCGCGCTTCTGAAGCCTGGAGAGGTTTCCGGCAAAACGAAAGCCGGTCCGTTGCAAGCACAACGAACCGGCGGGTGGAGATGCAGAATCTAGCCGAAGAACGCATTAGGGAAGCGGAGAACCACCGAAGCGGCTACCAGGATCCACAGGATCGCTGTGACAATCCAGCTCCACTCGGTAAAGAACTTCTTCAACCCAGCGCCGGCAGGAATGATGCCTGTGACCACGTTGCGCGCTGTGGTGAAGACGAAGAGCGGAATCACCATGGCCCACACCACCATGCAGTAGGGGCATAGGGCATTGATTTCATACAGTGCCTGGGACCAGAACCAGATGACCAGGCCCATGGCGGCGGTGACACCAATCTGGAAGCAGATCCAGAACCAGCGTTGCAGCTTGTTCACGCCCGCAAGCAGCACCACTCCGATGGTGATGACTATGGCAAAGCAGACGATGCCGAAGAACGGATTCGGGAATCCGAAGATCCCTGCCTGTTCAGACCTCATCACGGTGCCGCAGGAAATCCATGGATTGATATCACAGCTGGTGACGTAATCAGGATTCTTGTAGAGCTCGATGCGTTCCAAAACGAGGGTCCCGGCTGCGAGCCAGGAGATTAACCCTGTCGCGATGAGAACCAGTCCGAATCCGCGGTCCTTGGCCCACCATGGCAACACGCCCGGGTGGTGGCTCTTTTCTAGTGATGAAACCATGTTTCGACTATTCCATAATTTTGTAGGAAAACGGGAGATTCCGCTTCGAGCGTTTTTCATCTTAGGAAGCGATTCTGTGCAACTGATGAGAAGCAATGAACAAGGCATGAACGAAATATGAGAGAATGGAAATGGTTGTTCGCGGATCCACAGTCTGCTTTCAACCCGACGACAGACTTTTGAAACAACAGATCGCCAGGCGATGCATCGCTTCGGTTGAGTGCCCAATATGTGCGCCTCCCGAGGGAATACCGCGGATCGTAGGGCTGCAAAGGAAAGCAGTCGGTTTTCATAGGCCACGTTGATCCGCAGGAATTGCGTCTGTCTTAGTCAAATAAGCCAGTGGCAATCCCGCGGAAAATAGCGAGCTTTTGTGTCTGGCTGGTTTAAGGAAACCGGTCAAGGGCACGTGATGATTGTAGTTTCAGCTGCGGCGCCGTCTGTGGAGGATGCCAAAGCGGGACAAAGTAGGAGTACGCGAATTTAAATGAGCGCAGCAAATCAACGAAAGGGTGGAGCGCAAGGTAATAAGCGGGGCAACCGTTCAACGCGAGCCCGTCGTACCAGCGTTTCAACCACCCCTGCGCGACCATTGCGTCGCGCCATGACTCTGGCAGAACTCAATGCCGCAGCCGGCATCGAAGAAAGCCCATACCGCTGGCGAGCCACTCGCCGCACCCAGGTTTCCACGCCTGATACCACCCAGCGTGCCAGCCGCCAGGCTGAGCGCCGTGCACAGGCGGCGCGCCATGCTGCCAGCGACGAGGCGGTCGAGCAGGCAGCGGCCAAAACCGAACCTGCCCAGCTTGGCGCCGAAGATGCCGTGAACGGAGAAGCTGCCGCAGCAGACCAGTCTGTGGCACAAAGCGCCACCGAGACTGTAGAGGACCACACCGGCCAGCTATTGGCCGAGCATGGCAGCTCCATGATCTTGAATCCATTCGCCGTGCCTGAAACCGCCCAGGCCGTGTTGGCGCAGGTTGTTGCCAAAAAGCAGGAGCCGGCGCGCCAGGAAACTGCCGAGGCCGAAAGCGATGACGTGACCTCGCGTCGCCGTCGCCGTCGCCGCCGCGGCGATGTGGACCTGGAGCTTGAAGGCGGTTCACAAGATGATCCGCCAAACACCGTAACCCGCGTCCGTGCGCCACGTGGCAGCATCGAAAGCCACAGCTCCGCCAGCGACAAGGTGACTTCCGTGCGCGGATCGACTCGCCTTGAAGCCAAGCGCCAGCGCCGCCGGGAATCCCGCGAGACCGGACGCCGCCGCCAGGTCATCACCGAGGCCGAGTTCTTGGCACGCCGTGAATCCGTAGAGCGCAAGATGATCGTGCGCCAGCGCGAGGACCGCATCCAGATCGGCGTGCTCGAAGATGGAGTGCTAGCAGAGCACTTCGTTTCCAAGACGCAGCAGGACTCACTGATTGGCAACGTGTATGTCGGCAAGGTCCAGAATGTCCTTCCGTCCATGGAGGCCGCCTTCGTTGACATTGGACGCGGTCGCAATGCCGTGTTGTATGCAGGCGAAGTCAACTGGGATGTAGCAGCCCTGGAAGGCCAGCCGCGTCGCATTGAAAACGCGCTGAAGGCCGGCGACTCGGTGCTCGTGCAGGTCACCAAGGACCCTGTAGGACATAAGGGCGCACGACTGACCAGCCAGATCTCCCTTCCGGGCCGCTACCTGGTCTACGTGCCAGGTGGTTCGATGACCGGCATCTCGCGCAAGCTGCCAGATGTCGAGCGCCAGCGCCTGAAGAAGATCCTGAAGGATCACCTGCCGGAAAACGCCGGCGTCATTGTCCGTACGGCCGCTGAAGGCGCCTCGGAAGAAGAACTGACCAACGACATCAACCGACTGCGCGCGCAGTGGGAAGGTATCGAAGAGCAAGCCAACTCCACCAAGACCCTGGCTCCGGAATTGCTGTACTCCGAGCCGGATCTGACCATCAAGGTGGTCCGCGATGTCTTCAATGAAGACTTCACCAAGCTGATCGTTTCCGGCGAGCACGCCTGGGACACCATCGAGGCCTACGTCATGTACGTGGCACCGGATCTGATGGGCCGCCTGGAGAAGTGGGAGTCCGAAGAGGATATCTTCGCCAACTACCGCGTTGACGAGCAGATCGCCAAGGCGCTGGACCGCAAGGTCTACCTGCCATCGGGTGGTTCGCTGGTCATCGACCGCACTGAAGCGATGACCGTCATCGACGTGAACACCGGTAAATTCACCGGCTCGGGCGGCAACCTTGAAGAAACCGTCACCAAGAACAACTTGGAAGCGGCCGAGGAAGTTGTCCGCCAGCTGCGCCTGCGTGATATCGGCGGCATCATCGTCATCGACTTCATCGACATGGTTCTTGAATCCAACCGCGATCTGGTACTGCGCCGTCTGGTGGAGTGCCTGGGCCGTGACCGCACCAAGCACCAGGTGGCCGAAGTGACCTCCCTGGGCCTGGTCCAGATGACCCGCAAGCGCATGGGCACCGGCCTGCTTGAGGTCTTCGGCGAAGAGTGCGAGCACTGCGCTGGAGCGGGTGTCATCACCCACGAAGAGCCGGTTGAGTCGCGCCGCACCTTCAATTCCGCCGGCGAACCCCACGCCAAGAAGTTCAGCGAGAAGCCGAGCCGCAATTCGCGCCGCCGCCGCGGTGGCGAGAAGGACGAGGCCAAGCCAGCTGCCAAGCAGGAGGCCGCGCCGAACGGGGAGAAGGATGAAGCCACCCGCCATGCGTTGGCAAGCATCGCCGCCGCATCGCATCTGGAGCCACACGTGGAGAACGCTGTGAGCATCGAGGGCGAGCAGATTCCTGTTATCAAGACCAGCACTCCGGTTGCCGCCGATGTCTCCGTAACCCTTGAAGCCCTTGAAGCTGCCCTGCCGGGCAAGGACGAGAGCGGCGAGGAGAATGGCGAGTCGTCGCGCAAGCCGCGTCGCCGCTCGCGCTCCCGTGGACGCAACCGTTCACAGGGTGAGGCGCCACAGCAGGAAGCCCAGCCAGCAGAAAACGATCAGACCGTTGCGGAGCAGCAGCCAGTTGCCCCTGTTGCCGAAGATGAGTCCAAGCCTGCTGAGCAGCCTCGCAAGCGTTCCCGCCGGGCTTCACGCCCGCAGGGCGCTGGTGCCGCATCGGTTCAGGACCAGCCGGTGCTGACCGGTTTGGCTATGCCGGCGTCGAGCGCTCCGGGTACGACCGAGGCCAAGGCAACTGTCGAAGCTTCGGCCGCCGCTAGCACGGCGGCCCCACAGAATTCCACGAAGCCAAAGCGACGCAGCCGTCGAGCCACCTCGGCTCAGGGCGACGCGACTGCAGAGGTTCTCGTGGCAGAGGTATCCGCTGCTACCGGTTCGGTAGTTCAAATGGATTCCTCCAGTTCGCAAAGCGAAAAGCCAGCCGAGCCTGCCGGGCAACCGGTAATGTTCGGTGTCGGCGTTCCGGTGCGCGAGCTGAAATAGATGAACTTGGTCACGCTTCACCCGCTGGGGCAGTTTGTATTTGCCCCAGTGGTGTGGACTAGCGTAATCTAGTTGATCGGTGCTAAACGCCAAGATCACGGACTTTCCGTCCGCTCGGCGTCAAGGCACAAGCGCATGAGATCCCCGGGATACGCACTCATTTATGGGTGTTCGGGTCGATATCTGCGCCGGTAAGACAATAAACGTCGAGTAGAAGTGAGTACCCACGTGGTGTACGCAATTGTCCGCGCAGGCGGCCACCAGGAGAAGGTTTCCGTAGGAGACCTCATCACCGTTGACCGTCTTCAGGCTGCCCCAGGTAGCTCCATCGAGCTTCCTGCTTTGCTGTTGGTAGATGGCGAGAAGGTAACTTCCGCCGCTGCTGATCTGGCTAAGGTCAAGGTCACCGCTGAGGTTGTAGAAAACCTTCGTGGCGAGAAGATCGTTATCCAGAAGTACAAGAACAAGACCGGTTACAAGAAGCGCCAGGGCTTCCGTGCCGCTCTGACCAAGGTCAAGGTCACCTCGATCGCCTAATTCTGGCTGATCGTAATATCCATTTTTGTAGCGAAAGAGGCTAAAAGGCATGGCACATAAGAAAGGTGCGAGTTCCACTCGCAACGGTCGCGATTCCAACGCACAGTACCTAGGCGTAAAGCGCTTTGGTGGTCAGGAAGTCAAGGCTGGCGAAATCATCGTTCGTCAGCGTGGCACCCACTTCCACCCAGGCGCCGGCGTAGGTCGTGGCAAGGATGACACCCTGTTCGCCCTGGCTGCTGGTGCAGTCGAGTTCGGCACCCGTCGTGGTCGCCGCGTGGTGAACATTGTTGCTGCTGCCTAATTTAGGCATCAGGCAAATTTTTTAGTACAGAAGGGGTGGGCCGTTATTCGGTCCGCCCCTTGTGTGCGTAGATAGACTTTTTCTGCGAGAGAAACTCGCACCCCCGTTCTAGGAGAAGATGGCCCCGTGGCTGCATTCGTTGATCGCGTAACCCTTCATGTCACCGCAGGTAATGGTGGCCACGGTTGTGTGTCCATCAAGCGCGAGAAATTCAAACCGCTTGGCGGACCCGATGGCGGCAACGGCGGCAAGGGCGGCGACATCATCTTGCGCGTTGACCCCCAGGTCACCACGCTGCTGGACTTCCACCACCTGCCACACCGCAAGGCCGGCAATGGCGAGCCAGGCAAGGGTGGATTGCACCCGGGCAAGCACGGCGAAAACCTGATCCTCGGGGTGCCTGCAGGCACCGTGGTGAAGTCCAGGGACGGCGACATTCTCGGCGATCTGATCAACTCTGGCGACGAGTACATCGCCGCCATCGGTGGCATGGGTGGCCTGGGCAACGCTGCCATCTCTTCTGACAAGCGCAAAGCCCCAGGCTTTGCATTGCTCGGCATTCCCGGAACTAGCCAGGACATCGTCCTGGAGCTCAAGTCCATGGCCGACATCGCGTTGGTGGGTTACCCATCGGCTGGCAAGTCATCGTTGATCGCTGCAGTTTCCGCGGCGCGCCCGAAGATCGCCGATTATCCATTCACCACCCTTGTTCCTAACCTGGGTGTCGTTCAGGCAGGCGAGACCCGCTTCACCGTCGCCGACGTCCCGGGGCTGATCCCGGGCGCATCCGAGGGCAAGGGCCTGGGCCACGAGTTCCTGCGCCACGTAGAGCGTTGCGCTGCCATCGTGCACGTCTTGGACTGCGCCTCGCTGGAATCGGATCGCGATCCGATCACCGACCTGGACATCATCGAAGCCGAGCTGGCGAATTATGAAGCCGACTCCACCTTCGCCGGAACCGACGGCACGATCGTTCCGCTCATTGATCGCCCTAAGCTGATTGCACTGAACAAGGTTGACATGCCAGATGGCGCTGAGATGGCTGAATTCGTGCGCCCTGAGCTCGAGAAGCGCGGATACCGCGTGTTTGAAATCTCAGCCCTGTCACGTAACGGATTACGTGAACTCTCCTTTGCTATGGCTGAATTGGTAGAACAAGCGCGAGCCGAACGGGTCGTGGAGGCACCGGTCGTCGAAGTGCCAGTGATCCGACCGCGCTTCAGCAACAAGGAAGAGTTCTACATTCGCCGCGAGGAACAAAACCTTGAGCCACTGTGGCGCGTTATCGGCGAAAAGCCAGAACGCTGGATCATGCAGACCGACTTCAGAAACGATGAGGCCGTCGGCTACCTCGCTGACCGCCTGGCCAAACTGGGGGTAGAAACCAAGCTATTCAAAGCCGGGGCCAAGCCGGGCGACGCTGTCGTCATTGGTTCCGAAGAAAATTCCGTGGTCTTCGACTGGGAGCCCACCATGGCTGCCGGCGCGGAATTGCTCGGCGGAAGCCGCCGTGGCGAAGACGTGCGGCTCGAAGACCGCGGCAATCGGAAGACCCGCGAAGAAAAGCGCGCCGAACACGAGGACCGGAAGGCCGCCAAGGCCGCTGCCCGTGCGGAGCTGGAAGCCGAGCGCAAGGCCGGCATCTGGACCGAATCGGTCAATGCGAAGAACGCAAAAAATGCTGCTGCAAAGAAGGCAGCGCAGGAGGAAGAATAAAGTATGAGTGAAAGTGCCACCAAGACTATTTCAGCCATTACCTCTCCTCACGAATTGCCGGATGCACGGCGACTCGTAGTAAAGGTTGGATCCAGCTCTCTGACCACGGTCAGCGGGGGAATATCCCATGAAAGACTGAAGTTCCTGGTGGACACTCTCTCCGAAACCGTGAACAACGGTACCGAGGTAATTCTCGTTTCTTCCGGTGCGATTGCCGCCGGCCTGGCCCCGCTGGGTTTGCCAAAGCGTCCTAAGGACCTGGCAACCCAGCAGGCCGCCGCGGCGGTTGGCCAGGGGTTGCTGCTAGCCGAGTACACGCAGCTATTTGAAGAGCACGACTTGCGAGTCGGCCAGGTCCTGCTGACCGCCGACGATTTGATGCGGCGCTCATCGTACACCAACGCTCTGCGCTCCCTCGTTCGGCTGTTAAATCTTGGAGTGCTTCCCATCGTCAATGAAAATGACGCTGTGGCAACTCGCGAAATCCGCTTCGGCGACAACGACCGCCTTGCCTCCCTGGTAGCGCACCTTGTCAAGGCCGACGCACTGCTCCTTTTCTCGGATGTCGATTCCGTTTACGACGCGCACCCCGAAGACGGCGGCAGCCGCATCACCACCATCGAGCATCCTGACGAGCTTGAAGCCGTCGACCTGGGAACCCCGGGCGCAGCTGGCGTAGGAACTGGCGGCATGATCACCAAGGTTGATGCCGCCACCATGAGCTCCTCCGCCGGCATCCCGACATTGGTCACAAGCACCGACAACGCCGCCAAGGCGTTGCGCGGTGAGGATGTGGGAACCTGGTTCGCCGCACGAAATTCGCGTCGCTCTGCCCGTGACGTATGGCTGGCATACCTTGCCAGCATCGAGGGTCGGCTGATCCTTGACGACGGAGCAGTCCAGGCGATCTCCCGTGGAACCAATTCGCTGTTGGCTGCCGGCATCATTGACGTAGAAGGCGCCTTCGAACCCGGTGACGCCGTAGAAATTTGCGGATCGGATCGTGTGCCATTTGCCCGCGGCCTGGTGAACTTCAGCTCCGAGGAGTTGCCCGAGATGCTGGGTCAGAACACTGGCGATCTCGTTGAGCAGCTCGGCGAAGGTTACGATAAGTCGGTCGTGCATGTCGATGACCTAGCTTTGATAGAACCTATTTTCTAGGATGGAAACTATGAGTATCGACGCAGTACGAACAGAAGAACAGATCTCCGATGTCACTGGTTCGGTTTACCAGCTCGCTGATCGAGCTCGCCGTGCCTCGCGAGTGCTCAAGCGCGCCAATCGCGACTGGAAAGACCGTGCACTGCTGGCGATCGCATCAGGAATCGACACGAACCGTTCCAAGATCTTCCAGGAAAATAAGAAGGACTTGGAGGCTGGACAGGCCAATGGCACATCCGTGGCCATGCTGGATCGCCTGAAGCTTGATGACAAGCGCGTTGACGGTTTGATTTCCGCGTTGCATGAACTCGCAGGCCTGCCGGATCCTGTGGGTCGCGTGGTCCGCGGCGAGACTTTGCCGAATGGTCTGCGAATGCGCCAGATCAATGTCCCCATGGGTGTTATCGGCACGATTTACGAAGCCCGTCCCAACGTCACGGTTGATATCGCTGGCTTGTCGCTGAAGAGCGGCAACGCAGTGTTGTTGCGCGGCGGAACTGCTGCCTTGCACTCGAACCAAGCCCTCGTCTCGATCATTCGAGACGCTCTGGAATCCGTTTCGCTACCACGAGACCTGGTGACCTCCATCGATCAGTTCGGTCGCGAGGGCGCAGACGCCATGATGGGCGCGCGAGGCAAAATCGACGTGCTGATCCCTCGCGGCGGACGTGACCTGATTCAGCGTGTTGTCACCACTGCCAAGGTGCCGGTGATTGAAACCGGCGAAGGCAACGTTCATATCTTCTTGGATTCCTCTGCTGAAGAGCAGATGGCTGTCGACATCCTGATGAACGCCAAGACCCAGCGCCCCAGCGTGTGCAACACCGTGGAGACCTTGCTGATTCACAAGGACTCAAAGGTCGCTCCCTCGGTGCTCAAAGCGCTCTCCGCTGCAGGTGTGACCCTTCATGCGGATGAACGCGCTGCAGCTCTCGTGCCGGGTCTGGAGACCGTTCCAGCCCGAGACGAAGACTGGCGCGTTGAGTACATGGACATGGATCTGGCGGTCAAGGTTGTCGATGGTATCGACGAGGCCCTGGACCACATCCGCGAATACTCCACTGGCCACACTGAAGCGATTCTTACCTCGTCGCTGGCAGCCGCTGAGCTATTCATCGCCGAGATCGAATCTGCTGCTGTCATCGTGAATGCTTCGACTCGCTTCACTGACGGTGGGCAACTCGGCCTTGGAGCTGAAGTTGGTATCTCAACGCAAAAAATGCATGCACGTGGACCGATGGGCCTGACCGAGCTGACGACAACGAAGTGGATTGTCCAAGGCGACGGACACGTTCGTAAATAGTTTCTGACCGCCCTTTTCGGTAGGATGTAGAAGAAACGTACCGCTACTTTTCGGACCGCTGGATCCTCAAAGAAATTGAAGATACGGCGGCTTCCGTGGATACGACTGGAGATTTACTTGAACGCGCTGATTCTGGCCTCTGAAGCCGCTGCCCCTGGCTTGAGTGCACACACTTGGTCCCTGCTGATCGGTGGCGGCATTTTTGTTGCTTTGATGATCTTGCTATTGATCACCGTTTCCTACACCAATGTTGGCAACCGCCACTCGGTCAAGGATGAAGAACAGGACATTCATCGCCAGTTCAAGACTCACCAACCACATAGCCACTAGTCTTGAGCGAGCGGCAGCATAGTGACCGCCCATTACGCCTCGGCGTGATGGGCGGTACTTTTGACCCCATTCACAACGGCCACTTGGTCGCCGCCAGCGAGGTGGCTGCCGAATACGACTTGGATGAGGTAGTTTTCGTACCCACCGGCCAGCCTTGGCAGAAAGCCGACAAGCAGGTCACGAGCGCTGAACATCGCTACCTGATGACCGTCATTGCCACGGCGTCCAACCCGCGATTTACTGTCAGCAGAGTGGATATTGATCGAGAAGGGGCCACGTACACACGTGACACCTTGTTGGATTTGCGTGCGCAACGCCCAGAGGCGGAACTGTTCTTCATCACCGGTGCTGACGCGATGAGCCAGATCATGAGCTGGCGTGATATCGATCAGGTTTGGGACCTCGCGAATTTTGTTGGCGTGAGCCGTCCGGGATATGTCATGAGTGATCTTGGCCGCGACAACGTTTCGCAGTTGGAGATTCCGGCGTTGGCGATTTCTTCAACGGATTGCCGTGAACGTGTCGGTGCCGATAAGCCAGTTTGGTACCTTGTGCCCGATGGTGTGGTGCAGTACATTGCAAAATATGGGCTGTATACCGAGTCGTAACCTCACATTGGGTGGCATAACACGGCATAATCACTAGGTAAGGGTGACGGTATTTGTCTATGCGGTCGGGAGAAGTACAGGATGAGCGATAACTCGCAGCCGGTTTCTAGCAGGCGAGCTCTGCGCGAAAAGCGACGTGCTGAAATGGAAGCCTTGCTCGCAGGCAGCAAGGCAGAACAAGAGGCCAAAGAACTCGCAGACAAGAAAAAGGCGGGGGAGTCCGAGCAATCGGCAACGCCAGCGAAAGCTGAAGCGGCTCCCTCTGCAAAGTCAACTCCGAAACCGGAACCAGCCAAGACTCAAGTGGCCAAACCTGCACCGTCAGCTAATCCTGAATCCGTGGCTCAAAAGCCATCCGATCAGACAGTTTCCCAACAGTCAGCGGAGGCTCCAAAAGACCAGCGAAAGCCTGCGGAAATGCCGGCCGTTAATGAGGTGCAGCCTGAAAAGGGCAACCAGGCGCAGGCATCAAAGGCCGCGACTCCTGCTGTACCTAACGCCAAAACTGCATCGGCAAAGGGTTCATCTGCCGGCGAGAATCCAGATCAAGAACCCATGGGGGAGCGTGCTTCGCTTCGTCGAGCCCGCAACCGTGAAGCTCTGCGTGAACGCCGCCGTCTGGAAGGCGAAGTGGATGCACTTACAAGCCATATTCCAACGGTTGAACCAGCAGAAGATCCCAAGCCTCTGACCCGCCGCCAGCTACGCCTGCAAGCCCTTGCTGAACAGGGCAAGGCCGACCCGGCAGCAGCACCTAGACCCGTTGCCAAGCCGGCTAAGAAGCCCGCAACTGACGATGATGCGCCTGAAACGACGGTCATGAGCGTTGAGCAGGCGTTGGCTGCACGTCGCGCGCATGCCCCTAAAGCACCCATTGATCCGAACCTGCTGGGCGAAGACGACGCCGAGATTGATCTCGAAGTCCTGGCTCACCAGCGTGAAATGGCTGCCCGCGCAGCTATTATCTCTCGTCGTGCCGCAGAACGTGAGCGCTTGCGCGTAGAAAATGCTAAGCAAGGCAAAGACGACAAGTCATCTGATCCGTTCACCGGCGCCATGGGCAACATCCGCGAGGTGGAAGACCGCATCGCCAGGACCGGCGTGCAAGGTCCAAAGACCCAGAGCGTGTCCCTGAATCTCGATTCTGATGGCAAGATCAGCTCCAAAAAAGATGAAGCGGCACCAGCAGCCAAGAAGCCGGCAGCCAAAACCGCTGCTCCAGCTAAGCCAGCTCCAAAGCCGGCATCCGCCAAGCCGGCAGCACCTAAGCCAGCAGCAAAGGTTGCCCCTAAGCCCGCACCGAAATCAGCTCCGAAGCCAAATGCCAAGACTGCCGCAAAACCTCCGGCCAAGCCGAATGCGGAAGCGAAGAAGTCAGGCGGTGTTTCGGAACCAGTTTCCGACGTGCAAATGCCTCGCATTGATGCCGTAAATGCTCACGGCCTGGAGCCGCTGGATGTTCAAACCCACGGCGTTCGCCGTGCCAACAACATGCTTATAGCCATGATCGTCGCATTAAGCGTCGGTGGAGCTGCGCTTATTGCGGGGCTCATCATGTTGCTAGGCAACTAGTTTCGTAGCAAAATTAAGTTCTCGATCTACACCTCTAACAAGGAGACACCCCACTCAATGGGAGCACACGCAGATTCAATTGCCCTCGTGAAGATTGCAGCGCACGCTGCATCGGAAAAGTTGGCAGAAAACATGGTCGCGCTCGACGTAGCAGACCGCCTGGGCGTCACCGACGCCTTCTTGATTGTCTCTGGTGGATCAGAACCGCAGGTGAACGCAATCGTCGACGAAATTCAGGCCAAGGTGCTTGAGGAATACAGCATGCGTCCGGTCCGCCGCGAGGGCTTCGGCATGGGCCGTTGGGTCCTGCTGGACTATGGAGACGTTGTCGTGCACGTTCAGCATCAGGAAGACCGCGTATTCTACGCACTGGAACGCCTTTGGGCAGACTGCCCTGTGATCGAACTGCCTGAGGAACTGACTCAGCAGAATCAGTAACGCCGAATTTGCATCCTGATCAGGTAGTCATCTATGATTATGGAGTTGCCTGATCAGGGTAGCAATCCTTTTGGGGGTATGGCGCAGTTGGTAGCGCGTCTGCATGGCATGCAGAAGGTCAGGGGTTCGAATCCCCTTACCTCCACCAATTAAATCCTGAAATTCTTGAAAAAGAATTTCAGGATTTTTTTCGTATAACTTAGTTTTTAGGCACTGACCAGAATTCTGATCATTTCCCGCTTTTGGGCGAGGCCCCCAGTTGCCCCAACGTCACATCAATTGGGCCGGCGCACAGGGCCGCAACGATAGTTGAGGTAACTCTTGGCGAGGAAGACGAAGCATGCAGGGAAGAATCACCAGGTTGGAGGAGTCTTTCGACGCTGAGGTGCTGTTTTTGCACCGTAAACAGAGGTTCACTTGCGATACTTGAATCAAATCGTTCAATCAGGAGCACCATGGCACGAATCCAGCGACGATCAATTCGAGCAAAGCACGTCGATAACGGTCGAGGGCCGGCTCACAGTTCAAAACGCGTTCGCTACATCGATGACGGCACGGTCGAACTTGCACCGTTGAGCGTCACTGCAGCGGAAGCGATGGAATTCTGCCGCACCGGGGAGAATCGCATCGCTTTGTCCCTTTACCCCACGCCAGATGATGCCGATATCCAAGAGCTGGCCGACGCGTGGAAATTGCACCCGGTTCTGGTTGAAGATCTGCTTCACGCAAGACAGCGTCCGAAGCTGGAACGCTATGGTGATGTCCTACTGCTGGTTGTACGTTCAGCCTTGTACCTCGACGTCACCGAAGAAGTCGAGCTATCCGAATTCCACATTCTCCTCCGGCAGGGCTCTATCGCGGTATTGTGCCAGGACCACCGATGGATTGACGGGACCGACGGTCGCGAGTTTGCCGAGTCAATCAGCAATGGAAACCTGCAACAGCATCAGATGTTGCTTAAGGATCCTAAATTGCTTCGGCTGGGTTCTGAAGCAGTGTTGTATCGGATTCTTGATGAGATTGTTGATGGTTATGCGCCGGTTCTCCATGGCTTAGGGATCGATAAAGAACAGATCGAGCGTCAAGTTTTCAGCGGAGATGCTGCGGTTACAGAACGCATCTATCGGCTGAGCCAAGAAGTGATTGACGTACAGCATTCCACGGCATCCTTATTGGAAGTCGTCCGGTCCCTTGATAACGGATTCAAGAAATACCCGGTTCCTGACGAACTGGAAACCTATTTGCAGGATGTCACGGACCACTTGACTCGAGCTAATACCCAGGCGCTTGAATACCGTGATGCCCTGTCGCAGATTTTGAATGTCAATGCCACCTTGGTAGCCCAACGCCAGAATGAAGACATGAAAAAGATTTCAGGTTGGGCTGCAATCTTATTTGCTCCCACTCTGATCGCGGCCATCTATGGCATGAATTTTGACCACATGCCTGAGCTGCACTGGGCCTTCGGATATCCAGCGGCAGTATTGGTGATGGTAGGTTTCGCCGCGGCACTGTATGGCGTCTTCAAATGGCGCAAATGGTTCTAGCAGTAGACGGGGACAGCGGGGGAGTGCAACAGATGGCTGAGAAGATCGATTTCAAGAAATTACTTGATGGCTACCGTGCTAAGCCATCAGAGTTTAGGCTCTTGCGAATGCCTGCCCTACGATATCTCATGATCGATGGCCACGGAGATCCCAACCTGACGCCTTGCTACGCTCAAGCGCTGGAAACGATTTATCCTGTTGCGTACAAACTAAAATTTTCCAGCAAGCAGAATGGCAGGGACTACGTGGTTCCGCCACTGGAGGGTCTGTGGTGGGCGGATAACATGGAGTCCTTTACGACGCAGCGAGATAAGTCCCAGTGGTACTGGACCCTCATGTTGATGGTCCCTGACTGGATCACCGGCGAAGAAGTCCAAGCCGCCGTCGCAGCAGCGGCTTCTCAGCGCAGGCTGCCAAGCGTCGATAAACTCCGCTTCGAAGAACTGGACGAAGGAGAATGCGTCCAGACGCTGCATCTTGGTGCTTATGATGATGAAGGACCTGTCCTAGAGCAGATGCACAAGGACTATATCCTGGGGCATGGTCTGCGATTATCAGGCAAGCATCATGAGATCTATCTTGGAGATCCCAGGAAAGTCGCGCCGGAACGATTGCGAACCATCCTGCGACAACCAGTTGCATCCCTATAGCGAATAAATAGACGGAGTATACGTTGAGCAATGAGATCGGTCCTGAAAGTACAGTGCCAGAAATCCAGCAGGCATTGTTGGTTCTGGAAGACCCCAAAGCGCGGGCGGTCAATGAACGCCATGGTGATGACTTTGGGGTCAATCTCGGCAAACTCCGCGCCCTCGCTAAGTCCCTGAAGTCTAATCAGGAGCTGGCAGAGCAGTTGTGGGCGACCAAGGAAACCTCAAGTCGTCTCGTGGCCCTTCTGATTGCGAAGCCTCGCAGCTTCACGCTGGAACAGCTGCATGACTGGAGCAAGGCAGCCAGCACGCCCAAGGTGCAAGCCTGGTTCTTGAACTACATCGTCAAGAAAACAAAACTGCTAGAAGAGCTACGCCAAGTATTGATGGCTGAAAGCGACAGCGTACAGCTGGCCGCCGGGTGGGAACTAACCGCGCATCAAGTGGTCAAGGACCCTGATCAGCTTGATCTTGTTGGGCTTCTCGACATTATCGAAGAACAGATGCTCGCTGCGCCCGAACGACTGCAGTGGGCCATGAATACCACGCTTGCGCAGATCGGCATTGAGCATCCGGCGTTGCGAGAGCGCGCGCTGGCTATCGGAGACAACCTGCAAGTGCTGGCCGACTATCCGACATCGCCAGGATGCACTTCTCCTTTCGCCCCCATCTGGATCAACGAAATGGTGAAGAGAAAAGCCTAGGCCCGATCCACGATCGTGAATCGAACCTAGGCTTGGGAAGCTGCGATTGGACTAGACGTCGCTGGCTTCTTCTCCGCTTGTCCCGTCACGCAAGACCAACTTGGAGATAATCCAGATGACGGCTGTCAAAGCTCCGGTGAGCAGCAATTGAGTGCGAGCCGCTGCATCGGTCATCGCAATGGCAACGATGGCCGCCAGAACCACGATGGTCGCGATGGAAAGACCCGGGAATCCCCACAGGCGCAATGGCAGCTTCTCGCCCTCTCGGTCGGCGCGGCGACGCAAGATCAACTGGGTCACCGCGATGAATGCCCAGATGAAAATGATGGTCGAGCCCACTACGTTGAGCAGGATCGGCATGACCCTATCGGGCCAAATCCAGTTCAGGCCAACGGCCAGGAAAGAAAAGGCAACAGAGCTGATGACAGCCTTGGCGGGAACGCCCTTGCCGGTCACATGAGTGACGCTTCGCGGGGCAAGCTTCCGCTGGCCGAGCGAGTAGAGCATGCGAGATGAGCCGTAGATGTTGGCGTTCATGGCAGAAAGCAGTGCCACCACAACTACGGCATTCATCAGCAGGCTGACACCGGGGATGTGCATCACTGCCAGCGCCGCGGCGAAGGGTCCGTCGACCACTGATGGGTCATTCCACGGCACCAGCGCGATGATGATCAGGATTGAGCCGAGGTAGAAGAAGAGGATGCGCAGCATCACGGACTTCACCACTCGCTTGATGTTCCCGGCAGGGTCTTTTGATTCTGCCGCGGCAATTGAAACTACTTCGGTGCCGCCGAATGAGAAAATCACGATCAGCACGGCTGCGGCGATGCCAGCCATGCCACCTGGCGCGAAGCCTCCATGGGCAGCCAGGTTGGCGAATCCTACAGGTTCATCGGTGGGGATGACGTGGGCGAGGACCAGTACTCCAAAGACCAGGAAGGCGATAATCGCAGCGACCTTGATTACTGCAAACCAGTATTCGAACCGGCCGTAATTCCGCACGCCCAGGAGGTTGGCGCCAGTGAGGACCACAACAAAGCCAAGAACCCAAGCCCACTGAGGGACGGCCGGGAGCCATCCTGCGGTGATGGCAGCAGCGCCGGTGGCTTCGGCCGCTATCACGACAACCAGCTGCACCCAGTAGAGCCATCCCAGGGTGCTGCCTGCGCTTCGGCCCATCGCCTTATGGGCGAAGGTGCTGAAAGCTCCTGAGGATGGATGCGCTGCAACCATTTCGGCAAGCATCGCCATGATCACGATGATGACGGTGCCAGCGAGCAGGTAGGAAACAAGAACCGCCGGACCAGCAATCGAAATCGCTTGCCCCGAGCCGACAAAGAGGCCAGCGCCAATTGCGCCGCCAAGACCCATCATGGAAATCTGGCGCTGGGTCAGCCCCGTATGCAACTGTGCTTCGGTGTCTTTCACAGCGGTCATGCGATGGCCGCCTTTGCAGATGCCAATTCAGGCAAGGCTGCCAGCACGCGACTAACGTCTTCTTCGGTCCCGGAGGAGATGCGCAGGCCTTCTCCCGGGAAGGCGCGGACCACAACGCCTCCGGCCGCCAGTTGTTCTTCAAGCTGCATGGTGTCTTCTCCTGCGTCCACCCAAACGAAATTAGCTTGGGATTTCACGACGGGGTAACCTGCCTGAGCCAGGGAGTCGTGCATTCGCTCTCGCTGGGCCACGACCTCTTCGATACGCACAGCCAACTCGTCGCTGGCCGCAAGCGATGCCACGGCAGCGCGCTGGGCAAGATCGGAAACTCCAAAGGGCACTGCGACCTTGCGCAGATTCGCTGCCACTTCCAAGGGGCTGATGGCGTAGCCGACTCTCAGCCCAGCAAGACCATAAGCCTTGGAAAACGTGTGCAGGACGGCAACGTGCGGGTATTTGCGGAACAGTTCGATGCCATCAGCACGTACGGCCGAACGGTCGAAGTGCACGTATGCCTCGTCAACGACAACCAGGACGTCACGCGGTACAGCGTTGATGAACTGGTCAAGTGCTTCTGCTTCGACTACGGTTCCCGTTGGATTGTTCGGGTTGCAGATGAAGATGAGCCGGGTGTTCTCGGTAATGGCCTCCAGCATGGCCGGCAAGTCGTGGCGGGACTCGGCATCCAGGGGGACCTCGACCGGCGTAGCGCCGGCGATGCGTACGAGGGATGGGTACGCCTCGAAGGAACGCCACGCGTACATCACTTCATCGCCCTCGGCCGCCACTGCGTGAATGATCTGCGCAGCGACCTCAACCGATCCAGCACCCAGAGTGATATGTTCCGGGGCAATTCCGAACTGCTCGCTCAGTGCGCCGGTAAGTTGAGGAGCGGCAATGCTTGGATAGCGGTGGATGCTCCCCAGACCCTCCTGAATGCTGGAGATCACCGAAGCCAAAGGCGCATGCGGTGATTCATTAGATGAGAGTTTTGAAGCTCCAGCGGGTGCGGGCTTGCCCTGCTTGTAAGCGGGAACGTCCTGCAAGGAAGGGCGCTGGTGAAGGGTCATGAGTTTCCTCTCTGATTGCCACAACTGCTTAAAGTTGGCAATCGTTCAAACAGCAAAGCCACCAGCTGACGTCCTCAGGAGTGGCCCCGCTCATATTCTCGCGTGTCGCGATTCACAAGCAATGACTGTAGGTTGATCGAATCTGCAGTGCAATCGACCTCTGGGGGCCTATGCAAGTTGCATAGCAGTAATTGCCCATCCCTTCATTTTACTAGTCAATCTGTATAGCCTTGTCACGCTCTGCCCCTGCATCAGCGCACGCAGCAACCAGCGGAAGCGTTCTTCCCTGAAAATGCTCGTGCAAGGCAAAAGAGGAGGAAGTCCTGGCTACGCCGGCGACGCGATTGATCCGGTCAAAAATATCCTGGAGATCCTCTGCGGTTCGCGCGACAACACGCAACTGCAAATCAGAACTGCCTGTCACCGTATACATATCAACGATCTCAGGAATCGATTCCTCAAGCGCGGACGCAACCGGGGCATGGCCGTATCGTTGAATGATTTCAACCTGGCAAAAGGCAACGAGTGAGTAGCCGAAACCGGCAGGCTCAACCCGTGGAATGATCCCGCGAATTACCCCAGCCTCGTGTAGTCGAGCTAGCCGGCTGCTCACGGTGCCACGGGCTACACCGAGGCGTCGCGCGCATTCCATCACCGGCAGCATGGGGGATTCGGTGAGCAGTTCGATGAGGTCCGCGTCTAGGCGGTCAATGCGCACGGTAGTCCTTTCAAAGATTGAAATTGGTCATCCAAGATTAACCCGCCAATCTGGAAGTGATGAGGTTTAGCTGCCAGCAGTAACCTGAATCACGCGGTACTCTGGACTAAATTTGAGCTCAAGGAGTCAGAGATGGCAAAAGTTCCACTAGATTCGGTAGCTGGTTTGCATGTCCTGGTCACGGGAGCAGCTCAGGGAATGGGCTTTATCTTCGCAAAACAAGCCTGTCTGGAAGGCGCGGCCCGAGTGATCCTCTGGGACATAAATGAGCTCAGGCTGGAAAAAGCGCTAGCGGAATTGCGCTTGCTAGAAGCCAATGTCGAGGTGCAGGCCGTGGATCTCGCGGACCCGGCACAAATCCAACGGTACGCTCAGAGCGCCGTGGACAGCGGTGGCGTTGACGTCCTTGTCAATAATGCAGGAATCATTACTGGAACGTCATTTGACCAGCACCAGGCCTCGGAGATTACCGCCACGATGCAGGTCAATGCGCTAGCTCCAATGCATCTCACCCATGCCTTGCTGCCTCAGCTGCGGCGAAGCGGCCATGGGCGCGTGCTCACTATGGCCTCTGCTGCGGCCCTCGTTTCGAATCCGAATATGAGCGTATACGCGGCATCCAAGGCCGCCACGCTTTCATGGAGTGATTCCCTGCGTTTGGAACTGGAAGCTGATGACTCGATTGCAGTCAGTACCATTTGCCCCACATACATTTCAACCGGCATGTTCGCCGGTGCACGGCCCATGCTGTTCACGCCGATCATGGAACCTCAAAGGGTTGTCGATCGGGCATGGCGAGCCATGCTCGCCGGCCAGCCATTGGTGCTCATGCCATGGACCAGCAAACTCGGGCAGCTGCTGCGGGGCGTTCTGCCGCGTCCCGCCTGGGATTTCGTGGCGGGCAAGATCATCGGCGTTTACCATTTGATGGATGGCTTTACCGGCCGGGCGAACGGCGAAGAACCTAGCGGTGAAGTCGGACTAAAAGTTCACTGATCTTCCTGTTTTTCCCGCACGCTTCGCGGTACCTTGGAAGCGTCATTCAGTTACCCGAGAGGTTTCGTCATGCAAAAGCTCACCGTCAATCTGTGGATGCAAGGAACAGCTGAGGAAGCTGGAGAGTTCTATGCCGCAGCGCTGCCTGAGGCCACATCAGAAATTGAATCACGCTATCCCACCGAAGGGTTGCTCGATTTCCAACAGCCATTTGCAGGCAAGGCCCTGACCGTTTCGGTACGGGTTCGTGGAACGAAGATCACGCTGATCAACGCCGGGGGCGAGTTCACTCCGAACGCCTCAATCTCCATGATCCTCAGCTTCAACAGCGACGAACGTGACGTCCTTGACGCTACGTGGGCGGCGCTGTCGGAAAGCGGAAACGTGCTAATGCCTTTGGATGCGTATCCGTTCAGCACGCGTTATGGCTGGGTCAGCGACAAGTACGGAGTTTCCTGGCAGTTGATGGAGTCCACAGAGCCGGTGCAAGACGCAGCTCGGGTCATGCCGTCGTTGATGTTCGGCGGAGCGGCCCAGAACCGCGCCGCCGAAGCTATCGCCTACTACTCGGAAGTGCTCGGGGCCAAGCTTGACAGCTCGTTCCCCTATGGGCAGGCAACCGAAGTTGCCACAGCAGAATCGTTGATGTTCGCTCAATTCTCCCTGGATGATGATCTCGTGGCTGCCATGGATTCCGGCGTTGCGCAGGACTTCTCTTTCACGCCAGGGGTTTCCTTGGAATGGCCTTGCGAAGGCCAAGAAGAGATTGATCGAGTTTGGGAAGCGCTCTCGGCCGTCCCGGAAGCTGAGGCCTGCGGGTGGCTTACGGATAAGTTCGGTGTCAGCTGGCAAATTGTGCCATCGAATATGGGTGAGCTCATGGAGCGTCCTGGAGCTTTTGAGCATATGCTGGGCATGAAGAAATTGGTGATCAATGACTTTTAGTTCATCGGGTTCATGAGATACGTCGTTGTGCCGACCCCGTGCATGAGCAGATTCTGAACTCAGGAGCTCAGGGCGTCAACTTCGATCCATGAAATTATCGGTACCGGTTCTCCTCGCTCTGTCGTCGCATGCCCAAAGCAGCGGTAGCGCTGTTCCGCGTTGCATTCGAGTTGCTGCCCGAATCGCGACGGGCTTCAGATGGTCGATGATAGGTGTGGGCGTTAACTGATATTGTCGAAACCTCGACAGTAAATCCATTGATTTCTAAGGACTAGCCCGATGAACCCCAAAATCCGTACCTTTACATTGCCTGAATTGGCAGCCGGATATGCAGGTGATCTCAGTGGTGGCGAGTACGTTGAGCTGTTGCACTTTGCGAATATCGATGAGCCTGTTCAGGCATATGATGCCCGAGTGGAGGAATGCCGCTTTACCTCGGTAGCTCTAGATAATCTACGAAACGCCCGGCTCTTGCAATGCGAGTTGGCGCAGATCAATGCCCCGTCGCTGAATGCGGCTGGCGCATTTTTCAATGATGTGCGAGTGGAGCACAGCAGATTCGGCTCGGCCGATTTTGCAGAAGCCGAGCTGGACGGCGTCGTTTTCGAGAACTGCAAATTCGGATGGCTGAATCTGCGCCGGGCCAAGGCCAGAGACGTGGTCTTCCGCCATTGCCAATTCGAGGAGATCGACTTCGGCGGTCAAATTCACCGCGTGAACTTCATCGATTCACGGTCTACAGTAATTAATTGTTCGGGCGGACAACTTCGAGATGTCGACTTGCAAGGTCTGGACTTCGCCCAGGCCGAGGGCCTGGAAAATATGCGCGGGGCTCATATCAACGCCCTGCAGCTGAGCTTGTTGGCTGGAGACATGGCGAAACATTTGGGGATTAAAGTAGCGCAGTAATCTGCTTGTGCCGGGCAGCCAAGGTGCTTGCTGTCGTTTCGATCAGCGCATGCATGGCTGCTGATGCACGTGTCAGCGATACGTCACGTCGGTGGGCCAAGCCGATGGTACGGGATAGCTGCGGATCGCTTAAGGGCATTGCGCGAACTCCCGGGGTCTCCAATGCCACAGTAGCCGGTACCACGGCGACTCCTAGTCCGCGCTCAACAAAGCGCAAAACGGCGTCCATTTCTCCACCCTCAACCACGATATTCGGAGCAAAACCTGCGTCCTTATAAGCCTGCATGGTGCTCGCGCGGAGGTCGTAGCTGTGGGAGAAAGCCAATTGCGGCACAGGAGCCAGCGTGCGGAGGTCCAGTTCAGTGGTCTCTGGCAAGCGCGGACGGTCCAACGAGTCGATAACCACTAGTTCTTCTTCCAACAACGGTAGATTTTGCAGGTGCTGGTCATTCACGGCGTGTTCCGATGTGACGATCAGCGCAAGATCCAGTTCACCGCCGCCCAACTGCTCCAGCAGCCGATGTGATCCTGCCTCGAAAATCTGCAGCTGAACGCCGGGGTAGCGGTCGTGGAAGGCATCCAGTACCTCAGCAACCAGTGAAACGCAGAGCGTGGGAGGCGCTCCGAGGCGGACCCGGCCGCGCCTCAGTCCCGCCAAATCCGCCATTTCGCTTCTAATGGTTTCTTCATCGGCCAGCATGCGCCTGGCTCGCGGAAGTAGGGCTTGGCCAGCCGCGGTGAGGGAGATATTCCCTCGCGCGCGATGGAAGAGTTCCGAACCCAGCTCTTGTTCAAGAGTGGAAATCTGTCGGCTCAGCGAAGGCTGTGCGAGGTGCAAAAGCTCGGCCGCGTGAGTGAAGTGGCCCACTTCTGCGATGGTGATGAAGCCCCTCAACTGCTCTAGATTCATGTTCATAGCCTATCGCTATCGTGTGTATGAAGATAATTCATTGGACGTATTCAAGGGGCCAGCGGATGCTAGGGATCATGAGAAAAGAACAGCAGATATCCACGTCAGTACTCGTCATCGGCACCGGCGGCTCCGGGCTACGCGCAGCCATCGAACTGGCCGAATTGGGCACTGATGTCCTCGCCGTAGGCAAGCGTCCGAAACATGATGCGCACACGTCACTTGCTGCGGGAGGTATCAACGCCGCGTTGGCAACGATGGATCAAGAGGACAGCTGGCAGCAGCATGCTGCCGACACCATCAAGGAAAGCTACTACCTGGCAGACCCGCGAACCGTGCAAGTTGTCGCCCAGGGAGCGCAGCGAGGCATCGAGGATCTGGAACGCTACGGCATGAACTTTGCCCGTGAAGAAGACGGACGCATTTCACAACGATTCTTCGGGGCGCACAAGTTCCGTCGAACTGCCTTCGCCGGAGACTACACAGGACTTGAAATTCAAAGGACCTTGATCCGTCGTGCAGAACAGCTCAAAATTCCCGTCCTCGACACCGTCTACGTCACCGAGCTTCTGGTCGCCGAGGGAAAGATCTTTGGCGCGTACGGTTTCGACGTCAATGATGGCACCGGATACCTCATCCATGCCGATTCAGTCATCCTGGCTGCTGGAGGACATAACCGCATCTGGCGGCGAAGCAGCTCCCGGCGCGATGAAAATACCGGTGATTCCTTCCGCCTGGCAGTCGAAGCTGGCGCAAGGCTGCGCGACGCGGAGCTTGTCCAGTTCCACCCCTCAGGCATCATCGAGCCAGAGTCCGTTGCAGGCACCTTGATCTCGGAGGCGGCCCGCGGCGAGGGCGGGATCTTGACCAACGCATTGGGCGAGCGCTTCATGCAACGCTACGATCCCGAGCGCATGGAACTATCAACCAGGGATCGTGTGGCCCTCGCTGCCTACACCGAAATTAGCGAAGGCCGGGGTACCGAAAAAGGCGGTGTATGGCTGGATGTATCCCACCTGCCTCGCAAAACCATCATGTCTCGGCTGCCGCGCGTCTATCAGACCATGCTCGAAGAACAGATGCTTGACATCACTCAGGAAAAAATCGAGATTGCACCGACCGCGCATTACTCCATGGGAGGTGTTTGGGTGGATCCGCTCACGCACGCTACAGAAGTGCCGGGCCTTTTCGCCATTGGTGAAGCGTCATCTGGATTGCATGGAGCCAACCGCCTCGGCGGAAACTCACTGATTGAGCTCTTGGTATTCGGCCGAATCGTCGGGCAGGAAGCCGCGAAGTACTCTCGTTCGCTCACCTCCCATCGACGTTCGCAAACTGCCATTGATCATGCACGCAACGCAGTGCAATCCCTGGTTTCTTCGGATGGCGAGGAGAACGTGCGCAGCTTGCAACGAGCAATACGGGATCTGATGACTGTTCATGCCGGCGTCGTTCGCAACGAGGCTGGGCTCAGGCGTGGCTTGGAGAAGCTGGCCGAGATTGAACAGCGAATGAAGAATATCGGCATTCACCCGGATATCGCCGGCTACCAGGATCTATGCCATGCGTTCGATCTGAAGTCCTCGGTTCTCGCAGCCCGAGCGACGTTGGAATCTGCCTTGGAACGAAAAGAAACGCGTGGCTGCCATAACCGTAGCGATTATCCGCTGATTGATCCCGAGCTCCGGGTGAACCTGGTGTGGTCTCCGCAAGGAATTGTTCGTGAACCACTCCCGCAGGTGCCGGAGGAGATCGCCTCGCTGATTACCGAAGTGTCACAGATTGGCAAACTCGTCGAGTAAGCCCAAAACGAGCGAGCAAATTACCTCCATACTGCTGCTCCTCGAATCCGCTACGGCCATTTGGCACCAGCGGTATTCGAGGAGCAGTTTGGGTTGAAGCCAAAGCGCCGCGGCCGTTTTTTCGCAGGAGATGCAGGCGGTGGCACTAGATGTAATGAGCTCTTAATCTTGACGAAACGGGCAAGCCGGTGCTCGTGATCTCGGTTGAGTAAAATCATAGCTGTCTTGGGAAAATAAACTATGTCGACGAGCGGTTCGAAGGGTGAATGCGACCCGGTCAATGCTCAAGTCATGGTCTGCTATTCTTGCCATATCCACGGCCCCTCCGGCGTGTTTTGGCCGATTCCGAGTACAAATGTGGAGCGTCCAAACAACTCTTGAATGGGGATTCAGTTAATGCATTTAACGCCGAGGGAGCAAGAAAAGCTCATGATCGTCGTAGCCGCTGATTTGGCGCGGCGCCGCCAAGCGCGGGGGCTGAAACTCAACTACCCGGAGTCCATCGCCATCATCACTTATGAGTTGATTGAAGGCGCGCGAGACGGTCGCTCTGTGGCCGACCTGATGAGCTATGGGACCACCATCCTGCGCCGCGAAGACGTGATGGAAGGGATCGCAGAAATGATCCCCGACGTCCAGGTTGAAGCTACCTTCCCCAACGGAACCAAACTCGTCACGGTCCATAATCCAATTCGCTAGTTCACGCGGAAACGAAAGGTAGATTCCATGATTCCGGGAGAGTACGTTCTTCGCGACGACCCCATCGCCTGCAACCAGACGCAGAAGACGCTTGAGCTGAAACTCATCAATCGTGGTGACCGTCCAGTGCAGGTTGGTTCGCACTTTCACTTCGCTGAGGTAAACCCACAACTTGAATTCGATCGCGATGCCGCACGAGGATTCCGCCTCGATATCCCAGCGGGGACCGCTGTTCGCTTCGAACCGGGCGATGCCCGAACCGTAAACCTTGTTGAATTTTCCGGTGATCGCGAGGTCCACGGCTTCCGCGACCACGTCGCAGGCCCGTTGGACAACGCTGCTACAAATGATCGGGAACAGCAATCATGAGCTTTGACATGACCCGCAGGCAGTATTCAGAAATGTACGGTCCCACCACTGGCGATGCTATTCGACTGGCTGATACTGAACTGTTATTGGAAATCGAACACGACTACACCACGTATGGCGAAGAAGTCGTCTTCGGTGGAGGAAAAGTCATTCGAGACGGCATGGGCCAAAATGGCCGATTGACCAGAGACCAGAACATCCCAGATACCGTCATCACCAACGTGGTGGTTTTGGATTATTCCGGGATTTACAAAGCTGACGTCGCCCTCCGAGACGGGCACATTTTCAAGATCGGCAAAGCCGGAAATCCGGATATTTCCGATGGCGTCGATATAACCATTGGGGCAGCCACCGAAGTCATCGCTGGAGAGCACAAGATTCTCACCGCAGGCGCGATCGACACCCACATTCACTTTGTCTCGCCAGGCCAAGTCGAAGCTGCCCTGGCAAATGGTACGACCACCATGATCGGCGGCGGAACCGGCCCAGCTGAAGGAACCAAGGCAACTAGCCTGACGCCTGGCGCCTGGCATATCGCACGCATGCTTCAAGCGGTTGAAGATCTGCCGATGAACATCGGGTTCCTGGGCAAGGGGCACGCAAGCGACGAGGCGCCATTGGTTGAACAGATCAAGGCCGGTGCGATCGGCCTAAAAATTCACGAAGACTGGGGCGCCACTACTTCGTCAATCGATACCTCATTGAAAGTCGCCGACAAATTCGACGTTCAAGTCGCCATTCACACGGATACATTGAACGAATGCGGATTTGTCGAAGACACCATCGAAGCCATTGCCGGACGAGTCATTCACACGTTCCACACTGAAGGAGCCGGTGGCGGGCATGCACCTGACATCATCCGCATGGCCGGGTTGCCTAATGTCATCCCTGCCTCCACAAACCCGACGTTGCCTTACACCGGCAATACGGTTGACGAACACCTCGACATGCTGATGGTCTGCCACCACTTGAATCCCGACATTCCGGAAGACGTGGCATTTGCTGATTCACGAATTCGTCCGGAGACCATTGCCGCCGAAGACGTATTGCACGACATGGGAGTCTTTTCGATTACATCATCCGATTCCCAAGCTATGGGCCGCGTTGGTGAAGTGGTACTGCGCACCTGGCAGGTCGCCGACTCCATGAAGCGCCAACGCGGGAAACTGGCTGGTGATCCTGAAATTGGCGACAACGAACGCCTGAAACGATACGTTGCCAAATATACGATCAACCCGGCCATTGCCCACGGCATCGCGGATTCCATCGGCAGCGTAGAAGAAGGAAAATTTGCTGACCTCGTCTTGTGGGATCCTGCCTTCTTCGGCATCAAGCCAGAGCTGATTATCAAGGGGGGCATGATCGTACAGTCAATCATGGGCGACTCGAACGCTTCGATCCCGACTCCTCAGCCACGAACGATGCGTCCGAGCTTCGGATCGATGGGGCGTGCTGTCTTTGAAAGCTCAATTACCTTCATGTCGCAGGCCGCAATCGACGAGGGAGTCCCGGCGCAACTTGGCCTTCGCAAAGTAATCCGCCCATGCAAGGGCATTCGGGGGCTGGCCAAGGCAGACCTCAAGCACAACGGCAACACGCCGGAGATCAAGGTCGACGCCGAAACCTACCAAGTGTTTGTTGACGGTGAATTGGCAACCAGCGAGCCCGCTATCGAACTGCCGATGACCCAGCGGTACTTCCTTTTCTGACCGCAGAACGAGGAAATCTTTCTAGGAGAACGATGATTATTGAAAAACTCGTGGGAAACATCCACGAGGAAAGCCATGAGCTGCTCGATGGGCGGCATCACGAAAAAGTGGTTCTGGCCAGCGCCGACTTGGTAAAGCGAATCCAGCGAGTGACGACTGATCATGGTCGGGAATTGGGCCTGCGCCTCGCACCTGGGCCTGACCTGCGCGATGGGGATGTCCTGCTGGTTTCTGAAAAGGATCTCATCACCATTTCCGTCTTGCCCACAGATGTGCTGGTGATCGCGCCGAGGACAGTCTTCGAAATGGGATTCGTCGCCCATTCACTGGGGAACCGGCACCTGCAAGCGCAATTCTTTGACGCGGAATCTGAATATGGGGCCGAGGTGATGGTGGTTCCATACGATCACACCGTAGAGGACTTCCTGAAGCACCATCAGGCACCATACGAGCGACAGGAACGCGTCATGCCCGTTCCCTTCCGGCATGCCGAACACACCCACTAGCTCCGGATACCTGCTGACGCTCATGCAGCTCTCCGACTCGGCTTTGCCTACCGGAGCTTTCAGCCACTCCTTCGGGATGGAAACTTATTTGGACACCGGACATGTGCATGACGAAGCGAGTTTTGCCCAGTGGCTGCGGCTGTTTCTGCAGCAATCGCTGTCCTATACCGACGGATTGCTGCTGCGTCTTGCCTTCGAAGCGGAAGATGATTCTCGCATTGTCGAATTAGACCAGCTCATTAATGCGTCAGCTTTGCCACGCCAGCTACGTGTCGCAGCACAGAAAATGGGAGCGCGAATGCTCGCAGTCGCACTGGCCGGTTTCGCGGTTCCAGCATTGCAAAGCTATCAGGCAGCAATCCGGTCTGGGGTCTGCACAGGGCATCCAGCCATCGCCTATGCATTGGCTGCTCGCGGTGCAGGCGCCCCGCTTGCCGATGCACTTGGCAGCTACTTGTTTTCGACGGCAACCAGCCTGACACAGAACGCGATTCGTGCCATCCCCTTGGGACAAGACGCTGGACAACGCGTGATTCGCCAAATGCATGAGACGGTGAACGCGGCGATCACAAGGATTTGCATCATGGATGACCGGGACTTGGGTGTGGCCACCCCGGGATTGGAAATAGCCCAGATGCGCCATGAGCACCAGCGTGCACGCATGTTCATGTCCTGAAGATTCAATCGACCGTCGCAACGGTCCTAACAGATTCGAGGAAAAGATTATGGAACCAATTCGCATCGGCATCGGCGGCCCAGTTGGCGCCGGCAAGACACAACTCATCGAACGCATCACCCGTGCTTTGGAGGCTGAAATTTCCATGGCAGCGATCACCAACGACATCTACACCATTGAAGACGCCAAGATTCTCGCCGCAAATGGCGTACTGCCCTTGGACCGGATTGTCGGCATCGAGACGGGCGGTTGCCCGCACACCGCCATTCGTGAAGATACGTCGATGAACGAAGCGGCTATCGAGGATCTGAAGGCCAAGCACCAAGACCTCCAGATCATTTTTGTCGAGTCCGGAGGCGATAATCTTTCGGCGACCTTCTCGCCCGAACTCGTGGACTTTTCCATCTACATTATTGACGTTGCCCAGGGGGAGAAGATCCCGCGCAAGGCAGGCCAGGGCATGATCAAGTCCGACTTGTTCATCATTAATAAAACCGACCTCGCGCCATTCGTCGGGGCTGATCTGTCGGTCATGGAGTCTGATTCCAAGCAGTTCCGCGGTGACAAGCCGTTCTGCTTCACTAATCTGAAGACCGATGATGGACTGGATCAGGTGATTGCTTGGCTCAAGCACGACGTGTTGATGACGGATCTTGCTTAGTGGCTGAACGACGACTCACCGGTGAGCTTGATCTGGGTATCGAGCGCAGGGCAAACAAGGACATAGCCACCAGCCAGTTCCATCAAGGAGCCCTGCGCGTGCTTCGCCCGCACTACCTCGATAGCACGCCACAAGTCTGCTACACGGTGATCAACCCCGGCGGAGGGTACCTCGGTGCAGACCAATATCGTATTGGCATTATTGTCGGCCCGGGTTCCAGCTTGCTGCTCACCACTCAATCCGCGACCAAGATCTACCGAACGCCCCAAGGCGAAGCGCACGCGCAGTTGACTCTTGAGCTGGGCGAGAAGGCCGTGCTGGAATACCTGCCGGATCAGCTGATCGCCTACCGCGACGCAAGCTATCGCCAAGAGACGATCGTTCACATGCAAGAGTCCAGTTCTCTGGTCCTGCTTGAAATCATCACACCGGGCTGGAGCCCCGATAGCGGACGGTTCAAATACCAGCGGATTCGTCTTCGCACTGAAGTCCATATCAACGGTAAGCTCTCGGTCCTGGACAATCTTCTGGTGGAGCCTGGCACCCAGGAGGTCGAGTCAATGCTCTATCTGCAGGGTTTTACCCATGTTGGCATGCTGCTGGCGATTGATTCACGTATCGACAGCAACATGGTTGAGCAGCTTCGAGACCTTGCCTATGATGTGGCGCAACAGCAGAAGGAACACGTCCAAGTTGGAATTTCCACGACAGCAGCACCGGGGCTGTCCATACGGACCTTGGGCACTTCAACCGAATCGGCGGCCGCTGTGCTGATGAGCATTGTCAATGAGCTGCGAAGCCGGCTTCGAAGCCAGAATCCTGTGGAACTACGCAAATTCTAAGGGTTATTGACCCCTTTGCAGATCAGCCAGCGGGACAATTTCGTCGCAATGCTCTTTGAGCGAAGCTCGATCATGCGACGCTACCACTACGCAAGCGCCTTCATCTGCCTTGCTGCGAAGCACCTCGAAAATCACTGTGGTCGTTGCAGGATCGAGGGATGAGGTCGGCTCGTCGCACACTAGCAGTGTTGGATTCAGGCTGAGCGCCCGCGCCAGCAATGCTCGTTGCAGCTGCCCATCAGAGACTTGGGAAGGATGCCTATCAAGCACTTTTTCGGTCAGGTGCAACTGAGCAGCCAGCGCCAGCAGCTGCTCCTGATAATGCTTGGGTGCCGGACGTGAACGACGGTCACGAAATGCCAAGGGGGCGGCGATCGTCTGGGCGAGCGTCAGCCGCGGATCGGCAAACCTTCTGGGATCCTGGGGGAGTACCCCAATGCGTCGACGCACGTTGACCGGGATTTTTGGCGTACCCTTGTCCGAGGGGATAGGGATCTGATCAATACGGATCTGGCCCGTATCTGGACGTTTTAATAGCGCTGCCAATGCGAGCAGGCTGGTCTTTCCTGCGCCAGATGGAGCGGTCAGCCCCACCATGTGCCGGTCAGGAACGTGGAGGGTGGTCGGTGGGAGGATCTGGCGCCCCACGGCATTGAGAGTCACCGCATTCATCGTCAGGGTCATGCGATGCTTCCTTGTTCTTGAGCTATTGGTTGCGGCGAAACCAGTTGCCCGCTGTCCATGGTATAGACGGTTGTGGCGAGGTGTTCGGCTAACTCGGCATCGTGGGTCACCATCAAGATGGCTGCACCGTCATTTGCCGCGCCGCGCAAGATCTCCGTGATGACCAGCCGAGTATCCCGATCCAATGCGCTGGTGGGTTCGTCAAGCACTATGCACGCTGGGCGGCTGACTAGTCCCAGGGCCAGGAGCGCGCGTTGCGCTTGCCCTCCTGATAGTTGGTGGGGGTAGTGGTCCAACAGGTGGGAATCCAAACCGAATACTTGCCAATAGCCTTCAAGATTCTGAGTGGTTGCATCACGAGCGTGCTCCCGGAATGCTCTGGCCAATGCTTTGCGAAGTGTGCGTACCGGATTGAGCGCGGTTGCCGCTGAACCGGGGATGAAAACGAGTTCTTTACCCAACATCTGACCGCTGCGCGCGTTGCCGCAGGCCTGGCCGTTGATGGTCACCGCGGTTGATGCATCCAAAGTAGAAGGCAGCAGCCCAGCGATGGCTCTGAGGACCAGCGTTTTCCCTGCCCCTGATGGCCCCATGAGAGCGGTGATTGACCCGCCTTCTGCATTGATCTCCACGTGATCTATGAGTACATCGGCGCCGGCGTTGACTCTCACGCGTGCGGTGAATCCTGTGCGGGGTTCACGAGTCGTGTGAGGCGCCTGGGCGCGAGCACCTTTCCGGTGGCCTTTGGCTGAATGTTGCGCAGTTCGCGCTTTCTCCTCGTGCTGGGCAAGCCCTGCCACGGCCCAGCAGGCCAGGATCAGGACTGCCGAGGGGAAGAGCAGCAGCCACCACGAGCCGGCAAGGATTCCGCTGCGTGCGTCTTCCAAAAGCAATCCGAGGGATGCGGCCTGCGGCGGTAGCCCCACGCCCAGGAAGGAGAGGGCGGATTCGTGCCACATGGCATGCGGAACTTGCAAGCCAAAGGCAATTGCTATCTGGGGCAGCACTGCAGGGATGAGATGCGTTCGCCAGATGGCCATCGTGCTGGCACCGGACGCGGCGGTGAGCTGGACATAGCCGCTTTCCCGTTCGGCGAGCAACTTGGAGCGCAGCACGCGGGCGACCTGCGTCCAATGGGTCAGCGCTATGGAAAGGACGATGGCCCAGATTTGCCCTGGCCATAGGGCCAAGATGACTATGGACAAGAGCAGGTGCGGTATTGCGTTGAGGCCGTCGATTGACCGGCTGATGATGCCGTCAATGAGTTTCCCGCCGGTCACCGCGACTGTGGCCGCGACGATGCCCAGAATCGTGGCCAACGTTGCTGATCCCAGAGCCATCAGCAATGAAACACGCAGGGCTGCAGCCGTTCGGGTCCACAGATCGCGGCCCAGCTGGTCCGTTCCGAAGAGGTGTCCTGTCCCGGGATGCTCGTACACCGCGGTCAAATCAATGGCGTCGATGGCGTGGGAGTTCAGCATGGGAACCAGCAGCGCATAAAGCATCAGTGTTGCGCCTATGGCTGCAGGCAGGATTGGCAACCGTAATCTACGCATGGCTCACCCTAGCGTCGGCCATCAAGTACGCGGCATCAGCCAGCGCATTGCCGGCGAAGACAGCGAGGGCCGAGCAGATGGTGACCGCTGCGAGCAGGGCGAAGTCGCCGGCTACGGCTGACTCGATGACAGCCGAGGCGATCCCGGGCCAAGCGAAAATGGTCTCGATGATCAATGCGCCCGTGATCAACTCGCCCAGACGGGATCCGATCACGGTCAAGAAGGGCAGCAGGGCTTGAGGCAGGGCTTCGCGCAGCAGGATGTTCTTGGCTCCGCGGCCCCGGGCTGCCAATACCGAATCGGAGTCCATGGCTTCAATGAGTGATGTTCGGAGATTGAGCAGCAGCCAGGGCAATAGGCTGAAGGCCAGCACTGTTGCGGGCAACAGCAAATGAGTGGACAGCGAGCCGAAACTCGGGACTTCGCCTGCCGCCGCGATACCGCCCGTCGGCCATCCCAAAGGGAGCGCGATGACGGCAATGGCGAGCAAGGCAACGACAAAAAGTGGAATTGATTGAGCCAGGTGGGCGATGGCAAGGACGACGCGATCGACGAAGCCAAGCCGGTATTTGACTGCGGCAAGGGACAAGAGCAAAGAGGTCCCGATCGCTAGGATCAAGCCGCTGGCGGTCAACAAAAGTGTGAGCGGAATACGCTCGGACAATACCTGCGCCACCGGGCGGGCCTCGATCAGCGAGGAGCCTAAATCCCCGTGCATCGCGCGGGAGATCCAGTGTGCCCAGACCTGAAGCCAGGACTGGTCTAGCCCGAGCTCCGTTCGGAACTTTTCGCGCAGTTCGAGGCTGGTGTGCGCATAGCTTGAGCCGAGATAGCTGGCCAGGGGGTTAACCGGGGCAACGCTGGCAAGGGCAAAAACCACTGCGGTCAACCCGAGTGTCGCCGGAAGCGCCACGAGTGCTCGTCGCATCAGCAGCGTGCCTGCCAAGCGCCAGCGATGCACTTCAAATGCAGAGCTCACTTGTTGGCCCATTGCCCTATTTCTGCCCAAGGACCCCACGCAGTTCCGTGTTCGTGGGGTTCGAGCAATGTGCTGGTTGTGTTCCATCGCTGATGCACTGAGCTTTGTTGAACGTAGCTGTGGTCGATGAAGGCGAGAAGTAGCATCGAGGGATCCTCGACGTAGAGTTCTTGCACCTTTTGATAAGCCTCGATTCTGGATTTCTCGTCCGTGCTGGTCCGGCCTGTGTGCAGTTCCCGGTCCATGTCTTTACTGGCATAATGGCTGGGGTTGTCATAGTACGCGCCGGCTTTCGGATAGCTTGAGTGCAGCATCTTGTAAAGCTGGGTGTCGACGTCGTAGGGCGTATCTCCACCGCCGAGCATGATGGCATCCTGGCCTACGCGTGGCTCGGCTTGATCGAAGGTGGCTGGCTCAACAGTGATAGCGATTCCGTAGGGTTCAAGCTGTGATGCGAGGGCCAAGGACAAATCCCTTCGCAGGGTATCGCCGGGATTGAAGAGCAGCGAAAACTCCGCGCGAGACCCATTCTTGGCAAGTATTCCGTCCGTTCCGGCCTTCCAGCCAGACGCATCGAGGATCTGTCTCGCACGAGTAGGATCATGCTTGAAGACAGCCTTGGAATTGTGGTAAGTGCCGTATTCCGGCGGGACGAACGTGTAAGCGGGCCGCCCAGCTCCGGCGAGTACGCCAGAGATGATCTCTTCGCGGTCTACGGCAAGGTTCAATGCCAAGCGAACCCCGGGGTCTTTGGTGAAAGGGTGGTTCGACGGTAAGGAGATGCCACGCCAATCCGCGCTGGTGGCCGTGACGACTTCAAATCCTTCGCGCTGCGCAAAGCCGGATGCTAGCCGCGTCGGCAGGATGGTACCGGTGTAATCGGAGCCGGCCATGGCCTGGGTGCGAGCATTGTCGTCGCTGGATTCAGTGTAGGAAACCTTCTTCACTGCTGGGGCGCCGTCTCGGTACTCTTCATTTGCGCTCAGAACCAACGACGAGCTGTCGAAGCTATCAAGAACGTATGGGCCGGTACCAATCGGGCGGCGATTGAGTTCTGAATCGCTGACGGGAGACGCAGCCTGGATTTTCTCGGATGGCGCGATGCCGATAAGCAGGGAGGTCTTAAAGGAGGCTTGCGGTTCATGCAGTGTGAAACGGACTCCATGAGGACCGTGTTCCTCGACAGCAGCCATATTCTCTATCGTGCCAGCCAGCGGCGAGGCGGTGCGCGGATCCTGGATCGCTCGGTAGCTTGCAACGACGTCGGCAGGATCCAGGGACGTTCCATCGCTGAATTTTATGCCCTGTCGAACGGTGATATCCCAAATGAGGCCGTCGGCGGAAATCGAAGGCTCCTCCTGCGCCAGGAGAGGAACGATCTGCGGTAGAGATTTCGCCTCGCCTTGAAGTGTGAAGAGTGATTCGTTTATTTTTCCAATGCCGTTGTTATCAAACCCTGCTAGGGGGTTGAGCGTGGCAGGCAGGGATGGAGTGAGTAAATTTACCGCGGATTTCTCCATTGCAGCAGAGCTAGCTACCTGACACCCGCTGCAGACAATTACGATGGGTAGGAGAATTGCTGCTGCGCGGGATATCGGTTTGCGCACGGCACGGGTCCTTTCAAGAAAAGGTGGGGGTCTTTGTTGCCCTCAGAATACATGTGTCCACCCGGACAGATGTCAGTATTACTCACTGTTTTTAACACAACGTCGTAGCGGAGAATCGTGACTGGGATAGAGCTTGAAAAAATAGGTTCCGAAGCACTCTCGAAAGTTCAGGCCACCATCCCCGAATGGATTGGGGTTTTCTCCCTATGCGCTGATGAAACGCGCATCAAGCTGCTCATCGCCATGCATGCGGCACCGGGTTCTTCGGTCTCGCAATTGGCCGAGGCAACCGGTCTTTCGCCGAACACGGTTACCCAGGCTTTGGCGACGCTTCATCGAGCCCAAGTGGTTCAGGTGGAACGGGATGGCAGGTATCGTCGCTGGCAGTTAGTGCACCCCGGCATCCACCAGTTGCTGCATCAGCTGCAAGCGCCACATTCGGTAGTCCATCCCGAACACTAGCCCCGGATTCCGGTAGGCGGCCGGAATCCGGGCAAGGCAAAGCCCTGGCATTCCTCGTTGTCGCTACGGCGAGCTCCGATGGATGCCAGGGCGGCGCAACAAGCTAAACTGGATGGCTAGCGCTTTCGAACCACGCGCGTCTCATCCCAGACGGGTTCCGCGGATTCGTACACGGTTCCGTCCGATCCGAAGACCAGGAACCGGTCAAAGCTCTTGGCGAACCAGCGGTCATGGGTCACCGCGAGAACGGTTCCTTCAAAAGCGTTGATGGCTCGTTCCAGGGCTTCGCCTGAGTGCAGATCCAAGTTGTCAGTCGGTTCATCGAGCAACAGCAGCGTTGCCCCGGAAAGCTGCAGCAGCAAGATCTGGAAACGTGCTTGCTGCCCGCCCGAAAGCGACTCGAACTTCTGCTCGGATTGTCCAGCCAGGCCATAGCCATCCAAGGCACCTGCCGAGGCCTCGCGAGGCAACCCGGAACGGTGCTCGTCTCCGCGGTGCAGGATCTCCAGCAAGGTCCGCCCGAAAAGATCGGGCCGTGTGTGGGTTTGGGCGAAATAGCCTGGGCGAATTCGGGCGCCGAGCTTGACCGTCCCTTCGTGCTCAACCTTGTCGATCACCACGTCGGAGACGGGCAAATGCTCGCGTTCCGGCTCGCTGCCGCCACTAGCCAGCAGGCGCAGGAAATGAGACTTTCCTGAACCATTGGAGCCGAGGACGCCAACGCGATCACCAAACCAGATTTCGGTTGAGAATGGCTTCATGAGGCCACTGAGTTCAAGATTTTCAGCGACAACTGCGCGTTTTGCGGTACGGCCACCCTTGAGCCGCATTTGCACATTCTGCTCCAGAGGGATGGCCTGGGGCGGGCCCGCTTCCAGGAACTTCTCCAAGCGAGTGGTGGCTGCATGATAGCGGTTGGCCATGTCGGAACGGAATGCGGCCTTGGTCTTGTACATATTGACCAGTTCCTTGAGCTTGGCGTGCTCCTCGTCCCAACGCTTGCGCAACTCCTCAAAACGTTCGTTGCGTTCTTGGCGGGCTTCTACGTAGCTGCCGAAGGAACCGCCGTGGATCCAAGCGGTTGCTCCGCCATGCCCTGGTTCCAGGGTGACGATGCGGGTTGCCGCATTATTAAGAAGTTCGCGGTCGTGACTGATGAAGAGCACTGTTTTGGGGGAGTTGCGCATCTTCTCTTCGAGCCAGCGCTTGCCGGGAACATCGAGGTAGTTATCTGGCTCGTCGAGCAGCAGCAGGTCATCATTGCCCTCGAACAGCGCTTCGAGGACCAGTCGTTTTTGCTCGCCGCCAGATAAGGAGCGGGCCAGTCGGGATGCCGCCTGATCGAACTCGATGCCCAGAGCCGCCATGCAAACCTTGTCCCAGGTGGTCTCGAGTTCGTATCCACCTGCGTCGCCCCATTCGATAATGGCTTCGGCATAGCGCATGTGGACTTTTTCGTCCTCGCTGGTCAGCATGAGCTCTTCGTATTTGGCGATTTTTTCCGCGGCTTGCGCCAGGGCTGGAGCCGCTGTGGACAAGAGCAATTCCTTGACCGTGGTCTCATCGCGCACCTGGCCAACGAACTGGCGCATGATTCCCAATGAACCGGTACGGTTAATCGATCCTTCGTCAGCCTTGAGATCTCCTGCGATGATCTTGAATAACGTCGTTTTGCCCGTTCCGTTCGGGCCTATCAAAGCTGTTTTGGTTCCTGCGGAGACCTTAAAGGTCACACCGCCCAGCAGTTGGGTGCCGTCGGAAAGGAAATATTGGATGTCAGTCACGTCAATATGGGCCACCGAACCATCCTATCCGAGCGGCAAGTGAGCAGTATGCCGGGCAGTGCGAGGCGTTTAGTCGTACTTGTAGAATCCTTCGCCGGTGGCGACACCTAGCTTGCCTTGATCGATGTACTGCGTCATAAGCATTTCAGCAAACTTCTTGCTGGTTTCATCTCCGTGGCTGGAGATGTGATAGGCGGTATTCAAGCCGACGATGTCGTAGATTTCGAAGGGGCCGTAGGGAGCTCCGGTGCCCAGCTTCCAGGTGGTATCAATGGTGGAAGCATCGGCGACCTCGTTGACTAATAAGTGGCTGGCAGATTCGAGGAATGGGACCAGCAGAGAATTCAGCACGTAGCCCGGTTGCTCCTTGAGCACGCGAATTGGGACCAGCCCGGTGCATTCCGCGAATTCGACTACGGCTTCGTAGGCTTCCGAGCTAGTGGCCGCAGTGCCCATGACTTCGCCCGTGTTGTTTTTCCAGATGTTATTCGCATAGTGCAAGGCCAGGAACTGTGCGGGCCGTCCCGTGAATGGGGAAATATCCGACGGCAGCAAGGTCGAGGAATTCGTTGCGAAGATGGTGCGTTGCGGTGCGAAGGAGGAAAGCTTCTGATAGGTCTCTTCCTTGATCTTCAGATTCTCTGGCACTGCTTCGATGACCAAATCCGCATCCCGGACAGCGGTGGCCATATCCGAGGTTAGCTGGATGGATTCCCGGGCTGCTTTCGCCTTGGCCGGGTTTCCGAAGAACGATGCGTACTCATTCACCAGGCTGTCGAGCCGATCTGCAGCAAGCTGCAATGCGGCATCGCTGATGTCGTAACCGATGACCGGCAGGCCATGGTAGGCGGTTTGGAAGAGGATCTGCGAACCGAGCACGCCGGTTCCTAATACGGTGGTATTCGTCAGCTTCATGTTGATCTCCTTGAAAATTGAAGTATTACTGCGAGTCTCCACTTGTAGTGGAAGTGATGCAACTAAATGTGAGGAGTGGAACCATTCGACATGTTTCGTCCCGCTGCTTGTCGCCATTCGTTCACCGGCAATTTGTTCTCCACTGAGAATCTTGGGAGGAAACGGCTAGCAGCTAATAAGGGAGAAGCGAGTGCATCGTGCTGCAGGTAAAAGTATCGGATTAGTCGTGGCAGCAATGTTGGCCACGAGCATTGCCAGTCCCGCCGCTGCTGACAGCAGTGAGTATTTTGAGCGGGTCGCCACGTATCCGGTGTACCAAAATCATCCCGAGGGCGTGGAAGGAACCACGGCAGCAGAGATTTCCACGGTTTCAGACGACGGTAAAACGCTCATCTACTCGGATGCCTTGTCCCGAAGTGTCGGATTTGTCGATATTTCAGATCCATCGAACCCCAGGGGCCTCGGTTTGCTGGGGCTGCACCAACTTGGCAGTGCCGAGGACGAGCCTACAAGCGTCGCAGCCTACGGGCCATACGTGTTCGTCGTGGTCAATACGTCCGCAAGCTACAGCGAGCCCTCCGGCCGGCTGGACGTCGTGCGCATCGCCGACCGCTCGCTGGCGCACAGCTTCGAGCTACCCGGGCAACCCGATTCCATCGCGATCTCCAAAGACGGCGCCTTCGCCGGTATTGCCATCGAAAATGAACGAGATGAGGACGCCGGCGACGGAGGCCTCCCTCAAGCGCCAGCGGGTGCAGTGGCGATCCTCGATCTGGACGGGCAAAGCCCGGAGAAATGGAACTTGCGCGAAGTCCCGCTGACCTCAGGGACTCCAAGCGACCCGCAGGCGTTGCCATTGTTGACCAAAGCCGGCCTGGACACCCCACAGGACCCGGAACCAGAGTATGTAAGCATCAACTCCAAAAACCAGCTGGCGGTTACCCTCCAAGAAAATAACGGCATGGTCATCATCGACCTGCCAAGCGGAAAGCTCAAGCGAGCATTCACCACCGGACATGTCGACCTGCAAGGAATCGACACGAGCGATGACGGGCGACTCGATACCGAAGGTTCACTGCGCGATGTGCCCCGTGAACCGGACGCGGTAGCGTGGCTCCAAGATCGGTACCTGGCCACGGCCAACGAGGGCGACTGGAAAGGCGGAAGCCGCGGGTTCTCCATCTTTGATTCCCGCACCGGAAAAGTCGTATGGGATTCAGGCAACAGCTTTGAACACCTCGCAATGGGACAAGGGCTCTTCCCGGAAAAGCGGGCTGACAAGAAGGGCACGGAACCAGAGGGACTGGCAATCTCACGATTCAACGGCGTCGATTATGGTTTTGTTGCGTCGGAGCGGGCCAATTTCGTAGCAGTATACGACCTATCGGATCCGAAGAAGCCGCGATACCTGCAAACCCTGCCGAGCACCAACGGGCCGGAAGGAATCTTGCCGATTCCAGAACGCGGGCTCCTGGCGGTCGCTTCCGAAACCGATGAGGACGAGGTGCGTTCAGCGCTCTCCCTCTATTCCTTTGGCGCCGATAGCCCGCAATACCCGCAACTTGTATCACCACAGGAATCGCTGGTTCCGTTTGGCGCGCTGAGCGGGCTGAGCCCTGATCCAGCTGACCCGAATAAGCTCTACGCAGTCAGTGATAACGCCTATGCGCCGCGGATATACGACATCACCCTTGGGACTCCTGCTTCCGTAGACAGTTCGATCCCTGTTACCGGAGCAAGCACCGAGCTTGACCTCGAAGGGCTGGCCGTACGAGAAGACGGGGGCTTCTGGGCGGCTCACGAAGGCGCTGAAGGAACCGAGAACATGTTGGTGGAAATCGATCATTCCGGCACGGTCACCGAAGAAGTCCCGCTGCCAAAGGAAGCTGTTGGTTCACTGCAGAAGCAGGGGCTGGAAGGCGTTACTGTGCGTGGAAGCGGGGAAGGCGAGCAGGTGATCTTCACCCTGCAACGAGAGGTTCCGGGCGAGGATTTTGTTCGTCTTGGCAAGTACTGGCCGGCAACCGGCGAGTTCAGCTGGTACGGATACCACTTGGAGGAAGCAACAGAAGGAACCTGGAACGGGTTGTCGGAAATCACTGCTCTGCCTGATGGCTCGTACGCAGTCATTGAACGTGACAATCAAGCTGGTCCAGCAGCCAAGCACAAGGCGGTGTATCAGATTGAATTGCCTGAAGATGGCGATCGGCCTGAAGATGCTGGTGTCAGCATGCTGAACAAGAAGCTGGCCGCCGATGTCTTGCCGACGCTGGAGGCTACCCACGGCTGGACGCAAGAAAAAATTGAAGGGCTGGCCGTGGCTGGCGGGGAAGTATACGTCGTCACGGATAACGACGCCGTAGACGAGGCTACCGGAGAGACAGTTTTCGCCTCGCTGGGCCAGGCCGCCGATGTCTTCGATCTGGACTCCAGCTCGCCAAGCCCGACCACACAGCCAAGCGAATCTCCGTCCTGGCCGGCCCCGCAGGAGAACGAACAGGAACCCGGCCAATCGCCGGAGTCCGCGGATCCTGAGGAACCAGAGACACCTGAACAAACCCGGCCTGAACAGAAGCCGCAGGCAGAGGACCAGGATTCGATATCCGCGGAATCCGAGGAAATTGATGCAGAGCAGGTCGTGCAAACTGGACGACAAGGGAATTTGGCGGAGACCGGTGCCAACAGCCTGTGGCTGATTCCCGTTGGGTTGATGGTGGCCCTGCTCGGAGCTGCCGCGGCCTATAAGTCCGCGCGCGGCTCTCGGGCCAAGCAGTAAGGAACTAGTCGTAGAAAAGCCTCAGGGCGTGGCAGCCGATGGCTGCCACGCCCTGAGGCTTTTCTACGCTAGAGGAAAATTAGTTCTTCTTCTGCACCTGGGAGAGAACCACTGCGGCGACCGCGGCAACAATAAGCGAAACAATCAGGAACTTGCCGCCCTTGTGGGATTTCTCCTTCGGAACCAGATTCTTCTGCGCAGTCTGGACTGCGTTCTGCACCGAGGCACGGGCCCGCTGTGCGGCCTTGGAATTGCCGGTGACATTTTCAATCAGGTTGGAACCAGCCTTGCTGATGGCATCGGCGTTGACACTGGAAACAGCCTCGGTCCAGCCGCCACGGATTTCCTTGGGCAGCTCTTCCTTGGCAGCCTTGGCGAGTTTCGCCAACGACTTTTCAACTTCTTTAAAGCTCTTAGCAGTCTTCGACATGTTTTCCTCTCTGATGGACCTTTAGGCCTCATCTTCCACCCTAGCCAGCGAGCGGTTGGCTCTCAAGTGCCGGGCATTGCGCTCAGTGCGAACTGAGAATTCGCCGGATCCGGGTACTCAATGCGCTGATCAGGCATATCAGCATCATGACCGCGGCAACAAGGCAAACCGTGGCAAAGATCGGAGAGGTGGCGTGCCCTGAATACCGGTCGAGAATGATCCAGGCCAGAACCCACAACGCTCCAGCGTTCAAATAGATGCCCATCGGATTCTTGAAGCTGATGGCACAGAGGAACAACGCAAGCAGGATAATCGCCAGCGCACTGGATCCTTTGAACATCAAGGAGTGCGGGTTTCCGTGATGCATCGCGGCAAAGGCCAAGGCCTCGGCAACGATGATCACTGATAGCCAACCAGCAAATAGCCCGAAACAAGCCCTGGTAATCCAGCGGTCGATGCGGTGTTCCAGGGCGCTTCGGTCAAGGGACACGACAATTCGAATGAGTACAGCCAACAGCGCCGCTCCAGCCAGCAGGCTCATGCCGATCAGCCCGCGCTGCAGGCACAAGACCCATACCGCGTTGGACAGCACCATGGCCACGACCCAAGGCCGGATACGCCGGTGCACCTGCACCTGCCACCGCGAGACTCCCTGCCAGATGGCGTAGGCAGCGAGACAGGGGATGAGGGCGAACCAGGGGAGCAGGCCGATGAGCGGGACAGAAGAGACAGTGGCGTCTTGTCCAAGCCAGCCACCGGCAATATCCCCAAGATCTGGCGCAGCGAAAACCGCCCAGACGGCCCAGCTCAAACCCAGAAGCATCAGGACCGCGTAGCCACCAGAAACCAGCTTTAATTCCACAATTTTGAATTTATCATGACGGGCGTGTTTGGGCGTGATGCCACCGCTAGAGTAGAAGAATGACTGATCTTTGGGTGCGACATGCGATTTCTCAGCTCAATGCCGACGCGAACCGCAGCGCGGATACCCACCTGCTGCGTTTTGAACTTCCCATGCAATGGGGGATCGAGCTGTACCTGAAAGACGAATCGGTGCATCCCACCGGTTCGCTCAAGCACCGTCTTGCCCGTTCGCTGATCCTTTATGGACTGGTCAACGGGCGCATCACCGAGGGAACCACGTTGGTGGAAGCCTCCAGCGGCTCCACCGCCGTCTCAGAAGCCTACTTCGCCCGGATGCTCGGCCTGAAATTCATCGCGGTCGTGCCCGCCTCAACGAGCCCCGAGAAGATCAGGCTCATCGAGTTCTATGGCGGCCAATGCCACCTGGTCGACGGAGCAGGTCAGGTTGATGCCGCCGCCCGCGAGCTGGCGGCAGAATCAGCTGGCTACTATCTTGACCAGTTCACCTATGCCGAGCGGGCCACCGACTGGCGCGGCAACAACAATATCGCGGAGTCGGTGTATGCACAGATGTCTGCCGAACCGCACCCGATCCCCAGCTGGATCGTGGTGGGGGCCGGCACCGGCGGAACCAGCGCCACCTTTGGTCGCTATGCCCGCTATAAGCAGCACGAGACCCGCCTCTGCGTCGCCGATCCGGAAGGCTCATCCTTCTACGAGGGCTGGCGCAGCGGCAACCTGGACTACGCCACCGGCACCGGGTCGCGGATCGAAGGCATCGGCAGGCCCAAGGTGGAGGCCTCGTTCATGCCCGGGGTCATCGATCACATGGTGCAGGTGCCGGACGCTGCCTCCTTGGCGGCCATGCACTTCCTGCGCTCCAGGACGCGCTACTTCGCTGGCGGCTCCACCGGGACCAATCTCTACGCCGCCTTCGGGATCATCGCCCAGATGCTCGAGCGCGGCGAGCAGGGCAGCGTGGTGACGTTGATCTGCGACTCCGGCGAGCGCTACGCCAATACCTATTACAACCAGCAGTGGCTTGATGAGCAGGGCCTTGATCTGGCGCCCTATGCTGCGCAGATGCAGCGGTTCCTCGATGAAGGCGTGTGGAGCAGCTAGAGCTGGCCCGCTAGCTGCGGCGTGGCGCAGGCATCAAGCCCGTGGTGCTCTTGCGCTGATGCACCGAGAAATATGCCAGGCCTTGCTCCCCGGCGGTGAAACGGCGCTGGCTGTGCGCAGGCAGGTAGATGATGTCTCCGACTTCCAGCTCGATCCGCCCGCCGGCGGTGTGCAACACGCCCGAGCCGGCGAAGATGTGCAGCAGCACATCCAGGGCAGGTCCCAGATGTTCGCCGATCTGCTCTCCGGGCGCCAGGGAGATGACGTTGGCGTCGAGGTCCCGATCTGCCGGTTCCAGCTTCCACAGCGCTCCATTGCTCGCTCCTGCCGGAAGCTTGGAGGTATTGGCCATGCGCTGCGGTTCATTCATCATCTCTCCAGCCTAGCCAATCCGCGCCCGGTTCCGCAGCGTTCCTGTCTCTTGTGGGCTGCGGCACCTCATGGTGTGTTGGGAGGAACCTGGTCCGGGAGGCAAAATCCATGGCACAAGGAAGAACTGCACAGTAGGGTGAGCAGTAGACCCACTGGAACATTGTGTGCAGGAGGAATGTTTTGCCTACCGTAGCCGACCACCTGATTGAACAGCTTGACACCCAGGGGGTGCGCCGAATCTATGGCATCCCGGGCGATTCCTTGAATGGATTGACCGATGCCCTGCGGGAGAACGGCCGCATTCAATGGGTGCATCACCGCCACGAGGAAGCCGCCGCCTTCGCCGCCGCGGCGGAAGCGGAAATCACCGGCGGGATCGCGGTGTGCGTGGGCTCTTGCGGCCCGGGCAACTTGCACCTGATCAACGGCCTGTACGACGCGAATCGTTCCCGGGTGCCGGTGCTGGCCATCGCCGCCCAGATCCCCACCGAGGAAATCGGTTCCAATTATTTCCAGGAGACCAATCCGGTTGAGGTCTTCCGTGGCTGCTCGGTGTATGCCGAACAGGTCTCCGATGCCAAGCAGATGCCTCGGATGCTGCGGATCGCGATGCGCGAGGCCATCGAGAAGCGCGGCGTGGCGGTGCTGGTGATCTCCGGAGATGTCGCCCTGTCGGAGATGGAGCGAGCCGCGACCCAGCAGGTCGTCAAGACCAATCCCCGGGTGCTGCCCAATGAAGCGGAATTGGAGCAGGCCGCCGAGATCCTCGAAGGCTCGCGCAAGGTCACCATCCTTGCTGGTGCCGGTGTGGCCGGCGCCCACGATGAAGTGGTCGCGCTCGCTGACAAGCTGGCCGCCCCGATCGTCCATGCCCTGCGCGGCAAGGAGCATATCGAGTACGACAACCCCTTCGATGTGGGGATGACCGGGCTTTTGGGCTTTGCCTCCGGGGCCAAGGCCATCGATGAATGCGACGTGCTGCTCATGCTGGGCACCGACTTCCCGTACCAGCAGTTCTATCCGCAGCACGCCACCATCATCCAGGTGGATCTCCGAGGCGAGCAGATCGGGCGCCGCACCCGGGTGGATGTCCCGCTGGTGGGCACCGTGAAGGATACCGCGGCCGCGCTGAACGCGCTGTTGCCGGTGCAAACCCATCGCAAGCACCTGGAGAATGCGCTGGAGCACTACCGCAAGACCAGGACCAAGCTTGATGAACTGGCCACCGGCTCAAAGCCGGGAGCTGCTATTCATCCGCAGTACCTGGCGCGGCTGATCGACCAGGCCGCCAACGATGATGCGATCTTCACTGCCGATGTCGGCTCTCCGGTCATCTGGGCCGCCCGCTATCTGACCATGACCGGCAAGCGGCGCGTGCTCGGTTCCTTCAACCACGGATCCATGGCCAACGCCCTGTGCCATGCCCTGGGCGCGCAAGCCATCGACCGCAGGCGGCAGGTGATCGCCTTTGCCGGAGACGGCGGCCTGTCCATGATGCTCGGCGAACTGCTGACCGCGGTCCAGAACAAGCTGCCGGTGAAGATCGTGGTCTTCAACAACTCCTCGCTGAACTTCGTCGAGCTGGAGATGAAGGCCGCCGGCTTTGTCACCTATGCCACGGATCTGCAGAACCCGGATTTCGGTGCGGTGGCCACGGCCACCGGGCTGAAGGGCTACCGCGTGGATGACTCCGCGCAGCTCGAATCCACGATCGCGGAGTTCCTGGCCCACGACGGGCCGGCGGTGCTGGATGTGGTCACCGACCGCCAGGAGATGTCGATGCCGCCGAATATCAAGCTGGAACAGGCCAAGGGCTTTGCGCTCTACGCCATTCGCACCGTGCTCTCAGGACGCGGAGACGAGCTGCTGGATCTGGCCAAGACCAACTGGAGGCAAATGTTCTAGGCGTTTATGCCTATGCTTGTTGCTGGCGCCTTTTGGCGCCAGCAACACTTTGGGAGATCGAGAAAGTTGGCGTTTTGACTTCGCAACCTGCTGCCGCCCATGCGGCCACTACCGAGGATTTCGTTCGCAATCTGGCAGCGGTCAATCAGCGCATCGCCGCCGCGTGCACTGCAGCGGGCCGCGAGGCCGGCTCGGTGCGGCTGCTGCCGGTGACCAAGACCATTGGCACCGAGCGGCTGGAACTTGCCATTGCCGCCGGGGTGGACACCTTGGGGGAGAACAAGGTGCAGGAGGCCCAAGGCAAGTACGAGCACTTCCGCGAGGACTTTCCCCACCTGCGCTACGCCATCATCGGCCCGCTGCAAACCAACAAGGCGAAGTTCGTCGCGCAATTTGCCGATGAGTTCCACGCCTTGGATTCATTGAAGCTGGCAGAGACGCTGCAGCGCCGGCTGGAGCTGGAGGACCGGACACTGGAAGTCTTCATCCAGGTCAATACCTCCGGGGAGGAAAGCAAGTCCGGGATCCTGGCATCCGAGGCCGCCGGCCTGCTGGCCTCCTTGGCTCCTCTGGATCGGCTCACCCCGGTGGGCCTGATGACCATGGCAGCCAACACGAATGACCAGCAGCAGGTGCGCGGCAATTTCGCTTCCTTGCGCCGGATGCTGGAGCAGCTGCAGCAGAACGCTCCGCAGGGCTTCGAGCAACTGTCGATGGGCATGAGCGGCGACTACGAGCTTGCCATCTCCGAGGGGGCGACTGTGGTGCGTGTGGGCCAAGGGATCTTCGGCGCCCGGAATTATGCCTGAGCTGCCGGCTGTGGCAGGGGTCTGAGCTGAAGCAGAGAGGACGGCCAGCTGGAAGCAGCGGCCGTCCTCGGTGCTGTGTTGTGCACAGCGCGGGTCTTTGGCTCCTCATAGTGTCGGTCTCCGGGGCCACACTAGATGTAGTGGTACTCCCTGGGAGGGCACAACTAGATATGGGAGGCGGAACACGCCGAGGAACATCTCACAGGAAGAATTTTTAACCCACATGCACCGCTGGCAGGACTGTGGACAACATTGGGCAGACCCCGAAAAATCGCGGTTTAAACGGGGTCGAATATCCACAGTTCCTGTGGACGTTGGCGGGGAAGAATGACATACTTGTAATACATCATGTTGTGGCCGCTTGACCGGCTAAACACAACATGTAGTATTGAACCCGTTGGTGCGGCTCGCACCAGTAGCACCTCGAAAACTGATTTTTGAGGCATCCGAAAGGACAGCTGGGACTTTCTCTCAACAAGAGGGAAACCGGCCAACATCAAGAATTTCTAAAGGGGATCAGGGACATGGCCATCACGGTTTACACGAAGCCTTCCTGCGTTCAGTGCAACGCTACTTACCGCGCGTTGGATAAGAAGGGTGTCGAGTACAACAAGGTCGACATCTCACAGGATGCCGCTGCCTTGGAGCACGTACGTGGCTTGGGCTACATGCAGGCACCTGTTGTCATCACCGACGATGATCACTGGTCGGGCTTCCGCCCAGACAAGATCGAATTGCTGGCTCCAGCTAACTAAAGCACGAGCCCATTCCGCTCACTTTGCAGTGGAGGCGAAAGAGGATGTCACCTACAGCTCTTGCTGACAAGCAAAACGCTGAGGCCCACGAACCAGTAGAGTTCACGAAATCGAACCTGATTTTCTTCTCATCGGTTTCCGAGAACACCAAAAGATTCGTGGATAAACTCGAGATGGACGCGGCTCGGATTCCGGTTTTTGCGACCGAGCCGCCGCTCATCTCCACCGCTCCGTACGTATTGCTCATCCCCACCTACGGTGGAGAACGAGGCAAGCATTCGATTGTTCCGCAGATCATGAAATTCCTGCGGCATGACGAAAACCGGGCAAATCTTCGCGGTGTAATCGGCGCGGGGAACACAAACTTCGGCGAGTACTACTGCATTGCGGCTAAGCGTATTGCCCAGAAATGCAACGTACCCGTACTTTATACATTCGAACTCATGGGAACCTCAGAAGACGTTCTCAACGTCAAAGAAGGGCTTGAAACCTTTTGGACACCAGCGTCGCAGAATTGGCAGGAACGATGACGAGCTCAAAGGAGCTCCCAGCCCAGTTCCAGGGCTTGAGCTACAACGACCTGAATGCCATGCTGAACCTTTACGGTCCAGATGGAAAGATCCAGTTCGAGGTGGACCGCTATGCAGCCCGCCAGTACTTCCTGGATCACGTGAACAACAACACCGTGTTCTTCCACGATCTTGACGAGAAGCTCGAATACCTCGTGAAGCACGAGTACTACGAGCGCGAGACGCTTGACCAGTACTCGATGAACTTCATTCGCGATCTCTTCAAGCACGCATTCAACAAGAAGTTCCGTTTCGAAACCTTCTTGGGAGCATTCAAGTTCTACACCTCGTACACGCTGAAGACCTTCGACGGCAAGCGTTACCTGGAACGTTATGAAGATCGCGTATGCATGGTGGCCCTGCACCTTGCGCGAGGCGATGAAAAGCTTGCTACCCAGCTGGTCGACGAAATCATCGACGGCCGCTTCCAGCCTGCGACCCCGACCTTCCTCAATGCCGGCAAGGCACAGCGCGGCGAGCTAGTCTCCTGCTTCCTGCTTCGCATTGAAGACAACATGGAATCGATCGCCCGTGCGGTCAACTCCTCGCTGCAACTGTCCAAGCGCGGCGGTGGCGTTGCCCTGTCGCTGACCAACCTGCGCGAGCACGGTGCACCGATCAAGCAGATCGAGAACCAGTCCTCCGGCGTCATCCCGGTGATGAAGCTTCTGGAAGACTCCTTCTCCTACGCTAACCAGCTGGGCGCCCGCCAGGGTGCCGGTGCGGTATACCTGAACGCGCACCACCCGGATATCTACCGCTTCTTGGATACCAAGCGTGAAAACGCTGACGAGAAGATCCGTATCAAGACCCTGTCGCTGGGTGTTGTCATCCCAGACGTTACTTTCGAGCTAGCTCGCAAGAACGAAGACATGTACCTGTTCAGCCCGTACGACGTGGAACGCGTTTACGGTGTGCCGTTCAGCGAAATCTCGGTTACTGAAAAGTACTACGAGATGGTCGACGACTCGCGAATCAAGAAGTCCAAGATCAACGCCCGCGAGTTCTTCCAGACCGTAGCTGAGATCCAGTTCGAATCCGGTTACCCGTACATCATGTTCGAAGATACCGTGAACAAGGCCAACCCAATTGCTGGCCGCATCACGATGTCGAACCTCTGCTCGGAGATCCTGCAGGTTTCCTCGGCTTCCGAATTCGGCGACGATTTGAGCTACTCCAAGGTCGGCAAGGACATTTCCTGCAACCTGGGCTCGATGAACATTGCCAAGGCCATGGACGGCAAGAACCTCGCAGGCTCGGTTGAAATCGCGATTCGCGCCCTGAGCGCCGTGTCCGATATGTCGTACATCGGCTCGGTTCCTTCGATCGCTGACGGCAACAAGAAGTCGCACGCTATCGGCCTGGGCCAGATGAACCTGCACGGATTCCTCGCTCGCGAGCACATCTACTACGGTTCTGAAGAAGGCATCGATTTCACCAATATCTACTTCTACACGATTCTGTTCCACGCCCTGACTGCGTCGAACAAGATCGCTATCGAACGCGGTGAAACCTTCGATAACTTCGAGAACTCGAAGTACGCGTCGGGTGAATTCTTCGACAAGTACACCGATCAGCAGTGGGTACCAGCGACCGAGCGCGTACGCGAGCTCTTCGCTGACATTCACATTCCTACCCAGGAAGATTGGAATGCGCTGAAGGCTTCGGTCATGGAGCACGGTATCTACAACCAGAACCTGCAGGCTGTTCCGCCAACCGGTTCGATCTCGTACATCAACAACTCGACTTCCTCGATCCACCCGGTCGCAGCGAAGATCGAGATCCGCAAGGAAGGTAAGATCGGCCGCGTTTACTACCCGGCTCCTTACATGAACAACGAGAACATCGATTTCTACGAAGATGCCTACGAGATCGGCTACGAGAAGATCATCGACACCTATGCCGCTGCTACCCAGCACGTGGACCAGGGCCTGTCGCTGACTCTGTTCTTCAAGGACACCGTAACTACTCGCGACATCAACAAGGCTCAGATCTACGCATGGCGCAAGGGCATTAAGAGCCTTTACTACATTCGCCTTCGCCAGATGGCCTTGGAAGGCACCGAAGTTGAGGGTTGCGTTTCCTGCGCACTGTAAACCCGCATTAGTGGCCGCCAAGTAGGACATTAATATCACGAAGCGGCTGCCGTTTGGTCCAACCTAACGGCAGCCGCTTTGTATAAATACTCAAGTCAGAACCAGTAGATTCTGGCACTAACTTTGAGATTCGCTGCGTCCTCACGGTTCTAAAAACCGGTAGAGTTGGTAGCAACGTTCGTTACACGATTTAGCTTTTCGATGAGGGGCAATGACCGAAAAGATTCAGCTGACCAATAAGGTTGAAGCGATCAACTGGAACCGTATCCAGGATGACAAAGACGTTGAGGTTTGGAACCGCCTCGTTAATAACTTCTGGCTTCCGGAAAAGGTGCCACTGTCCAACGACATTCAGTCCTGGGCTACCTTGACCGATGACGAAAAACTGCTGACCATGCGTGTGTTCACCGGCCTGACCCTGCTGGATACCATCCAGGGTACTGTCGGCGCCGTGTCGTTGATCCCAGACGCTATCACTCCTCACGAAGAGGCTGTGTACACCAACATCGCGTTCATGGAATCGGTTCACGCTAAGAGCTACTCCTCGATCTTCTCGACCTTGGCCTCTACCAAGGAAATTGACGAAGCCTTCCGCTGGTCCACCGAGAATGTGAATCTGCAGAAGAAGGCGCAGATCATCGAGAGCTACTACCACGGTGAAGATCCGCTGAAGCGCAAGATCGCTTCGACCCTGCTCGAATCGTTCTTGTTCTACTCCGGCTTCTACCTGCCAATGCACTGGTCTTCGCACGCAAAGCTGACCAACACCGCCGACCTGATCCGCCTGATTATTCGTGACGAAGCCGTTCACGGATACTACATCGGCTACAAGTTCCAGAAGGGCCTGGAAGGCCTGAGCGAGGAGCGCAAGCAGGAACTGAAGGACTACACCTTCGAGCTCATGTTTGAACTGTACGAAAACGAAGTTCAGTACACCCACGATCTCTATGATCCAGTGGGGCTGTCTGAGGACGTTAAGAAGTTCCTGCACTACAACGCCAACAAGGCTCTGATGAACCTTGGCTACGAGGCGATGTTCCCGGCTTCGGTGACTGACGTTTCTCCAGCAATTCTGGCTGCATTGAGCCCGAACGCTGATGAGAACCATGACTTCTTCTCGGGATCCGGCTCGTCCTACGTTATCGGTAAGGCTGTGAACACCGAGGATGAAGACTGGGATTTCTAGTCCACAGATCTAAGGGCATCTGAATTCCAAAAAGCGGCCAGAACTTGCAGAATATTGCAAGTCCTGGCCGCTTTCTGCGTTCCAGTCAACGTTATCGAGCTACCTGGATCTCTGGTATCGGGGTCTCTTGTCGGAGCTTATTCGGGATCTGGCGTTTCTGATTGATGCCTGGTTCCACCTGGATCCCCGTAGCGAGTTATCAGAACGGGGGAGGAAGGCGTTGCAATGGCCACCAATGATAGGCATTTCGTGGACGGTGTGGACGGTGTGGACGGTTTGGACGGGGCAGGTGTCGCTGTGAATCTGCACCAAAGTGATGGACGAAAAGTTCATATGGTGATTTAATGAACGTGCCGTTCATTTAAAGCATGGGGAGCCAAATGTCTGAGAACATCACTAATTACGGAACGAAAAAGCGTGTTGCACTTGTCACCGGCGGTTCCGGCGGAATCGGCCAGGCTGTCGTGCGGCGTCTTGCCGATGATGGGTACGCCGTTGGGGTGCACTACTCGGGAAACCAAGAGCGTGCCCAAGACCTCGTCCAACAAATCACCGGAAATGGCGGGCGGGCCATCTCAGTCCACGGTGATATTTCAGATGAAGCAGCGATGGCTGAGGCCTTCAATGATGTGGACTCAGCCTTTGGCCACATTGACGTGGTCGTGAATACCGCGGGAATCATGCTTCTGTCGACCGTTCAGGAACTCGATCTCAGCGATTTCGACCGGATGATGAAGACCAACGTGCGAGGTACGTTTGTGGTTTCCCAACTCGCCGCGCAACGCGTGGCACAAGGTGGTGCGCTCATCAACTTTTCGACCAGCCAAACCCGGTTGCAGCACCCCACATATGCGGCGTATGCAGCAAGCAAGGCCGCCGTCGAATCGTTGACTTTGGTTCTCGCCCGCGAATTAAGAGGCAGGGATATTACCGTCAATACAGTAGCGCCGGGGCCAACGGCCACTGAGCTATTCCTTGACGGGAAAGAGCCGCAACTAGTCGATCGCCTGGCCTCCCTCTCACCCCTGGAACGGCTCGGAACACCAGAGGACATCGCTGAGGTCGTTGCTTTCCTTGCTGGCACAGCTCGATGGATCAACGGACAGGTTGTTTTTCCAAACGGCGCGATCGCCTGATCTTCCTTCGACCTGCCGGCTGGTTAGATCATTGGATCCTCCACTGGGGGAGTCGCTGTGCTATAGCGCGACGCTGAAATATTTGATTGAGGCGAAGTTCGATCCAGCCACTGAGGAAGCAAGCAACATACTGTAAGGCTGTAGGCGCAAGTGAGCTTGTAGGTCCCGCAGGCTGAAGCAGGACCACGACCTAGGAGATAGATACATGCAAGAACCCGCACCCAAGCGAGGTCGTGGGCGCCGTCCGGCAGCTGAAGTGCGCCAAGATGTGTGCTCGGCAGTGGGGCCGATTTTGCTCAATGAAGGCATGGGACAGCTCAGCTTTGAGCGGGTTGCCCGCGAAGCCGGCGTCAGTAAGACGACTCTCTACCGCTGGTGGCCGTCACTCGGGGTACTCATCCTTGATTGCTATGTCCATGCCGTAGAGAACGAACTCGCATTTAATGATTCCGGAGATATCAAGGCGGACCTGACTAGCCAGCTCACCGCTTTCACGCGTGTGATGACGAAAACCCGCGGCGGAAGAGTGCTGACCGAACTTATAGGCGCTTCCCAGACCGATCCTGAACTTGCTGCGGAATATCGCCGTCTCTATTCCTCTGTGAGGCGGCAGGCTGCAGTCAAACGCCTGGCCAAGGCCCAGGAAGATGGCCAGATTCGTGAAGAAGTGAATTTGGAATCGATGGTGGATCAACTATGGGGCGCTGTCTATCATCGTGTGCTCATTCCTGATCTCCCTGTGACTCCGTCTTTCATAGACGCGCTCGTTGGCAATGTGTTATCTGGAACTGCCCGTTCCCGAAACCTCGATCATCTCAGTCGAGGCTCGTAGCAGGACCACTCGCAATTCCTCTAAGAGCCAGCAAGTCCTGCTGCGGATTCGCGCTAAAGATATCAGTGGCCCTCTTGGAATTTCGTCTTGGCAAACTATCGAGCCAGATTCGAGATTCAACGCTGGCCAATGACGAGGAACGGTGACAAGCTGAAGTCACATCGCTGTCACCGGAGGGATATGCCAATGAAGTCCACCACTGATTGCATCGTCGTTGGAGGAGGACCAGCCGGAATGGTCGCTGGCTTATTGCTGGCCCGGTGCGGAGTTTCCGTTACCGTGCTCGAAAAGCATTCTGATTTCCTCAGGGACTTTCGCGGGGATACCATCCACCCGTCGACGCTTCAATTGCTCGACGAGCTTGGGTTGATGGAACAGTTTGAGCAGATCAAATTCAACAAGGTGACCCAAGCGCAGTTTCCAGCGCAGGACAACTCACCTGTCACCGTGGTGGACCTTTCGAAGTTGCATCACCCGTACCCGTTCATAGCTTTGGCACCGCAGTGGGATTTTCTGGATCTGTTGGCACGCGCTGGCGAAGCAGAAGAGAACTTCACCCTGCACATGAATTGCGAAGTCACCGATGTGCTCAGAGATTCGGGAAAGGTTGTCGGTGTCCAGTACACGGGGCCCGATGGCGAGCGAGAAGTACGAGCCGATCTCACCATCGCCGCTGATGGCAGATGGTCTTGCATTCGTGATTCAACAGGGATCGCGATGAAGGATTATTCGGTTCCAATTGACGTCTGGTGGTTCAAGGTGCCAGGAGCATTGAAACGCGAATTTACGCTGTCGCCGGCCTTCGTGAACGGCAGGATGTTCGTGTTGATCCCTCGGACCGGGTATGTGCAAACTGCGATGATATTGCCGAAAGGCATGGATGCTGAACTGCGAGCGATGGGAGTGGATGCCTGGCATGATTCGATAGTTTCGGCGGCGCCAGAGCTGGCAGGCTCGGTCGACGGCCTAAAACTCGACGACGCTAAGCTGCTGGACGTTAGACTGAACCGCGCACGGAAGTGGTGGCAACCTGGGTTGCTTTGCATCGGAGACTCTGCCCATGCGATGAGTCCGGTGGGCGGAGTAGGCGTAAATCTGGCAGTGCAAGATGCGGTCGCCACGGCGCGTCTTCTGGCGGAACCGTTACGCGAGTCTAAGCTGACCGAGCGGCATCTTGCCAGAGTCCAGTTCCGGCGCACTGTGCCGACTTTAGTCGTTCAAGGCATACAACGAGCAATGCATCGGGGGCTGAAACAGGTATTGAAAGGAACGGGCGAAGTTATTTTGCCGAATCCGATAGCGATGATTTTTCGACGTTTCACGAAGTTATCCGCGGTGCCAGCGCGTTTATTGGGCGTTGGGGTTCTGAGGGAGCGCCCGCCAGCCCGTGCTCGTCGGAACTAGAAGATTTTGCCTGTTAAAAGCATCAAAGGTGCAGTTCCAGCCCTTGCGGGGGAACTACACCTTTGAAGAAAGTCTCTTAGCGAGCCTGGATGTTGGTTGCCTGTGGGCCCTTTGGACCAGCTTCCAGGGTGTACTCAACGGTCTGTCCCTCTTCGAGGCTACGGAAACCGAAGCTCTGGATAGCGCTGTAGTGTGCGAAAACGTCAGCAGATCCATCCGAAGGAGCGATGAAGCCGAAGCCCTTTTCAGCGTTGAACCATTTCACGGTGCCAGTGGCCATAGTGTTATTTCCTTATTTATTGATTGGCCACGTTGTGGCCCGGTTGCCGATCCGAAGTTCCGAATCGGAAAATTTTGGGGTTACCTCGAGCAGAGCTGCCGAGAACTATTCGCCTGCCGTCGATACGGACTATCGAATACTGATTTTGCCGGTATCGGCCAAAACGGGTGTCGCTGCACTAGCTTAAGCATCATCGGAATCCAGGCTGCTAACGGGTAATGACCCCACGCTAGCGGAGTAGAACAAGGAATCCACAGAGGCGCGACGTTGGGAAACGTCGAGATGCTTTTTCTGCAGTGAAGAAGAGAAGATGAAGAATTCGTTTCGGTAGGAGTTCAGTCAATCCGAAGATCGGTGAACCAATTTGTATTGCACAGACGATTTGTTGGCCGTGCTACAAATCCTACTGCTAACGCTTGCTGGCGGGTGAGTCACACCTGCAAGCGTCGAGGTAACAATTTAAGCCTACCATTGATCCTTGCGATGTGGGAAGTGGTGCGCATGACGCTGGCAAGTCTGCGCCAGCGAACGGCCATTCATACCACGCGGGAGCCCCTCCCATCATGCCTGGCGGAGGCTGGCGTGAAAGGAGGGGTTCTTCCTTCGGCGGGTGCGTGGTTACCCGGATTGGGTTACTTTTGCGTTGAGCAGATCAGCGTTGATAGCCGCTCCAGCAAGCGTGCCAGAAGCTGCTGCGGCCATGACCATGGCGCTGAGGTTGCTCGCGTTGCCTACGGCATAGACGCCTGGGACCTCGGTAGCGCCAGTCTCGTTGACTTTAATGTGAGTGCCCAGCGGGTGCTCTTCAAGCTTCCCGCCCAGCGCTTGGTACAGCTCCCCATGAACGTTCATTCGACTGGCGACGATAACTGATTGGGCACGCAGGCGTTCGTTGTTGTCCAGTTTGGCGGCGGCCAGCTGCCCGTCGCTATCGAATTCCAGAGCAGCGACCGATTGGTTGACCAAGGGGATTTCCAGACGGCTCAGCAACGCAGCGCTCTCTTCGCTCAGTTCATTCGGGTCGTGATTAATGAAAGTGATCTTTGAGCTCAGCTGCTGGAACATCATGGCCTGATGCGCGCTCATCGGTCCGCAGCCGATAACGAGAATTTCTTGATCACGTACTTCCCATCCGTGGCAGTAAGCGCAATGGATCGCTGAAGTGCCCCACGCTTCCTGAAGGCCCGGAATCTTCGGAAGCTCATCTTTGAGTCCGGTGGCAAGGACGATTCGCTCCGCGGTAAATGCCTGTTGATCCACATTGACCGTGAATCCTTGTTCGAGAGAACCGGTTAGCGAGTCCACCGCGCCGGCGACGATTTTCGCACCGTAATTTTCAGCTTCAGCGCGTCCGCGTTCCAGTAGCTGCAGTGGGCTGATGCCTTCTTGTCCCAGTACGTTGTGTGCGTGTTGTGCTGGCGCGTTACGCGGACGCCCTTCATCGATCACCAGCACGTTTCGCCGGGATCGCGCCAGTGCGACCGAAGCTGCGAGTCCGGCGCTTCCTCCACCGACGATGATGACTTCGAAATGTTCCATGGCATGTCTCCTTGTTCTCTTGCTTGCCGATGATCACAGCGTATCGACGTTTTGCGCGAGAAGGTGTAGCCTTTTGCGCATGACGCAAGAATTGGAAGTCGACCAGATCATTCGCCAACGTATTCGCACGCTGCGGCAGAACCGTGGCTGGTCGTTGGAATCATTGGCTAATAAAGCCCGACTCAGCGTTTCAACGCTAAGCCGGATCGAGACCGGTAGCCGACGCATCGCCTTGGACCAGTTGGTGCCTCTGGCGAAGGCATTGGACACGAGCCTTGATGAGCTGGTGGCCACGTCCGAGGCCGAAATCATCATTCGCCCGGAGCCCATCAGCATGCCCGGGATTACGCTGTGGAAGCTCTCCACCGACGACGCGGTCAACGGAGTCAACGTCTCAAAAATGCGCATCGACCCGTCTAAAGCACCAGCGCCAAGCGAATTGCGCATCCATCCGGGCAAGGAATGGTTTACGGTGTTGCTTGGCGAAATCCAATTGCAACTCGGCGAACGCACCTATCACGTGAAAGCCGGCCAGTCAGCCCAGTTCGATACGATGACGCCACACGCGATGTGGGCAAAGAACGGCGTTGCCGAAATTCTAGGCATTATGGACAATGCCGGGCAAAGGGCCCATGAACACGATAAAGATCAGTAATCTATTGATTTCAGTTGCTCTTGGATAACCTGAGTGCAGCGCAATAATTTTTGTACGGCCAGGAGGGCATCAATGACGCACCAGCTCGCTGAGGAATTGGAAAAGATTCTCGCTAAAGGTGACTTTTACTTTGAATCGCTAGGCGAGGGTCGCTACCGCTCATCGTGGCATGCACAAGGTGCCTGGAATGAACATGAACAACACATGGGTCCTGCGTCCGGAATCTTGGCTTATGCGTTGGAGAACTTCGAGCCTCGCGACGACATGCGTATAGCTCGGCTGAGCTTTGAAATTCATGGATTGATCCATGCCGGAGAATTCGAAATCACGACACGGTTGATACGACCCGGCCGGACCATCGAGCTGATCGAAGCCGAAATGACCGCCAAGGGACGAACCAGCATCGTCGCCCGTGCCTGGCGCGTGATAACCGGAGACTCCAGCGCTGTTGCAGGCATCGAAGACACCAGGATTCCTGGCCCGGAAGAATGCGAAGTCCAGAACATCAGCGAACGCTGGCCAGGCGGATATATCCGTTCCATCGAACTGCGTTCCAACGAGCAATGGCGCCCTGGCAAGGGGATCGCATGGCTGCATACCGACTACGCGCTAGTTGATACGTTGGATGCTTCAGACATGGCGAGGCTGGTGGGAATGATCGACACGGCAAATGGCGTGGTGCCGCGCGTCGAACCGAACGAGGGCACCTGGATTTATCCGAATCTCGACTTGCAGATCCATATGTACCGGCAGCCTGCCGGAGCCTGGCTAGGCCTTGAAGTCCAGCAGAGCTTCGGTGTTGATGGAATCGGATTGACCTCGACAGTGCTACACGATCAATCAGGACCCTTCGGCCGTGCCGAACAGATTCTGACGGTGCGTGCCCGCTAGGCGGAGCCTACGACGAAGCCAGCTGCGCGAGCAGCTTTTTGAGCTCAGGCTTCGACTTCAAAATGAATAGGCGTTCACGGTATTTTTCGCGATCCGCACCATGAACGCGGAACAGCGCATAGCCGCGCTTGAGAAGGAAAAGGACCGGTTTGCGACGTTGTGCCACGTCTCGAACAAAGCGTCGAATACCGGTCACCAAAGCGGGTTCGTCAACGTAGTACGCCTGGACGTTAATTCCTTTTTCGCGTAGCGGCTCAAGCAACTCGTAGAGGAAGATTCCCTCGGCCACGATAGGCCCGTTCTCCGAGCGAATTTCTCTGTGGCCGCTGTAGCTGGAGGTCGCGATCGAGTAGTTGGGAACCATGGTGGTGCCGTGTTCCAACAGCTCGTCGATGGCCCGCAGGGCGGCTTCCTTGTTCCAAGTCCCTGAATGGTCCCAGTCAATTTCGCCGTAGGCTGTGCGCGGGAATGCCACCGGATTGCCGTCTTCACTGATCTGTCGGTAGTACTCATCCAGCGGCAGGTGCGGATTGCCGTACTTGGAAGCTAGATAGGACTTGCCTGATCCGGAAGGTCCGCCGATCAGGATGACAGGGGTAGATGATTTTGGCACGCCTATTATTATGGCGCAGATTCTCTCCTGAACAGCACTCGAGCGCTGTGACATCAACTCCACTGGAGCGCAGAGACTGAATTAGACTCGGCATTATGAGTTTGTTCAATCCTCAGTCGGAGGCACCGCTAGCACTGGAATTCGAAGAACCAAGTGGTGATCCTGCAGCTGATTTGGAACGGGGTGTCCAGCTGTTGCGCGAAATTCAGTCAGGGGAGCGTGGACCGAGCTTGCGCCTGTATCGCCCGGACCCGACGTTGGCCTTTGGGCAACGCGACGTCCGGATGGCTGGCTATGAAGCGGCCCGTGATGAAGCTTCCCAGCGCGGTTTCGCACCGCTGGTGCGCAAGGCCGGCGGGCGCGCTGCTGCCTATCACCGGGGAACTCTCATTGTTGATCACCTTGAGCCTGAACAGGAAGCCGTAATGGGCCAACGGCGCCGTTTTGAGGTGTTCGCCGATATTTATGCCAATGCGCTTAAGCGCTTAGGCGTTGATGCCCAGGTAGGCCCGATCCCGGGGGAGTACTGCCCGGGCGACCATTCAGTCCATGGGCTGCCCGCCGCGGAATCACCACGCAATTACCCGGTGAAACTGGTAGGCACCGCACAGCGCGTTGTGTCGGGAGCGTGGCTGTTCTCCTCGGTTTTTGTTGTCGAGGATTCCGAGCCGCTGCGTCAGGTTCTTGATGCGGTGTATCAGGCGATGGAAGTCCCGATGGATCCCACGACCGTCGGGGCCGCCAATGATCTGGTCAGCACGGTCACTACGGAGGGCTTCATCGCAGCCTTGCTCGAGGAATACCGAGAGCACCTCAGTTTGATCTAGAAACGACGACAGCAAAAATCGGTGCCTGAAAATTTCAGGCACCGATTTTTTAGTTTGCCTGCTAGGCTCCGACGCGCTCGACCACTTCTTCGATCCGGGGATTGGTGGCTGCAGTGCCATCTGGGAAGATCAAGGTTGGAACCGTCTGGTTGCCATTGTTGAAGGACTCCACGATCTCGGCAGTTCCTTCGACTTCCTCGATATTCACCTCGTTGTAGGCCACGCCCTTCTGGTCCATGAGGCGCTTGAGGTTTCGGCAGTAACCGCACCAGCTGGTGGTGAACATGGTGACGCCACCGGCGGCAGGAACATACTGGTCAAGGTTCAATTCGTTGCTCATGCTAGGTGTAACGGCGACGTTGTTGGCTTTGTTCCCGAATAACGCGAAAAACTTCGCTGATTTCCAGCGCGTTGATAGCTAGACTGGGGAGCAGATTTCCGGTGCGAAGGAGCAGATGATGTGCGGACGGTATGTGATGGCCAAGGCGATCGGCGACCTGGTGGCCGAAGCTGAAGCCGAGGCAGACGCCAACTTGGAGCTGCGCCAGTCGTGGAACGTCGCCCCGACCACCGACGTGCCCATTGTGCTCGAGCGTCTCATCGACGGCCAGTTGCACCGCCAGATCCACGTGGCCCGCTGGGGCCTGGTGCCCGGGTGGGCAAAGGAACTCGCCGTGGGCGTGCGCGCCTTCAACGCGCGCAGCGAAACCGCCAGCAGCAAACCGACTTTCCGCGCCGCGGTGAAAAAGCGCCGCGCGGTGGTGCCGGTGGAAGGCTACTACGAATGGAAGAAGGAAGGAAACAAGAAAAGGCCCTTCTACGTGCACCGCGAAGACGGGAAGCTCATCTTCTTCGCCGGCCTCTATGAGTGGTGGAAGGACGAAGACGGCAGCTGGATCCTTTCGACTTCGATCATGACCATGGATTCCCCGTCGGCGGAGGAGCCCGGGGTGCTGGGGGAATTAGCCGAGCTGCATGATCGCCTGCCAATTCCGTTGGATTCTCAGATGATGGGCCGCTGGATGAATCCGGACGAGGAAGATGGCGAAGGGCTGATTGAGCAGATCCGTGCCCAGGCTTTTGACGTCGCCTCCGAATGGACAATGCATGAGGTTGATACCGCTGTGGGCAACGTGCGCAATAATTCGCCGCAGCTGATTGACGAGCACAGCAACTCGCTGTTCTAGTCGCTGGCAGCTGATCCGGTGAGCGCGGAACTGTGCCGCAATCCCATGTAGCTGGCGGCCAGGAAAGTTCCGGCGGCTATCCCCAGTTTGCCCAGGATCAGGGTTGCGCTGGCCGGATGGAATTCTGATTTGCTCAACGGCGCATAGGCAAACCAGCCAAAGGTCCGGACCTGGTTGTAATCCCATATCATCGCTGCCAGGCCTGCTGCCGCCAGCAGCAGTCCTGCAACCAGGAACCAGGCTTTGAAGGGAGCGAGCTGGCTAAGCAGCGATCCGGCGGCAACGCCTAGCGCGCCAACGCCGAGCAATGCCAGAACCCAGCCGATGATTTCGGCGGGGCCCGGGCCAATGTAGAACCCAGAGCCAGCTTCCAGCGGTTCATAGGATCCGATGTAGAGAACGACTTCTTGCTGGCTATCCCACCAGAGCACGGCGATGCCGGCAATTAAGAGCATTGCGGCGGCAATAAGCAATGGAAACACGGGTTTGCGACGTTTAAGTGCAGGCATGGGATTAATCTTGCCACGCGAGCACCGCTGAAGTACTGATTCTCTGGCGAAAGAAATTAAAGCACAGGGGCAACCGACCGCCATGGCCGACTGCCCCTGCCCCGCAGCATGCTGGTTAGTGCCCGCGCTTGATCCATTCCTCCAGGTTCGGTGCCTCGGCGCCGATGGTGGTGGCATCACCGTGACCGGTGTTGACTACGGTCTGCTCCGGCAGGCCCAGTAGCTTGGTTCGGATTGATTCGATAATCGTTTCGAAGCTCGAGTAGCTGCGGCCGGTAGCACCAGGTCCACCGTTAAACAGCGTGTCTCCGCTGAACAACACACCCAGGTCTTCTGCGTAGAAGCAGGTGGAGCCAGGCGAATGCCCAGGGGTGTGCATCGCGGTGAGCGTCGTGCCAGCAATGGTGAAGGTGTCCCCATCGCTGATTTCCGCGTCCACGTCGCGCTCGGGATAAACAGCTTCCCAGAGCATGCGATCCTCCGGGTTGAGGAACAGCGGTGCATCGACAATGTCCGAGAATTCGCCAGCTGCGCGGATGTGGTCATCATGCCCGTGCGTGAGCAGAACTGCCATCACCTCGCGTTCGCCGACGGCTTCCTGGATCTTTTTGATGTCGTGAGCTGGGTCGATGACCATGACCTCTGAATCATCACCGATGATCCAGACATTGTTGTCGACGTCCCAGGTGCCGCCATCCAGGGAAAAGGTTCCGGAAGTGATGACGTTTTCGATGCGTGCGGACATTAGAGTTCCACCACCGAACGCAACACGGTTCCTTCGTGCATCTTGCTGAATGCTTCCTCGATCTGGTCGATGGTGATGCGTTCGGTCACGAAGGAATCCAGATCCAGTCGGCCGAGCTTGTACTGCTCCACCAGCATTGGGAAGTCGTGGCTTGGCAGGCAGTCGCCGTACCAGGAGCTCTTCAGGGAGCCGCCACGGCCAAAGACATCGAGCAATGGCAGTTCCAGCTTCATCTCCGGGGTAGGCACGCCCACGAGCACCACGCGGCCAGCCAAGTCGCGGGCGTAGAACGCCTGCTTGTAGGTTTCCGGGCGGCCTACTGCGTCGATCACCACGTCGGCGCCGAAGCCGCCGGTCAATTCCTGGATCGCTTCCACGGCGTCGACCTTGGAAGAATCAACGGTGTGGGTGGCACCGAACTTCTTGGCGCCCTCCAGCTTGTCCACATTGACGTCCACCGCGATGATGGTGGTTGCGCCGGCCAGCTGGGCGCCGGCGACAGCAGCCGCGCCAACGCCACCGCAGCCGATCACGGCGACGGACTCGCCGCGCCTGACCTCGCCGGTGTTGATGGCAGCGCCGATGCCGGCCATGACACCACAGCCGAGCAGACCCACGGCGGCTGGATCGGCGTCCTCATCCACGATGGTGCACTGGCCGGAATGGACCAGGGTCTTCTCGGCGAAGGAGCCAATGCCCAAAGCAGGGGAAAGCTCGGTGCCATCTTCGAGGGTCATCTTCTGGGTGGCATTGAAGGTGTTGAAGCAGTACTTCGGCTGGCCTTTGGCGCAGGCGCGGCACTGGCCGCAGACTGCGCGCCAGTTCAGGATGACGCGGTCGCCGACCTTGACGTTGGTGACGTTCTTGCCGATCTGGCTGACCACTGCGGTGGACTCGTGGCCCAGCAGGTAGGGGTACTCGTCGCCGATACCGCCGAGCTTGTAGTGCAGGTCGGTGTGGCAGACGCCGGTGGTGAGCACGTCGACGACTACTTCTCCGGGACCTGGGTCCGGAACGATGATGTCGACAACCTCTACGGGTGCGTCCTTGACACGGGAAATAACGGCTTTGACCTTATGAGGCATGGGATTTAACTCCTGGAACGTTTGATGGTTGCTGTCTCGATGCTATCGGTGCGTTCGGTGCGAATCGAGCATTGGGCCGATCATGACCCGGAAGTTTCGCGCAGAGCCTATGCGAACGGGCAATTACTCAGCCCTCATCCGCTTCTTTTGCCGTGGTGCGCAAGATTCCTGCATCCTGTGCGCGAGTTTGTACGGAAAGCGGCGCTTGGATTGCGAGCCAGGGTGCACGCGCCGCATTGATGCAGCGCTCCGGGGGAGCGAAGGCGATATCCGCCAGAACTTATGTCGGGGTGGCTCGTTCCTGGAGGTGGGTGGGGAGCACAGCAAGTGTGCCCCATAAGGCGCATAAACCAGTTGGCTGGCAGTCCTTCAAGTTGCCAAGCAGCAGCAACTGGATAGGTCTTGCCTCAAGACGACCGGGAGGCGAATAATGCAGGGATGTTTCGAGGCGGGCATTGCCCCCCCAGGCAGTCTTGTCATCCCTCGCAAAATGACGGAACTGCCTAGTCGTGCCCTCGAGTCCTGCACTCAATGCAGCCAGATGCCGTTGACCGGCGATGGCCAAGAAGAGCAGTGACAGCACTTGCACGGGTTTTAATGCAGCAGGTCATTTGATCGTGACGGCATTGCCGATTCAACGCCTGGTTAACCGAGGGTCAGCAGTATCTTCATGAACGCAAACTCTCTTGTCTTATTTGGAATCGCAACATGGATCCTTGCAACTGTCAGGGCTATTTTCCCCCGTCAATACCGCGACGGGGGTAGTGCAGCACGTATCCCCGCGCCATGCTTCGATGCCTTCGCGCACTGCTACAAATGCAATTGCTAGCGCGGCCACCGAATCGGCCCACGCCCAACCCAACAGGCTGTTGAGTAGCAAACCGACCAGCAGAGCCACCGACAGGTAAGAGCAAATGAGAGTTTGTTTCGAATCGGCTATTGCCGAGGCCGACCCCAGCTCACGGCCTGTTCGACGTTCAAGCAAGCTCAGAAAAGGCATGACCGATAAACTCACTGCGGCCAGGATGATCCCCGCAATGGAGTGTTCTGGTTCCCTGATGCCAGTCAGGGAAAGCGCCGCGTCAACAGAAACATAGGCAGCTAATGCGAAGAACGAGATAGCGATAACTCGCAGGGCTGTTTTTTCTCGCCCCTCGGGATCGGGTGCAGCGAACTGCCAAGCGATGGCGGCAGCTGAGAGCACTTCAACAATCGAGTCAAGTCCAAAGCCGACTAGCGCGGCTGATGATGCCACGCCGCCAGCGATGAGGGCAACCACCGCTTCGATAACGTTCCAGGTGATAGTGATTGCCACGATCACGCGAATGCGCCGTTGCAGAACATTTCGGCGCGCTGGAGTCAGAAGTGCCAGGTTCATGGATTTTCCTTTGGGGTGCAGCAACCTGGAACAGTGCAAGAAACATCAATGCACGGCGCGCTGTTGTCAATCGCTAGCGTCACGTCAACCAAGGCAATCAACGCGGCAGCCAAATGAGGATCAGCAATTTCATAACGTGTTTGCCGTCCCTCGACTTCAGCGACGACAATTCCGCACCCGCGTAGGCACGCCAGATGATTCGAAACATTCGTGCGTGTCAGTCCAAGATCGCGGGCTAGCTGGGCAGGATAGCCCGGTTTCTCCAGTAAGGACAGGAGGATGCGGGAACGAGTGGAATCAGCCAGTGCCCGCCCTAGGCGGTTCATCACGTCCACGCGATTTGAAATGGTCAGCATGTAATGACTATACACTGGGTGATGACTATATGCCCGGCACCTAGATGCAATGCCCTTGGACGTTGAATACGCGTGGCGCACCTGAGTGGCAAAAAGAAGAACCCGATGGGTCTGATCCCAGAGGGCTGCGCTCCTAATCTCCGCGGGAAACGCAACTGGATCCGCCATTTCTCGGTGCAATTAACCGCCAAACGAAATCAAAAGTCACAGCCGATCCCTGCGGGCGAGGACTTCGTCAATGATTATTGCTTTCTGCGCCATTCCCGGATGGCAAGGCGTCATGGGTTTGCTTCACCGGTCCATGAGCAAAAATTGGTCGATGGCCTTCGCGACGCGACTGGCCGAGATTCCCTTTATGGCTGTTTGACTATTCCTTCGCACGCAGGGGTTCGCTCCTGACCAGATCAGCCAAGTGTGAGTGTTTTATTTGATAGTCCCCATTAGGAGCTACCTTGGAACGCACGAGAAGCAGCGGGGCAACAAGGACTCATGTCCCGCTCTTCGGGTAAGGGGCTGCGGTTTGCCCTTGAATGCACCCGGCTGACCCAAACTGTCGGTGCGTTTGACTAGTGTAACTGTCATTCGAATACGTGTTCGAATAGAATGGTTCTATTAGGTAAGGAGTGCACACGTGGGGATGTTCACCGAGTTAATCGAGGTTGCCTGTGCGGCGAACGGAATGCCGTTGCGCGTGAGGTGGCAAGGGCAGGACTATCGCCTGGCTGCCGAACCTCAACGCTGGTTCGAGCGCCGCAAATGGTGGGACGAAAACCTGCGGATTCCGCGTGGAATCGGCGCAGGAATCGCCGACTATGAGATGTGGCGGCTGCAACTGGTTGCGGTGCGCGGCCCCCGGCAGGTGCACAGCGTTGACGTCAGTTTTGACGCGCAAACCGAACGCTGGCGACTGGTGCGTGTGCATGAGTCCCTGGCTCGCAGCGCCTAGGCTGACGGCAGGGGAACATATCTTCGAAGGACCGCAATGAGCTTCACCCATTTGAATGTCAGTTCTTCCTATAGCGCCCACTATGGGGTGTCGCACCCGCGCGCCCTGGCGCAAGCAGCCAAAGCGCACGGCGCACAGATGCTGGCGCTGACCGACCGGGATGGGCTGTATGGCGCGGTTAAGCACGTGGCGGCCTGCATGGCTGAAGGGCTGGCACCGATCCTCGGAGTCAACCTCGCGGTGCTCGACTCTGCCGGAGAAACCCTCGGAAGAATCACCCTGCTGGCTCGCGGAGGCTGTGCAGGAGCTGGCTACGCTGCCTTATGCCGGGCAATTACCCTCGCGCACAGCACGGCGCATGGCGTCCCCGGACTGAGCGCCCGGCAGGTTGCTCAATTAGGCCGCAGCGGCAATCTGATAATCCTGCTCGGCGGCGAATCCGACGTAGCCAGAGCGATTCTCAAGGGAAAATACACCCAAGCGCGTACCCTCATGGCCGATTGGAAAAAGCGGGTGGGGAAGATGCTGCGGGTCGAGATCACCACCTACCTCTCGTCGCACGGTTCGCGCTATAGCCTCGGCGAGGCCGCGCGCATGTTGCGCTATGCCCACGAATGGCAGATCAAAACCGTGCTCACCAACGCGGTGCGCTACGTAGATCCCGACGGAGCTGTCACCGCGGATATTCTTGACTCCGCGCGCACCCTGCACAGCTTGAAAAACCTGGACTCCTGCCAGCCCAATGGCCAGGGCTGGCTCAAAACCCCGCAGCAGATGCACCAGTTGGCCACCGAAATCGGCAATGCCACCGAGCGGCATTGGGCCCATCAGATGCTGCGCGATACCGAACAGCTCGCCCGATGGGCAGCCATGGACCCCGTCGCAGACCTCGGCTGGAAGAAGCCGGTGATCCCTGAGGCGAAAGTCATCGGACTCTACCGGCCAGCCATGCAGGAACTGACCGAACGCGTCTACGCTGCGGTCCCGCGCCTGCTGCCTGATACCGACCGATGCCTGATTGAAAAACAGCTGAACCTCGAGCTGGGCGTGATCCAGCGACTGGACTTCGCCGGCTACTTCCTCACCGTGGCCGAAACCGTCAACCTCATCACCGAGATGGGGGTACGCGTCGCGGCCCGCGGTTCGGGTGCCTCCTCGTTGGTGAACTACCTGCTGGGTATCAGCCAGGTGAATCCTCTAGCTCACGACCTCGTGTTCGAACGCTTCCTGTCAGACACTCGAACCACTTTGCCTGATATCGACATCGACGTGGAATCAGCCCGCCGCCACGAGATCTATCACAAGATCTTCTCCACCTTCGGAGAAGAACGCGTCAGCCTGATGAGCATGCAGAACGCCTACCGGGCCCGCGGCGCAGTACGCGATGCAGGATCCGCCCTTGGCATCGAACAAGAGCAGGTAGACGAAATCGCCAAGCAGCTCTGGCGCTTCTCCGCCTCCTCATTCCGCGAAGCGCTCACCGAGAAACCCGAACTGGCCGCCCTGGCCGAGCGCATCACCGATGACACGCAGCTCGATATCCTCATCGACGCCACCGAGCGCCTGGACCGGCTGCCCCGGCATATTTCCATGCATCCCTGCGGGGTGATCCTCTCCGACGCGAGCCTGCTGGACCGCACCCCGGTCCAGCCCTCGGGCATCGGGCTGCAGATGAGCCAATTCGACAAGCACGACATGGACCTGATGGGCTTGATTAAGCTCGACGTGCTCGGGGTGCGCATGCAATCAGCCATCGCCTACACGCTCGAGGAGATCGCCCGCCTGCACCCGAGCAAAGAGCAGGCAGCTCGCGCCGGCGGGCATGCCGACGACAGCTACATCGACGCCACCGGAGTGATCGACCTGGCCAGGGTGCCGCTGGATGACGAACCCACCTTCGAATTGATCCGCTCCACCCATACGCTGGGCTGCTTCCAGATCGAATCCCCGGGGCAGCGCGAACTGGTCGGCAAGCTCGCGCCCCGCGAATTCAACGACCTGATCATTGACATCTCCCTGTTCCGCCCGGGTCCCATGCAATCGAATATGGTCAAGCCCTACCTGGAACACCGCCACGGCTTCGCCCCCGAGCAGTTCCTGCACCCGGACCTGAAGCCAGCGCTCGCCGAAACCCACGGGGTCACCGTCTTCCACGAGCAGATCCTGCGCATCCTGCACGTGATGACCGGCTGCACTCTGGGGATGGCCGATGTCTATCGGCGGCTGCTCGGCAATCCCGAGAAGGAACCAGCAGTGGAACGCTATGTGCGCATCGAAGCAACTAAGCGCGGTTATAGCCAGGAGACGATCGACAAGGTCTGGAAGGTGCTGGCCGGTTTCGGATCCTTCGGATTCTGCAAAGCCCACGGGGCTGCCTTTGCCGTACCCACCTACCACTCGGCCTGGCTCAAGGCGCATCACCCCGAGGCCTTCCTTGCCGGGATCTGGGAACACGACCCGGGGATGTATCCCAAGCGGCTGCTGGTCTCCGAAGCCCGCCGCATGGGCGTTCCCATCCTCCCACTGGATATCAATCGCTCCACGGGGCACTATCGAGTCGAACGAGTTTTCGAATCTGCTCCTTCGAAGCTCCCAGTGGTGCCCCGCGCACCCAGCTCGCTGCGTCCCGGACGCTATGGAATCCGCCTGGCCTTCCGCGATATCCACCAGATGAGCGAACGCGAAGTGCAACGCCTCGTGGCCGGCCAGCCCTACGAGCACCTTGCCGATGTCCGAGCCCGCGCAGGACTCTCGCGCCGTACCTACCAGAATCTTGCAGCCCTCGGAGTCTTCGATTCCCTGCTTGCAGGAACCTCACGTGCCGACACCATCGCCCATACCCAATCCATGGCGCATAGCTCCCTTCCGGCCAAATACCGTCCGGGACCCGGACAGCTGGCCCTCGACCTTGGGAAAATCGAACACATCAAAGCCACGGGGATTGAGCTGGAACCTGCCGAAGTAGTACGTACCGAACTGGACCTGATGCACTTGGATGCCAGCGAGCACCTGATCTCCTCCTACCGGCAACGCCTGGCGCATCTGCCCATGACCCAAGCGGCCGAGTTGCTGCACTTGCGCAACGGAACCGAAGTGCTGGTCGCCGGGGTACGCGTGGCCACACAGACTCCTCCCATGAGAGGTGGAAAGCGAGTGGTCTTCATTTCCGTGGATGACGGCACCGGCTGCATCGATGCCACTTTCTTCGATGACACGCAGCAACGCACCGGGCCGCTGCTTTTCTCCACCCGCATGCTGCTCATCCACGGGGTCACCCGGCGTACCGGGCCACGCGGCATTTCCTTGCAGGCGCTGAACGCCTGGGACCTGCATCAGCCAGAAACGCTGCCTGCGGCCGGATACCTTGAAGAGCAGAGCCGGCCGCAACCCAGCTATCGGCCAAAATTCGCCGAGGGGGCACCCAAGAGCGAAAGCCTTGGTGAACTCGCCAAGCGCATGGAAGCTGAAGGGCTGGATCAGCGCGGAGCCTGATGAACTAGCCCGCAGGCAGGGCTTTCCCTGCAGCTACATTGGTCCAATAAGGCAGATACCTGATTTTTGGGGCAACCACCGGTGAGCACACAAGATGAAAAACTTTTCCTAACCTGCGTCCAAGCCAACCCGATCAACCGGCAAATACTCCAGCTCGCCCGCAGCTCCGCCTCTCTGACTGGTGGCTGACTACAGGTGAGCTATTCCAAACGGTATGGAACGTACTGGAAGGCAAAGACCCGCAAAACGGGATTCGCGACTACGACTTCTTCTACTTCGACGAAGACACGTCCTATAAGGCGGGAGATGCAGTCATTCGCCGTGCAAAAGAACTCTTCAAGGACATCGACGCAGAAATCGAAGTCCGCAATGAAGCACGCGTCCACATTTGGTACGAAGGGCACTTCGGGGTTCCAGCTATTCCAGTCGCCAGCGATGCGAATGGGCAGATTAGCACCTATGCGCCATATGGATTTGCAAATTTATTCGCCCGGAGGATCATTCCGAATCCAGTGCTCGCGCCCCGGAACGTGTATGAAGCCAAGACCAAACGGTGGTTATCACAGTGGCCGTCACTTACCGCTGAACCCTGGCCTGAGAGGAAACCAAGTACGAACATAACTGACGACTGATAATTCTCAAACCGAGGAAACATGCCCGTCGGCATCAATGACAAACGACGGATTATGCACAAAATCCCAGCGGAAGCCATCCGGATCGGCCACGCAGGCGCTCTTGCCACCCCAAGGCTGCACGGTGGGCACGGTGATCGACGTTGCTCCCGCCTCAAGCGCTCGCCGGTAGTGGTGATCCACTTCCGCATCCGAGTGCACGTTATGCCCAAGCGAGATCGGCGGTGCCAACGGGCCGTGCCCGACATCGCCGTACTCGCTGGGCATCTGTTTCACGTCCCACAGAGCGAGCATCAAACCATATCCGGCGCGGACAAAGGCGATTTCCGGGTGGGCTGGCTGCACCAGCTCAAACCCCAGGCCCTCGGTGTAGAACTTGGTGGAAGCGCCGACATCGCGCACGCCGAGGGTAATGGCGCTGATGACGGGTGGGGCCGGCTTGTTCATATTCCTAGGGTAGGAGCGGTTGAAAATGAAAGCCATGGAATCGAGGATCTTTCAAGACTTTTCCTGCGTCCCTATAAATAGATCCATTGCTCATTGCGCAGCGCTTGATGCCGCATTCGGGCAGCCGCCTCGCTGTTCTGGCGCTCCAACGCAGAGGCATGGCGGTAACGCTTTTCACTGCTGAACATGCGTTTGAGGGCTGATCGCTTGAGCCGGGATTCACCGGGTGCAGTGGGATCGGAAATCACTTCGGGTACTCCTATTCGGTGGGTGCCGCAGGGGCGGGGGACTTCTGGGAGCCATCGGAACTGGCGCGTTCAATCGGTGCTGGAGATGCGGCAGCAACCCAATGCTCGGGGCGAGGGATCCCTCGGACCTGTGGCGAAAGCCAGGCCAAGATGGCAGCCAAGGAAACCAATGCTCCGAAAAAGATGAGTGTCGGGCCCATGCCAACCCACTCCAAGCCGAGCCCGGTGGCCAGCGGTGCCAAAGGCAAGGCGGCCAGGGCCATGAAGGTAATCAAGGAATTCGCTCGCCCGGACATGTCCTGGGGGACGCATGCCATGAAGTATCCGCCGACTGCGGCGTTGAGCGCGGGGACGCTCAGGAGACTGAGCAGCAGCATGGAGCCCATCCACAACAGGTTCGTGTTAAACCCGATGAGGAGCATGGCGGCGCCAAGAAGAGTGAGGCAATTGCAAGCCAGAAGCCCGCTGCGGAATTTTTCAATGAGCGAGGTCGCCGCCAGCGAGCCGATAAGCATTCCAGCGCCCATGCACGTCGATGCCAGCCCAATGATCCACGGAGCTTCCGAACGCTGCTCCAGCCCATAGATCAGAGTGGTCATCAGCCCGTTGACGCCGATGTTGACGACCGTAATCAACATCAGCAGCGCTCGTAGTTGCGGGCGGGAAAAACACCAGCGCATGCCGGCCAAGATTCCGTGGGCAACTTTCTCTTCGCCGACAGCGCTGGCCTCGCCTCGTTCCCGGAAGGATTGCTGCGCGGCCCGCAGAGGCCGGCGCAGCGCGAACCCGCTGGCCGCAGCGATCAAATTCAAGACAGCGACGGCAAGCAGGGCAACGGCGCCGCCGAATCCGAGCAAGACACCGCCAAGGGGAGCGGAGCCGAGCATCAGCACCGAGTCGCGGCCTTGGTTGGCAGCCATCGCGCGGCCGAGCTGTTTCGGGTGCACCAGATCCTTGAGGGCGGCATTGGTTGTTGAGCCAAAGTATCCGCCGCGCAATTCCATCAGGACATGCGCGAGGCATAGCAGGGGAACCGGCAGCGAACTAGTTCCGATACCCAGGGCCAAGGCCGCGGTCACCGCTGCGCCGCACAAGCTCCCGATCAGGATCATCCGCGCCTTGTCGGAGCGGTCCGCCATGGCGCCACCGGCCAATATGACGCTGGCCCTGGCTGCCATCCCCAGCGCAGCCAGGGATCCGGCCAGCACCGGCGCGCCGGTGGCGGCCAGCAGGATCAAGGGGGAGACGAAGCCATAGATGCCGCCCGAAAGCAGTGCCGAGGAGTCCGCCAGCAACCACCTGCGGTAATTTTGCTGCGCACGCAATGGGGGCAATGGGTTTGGGTCAATCGCCGCGGTCTCTGGGTGGCCGCTGGGCTGGGTCGGGGTCATGGAATCCACTGTAAGTCCGCAAATAAAATTGCGCAATAGAATTTGCGCAACTTTATTTGGGGGATTGCTAAGCTGTGCACATGAGCAATAACGAGTCGCTGGTCACGTTCACTACGCCGATGCTTAAGGCGATTGCCAACCCGCTGCGCCGGCAGATTCTCAATACGCTATCGGCGATGGGATCGGCCCGCGCGGCGGACATGGCACAGGTGCTGGAGATGCCGGCGAACAAGATCAGCTTCCACCTGCGCGAATTAGCCAAGGCCGAGATGATTGTCGAGGTCCCGGAGCTCGCACGGGACAAGCGCGACCGCGTCTGGAAGTCGGCTGCCGTTGCGTACACCACCGGCGAGGTGGGGGAGCGGGAAGACGATCCATCCGGCATGGCCATGGGTGCCTATCTCGGGCAGGTCATCAATGACGAGCAGCGGCGCCTGCATGCGGCCATGGTCCACGGCGGACGCCACTACTCCGGCGAAGAAACCGGCGAGGCCAAGGCCCGCATGATGACCAGCGACCTGATGCTCACCATGGATGAAATGCGAGAGCTGATCCGCCGCCTGGAAAAGGTCATCCCGGCGTTCCGGAAGGACCTGCAGGACGGCAAGGTCCATAGCTCCCAGCCGGCCGGGGACCGTGAAATCTGGCATGTGATGACCTTGATCAATGCCGAATCACTGTTGAACGAGTCACAAGCGGGCCAGCAATCATCGCAAAACCCGAAGTGAACGCGCGCTGAGGCGAGGTCTTGAACTAAACTGGAATCTGGCTGGCTGTGGCCAAGGTATGCCACAAGCTATGAAGCCATCACAGATTGAAAGGTAGAACCCGATCTCATGAGCGAGCAGCTGACTCTCACCATCGATGGCGAGCAGGTACAGGTGGACGCGGGAACAACCGGTCTGCAGTTCTACGCCGATCAGAAAGACGTGGTTGTCATGCACGTCGACGGCGTATTGCGCGACCTGGCCCGCGAACTGGAAGCCGGTAGCACCGTCACCCGTGTCACCATCACCGACCCAGAAGGGTTGGAGGTGCTGCGTCACTCGACTGCCCACGTGATGGCCCAAGCCGTGCAGCAGCTGCGCCCCGATGCCAAGCTGGGCATCGGCCCGTACATCACCGACGGTTTCTACTTCGACTTCGACGTCGCCGAGCCGTTCACCCCGGAAGATCTGAAGCAGCTGGAAAAGATGATGCTCAAGATCGTCAACCAGAACCAGCTCTTTGCGCGCCGCGAGGTATCGCCGGAAGAAGCCAAGGCCGAAATGGCCAACGAGCCCTACAAGTGCGAGCTGCTGGCCAAGGCCGACTCCGCGGACACCTCGGGCGAGGGCGTCACCGTTGAGGTGGCCGCCGGCGAAACCACGATCTACGACAACGTGGACCGCAAGTCCGGCGACATCGTCTGGAAGGACCTGTGCCGCGGCCCGCACCTGCCGAACACCAAGCTGATCAAGAACGCATTCGCGCTGACCCGTTCGGCCGCCGCCTACTGGCTGGGCAGCGAAAAGAACAAGCAGCTGCAGCGCATCTACGGCACCGCCTGGCCAACCAAGGAAGACCTCAAGGCCTACCAGGAGCGCCTGGCTGAGGCCGAACGCCGCGACCACCGCAAGCTCGGCGCCGAACTGGACCTCTTCTCCTTCCCGGATGAACTGGGCTCGGGCCTGCCGGTGTTCCACCCCAAGGGCGGCATCATCAAGCGCGAGATGGAAGACTACGTGCGCGACCGCCACGTGGAAGAAGGCTTCCAGTACGTGGGCACCCCGCACATCTCCAAGGACGGGCTGTTCCACACTTCGGGCCACCTGCCGTACTACGCGGACACCATGTTCCCGGCGCTGCACATCGATGAAGAGCGCGATGAAGATGGCAACATCACCAAGCAGGGCCAGGAATACCGGCTGAAGGCCATGAACTGCCCGATGCACAACCTGATCTTCCGCGGCCGCGGACGCAGCTACCGTGAACTGCCGCTGCGCTTGTTCGAGTTCGGCCACGTCTACCGCTACGAGAAGTCCGGCGTGGTCCACGGGCTGACCCGCGTGCGCGGTTTCGCCCAGGACGACTCGCACTCCTACGTCACCAAGGAGCAGGCGCCTGGCGAAGTCGAGCACCTGCTGAACTTCATGCTCTCCCTGCTCAAGGACTTCGGCATGGACGACTTCTACCTGGAGCTGTCCACCCGCGATCCCGAATCGGACAAGTTCATCGGCTCGGACGAGCAGTGGGAAGAAGCCACCGCAGTGCTGGAGCGCGTCGCCACCGAAACCGGCGTCGAGCTGGTTGCCGACCCGGGTGGCGCCGCCTTCTACGGCCCGAAGATCTCGGTCCAGGCCAAGGACGCCATCGGCCGCACCTGGCAGATGGGCACCGTGCAGTACGACTTCAACCAGCCGGCGCGCTTCGGCCTGGAGTACCAGGCGGCTGATGGGAGCCGCCAGGAACCGGTGATGATCCACGCTGCAAAGTTCGGATCCATCGAGCGCTTCCTCGGCGTGCTCACCGAGCACTACGCTGGTGCCTTCCCGGCCTGGCTCTCGCCAGTGCAGGTTCGCGCCATCCCTGTGGCCGAGGCCTTCAACGACTACCTTTCCGAGGTAGTTGCGAAGCTCAAGGCCCAGGGCGTCCGCGTGGAACTGGATGACTCCTCGGATCGCTTCCCGAAGAAGATCCGCAACGCGTCCAAGGACAAGATTCCGTTTGTGCTCATCGCCGGTGGCGAAGATGCAGAGGCAAATGCCGTGTCCTTCCGCTTCCGCGATGGCAGCCAGGAAAACCAGGTGCCGATCGATGACGCGGTGGCCCGCATTGTTGAAGCCATCAAGAGCCGCGATAACAGCAACTAGCAGGGGATAGGGAGTCCATTGAGCATGCAGGAGCAAGCAGACCAGTCCGTCACCGACGACTTTGAACTCGCCGGAGTGCCGGATTCGTTCCAGCGGCTGTGGACTCCCTATCGCATGGCCTACATCAAGGGCGGGCAGGACCAGGTCAAGGACGAGGCCAGCTGCCCGTTCTGCGCCGGTCCGCAGCGCACAGATGAAGAGGCGCTGATCGTGCATCGCGGGGAAACCTGCTTCGTGATCCTGAACCTCTTCCCGTACAACCCGGGCCACCTGCTGATCTGCCCGTACCGCCATGTGCCGAACTACACCGACATCACGGTGGAGGAAACGGCGGAAATGGCGGCCCTGGCCCAGCATTCCATGCGGGTGCTGCGCAAGGTGTCCAATCCTTCGGGCTTCAACCTGGGCATGAACCAGGGAGAAGCCGGGGGAGCTGGCATCGCTGCCCATCTGCATCAGCATGTGGTGCCACGGTGGAGCGGGGACGGGAATTTCTTCCCGATCATCGCGCAGACCAAGGCCATTCCCCAAACGCTGTCCGAGGTGCGCGACGCGATTGCCGCAGCCTGGAACCAATGAGGCGAACCTGCCTTGATCCAGCCGCCTGATCTGGCGGACCCAAAGATCACTGAGCGCGTTGCCGGCCAGAATCATTCTGGCCGGCAACGCGCTTTTTGCTGCCCGGAATCAGGAGGATGGCAAGTGGTGCCCTGGTGCTGGGAACGCCGGTCGATGCAAGGACTCGACGACATATTGCTGAACAGTGTTCAAGAACATGCTGATCAGGGTGTAGGGTGTGTATTCAATAGAAATTGAACACCGTTCAAGAGCCGTTTGGGTCCGGGCAAAACCTGCAGACCCAGGCAGGCCAACGGTGTACCGGCTGGAAAGGCACCCCATGAACTTGAACATCGCAAATACTGCCCCGGCGCCGGAGGAGAGCCGACTGGACCCCGGACAGCTCGCAGAAAAGATCCTCGCCGGACACCGCATCACCGCATCCGAGGCCCTGGGCATTCTCGCAACACCGGATTCCGCCACGATGCCATTGATCTGCGCTGCCGGACTCCTGCGCCGCCAGCACTTCGGGAACACCGTCAAGGTCAACTACCTGGTCAACCTCAAGTCCGGACTCTGCCCCGAAGACTGCACCTACTGCTCGCAGCGCCTTGGATCCACCGCCGAGATCCTCAAATACACCTGGCTCAAACCCGATGAAGCGGTGGCCCAGGCCGGCTTCGGCATTGCCGGCGGCGCCTCGCGGGTCTGCATGGTCGCTTCCGGCAAGGGGCCGACCGACCGCGATGTGGACCGAGTGGCCACGATGGTCGAACAGCTCAAGGAGGAGCACCCGCAGGTCGAGGTCTGCGCCTGCCTGGGCATCCTCAAGGACGGCCAGGCCGCCAGGCTCAAGGACGCCGGGGCCGACGCCTACAATCACAACCTGAACACCTCCGAATCCCTCTACCCCGAGATCTGCACCTCGCATAGCTACCAGGATCGGGTCAAGACGGTGGAACAGGCCCAGTCTGCGGGACTCTCCTCCTGTTCCGGGCTCATCGTGGGGCTGGGGGAAACACCCGAGCAGCTGGTGGAAGCGATCTTCGCGCTGCGTGATCTGGGCTCCGAATCCATCCCGGTCAACTTCCTCATGCCTTTCGACGGCACCCCGATGCAGGGCACCTGGCTGCTGACCCCGATGGCCTGCCTGCGCATCCTCGCACTGGTGCGCATGGCCTGCCCGGACAAGGAGCTGCGCATTGCCGGGGGCCGCGAGATGCACCTGCGCTCATTGCAGTCCGCCGCATTGGAAGCCGCCAACTCGATTTTCCTTGGCGACTATCTCACCAGCGAAGGCCAGGGCGCGGCCAAGGACCTGCAGATGATTGCCGACGCGGGCTTTGTCGTCCTGGGGCAAGAATCCTCCAGCCCGTCCGAGGTGGCCCGCCGCTTGCAGGACGCCGCTCATGCTGCGCCTCCGGCCCCCGCCGACGAGGAAGGCGCCGGCGGCTGCGGCGCCGGCTGCGGAACCGGCTGCGCACCGGCTCAATCAGGGGCGGCAGGCTGCGGGGCCGCTGCCGGGCGCGAACCAGTGCTGCGCCGCCGCGGAGCTGGCACCATGGAAGGACCCAACGCGTGAAAACCCTGGCCGAAAACCTGCTGGACAGGGATGCGGGGCTGCTCTGGCACCCCTATGAGCCCGTGGACGCAGGAGCGCACTACGCGGTCAAGGGGGCGCAGGGTGCAGAACTCCTGCTGCACGATCGCGCCGGCACCGAGCACCGGGTCGTGGACGGCATGGCTTCCTGGTGGTCGATGGTGCACGGCTACCGCAATCCGGTCCTGGACGCCGCGGCGCACGCGCAGATCGAGAAATTCAGCCACGTCATGTTCGGGGGCCTGACCCACGAACCGGCGATCGAGCTGGCCGAACGGCTCGTGGCCATGACCCCGCAGAATTTGCGCCATGTGTTCCTGGCCGACTCCGGATCCATCAGCGTCGAGGTGGCGCTGAAGCTCGCTTTGCAGTACCAGGAGGCCTGCGGGGCCCGTGGGCGCCAGCGCTTCCTGGCGCTGCGCGGAGGCTACCACGGGGACACCTTTGCCGCGATGAGCGTCTGCGATCCGGTCGACGGCATGCACTCGGCCTTCGCGCCGCTGTGCAGCGAGCAGCTATTCCTGCCACGCCCGCCTGCCGCAGAGCACACGGCGGACGGCAACTGGATCTATGACCTCGAGGAATTCGACGCCTGGGCCTGCGGGGCACGTCGCATCGCGGCGGCCCATGCGCATGAACTGGCGGGCATCATTGTCGAACCGATCCTGCAGGGCGCCGGCGGCATGTTCATCTACCCTCCGCAGGCCATTGCGCTGTTGCGCGAGATTGCCGACGAACACGGCCTGCTGCTGATCGCCGACGAGATCGCCACGGGGTTCGGGCGCACCGGGAGGATGTTCGCGGTGCAGCACGCCCAGGTGGAGCCGGACATCATGTGCGTGGGCAAGGCGCTGACCGGCGGCTACCTGTCGCTGGCCGCCATGCTTTGCTCGGGCCGCGTGGCCCAGGCGCTGGACGCCGCGCCCGGTACGTCGGCGTTGCTGCACGGCCCGACGTTTATGGGCAACCCGCTGGCCTGCGCCATCGCCATCGCCTCGCTGGACCTGCTTACCGGCGCCGGCCCGGCCACGGAATTCGGTCCCGGAGCGCCAGAGCGGCCAGCACCCTGGCAATCGCAGGTGGCGCGGGTGGAACGCGGGCTGCGCGCCTCGCTGGCTCCGGCACGCACCCTGCCGCAGGTCAAAGCGGTGCGCGTGCTGGGCGGGGTCGGGGTGATCCAGCTGCACCAGCCCGTCCAGGGCGCAGCGCTGAGCTCCGCCGCGGTCGAACGCGGCGCCTGGGTCCGGCCCTTCAGGGACCTGGCGTACGTCATGCCTCCCTACATGTGCACCGACGGCCAGCTGCAGCAACTGGGCGACGCGCTGTGCGGAGCCATCGACCAGGTCCACGGAGGCTGAGATGACAACCCTTGCCACCACCGCGAGCTGGGATGCCTGGCTGCGCACCCGGTCCGCAGTGCGCACCGCCAGGGACATGCAGCGCAGCGACAACTCGCGCCACGCACTGTTCGACCTGGCATCCAACGACTACCTGGGGCTCAGTTCGCATCCGCGGGTGCGCCAGGCGGCGATCGGCGCGCTCAACTCCATCGGAACCGGCGCCACGGCCAGCCGCGTTGCCAGCGGAACCTGGCAGATCCACCGGGAGCTGGAGGCGGAGCTCAGCCGGTACACTGGCCGCAGCCAGGCACTGGTATTCTCCAGCGGATATTGCGCGAACCTGGGCCTGCTGGGTGCCTTGGGCGGTCCCGGCAGCCTGATGCTGCTCGATGCCCACGCCCATGCGAGCCTGATCGACGGGGCCAGGCTTTCCGGGGCCGGCACGGCGCGCTTCGAACACAACAACCTCGATGATGTGCGCGCCAAATTGCAGGCCAATGCCCAATCGCCCGCCCCGAAGCCGCGGGTGGTTGTGGTGGTGGAGTCGGTGTATTCGGTGCTCGGGGATGCCGCTCCGCTGCAACAGCTGGCCGAACTGTGCGCCCAGTACAACGCCCTGCTGCTCATTGACGAGGCGCACTCGCTGGCCACCGTGCCCACCGGTTCGGCCGTGAACGCTGCCGGGCTGGCCCAGACGGAAAACGTGTTGGTCACCGCGACCCTGTCCAAGGCGCTCGGGGCCCAGGGCGGAGCAGTGCTCTTCGGCGGCAGCCGGGCCGAATTGTGGCGCGAGCACCTGCTCAATACCGCCCGCACCTTCATCTTCGACACGGCCCTGGCCCCGGCCGCCGCGGCGGCCGCCCATGCGGCGCTGGAGCTGGCCACCGGGAAAAGAATCTCAGGCCTGGCAGCCAACGCCCAGGTAATCCGGCGCCTGCTGAATGCCGAAGAGAACCTGGCTGGCCGGGTTGAGCAGGCCGCCGGCCCGGTGCAATCGGTGCGCATGAAATCCCCGCAACAGGCCTTCTTGACTGCAACGCTGCTGCGCGAGAACGGCATCGCAGTTTCCTGTTTCAGGCCGCCAAGTGTTCCCGATGGAATCTCGCGCCTGCGCCTGGCCGCCCATGCACAGCAAGACCCAGCCGAGCTTGCCGCAGCCCTGAAGGTTGTGGCCCGAACCATTAGCGACGTGGAATCATGAACTGCCCTTTCGCCCGAACACCGCTGGCACCAGAGCCTTCGGCCACCAGCACGGCCCCGCTGGCCCAGCCGCTGGAGAAGGTGCTCCCGGCGCGGATCAGCGAACGCTATCGCAGCATCGAGGATCCCCAGCTGGTCCGCGAGATCCTGCGCCATGCCGAGGAATTCACTCCCGCCAACGCCCTGCAGGCGGCGGTGGACCTGGAACCTGCCACCCTGCGCATCCTGGCCCGCGGACGCTTTGCCCTGCCACCGGTACTGGCCAGCGCCTCCGGGGCCGGGCACCGTGCCGTCAGGAAGGTGGTTGCCGGGTTCTTCAGTCCCGCAAAGGTTGCTGCGCAGCGCGAGTTCATCGCCCAGCGCACCCGCGAATTGTGCCTGAACCTGCGCGGCCGCTATCAGCGGGGTGAAGAACTGGACCTCGCCAGCGAACTCGCCGACGTCATCCCGCCAGAGGTGATGGCGCGGATGACGGGCACACCGCTGCCGCCCCTCGACCAGCTCAAGGCCTGGAGCAAGGACTCGCTGGAATTGTTCTGGGGCTGGCCCGGGGCCCAGCGTCAGCAGGAGCTGGCGCACAGCGCGGTTGCGTACCATGGGTGGCTTCGCGATTCCGTCGATGAGGCCACGGCCCGCGATGATGGCAACCTCTATTCAGCCCTGCGCCACGCCGGGGTGGATCGCGACCGCATCGTCTCGCTGGCCTATTTCCTGTGGATCGCCGGCCAGGAGACCACCGCGATGCTCATCCACAGCGCCCTGTTCACCGCCTTGCGCGACGGGCACTGGTCCGGCTGCGCCGCGGCGGACGGCGGGGAATCAGCCAGCGAACGCGTGGTGCACGAGGTGCTGCTGCGGGCATCCTCCGTGCCCACCTGGCGCCGTATCGCGCTGCGCGATATCACCCTTGCCGGCCACAGCTTCGCTGCCGGGGACGAGCTGCTGCTTCGCCTCTCCGGCGGGGACGTGGCCGCCTCGGGCGACGATTCCCTGGCCTTCGGGCAGGGGCTGCATCGCTGCCTCGGCGCAGGCCTTGCCCGGATGGAAACCGGGGTGGTGGTTCACCAGGCCGCAGCGACGCTGCCTGGCATCGAGCTGCGCGATCCGAGCCCCCGCTGGCGCTATCTCGTTTCCTTCCAGGCACCCGAAGCGGCCATTACCCGCGACCGGAATACAGGGAGTGCCAGCGCATGATCCATGCCATTTCAGGGACCGGCACCGATGTGGGAAAAACCGTTGCAACAGCGGCCTTGGCGGCCCGGGAGCTGGCCCAAGGACGCACCGTGGCCATCTACAAGCCAACGCAATCCGGAGTGGAGGACAGCGTACCCGGCGATGTGCGGAACATTGCAGCATGGCTGGATGATCCAGAGCGGTTGAGCACCGCAGAAGGGGTGCGGCTGCGCGAGCCCATGGCCCCGGTTGATGCAGCACTGGTGGCCGGAGGCCAGGCCGCGGTCCAGGCGCTTCCCGGGCTGGGCGAGCATCGCGAACGGATTCTCGGGCTCGCCGCAGAATATGACACGGTCCTGGTTGAGGGCGCCGGGGGACTGCTGGTCACCCTGAGCCCGGATGGCGCGACGATCGCTGATCTTGCCAGCGCGGTGGATGCCCGACTCGTGGTGGTCACCCGCCCGGATTTGGGAACCTTGAACCATACGGCCCTGACCCTTGAGGCGGCGGTCCATCGGGGCTTTCGCCACGGAACGCTGCTGCTGGGCAGCTTCCCCGATCATCCCACGGCCCTGCATGGCAGGAATCTGCAGAACCTCCGGGCGCAAGCAGAGCATCACCGGTGGCACTTCGCCGGGGCGATTCCAGAGCTCAGGCTCCCGGGAGATGTCAAGGAACAACTGCTCAGCGCCGGATTGTCGCTTTCGATCCTGACCGCTGGGGCGGGAAGCTGAACAGGGCTCCGAACGCGGATCCGGGCCGGTGGAACTGGCCTGGAAACACCCGTTGCCAACCGCTATACACAGGCGTAGCCTCCTATACGTGAGTACAGCTGAGCAGGATCTGACGGGCCGGGCCAGGCTGCGCGATGCGGCCATCGAGGCCTTCGCCGCGCAGGGATTTGGTGTATCCCTGCGGGTGATCGCCACGCGTGCCAAGGTCACCGCGGGACTGGTGCGCCACCACTTCGGGTCCAAGCAGGCGCTGCGGGCAGAATGCGACGCCACGGTGCTCGAGCGCTACCGCCGCCTGAAGGAGGATTCCCTGGTGGCCAGTCCCCAGCAGGTGTTCAGCAACCTGCCCAGCTCCAGAGAGGGCGGGGCGCTGATTCTGTACATTCTGCGCTCGGTGCGCGAGGGAGCGCAGGCGGGGGCGCAGTTCACCGGGCAATTGGTCCAAGAGGCGCTCGTCTTATTGGATCGGGCCGTTTCGCGCGGGCTGATCGTCCCCAGCCGCAATGAGCCGGCGCGGGCACGCTTTCTGGTCCTGCAATCCCTGGGTGCGCTGGTATTGCACTTCGCGCTGAACCCGCCGCGGGATCCTGAAGACTTCGCCACCGTGATGCAGGAATACTATGCGCAAGTCGCCCTGCCAACACTGGAACTCTATTCCGAAGGGCTGTTCACCGACCCGGCCTACCTCAACGAGTACCTGGCCTCCGGTGCAGCCGACGTCCCGCCCGCGGGATCCGCGGGAACTGCCCAACCCCGGTAAGGAGCACGCCATGGCCAACACCAAGCAGGCCATTGAAGTGAGCGGACTGCACAAGAATTTCGGGCGCACCGCCGCCCTGTCAGGATTGGACCTGCGGGTGGACACCGGCCAGGTTGCCGGATTCCTGGGGCCCAACGGCGCGGGAAAATCCACGACCATCCGCATCCTGCTGGGATTGCTGAAGGCCGACGGGGGAACAGCCCGGATGCTCGGCGCCGACCCCTGGGCCGATGCGGTCGCGCTGCATCGCCGCGTGGCCTATGTCCCGGGCGAGGTGAACCTCTGGCCCAACCTCACCGGGGGACAGGCGATCAGTATCCTGTCAAAGCTGCACGGGCAGGTCGATGAACAACGCCGCGGCCAGCTGCTGGAACGTTTCGACCTTGATCCCTCCAAGAAGGCCCGCAGCTATTCCAAGGGCAACCGCCAGAAGGTCGCCCTGGTCGCCGCGCTGTCCTCGCGGGCGGAGCTGCTGCTGCTCGATGAGCCGACCTCGGGGCTGGACCCGCTGATGGAGCAGGTCTTCACCTCCTGCATCCGCGAAGCCGCCGCGGAGGGGCGCAGCGTGCTGCTCTCCAGCCACATCTTCGCCGAAGTGGAAAAGCTCTGCGATACCGTGACCATCATCCGTGACGGGCAGACCGTTGAGGCCGGCCGCCTCTCCGAGATGCGCCACCTGCAGCGCACCGAAGTCACCGTTGAAGTCTCGGGCGCCGCGGCCAGCCTCGCGGCAGTCGAGGGCATCGAGGATTTCAGCCTTTCGGGCTCCAAGGCAAGCTTCAGCGTCGGCCCGGAGCAGCTGCCTGGCGTCCTTGCGGCCTTGGCGCAGTATTCGCCGCGCAATCTGGTCAGCACCCCGCCATCGCTGGAGGACCTGTTCCTGCGCCACTACTCGGACCAGGTGCCAGCACCGGCGGGTGCCCGGGGAGGTGGGGTGCGATGACTACGGGTACCGCCCATGGGCGCCATGCAGCGGCAGAACGCCTGGGGCAACCGGCCACCTCGGCCCGCGGCACCAGCACGCTGGCCGGCGTCGGGATAGCAGTGAGGTTCATCCTTCGACGCAACTGGCTGCGCCTGGGCCTCTGGGCACTGGTGCTGGCATCGATGATTCCGATGGTCTACGACTCCCAGCAACAGGCTTTCCCCACGCAGCAAGCGCGCGATGCCTACGCCCAGGTGGCCAACACCCCGGCCGTGGCTGCCATGACCGGCCTGCCCTATGCCGCGGGATCGCTGGGAGGCATCCTGGTCATCAAGATCTGGATGACGCTGGCTGTGGCATTGGCCTTCGCCGTGGTCTTCCTGGTCACCCGCAATGGCCGCGCCGATGAGGAAGCAGGGCGCACCGAATTGCTGCGCGCCACGGCACTGGGACGCCACGCCTACCCGAGCGCGAACTATCTGGTCTCCGCAGGACTGAGCCTGCTGACCGGGGTGCTCATCAGCCTGTTGTGCCTGGCGGTTGCGCTGCCGGTGGCCGGCAGCTGGATCATGGGTGCCTCGATCGCCGGCGCCGGCCTGGCCTTCACCGGATTGGCGGCCATCTGCGGCCAGCTCGCCTCGACCAGCCGCGGAGCGAACTCGCTGGCGGTGGCGCTGATCGGCCTGTTCTACTTCATCCGAGCGGGAGCCGATCTGCAGGCCGAGGGCAACGCCCCCAGCGCGCTGAGCTGGTTCTCGCCCATCGGCTGGGCGCAGAACATGCGCGCCTACGGCGAGGACAACTGGTGGCCACTGCTGGCCTTGGCTGTCCTGGGCGCTGCCGGGTGCCTCGTGGCATTGCGCATCGGCAGCTCGCGGGATCTGGGCTCGGGCATTTTGCCCGAACGCCGGTCAGCAGCCTCTGCCGGCCCCTTCACCACGACGGCGCTGGGACTGGCGCTGCGTCTGCAGCGATCTTCGCTGATCGGCTGGTTCATCGGCGCCGCCGTGTCCGGGCTGTTCTTCGGCTCTGTCGCACGATCCATGGGCACACTGCTGGATCCCGAGAATCCCTTCGCCCGCAATTTTGTCGGCTCCGGGCACAGCATGCTCGACGGGGTGCTTGGCATCTTCGTGGCGTTCAATGCTTTGCTGGCCGCAGCCTTTGCCATCCAGTGCCTGGGCGCGGCGCGCAGCGAGGAGGAGAGCGGCCGGCTCGAGCAGCAGCTTGCCGGGGCCTTGTCCCGCGGCTGGTGGCTCGGCGTCCACCTGCTGATCGCGGTGCTTGGCTCGGGGCTGATGCTGCTGCTTGCCGGAGCCCTGACCGGGGCAACCTCCCAAGGAGCAGGGGATCCAGGGCAGCTAGCCGGTGCCTGCCTCGCATTCTGGCCGGCAGTGCTGTCGATGCTGGGCCTGCAGCTGCTGGCCTTCGGCTTCCTTCCGCGCCTCACCACAGCGATCACCTGGTCCGTCTATGGGCTCTCGGCGATGGCGGCCATGTTCGGCGGGCTGTTCTCGCTGCCGCAAGAGGCCATTCGCTTGACCCCCTTCGGCGCCATCGCGCGCGTCCCGGCCGAGGAATTGAGCTGGACCCCGCTCGTGCTGCTCGTGCTGATATCGCTGGCGCTTGCGGCGGCCGGCATGGCCCGGTTCAACCGCAGAGACGTCCTGGGCGCATAGCTGCCGAGCGTGGGCATCGCAGCAAGACCGCAACAGCGCTGCGCTTGGCGCGTGCCGGGAATCCACGAACCGGCATTGTGCCCTCGGCTAGGGGAACCGGGCGGCGCACCCTTATTTTGCAAAAACGTGAGCTGATAAGGTGCTATGCAAATCTCAGAATGTTACGCTGATATCGGTAACCGGTGGAGAAGTCTACTATCGTAATAATATTACGACACACCCGAGGTAATAAAGTGGGCAGATCCTACGATTATTGAGTACTTTCCGCCGCCGATCGGCTCTGTAGCTACACAGGCCGGGAAATTTGGCGGCAGTTTTGCTTTGCCGAAAGGAATCAGCTCTCCCATGTCTAACACTCAGAACTCCGTCGTCGGTTCGGACCGCGTCAAGCGCGGCATGGCCGAAATGCTCAAGGGCGGCGTCATCATGGATGTGGTCACTCCCGAGCAGGCCCGCATCGCTGAAGATGCCGGTGCCGTAGCAGTCATGGCTCTGGAGCGTGTTCCTGCAGATATTCGTGCCCAGGGCGGCGTATCGCGCATGAGCGACCCGGACATGATCGATGGCATCATTAGCGAGGTCTCCATCCCGGTCATGGCCAAGGCCCGCATCGGCCACTTCGTCGAGGCGCAGATCCTGCAGTCCCTGGGCGTGGACTACATCGACGAGTCCGAGGTGCTCTCCCCAGCTGACTACGAGAACCACATCGACAAGTGGCCATTCACCGTGCCATTCGTCTGCGGCGCCACCAACCTGGGCGAAGCCCTGCGCCGCATCAATGAGGGCGCAGCCATGATCCGCTCCAAGGGCGAAGCGGGAACCGGCGATGTCTCGAACGCCACCGGGCACATGCGCAAGATCCGCGCCGAGATCGCCAAGCTCGCTGCCCTTCCAGAAGACGAGCTGTACGTTGCCGCCAAGGAATTGCAGGCACCATACGAGTTGGTCAAGGAAATCGCGCACACCGGCAAGCTGCCAGTAGTGCTGTTCACCGCGGGTGGCATCGCCACCCCGGCCGATGCTGCGATGATGATGCAGCTGGGCGCCGACGGCGTGTTCGTCGGCTCGGGCATCTTCAAGTCCGGCAACCCGGTGCAGCGCGCCGAAGCCATCGTGAAGGCCACCACCTTCTTCGACAACCCGGACGAGCTGGCCAAGATCTCCCGCGGCCTGGGCGAAGCCATGGTCGGTATCAATGTCGCCGACGTGCCAGTACCTCACCGCCTGGCAGAGCGCGGCTGGTAAATATCAAAGTGGACTACTAGCTCTCCACGGGTTGAGTAGCTAGCGGCACTCACGCAAATGCCCCGTCTGGACTGACGGGGCATTTGCGCGTCCAGGTCCAGCGATGGCCCGCTTCAATGGTGAATCATTTGGGTTCACATTGGTCACGCGAGGACTCGAGCGGACTCAAATCCGAAACCAATCTCAATACCTCATTCAGGCGCACGACGCAGAAGGCCAAAGTATTTCATCTATGAAATGTTTGGTTGACCAGTGACCTTCCAGATCTATGATTGAGCATGTTCCAACTTTTGGGGTGTCAACGTCGAGATGGAAACAGCAACGCCAAAGTTGCTTGCCAGGAGGTCAACATGAGCACAACCGCCGCAACCCGCCTGCATGTCACTAAGCTGGGCGAGCACATCGGTGCACGCATTGATGGACTGGATCTTACCGGGGCACTAAGTCCGGATACCGTCAGCGCTATTCGCGAAGCCTTGAATGAACACAAGGCATTGGTATTCAGCCAGTCAGGAATTATCAGCGAGGAACAGCAAGAAATATTCGCTGCGCACTTTGGTCCGCTGACTACAGCTCACCCAAGGTGACCTTCGAAGAGCAAGTGAAGAAAACCGTGTTGCCTGTGGATAGCGAGCAGTCCATTGCCAATCAATGGCACACGGACGTCACCTTCATTGTTAAACCTCCCCAGATTTCCACCCTCCGCGCGGTGACGCTGCCACCTTATAGAGGGGAAACGCTTATCGCCAATGCGGGCGCCGCCTAGCGGAGCCTGCCCAAAGAGCTTCAAGCGCTGGCAGAGACGTTGTGGGCGGAGCACTTTAATGACTCGGACTATGTCAGGCCCCGAACAGTTAATACGGACAAGGAGAAGGAATACCAAGAGGCCTTCGTCTCCGAAAAATATCGCACGATCCATCCGGTGGTCCGTGTGCACCCGCTGACTGGGCAGAGAGGGCTCTTCATCGGCACTTTCGCTCGGCATGTGAAGATCGTCGGTGTTTCCCCGTCTGAATCCGCCGACTTGCTGCGCCTGTTGCAAAACCACGTCACCAAGCCGGAGCACGTTCTCCGGGTCGCCTGGGAACCAGGACAGCTGGTACTGTTCGACAACCGGATCACCCAGCACTACGCAGTGGACAACTACAACCGCGCTCCGCGGAAGCTCAAGCGCATCACCGTCGCCGGTGATGTTCCGCGCAGCGTCAATGGCAAAACCAGTTACTCGGTGCTGGGAGATGCCTCGCAATACTCGCCCATCGTCGAACTGGACTAGTGGCCTCGGCCCCTGGGCAACACCTGCCATCGCCGAGCCGAGGTGTGGCAAACTGAGGTGCATGAGCGAGATCATTTTTGACGCGGCGGTCAGTCTCAACGGTTTCCTGGCCGACGAAAACCATAGCCTGCAATGGCTTTTCGACGTGCCTGGAGCTCACGAGCCAGACCCGGCCCTGCTCCCGCAAAACGTGGGCGTCCACGTTGAAGGCGCTCACACCTATATGTGGATGGTCGAGAACGAGAACCTTGTCGCAAATCCGCAGAAATGGCAGGAATACTATCCCGGCGTGACCACATACGTGTTCACGACCCGAAATCTGCCGATTCCTGACGGAGCTGATGTGCGGCTGGTCAACGGATCCGTGCAAGAAATCCTCCCCGAAATCCGTGATGTCGCGGGGGAAAAGAACATCTGGGTGCTCGGCGGTGGCGAACTGCTTGGACAATTCTTCGATATCGACGCAATCGATACGCTCGCGCTAACGGTTGCTCCGGCGGCACTATCTGGCGGGGCATCGCTCTTGCCGCGAACGATCGGCAGCGAACGTTTGGAACTCTCGGAGGCAAGGCAAGCCGGGCCATTCGCGCGTCTCGTATATCGCGTCAAGCGCGATGAATGAAACCGCAAAAAAGGGATCGGGCCACAGGATATTTCCTGCGGCCCGATCGTGTCGTTGAAACGGCTGGCGAGTACTACGCCCAGGAGCGAAGAACCATATGGCGTCCTCGACCAAGCAGCTTCAGCCCATTGGCAGTGAAGAAATCGGCACTGGATGGAGTCGCCGCGGCCAAGAGCTCAATGGCCACTTCTTCATCTGGTGGAGACAGCGGGTTGATCATCGATCGGGAAAGGCCTTGGAGCAATGCGGTGCCAACGCCGTGGCGGCGGTGCTGCTTGCCGACAGCCAGCGAATGAACCATGAGCTGCCCGCCCAGACCTTGCTGTGCGAAGCCTCGACCAACAATTTCTCCTTCGTCGGTTCGGGCCAGAGCATGTTCCACTCGACGCAAGGCTGGATGCCCGCTGGACAACTGGCTGCTCAGGTCTCGCCAGAGGTTGGTCACGTTCAGTTCGGCGGCATCGGCGCCGGTGGCTTCCGGCACGTTATTGCCCAACCGGATTTTTCCGGGCCATCGATCCACCGGGATCGCCAACGGGCCAGCGTGCCACGATACCTGCGCGTTGTCGGAGAACCCTGCAGCCTTCAACTCTGCCGAGTCGGCGCCTGAGTTCACCCATGCTTCAACGCGTCTGGCTCCCAAACGATGGCCCTCAGCCAAGGCCGGGCGCAGACCAGCTTGTTCCGCGTTCTCGGGGAACAGCAGGATCAGCCGCTTGCGCACCGGCTGCCAGGCCCATGAGCATCCATGCGTGGTAAAAATCTTTCCACCGGTGGCCACGGCCAGTGCCTGGTGCCAGTGGCTCAGTGCATCCTGTGCGGAGGCAATCGTCGTCATTATTCTGCGTTCACCAATCCTCGACGGCGCAGCAGCGGTTCTACCCGTGCGGTGCGGCCGCGGAATAATTCGTAGGACTCTAGGGGATCGCGCGTATTCCCGCGCGACAGCAGCTCCTCACGGAACCGAGTACCATTTTCGCGCATGAGGCCCCCATTTTCCTCGAACCACTGCACAGTGTCGGCATCGAGCACCTCGCTCCAGATGTATGAGTAGTAGCCAGCGGAATACCCGTTGGCGAAAATGTGCTGGAAATAACCGGTCCGATAGCGTGGCGGAATCATCTCGGCATCAAAGCCGGCGTCAGCTAGGACCTGCTGCTCGAACGCTACAGGATCATCAATGACCGTGTTCACGCTGATGGTGTGCCAAGCCCAGTCCAGAACGCTCGCTGCCAGATACTCGGTCGTGGCAAACCCCTGGCCCCACAGTCCCGCTGCACGGATCCTGGCAATGGTTTCATCATCGAGTTGCTCTCCGGACTGGTGATGCACGGCATAGCCGGGCAGCACCTGCTCATCCAGCACCCACATCTCGTTGACCTGCGAGGGGAACTCGACAAAATCCCGGGGGACCGAGGTGCCCGAGAGCGAAGCGTACTTCCCGTTGGAGAACATGCCATGCAGGGCGTGGCCGAACTCGTGGAAGAGCGTATTGGTCTCGTCCAGGGTGAGCAAAACCCTGTCTCCAGGGGCAGGAGCCGAAATGTTCAAGGTGTTGGTGACAATCGGACGTTCATTGAAATAGGAAGCGGCATCACGGAGGCTGGTCATCCAGGCGCCACCCTTCTTCGTCTCGCGGGCCAGATAGTCGCCGGTGTAGAGCGCCAGCGGGGTGCCGTCGGCATCAAAGACTTCAAAGACCCGAACTTGCTCGTGATAGGTGGGCAGGTCAAAACGCTCGACGAAGGTGATCCCGTAGAGCTTGGTAGCGGTGGCAAATACACCATCGATCAGTACTCGGTCCAGTTCGAAATAATTGCGCAATGACTCGGAGTCCACGGCATACTGTTCACGCAAAACCTGGTTGGAGTAGTACTTCCAATCCCACGCCTGCACTTCGTGGCCGGCAATGCTGCCCAGCACCTCAGCTTCCTTGCGAGCGTTGGCGGTGGCCGCCTTGGTCAATTCCGCGAGGCGTTGTTCAACTGCCGCGGTCGATGGCGCTGTCGCTTGGGCCAGCACCGTTTCAGCGTGGTTTGCAAAACCCAGCAGGGCTGCACGTTCGGCACGTAGCTTCGCCATATCTGCGGCCAGCTGGAGCGTGGGGTTTTCGGAGATCCCGCGTGTGATGGATGCGGCAAATACCTTGCGCCGCGCTTCGCCTCTGGTCAAGGACTCCAGAACCGGCTGCTGCGTCGGGGAGACCAATGGCAGAAGGTATCCTGCCGCATGGCCGGCCTGCTTTGCCGCCTGCGCTGCGGATTCGAGGGCCTGTGGTGACAGGCCGTCCAGCTCGCCAGCCGAGTCGAAGTGGACTGCATGGGCGTTTTGGTTTTCCAGTACGCGATTGGAGAACTCGCTGGAGAGCTCGGAAAGCTGTGCGTTGAGCTGCTTCAGCTGCTGCTTCTGGGCTTCATCCAGATCAGCGCCGGCCAGCCTGAATGCTTTGAGCGTTTGCTCGGCCAGGCGCGCGTCTTCACCAGCTAATCCCGAACAATCTGCGGCTTGTAAACGCGAATACAAGGCCTGGTTTAGGTAGATCTCGTCTTCTTGTGCGCTGAAGATCGATGACATCTCTGTCTGGATGGCCCTGATCGGTTCGGTTCCGTGGGCGGATAGGACGCTGAAATAGGTCATCATCGAACGGCGCAGCACCTGCCCGCTGGCTTCTAGCGCCAGGAAGGTATTGGCAAAGTCGGGTGCACTTTGCTCTTCGATGATGCGCTGCAATTCGGCGCGCTGTTGTGCGGCGCCGAGTTTGGCCGCTTCCAAATAGTGTTCGGCAGTGAGTTCGTCGAATGCCGGCCATTGATAGGGGTTGGCGCTGGGCGCCAGGAGCGGATTTTGCATAAGCATAGGTTTTCACAGGCAACGTGATTTAGCTTGCATTTACACCCCTGAGAGCTTGCTGGGATAGGGTCTAGGCATGCACTCACGTTTGCCTCTGGCCTGCCGTTCCTTGACCGCCGGCGTACTGCTTTCGGCACTGCTGGCAGGGTGCTCGGCAAGCGTCGAGCCGGACGAAGCACCCCGCCCTTCCAAGCCCGCGCTGGCAAGCACCCCTGCTCCCGAGTCCAGTGCAACCAGCGAGCCGAAGGAGTTTTCGCTCATGGTGACCGGGGATGTCTTGTTGCATCCTCCGCTGCTCGAGCAGGCTCGCAGCGCTGCCAAGTCCGGCAACGGGAAGGACTACGATTTTTCTGCTTTGCTTGCGGGCCTGAAACCCTATGCGAACGACGCAGATGCCGCCCTATGCAATCTCGAAACCCCCATCGGCACGTCACCGTACTCCGGCTATCCCCGGTTCACCGTCCCTGCGCAGATTCTCTCCGATCTCAAATCCATCGGCTATGACGGCTGCACCACTGCCACCAACCACACGGTCGACGCCGGAACCAGCGGGGTGAACAGGACCCTGGACGCGCTGGAGGAGCAGGAGCTGTTTGCCACCGGGTCGTACCGCAGCAAGAAAGAAGCGCAGGAACCGCCGATCATGCAGATCGACGGCATCAAGCTCGGCGTGATTGCCAGTACGTTCTCGCTCAATGGCCTGCCGGAGGCCGCCGACTGGCAGGTTGATACCGGAGTCGACGCGCAAAAGCTGATACAGCGCGGAAAATCGGCCCGCCAGGATGGTGCTGACGTTGTGGTGGCCGCAATTCACGATGGCACTGAATATTCGAACAGGCCAACTGCCCAACAGCGCAAACTGGGCCGGGAGCTGGCCGAATCTGGAGTCTTCGACTTCATCTACATGCACCACACGCATTCGGCGCTGCCAATCGAAAAACACGATGGCACCTGGATCGTCTACGGGCTGGGAAATTCGGTGGCCAAGCATGCGACAAAAACCATCTTGAACCGAGAAGGAATCAGCGTCAAGGCAACGTTCAGCCACGATGAGAAGTCGGGTGACTGGAAAGTTTCACAACTTCAATGGGTGCCGCATATGCTCTCGCAATCACCGGTGGCATGGTGCCAGGTATTCGAAGCATCGGCTTGCTTGCCCGAAGCCGATGCCAAGGCATCACTACCTCGGACGACGGCCACCGTAAATGCCTACGGCGCATTCGATGATGGCCTGGAGGACTGGAAAATCGAATAAGCTAGCGTGCCGGCCAGGGCGCCCACGCGCCATCCACGGGAATGACCGCACGGGCCCATGCAAGCTGCGCGGGAGAAATTTCGTCGAGTCCTGTCGCTTGTTGACAGGAACCTAGCTCCTCCACGTTGAATTGATGGGTCATCCGGCCGTTCTCCAGATCCAGGACTTCAACAAAAGAGCCGGAGAGGACCGCTCCCACTTGTGCCTCAAGCTCGTCGAGCAGATCCGGGACAGATTCATCGCAGGCATCGCAACCGCAGTGGGGCATGGCTGCCTGGAATAATGCGCCGAATCGAAGCTGCACCCCGGGAAACCTGGTGAAAACCAGGCCCATGGGTGCACAACGCGAATCTTCCGGAAACAATCTCACTGAGCGCACCAACTCGTCACTAGGTACCCGCAATTGGGCCGCTAGGCCGGGGTCTTCGAAACACCGCACCTTGTAGAATTCGCAGATCCATTCCACGAGCGCCTCAGCCACAACTTGCACAGGGGAGAAGCGCTGCGGATGCGCTGTTACCGAGTAGGTTTCCGCTGGTGGCTGGTCGTCCCATCGCTGCCCATAGCCAATAGGTGCGCCACTGTCATCTGTGTAGGCATTGTGGGTTATCTTTGGACGCTGGTACCCCTGAAGCATGCTCAACTTTCTCATCGGAATTTCCGTATTTTCAGAGTACCTGTTTAGTCACTTCCGCGGATTGAATCGATCCGGCGCTTTTCCCTGCTCGATGGCTCCCAGGGTTCTTTTCTGCAGCCCAATGTGGCAATAGCCAGCACGGAACAGTCCTCATGTCGCCTGATGCTGGCGGGGTGACTTGAAAATCGCGACCAGGGAAAACACGACACACCGAGCAACAAAATCAACTGCTACGACGCTCGGTACTAACGTTGATTCGGCGCGCAATGCGCCATGAACCCCGCGAACCATGAAGGTCACACCCATGCCGAAAATTGGCGTCCTCGCTCTCCAGGGCGATTTCCGCGAACATCTTGCTTCCCTGCAACGTCTGGGACAGGAAACTCTTGCTGTACGTTCACCAGAAGACCTCGCAGCAGTCGACGCCCTGGTCATCCCCGGGGGAGAGTCCTCGGTTATCGACCGGCTATCCCGGAATTATTCTCTGGCAGAACCCATCAAGCGGCGTATCGCAGATGGCATGCCAGCCTATGGTTCCTGCGCCGGGATGATCATGCTCGCAGACCGGATTGAAAACCCCGCGGTCTCCAGCACTGGTGCCATCCAGCAGAGCTTTGGCGGCATGGACATGACCGTTCGACGCAATGCGTTTGGCCGCCAGGTGGACTCTTTTGAATTCCAGTTGGACTTTCTAGGGAAGAACCTCGAAGCGGTGTTCATTCGCGCTCCAGAAGCGGTGCAGGTTGGCCCCGATGTCCAAGTGATCAGCACGGTTCCAGCCGAAGGCGATGGCGAACAGGGTAGAATTGTTGCAGTACGTCAGGGAAATTTGTTGGCAACCAGCTTTCACCCGGAAGTCACCGGCAGCACGGCGATCCACGAATTTTTCATCCAACTCACGCGAGGAGACGCTTAAAGCATGTCAGGCCACTCCAAATGGGCAACCACCAAGCACAAGAAGGCTGCGATCGACGCCAAGCGCGCCAAAGCCTTCGCCAAATTCATTAAGGGCATCGAAGTTGCAGCACGTGCCGGCGGCGCCGACTTGTCCGGCAACCCGGCGCTGGAACTTGCTGTCAGCAAGGCCAAGAAGAACTCTGTGCCGGTGAACAACATCGACCGCGCCATCAAGCGTGGCGCCGGCCTGACCGGTGAGGTCGTTGACTACACCGAAATCATCTACGAAGCACGCGGCCCACAGGGCTCGGCTCTGCTGATTGAATGCCTTACCGACAACAAGAACCGTGCAGCCTCCGAAGTTCGCGTGGGCATCACCCGCAACGGCGGCACTGTCGCCGACCCGGGCTCGGTGGCCTACCTGTTCAACCGCCAGGGCGTTGTCCGTTTGCCGAAGGGCGAACTGACCGAAGACGATCTGCTGATGACCGTGCTGGATGCCGGCGCCGACGAGATCCTGGACGAGGACGATAGCTTCGCCATCGTTTCGGACCCATCTGACCTGCGCGCAGTTGCCGCCGCGCTGGACGAGGCAGAGATCTCCTACGAGTCCGATGAAATGGAATTCCTGCCTTCGATGAAGGTGGAGCTGGACGTTGATGGCGCCCGCAAGTTCCTCAAGCTCTTCGACGCGCTGGAAGAACTTGACGACGTGCAGAACGTCTACACCAACGCCGATCTGTCCGACGAGGTTCGCGCCGCGCTGGACGAAGAGCAGTAAAGGCTTGTCCCTTCGCGTAGTCGGCGTCGACCCCGGACTGACCCGTTGTGGTCTTGCCGTGGTCGACGTCGCTGCAAACAGGCAAGTATCGCTGGTCGACGTCACCGTCGCCGGCACCCCGCCGGGCACTCCATTGGATGCCCGGCTTCTGAAGATCGCCAATGCCATCGACGCATGGCTCGATGAGCACAAGCCCGATGTCCTGGCGCTCGAACGCGTCTTCGCTTCGGCCAACGTTTCGACAGTGATCGGCACGGCCCAGGTCACGGGTGTCGTCATCACCGCAGCGGCCCGTCGCGGAATCCCCGTGGCACTGCATACCCCCACCGAGGTGAAAGCCGCGGTGACCGGCTCCGGCCAGGCCACGAAAGCCGCCATTGGAAAAATGGTCGCGAAGATCTGCCGGCTCGATGAGCCTCCGAAACCCGCCGACGCGGCAGACGCCGTCGCTTTGGCAATCGCGCACGGTTGGCGTGGAGCGGCCTCCGGGTCCAACGCTTCGGCTTCAGCCGCTGGTGCCTCTGGCTCCTCCCAGCTCACCGGTGCGCAGCAAGCATGGATCGCGGCCGAGGCCTCGGCCAAACGGAGAGCAGTTCGCCGGTAGGCAATACGACCCACCGGTGCAGCGCACACGTCGCGATTCGTAGGTATCTTCGATAAACTGGGTTCGATCGAACATATATCCCAAGGAGTGGCATGATCAGCTCATTGACCGGCACCGTTCAAGCGGTGACCCTCAACACGGCAGTTATTGACGTCAACGGCTTCGGCATGCTGGTTAATGCCACCCCTGGAACCCTTTCGACCTTGCACGCAGGACGGGATTCCACCGTATTCACCTCGATGGTGGTGCGCGAAGATTCCATGACTCTGTTCGGATTCGCCAGCGCTGATGAACGTGATGTCTTCGAAGTCCTGATCTCCGTTTCGGGCATCGGCCCTCGCACCGGACTGGCTATCCTGGCGGTTCACAGCCCGGAAGAAGTCCGCATTGCGGCCAACACCAAGGACACCGCCGCCTTTACCAAGGTTTCGGGTATCGGCCCCAAGGGCGCGAGCCGGATCGTGCTTGAATTGAACGGAAAACTCGTTCCAACCGGCGCTGCCGCGACGCCGGTACCCGGCGCCGAGACGGCCAGCGTCTGGGAGCCGCAGGTGATCGAGGCACTCACCGGTCTGGGGTGGAGCGAAAAGGACGCAACCAGCACGCTCAAGTCGCTCTCCAAGGCAGAACCGGAAATTGTTTCCGGGGGCAATGTCGCCGAAATCTTGCGCGCCGCGCTGCGCAGCATGTCCAGCGGGACCCGAGCCTAAGCGGACTTCGAGAGGATCTTTACGATGAATGATTCCACTGGGCTGACCAATGCCGGCAGCGAACCTGAGGAGCGGGTTCTAGAGGCGGCCTTGCGCCCCCGCAACCTCGACGACTTCGTCGGGCAGTCGCGCGTCAGGCAGCAACTCTCGCTAGTGCTCGAAGCCGCCAAAATCCGTGAACGCACCGCAGATCACGTGCTGCTATCGGGGCCTCCGGGCCTCGGCAAAACCACGCTTTCGATGATTATCGCCGCGGAAATGAACGCGCCATTGCGCATTTCCTCGGGCCCTGCCATTCAGCATGCCGGCGATCTTGCCGCCATTCTTTCCTCATTGACCGAGGGCGAAGTCCTCTTCTTGGACGAGATCCATCGAATGTCGCGCCCCGCCGAAGAAATGCTGTACATGGCGATGGAAGATTTCCGCGTTGATATTGTTGTCGGCAAGGGCGCCGGTGCGACAGCGATTCCCCTGGAACTGCCACCCTTTACCCTAGTCGGCGCCACCACTCGCGCAGGCCTATTGCCCGGTCCGTTGCGCGACCGTTTCGGCTTCACCGGACACCTCGAATTCTATGCAGTCAAAGAGCTTGAACTGGTGCTGCGCCGCTCAGCGATGATGCTGGATCTCAGCGTCACTTCAGCGGCATTCACCGAGATCGCCGGCCGCTCACGGGGAACACCTCGTATTGCCAACCGTTTGCTGCGCCGCGTGCGCGACTGGGCGCTGGTGCATAAGCTCGAAGAAATCGACCACAAGGCAGCCGCTGCAGCACTGGATATGTATGAAGTGGACGCGCGAGGCCTAGACCGGTTGGACCGCGGAGTCCTGGAAGCCCTGTGCACGAAATTCGGCGGGGGACCGGTAGGACTGTCCACCCTGGCCATCGCCGTCGGCGAGGAAACAGAAACTGTTGAAACCGTTGCCGAACCGTATTTGGTCCGTGAAGGATTGATGGGCCGCACGCCGCGAGGGCGTATCGCAATGCCCGGCGCTTGGGAGCATCTAGGCCTGGCAATGCCCAAGGATGCGATTTTCGCCAGCGCGCAAAGCTATGAATCCGATGAGGATTAGGCAAGCAATACTTCACTGCCCGCGTAAATGGTCTGCCGGCTGACTGTAAGCCATTAGACTAAAGACGCCTGACCTCTACCCGTTTACGGGTCTGGGAGGGCGTCTTTGCTGTTAATTCCCATCCGTGGGCGCATCGGCAACCTAGAACTTTTGATTCAAACTCGACAACTCGTTAGCAGGTAAATACGTGAATTCCCTCGTAATCGCTCAGGCCGCCGGCGGCGGTGGCTTCAACCCTTCGCTCATCTTGATGGTGGCCTTGTTCGCAGTGCTGATCTTCATGATGTTCCGTGGCCGCAAGAAGCAGGCCGCACAGCAGGAGAAGCTGAAGAACAACACCGTGCCAGGCGCCAAGGTGATGACCAACTCGGGCATCTTCGGCACCGTGGTGGGCGTTGACGCCGAGGACCGCGTACAGGTAGAGGTCGCTAACGGCGTTGTACTGACCCTGCATCGCCAAGCAATTTCCACGTTCCTGGATGACCAGCCAGCGGCTGCGGCAGCACAGCAGCCAGCCGAGTCCAGCGATGTTGCTGAAACCCCAGACGAGTCCCTGCGTCGCCTCAACGACGAGGGCAAGGACGAGCGCAACTCCTAAGTTCCGGGTAGTAGGCGGTGGTTAGAAACTACAGCCACCAACACGAGAAAGCACATTAGATGTCATCAATCAGACCTGTAAAGCAGGCGCGCAAGGCGTTGCTGTGGTTGCTGATCGTCTTCATCATCGCAACCGGCGTGCTGGTGGCTGGTGCAGCGACCGGTAAAACCGGGTGGGGACCAAAGCTGGCCCTCGACCTTGAAGGCGGCACCGAGATGATTCTGGCCCCACGGGTCCAGGGTGATCAGGAAATTAACCAGGAACAACTGGACCAGGCGGTAGAAATCATTCGCCAGCGCGTGGATGGCTCCGGCGTATCCGAAGCTGAAATCACAACGCAGTCCGGACGCAACGTGGTTGTTTCCATGCCCGGTACTCCGGACCAGGCCACCCGCGACCTGATCCAGGCCTCAGCTGCCATGGAATTCCGTCCGGTACTCGTTTCGGGTTCTTATGAAGCGACTCCCAAGGACCAGCGAACTGCCAAGGCTGATCTTCCCAAGCCAAACGGTGAGCCGAAGAACGCTTCGGACACGAATTGGGTGACCGCAGATCTTTACCAGAAATTCGAAGCCTTCGACTGCACCAATGACGAAGACAAGAAGAGCAGTGAAGACGCTGATCCAGCGAAGCCCATGATCTCCTGCGATGCGAAGGTGGGCGTCAAGTACATCCTTGGGCCTCAGGAAATTCCGGGCGACCAGATCTCTGACGCCTACGCGCAGCTGGCCCGTGGAGTTAACGGTTCGGTCACTGGCGAGTGGGTTGTTGTCATCGAATTCAACCAGCAGGGCACCAAAACCTTTGCTGACACCACCCAGCGCCTTGTGGCCCTACAGGGAGCGCAGAACCAGTTCGCCATTGTGCTTGACGGTCAGATTATTTCTGCGCCTACTACCAATGCTGTAGTATCTGACGGCCGCCCGCAAATTCAGGGTGGCTTCACTCAGGAAACCTCGCAGGCACTGGCTGAACAGCTGAAATACGGCGCCTTGCCGATCAGCTTCGATATCCAGTCTGAGCGCCAGGTTTCAGCAACGCTCGGCGCTGACCAGCTGACTGCCGGTTTGATTGCCGGCATTATCGGCTTGGGCTTGGTGTTCGTGTACTCGCTGTTCCAGTACCGTGCACTGGGCATCGTGACCATTGCTTCGCTGCTCGTCTCCGGTGTCTTGACCTACCTTGCGTTGGTCTTGCTCGGTTGGGGCATGAACTATCGACTTTCCTTGGCCGGTGTCGCCGGTCTGATTGTGGCTATCGGCCTGATTGCCGACTCGTTCATCGTGTACTTCGAACGTGTCCGAGACGAATTGCGTGAAGGCCGACCATTGGCCAGCGCAGTCGACATCGGCTGGGGCCGTGCCAAGCGCACCATCCTGGCGTCAAAGGCCGTGAACGTCCTAGCTGCAGTGGTGCTGTACATCGTCGCCGTGGGTAACGTGCGTGGCTTCGCCTTCACCTTGGGCTTGACCGCAATCATCGACCTTGTCGTGGTGTACGGTCTGACGCACCCAACGCTGGTCCTGCTGGCTCGAACCAAGTTCTTTGCCGACGGACACCGCTTCTCCGGTTTGGACCCATCGCTTTTGGGCGTCGAGCCACTGTACAAGGGCGCCGGCCAGATCCGTCGCTTCGGCGAAAACGTGGAAGCGAATCGAGGCAAGAAGAATGCCAAGGCTTCAGGCGAGGCAGCCAAGCGCATGACTATTGCCGAGCGTCGCCGCGCAGAGGCAGCTCAGTCGAGGCAGCGCGGCGCTGCAGAGACGAACGCTCAGGAGGAGAACAATGAATAAGCTAGTGACTTGGGGCAACGAGCTCTACACCGGCAAGCGTTCCTACCCGTTCACCTCCAAGCACCGTCTGTGGTTTGCCATCGCAGGCGTGCTGGTGATCCTGTCGATCCTCGTACCAGTGGTCAAGGGCGGCTTCAACCTGGGCATCGACTTCCGCGGCGGTTCGGAATTCACCGTCTCGGACGTCAAGAGCACCAACATCAAAATTGGTGAAGATGCAGTGACCTCGGTGGCTTCGGGCGCCGAGGCAACCGTCACCAACATCGCTCCGAACACCATGCGTGTCCAGACAGAGCGCTTGAGCGACGACGAGACCCTGGCCATCGCAGCCTCGCTGGCTGATGGATACCAGGTATCGAGCGACGAAGTTACGAGCAACTTCATCGGCCCTACGTGGGGCCAGGACGTTTCCCGCCAGGCGCTGCTGGGCTTGTGCGCGTTCGTCGTTCTGGTTGGTTTGCTGATGGCCGCCTACTTCCGCACCTGGAAGATGTCGTTGGCTGCCATCGTCGGCCTGCTGGTCGTGATCATCGTGACCGCCGGTATCTACTCGATTACCGGTTTCGAAATCACTCCAAGTGCCATCATTGGCTTCCTGACGATTCTGAGTTATTCACTCTACGACACCGTCGTGGTCTTCGATAAGATTCGTGAAAACACTAAGGACTTCACCAAGCAGTCGAAGCGCACCTTTGAACAGTTGGTGAACCTCGCGGTCAACCAGACCCTGGTCCGCTCGATCAACACCTCAGTGGTCGCCGTGCTGCCGGTAGCATCGATTCTCTTCATCGGTTCCTACATGCTCGGTGCCGGTACGCTCAAGGATCTTTCCCTGGCCCTGTTCGTCGGCATTATCATCTCGGCATTGTCCACCCTGTTCGTTCAAGCGCCGATGTACCAATGGTTGCGCCGCAACGATTCGGACGTCGTTGAACACACGAAGAAAATGGGAGTAGCGTAGCTACGACCTAGCCGGCAAGAAGGCACTTCCAGCACCTGCTGGAGGTGCCTTCTTGCAAGAGCGTGAAGCGGTGTAATTAGTTGTCACCGGCCGAACGTGCTATAACGAATGAACTAAACAACGTGTTTTTTGGTGCAAGGTCGTGGATGGACCCACGGCTGAAAACTACCACCGGGTAACGTCGCGATAGCTCGCACATGCCAGTGACGTTAGGTGGCAATGGGGAAGGAGCGGGGCATGGCCAATACGCCAAACCTGAACAATTCGAAACGACGCTCAATTTCCCGTTTAGTGCGTTTTGCTGGTCGCGGGAATACCCCGAGCACCTCGCCGACACTTGAGCCGTTGCTTCGCACCGTCAAGTCCAAGCATCCGCGCGCGGATTTGGATTTGCTCGTGCACGCCTACGAAGTGGCTGAAAAGTACCATGATGGCCAAAAGCGCAAGAGCGGTGATCCATACATCACGCACCCCGTCGCCGTGGCCACCATTTTGGCAGAGATGGGAATGACCGGCGCGATTCTCGCCGCAGCGCTGTTGCACGACACGGTTGAAGATACCGAGTACTCGCTTGAATCGGTCAAGAAAGAATTCTCGGAAGAAATCGCCATGCTCGTTGATGGCGTGACCAAGCTCGACAAAGTCACCTACGGCGAAGCCGCCCCAGCTGAAACCGTGCGCAAGATGGTTGTCGCAATGTCTCGTGACATTCGAGTCCTGCTCATCAAGCTTGCTGACCGCCTCCACAACGCCCGCACCTGGCGCTACGTTTCCGCGGAGTCTTCATCGCGCAAGGCCAAAGAGACGCTCGAAATCTTTGCCCCACTGGCTCATCGCCTCGGCATGAATACCGTGAAGTGGGAACTCGAGGATCTTTCCTTCGCAGCCTTGCACCCAAAGGTCTACCAAGAGATTGTCCGCATGGTGGGGGATCGCACCCCTGAACGCGAAAAGTACCTGTCGTCCATCCGCCAGACGTTGTCCGGCGACCTCGGAAACGTCGATATCCACGCCACCGTTTCCGGGCGCCCCAAGCACTACTACTCGATTTATCAGAAGATGATTGTTCGAGGCAAAGACTTCGACGACATCCATGACTTGATGGGTGTGCGCATCCTGGTCGACACAGTCAAAGATTGTTATGGCGCGCTGGGCGTCGTCCACGCTGAATGGAACCCGCTGCCTAACCGCTTCAAGGACTACATCGCGATCCCGAAGCTCAACCTCTACCAGTCCCTGCACACCACGGTGATGGGGCCCGAGGGCAAGCCGGTAGAAATCCAGATCCGCACCCATGATATGCACGTTCGTGCCGAGTACGGTGTGGCCGCGCACTTCCAGTACAAGCACGGCCAAAACGCCAACTCCATGCTCTCGCCAGAGCAGAACATGGACTGGCTGCGTTCACTGATGGAGTGGCAGGCGGATACCACCGACTCCGAAGAGTTCCTCGATGGCCTGCGGTATACGATCAGCTCGGCCGAGGTCTATGTCTTCACTCCAAAAGGCGACATCATGTCGCTGCCGGTGGGCGCAACACCTGTCGATTTTGCCTACGCGATCCACACCGATGTTGGCCACCGCACTATTGGCAGCCGCGTCAACGGCAAGCTCGTGCCACTGCATACCGAGCTCAAACAGGGCGATGTCGTTGAGGTGTTCACCTCGAAGGCCGAAGGCGCAGGGCCATCCCAGGACTGGCAGAACTTCGTCAAGTCGCCGAGGGCCAAAGCAAAGATCCGCGGCTACTTCTCCAAGGAACGCCGCGAAGAAGCCATCGAAAAGGGCAAGGAGCTCCTCACCAAGGAGCTTCGACGCAATCACCTTCCGCTGCAGAAGCTGATGACCCACGACCTGCTCGCTGCCGTGGCCAATGAGCTGCATCATACGGATATCTCCGCCTTGTACCAGTCGGTTGGCGACGGGCATACCAGCGCGCAGAATGTCATCGAGCACCTGACGGCCCTCATTGGCCCTCCAGAGGCCGAACAGGTCGATGAGGAAGCCGTAGTCCGCCCGAACGCTCCGAGCCCCACTACGGGCAATGACGCGGGTGTGATTGTCGAAGGTGTTGGCGACGTCCTGGTGAAGCTGGCTCGGTGTTGCACCCCGGTGCCACCCGATGAGATCCAGGGCTTTGTCACTCGAGGTGCTGGTGTCTCGGTGCACCGCTCAGATTGCCTGAACCTCACGCAGCTTTCCAATGAGCCTGACCGCCTGGTCAATGTCACCTGGGCCGCCAAGCATCATGGCGTATTCCTCGTGGAGATCCAGGTTGAAGCGCTGGACCGCAAATCGCTGCTTTCCGATGTCACCCGGATCCTGTCCGAGAGCCACTTGAATATTCTTTCGGCCACGGTGCAGACCAGCAAGGACCGCGTGGCGCTCTCGCGCTTCTCCTTCGAAATGGGCGATCCGAAATTCCTGAGCCACGTGCTCAATCAGGTGCGCCGCATCGATGGCGTGTACGACGTGTACCGCACTACTGCCGGTTCACGCCGTTAAGAGCAACTGCTGAGGAAGCTCATGCGGCCTGCGCCATGTCGTCGAATGAGTCGATGAGGCGCAGGGCACGGGATCTTTCCGGAGATTTCTCATAGGTATTCAGGTTCTGCCTGATAGAGATGAGATTCAGATAGGGATCGTTCAGGGAGATTGCATTTTCCAGGACGCGGCTTGCTATCGGTAGCGGGTCGAAGCGGGCGCAGTCGCAGACGCTGCGCAACGCTGATGTCACCTTGACCCGGCTGCGGAAAACCATCTGCGTCTCCGGCACCACGGCCTGCATGAATTCAGCCCTAAGGCCGAAGCCCGGTTCAAACGGGCGATGATAGGCATCGGTGTAGATGCAGATCGTGAAAACTTCGGGCAATAGCCCATGGACCCATGCAGCGGTTTGCCTCGCTAGAACGGTACGCGAATTCAATTCCCGTCCACACACGAAAGCGGCAATTCGCGCGCGCAGCGACGCGGTGATCTGAATCTGGCCGGGGAGAAAGCAATCTCCAAGCACTTCGCGCAGCAGTCCATTCGACACCATTGCCTGCAACTCATTGCGGCTGAACATTTGGCCGGCGATCCAGAGGTCCTCAGGAATGCGCAACGCGACGGCGCCTGGCCCGGTAGCCTGGTAATTTTTCGATTCCATGTGGCTACTGAACCAGCAAGCGCCGTCGCGTTGACGGTGTGCTGGCGATCTGTGGATTACTTACTGGAAGTCGGCTGCCGACTTTTCCAGGGTGTTCAGCCACATGCGGCGTGCATCCAGAGCCTCCTGGGCAGCTGCGATCTGCTTCGCATTGCCCTTGGCCTGGGCTGCTGCAAGGTCATCTTCCAACGCTGCGATCGTGTCCTGCAGCTGGCTGAGCATCGAGTTCGAACGAGCCTTGGTCTCCGGGTTGGACCGGCGCCACTGCTCGTCTTCCGCGCCCTTGACCGCGTCTTCGACCTGGCGCAGTGCCGATTCGATGCGCTGCAAGTCGTTGCGCGGCACCTTGCCGGCAGCTTCCCAGCGATCGCGGATGGAATCCAGCTTGGCCTTGGCCGTGGCAAGATCCTTGATCGGCAGCAGAGCGCGGGCCTCCTCGAGCAAGGCCTCCTTCACGACAAGGTTCTGCGCGTATTCCTCGTCGATCTTGGCGTTCTCCGCGGCACGTGCCTGGAAGAAGACATCCTGGGCCGCGCGGAAACGGCTCCAGAGCTGGTCGTCATCCTTGCGCGAAGCGCGGCGCGACTTCTTCCATTCGTCCATGAGCTTGCGGTACTCGGCAGCGGTAGCGGCCCAGTCCGTGGAGCTCTGCAGCGCTTCGGCACGAGCGATCAATTCTTCCTTCACGGCTTTGGCCGATGCATTGGTCGAATCAAGCTGCGAGAAGTAGGCGCGGCGATGGCGGTCGAAGGTGGTGCGAGCGGCGCGGAACCGCTTCCACAGTGCGTCTTCGGTGGCACGTGGCAGGCGAACCGAGGAACGCTGGGAGGCCTTCCACTGCTCGAACAGCTCATTCATGGAAGCCGAAGCGGTCTTCCACTGGATCTGCTCGGGGCGCTTGGCCGCCATGGCCTCGGCCTGCTCGACGATCGATTCGCGAGCGGCCAGTTGTTCGGCACGGGCCTCATCGTGGGCCTTGCGCTGTTCGGCGTTCAGGCTCTCGACGGCAACGCGGGCATTTTCAAGACGGGTTTCCAGGGCCGGGATGTCGCCGACCATGTGTCGCTCTGCGACGGTGGCCGACAGTGCCTGGACGGCCTTGCCCAGTTCGCCAGCCGGAGCCTTGGCCACGACACGCTGCTCGAGCAGCATCAGCTGCGAGAGCGCATCGTCATATTTGCGCACGAAGTAGCCCAGGGCTTCTTCCTGCGAGGCATCTGGGTACTGGCCCACTGGGAATTCGGCGCCATCGATAATCACGAAGACATGGCCGTCCTCGGTGACACGGGCGAATTTTGCCGCTTCATCGAGGGGAGTGGTGTGTGCGACGCTGGGCGCTACAACCGGTTTTGCGGCAGGCTTCTGCGCCTGCGGCAAAGGGGTCTTCTGGCTGTCGTCGGATTGCTGACTGCTGGTCACCGCTGAAACTCTTTCACTTTACGAGCACTTGCTATAGGCAACTCTACCTGTGACCTCCGTTTCTTAGTAAGCCGACGTGCACAGGTTTCTTGCAAAACAGGCTTAAGATGGTGTGGTAGACCAAATTGCACTAAGGAGTTTCATGGCACGCAAGGCCTCACTATCAGGTTTCCCCGAATGGCTTCCCGCCGAACGGGCTGTCGAACAGCACGTGCTGGACACCTTGCGTCAGGTATTCGAGCTTCATGGATTCGCCAATATCGAGACCCGTGCCGTGGAAACCCGCGCGCAATTGCTGCGCAAGGGGGAAATCGACAAGGAAGTCTACGGGCTCTCCCGCCTAGCCGCCGAGGATGACAAGAACGATCCGAACGCCCTGGCACTGCACTTCGATCTGACGGTGCCCTTCGCACGCTACGTGGTGGAGAACGCCGGCCACCTCGCCTTCCCGTTCCGCCGCTACCAGATGCAGAAGGTCTGGCGCGGCGAACGCCCGCAGGATGGCCGTTTCCGCGAGTTCACCCAGGCGGACATCGACGTGGTGGGCGATGGCACCCTGCCGTTCAGCTACGACGTCGAATTGGCGCTGACCATTGCCGATGCCCTGTCCGCATTGCCGATCGGCGACTTCCGCCTGCGCGTGAACAACCGCAAGCTGGCCGAGGGCTTCTACCGTGGCTTGGGCCTTGATGACCCGGACGCGGTGCTGCGCGCTATCGACAAGCTGGAGAAGATCGGCGATGAAGCTGTCGCCAAGATCCTGGTTGAGGAAGTCGGCGCGACGCGCGAACAGGCCGATGCGGCCTTGGCGCTGGCGAAGATCCGCACCCTGGATACTTCCTTCGTCGAACAGGTCCGCGCCCTGGGTGTAACCCATGAACTGCTGGATACCGGCCTCGATGAGCTCTCCCAGGTGATCGATGCCGCCTCCAAGCGTGCTCCGGGCAAGGTCATGGCCGACCTGTCCATCGCCCGCGGCCTTGACTACTACACCGGCACCGTGTACGAAACCGTCCTGGTGGGCCATGAGTCCCTGGGATCCATCTGCTCCGGCGGCCGCTACGAATCGCTGGCCTCCAAGGGCAAGAAGAATTACCCGGGCGTGGGCTTGTCCATCGGGGTGACCCGACTGATTTCCCGCATCCTCGCCGAAGAGGTTGTCACCGCCAGCCGCAGCGTGCCATCGGTGGTATACGTCACGCTGGCCACTGACGAGTCCTGGCACGAAGCCCAGGATGTCGCGTCCAAGCTGCGCGAGCGAGGCGTCGCGTGCGAAGTGGCGGCCAGCGCGGAGAAGTTCGGCAAGCAGATCAAATTCGCTGATCGCCGGGGAATTCCATTTGTCTGGTTCACCCACGCCGATGGCACCCACGAGGTCAAGGACATCCGCTCCGGCGAGCAAGTTGCGGCCGATCCGCAGTCCTGGATGCCTGCGGCCGAAGACCTTAAGATCGCCATCAGCTAACGCTTTGGGCTTGGCTGCCCGCAACGGCACCCCTCGAGGGTGCACTAAACTTCATGGGGAGAAACTTTCCCAACCGACCGAAAGGATCGTAGTGCTACGCACTCATCAGCTGGGCGTCTTGAACGCCGAGCACATTGGACAGCAGGTCACCCTTACCGGATGGGTCGCCCGTCGCCGTGACCACGGTGGTGTCGCCTTCTTGGATTTGCGTGATGCCTCGGGCGTGGCCCAGGTTGTCGTGCGCGATGAAGAGGATTTCCACCCGCTGCGCAATGAGTTCGTGCTGCAGATCGTCGGCACCGTCGAGCGCCGCCCGGAAGGCAACGAGAACCCGAACCTGCCAACCGGCCAGATCGAGGTCATCGCGGACACCGTGACCGTGCTGAACACCGCCGCCCCGCTGCCTTTCCAGGTTGACGAGCATGTCGAGGTCGGCGAAGAGGCGCGCCTGCGCCACCGCTACCTGGATCTGCGTCGCCCCACCCCGGCACGCAACATCCGCCTGCGCTCGGAAGCCAACCGCGTGGCACGCAACCTGCTGCACGATCAGGGCTACATCGAGATCGAAACCCCTACCCTGACCCGTTCCACCCCGGAAGGCGCCCGCGACTTTGTCGTGCCGGCCCGCCTGACCCCGGGCAGCTGGTACGCGTTGCCGCAGTCCCCGCAGCTGTTCAAGCAGCTGCTTCAGGTGGGCGGTTTCGAGAAGTACTACCAGATCGCACGCTGCTACCGCGATGAGGACTTCCGCGCGGACCGCCAGCCGGAGTTCACCCAGCTGGACATCGAGGCTTCGTTCGTCGAGGAAGATGACATCATCGAGCTCGGCGAGAAGCTGGTCACCGAGCTGTGGAGCCTGATCGACGTGCAGGTCCCGACCCCGATCCGCCGCATGGCGTACTCGGAGGCCATGGCCAAGTACGGTTCGGACAAGCCGGATCTGCGCTTCGGCCTGGAGCTGACCGAGATGACGGAGTACTTCGCGAACACCTCCTTCAAGGTCTTCCAGTCCGAGTACGTCGGCGCCGTGGTCATGCCTGGGGGCGCCTCGCAGCCACGCCGCACCCTGGATGCCTGGCAGGAATTCGCCAAGCAGCGTGGTGCCAAGGGCCTGGCCTACGTATTGATCAAGGAAGATGGCGAGCTGGCCGGCCCGGTGGCCAAGAACCTTTCGGACGAGGAGAAGGCCGGTTTGGCCGCAGCCACCGGCGCATCTGCCGGCGACTGCATCTTCTTCTCGGCGGGCAAGAAGAACGAGTCCCGCGCCCTGCTCGGCTCGGTCCGTGTCGAGATCGGCCACCGCACCGGTTTGATCAAGGAAGGTGACTGGGCTTTCGTCTGGATCGTCGACGCGCCAATGTTCGAAGCTGCCTCCGATGCTGTGGCCTCGGGCGACGTGGCCGTGGGTGCCGGCGCCTGGACCGCTGTGCACCACGCCTTCACCAGCCCCAAGCCAGAGTTCATGGACACCTTCGACACCGATCCAGGTTCGGCGCTGTCCTACGCCTACGACATCGTATGCAACGGCAATGAAATTGGTGGCGGCTCGATCCGTATCCACCAGCGCGACGTTCAGGAACGCGTCTTCAAGCTCATGGGCGTCACCCAGGAGCAGGCCGACACGCAGTTCGGCTTCCTGCTCGAAGGGTTCAAGTACGGCGCCCCGCCGCATGGCGGCATCGCCCTGGGCTGGGACCGTGTCCTGCAGCTGCTGACCAACTCGGAGTCCATCCGAGACGTCATCGCCTTCCCTAAGACCGGTGGCGGTTTCGATCCGCTGACCCAGGCTCCTGCGCCAATCACCCCGCAGCAGCGCAAGGAAGCTGGCATCGACTTCAAGCCTGAGAAGAAGAAGGCCGAAGAGGCCGAAGCCAAGGCTGAAGCCAAGTAGTCTTACGTAGCTATACCAAGCCGGATGGAACGCGCTTAAGCGTTCCATCCGGCTTCTTTTTGCCTCAAAAAGACCATGATGCGGATTAATGCTGATTTTAATACTAGGTTAGTTTTCATACTAGTCATTTCAATCCAAGGAGACTTCTTGGCCTCGGCAAAACCCCAGCACATCGTCGAGCAATACCCGGCGCGTGACCGCGATTGGGCGCAGGACTTCAGGCTTGCCATGCTGCTGCATGACTTGGATGATTCGCAGAGCGGCCAAGAACTGGAAGAGGCCCTGGCCACCATCCGGGATAGCGGTGAAGTTGCAGAGGACCTTTTTGGCGACCCCCTTGAATACGGTGAAGTCCGGGCCTACGTTCGCCTGACGCCGCAACAGCTGGCGGACTCGGAGATGCCGGTCAACAGCAGCATGCTATTGCTTGTTGGTCTCGGAATCGGTGTTGGCCTGCTATGCACTGGTTTTGGCACTTGGGTCGGATTCCGTGACGGTTGGACTGCGAACTCGTGGCGCTATTGGCAGCTAGCGGCCTTGACCGCAGGCACAGGAATCGCCTTATCCGGCCACCTGTGGTGGTTCTACCGCGTGAAAGGCAAATTCGCTCGATCTTGGGCGCTAGGCGTGGCCGGAATAGCGGTATCTATCGCAGCTGCCGCACTCATCGCCACGCTCGGTGGTGAACAGGCCCTGCCGATGCCCAACTGGCTAGCACCGATCCTCGGGATAGCGCTGGCAGCCGGCGCATTTTGGCTGCCATTCAAGGGCGAGCCCGTAGCGACGGACAACAATGCCATGGTTCTTGCCGATCCTGAAGCGTGGTTTGCCGAATCCGCGCGCCTGCTGCGCGGACGCTACGGAATGCGTGGAAGAGAGGCGGCATCCGCCCTGGCACCAGCCCGCGAGCACTGGTCAACCATGTGCACGGCAGGAGGCGAGGCATCAATAGTTGAGGAATTCGGCACCCCCAACGAATTCGCCATCGGTCTGGGGGTCAACACCGCCAAGGCACTGCGGCGGCGCTGGCTCATGCTCCGGTTGCTGCCATTGGCGCTAGTATTCCTGTACGGCACAAGCCTGCTGCCGGAGGCACTGGCCCCGGACCGCAGCGGATGGGACATCTTCTTCGCCGTATGCGTTGCGATTTTTGCGGCGGTTTCCCTTTACGAATTGCGCCCCGCGAACCGCGCAGAATACGTGGAATCCAAGCTTGCCCAAAGGCGAGCCCTTGCCCGCGGCCTGGAAGAAGGGCGCGATGAGTAAGGACTCGCCATTTCCCGGCAGCTGGCAACGCGCCATGCTTCCGATGCTGCTGCTGGCTGAATTGTCGTCCGGGCAAGCCCACGGCTACGCCCTGTCCAAAATCCTGCAAGAACGAGGTTTCGGTCCGATCAAGGGCGCAACGCTCTATCCCGCATTGGCGAAGCTGGAAGCCTCGGGCTTCCTGGAAACCCGATGGGAAGAAGGCCAGGGCGGGCCCGGCCGGAAAGTCTACGAACTCTCCGCCGCCGGCCAAACCGAGCTGGATGCGCAGCGCGCAAGCTTCGAGATGCTCGCGCAGCTGGTGAAGGCTGCCGGCAACTAGGCCAGGTCCGCCGAATCGACGATCACTGTGAACGGGCCGCTATTGGTCAGCGACACCTCCATCATCGCCCCGAACCGCCCGGTCTCAACGTGCGCTCCGAGTTCACGCAGGTACCGCACGAAGTATTCGTAGAGCGGCTCGCTGACCGGGCCGGGCGCAGCATTGGACCAGGAAGGGCGCCGGCCCTTGCGCACCGAGCCGTACAGGGTGAACTGGCTGATCACCAGCAGCGGCGCCTGGTTGCCGGCCGCCGAGGTTTCATCCTTCATGATGCGCAGTTGCCAGATCTTCTCGGCGACCTTGCGCGCCGTGGCCTGATCGTCCTCGTGGGTCACGCCCAGCAGGATCACCAGGCCGGGGGAGTCGAGCTGCCCGACAATTTCCCCTTCAACTTCAACGCGGGCGGTGCTGGCGACCTGGACAACGGCGCGCATGCAGAAAATCCTCTCAATCGGCAATAAGCGGCGACCGAAGGGCCGGTACCGCATTGACACCAGAATATCGGTAGGCTTGGACGGTGAGCGATTTGTTCGATTCCCTGACCGATGATCCGCAGGACGCGCGCGAGGCCCAAGTCAACCGACCCCGCCCGCCGCTGGCGGTAAGGATGCGCCCGCGCTCGCTCGAGGAACTGGTCGGGCAGCAGCACCTGCTTGGTCCGGGCTCGCCCTTGCGCCAATTGGCCGAGAATCCTGAAACAGGCCTGGCCGGGCCTGCCAGCGTGATCCTGTACGGCCCGCCGGGCATCGGCAAGACCACCATCGCGCACGTGATTGCGCGAGCGACTAATCGCAAGTTCGTCGAGCTTTCGGCCATCACCGCAGGCGTGAAAGACGTTCGCCGGGTCATCGAGCAGGCCAAGGACGACTGCGACCTGCGCGGGATGACCACGGTCCTCTTTCTCGACGAGATCCACCGCTTCAACAAGGCCCAGCAGGACGCGCTGCTTCCCGGAGTCGAAAACCGGGTGGTTGTGCTGGTCGCCGCCACTACCGAAAATCCGTCCTTCTCGGTGATTTCCCCGCTGCTCTCGCGCTCCCTGCTGCTGACCCTGCGTCCGCTGACCGATGGCGACCTCGCAGCCCTGCTGGAACGCGCCATCGAAGACGAGCGCGGATTCAACGGGCAGGTCCAGCTGGATGACGAGCAGCGCGACGCCATCGTCCGCCTGGCGCAGGGCGATGCCCGCCGCTCGCTGACCGTGCTCGAGGCGGCCGGGGCCGTCGCGTGGAATGCCGCCGGGGCGGAGGTCACACCGCCGGTGCGGATCACCCAGGATCACGTCCAGCTGGCGATGGACCAAGCCGTGCAACGCTATGACAAAGACGGCGACCAGCACTACGACATCATCTCGGCGTTCATCAAGTCCATCCGAGGCTCGGACGTGGATGCTGCACTGCACTACCTTGCGCGCATGCTCTCGGCAGGGGAGGACCCGCGATTTATCGCCCGGCGCCTGATGATCTCCGCCAGCGAGGATATCGGCATGGCCGATCCCACCGCACTGCCCCTGGCGGTCGCCGCGGCCCAGTCGGTGCAGCTCACCGGCATGCCCGAAGCCCGGATCATGCTGGGCCATGCAACGGTGCATCTTGCCACCGCGCCAAAATCCAACGCCGCCTACAACGCCACCAATGCCGCGCTGGCCGATGTCGCAGAAGGCAAAGGCTCGTTGGTGCCCGATCACCTGCGCGATGCGCACTATCCCGGGGCCAAGCAACTCGGTCATGGCGTGGGGTATATCTACGCCCATGACGCGCCGCATTCCATTGCCACCCAGCAATACCTGCCCGATGATCTGGTGGGCACCAATTACTACACCCCCCACGGTCAATGGCGCTGAAAAGACGATCGGATCGCGGCTGGCGAGGTTGCGGGAGATCATTCGCGGCAAGGACCCGGTACGCGGGGCACGCAAGCGCTAATTGTGCGCTATACCTCAAGATTTGCGGCCTTTGGTTCGTGTAGACTTGATCCTTGGCTGGCAAGCCCTGCCTGGAATCCGAGAGATCGGCGACCAGAGCAAGGTTGAAGTGTAGCAGGGACGCGACGCCCACACACTCTCCATCCTGGAGGCCAGTAGATTCCGTCGCTGAACGAAAAGGACACATCAATGGCTAACGCCCGTGCCCGCCGCACCGTACGCCTTTCGCGTGCGCTCGGCCTTGCATTGACCCCTAAAGCTGAAAAGTACATGGAGCGCCGTCCATACGGTCCAGGCCAGCATGGCCGCGCCCGTAAGAAGCAGGACAGCGACTACGCAGTACGTCTGCGCGAAAAGCAGCGTCTGCGTGCCCAGTACGGCATCCGCGAAGTTCAGATGCTGAACGCCTTCAAGGAAGCCAAGCGCCTCGGCGGCCAGACCGGTGACAACCTGTTGGCACTGCTCGAGTCCCGCCTGGATGCCCTGGTTCTGCGTGCAGGCTTCGCCCGCACCATCCAGCAGGCTCGCCAGCTGGTTGTGCACCGTCACATCCTGGTCAACGGCCAGCGTGTTGACCGCCCGTCCTTCAAGGTACAGCCGGGTCAGCTGATCCACGTACACGAGAAGAGCGAGAAGATGGTTCCATTCCAGATGGCTGCAGCAGGTGAGCACGCAAAGGTGCTGCCAGCTGTTCCTGCGTACCTGGACGTGAAGCTGGAAGCCCTTCAGGCTACCTACCTGCGCGCTCCTGAGCGTGCAGAGATCCCAGTGACCTGCGAAGAGAACCTCGTGGTCGAGTACTACGCACGCTAAATCCGTGCGCTAGTTCCAAGCCCGCAACCGATTTCGGTTGCGGGCTTGTCGCTTAACTACCTATTGGCGCGCAGACTTCGATAAGGTGAACTGGCACCAAAAACCCAAGCAGAAGAGGAAGCACATGTCCGGTTCGGATATTGCAGGGCTTATCGCAGCCGGCGCGTTTGTTGTACTAGTAGTGCTGCTGGCCGTGCCGATCATCAAGTTAGGCAAGGTGTTTGATGAGCTTCGCACCACGATCAAAGACGTGTCCGACGGAACCACCCCGTTGCTAGGTGAAGTCGCCAACACCGTGGCGACCACTAACGACCAGCTCAAGAAGGTCGATACGATCACCACCAACGTTTCTGATACGACCGCCAATGTTTCTGCGCTGTCCTCTTTGGTAGCAGCCACTGTCGGCAAGCCGCTGATCAAGGTGGCCGCATTCACCGAAGGTGTGAAGGCCGCGATGAACACCAAGCCGAGCGGCAAGGCACGCCGCAGCCGCTAAGCCGGAGCCTGTTCGATCGAACACGTATCGGCGCGCTGAACGAGTGACGGCCCATCGAAGGCCGCCAAGGAGACTAGAATGAAAAAGTTCTTGTGGGTTTCTATTGGAGTGGGCGTAGGAGTGCTCGCCACCAAGAAATACGCTGAAGTTAAATCCGGTGCAGCGCTCAACCGCCAGGTCGGCAAGTACGCCGACCGTGTCGCCGAATATCTGGAAGCCTTCCATCAAGGCATGACTTCCAGAGAAGAAGAATTACGTTCCGCCTTGGGCGTGGACTCCGCTAAGTGAAGGGATCATCCGTAACACGATGAAAACGCAGGAAATTGCCCGTCGGTGGGTCGACTTTTTCGTCTCGAAGGGCCACACGGCGGTGCCCAGCGCCTCGCTGGTCTCATCTGACCCATCGCTGCTGTTCACGGTGGCCGGCATGGTTCCCTTCATTCCTTACCTGACCGCGCGCGAAGAGGCCCCGTACAACCGTGCGACCTCGGTGCAGAAGTGCATCCGCACCGGCGACATCGAAGAAGTCGGCAAGACCGTGCGCCACGGCACCTTCTTCCAGATGTGCGGCAACTTCTCCTTCGGCGATTACTTCAAGAAGGATGCCATCCACTTCGCCTGGGAGCTGCTCACCAGCCCGGTAGAAGCTGGCGGCTACGGCCTGGACAAGGAACGCCTCTGGGTCACCGTCTACGAAGACGGCGATGAGAAGGACGTGGAAGCCCGCCGCATCTGGGAAGAGGAGATCGGCATCCCGACCGAACGCGTCGTGGGCACCGGCAAGGAAGACAACTACTGGAACACCGGCCAGCCCGGCCCCGGCGGTCCTTGCTCGGAGATCTACTACGACCGCGGCGCCCAGTACGGCCAAGAAGGCGGCCCAGCGGTCGATGAGACCCGCTACATCGAGATCTGGAACCTCGTGTTCATGCAGTACCGCCTTTCCGCGGTGCGTTCCAAGACCGACTTCGACGTTGCCGGCGAACTTCCAAAGCGCAACATCGATACAGGCCTGGGCCTGGAGCGCCTGGCCATGATCCTGCAGGGCGTCGAGAACATGTACGAGACCGACCAGGTCCGTCCGGTGCTCGACAAGGCCGCCGAACTGGCAGGCGTCACCTATACCTCCACCGAGGATCCGGCCGACCCCAACCACGCCAACGACGTGCGCCTGCGCATGATCGCCGACCACATCCGCTCGTCGCTGATGCTGATCTCCGACCAGGTCACCCCGGGCAACGAAGGCCGCGGCTACGTGCTGCGCCGGCTGATCCGACGCGCTGTGCGCGCCATGCGCTTGATGGGCGTGGAGAGCGAAGTGCTCCCAGAGCTGCTGCCGGTCTCGCGCGACGCCATGAAGGGTGTCTACCCAGAGGTCGAGGCTGATTTCGAGCGCATCGCCCGCATCGCCTACGCCGAAGAGCGCGCTTTCCGCCGCACCATCGCTTCAGGCACCACCCGCCTTGACGAGGCACTGAGCCACGCCAAGGAAGCGGGCGCGAACCTATCGGGCGACGACGCCTTCACCCTGCACGACACCTATGGCTTCCCGATCGACCTCACCTTGGAGATCGCGGCCGAGGCTGGCCTGTCCGTGGACGAGCCGCGTTTCCGCGAGCTGATGAACGAGCAGCGCTCCCGGGCCCAGAAGGATGCCAAGGCCAAGAAGGCCGGCCACGCCGACCTGTCGGTGTACAACAAGCTGGCCGAAGCCGGCAATGTGCACTTCACCGGCTACGACACCCTGGAAGGCGAGTCCTCCATCCGCGGGATCATCCGCGACGGCCAGGTCGTGCCTTACGCTGAGCAGGGCCAGGAAATCGATCTGGTCCTGAATGAGACCCCGTTCTACGCCGAGTCCGGCGGCCAGGCTGGCGACAGCGGCCTGATCACCGGTGACGGCTTCGTGCTGGAAGTCACCGATGTCCAGGCTCCAGTCAAGGGCCTAAACGTGCACAAGGTCATCGTGCGCGAAGGCGAGCTTCCTGCCGAAGCCATGGTGCGCACCCAGGTTGACGCGGTCCGCCGTCGTTCCGGCGAGCAGGCCCACTCGGCCACCCACCTGGTGCACGCCGCCCTGCGCGAACTGCTCGGCCCCTCGGCCACCCAGGCAGGCTCCTTCAACAAGGCCGGCTACCTGCGCTTTGACTTCTCGTGGGCCGAAGCCCTCTCGGCTGCCGCCCGCAGCGAAGTCGAGGAAGTGGTGAACCTCGCGATCGCCGCCAACCACCAGGTCATTACCAATGAGATGGCGCTGGCCGAGGCGAAGAAACTGGGCGCCATGAGCCTGTTCGGCGAAAAGTACTCCAACGACGTGCGCGTCGTGGAAATGAACGGCGCCTGGTCGCGCGAACTGTGCGGCGGAACCCATGTGGATTCCACCGCTCGCATCGGCCAGCTGACCTTGCTCTCCGAAGCTTCGGTGGGTTCGGGCAACCGCCGCGTGGAAGCGTTGGTCGGCATGGAGGCCTTCCGCCACGGTGCTGCCGAGCGCGCCCTGGTTTCCGAGCTATCGGGCCTGTTCCGTGTTCCGTCCAACCAGGTCTCCGAGCGGGTCAACGACACGGTGGCCAAGCTCAAGGCCGCCGAAAAGCAGATCGCCGAGCTCAAGAGCCAGGCCATGCTCGCCCAGTCGGCAGCTCTGCTGGAGAAGGTCCAGACCATCGGCACGACCCGGTTGCTGGCTCACAACGCCGGCGCCATCGATTCGGCCGACGCGTTGCGCACCATGGCATTGGATCTGCGCGGCAAGCTGGGCAGCGAAGCGGCAGTGATCGTGCTGATCGGCGTCTCCAACGGCCGGCCACTGGTACTGGCTGTGACCAATGACGACGCACGCGCCCACGGCTTCAAAGCTGGTGCGCTGGTGCGTACCGCAACCGGCGTGCTCGGCGGCGGTGGCGGCGGCAAGGACGACATGGCCCAGGGCGGCGGCCAGGACGCTTCGAAGATCGATGAAGCGCTGGATGCCATTCGGGCGGCTTTGGCCAATGGCTAAATTGGCACTCGGCGTCGACGTGGGCCTGGCCCGCGTCGGCGTCGCCATCTCCGATCCCTCCGGCATCTTGGCCACGCCGGTGATGACCCTGCGCCGCGATCTGAAGAAGAACTCGGATCGCCGGATGCTCTTGCGGATCATCGCCGATCGAAAGGTCGGCGAGGTGTTCATCGGGGAGCCCAAGTCCTTGGCAGGCCATGACACCGACTCCACCAAAATGGCCCGTGACTACGCCATTGCTTTGGCAGAAGAAGCCGTGAGCGCTAATATCGAGCTTGAGGTTTTTCTGGTTGACGAGCGATTGAGCACCGTGAACGCGCATCGCGCGTTGCACGCCTCGGGTCGTAAGATGGAGGATCATCGAAAGGTTGTCGACCAGGTCGCGGCCACCGAGATCCTGCAGCAAGTGCTGGAAATGCGTCGGAACAACGTCCGCGTGCAGGCCAGCAGGATCGTCATGAAATAGGTTTCGCGCTACGCGGCCGGGGACGATGCCACACCAAGAAATGAGAGTTGATGCGAGAAGAAGCCCGTCGAGAACGGCAACGCGAAACGCATCGCGCGCTGTATGAAAGCTTCGCGGCAGGCCAAGGCCTGCCGATCGCTGAACCTTCCACCCCGGAAGTCACCGGACTCGAGCACTACGTCAATGCCACGGTCGATCCAGACGCGGCCGGCGACACCGCTTCGGACGCTGCTGGCGATCAGGGCGGGCAGGACACCCACACCCGGTTCCTGCCCACCCTGGCCCCGGTGCACACGGCTCAAACCCCGATCCTCGAGCCGCAGGACTCGCTGCACAGCAACGGCCTGCTCGGCCAGGGTGATCAAGAGCACGAAAAGCTGCACCGCAAGAAGACCAGGCGCAAGCGCAATCTGGTGATGCTGGCCACCGTGCTCATTTTCGCGCTCGTGGTGGCGGGGTCCTTCTACTTCGTCAAATCGCTGGTCAAGCAGTTCAACCCGGACGACTATCCCGGTCCGGGGGGAGCCACCGTCGAATTCACCGTGGAAGACGGCCAGGGCTTGGGCGTGATCTCGCGCAAGCTCGAGGACCTGGACGTGATCTCCAACGACAAGCTGCTCATCCGGGCCGTGGAGAACTCCAAGCAGGCCAACAAGGTCATCCACCCCGGCACCTACCTGCTCAAATCCCAGATGCCGGCAGCGGACGCCGCCGAGGTGCTTGTGGACAACCGTCCCGGCAAGGTCTTCTACATCGGCCTGAAGGCGAATCTGCGCATGAACGCAGCACTGGAAGAGATCGCGAAGGGCTCCGGGCTGAAACTGGCGGACCTGGAAAAGCTGGCCAACCAGCCAGAAAAGTTCGGCCTGCCGGATTCGGTGCCCAACCTTGAAGGCTGGCTGCACCCGGGCGAATACCGCTTCGCGCTCGATAGCACCCCGCAGGAAGTGCTGTCCAAGTTGGTCCGTGCTACCAAGGAAACCCTGAAAGACGCTGGGATCAGCGATCTTCAGAAGGGCTACCGCACCTTGAAAGTCGCCTCGATCCTTCAGGCCGAAGCCCGCGAAAAGGACTACGCAACCGTGGCCGGTGCCATCGAGAACCGCTTGGATCCGGCCAACACGGAAACCCACGGGTTGCTCCAGGTCGACTCCGCGGTGATCTATGGCCTGGACCGCTACAGCCTGCAGTTCAGCCAGGCCGAACGCCAGGACGCCGGCAACAAGTACAACACCTACGTGCACAAGGGCCTGACGCCGACCCCTATCGGCTCGCCTGCCACCTCGGCGATCAAGGCTGCGGCCAACCCGCAGGAGAACGGCTACTACTACTGGGTGACCGTGAACATCAAAACCGGCGAAACGAAATTCGCCTCCAGCTATGCCGAACACCAGCAGAACCAGGCTGAATTCCGCGCATGGTGCCAACAGAATTCCGATGTCTGCTAAACGCGGCATCACTGCAGAAAGTACGTGAAGTGATGAAGCAGGCTGCCGTTCTGGGCCATCCGGTCGGCCACTCCAAGTCTCCGGTATTGCACCGCACCGCCTACGAGCTGCTGGGCGCGGCGCTGGGCTATGAAGCCATCGATCTGCAGCCCGCGCAGTGTGCCGAGCATGTGGCGCGCCTGCGCCAGGGGAACTGGGCCGGCTGCTCGGTGACCATGCCCCTGAAAGATGCCTTTGTCCCGTTGATGGACGAGGTCTCCACCCGGGTGCGTCAACTTGGCGCGCTGAATACAATCGTGGTGCGCGAGGACGGTTCCCTGTACGGGGAGAACACCGACATCGACGGACTGGTCCAGGCTCTCGCGGACTTCTCGATGACCTGCACCGACCGGGCCATGATCCTCGGTTCGGGCAATACCGCACTGGCGGCCTTGCAGGCCAGCGCTCTGATCGGGGCCAAGCACGTCACCTTGGTCGTGCGCTCCGCCCAGCGCTCCCAGCGTGCCGTGGAACTGGCCACGGAGCTGGGCCTGGCTCCGGTCGTCCACGAAATATCGGCGATCACCGAGGAACTCGCGGAGCAGTTGCGCCAGGTCCCCCTGGTCTTCAGCACCCTGCCGCCGCGCGCGGGCGATGAGTGGGTCCCGGCCGTGGGCCGCGGAACCGGGATCCTGCTGGATGTCGCCTACGATCCATGGCCCTCCCGGCTGGCCTCGTCCTGGCAGGGACAGGTCATTTCCGGCCTCCACATGCTCGTGCACCAAGCGGTCGAGCAGGTGCGCCTTTTCGCTTCCGCGGCGTGGGATGAGCAGCGGCGTGCTGACGTCACAAATGCGATGTATGACTCTCTGGGACTGCTCCGACACCAGTAATTCCATCAGGTCATGGCAAAATGGAGGACATGTTGCGTTGGTTGACCGCGGGCGAATCGCATGGCCCGGCACTTGTTGGAATTCTTGAAGGGCTACCTGCCGGAGTATCGGTAGATAGCGAAGTAGTACGCGAAGCATTGGCGCGCCGCCGCCTGGGCTATGGCCGCGGGGCGCGTATGAAGTTTGAAAAGGACCAGGTGACTTTCCTTGGCGGCGTACGCCACGGCAAGACCCAGGGCGGTCCGGTGGCCATCGAAATCGGCAACACCGAATGGCCGAAGTGGGAGCGCGTGATGAGCGCGGATCCCGTTGATCTCGATGAGCTCGCTTCGCTGGCGCGCAATGCGCCGCTGACCCGCCCTCGTCCGGGCCACGCCGATTTCACCGGCATGCAGAAGTACGGCTTCGACGATGCCCGGCCGATCCTGGAGCGTGCCAGCGCTCGCGAAACCGCGGCCCGCGTGGCCCTGGGCTCGGTGGCTTCCCGCTTCCTCAACGACCTGGGCATCCAGCTCGTTTCACACACCACCGCGGTAGGCGCCGTTTCCGCTCCTGTCGATGCGCCATTGCCTACCGCCGGCGACATTGAGGCGCTTGATGCCGATCCGCTGCGCTGCTTCGATCAGGCGACCAGCGACGCCATGGTGGCCGAGGTCGACGATGCGCACAAGGCAGGGGAGACCCTCGGCGGCGTCGTTGAGGTGCTCGCCTACAACCTGCCTCCAGGCATCGGCTCCTACGTGCACTGGGATCGCCGCCTGGATGCGCGCCTGGCGGCCGCATTGATGGGCATCCAGGCCATCAAGGGCGTCGAAGTCGGCGACGGCTTTGAAACCGCGGCCCGCCGCGGCTCGGCAGCCCACGACGAAATTGTGCACGCCGAAGATGGCAGCATCAAGCGCAGCTCGAACCGCGCTGGCGGCATCGAGGGCGGCATGAGCATCGGCGAGGTGCTGCGGGTTCGCGCAGGCATGAAGCCGATCGCCACCGTTCCGCGTGCGCTGCGCACCGTTGACACCGCCACCGGCGAGGACACCACCGCGCACCACCAGCGTTCGGATGTCTGTGCCGTTCCGGCTGCCGGCGTTGTCGCCGAAGCCATGGTGGCCCTGGTGCTTGCCCAGTCGCTGCTGGAGAAGTTCGGCGGCGACTCGGTGGCTGAAACCAAGCGCAATATCGAGTCCTACCTGGCGAACATCCCGGATAATCTGGGATCGACCGGCGTCTAGGAAGCATCCGGTAATGATTTACCTCATTGGTCCGATGGCCAGTGGCAAGTCCACCGTGGGCAGGTCACTGGCCACGGCCTTATCAACCAGTTTCGCCGACTCGGATGCTGCCGTGGTGGCCCATCATGGCACCATTCCGCAGATATTTGCCGAGCATGGCGAGGCGCATTTCCGCGATCTGGAAGTCCAGGCCCTGGCGCGCCTGCTCACCGGAGTGGTCGCCACCGGTGGCGGCGCGGTGCTGCGCGAAGAGAACCAGCAATTGCTCTCCCGCGGCACCGTAGTCTATCTGGAACTGGGCCCGCAGGCGGCAGCCGAGCGGATCAAAGCCGACTCCAACCGGCCGCTGCTGGCAGGTGACGAAGCACTCACAGTCTGGGCTTCGGTTTACGAAAAGCGCCGCCCCATTTACGAAATGCTGGCTGACGTGCATGTTGTGGTGGACGGAAAGTCCGTTCTACAAATTGTCGAAGAGATTTTGCCGCAAATCGAACAGCTGTGATTAGCGCCACGAGATGCCAGTTCTCGCCAATCACGCGCGTACGCTAGACAAATCAGCACCATCAGGAGGAATAAGACTGATGCCATTAGCACCGACCACTTTGAAGGTCTCGGGAAACACTGCCGCCGAATCGTACCCGGTACTGGTTGGCAACGGCTTGTTGGGGCAGCTGCCCGAACTGCTCGGACCTTCGGTTAAAAAGGTTCTGGTGATCCACCCCCGCGCGCTGCGCACCACCGGGGACGTCGTCCGCGACGAACTGGCCAACGCCGGCCTGGAAGCACTGACCGCTGAAATTCCTGATGCCGAAGAGGGCAAGCACATCCAGGTCGCCTCCTTCTGCTGGGAAGTCCTGGGCAAGAATGATTTCACCCGCAGCGACGCGGTCATCTCCGTGGGCGGCGGCGCCGTCACCGATCTTGCCGGCTTCGTGGCCGCCACCTGGCTGCGTGGCGTGAAGGTCATCCACATCCCGACCTCCCTGCTGGGCATGGTCGATGCTGCCGTGGGTGGCAAGACCGGCATCAACACCGCAGAAGGCAAGAACCTGGTTGGCTCCTTCCACCCGCCAGCAGCGGTGCTCGCGGACCTCGACGCCTTGGCCACCTTGCCGAAGAACGAACTGGTCACTGGCATGGCCGAGATCGTCAAGACCGGCTTCATCGCCGATGAGCGCATCCTGGAACTGATCGAAGAGGATCCAGAAGACGCCATCAACCCGGGCAGCGCCCGACTGCGCGAACTGATCGAACGCACCATTGCGGTCAAGGCGGACGTGGTCTCCCGCGATCTCAAGGAATCCGGCGACCGCGAATTCTTGAACTACGGCCACACCCTGGCCCACGCAATCGAACTTGCCGAGCGCTACCAGATGCGCCATGGCGCCGCGGTCTCCATCGGCTTGTGCTTCGCCGCCGAGCTCGGCCGCTCCGTGGGATACACCTCCGATGAGATCGCCGATCGCCACGTGAACATCCTCAAATCCCTGGGGCTGCCAACCACCTACCGCAATGACCGCTGGGCTGCGCTGCTCGATGGCATGAAGCGCGACAAGAAGGCCCGTGGCAACCAGCTGCGGTTCGTTGTCCTCGAAGCCATCGGCAAGCCGCGCATCTACGAGGTACCGGATAACTCGCTGCTCTTTGCGGCCTACCAGGAAATCGGGGAGTGAGCATGGGCGACTACACCGCATACGCCATTGACGTCGCATCGGTAAACCGTCAGGGCGTTGGAACATCGGTTAGCGGCGTCCTGATCGATCCGGAGACCCTTAAGCCATATCTCGCCGACGAACAGGCCGCAGAGCACCAGATGCAGGTTGGCTCGCCAACCGACCAGGTCATGATCCTGCTGGCCCGCGGAGATCTTGCCGAAGCCGGCGAACTGATCGCCGAATCCCGCCTGGTCGATCCGACCAACGCGCACCTGCGCGTGCTGGATACCGAGCTGACCCGCATGCAGGGCGACTTCGATCGTGCGATCAACCGCCTGCGCAAGCTCGCCGAGGAATTCGCCGGCACCGATTACGAACCGCTGATGCATCACCACCTGGGCCTGTCCTTCTTCGCGAAGGGCGACTTCAAGGCCGCGGCGACCCGCTTCCGCAAGGCCATGGACCTGCGCATCGAGCTTGATGACGATGCCTACCTGGTCAACGCGTCGAGCACCTGCCTGAAGATCGCCGAGGAGCGCGCAGCGCAGTAACGAGCGCCACCGTGCGCCACCCTGACGGCTTGCGCCGCAGTAGGGTAAACTTGTAGATGGATTTTTGATAATGCCAGTGCAGGCTGGCGTCAATAGAGGATTGAGGAAACGTGGCGGATACAACTGATATTAAAAATGGCGTGGTTCTGAAGATCGAGGGCCAGCTCTGGACCATCATCGACTTCCAGCACGTCAAGCCAGGCAAAGGTGGGGCATTCGTTCGCACCAAGATGCGCAACGTGCTCTCCGGCAAGGTAGTGGACAAGACCTACAACGCCGGTACCAAGATCGAAACTGCAACCGTTGACCGCCGCGATTACCAGTACCTCTACCAGGACGGCGAAGACTACGTCTTCATGAACCTGGAAGACTACGACCAGATCACCGTTTCCGGCGAAACCGTAGGCGACGCCGCCGGCTTCATGCTCGAAAACCAGGAACTGACCATCGCCATGCACGATGGCAGCCCGCTGTACCTGGAACTTCCAGCGTCGGTCATCCTGGAAATCACCTACACCGAGCCAGGCCTGCAGGGCGACCGCTCCTCGGCCGGCACCAAGCCAGCGACCTTGGAAACCGGCAAGGAAATCCAGGTTCCACTTTTCGTCGAGCAGAACACCAAGGTCAAGGTTGACACCCGCACCGGCGATTACCTGGGTCGTGTCAACTAGTGAGAGCCCGCGCCAAAGCCCGTCGCCGAGCCCTCGAATTCCTGTTTGAGGCCGAAGCCCGCGATGTCGACCCCGTGGGTGTCGCCATCTCGCGCCGGGAGAACTCGGACATCGTACTCAATGAGTACTCGTTGACGATCATCGAAGGCGTCATGGCCCACCTGGACCGTATTGACGAAGTGCTTGAAAGCTACGTCAAGGATTGGACCATCGAGCGCATGCCAGCGGTTGACCGCAGTGCGCTGCGCATCGGCGTGTGGGAATTGCTCTACAACGATGATGTTCCCGACGCAGTTGCCGTGGCCGAGGCTGTGGTGAACGTTCGCGAACTCTCCACCGACGAGTCGCCAGAATTCGTCAACGGCGTTTTGGGCCGCATCCAAAGCGTCAAGGACACCCTGGTCGACTAATATCGATTCTCAGTCTCCAAGCCTGGGCCGGATCTCCCTTAGCGGAGCTCCGGCCCGGGCTTTTCTGCGTCCCTGCGCCGGAAATTCCATCTCGCCCTTGTCCACCCGGCACCACAGCGCAAGAATAATGGAATGAACCACGCGCCGAAACGATGGACCCACGCGGTTGAAGTCCCCGACATGTGGCTCGACCCGGCGGAAGACCCCAGGGATACCGGCGAGCCGGATCCGGTAGGGGAGGCGGAGACCTATCAAAGATATCTGCGCGACTACCGGCAGACCCTCCAGCTCAAATGCCAGGGCCTGGACGCCGAGCAATTGGCCCGGCGCTCGGTGCCTCCCTCGACCATGTCGTTGCTGGGATTGCTGCGCCACTTGGGCGAAGTCGAACGCGACTGGCGCAATTGGATTACCTCCGGGCAGCCGCAGGCACGGATCTACGGCCCTCATGATGCGGATTTCGACCGGGCAGTGCCGGAGCCTGGCTGCGTGGCCCAGGCGCTGGAAGTCCTGAACGCCGAACAGCAGGCCACTGACCAGCAGCTCGCGCCGTACCAGGATCTTGGCCAGAGCATCGGCCGCGAGCACATCACCGTGCGCGAGCTGCAGGTGCACCGGATCGAAGAGTATGCCCGGCACTGCGGGCACGCGGACTTGCTGCGCGAATGCATCGACGGCCGGATCGGGCAATAGCTGGCCACGTAGCACTGCAGGACACATCCCCGCCATGATGACGCTGTGCCGAAGCCAACAGCGTCGCCACCTCCGCCACACCAGGCCGCGCGATCGGCGATATGGCGCAGGAGTGTTACAGAGAGCCACCGCACCGGGTGATGGATCTCACCGGTTATTCAGTGTCATGCATAGCTTTCCGCTAGGGATTCGGTGCCGGCTCGTGATAATTTGAACTAGCAATATTCCTTTAAATCCCGTCCCGTGAGGCGGAGAAGGGAGAAGTGCACAGCATGAATGAAAATTCAGTGCCAGATGTGTCGCGCACGGTGCTTACCGGCGACGATATCGATCGTGTACTCACTCGCGTAGCCTTCGAGATCATCGAGGCCAACAAGGGCACGGATGACCTTGTGCTCCTGGGCATTCCCAGCCGCGGATTCCCCTTGGCGCAGCGCCTGGCCCAGCGCATCGCAGCCAGCGCACCAGGCAATCTCGACCCGGCCGCCCTCGTCGGCCAGCTCGACATCACCATGTACCGCGACGACCTGCGCCACTCCACCACCCGCACGCCCTCTCCCACGCGCCTTCCGGCCGGAGGGATCGATGGCAAAGTCGTGGTGCTCGTTGACGACGTGCTCTACTCAGGCCGCACCATTCGCGCCGCACTGGATGCCCTCGCCGACTGGGGCCGCCCGCGCATCGTCCGCCTGGCCGTCCTGGTAGACCGCGGCCACCGTGAACTTCCCATCCGCGCCGACCATGTGGGCAAGAACCTGCCCACCGCGAAGAGCGAAAAGGTGCGCGTGCACCTGGCGGAAATTGACGGGACCAACGAAGTGATGATTGAAGGCGTAGCGTGAAACACCTGCTCTCCACCGCGGATTTGACCCGCGAAGAGGCCATCTCCATCCTGGACATCGCCGAAGAGATGCGCGAGTCCGGCACCCGTGCCATCAAGAAGCTCCCGGCCCTGCGCGGACGCACCGTGGTGAACCTCTTCTTCGAGGACTCCACCCGCACGCGCATCTCCTTCGAAGCCGCCGCCAAGCGCCTGAGCGCCGATGTCATCAATTTCTCGGCGAAGGGCTCCAGCGTATCCAAGGGCGAGTCGCTGAAGGACACCGCCCAAACCCTGCTGGCCATCGGTGCCGACGCAGTAGTCATCCGCCACCCAGACTCGGGTGCCCCGGCCAGGCTTGCTGCCACCGACTGGATCGGCCTGCCGATCGTCAACGCAGGCGACGGCACCCACGAACACCCCACCCAGGCGCTGCTGGACGCATTCACCCTGCGCCGCCAGGTGGCTTTGCGCAATGGCACCAGCCCGGCAGGCCAAGGACTGGATGGACTGAAGGTCGCGATCGTCGGGGATATCCTGCATTCCCGCGTGGCCCGCTCCAACCTCTGGCTGCTGAAGACCTTGGGCGCCGAAGTCACCATGGTGGCCCCGCCCACCCTGCTGCCGGTCGGCGCGCACTCCTGGCCCTGCACCATCAGCTACGACCTGGACGCAGTGATCGCGTCGGGAGTGGATGCGCTGATGATGCTGCGCGTCCAGGGCGAACGCATGAACGCCGCCTACTTCCCGAACCCCCGCGAATACTCGCGCTACTGGGGACTGGATGATGCGCGCCTGGGCCAGCTGGATTCCAGCGGAGCCGAAACGCTGATCATGCACCCGGGCCCGATGAACCGCGGCCTGGAAATCTCATCGGCCGCCGCAGACTCACCGCGCTCCACCGTGCTCGACCAGGTCACCAATGGCGTGGCCGTGCGCATGGCCAGCCTGTACATGCTCCTCTCCGGCGACCTGATCTGAAAGAAGAACCCATGAATTACTTGATCCAACAGGCCGCCATCCTCGGCGGCGAGGCCCACGACGTGCTGATCGCCGACGGCAAGATCGCCCAGATCGGCACCATTGAAGCCAGCGACGACGTACAGGTCATTGACGCGAAGAATCTCGTGCTGCTGCCAGGTCTCGTCGACACCCACACCCACCTGCGCGAACCAGGCCGCGAAGACGCCGAAACCGTGGAAACCGGTTCGCAGGCCGCTGCGCGTGGCGGCTACACCGCGGTGCACGCCATGGCCAACTCCACCCCGGTAGCCGATACCGCCGGCGTCGTCGAGCAGGTCTACGAACTGGGCCGCAAAGCCGGATGGGTGGATGTCCGCCCGGTCGGCGCAGTCACCGTGGGCCTGGCCGGGAAGCAGCTGAGCGAAATCGGCGCCATGGCCGATTCGCGCGCCGCCGTGAAGATGTTCTCCGATGACGGCATCTGCGTCTGGGACCCGCTGCTGATGCGCCGCGCGCTGGAGTACGTCAAGGCCTTCGATGGCGTCATCGCCCAGCACGCGCAGGAACCACGCCTGACCGAGGGCGCGCAGATGAACGAGGGCGAAGTCTCCTCCATCCTGGGCATGCCCGGCTGGCCCGCAGTGGCCGAAGAGTCGATCATCGCCCGCGACGTGCTGCTGGCTGAACACGTTGGCGCCCGCCTGCACGTGTGCCACGTGTCCACCGCCGGCTCGGTCGAAATCATCCGCTGGGCCAAGGCGCGCGGCATCAACGTGACCGCCGAGGTCACCCCCCACCACCTGCTGCTCACCGACGAACTTGTGCGCACCTATGATCCGGTGTATAAGGTCAACCCGCCGCTGCGCCGCGAAGCCGATGTGCAGGCCCTGCGCGCCGGTGTCGCCGACGGCACCATCGACGTGATCGGCACCGACCACGCCCCGCACCCTTCCGAATCCAAGGACTGCGAATGGGGAGCAGCCGCGATGGGCATGACCGGTTTGGAAACCGCGCTGTCCATCGTCCAGCACACCCTGGTGGACACCGGGCTGCTGGGCTGGGCGGATGTCGCTCGGATCACCTCCAGCGTTCCGGCGCAGATCGGCCGCGTGGCCGATCAGGGCCGCCCGATCGCCGTGGGGGAGCCCGCCAACCTGGCCCTGGTCGACCCGGCGGCACGCTGGAGGGTCGACCCGTCGGCCATGGCCACCAAGGGACGCAACTCGCCGTTTGCCGGCATGGAACTGCCAGGCTCGGTGCGCGCCACCTTCTTCCACGGCCACGCCACCGTGCTCGATGGCCAGCTGGCAACCCCGAGGGCGGCTCATGCCTGAGGGAGCACTCGGCCCGGTGATCATCACCGTCCTGGTCATCGTCGCCGCCATCGCGATGATCCTGGTCGGCTGGCGGAATCTCAAAGCCCGCCAGGGGCAGATCCCGGAGCCCTTTGAAGAATTCGACGATGCCATCGAGCACCGCTTCACCGGAATGTACGTGGCCACCACGAAATTCGATGACTGGCTCGATCGCATTGCCGTTCACGATCTGGGCGTACGCACCAACGCCACCTTGGAGGTCGGCGAACAAGGCGTGCACTTGATCCGATCCGGCAGCCGCGCTGTGCACATCCCCTGGGAGCACTTCGATTCGGTCAAGCGTTCCTCCGGGATGATCGGCAAATTTGTCGAGAAGAACGGGCTGATCGTGATCAGCTGGAATCGCGAAGGCTTCAACTTCGACACCGGATTCCGTCCCCGGTACTCCGAGGACACCCCCAAGATTTATCAGTTGCTGGCGTCGCATGGCGACGCAAGCCGAGCAGGAGACAAATAAGTGAATTCCCTGAGCAACCTACCAGCCGTGTTGATACTCGAAGATGGCCGCATCTTCCGCGGGCGCAGCTACGGCGCCGTGGGCACTACCCTGGGTGAAGCAGTCTTCACCACCGGCATGACCGGCTACCAGGAAACCCTGACTGATCCTTCCTACGCCCACCAGATCATCGTGCAGACCTTCCCGCACGTGGGCAACACCGGAGTGAACTCCGAGGATCCCGAATCCACCCGCATGTGGGCCGCCGGCTACGTGGTGCGCGACGCCGCGCGCCGTCCGAGCAACTGGCGCAGCGAGCGCACCCTGGACGATGACCTCAAGGAGTACGGCATCGTCGGCATCCGCAATGTGGATACCCGTGCGCTGACCCGCCACTTGCGCGAGGCCGGCGCCATGAAGGCCGGGGTCTTCTCCGGCGACGACGCAGCGAAGTCCGATGCCGAGCTGATCGAGATCGTCAAGTCCCAGCCATCAATGGCCGGCCGCAACATCTCCGCCGAGGTCTCGGTGGATTCGGCCTACATCGTCGAACCAGCAGACCACGGCTACGAAGGCGCCGCCAAGCACAGCGTTGCCGCGATCGACCTGGGCATGAAGTCGATGACCCCGCAGCGACTGGCCGAACGCGGCCTGCGCGTGCACGTGCTGCCGCACGATGCCACCTTGGAGGACATCAAGGCCACCGGCGCGAATGGCGTGTTCTTCTCCAACGGGCCCGGCGACCCGGCCACCGCCACCAAGCAGGTGGAACTGGTCCGCTCGGTGCTGGACGCCGGCCTGCCATACTTCGGCATCTGCTTCGGCAACCAGATCCTGGGCCGCGCACTGGGCTTCGACACCTACAAGCTGCGCTTCGGCCACCGCGGCATCAACCAGCCGGTGATGGACAAGGCCACCGGACGGGTGGAAATCACCAGCCAGAACCATGGCTTCGCCGTGGACGCCCCGATCGAGGGCGAACTGACCGCACCGGTGGAACGCTTCGGCAAGGTCGAAGTCTCGCACTACTCGCTGAACGACCAGGTGGTCGAAGGCCTGAACTGCCTGGACATCCCGGCGTTCTCCGTGCAGTACCACCCAGAAGCAGCATCTGGCCCCCACGATGCCGCCTACCTCTTTGACCGCTTCATCACCGCGTTGGATTCCGCCGCAGAAAAGGACAGCAAGTAATGCCTAAGCGCACCGATCTGAAATCAGTACTCGTCATCGGTTCGGGCCCGATCGTCATCGGACAGGCCGCTGAATTCGACTACTCCGGCACCCAGGCACTGCGCGTGCTCAAGGAAGAGGGCCTGCGCGTCGTCCTGGTGAACTCCAACCCCGCGACGATCATGACCGACCCGGAATTCGCCGACGCCACCTACGTCGAGCCGATCACCCCCGAGGTCGTCGAGAAGATCATCGCCAAGGAACGCCCGGATGCGATCCTGCCGACCCTGGGCGGCCAGACCGCGCTGAACACCGCCATCGCGCTGGACAAGTCAGGGGCCCTGGAGAAGTACGACGTCGAGCTGATCGGCGCGAACATCGAAGCCATCGAGCTGGGCGAGGACCGCGAGAAGTTCAAGGGCGTCGTCGAGCGCTGTGGCGCCGAGTCGGCCAAGTCCGTGATCGTGCACACCCTGGACGAAGCATTCGCCGCCGTGGAGGACCTGAAGTACCCGGTCGTTGTCCGCCCGTCATTCACCATGGGTGGCCTGGGTTCGGGCATGGCCTACAATCCGGAAGACCTGCGCCGCATTGCCGGTGCCGGCCTGCAGTACTCGCCGACCACCGAGGTGCTCCTGGAGGAGTCCATCCTGGGCTGGAAGGAGTACGAGCTGGAGATGATGCGCGACAAGAACGACAACGTCGTGGTCGTCTGCTCCATCGAGAACTTCGATCCCGTAGGCGTGCACACCGGCGACTCGATCACCGTGGCCCCTGCAATGACCCTGACCGACCGCGAATACCAGAAGCTGCGTGACATCTCGATCGCGGTGATCCGCGAAGTCGGCGTTGACACCGGCGGCTGCAACATCCAGTTCGCCATCGAGCCGGACACCGGCCGCGTGGTCGTCATCGAGATGAACCCGCGCGTCTCGCGTTCCTCGGCGCTGGCCTCCAAGGCCACCGGCTTCGCGATCGCCAAGATCGCCACCAAGCTGGCCGTGGGCTACACCCTGGATGAGATCCCGAACGACATCACCCAGAAGACCCCGGCTTCCTTCGAACCGGCCCTGGACTATGTGGTTGTCAAGGTCCCGCGCTTCGCCTTCGAGAAGTTCCCGGCCGCTGATAAGACCCTGACCACCACCATGAAGTCGGTCGGCGAAGCCATGGCCCTGGGCCGCAATTTCACCGAAGCCCTGCAGAAGGCCCTGCGCTCGCTCGAGCAGAAGGGTTCGGAGCTGAGCTTCGAAACCATTCCAGAGGCCGAGCACGAAGCTGCGCTGGCTTCGATCGTGAAGGGCTCCACCGAGCGCCTCTCGCTGGTCCAGCGCCTGCTGTTCTCCGGCGTTTCGATCGAACGCCTCTACGAGACCACTTCGATCGATCCCTGGTACCTGGATCAGCTGGCTTTGATCAACGAGACCGCGCAGCTGGTTGCCGAGAACAAGGACCTGCCTGAGGAAGTGTTGCGCGAAGCCAAGCGCCACGGCTTCTCCGACGCCCAGCTGGCACAGCTGACCGGCAAGTCCGTGGCTGTCATCCGCGGCATCCGCCATGCGCTGGGCGTGCGCCCGGTCTACAAGACCGTGGATACCTGCGCTGCCGAGTTCGAGGCCTTCACCCCGTACATGTACTCCTCGTACGATGAAGAGTCCGAGCTGGCCACCCACGAGAAGAAGTCCGTGATCATCCTCGGTTCCGGTCCGAACCGCATCGGCCAGGGCATCGAGTTCGACTACTCCTGCGTGCACGCGGTCATGGCGCTGCGCGCCGAAGGCTACGAGACGGTCATGGTCAACTGCAACCCGGAAACCGTCTCCACCGACTACGACATCTCCGATCGCCTCTACTTCGAGCCGTTGACCCTGGAAGACGTGCTGGAAGTCATCCACGCCGAAGAGCAGACCGGCGGCGTGCTCGGTGTCTTCGTCCAGCTCGGCGGACAGACCCCGTTGAAGCTGGCCGCTGAGCTGAAGGCCGCTGGCGTGCCGATCCTGGGCACCTCGCCAGAAGCCATCGATCTGGCCGAACACCGCGGCGCCTTCCAGCGCGTGCTGGATAACGCCGGGCTGATCGCGCCGAAGAATGGCACCGCCGTCTCCTTCGCCGATGCCAAGGCCATTGCCGACTCCATCGGCTACCCGGTCCTGGTTCGCCCATCCTACGTGCTGGGCGGGCGCGGCATGGAGATCGTGTACGACGAGGCGAACCTCGAGCGCTACATCACCAATGCCACCGAGATCACCGTTGACCACCCGGTCCTGGTGGACCGCTTCCTGGAAGACGCCATCGAGATCGACGTCGACGCCCTGTACGACGGCACCGACCTGTACGTCGGGGGCATCATGGAGCACATCGAGGAAGCCGGCGTCCACTCCGGCGACTCGGCCTGCACCCTGCCTCCGATCACCCTCGGCCCGGATGTGCGCGACCGCGTGAAGGCAGCGACCCTGGCCATCGCCCAAGGCGTGGGCGTACGCGGCCTGATCAACATCCAGTTCGCTCTGGCCAGCGACATCCTGTACGTTATCGAGGCGAACCCGCGTGCCTCGCGCACCGTGCCGTTCACCTCGAAAGCCACCGGTGTGCAGCTCTCGAAGATCGCCGCCCTGATCGGCGTTGGCAAGACCCTGGCCGAACTGCGCGGCAACTACCTGCCAGCAGCCGGCGACGGCGCGCACCTGCCTGATTCGGCGCCGATCGCCGTCAAGGAAGCAGTCATGCCGTTCGCGCGCTTCCGCACCCCGCAGGGCAAGGTCGTCGACTCGCTGCTCGGCCCTGAAATGCGCTCCACCGGCGAGGTCATGGGTATCGACAAGTACTTCGACACCGCCTTCGCCAAGTCGCAGGCCGCCGCGAACAACCCGCTGCCGACCTCCGGGAAGGTCTTCGTTTCGGTCACCAACCGCGACAAGCGCTCGATCGTGCTGCCGGTCAAGCACCTGGCGGATAACGGCTTCGAGATCATCTCCACCGGTGGCACCGCAGAGGTTCTTCGCCGCAACGGCATCCCAACCCAGGTGGTGGGCAAGCTGCACGAAGGCGGCGACTCGATCGTCGATCTGATCAACGCCGGCGAAATCGGTTTGATCCTGAATACCCCTTCGGGTTCCGACGCCCGTGGCGACGGCTACGAAATCCGCGCGGCAGCGACCTCCGTGGGCACCCCGGTGATCACCACCGTGGCAGAGTTCGGCGCTTCGGTGCAGGCCATCGACGCCCTGCGTGAATACGCTTGGGATGTCACCAGCTTGCAGAAGCACGAAGCCAACCTGAAGGCAGCCCGCAATGCCTAGCCCGATCCCATTCGGTGAACGGCTGCGTTCAGCCATGCAGGCGTGCGGCCCGCTGTGTGTGGGCATCGACCCGCACCCGGCGTTGCTGGATGCCTGGGGGCTGGGCGACACGGCAGATGGCGTGCGATCTTTCTCACTGACCGTTGTCGAGGCGATGGCCGGCGCCGCGGCGATTCTCAAGCCGCAGGTCGCCCTGTACGAGCGCTTCGGCTCGGCCGGGTTCGCGGTGCTGGAAGAAACCCTGGCCGCTGCCAGCTCCGCCGGGCTGCTGACCCTGGCCGATGCCAAGCGCGGCGATATCGGTTCGACCATGGCCGCTTATGCGACAGCTTGGCTCGATGACCACTCGCCCTTGGCCTCTGACGCGGTCACGCTCAGCCCGTATCTGGGCTACGAGTCCTTGAGGCCGGCCCTGGACTTGGCCGCCGCCACCGGCAGGGGAGTGTTCGTCCTAGGGCTGACATCCAATCCGGAGGGCCCTTCGGTGCAGCACGTTGGTGGTGAAAACTCGGTTGCTAAAGCTATTATCGACCAAGTCACCAAGGAAAATGCTGCTGCAGAAGATTTAGGCCATGTGGGTTTGGTCGTGGGCGCAACCATCGGCAACGCACCAGAAAAGCTGGGGATCGACCTCACGGCAAGCAAAGCCCCGCTGCTGACTCCCGGGCTCGGCGCCCAGGGGGCCACGGCGCAGGATATCGCCAAGTCATTCAGATCCAGCTATTCGCAGGTACTCGGAACCAGCAGCCGCGACATCTTGAAAGAAGGCCCTAATGTAGCGGCCCTTCGTGAGAAGGCACTGAGGGTCCGCGATGAATTGGTCGCCGCAGGCTAGCGAAAATCCCGCTTAGTGACAGAAACGCGTTGTGGCTACTAGAGTTTCTAGTAGCCACAACGCGTTTAGTCTTGCAAAAGCAGCGTTTGAAAGCTATGTTTCTCAACATAGCCTTAGTCAACTACACATTAAGGATGGCTGAACGATGGTACTGCGAGAACTCTCTGACGAAGATCGTATCCGGGCCCGCGCCAAAGCCCTTGCCGCTCGCACACGTCGTGCGGAAATCAAGGCGGAGTTCAGCGCCGGCAAAATTTCCATCACCGAGGTACTAGACTTGGTATACGAAGATGAAGCCGTGGGACGCATGCGTGTCATGGACCTTCTGGAATCGGTGCCGGGCGTAGGCGAAGTACGCGCGGCTAACTTGCTGGAACGCCTTGGCATTTCACCATCCCGCCGCTTGCGTGGATTGGGACGCAAACAGCGCACCGCAATCACCGAACACTTCAAGCAAAGCCCGCCAAAAACGAAAGTGTAGTCAATGACCGCTGCGTCGGTAACTGTTCTAGCCGGCCCCACGGCAGTAGGTAAGGGCACCGTCTCTACCTATATCCGTGACAATTATCCAGATGTCTGGCTCTCGGTGTCGGCAACGACTCGAAACGCTCGACCAGGGGAACAGGACGGAGTCCACTACTTCTTTGTGGGTCCGGAACGTTTCCACGAGCTAGTCGAGGAAGGCCAGATGCTGGAGTGGGCTGTCGTCCACGGCCAGAACAGCTACGGCACGATTCGCTCCACGGTCGAAGATGCAGTGGCCGAGGGCAAAAAGGTTCTGCTGGAGATCGATTTGCAGGGTGCCCGCCAAGTCAAGGAGTCGATGCCAGAGGCAAAATTCGTCTTCCTGGCACCACCATCGTGGGATGAATTGGTGCGTCGTCTTGTGGGGCGCGGCACTGAAACGCCCGAGGAACAGCAGCGCCGCCTGGAAACCGCTAAACTAGAACTTGCGGCGGAATCAGAATTCGACGTGACCATCGTGAACGACGATGTGGCACGTGCCGCCGAAGAGCTTGTAGCCCTCATGGGGCTAAAGAACGACAAATAGGGAGTCCTGTGTCCAACCTAGAGGGAATCATTAACCCATCGATCGACTCGTTGCTTGAGACCAACGACTCGAAGTACGCAATCGTGCTCAATTCGGCTAAGCGTGCACGCCAGATCAACGCTTACTACGCTCAGCTCAACGAAGGCCTTTTCGAATACGTCGGCCCACTGGTTGAGACCAAGCTGAACGAAAAGCCACTGACCATCGCCCTGCGCGAACTGGATGACAGCCTGCTGAAGGTTACTCCAGCCGAGGTCATCGAGGACTAATCGAAAAGTCGGCGCCCTAACCGGGCGCCTTCTTTTTCGTTAAGCACCTTTAAACCGTGCTCTCTGGCGTGCCGCCAGAGGCCGCAGGTCCACCAATCCATTGTCAGTTCCCACCGCACAGATAACTTCGAGGAAGTACTTCGTGAAGCGAATCGTCCTAGGCGTCTCAGCAGGAATCGCCGCCTACAAGTCCGTTCTCCTGCTGCGCTTGCTGCGTGAAGCCGGGCACCACGTCGACGTGATTCCGACCAGCAACGTGGAAAATTTCGTGGGAAACGCAACCTGGGAGGCACTTTCGGGCAATCCGGTGACCTCGAGCGTTTTCGATGCCGTGGAGAACGTCAACCACGTACGGCTCGGGCAGATGGCAGACCTGGTCCTGATCGTCCCGGCAACGGCAGACCTCATGGCCAAGGCAGCAGCAGGGATCGCCGACGATCTGCTGACCGGAACCCTTCTGGCCACCCGGGCACCGGTCGTGATGGCGCCGGCGATGCACACCGAAATGTGGCAGCATCCTGCCACCGAAAACAACGTTTCCACATTGCGCGAACGCGGCGTGCGCGTGATCGAGCCTGCTTCGGGACGGCTCACCGGAAAGGATTCCGGCCCAGGCCGCCTGCCTGAACCGGAAGAGATCTACGCATCCATCCAGGACCTTCTGGCCGACACCATCCTCGCCGGCACCTCGGTGCTCATTACCGCTGGCGGTACGCGCGAGCCGCTCGACCCGGTGCGATTCCTTGGCAACCGCTCCTCGGGGCGCCAAGGCGTTGCCCTGGCCGAAGCCGCACGCGCGGCCGGGGCAGAGGTCACGCTGATTGCCACGCATCTAGAGGTTCCCACGCCGCATGGCGTGCACCTGGTGCACGCGTCGAGCGCCCTGGAGTTGCGCGAGGCAGTGTTCGAACACGCGACCGGCAAGGATGTGCTGATCATGAACGCAGCGGTCGCCGACTTCCGGCCGGCGAGGATCGAGAACTCGAAAATCAAGAAGCGCGATGAGCATTCGGCTCCGGTCATCGAGCTGGTGCGCAATCCCGACATCTTGGCCGAGATCGTCCAGGCCCGAGGCGGCACGGAAGGACTGCCGCGGTTCATCGTCGGTTTCGCCGCGGAAACCGGTGACGAGCAGGGCAGCGTGCTGGACTATGGTCGAGCCAAGCTCGAGCGCAAAGGCTGCGAGATGCTGGTGGTCAACGAGGTTGGCGCGGCCCGGACCTTCGGCGAGGAAACCAACGCCATTCAGGTGCTGTTTGCCGACGGCCGCGAATCGGTGCAGGCCGCCGGAAGCAAATTAGAGGTGGCCCGCGTCGTCATCGAACAGATTAGCTACGCAACAAAAGGACATGCAGGCGACTTCTCGTGAGCTGCGCCATATGGTGCTTAGTCACGTATCGTCGCAACAACTGCCTAACGGTCCACCAGACCAGATAGAGTAAAAAGGTGACTTCAACAACCCCTGAACTTCGTCTCTTCACCTCGGAATCCGTAACCGAGGGACACCCGGACAAGATTTGCGATCAGATTTCGGACGCGATCCTCGACGCCATGCTGGCGCAGGATCCGGATTCCAAGGTCGCCGTCGAGACCCTCACCACCACCGGCCTGGTCCACGTGGCCGGAGAGGTGACCACCAACGGCTACGTGGAGATCCCTGAGATCGTCCGCAAGACCATCCTGGACATCGGCTACGACTCCTCGGCCAACGGCTTTGACGGCGCACGCTGCGGCGTGTCCGTGTCGATCGGCCAGCAGTCCCAGGAGATCCATGACGGCGTCTTCAACTCGCTGGAATCTCGCGAAGGCACTGCGAAGGATCCTCGCGACCTGCAGGGCGCTGGCGACCAGGGCCTGATGTTCGGCTACGCCTCGGATGAGACCGACTCGCTGATGCCGACCCCGATCTTCCTCGCGCACCGGCTCTCCGAGCGCCTGACCCAGGTGCGCAAGAACGGACGCATGCCTTTGCTGCGCCCGGACGGCAAGACCCAGGTAACCATCGGCTACGACGGCGACAAGCCGGTTTCCGTGGATACCGTCGTGGTTTCCAGCCAGCACGCTTCGGAATACGAGCTGGCCACGCTGAAGGCCGACCTGCACGAAGAGGTCGTCACCCCGATCCTGGAGCGCTCCGGCCTGGACGTGTCCGACACCAAGATCATCTTGAACCCATCGGGGCCATTCATCATCGGCGGCCCGGTGGGCGACGCAGGATTGACCGGCCGCAAGATCATCGTGGACACCTATGGCGGATTCGCCCGCCACGGTGGCGGCGCCTTCTCCGGCAAGGACCCATCGAAGGTCGACCGCTCGGCGGCCTACGCCATGCGCTGGGTAGCGAAGAACGTCGTCGCTGCAGGCTTGGCACGTCGTGCGGAAGTCCAGGTCGCCTACGCGATCGGCGTGGCCCGTCCAGTGGGCCTGTACGTCGAGACTTTCGGCACGGAAACCGTGGACCCTGCCAAGATCACCAGAGCCATCAACGAGGTCTTCGACCTGCGCCCGCTGGGCATCATCGAAGATCTTGACCTGAAGCGGCCGATCTACCGCAAGACCGCTGCCCACGGCCACTTCGGCCGCGAGGACAACGACTTCACCTGGGAGAAGCTGGACCGAGTCGACGCATTGCGCAACTGGTTCAACGCCTAGGAACCACAGAGTGCAGCAAGATGCCCTCATCGCAGCACCCGAGCCGACCCGCATCAAGCGGGTTGCCCGGGTGCTGATTGATTCTTCCGTCCCGCACCTGGATCGCCTCTTTGACTATGAGGTTCCGGCTTCGATGGCCGAGCACGCGCATCCCGGGATCCGCGTGAAAGTTCCCTTTGGCCCGCAGCAACTTGCCGGCTTCATCATCGAGATCCTCGACGACCATCCCTCGCCGATGAAACTGCGCCCCCTGGCGAAGATCGTCAGCGATCAGGTCGCCCTCTATCCAGAAGTCATTGAGGCCGCGTCTGAGGTAGCCACGCGCTACGCCGGAACCCTCTGGGATGTGGTGCGCTTGGCCGTTCCGGCCCGGGCCGCGAAGGTCGAAAAAGAGGAACTGGCCACCACTGCACCGACCTTGCCGCAAGGGCCCAACCAGATCGAGCGCTATGAGCACGGTCCCGAAGCCCTCGAAGCCTGGGGTACCGGGGCGACGCTGCGCGCTGTGGCCACCTGGGTGCCGAATATGCAGGGCTTCTGGCCAGGATTCCTGATGGATGCCGCGCGGCCGGTGCTCGAACGTGGCCGCCGCGTACTGATCATCGTTCCCGACGCACGGGATCTGAAAATCCTCGGCGATTACCTGGATGCCGAGTACGGGGCCGAAGCCTACGCCCGGTTGCAAGCCGACGACGGGCCCACCCCGCGCTATCGCAATTTCCTGCGTGCCATCGGCGGCCACGTGCAGATCGTCATCGGCACCCGCTCGGCAGCCCTGTGCCACGTGCCAGATCTTGAATTGATGATCATCTGGCAGGACGGCGACCAGTCACACCGCGAACTGCGCGCGCCCTATCAGCACAGCAGGGAAGTCGCGTTGCTGCGCAGCGCGCAGGCGGAGGTCTCGCTGCTCATCGCCTCGCCCGCCCGATCCGTCGAGGCGCAACGGCTGGTCGCCACCGGCTGGGCGACTGAACTGAAGTTGCCACGCGACTTGTTGCGTGAGCACACGCCGCGAGTTGTCGCCACCACCAACGATTTCGAGCTGGAGCGCGATCCGCTGCTGGCCCGGGCCCGCATCCCCTCGGTGGCGTGGCGGGAGGCGAGCAAGGCGCTGGAGCGCGGACCGGTGCTGGTTCAGGTCGCCCGCACCGGATTCGTCCCGGCGGTGGCCTGCCAGGACTGCCGCACGCTGGCGCGCTGCACCCAGTGCCAGGGGCCGCTACATATCGCTGGCAAGCAATCCCATCTGGCGTGCCGATGGTGCGGTGAACAGTTTCACGACTATCGCTGCCAGAATTGCGGTTCGCCGCGTATCCGGGCAGCCAGCATCGGGGCCGAACGCACGGCCGAAGAGCTGGGCCTGGCCTTCCCGAAGGTGAGTGTTATTTCCTCCACGGGAGCAAAACCGGTCGGCAAGATCAGCGCTAAACCGGCCTTGGTCGTGGCAACACCGGGAGTCGAACCGATAGCAGAAGCCGGATATTCTGCGGTGCTGCTGCTCGACGCGGACAGGATGCTCGCTCATGACTCCCTGCGCAATGCCGAGGAAGTGCTCTCGCGGTGGTTCGGCGCCGCCTGCCTGGCCCGAAGCGACGGGGTAGTCGTGCTCACCGGCAACCCGAGCCCTGCCGGAGCGAGCCTGGTGCGCTACGACCCTGCGAGCTTTGCCGAACGCGAGCTTGCCGAACGCCGCGAGGTGGGCCTGCCGCCAGCGGTGCGCAGTGCCGTCATCACCGGACAAGGGGCGCAACGCCTGATTGCGGCCCTTGATGTCCCCACGCGGGCGAGGGTGCAGATCCATGGGCCCACGGTCATCGACGGCCCGCCGATCGAGCACAAATACGTGCTGTTCTTCTCCTACGCCGATGGCCCGGAGGTCACCAGCGCGCTGCGCCACCTTCGATCGACGATGTCGGCCTCCAAGGACCCGCTGGTGAACATCGCGGTTGATCCGGACAACGTGCTTTAGGCCGCTTGCCGCTGGTTGCCCAGCGAACGCAGGAACGTGTCGATTTCGCCGGCGGTTTCCGGAGCCTTTTCGTAGTGGATCAGGTGCCCGACTCGTTCAAGCATGACCAGGCGCGCCTGGCCGAAGCTGCTGCGCAGTTCCTCCTGGGTTTGCTCGGTGCCCAACTCGTCCTGCATCCCGCCGATCATCAGTGTCGGCAGGCTGATTGCGGGGGAGTAGTGGCCGACCGTGGAGCTGATCGACGCGTGGTATGACTCGGCCAGGGTGCTGGTGGAATGGAATCCGCCAAAGTACCGGCGGTGCTGCTCGCGGACATAGGCGCGCATTTGCCGGTCCTTGCTCTTGGTCATCACCATGCTCATCGCATCGCTGAACAATCGTGAGCGCAGCAGTGGTTCGGCGATAGCCGCCGGCAGCTTCGCGCAGACCTCGTAGTAGCCGCTGGTGATTTTGGCCAGCAGCGCCTGGGACGAGTCCAGCGCCAATTCGGAGATCGGGTTCAGCAGCAGCAATGATGCGAAGGGGCGCATGGTTGCCAATTTCGCGGCGACGATCGATCCGAAGGAATGGCCCAGCAGGTGGACCTTGGCATCCAGACGCAGCTCGTTGCCCAGCGCCTGAAGGAATTGCGCGTAGCCCTCGACGCCATGTTCGAGTTCGCTCATCGAGGTGGATGCGCCGAAGCCGGGCAAGTCGGGGACAATGACCGTGTAGTGCTGAAGGTGCTCGACGATCCGGGCCAACCCGTGGTGATCCCCGCGGAAGCCATGGACCGCGAAGATCACGCCACGCGAAGGTTCTTCTGCCACCGTGGTGAAGACGCGCACGGTGGCGCCGTAGAGCTGGTGCGTGGTGATGAGCTGTTCTCGTGGGCGCATGGATCAAATCCTACCCGTCGAGCAGGGCCAGTGCGGTGCCCTCGTCGATGACCAGGTCGGTGATCAGCCCGCCCTTCAGCGCCCCGCGCACCGCGTCGAGCTTGCCACGGCCGGCGACCACGCAGAAGCGCGTGGGCACCCGGCGCAGGGAATCAAGTGTGGGGCCGGTGGACCGGGCATTGAGCGGAATATTGGAGCTGTTGCCGTCCTTGTCGAAAAAGACGGTCGCCACATCACCCACCACTCCCATCTCCCGAAGCTCCTGGGTTTCGCCTTTGGTCAGGTAGCCGCCACGGTAGACCTGGGAGATGACTGCCGACCCCGCCGAGCCCAAGGAGAACACGGCCAGGTTCATCTCCTGCTGCACGGTCAGCACGCGCTTGATCGACGTTTCCTGCCACATCGCTTCCCGGGTGGAGGCGCGATCGAAGAAGGCCGGCACCGGGAACTGCTCGGTGCGGGCAGTGAAGGCCTGGCCGAAACGGGTCAGGATATCGCTGGCGTAGCTCACCCCGCTGGTGACAGGGTTGGCCGCACCGTTGAGCTGCACGATCTTGGTGTCGTGCGTCGGATGGGAGGTGAGCGCCGAGGACACCGCCTGCATCGTCGATCCCCACGCCACGCCCACCGTCATCGAGGAGGAGACGATATCGCCCAGCAGGTAGGCCGCATGCGCCGAGACGCGGGCGAGCAGTTCGGAATCATCCATGGACCCGTCGGTGGGCACCACATTGAAGCTCACCCCGTAGTGCTCGGAAAGCTGGTTGCCCAGCAGGGCGGACATGTTGGCACTGGGGGTGATGCTGATCGAAACCATGCCGGTGCGCTTGGCATGGGTGAGCAGCCGGGAGACCGTGGAACGCGATGTACCCAGTTCCTTGGCGATCACTTCCATTTTCATGTCCTGCAGGTAATAGAGCTGGGCTGCCCGCAGTGCGTCCTTGGCCTTGGGCGTCGTGTGCACGGATGTGCCAGCCACGCCGCGCTTATATGTTCCCCCGGACGGAGTTTTCTTCATCAATCTGACCATTTCTGCACGTTTGTGCATTTTGTTTGACCGAATTGCCGTTCAGTAACAAGACTAGCCTCAGACTTATTCATTTGTTACAAAGGGGCACAAATCGTGATTCGGGAACAGCTATCCAAACTGCGTGAACGCCCGCAGGCGCGGGTACTGGTAGTTGGCGGTGGCATCAACGGCGTAGCGACCTTCCGCTACCTGGCCATGCAGGGCATCGATGTTGCGCTGATCGAACGCGGCGACTACAGCCAGGGCGCTTCCGGCGCCAGCTCGCACATGATCCACGGCGGCATCCGCTATCTCGAAAACGGGGAGTTCCGCCTCGTCCACGAATCGGTTCAGGAACGCAACTCCCTGCTGGAGATCGCTCCGCACTACGTGAAGCCGCTGCAGACCACCATCCCGATCTTCTCCACATTCTCCGGGATCCTCAGCGCACCCATGCGTTTCTTGACCCACAAGTCGGGCAAGCCCACCGAACGTGGCGCGGCGCTGATCAAAGCCGGCTTGATCATGTACGACGTGTTCGCTGGCATCGGTGGACGCAACACCCCTTGGCACAGCTTCAAGTCCGGTAAGGCAGCCCGCGCCGATCTGCCGCAGCTGCGCGATGACGTGAAGTACACCGCCACCTACTTCGACGCCTCCGTGCACAACCCGGAACGCCTCACCCTGGACGTGCTGCGCGAAGGCCTGGACGCCAATGAGGAGGCTCGTGCCAGCAACTACGTGGAACTCACCGGAGTCGACGGAGGCACTGCGAAGCTGCGCGATGTGCTCACCGGCGACGAGTTCGACTTCGACGCCGAAGTGATCATCAACGCGACCGGTGCCTGGGTCGACTTGACCAACAAGCAACTGGGCCGCGAAACCAAGTGGACCGGCGGGACCAAGGGATCGCACATCGTGCTCGATCACCCAGAGCTGCTCGAAGCCACCGGCGGACGCGAGATTTTCTTCGAGCACGAAGATGGCCGCATCGTCCTGATCTACCCGATGCTCGGACGGGTTCTGGTTGGCACCACCGACCTCGAGCACGATATGAACGAGCCAGCGGTATGCACCGACGAGGAAGTGCAGTACTTCTTCGATCTGATCCACCATGTCTTCCCCGGCATCAAAGCCACCGAGGACCGGATCGTCTACAAGTTCTCCGGTGTGCGCCCGCTGCCCAACCACGACGACACGGCGCCAGGCTTCGTCTCCCGCGACTACCAGGTGAAGGAAACCCGCCTGACCGACAAGACCACGATGCTTTCGCTCATCGGCGGAAAGTGGACGACGTTCCGCGCGCTCAGCGAAAATCTGGGAGCCAAGGCCCTGGAGTTCCTGGGCGAGCGCCAGGTCCAGTCAACCGCCGGCGTAGCTATCGGTGGCGGCAAGAATTTCCCCACCAACGACGGAGCGCTGGCAGCCTGGTATGCGGCCCGCGAATCCAAGGCTTCGCGTGACCGATTGCGCGTATTGCTCGAGCGCTACGGCACCCGCGCCGACGTCGTGCTGGCCCAGCTCGGTGAGAAGGAGCAGATGCTGGAGCACACCGACGAGCTCTCCTGCCAGGAGATCGCGTACTTGGCCCGCAACGAGCAGGTCGGCCGCCTGATCGACGTATTCATCCGCCGCACCAACCTTGCCTTCCGTGGCTTGGTGACAAAGAATTTGGTCATCGAGGTAGCAAACTGCCTGGCTGACCCAATGGGTTGGGACCAGTCTCAACTACAAACCGAAATCGACCATTCGCTCTCGGTTCTCGCAGACAGCCATGGAGTGATCCTGGGCTGATCTGCCACGTGGCCGGCGGCAGGTAGCCGCCGGCAGTCGAAATCACTAAGAGGTCAACGATGTCCACTCACGTGTTTTTCGCCGAGCTTCTCGGCACATTCGTACTATTGCTGATGGGTACCGGCGTCTGCGCCAACGTCGCCCTGAAGGGCACCTTGGGAACCGGCGCAGGCTGGCTCGCCATCAGCTTCGGCTGGGGCCTTGGCGTATACAGCGGCGTGTGGATCGCCGGCATCTCCGGCGCCCACCTGAACCCGGCGGTTACCTTGGGCCTGCTGGTCAACCCTGACGTAACCGAATACGCTCCGGGCGTTGCCATCACCTTGGGCAACACCCTGCTGTACTTCCTGGCCCAGTTCATCGGCGCATTCCTGGGCGCAACCGGCACCTGGCTGGCCTACAAGAAGCACCTGGATGATCCGCAGAACGCAGGCAACCAGCTGGGGGTTTTCGCCACCGGACCAGCAATCCGCTCCTACGGCTGGAACCTGGTCACCGAGATCTTCGGCACCTTCGTCCTGGTCTTCGTGATCGCCGGGCTGGGGCACACTCCGCACCAGCTTGGCCCACTGGCCGTAGCCCTGCTCGTTGTCGCAATCGGCCTGTCCCTCGGCGGTGCTACCGGGTACGCCATCAACCCATTCCGCGACCTGGGCCCACGTGTGGCCCACGCAGTGCTGCCGATCCAGGGCAAGGGCTCCTCGGACTGGGCCTACTCGTGGGTTCCATTGGCCGGACCAGCAATCGGCGGTATCCTCGGCGGACTTGCCGCCGCGCTAATGTTCTAGAAAGAGAGCAGTAAATCATGAGTGAAAAATTTGTGATCGCTATTGACCAGGGCACGACCAGCTCGCGCGCCATCGTGTTCAACCACGCGGGCGACGTGCACTCAGTCGGCCAACTCGAACACGAGCAGATCTTCCCGGCCGCCGGTTGGGTGGAGCATGACCCGGCCGAGATCTGGAACAACGTGCGCGAGGTGATCGGCCAGGCGTTGTCCAAGGCCAATCTGACCCGTCACGACATCGAAGTCGTCGGCATTACCAACCAGCGCGAAACCACCGTCGTGTGGGATAAGACCACCGGCGAGGCCGTCTACAACGCCATCGTCTGGCAGGACACCCGCACCCAGGACATCGTCGACGAGCTGGCGGCCGATGGCGGGGTGGACCGCTACAAGGAAACCGTAGGCCTGCCATTGGCCACCTACTTCGCCGGCACCAAGATCAAGTGGATCCTGGACAACGTCGACGGTGCACGCGAGCGCGCAGAAGCCGGCGATTTGCTCTTCGGCACGACCGACAGCTGGGTTCTGTGGAACCTGACCGGCGGCACCGACGGCGGCGTGCACGTCACCGACGTGACCAATGCTTCACGCACCTTGTTCATGGACTTGAAGACCCTGCAGTGGGATGAGAAGATCCTCGCTGATTTCGGTGTTCCGCTGTCGATGATGCCCGAGATCCGTTCCTCCTCCGAGGTGTACGGTACCGTGCATACCAAACAGCTGCTTCGAGAAGTGCCCGTCGCTGGCATCCTCGGCGACCAGCAAGCTGCCACCTTCGGGCAGGCAGCCTTCACCGCTGGCACCGCGAAGAATACCTATGGCACCGGCTGCTTCTTGATCTTCAATACCGGTACCGAGATCGTGAACTCGACCAACGGGCTGCTGACCACCATGGCCTACAAGCTCGGCGATGCCAAGCCGGTGTACGCATTGGAAGGCTCGATCGCGGTCGCGGGCTCGCTCGTGCAGTGGCTGCGCGACAACATCGGCATGATCTCCTCCGCACCGGAAATCGAGGAGCTGGCAGCGAAGGTGGAAGACAATGGCGGCGTGTACGTGGTGCCGGCATTCTCCGGCTTGTTCGCTCCGTACTGGCGTTCGGATGCCCGGGGTGCCATTGTCGGCTTGACCCGCTTCGCCAATAAGAACCACATTGCCCGAGCCGCGTTGGAGTCCACCGCATTCCAGACCCGCGAAGTGCTCGACGCGGTCAATGCCGACGCCGAAGTTCCGTTGACGGAGCTGAAGGTGGACGGCGGCATGGTCGCCAACGAGGCGCTCATGCAGTTCCAGGCCGACATCCTGGGCGTGCCGGTCGTTCGCCCGAAGGTCACCGAAACCACCGCACTGGGTGCCGCTTATGCCGCCGGCTTGGCAGTGGGCTTCTGGAAGGATCTGGGCGAGCTGGAAGCCAACTGGTCCGAGGACAAGCGCTGGGAGCCAACCATGGACGAGGAAGCGCGTGAGCGCAATCTTCGCCTGTGGAAGAAGGCTGTGACTCGCACCTTCGATTGGGTTGACGAGGATACCAAGGCCTAGCCCGGACGTATTCATTAGCAATCGAGTGCGCAACGACGCCCGAACCCCAGATGGTTCGGGCGTCGTTGCGTTGGGACGATGATTCTTCAGCCCTGCTCGGGCTCGCAAGACGGATCAGGCAGGGCCGGCTCGGGGGCGTCGCCGAGCTGCAGGGCGCCCCAATAGGTATTGCGCCGCGGCTTTTGTTCCGGATCAAGATGCTCGGGCAAGATCACGTGGGGGAGCCCATCGACATCCACGATCTTGATCTGCTCCGCATGCCGTTGATGATGCCCCGTGGTGCACACCCCGGCGCCCGACCAGACGCTGGTTTCCCCGCCTTCAGACCAGGGAACCTCGTAATGGTCGGTCTCAGTTTTCTCAGGAGGCGTCGTGCAATCGGGCACGATGCAGCCACGATCCCGGGCCATGATGGCCGTTCTGATCGCCCCTTTGTGGAATCGCCGGGATCGGCCCATGTCCAGGGGCTGGCTATTGGAACCCAGCACCAGCGGGATGACTCCCGCATGCGCGAGAAGCCGTCTGAGTTCGCCTGGTGGAATGTCCACCCCGTGGGCGCTGACGCCGTGTGCCTCAGCCAAGTTCTGCAAGTCGCTGAGCCACATGTACACCAGAACCTTGGGAACGATGCTCTTGGATTTGCCGGAGGTCCTGGACGCGACGAGCATGGCCATCAGGGCGTTAAGCCGGCGCTCGGCGGCGCTGGGAGAATCGGCCTGCCTAGCCGCGTTCCCTGTTGGCCGGTCTTCTGGTGGTCCGGCCGCGCTATCACCCGCGAACCCGTGATCGGGGGCATCACGCTCTTGCCCGCTCTCGCCGCGTGCCCATTCCGGCATCGGCTGCTCGCTGATCAGCCAGTCCGGCGTTGCGGCGGAGGATCGATCTTGCTCTTGGCCTGTGCCTGTGCCTGTGCCGCCATCGTGCTCGGTGGCTGGTTCATTGGCCTGATCTTCATCGAGGCGGGCCTTCTTGCGGGCTGCCCTGCCGGCCTTGGTGCGGAGATTGCTCGACTGCGCAGCCATGGAATGGAACACCTCGGCTTGGGTGGCATCGGTGCGCAGGTGGAAGCAGTGCACGCCGCCGATCACCTTGCCCACGAAGAAGCCGAGCTTCGGCGGGAGAATCATCCCGTGCGCCTGTTTGTACTGGTTGATCTGGGCATCGATCTGTTTTCGGGCTGCGTTGGGTCCGTGGTCGACCAGGATCCGCGCAGCGCTCTCCTCCAGCGGCAGGCCATCGCTTCCACGGGCCTGCAGCTCGGTGCCCACCCCGTCAAAAGTCGTATCCTCGGGTTCCAATTTCTCCAGTTGACGTGAAACCCGGGCAATTGCGCGTCGATCAACGCCACCACCGGCAAAGAGCGCGGCAAGGTGCTGAAAACGCGGTTCGCACTGCTCGCCGCTGGGAACACGCCGGCCGATCAGCAAATGGGCATCGTCGATGCGGCGTTTCGCGTCGAAGTAGCTGATGCCCAGCCATGCTGCGATCACCTCTGCCGCGTTGCCGTAGCAGGTCCGGCCGGCGGCTAGTTCCGGCGGCTTGGCGAAGAAGGCGTCCACTTCACTGGCTGGTTGTTCTGCCACCCGGTGCAGCGCATCCAAGGTAGGCAGGCTCAGGGCGTGGGCCGCGGTCAATTCGACATCGAGGGCCACCGCGGCCTTCTGGTAGTGCAACTGCTGCTCGACGCGTTCGATGAGCTCCAGCTGGATCAGGGCCAGGCGCGGATCCTTGCTCTCATGCACCAGCTGCCCGATCCCAGTGAGGATCTTCAGGCACACCATGCCCAGCTGGATGAGCATGGCCTGGCTGAGCTGGGGACCGGGTTTCCAAGGTCCCCGGCACAGCTCGAGCAATGCAGCCAGATGGGCGGTGAAGTTCATGCACCTAGGATTCCCCGGCAGCGCAAGCCGGGATCGGACACTTCATCCGATTGTGGAGAACTCGCTGGAAGGCTTGGGGCTTGCGGATGAACGGGTGGCTTGCGCGGCTGTGTCGCATCTAGCGCTTCACCAATGCGCGCCACTAGGCGATGTGCGATAGAATCGCGATATGCATTCAAAGCACAACCTAGTTTAAGCACGGCCATTGGCCGTACCCCCGAGTGGAAATTTGGGGGCTTTTGTTGTGTCTGGAACCAAAAACAAGTTTTCCTATCGGAAATTTTTCCGCAAAGCGTGTGAGAAGAGCAGCGTGACATCATCGACGAACGAACCTAGGACCTACGACTTCAGGGACATCGAGTCCAAGTGGCTGCCGGTATGGGACGAGCTAGAAGTATTCAAGCCCGCCGATGATGGCAGCCGCGAACGTCGCTATGTACTAGACATGTTCCCTTACCCTTCGGGAGACCTGCACATGGGTCACGCCGAAGCCTTCGCCATGGGCGACGTTATCGCCCGCTACTGGCGCCTGCGCGGCTACGACGTGATGCACCCGATCGGCTGGGATTCCTTCGGCCTGCCGGCGGAAAATGCCGCGATCAAGCGCAATAGCCACCCTGCCGAGTGGACCTACAAGAACATCGACACCCAGGCAGCGAGCTTCAAGCGCTACGCCATCTCGGCCGACTGGGATCGCCGCCTGCACACCTCGGATCCCGAGTACTACCGCTGGACCCAGTGGCTGTTCAACAAGTTCTACGAAAAGGGCCTGGCCTACCGCAAGGACCACCCGGTGAACTGGTGCCCCAAGGACCAGACCGTGCTGGCCAACGAGCAGGTCGTCAACGGAGCCTGCGAGCGATGCGGCACCGTCGTAACCAAAAAGAGCCTGAACCAGTGGTACTTCAAGATCACCGATTACGCTGATCGCCTGCTTGACGACATGGAGCAGCTCAAGGGCCACTGGCCTGAGCGCGTGCTGCTGATGCAGAAGAACTGGATCGGCCGTTCCGAAGGCGCCGAGGTGACGTTCGAGATCGAAGCCACCGATGACTTGCCTGCCGTGAAGATCCCGGTCTTCACCACCCGTCCGGACACCCTGTACGGTGCCACCTTCATGGTCGTTGCCGCCGACGCCGACCTGGCCGGCGAGCTGGTCACCGATGAGCACCGCGCTGCCCTGGAAGAGTACCAGGAGCAGGTCAAGGCGCTGAGCGAAATCGAGCGCCAGTCCACCGAACGCGAGAAGACCGGCGTGTTCACCGGCCGCTACGGCATCAATCCGCTCTCCGGCGAGAAGCTGCCGATCTGGGCTGCCGACTACGTGCTGGCCGACTACGGCACCGGTGCGATCATGGCCGTGCCCGCGCACGACCAGCGCGACCTGGACTTCGCCCGCGCCTTCGATTTGCCGGTGCGCGTGGTCGTCGAAACCGGCCTGGAAGACCCAAATGAAACGGGCACCGCCACTGCCGGCGAGGGCCAGCTGATCAACTCGGGCGAACTGACCGGCCTGGAGAAGAAGGACGCCATCGCCAAGGCGATCGAGATCGTGGAAGCCGCCGGCACCGGCAAGCACACCATCAACTTCCGCCTGCGCGACTGGCTGCTGTCCCGCCAGCGCTTCTGGGGCACCCCGATCCCGATCATCCACTGTGCCGACTGCGGCGAGGTCCCGGTTCCCGAGGACCAGCTGCCGGTGCGCCTGCCGGAGAACCTGCGCGGCGAGGACTTGGCACCCAAGGGCACCAGCCCGCTGGCCGCCGCCGAAGAGTGGGTCAACGTGGCTTGCCCGAAGTGCGGCAAGGACGCCAAGCGCGATACCGACACCATGGACACCTTCGTGGACTCCTCCTGGTACTTCCTGCGCTTCGTGTCCCCGGATTATACCGAGGGGCCCTTTGATCCGAAGGCCGTGCGCGACTGGATGCCCGTGGGCCAGTACGTGGGCGGCGTGGAGCACGCGATTTTGCACCTGCTCTACTCGCGCTTCTTCACGAAGGTCATCCACGATCTGGGCCTGATCGACGCCACCGAGCCATTCAGCGCGCTGCTGAACCAGGGCCAGGTGCTCAATGGCGGCAAGGCCATGAGCAAGTCGCTGGGCAACGGCGTGGATCTGGGCGAGCAGCTGGACAAGTTCGGCGTTGACGCCGTGCGCCTGACCATGGTCTTCGCGTCGCCTCCAGAGGACGACGTGGACTGGGCCGACGTCTCCCCATCGGGCTCGCAGAAGTTCCTGGCCCGCGCATGGCGCATCGCCCAGGACACCGCCAGCGAGGCCGGCGTGGACTACGCCACCGGCGAGAAGGCGCTGCGCCAGGTCACCCACCGCACCGTGCACGAGTCCGCGCAGCTGCTGGATTCGGGCAAGTTTAACGTGGTGATCGCCAAGACCATGGAGCTGGTCAACGCCACCCGCAAGACCATCGACTCCGGCGCCGGGGCAGCAGACCCTGCAGTGCGCGAGGCCGCCACGGTCGTCGCCCAGCTGCTGAGCCTGTTCGCTCCGTACACCGCGGAGGACATGTGGGACGCCTTGGGCTACGCGCCGAGCGTGGTCACCAGTGCCTGGCCAGAAGTGGACGAGTCGCTGCTGGTGGATGACACGGTCACCGCGGTCGTGCAGATCAAGGGCAAGGTGCGCGCGCGCCTTGAGGTGCCCGTGGACATCGCCGAGGAGGAGCTGCGCGAGCAGGCCCTGGCCCACGAGGCCGTGGTGAGGATGCTCGACGGCAAGGCGCCGCTGAAGGTGATCGTGCGTGCGCCGAAACTGGTGAACGTGGTTCCTGCCCCGTAAGCTCGGCTCATGAACGAACGACAGAAAAGCTCGCGTGCGGGTTGGCTGCCCAAGTGGCTGGCCCCGCGCGGGCTTTCGCGTCCCCGCATCGGGGTCGTCACCGATTCCGCCTCCTGCCTGCCGCAGTCCTTCCGCGACCGCGCCGGCCTGACCGTGGTGGATATCCCGATCATCGTGGACAACCATGTGCACGGCGCCGACATCCAGGCCCTGATGATGGGACTGGCCATGGGCAAGCCGGTGAAAACCTCACGTCCGGCCCCTGGCGAATTCGCGCGCGCCTACCGGCAGCTATTCGACCAGGGATGCGAACAGGTCATCTCCATCCACATGTCCGGGGCGCTCTCGGGCACCACCGAATCCGCCCGGCTGGCCGCCGCCGATTTCGAGCACAGGGTCACGGTGCTCGATTCGACGACCGTGTCGTTGCCCTTGGGCTTCACCGTCGCCGACGTGCTTGATGCCCGGGATGCCGGGGCACCCCTGCAGATGCTCGAGCAGATCGTCTCGATGGCCGGCGCGAATTCGGTGTATTTCGCCGTGCCGAGTCTGGAGCAGCTGCGCCGCGGCGGCCGCATCAGCGCGCTGTCCTCGGTGCTCGGCAGCCTCTTGAACGTGAAGCCGATCCTGACCATCGACCAGGGAGCGATCACCGCCCTGGAAAAGCCGCGCTCTTTCGCCCGGGCACAGGCTCGGCTCGTAGCGCTGGCGCTTCGGGATGCCCGCAGCGCCCAAGGCCCGGTCCGCCTGGGCGTGATGCATTTTGGCGCGGCCGAGCTCGCCACCGAGATCGCTACCGAATTAGCTCCCTTCAGCAACCAGCCGGTGGTGATCGAGTCGCTGCCCGCCGTGCTCGCCGCCCACACCGGAATGGGCGTGCTTGCCGTCGCCGTGGCGCCCTTGGATCCACAGCCGGACAACGGTTCGCCAAAGGCTTCCGCCTCCTGATCCATACTGTGGGGCATGGGCCGCCATGATTTTTTCAGCAAGTATGCGCCACGTCCCGGCCGTCTCAGGTTTGCGGTCTCGCGCGTGGCGGTGCTGGCTCTGGCCATCATCGTGCTGGGCTGGATCGCTCTCTCCATCCTGCTGGCCCCGCCGCCTTCCAACGAATCGCTGGCAGCAGTTCCGCTGGAACCGGTGCCGACAAGCAGCCAGAGCGCCAAGGGCTCTCCCAGCCCGACCGGACCTCGGGTGACCGTGCACGTCATCGGCGCGGTGCAGAAGCCTGGCGTATACGAGCTGCCCGAAGGCTCCCGGATCACCGATGCGGTCAAAAGCGCCGGCGGCCTGGCCAAGGATGCCCACCCCGAACTGGTGAACTTGGCGGCCAAGCTCATTGACGGACAGCAGATCATCCTGCCTGGCGGCAGCCCTCGATCCCCGGGTCCAAACCTGCCGGTGCCCAGCGATAACGCGAAAATCTCGATCAACACCGCAGATGCGCAAACACTGCAGGAGCTTCCCGGCATCGGTCCTGCCCTGGCCGAACGGATCATAGACTTCCGCACCGAAAACGGCCCGTTCAGCACCGTGGAAGAACTTGACGCCGTGTCCGGGATCGGGCCGGCCATGCTTGAGAAACTCGCCGATCTGGTGATCCCATGAACGCGGATTTCCGTGGCCTGTGGCTGCTGGCCGGGGCGTGGCTCGCCGCGTACTTCACCATGCCGCCCTGGTTGCTGTGGGCGTTCATCGCCTTGCTGGCCTTGCTCATGGGGCTTTTGCTACGTGAACGCCACGATGGCGCCCACTGCACACCCTGGTTCACTGGACCGATCGTTTTCCTTCTGGGACTCGTAGCGGTCACGTTTATCGGCGCCACCAGCAGCGATTGCGGATTGCCGGGGGAGCACGCGCAACAGCGTCGCGCCGTGCTCAGTTTTGATCAGCCGGTTCAGCCGGATCAAGAAGGAGTGCTGAAGGGCCGCGCGAACATCGAGCGGTATTGGCATGGGGGCCACTGGGTGCAATGCGAAGTCCCGGTGTACCTGAGCGTCGCCTATGCGCTGCCGGAAGACGCCGCCTCCTTCGAAAGCATCGTGGATCTCGAGCCGTCTGACACCGGGTCCTTTGGCTGGTGGGCACAGGCGGCCAGCGAGCCGAAGGTGCTTTCCGAGGTGCAACCGAATCCTGCCGATCATCTCAAAAAGCGCTTCACGCAGGCGCTGGATCATCTACCCGGCAATGCCCAGGCTCTGCTGCCGGGCATGCTCTATGGAGATCGGTCCGGTCAGGAACAGGCTCTCGCCGATGCGATGAAGACCAGCGGGCTAAGCCATCTGACCGCCGTCAGCGGTTCGAATATCGCGCTGCTTGCAGCCATAATCCTCAGCTTGCTCCGACTCTTTTCCATACCCCGAGTCCCCAGCGCACTGCTCATGATCAGTGCTGTCGGGATGTTCACCTGGTTTGTCGGCCCAGATCCCAGCGTGCTTCGGGCAAGCTTGATGGGCAGTATCGCGGTGCTCTGCCTGCTGATCGGGCGCGGCCAGGCTTCCTTGGGGATCTTGTCTTTGAGCGCGGCGATCTTGCTCCTGGTTGATCCCGGGTTGGGCGCGGAACCGGCATTTGCCTTATCCGTGTTGGCGACCCTTGGCATCATCATGCTCTCGCCAGCGTTGACCGAAATTTTTGGCCAGTTCCTGCCCGCGTGGCTAGCCGAGTTGACCTCGATCTGTTGTGCAGCACAATTCACGTGCTTGCCAGTGATTATTTCTTTGAACAGCAATTTCAGCGTGTACTCCTTGCCTGCCAACCTGCTGGTCGCGCCCCTGCTCCCGCTGATTACCGCGGTGGGGATGGTGTGCCTGCTGCTCTGTACGCCCCTGCCGTCGCTGACGCACTTGCTGTTGTGGATCCCGGGGCTTCCGGCTGAGCTCGTAGGCCAAGTCGCCAGGTTTTCCGCTTCCTTGCCTGGAGCGTCACGACCATGGCCATCGGGTGCCACTGGCGTTGTCTTGGCGATCATGCTGGCTGCGATGCTGTGCATCCTGCTTATTGCCGGTCGGGAGACAGAGCATCTGCGCGTGAGGCAGGTATCGCTGGCTATGCTCGGGGCCGTTCTGGTATTTATCGCCGCCCTGGTCGTTCCCGCGACCTTGCTGTATCGCGAGCCGATCGACGATGGCTGGGATATCGCCATGTGCGATGTAGGCCAGGGCGATGCGGTCATCATCCACGTGGGGGAGAACCAGGGGTGGCTTATCGATGCAGGTCCCGAGGACGGCAATGTCGTCCAATGCTTGCGGCGGCTGGAAATCACGGCACTGCCCATCGTGTTTGTCACCCACTCCCACGCGGACCACTTCGGGGGAATCAAGGCGGTGGAGAACTCCGGCATCGACATAGGACAGCGCCTGGTGTCTGCTGGATTTGAACTCGATCGCTGGGCTGGGGCTCAAATCATCGAAGCAGGTGCCAGCGTGGATAGCGGCCCGGTTGGCTATCAGGTGATCGGCCCTGAAACGCTGGCAGCCACGCGGGCTGAGCCTAACGACACTTCACTGGTAATCCGGTTCACATTTCATACGCGCTATGGAGAGGTGGATTATTTCTCCGCCGGGGACATGGAGTCCGAAGCCATGGGCGCCCTGCTGCGCAGATTCCCACAAGCTCCAGCCGCGATCCTCAAGGCCTCGCATCACGGTGCGCGAAACGGCGGCACTGAGATCATTGATGGACTCTCTCCGGAAGTGCTCCTGGTGTCAGCAGGAAAGGAAAACTCCTATGGCCATCCGCATCCGGAAACCCTGCGAGCCGCGAATGAAGTGGGTGCCACCGTCTTCCGGACGGACCAGTCAGGTACGGTGCTTCTCACATTTACCGAGCAAGGTGTCCACAGTAGCGCCTTAGGTTCACCGGTTCGGTAGGATCGATATATCGTACGAAGCACTAAGGAGCTCGATGGCACGCGCCCAAGCCAACCCCGGGATCTCATGGCGAGAACTCACGCCGCAACCGCTGATCTTGCTCACCGGTTCAGAGGATTATCTGGCATCCCGCGCCTTCGAGCTGCTTCGGTCGCAAGCTGCTGCGCGCGAGGACATCGAGGTCACACGACTTGACGCGGCGAAATATGAACCCGGCGAGTTGCTGCTGGCTACCAGCTCTTCGTTGTTCTCCAGCGCGAATTTAGTCGAGGTGCACGAACTGGCGCAAATGAATGAGTACTTCCTCAAGGATGCCATGAGCTACCTCAAGGATCAGGCGCCCGAAAATGTGGTGATCATGCACTACTCCGGCGAAACTCGCGGCAAGAAGCTCATCGACGCCATTAAGGCTGCTGGAGCGTTGGTCGTTAATTGCCAGCCGGTGAAGAAAGACGCTGAAAAGATCGATTTCGTCCAGGCCGAGTTCAAGGCCGCGAAACGCCGCATTACCCATGACGCGGTCAAAGCCCTGGTCGCTGCTGTGGGCAATTCCCTCGCAGAGCTGGGATCCAGTTGCTCCCAGCTCATTCAAGACACCACGGGAACGATCGACCAAGAGATCGTCGATCGGTACTACGGCGGTCGTGTCGAGGCTACGGCTTTCAAAGTCGCTGATGCTGCCATTTCGGGAAATGCGCAGGCCGCGCTACGCACCTTGCGCCATGCACTGGGCACCGGAACTGATCCGATTCCGATCGTTGCGACCTTGGCTATGAAAGTTCGCCAGCTGGCTAAGGTGCTCGGTGTTAATGAACCTGCCGCGTCGCTGGCGTCGGAGCTGGGCATGGCCCCGTGGCAGGTGCAGCAAGCGCAACAGCAAGCTCGTGGTTGGAAGCGCAGTGACCTTGCCCTGTGCATCGAGGAAATCGCGAATACTGACCGGATGGTCAAAGGTGGCAGCCGTTCTCCTGGCTACGCCCTTGAGCATGCCATCTTGTTCATTGCTGCCAAGGCCCCGAACCGTTGATTGAATAGTGAGCCTGATGGGGCTCTAGCTGCATTTCCAGCTCCTTCGTCTTCCTCGAGCGATTCCAGGCATCGTCGTGGTCGGGGAGCTGCGGCGTTAAAAACACAGGCCCCCGGAAACTCGGAAGTTTCCGGGGGCCTGTTGAAGTCTAAGCTTGGCTTAGAGGGCGCTAACCTTCTTGGCAATTGCCGACTTGCGGTTTGCAGCGTTGTTCTTGTGCAGAACACCCTTGCTTACAGCCTTGTCGAGCTTCTTGCCAGCCAGGCGCAATGCCTCGGTTGCCTTATCCTTGTCTCCTGCGGCTACTGCCTCGTTGACGTTGCGGATTACGGTCTTAACCTCGGAACGGACAGCTACGTTACGCAGACGTGCCTTTTCGTTGGTCAGGATACGCTTCTTCTGGGACTTGATGTTAGCCACTTTAATAAACTCTCTCGTTTATCGTTTTATACGGTCGGTAGAGGGTTCATCCTTCAGGCCATCGACTGAGCGGTGTGGGGCACCTATGGCGACCCGAAGGGGGCGTGTTGCCCAACCTGCGCAACACACAAGGATTAACTTTATCAGACGCCGGGCCCGACAACGAGTTCTTATGCCCGTTCGTTTAGGGCGTTCACCACATTCGCAAAGCGCTTCCGATCCAAGATGGCACCTTCGCGGCGTACCGACTGGTCATTCAGGCGGATGATGCGATCCAGCTTGACCTCGCTCGGACGGCGCTCACGGTCCCAACTGCCAGTGCCGATATCCATGTAATCCGGATTATGGTGGTTGGAGTTGTTCTTATCCTTGCTGGTGAGCATCAAGCCGAGAAACCAGCCCTCTGCGCGCCCCACGATCAGCACCGGACGGTCCTTGCCCTGCGAGTAGTCCTCTTCGTAGGGCACCCAGCCCCAGACGATTTCACCAGGATCCGCGTTGCCGTCCATCGAAGGCTGGTATTCGAAGTTAATGGGTCCGCGATAATCGCCGGGGTAGCCACCGGAAGGTGATGATCCGGAGTGATCCGCACGCTGCCGCGAACCGCCTTGGGGGCTCCGCCGGCCGGAATTCCTCGTGCTGTTGTTACCTGATGTGCGTGAGCGCGTCGAGTTGATCTGCTTGATCAGGCGCATCACGAGACTGAATATCTTCTCTGGATTCACTGCCATGAACGACAAACTACCAGCTGTCTCCGGTCGAAATACGTGATGGCTCGGAAATCATGACAGAATGGAACCTAATCCAACTACGTCTTTTAGTCAGCTAGTGAGGTCTGTTTAGGTGTCTCCATTGGCCCGCACCGCTCAGGTGCCTGCCGCGACCGATCCGTCGCTTATCCGCAACTTCTGCATCATTGCCCATATCGACCACGGTAAGTCGACCCTGGCCGACCGCATGTTGCAGCTAACCGGCGTTGTCTCGGCCCGCGACATGAAGGCCCAATATCTGGACCGAATGGATATTGAGCGCGAGCGCGGTATTACCATCAAGTCCCAGGCAGTGCGTATGCCTTGGGAATCCGAAGACGGAACCGCTTACGCGCTGAATATGATCGACACTCCGGGACACGTTGACTTCACTTACGAAGTTTCGCGTTCGCTGGCGGCATGTGAAGGCGCGATTCTTCTGGTTGACGCGGCCCAGGGCATTGAAGCGCAGACCCTGGCGAACCTCTACTTGGCCATCGAAGGCGATCTGACGATCATTCCGGTGCTCAACAAGATTGACTTGCCCAATGCGCAGCCTGAAAAGTATGCCGCGGAGCTGGCCAACCTCATCGGGTGCGAGCCCGAAGAGGTGCTGAAGGTCTCCGGCAAAACCGGCGAAGGTGTAGAAGCCCTGCTCGATGAGGTCATCAAGCAGCTGCCGCCTCCCGTGGGCGATGCCAAGGCACCGGCCCGCGCCATGATCTTCGACTCGGTATACGACACCTACCGTGGCGTCGTGACCTACGTTCGCGTCGTCGATGGCAACCTGTCTCCTCGCGAGAAGATCCAGATGATGTCCACCGGCACCACCCACGAGCTACTGGAGATCGGTGTTTCCTCGCCGAACCCAGAGCCGACCAAGGGCTTGGGCGTCGGCGAGGTAGGCTACCTGATCACCGGCGTAAAGGATGTTCGCCAGTCCAAGGTCGGCGATACCGTGACCAACCATCTGAAGCCTGCCAGCGAATCGCTGGGCGGCTACGAAGAAGCCAAGCCAATGGTGTTCTCCGGCCTGTACCCGATGGATGGCACCGACTACCCGGTCCTGCGTGACGCGCTGGATAAACTGCAGCTCAACGACGCCGCGCTGACCTACGAGCCGGAAACTTCCGTGGCTTTGGGCTTCGGCTTCCGTGTGGGCTTCCTGGGCCTTCTGCACCTGGAAATCACTCGCCAGCGGCTGGAGACGGAGTTCAATCTGGACCTGATCTCCACCGCGCCGAATGTGGTCTACGAAGTCATGGGCGAAGACAAGCAGATGATCACCGTGACCAATCCTTCGGAGTTCCCGGACGGCAAGATCCTCGAAGTGCACGAGCCGATGGTCGCAGCGACCATCCTGGCCCCGAGCGAATTCATTGGCGCGGTGATGGAACTGTGCCAATCGCGTCGTGGAACCATGCGCGGCATGGACTATCTGTCGGAAGATCGTGTCGAAATGCGCTATCACCTGCCGCTGGCGGAAATCGTGTTCGACTTCTTCGACCAGCTCAAGTCCAAGACCCGCGGCTACGCGTCCCTGGACTGGAAGGCTGATGGCGAGCAGGTCGCCGATCTGGTGAAGGTCGACATCTTGCTGCAGGGTGATCAGGTGGACGCGTTCAGCGCCATTACCCACCGCGACAAGGCCTACTCCTACGGCACCATGATGACCTCGAAGCTGCGCGAGCTGATCCCTCGCCAGCAATTCGAAGTTCCCATCCAGGCTGCGATCGGTTCGCGCATTATTGCCCGCGAAAACATCCGCGCTATCCGCAAGGACGTTTTGGCCAAATGCTACGGCGGCGACATCAGCCGCAAGCGCAAGCTGCTGGAAAAGCAGAAGGAAGGCAAGAAGCGCATGAAAATGGTTGGCCGTGTGGAAGTCCCGCAGGAAGCCTTCATCGCGGCGCTGTCCACCGACGAACCGAAAAAGAAGTAGATGCCTTCAGTTCTGCCTGACGGCGATCCGGCCCCAGCCGATGGTCTGCTCCCGGCTTCATGTGCGCGTGAAGCTGAGGGGCGGACCATGTCCTTTTATGTGCATATCCCGTTTTGCACCGTTCGTTGCGGCTACTGCGATTTTAATACTTATACCGCCACAGAGCTCGGCTCGGGCTCAAGCCAGGCGACCTACGCCGCCACGGTAAGCAAGGAAATCAGTTTCGCGCGCGAGGTAATGGACCGTTCCGGCCAGCCGCACCGTGAGATCGAAACGGTATTCTTCGGCGGCGGGACGCCTACCTTGCTTCCGGCCAGCGATTTGGTGTCCGTCCTCGATCAAATCCGCAAGGACTTCGGCCTAAAGCCGGGCGCTGAAATCACCACGGAAGCCAATCCTGATTCGGTCACCCGTCAAAGCCTGCAGGAATTGGCCGATGGCGGATTTACCCGCGTGTCTTTCGGCATGCAGTCTGCCGTGCCGCACGTGCTCAAGGTGCTGGAACGTACTCACGATCCCAAGCGCGTTCCGCAGGCTGTTGCCTGGGCTCGCGAAGCTGGACTGGATGTCAGTGTTGATCTGATCTACGGCACCCCGGGGGAGTCGCTGGAGGACTGGCGCACAAGTATCGAAGCGGCGCTGAGCTACGAACCTGATCATATTTCTGCGTACGCATTAATCATCGAAGAGGGAACGAAGCTTGCCGCGCAGATTCGTCGCGGCGAAGTCCCGAATATCGACGATGACGATCACGCCGAGAAGTACCAGTTGGCTGATGACATGTTCGCCGCCGCCGGTTACTCGTGGTACGAAGTGAGCAATTGGGCCAAGACCCCTGCGAATGCCTGCCAGCACAATATCGCATATTGGAAGGGTGGCGACTGGTGGGGCGCCGGCCCTGGAGCGCACTCGCATGTTGGCGGCCTGCGCTGGTGGAATGTGAAGCATCCAGCTGCGTATCAGCAACGCATTGATGCAGGGATCTCACCCGGACACGGCCGAGAGTACCCCGATGCCCAGGCTGTGCAGTTGGAGCGAACGATGTTGTTGACGCGCCTGAGTTCCGGGATGCAAATCAGTGAGCTCGATGCCACTGGGCGCACCAAGGTCGCGGGGCTGATTGCCGATGACCTGATTGATGCCAAGGCGGCGTTTGCTGGAACCATCGTGTTAACACAACGAGGCCGGCTCTTAGCCGACCTCGTGGTGCGAGAATTACTCGATTTCTGATCCTGGGCAGTAAAACTACTTCATCAGGCGAAGATTGAACTTGTAGCGGTAAGGGCGTCCCTTGTTGGCCTGGATGGCCGCAAGGGCGCCTGAGAGCGTCATGTAAACCCATAGGGCCACGGCGAGCACGGAGAAAAGCCATCCGATGCCCGGCAGGATCGTGCACACATTCAGCGCAATCGCGAGGATGGTCAACGGGAAAGTGAAGTTGAACGCTTCCTTGGACTCTTGTGCTGTGAAGGCTCCACGGTCGCGGAAGACAGCAAAAATAATAGCGGATGGAATGCAACCGAGGATGGCGCCGAAATGTGCCATCGTTGACCATTGCCGGTCCTCAGTGGGAGTCAGCGGCAACGCAGCAGTTCGCGATCCCTCGAAGCTCGAATTCTCCGATGACTGCGTCTGGCGTGAAGTCACTATTTTTCCTTGTCTTGCCGTGTCTGGTTTTAACTTCATCATAGCCGGGACGGTTCACCCAGCGGTGAGATTACGGGGTTAAAGTCCAGCTATTAGTCAATTGTTAGAAAACCGTAATCTTCGGTTGTCAGAAAATCGATCAATTCTTCTATCCTTCCCAACAATTGTGGCTCCAACTGCCCGTAGTGCGAGACCGTGGACAGGATCCGTCGCCAGCCGATGCCGATGTCCTCGGCAGTTTCATGCGGCCAGCCAAAGGCCTTTAGCACCCCGGATTTCCAGTCGGTGCCCTTCGGGATCACCGGCCATGCCTTGATCCCGAGGGTCGATGGCTTGATGGCCTGCCAGACGTCGATATACGGGTGGCCGAGGATGAGCACATTCTGCGCGGCCCCCGGAACTTTCATGGCTTCGGCGACGATGCGAGCTTCCTTGGTACCGGCCACAAGGTGGTCGACAAGGATTCCGAGCCTGCGCTCCGGGGAGGGTGCGAAGTCGCGGATAGCTCCGGCGAGGTCATCCACGCCGTGCAGGGGCTCGACCACGATGCCTTCGACACGCAGGTCGTGGCCCCAGACCTTTTCCACCAGTTCAGCGTCGTGCTTGCCCTCCACCCAGATACGGCTGGCGCGAGCTTCACGCGCTTTGAGTCCCGACACCGCCCGGGATCCAGAAGCGGAGACCATGGTTTTCGGCTGCGCGGCCCTGGCAACCGGGTCAACCATTTCCACCGCCTCGCCTTCAAGGTAGAACCCGAAACCGGCCTGGAATGAACGGGTCTTGCCGTGCCGGTCCTCAAGCACGATGATGCGCATGCCACCGGACTTTTCAGTACGTATGACCTCACCAACCCAGCCTGAGGTGGCGTCCTCCAAGACCATGCCACGCTCGATAGGTACCTGGCGGAGTTTTTTCGCTGCTGGAGCACTGAGATCCTGCGGTCCCCAGGAGTAATTAGTCACGTACTGCCTTTCGCTGTGATCGAATAAGCTCGAAAACCAATGCTAGCAACCGATGAACGTATTAGACTTGGCACTTGACAGGTTAGAGTGCCAAACCCTTCTGACAGGGATTCCAAGGAGGTGGCGTTGTGAGTGAGCTTCGGCGTTTGGATGTTTTGCGCGCCATCGTGGAAGACTACGTCCAGTCCCGTGAACCGGTTGGATCCAAGGCGCTGCTTGATCGGCACAATCTTGGCGTCAGCGCGGCCACAATCAGAAATGACATGGCCCTGCTCGAGGAAGAGGGGCTCATCGCGGCTCCGCACACCTCATCAGGCCGGATCCCGACCGAGAAGGGCTATCGGCGCTTTGTCGATGAGATCGGCGAGCTCAAGCCGCTTTCGCGGGCTGAACGCGACGCCATCAACAAGATCCTGGACAGCTCTACGGACCTCGATGAGATGCTCAAGAGCACCGTGCGCCTGCTGGCTCGATTGACCAACCAAGTGGCGATGATCCAGGTGCCGCACTATGACACCGCTTCGCTGAAGAACCTTGAGCTGGTCAGCCTGGGCAGTACCCAAGTGCTGATGGTGATGATCGCTTCCAACGGCACCGTGGATCAGCGCATGATGGCTGTTCCGCGGCTGTATACGGATACCGAACTGGCAGATTTGAAGCTGTGGCTGCTCAATAGTTTTGAGGGCGTGCAGCTGGCCGATCTCGGCGGCAAGCTGTCGCGATCCGGTTTGAGCCCGCAGCAGCAAGCCGAACCGTTGGTCGATGCCGTGGTGCATGCCTTAGAGGAAATGGCCCAAGCGGCGAATACGCAGCGCATCATCATGGCGGGAACAGCGAATCTGGCCCGCGTGGAGGGCGACTTCCCGTTGAGCATTACTCCGGTGCTCGAAGCCCTCGAAGAGCAGGTAGTGCTGCTGAAGCTCTTCTCCGAGCTTGAGGCTGATTCGCGCGGCGTGGCCGTGGCGATCGGCACTGAACACCACTACGGACAGCTATCGGAGGCGGCGGTGATAGCAACCACGTACGGTTCGGATGTGCGCAACAAGCTCGGGGTGCTCGGTCCGACCCGCATGAACTATCCGACGTCGATGGCCTCGGTGCGGGCCGTTGCCCGCTACCTGTCAAAGATTTTGGCGAACTGACCACGCTGGCGATACGCTAAGCATTTTTTGAATTTTGCATTATAGGAAAGGACACGGCGAATAACGTGAGCTCGCATTACGAGACCCTGGGCGTTGCCAAGGACGCGACCCCTCAGGAAATCAAGAGCGCCTACCGAAAGCTGGCACGCAAGCTGCACCCGGATGTGAATCCAAGCGAGGACGCCGCAGAGCAGTTTAAGCTTGTGACCCGCGCTTACGAGGTTCTTTCCGACCAGACCAAGCGCTCGAACTACGATGCCACCGGCGATGAAAACGGCAACGCCCAGCCAGGCTTCGGAGCTGGAGGCGGACAGGGCTTCGGCGGGTTCGGCGACATCTTTGAACAGTTCTTCGGCGGGGGACAGGCCCAGGGGCCGGCATCGCGCACCCAGCCAGGCCGCGATGCGCTGATCACCATCACGATCGATCTGGAAGACGCCGTCAAGGGCACCGTGTACCCGCTGGAGATGGAAACCGCAGTCACCTGCAAGACCTGCAACGGCTCCTGCACGCGCGAGGGCACCAGTCCGGTAACCTGCGACATCTGCCATGGTGCCGGTCAGGTACAGCGCCCAGTGCGCTCCTTCCTCGGCCAGATGATGACCGTGGAAACCTGTGCTGCCTGCCGCGGTTTCGGCACCACCATTCCGGACCCTTGCCTGGAGTGCAACGGCGAGGGCCGAGTGCGCGAGCACGTCTCCAAGTCGCTGAACGTCCCTGCCGGTGTGGATTCCGGCACCCGCATCCAGCTGCGCGGACAGGGCGAAGCCGGTCCAGGAGGTGGCCCCAACGGCAACCTCTTCGTCGAGGTGGACGTGCGCCGCCACAAGGTCTTCGAACGCGCGCAGACCGATCTGCACGCGAAGATGAGCCTGCCGATGACCGCAGCCGCTCTGGGCTGCGAGCTCAAGCTCGAGACTTTCGACGGCGAGCAGCCGATCAATGTCGATGCTGGCGCCCAGGACGGCGACACCGTGACCCTGCCAGGTCTTGGCGTGCCTCGCCTTCGTGGTGGCAAGCGCGGCGATATCATCGTGCACCTTCAGGTGGAGACCCCGACCAAGCTCGATGCCGCCCAGCGCGACCTGCTCGAGCAGCTGGCAAAGCTTCGTGGCGAGGAATTGACAGCTGGCCGAGTCGAGCACTCCGGCGGCATGTTCTCCCGACTGCGCGACAAGCTGAACCAGCGCTAAGCATGAGCAATCACAGCTTCGTCATCGACCCCGACGTGGCCCAGAACTCGGTTCCGGGAGATACCTTGGAGCTCTCGGGCCCCGAGGCTCACCATGCGGTGACCGTCAAGCGCGTCACCGCCGGCGAGCACCTGGACTTGCTCGACGGCCAAGGAATGCGGCTGACGGTCGAGGTTCTGGGCACGGGCAAGGACCTTCTCAGCGCGAGGGTCATCCAGAGGACCCAAGAAGTCGGCAGCGATCATCCTGTGACCTTGGTGCAGGCCCTGTCCAAGGGCGACCGGGATCTGCAGGCTGTCGAGTCAGCAGTAGAGCTCGGCGTGCTCGCTGTCCGTCCCTGGCAGGCTGACCGTTCCATCGTGCGCTGGAACTCGGCTAAGACCGAAAAGGCCCTGGCCAAGTGGCGGGCCCAAGTTCGCTCTGCGCAAAAGCAGTCGCGTCGGGCTTTCGAGCCCGAGGTCCTGGCTCCAGTGAGTTCCAAGGAGCTGGCCAAGGCCATTGCCGCTGATGTCCAAGCCGGAGCACTGGTCCTGGTCCTGCATGAGCAGGCCACCGAAGCTGTCGCTGCGCACGTATCCTCGTGGCTTGCTGCAGCGCAATCGGGTCAAAAGGTCGTGATGATTGTGGGGCCGGAAGGCGGGATCTCGCATGCTGAGCTGCTGGCCTTCGTGGATGCTGGAGCTCAGGCCGCACTGCTCGGACAACATGTCCTCAGGGCTTCTACTGCCGGTCCCGCAGCCCTGGTATTGATCCGCCACTTGCTCGGCGAACTCTGATTTAACCAGCGATTCGCGGGTACCTTGTTCGAAGGTGCCCGCGAATTCTTGTCTGCAGCCTAGATCGGCAATGTCCTGGTTGTGGTTACTTCACCGTGAAATCTGAAGTGACTTCGCCGACTTTCGCCTCGGATTCGGATTCCATGCCCCAGAACGTCAGCTTGTACGAGCCGGGGGCTAGGCGCTCGGTAATGCTGAAAGCGCCGCTCTTTTCGATTTTCCCGTCGATGACCTGCTTCTGGGCAGTGATCACCGTGAGCTTGCCGTCGGAGTCCTTTTTCTGCAGGGAATAGAACGTCCCGATATCAAAGTTCGTGGTGCGTCCCTTGATCTGGACTTTGCCTTCCTTCAGCACCGTTCCGTACTGCGGATCAATAATCCAGATCGGTGCCATGAACTTGGCGTTGCGTTCGTAGACGTCCTTGATTCGATAGCCGCCAAAAACTTCCGCATTAGGCTGGCCATCCACCAGGATCTTCACCGTCGGCGAAGAATCCCCCGCGAGCAGCCCGGAACTCGCGGCCGCAGCGCTGGCAGTGAACACCAGCTGCTGGATCGATCGTTCCGAAAGGCCCTCATCGAGGTGGGCGCTGAACACCTTGGCTGGAAGGTCCAGGGTGATGACGTTGGTGTTGCTGATCGAAACGCCGATTTCGTCAGCCGGCTTAAGCAGGGTGTAGCGATGCGGTCCGGCGGGATCAGCGGAGAGCAGGGTCCAAATCGCGTCGCCAATGGGTTCGCTGCGGCGGGTGTCGTCCAGATACTCGCGGTACAGGAACACTCCGGTGTCGGTATTTTCAAGCCAGTAGATCGGCAGCTTGGTGGCGACGCCGATCTGTTCGCCAGCGTCGGTAGCGCTGGGCAAGTTCAATGATTCGGCGTTGGCGCTCTGGGGCATCTCAAAGGAGCTCTCGCGATTCGCCAGGCCACAGCCTGCAGCGACGACGAGAGCAGCAGTAATTCCTACAATGCCTATTCGGCGGGGAATTTTCTGCATGAACCTTGACCGCACTACTTACCAATCCGTGAATCTTTTTGGGGATAAGGCTCGCAATTCATTTTTGAGCCGCTGTCATAGCTTGCCATATGAGTTGCCGAATTCTGCCCAAAAATGGCCGCACTTACTAATCCGTAACCAAATCTATATGTTCGCGACCTGCTAGGAATAGATTCATTTAGGACTACTTTCAGGTTCTGGACTTACGCTGAGGCCTGAATTCCCACCCGAAAACTCGTTGACTGGATAGAATGGAACCAAGGACAAAGCAACACCACCATCAAGCTCACCAAAGGGGCACCAAGCACTGCATGCAGGTTGAACAGAATAAGACGCAAGCGGACTCAGATTCTGCATCGCTCACCATTAGTTTTGATACAGCTGAACTCATGATTGCTACCCTGGGCCCGAATGATGAGCTTTTGCGCATCCTTTCTGGCGCCTATCCGCAAGTTAATTTCCGTCCTAACGGCCAGGCTCTGGTGCTCGCGGGAAACCCCCAGCAGGTTCGCAAAGCGCAACGAGTCACCGAAGAGGCACGATCCCTGGCATTGCGTGGGTCGCGGATGAGCGCGGAGACAATCGAGCAGATCATCAAAATGCTCAGCGCAGGAAATCCGGATGCCCCCACCGATGTGCTGGGCCTGAAGATCCTCTCGGGCCGTGGCCGTTCCATTCGGCCCAAAACGGTCAACCAGAAAAGCTATGTGGATGCCATCGAAGAGTCGACCATTACCTTCGGCATCGGGCCAGCAGGTACCGGCAAGACCTTCTTGGCCATGGCCATGGCCGTTGCCGCGTTGCAAGACAAGCAGGTCAACCGGATCATCCTGACCCGGCCTGCTGTCGAAGCGGGGGAGAAGCTTGGATTCCTTCCCGGCTCCTTGACCGAGAAGATCGATCCGTACCTTCGTCCGCTTTACGACGCCCTGCATGACATGGTGAACCCAGAAACCATTCCGCAGCTGCTGGAAGCCGGAACCATCGAAGTGGCGCCGCTGGCCTACATGCGCGGTCGCACGCTTAATGACGCCTTCGTCATTCTCGATGAAGCGCAGAACACCACCAGCGAGCAGATGAAGATGTTCCTGACTCGCCTCGGCTTCGGCTCGAAGATGGTTGTCACCGGCGACATCACCCAGGTCGATCTGCCTGGCAACGCCACCTCCGGGCTGCGCATGGCCAGCGAGGTGCTTGAGGGCATCGACGACATCTCGGTGTGCCGGCTGGATTCAACCGACGTTGTCCGCCATCGTCTGATCGCCGACATCGTCTCTGCCTATGACCGTTGGGACGATACCCGACGCAAAGAACACAACCGGGGACGGCGCAGCAAATGAGCATCGAAGTAAATAACGAAACCGAGTACGAAGTTGACCTCCAGGACGTCTCGGCGCTGGCGGACTCGGTCCTCAAGACCATGTTCTTGCATCCCGAGACCGAAGTTTCCGTCGTCTTCATCGATGAGGAGGCCATGAGCGCACTGCACGTGGAGTGGATGGACCTCGAAGGCCCCACCGACGTGATGAGCTTCCCGATGGATGAGCTGCGCCCAGGCACCGCCGGCGCCCCGGGTGAAAACGGCATCCTCGGCGATATCGTGATCTGCCCCACCGTTGCCGAAGCCCAGGCGAAGGCCGGTGGACACAGCACGCACGACGAAATTTTGTTGCTGACCACTCACGGACTGCTGCACCTGATGGGTTTCGATCACGTGGAACCCGACGAAAAAGAAGAGATGTTCACTTTGCAACGTCGATTGCTCGAGTCCTACACCGGACGCCCCGCGCCGAAGGAAACGGTGGAATAGCCCCGTGGAAATACTTCTGCTGATTCTCGCCCTCGTCTTCATGGCAATTTCCGCCGTGCTGACAGCTGCAGATTCAGCCTTCTACGCACTATCCCGTCATGCCGCAGAACGGCTGCGTGCCGAATCCAACGGCAAATCGCTCTCGGCGATTCTTGACGATACCGAAACCCACGCGCAGGCCATCAAGTTCTGGCGAATCTGGTTCGAAACCGCCTCGGCTGTAGCCATCGCATTGCTTGTAGCCCAGTGGATCGACAATGTATGGCTGATCGGGCTGATCGCGACCATCGCCATGGCCGGCCTCGGATTCGTGCTGGTCAGCGTCTCGCCGCGTCGCTTCGGCCGGTCCAATGCCGAGAGCGTGGTGCAGAATACCGCTCCGATGGTCCGCCTGCTGCGCGTCGTGCTCGGCCCGGTCACCAACTGGCTCGCTTCGATCGCCAAGGCCTTGAGCCCCGGCGGAGTCGACGAAGTAGGGTACCTGGGCAAGGAACGCCTGCGCGACCTGGTGGACCGCGCTTCAGAAGGCCAAGACCTTGATGAGGAATCCGCGGAACTGATTTCCTCGGTAATCGACCTCGAGGAAACCAGTGTCCGTTCCGTGATGGTGCCCCGCACCGACATGGTCGTGCTCACCGCTGACCAGAGCATGCACAGCGCCATGGACCTGTTCATGGCTTCCGGATACTCGCGCATCCCGTTGATCGGCGAGGACACCGACGATATCCAGGGGATCATCTACCTCAAGGATCTCATCCGGGAGATCCACGGGCTCCAGCAGGCAGAAACCCTCTCGGATCTGGCACGCAAGGTGCGCTTCGTGCCCGAATCCAAGTCCGCGGCCGAGCTCCTGCAAGAACTGCAGCAGGAATCGATCCACCTGGCCGTGGTGATCGACGAGTACGGCGGAACAGCGGGCCTCGTCACCCTCGAGGACCTGCTCGAAGAAATCGTCGGAGAGATCGACGACGAGTATGATCGGTCAAGGACCGAACTGATCGAGAACCCTGATGGTTCGCTGTTTGCGGTCGCTACCGCAGCGATCGACGACATCGCCGATCATTTCGACATGCACATTGAAGAGGAAGACGTCGACACCGTAGGCGGCCTGCTCTCCAAGGCACTGGAATCAGTGCCGGTGCTCGGGTCCACCGCCGATGTCAACGGCCTGAGGCTGACCGTGGTCGCCCTGGCCGGACGACGAAATCGCATCGGCAAACTCCATGTAGAGCGTCTGGAGACGGACGCATCCGACCATATTGAGAACGACGAGGATTCCTCACATGAGCGAAAACCATAAGCTGATGTCCGCCAGTGGCTGGCCAGAAAACTTCCGATCCGGATTCACCTCCTTTGTCGGGCGCCCCAATGCCGGCAAGTCAACGCTGACCAATGCGCTGGTAGGCCAGAAGGTGGCTATTACCTCGGCCAAGCCCCAGACCACTCGCCACACCATTCGAGGCATCGTTCACCGCGACGACGCGCAGCTGATCCTGGTGGACACCCCGGGCCTGCACCGCCCGCGCACTTTGCTGGGCCAGCGCCTGAATGATCTGGTGGCAGAAACCCTGTCCGAGGTCGATGCTATCGGCTTCTGCATCCCGGCCAATGAGAAGATCGGCCCCGGCGACCGGTTTATTGCCACCCAGCTCGCCCAATTGCAGCGCAAGCCGATCGTCGCATTGGTCACCAAGGCAGATCTGGTTGACCGCGAACAATTGGCCCAGCAGCTGATTGCCGTCGCCGAAATGGGCACGCAGAATTTTGGCGAGAATGGTTTCGCCGCCATCGTCCCGGTCTCCGCAGTCAAGGAATTCCAGGTCCAGGAAGTCGCCAATGTCCTGGTTGAGCAGCTGCCCAAGGGCCCGCCGCTGTACCCGGATGGCGAACTGACCGATGAGCCGGAGGCCAAGATGGTCGCGGAGCTGATTCGCGAAGCCGCGCTGGAAGGTGTCCGGGACGAGCTTCCGCACTCGCTGGCCGTTGTGGTTGAGGAAATGGTCCCGCGCGAAGGGCGCAGCGAGAACAACCCGCTGATCGACATCCATGTTTCGCTGTTCGTTGAGCGCTCCAGCCAGAAGGCCATCGTGATTGGCCGCGGCGGCTCGCGCCTGCGCGAAGTAGGTTCGAACGCCCGCCAGGGCATTGAGAAGCTGTTGGGCACCAAGGTGTACCTCGACTTGCACGTCAAGGTCGCCAAAGACTGGCAGCGCGACCCCAAGCAGCTAGGCCGGTTGGGCTTCTAGCCCGTTTCCACCCGATCCCCGTGCATGAGTTTTCCTGGCTCGTGCACGGGGAATTCCTGCATTTAAGGCGGTGTCCACAATGTGACATGGACCCGACACAAGTTTGAACATCGCCGATTCCACGGTGTTATGCTCAAGTCGTGCATTTCGAGCTTCTACTACTACTTAGCCGCTGCGAGGATCCAAAGGACCGTTAGTGGTCTACAGGCCGACCCCTCGTCGCGGAGTAGCTCTTGTCTGGCCCCACAAACTAAGCACAATTTTTGTCTAGGGGACACACCGAAATGCAGAACATGCAAAAATCTTCGAACATGCCGATCCACAAGTATGTTCCATTCCAGGATCAGATCGAAGTCAACCTGCCCGATCGCACCTGGCCTGACAAGTACATCACCAAGGCTCCACGCTGGTGCGCGGTCGACCTGCGCGACGGCAACCAGGCGCTGATCGACCCGATGAGCCCTGAGCGCAAGCACAAGATGTTCGACTTGCTGGTCCAGATGGGCTACAAGGAAATCGAAGTCGGCTTCCCATCGGCTTCCCAGACAGATTTCGACTTCGTGCGCCAGCTCATCGAACGCAACCGCATCCCCGAGGACGTCACCATCCAGGTGCTGACCCAGTCCCGCGAGCACCTGATCGAACGCACCTACCAGGCGCTGGAAGGCGCCAAGCAGGCCATCGTCCACCTGTACAACTCCACCTCGATTCTGCAGCGCGAAGTGGTCTTCCGCCAGGACGAGGACGGTATCGTGGACATCGCGGTCCAGGGCGCCCGGTTGTGCAAGAAGTACGAAGAGCAGATGACCGGCACCAAGATCACCTACGAGTACTCGCCAGAGTCCTACACTGGTACCGAGCTGGCTTTCGCCAAGCGCATCTCCGAAGCCGTGGCCGAAGTCCTGGAAGCCACGCCGGAGAACAAGATGATCTTGAACCTGCCAGCCACCGTTGAAATGGCCACCCCTAACGTCTACGCGGACTCCATTGAATGGATGCACCGCAACCTGGCCAACCGCGACTCGATCATCCTCTCGCTGCACCCGCATAACGACCGCGGCACCGGCGTCGCCGCAGCTGAGCTCGGCTACCTGGCCGGCGCCGACCGCATCGAAGGCTGCCTGTTCGGAAATGGCGAGCGTACCGGCAACGTCGACCTGATCACCCTGGGCATGAACCTGTTCGGCCAGGGCGTCGATCCGGAAATCGACTTCTCCGATATGGATCACATCCGCCGCACCGTCGAATACTGCAACCAGCTGCCGGTGCCGGAGCGCAGCCCGTACGGAGGCGATCTGGTCTTCACCGCCTTCTCTGGATCCCACCAGGATGCGATCAAGAAGGGCCTGGAGTCGATGGATGCCAAGGCCAGCGCTGAAGGCAAGGACATCAACGATCTGGTCTGGGCTGTCCCGTACCTGCCTATTGATCCAAAGGACATCGGCCGTTCCTACGAGGCCGTGATCCGCGTGAACTCGCAGTCCGGCAAGGGCGGCGTCGCCTACCTGCTGAAGAACGACTACAACTTGGACTTGCCGCGCCGCGCGCAGATCGAGTTCTCCGGCGTGATCCAGCGCAAGACCGATACCGAAGGCGGCGAGATCTCCTCGGAGCGCATCTGGAGTGTCTTCCAGGATGAGTACCTGCCAGCTCCCAAGGATTCCGGCTTGGAGCCATGGGGCTACTATGAGATCGCGTCTGCGACGGCCACTTCCGCTGAAGACGGCAGCTTCCAGCTGGATACCAAGCTGATTATCGACGGCATTGCCCATGAGCGCACTGCCCAGGGCAACGGCCCGCTCTCGGCACTGGTGAAGATGCTCAACGATGACGGTGTTGACCTGCGCGTGCTGGACTACACCGAGCACGCGATGAGCGAAGGCGGCAACGCGAGTGCTGCGGCCTTCGTTGAATGCGCCGTGGGTGACCGAATCCTGTGGGGCATCGGCATGGATACCAACACAAACATTGCCGCCCTGAAGGCTGTTGTTTCGGCCGTGAACCGTGCCATCCGTGACGCTGCCTGAATAATCCGATAAGCGGCGGAGCAGTGCGCGCTGTGGCTCAGACCAGGCCTGAACCACAGCGCGCACTGCTGTCTTAAAACACCACGACACCCATCGTCGCGCGGATTGCGCACTTTGAACGCAGTAGTGGGAGAATATTCTCCGTGTCCAGATCGGGTTTTGCCTCCAAGAGCTACCACACGCGTGGCCTGGTTTTGCGTACCCACAAACTGGGCGAGGCCGATCGCATCATCACCCTGCTAACTCCCAAGGGCATTGTTCGTGCCGTAGCCAAGGGAGTCCGCCGCACCTCCTCACGCTTGGGCGCGACCCTGGAACCATTCATGGAAGTCGAAGCCCTGCTGGTGATGGGACGGAACTTGGACATCGTGTCCCAAGCGCAACTTCGAAATTCCTACGGGCACCTCCTGGTGGCCGATTATCCAAGCTACACCGTAGCCAATGCCATGGCAGAGATTGCTGAAAAGCTGCTCGAAGCCGAAGGCGACTCTACCCAGCAGCAATACCGGCTATTCCACGGGGCCATCGCCCTGCTCTCCAAGCAGCGCGTGGATTCCGGTGCCGTCCTGGATTCCTATATCTTGCGGGCCCTGTCGGTAGCAGGCTGGGCCCCTTCGTTCACCGATTGCGTCAAGTGCGGCAAGCCCGGGCCGCATCAAGCTGTGCACATCCAGCTCGGTGGTGTCGTGTGTCCGGATTGCCGGCCATCTGGTTCCCTGTCTCCCCACCCGATCACGATTGAATACCTGCAAGCGCTGCTTGAAGGCGATTGGGCCATTGTGGCCGAGGCGGGACCTCGGGCGCGGAAGCAGGCCGCGGACATCGTGGCAAACTACTTGCAGTGGCACCTTGAGCGTGCAGTGAATTCCCTACGTCTCGTGGAGAGAAATTGAAGAAACTTCCGAAAATCACCGGCCGCCGCGGCCCCGTTGCGCCATTCGCCCATCCAGCGAATCCCCAAATGCCCTCCATCCCACGTGAACTCATTCCTGAACACGTGGCGATTGTGATGGATGGCAACGGACGCTGGGCCAACCAGCGCGGCTTGCCTCGCACCGAGGGCCACCGCGCTGGTGAGGCGGCCCTGCTCGACGTGATGGCCGGAGCGGTCGAGATGGGCATTAAATATGTGTCGGTTTATGCCTTCTCCACTGAAAATTGGAAGCGAAGCCCAGACGAGGTTCGCTTCCTGATGGGCTTTTCCCGTGATGTTCTCCGCCGCCAGCGCGATACCTTGAATTCCTGGGGCGTGCGCATTCGCTGGTCTGGTCGAGAACCCAAGCTATGGAAGTCCGTGATCAACGAACTGCGCGCTGCTGAGGACCTTACCGCAGCCAACCAGGGCTGCCAGCTGACAATGTGCGTCAACTACGGCGGACGCGCGGAAATCGGCGATGCGGTCAGCGCCATTGCCAAGGACGTCGCCGCGGGCAAGCTGCGTGCCAGCGCAGTGGGGGAGAAAACCGTTGCGAAGTATCTGCATGCCCCAGAGTTGCCAGACGTAGATCTATTCCTGCGCACGAGTGGTGAACAACGCACCAGCAATTTCCTGCTCTGGCAGTCGGCCTACGCAGAGATGGTCTTCCTCGACCAGCTCTGGCCCGACGTAGACCGGCGAACCCTTTTCACTGCCGTGGAGGAGTACGCCAAACGCGACCGCCGTTATGGTGGAGCAGTGGACAAGCCGCAGGCCTGAGCCTTATGCCCGGGCGCCGCGGATCATGCGCAACCATAATGCCAGATCGCGGTAGGCGGTAGCTCTGGCCGGCCCAGCCGAGGTGAAGACCTCGTGCATGGCTCCGGGGACTTCGCACAAAGTCACGAAGCTTCCCAGTTTTCCTGCACGGAGCCGGGTTTGCTGCACGTCGAGCACCGAATCGCAGTGCTGCATCTCTGGAGTGTAGCTCGTGCCGATACGCGTTTTGTCCGAAGTCATGACGAGGATCGGCACGTCGATGTCGAGCCCTTTCGCTACCAAGGCATGGCCCTCGAAGATGGTCTTGAGCCAGCCAGCAGTATTAGGAAACGCCAATCTCGGACGCCAGAGCCTGTGCACGTCCCATTCGCCATGGGCATGGGTGCTCAATGATTGCCAGTAGTGGTCGAACTCGGGACCCATGAGTTTGCGGCGCGGATTGGTGCGCGTGATCGCGTCCATGAGCCCATGTATAGGTATGCGCAAGAATGCTGTTCCCTGGAACTCCAGCCAAGGGGAGTTCAGAATTAGCGCTTTGATTTCAGGGGCGGTACGCGCGAGCCATAGGCTGAGGATCAGTCCGCCTGTCGAATGGCCTTGCGCAACTATGGGCAGGTGAGGGTGCTCCGATCTGATGACCTTCATCGCCGCGTCAAGATCCTCATCGAAGCTCGCCAAATCGTCAACATACCCTGGCAATTGGTGTTCTTCGCGAAGGCTCCTGCCATGCCGCCGCAGATCAATGGCGTAGAAATGGTAACCACGTGAGTGCCAGAAAGTGGCTAGTTCCCGGTTATAGAAATAGTCACTCCACCCATGGACACTGAGCACCACGCCTTCGGCCTTGCGTCCCAGCCGCTTCCGGAATCCTAGAGGACGGTAGCGAACCATGGTCGCGATCGCTGGCCCTTCGGCATCCATCCCGAAATCCAGAGTTTGCTGTTCAAAGCCCGGCCCCAAAAGATCTTGTATCCATTCACCGGCCGGCGTCGAAGACAGATAGTCAGGCCACGAGTCGCTTACCGGAATGATCTGCTCCTTCATATGTTGAATACTACCTATCTCAAGTTGTCTGTTTTGGGTCCTTCACGGGAAAATGAAATCATGCGCATATACCCATTGGTCTTCAAGCACGTATTCACCAAAATGGATCCTGAACAGGCTCATCATTTTGCTTTTAACGCCATCAAGGTTGCGCAGCGTGCCGGCCTGACTAAAGTGGCCCGCAAATTTTTCGCACCTTCTCCAAAACTGAAGCGTACGGTCATGGGCATTGAGTTCCCGTCACCTTTTGGTTTGGCAGCGGGTTTCGACAAGGGCGCTACCGGAATTGTCGCGCTCAGCGACATTGGTTTCGGCCACGTTGAAATCGGCACTGTCACCGGGCAAGCTCAGCCGGGCAATCCACAGCCCCGCCTTTTCCGACTCGTTGAAGATCGCGCAGTCATTAATCGCATGGGATTCAACAATGAAGGTGCCGAGCGCGTCGCTGCACGTGTTGCCACTGCACGCCAGCGGTTGAAGGGGGACTATTCGCAGACCCGGCCCGTCATCGGCGTGAACATCGGCAAGACCAAGGTGGTGGAGCTCGAGGACGCGGTGGGGGACTACTTGACCTCCACGCGCCAGCTGGCTATCCACGCGGATTACCTGGTGGTCAATGTATCCAGCCCGAACACCCCTGGTCTTCGGCTGCTGCAAAGCGTTGAATCCTTGCGTCCGCTGCTGACGGAAGTCGGCCAGCTTGCGGACAAGGTTTCCGGCCGCCATATTCCTTTGCTGGTCAAGATCGCGCCGGACCTCAGCGATGAGGACGTCGCCGACGTTGCGCAGCTGGCCATCGAGCTCGAGCTAGACGGGATCATCGCCACCAACACCACCATCGCCCGCGATGGGTTGACCAGCGACTCGGCCAAGGTCGAGGAAATTGGTGCAGGCGGATTGTCCGGGGCGCCACTGAAAGAGCGTTCCCTGGCTGTACTGCGCCAGTTGCGTTCTCTTGTTCCCGCGGAAATGGCGCTGATCGCCGTGGGCGGCGTGGAGAACGCGCAAGACGTCAAGGACCGCCTGGACGCAGGTGCAGATCTCGTTCAGGGATACACCGCATTCTTGTACGAAGGCCCATTCTGGGCACGCTGCATCAACAAGGGCTTGGAGCGCTTGCTCTAATCCAGTGGCTCAGGCCCACTGCCTACCCTCATGATGGTGGGGCAGGAGAACTCCAAGGTTCTCCAGCCCCACCTTTCGTTTACGTCCATACGAAAAACATCCATTCGAATCTGGGTCCGGCCTTGTAGAACCGTCAACAACCCCGAATGGAACTGGCTGGCAGTGGAGGACCTCCGCCAATCACCCTTTCCGAAACTCTCAATCATTCACGGCAATAAACATTGTAAACTTATCTACAAGCTTTAAATTGTGTTTTCATTGGTTCGCTGGCATAAGAAAAGGAGCAAACCCATCAGGGCTTGCTCCTTCTAAAAGCTATGGAGAATCAGTCGATCTTCGCTCCGCGCGCAACCTGCGGCTTTGGCAAGCGCAGCTTGCGGAACTGCATGCCACGCATCGCCGCATACATGCGAACACCACGCTCCATATGACCGAATTTGGCCACCAAGCGACGCTTCAACACGATCGACGTGAAGATGGCTTCGAGGATGATCAAGGCAATCACGACCCACAATGCCAGCTGGACGAACACCTGAACCTGCAGGTTCTTCTGGAAGACCAGCGAGACCACGAGGAAGGCCAAGATGATGAACATCATGAACTCGCCGAACATCCAACGAGCATCGATGAAATTGCGGGTGTAGCGCTTCTGCTCACCCTTATCGCGTGGCATCAGGTAGCGTTCGTCACCGGTTTCATTGGCAATGCGCAGGCGATTCTGAGCTTCAATGCGCTGCTGGCGCTCGGCCTCCTTGGCTGCCTTCCGATCCGTCGGAACCAGGGGTCGCTGACGGTTCGCCTGCTGCGCACTGCGCTTGGGCGTTGGCCCCGACTTGCGGCCGTCGGATGATTCCGATGCCTGCTCTACGGGCTGTACATTTACGGGGGATTGAGGTTCATCCTTCTTACGTCCAAACACCCCTCTATCCTAGCCGGAATTAGCTTGTCGCGTGACATTCGATACGCAATGAATTGCTAGGCTGAAACCATGAGCACAAATTCACTCTTCGACGCCGCCAAGAATGGCGTCGATATTTCAGCACTCAAGGGCCATATCGATGCGAACTTCGAGCGGATCCTCGAAGAACTCAAGGCCTTAGTCGCCATCCCAAGCATCGCCTGGGAATCCTTCGACCCGCAGAATCTTGAGAAGTCAGCCCAAGCCGTAGCTGAACTCGCCAAGAATGCCGGCATGGAAAGCGTTGATATCCTGCGCGAGCCAGCAGAAAACGGCGCAATGGGCGCGCCCGCCGTCGTGGCCCGCCGCAAGGCTGCCCCTGGCAAGCCGACCGTACTCTTGTACGCACACCACGACGTACAGCCTCCGGGCAATGCCGAGGATTGGAACACCCCAGTTTTCGAGGCAACACAAATCGGCGAGCGACTCTTTGGCCGAGGCGCGGCAGACGACAAAGCTGGAATCATGGTTCACATTGCCGCATTGCGCGCCGTCTTGGATCTTGTCTCGGACTTCGGGGTCGGCGTCACTTACTTCTTCGAGGGGGAGGAGGAAGCAGGATCACCGTCATTCCGCAACTTCCTCGAAGCGCATCAGGACAAGCTTGCTGCCGATGTCATCGTTGTCGCTGATTCCAGCAACTGGGCCGTTGGCACCCCAGCGCTGACCAGCTCGCTCCGTGGCATGTGCGCGGCGGAAATCACTGTTCGCTCGCTGAAGCATGCGGTCCATTCGGGAATGTTCGGCGGCCCGGTCCTGGATTCCCCCTTGCTTGCAGCAAAGCTCATATCGACATTCCACAATGAGGATGGCTCTGTTGCCATCAAGGGCCTTGTTGCCAGTGATTCCGCCGAAGTCGACTTCGACGAGGCCCAATTCCGCAATGATTCCGGGGTCCTTGATTCCTTCAACTTGGCGGGAACCGGGAAAATCACCGATCGCTTATGGAATAAACCAGCTCTGAGCGTCATTGGAATGGATATCCCTAACGTTGACCAGTCGTCGAATACCCTGATTCCTCGAACGAGATTCAAGGTTTCGATGCGGCTAGCACCGGGACAGGATCCGGCCAAGGCACTGCAAGCGCTGGAGGAGCATGTGAATGGAGTGGATCTGCGCGGTGCGAAGGTAGATTTCCGGGCCACCGAAGCTGGAAATGCCTACAAGGCCAATTTGGATGCTTCGGCGAACGACGCCGCACGCTGGGCACTTGAACAGGCCTGGGGAGTTGCACCAGTGAATATGGGGCTGGGTGGGTCGATTCCATTCATCGCTGACTTGCTGGAGGTCTTCCCACAAGCTCAGATCCTTGTGACCGGTGTTGAAGATCCAGATTCACGAGCCCACTCAGCCAATGAATCGTTGCATCTGGGCGACTTCAAGCATGCAATTGAAGCTGAGGCGCTGTTGCTGGCCAGGTTCAACGCCGAAGGACTATGAGGCGTGTCATATGCCGTGACACAGGGGGAGAAATCCTAGCGGTTGCGACGTAGGATAGTAGCAAGAACAGGGGCGAATCCTCGGAGTTAATTTGAGGCTGAAGCCACAACGAGCAGTATGGGAGGAAATCATGACTGCAGCTGTTGAGCAAACCAAGGGTGACCCAAGCGAGTTGCCAACCCACGAGGTAAACATTTCCGATGTGGCCGCCGAAAAGGTGCGTTCGCTGTTGGAACAGGAAGGTCGCGACGACTTGCGTCTGCGCATCGCCGTGCAGCCAGGCGGTTGCTCGGGCCTGATTTACCAGCTTTATTTCGATGAGCGCATGCTCGAGGGAGACGCTGTTCGGAACTTCGACGGCGTAGAGGTCATCGTCGACAAGATGAGCGTTCCTTACCTTGCTGGCGCTTCGATCGACTTCGAAGACACCATTTCGAAGCAGGGCTTCACCATCGACAACCCTTCGGCTTCCGGCTCCTGCGCCTGCGGAGATTCCTTCCACTAGGAACCACTAGGCCCAAGGGAACTAACGCCGCTGTTCAAACGTTGAAGAAATTTCTCGTTAGAACAGCGGCGTTTTTCGGCATTCTGACCCCGAAGAGGGTAAGCTCTACGTTAAGTAGTAAAACTATGTTTCCCTTCGTGAGCCACCTCACCGTGCAACTCGTTAAACCACGAGGTGACTTATGAAGACCACATTCTGCACCAACAAAGAGGAAGGGCCGTCTGTGAGTTCGCAAGACCGAACCGGCAGTCGCGGGTCTGCTAAAGCCAAAGTTCTGGCTTTAGTCGGCACTGGCGCGCTGCTGTTGACGGGATGTTCAGCGGAGGCTAAACGCGGTTGGCTCCCAAACGTGGAGCGTGACACCACTAACCACACTGCTGCAATCCAGGATTTCTGGGTTCACTCGTGGATCGCCGTGGTTGTCATCGGTATTTTGACTTGGGGCTTGATGCTTTGGTGCATCATCGCCTACCGTCGCCGCAAGACCGACACCGGTTACCCACGCCAGCTGAGCTACAACATGCCATTGGAGATCTTCTACACGGCCATTCCTTTGGTCCTTGTTCTAGTCTTCTTTAGCTTCAACAACACCCTGGAAAAGAGCATCAACAAGCCTGTTGATTCCGAGGTCGTAGTAGACGTTCGAGCCAAGCAGTGGTCTTGGGACTTCAACTACACCTACCAGGGCACTGAGAAGCATTTCGCCGGCACCCAGGCCCACTTGCACACCGATGGCTCGGAAGGCGCTCGCGAAGAACTGCCTACCTTGTACTTGCCAGCAGGCAAGTCGGTACAGCTGGATCTGAACAGCCGCGATGTCATCCACTCGTTCTGGGTCCCAGCCTTCTTGCAGAAGCTGGACATGATCCCGGGCAAGACCAACCACATCTACCTGACTCCCCAGGTTGAAGGTAGCTATGACGGAAAGTGCGCCGAGCTTTGCGGCGAGTACCACTCCGAAATGCTCTTCAACGTGAAGGTCGTCAGCGACGCAGAGTTCAAGGCTCAGCTCGCCAAGATGGACGATGGACACATCGGCGAAGAATACGACCGCCAGCCGGACACGGTTAACGGTGTAGTAGTAGAGCACGGGGAAGGAGAGTAATCACGATGACTACGTTTGAATACGCAACTGACGACGTCAAGTCGATTGCCCCAGCCGTGGTGCCGAAGTCGAAGGGTCGCCTTTTCGTCGACTACATCACTTCGACCGACCACAAGAAGATCGGGTACATGTACCTGATCACTTCGTTCGTCATGTTCTGCATTGGTGGCGTCATGGCGCTGCTGATACGTGCAGAGCTGTTCGAACCAGGTATGCAGATCCTGCAGACCAAGGAACAGTACAACCAGCTGTTCACTATGCACGGCACCGTCATGCTGCTGATGTTCGCAACCCCGCTCTTCGCTGGCTTCGCAAACGTCATGATGCCATTGCAGATCGGCTCCCCGGATGTGGCCTTCCCACGTCTGAACGCGCTGGCTTTCTGGTTCTTCGCCATGGGCTCCGTTATCGCTCTGGCCGGCTACCTCACCCCGCAGGGTGCAGCTAGCTTCGGTTGGTTCGCATACGCTCCGCTGTCGAACACCACCTTCTCGCCAGGTGTCGGTGGAGACCTCTGGGTCTTCGGTCTGGCACTGTCGGGCTTCGGTACCATTCTGGGTGCCGTTAACTTCATCACCACGATCATCTGCCTGCGTGCCCCTGGCATGACCATGTGGCGCATGTCGATCTTCTCGTGGAACACCTTGATCACCTCGTTGCTGGTCCTGATGGCTTTCCCGCCGCTGGCAGCTGCGCTGTTCGCACTGGGTGCTGATCGCCGCTTTGGTGCACACATCTTCGACCCGGAGAACGGTGGTGCCGTCCTGTGGCAGCACCTGTTCTGGTTCTTCGGACACCCTGAGGTTTACATCATCGCGCTGCCGTTCTTCGGTATCGTCTCGGAGATCTTCCCGGTCTTCAGCCGCAAGCCGATCTTCGGCTACAAGGGTCTGGTCTTCGCGACCATCTCGATCGCTGCGCTGTCGGTATCCGTGTGGGCTCACCACATGTACGTCACCGGCTCGGTCATGCTCCCGTTCTTCGGCTTCATGACCATGCTGATCGCAGTGCCAACCGGTGTGAAGTTCTTCAACTGGATCGGTACCCTGTGGCGCGGCTCGATTACCTTCGAAACCCCAATGCTGTGGAGCATCGGCTTCATGATCACCTTCTTGTTCGGTGGTTTGACCGGTATTATCCTCTCCGCTCCTGCACTGGACTTCCACGTATCTGACTCCTACTTCGTGGTGGCACACTTCCACTACGTGGTCTTCGGTACCGTGGTATTCGCCATGTTCGCCGGCTTCTACTTCTGGTGGCCAAAATGGACCGGCAAGATGCTCAACGAGCGTCTGGGCAAGATCCACTTCTGGATGCTGTTCACCGGCTTCCACGGAACGTTCCTGATCCAGCACTGGCTGGGCGTCATGGGTATGCCACGTCGTTACGCCGACTACATGCCTGAAGATGGCTTCACCACCATGAACCAGGTTTCGACCGTCTTCGCGTTCATCTTGGGCGCATCGATGATTCCGTTCTTCTGGAACGTATGGACCACCTTCCGCTACGGCAAGAAGGTTGAAGTTGATGATCCATGGGGCTTCGGCGCCTCGCTGGAATGGGCTACCTCTTGCCCGCCACCACGCCACAACTTCCACTCGATTCCTCGCATCCGTTCGGAGCGTCCAGCTTTGGATCTGCACCACCCGGAACTGAGCGGTCGCGTTACCCCAGAATCTCCGGTTGCAAAGATCTTTGGCCCTGCTGATCAGAAGGACCTGTAAAGATGAAAATTGAATCCTGGATCTTCCTCGGTGGCGTCTTCTTCTTCGCCCCTATCGCCGTGATCTACGGTTACATGACCAACTGGAGCGAATGGGTTGGCTTCCTGGCATTGCTGATGCTGGTAGGCCTGTCCGCAATGGTTGGCTGGTACTTGCTGTTCACCGCCAAGCGGATCGGCCCTCGCCCAGAGGACCGTGTTGACGGTGAAATCCACGAGAACGCCGGCGACATCGGAATGTTCTCGCCATGGAGCTGGTGGCCACTGGTACTGGCCGGCTCCGCTGCAATCGCTTTCCTGGGCATTGCAGTTGGCTGGTGGGTCTTCTACATCGGAGCAGGACTTTCCGTTGTAGGCCTGGTTGGCTGGGTTTACGAATACAGCCGTGGAGACCACGCACACTAAGCAGTGCTCCTAATGGGGTGACAAGCAATTGGCTTGTCACCCCATTAGTCTTTTAATAGCAGTAGGGCCAAAGCGAAATGCCGGCCCTGAACCAGCCGAGGAGATCAACCCATGCGCCACGCACCCCAGCCAAAGGTCGAGGCGTACCTTGATCCAGCGAGCAAGCAAAGCAAGTACCGGCAGATCCGTGAGATCCTCAAAACCCACGCCCGAGAAGCCTGCAAACCTGGCTACAAGCTCCCGCCAGAACGAGAACTCGCCGAACATTTCGGGGTGGCCCGCAAAACCATCCGTCAGGCAATTGACGCGCTGGTCGACGAACAGGTGCTCAAGCGGGTAGTCGGCATCGGCACTTTCGTGGTCCCCGAGAAACTCGACTTGCGGGTCAGGCTGCATTCCTACTCCGAGGACATGATGCGCCGTGGCATGGTTCCGGACGCGCACGTTCTGGAGTTTGCCGAGATCAAGGCCAATGCTAACCTCGCCCTGCAGCTCATGGTGGAGGAGGGGACGCAAGTAGTGCAGTTCAAACGCCTGCTGCTGGCCGATGGAACCCCGATGAGCTTGGATGAGAACTACATGCCGGCAGATCTGGTCCCCGGCTTCGTAGACGCGGAACCACCGTCCAAGCTCTACCAAGCCCTACACGAGCGCTATGGCATACTTCTGGAGTGGGGCGAGGATCAGGTCGAAAGCACGGCCGCAAGCAAGAGCCAGGCCCATTTACTGGGCGTTGAACCAGGGTTCCCGTTGCTACAGATCACGCGCTACGCCTATATCGGCGAACGGCTGGCCGACTACTCGGTCTCGCTCTACCGCTCGGACCGCTACAAGCTCTTTGTCCCGCTGCAACGTGTTGGCACTCGTACGCCGCGCTACACAGAGGCGTTTTAGGACCACGCCAGCGTGGCAGTTGCGCTGCCGGCAGTGCTGGCGGACAGATATTAGTCTCAAGTTGGCGTGCGGTGCCGGCCCTATTCGCTTTAGGCGTCGGTTACCACGCTGAAAACGCCTACACCAGCATGAAAAATGCCGGGCGAACCACTGTGGCCCACCCGGCAGCATGCCGTGTTCCCTGATTACGCAAATGACTCCGTGAGGACCGGATTCCACGTTCGACCAACCCGTGTCTTGCCAGGCGGCTTCCACCGGCTTGCAACTCAGGTTGATGGCTGCCCACCCGATTTTGGAGGTCCGGCCCAATGCGCAAGGTCTGCTGACGATCTCCGGCTGTTCTATGCGCAGCCTACATCGCAACTGATTCCAAAGAAGCAGCCACACCGAGATCCACCAGCTTCCACGCCGTTGGCGCCACATAGGAGCGCTTAGAACTTAATTTGCCACTCCTTGGGCGCAATGGGCATTCTCGGCGTTCTCACGGCTGTTTGAGGGCCCTGCAGGATCGGCGATGGATTGGAGTCGGTTTCCGCCCTGATTCCGCAGGGGAGTAGGTTCGCGTGAAGACTCCGCACAGCAACTTAAATAGAACAGGGACACACCGTGGTGTGTCCCTGTTCTAGTGACTAACGCGAATCGGAATTACTTCTCGATCGAGTCCTGCTTGTCACCCTCGACCTCATGGTGACCGTGGGCAGCATGGGCTGCTTCCAGTTCCGATGGGGTTACCGGGGCGACGCGATCTTCGAAGAAGAACTTCGAGATCATTGCGCGGCGCTTCTCCGAACCGGAGATGTGGCCAGCGGCGTCAGGCTCTGCTGGGATGTACTGGCGATCCTCGAAGTTGGTCAAGAGGTAGCGCTTGTAAACGTCGACCTCTTCGTGCTTCTCGGTGAAGCCGCCTTCTGGCGACATCTGGATGATGCCGGCTTCGCGGCCGTGCAGGACGATCTCGCGATCCTTGCGCTGCAGCGACAGGCAGATGCGGCGGGTCAGCCAGAAGCCCAGGATTGGGCCGAGGAAGAACAGCGCACGCAACCAGTAAGTGACGTCATTCAGTGCCACGTGGAAGTGCGTCGCGATCAAGTCAGAGGATGCAGCTGCCCACATCACGCTGTAGAAGATCACGCCGGCGACACCCATAGCGGTACGGAATGGAGCGTTACGCGGACGATCGAGCAAGTGATGCTCGCGGTTGTCCTTGGTGACCCAACGCTCGATCCATGGCCACGCGAACATGACCGCGAACAGCGCGCCTGCAGGCACCAGAGCTGGGAGCAGAACCGAGAGAACCAGAGTGTTGGTGCCCCATGGGAATGGAATGTTCCATTCGAAGCTGAAGTTGCCAAGAACACCTGGCATCAAACGCAGGGCGCCATCAACGAATCCGATGTACCAGTCCGGCTGGGTACCAGCCGAAACAGGGGATGGGTCGTACGGGCCGTAGTTCCAGATTGGGTTGATCTGGAACAGGCCTGCGATGAAAGCAACGATGCCGAAGACGATGAAGAAGAATCCACCGGCCTTTGCCGCGTAGACCGGGCCGACAGGGAAGCCAACAACATTGTCGTTGGTGCGGCCTGGGCCTGGGTACTGGGTGTGCTTGTGGGTCACAACCATGAACAGGTGAACAACGATCAGCAGGATGATCACTGCAGGCACAATCATGATGTGCAGCGAGTACAGCCGCTGGATTACGTGCTCGCCCGGGAACTCGCCACCGAAGAAGAACATCGAGAGGTAGGTACCGACGATGGGCAGTGCCTTCATGACGCCGTCGATAATGCGCAGGCCGTTACCGGAGAGCAGATCATCTGGCAGGGAGTAGCCGGTGAAGCCAGCAGCCAGACCCATGATCAGCAGAACGCCACCGACAACCCAGTTCAATTCACGTGGGCGACGGAATGCACCGGTGAAGAAGACACGAAGCATGTGAACCGACAGCGATGCAATGAAGAGCAGTGCCGACCAGTGGTGGACCTGACGCATGAACAGGCCGCCGCGCACGTCGAACGAGATGTCCATGGTCGAAGCCATGGCGGTCGACATGCCCAGACCCTTCATCGGAACGTACGAACCGTTGTAGGTCACGTGCGCCATCGATGGATCGAAGAAGAAGGTCAGGAAGGTACCGGAGAGCAGCAACAGCACAAAGGTGTACATCGCTACTTCACCGAACATGAAGGACCAGTGGTCAGGGAAGATCTTGCGACCGAATTCCTTGACAATGGCCGAAGCGCCAACGCGTGAATCCACGAAGTTGGCGATACGACCGGTGGAGGTCGTTGCCTGGTATTCGTTAGCAGTCGTCATGATTAACCACGCTCCCAATAGGCTGGGCCGACAGGCTCATGGAAGTCGCTCTGGGCGACCAGGTAGCCTTCGGAGTCCACGGTAATTGGCAGCTGTGGAAGTGCGTGACCAGCTGGGCCGAAGATGACCTTGCATTCCTGAGTCAAGTCGAAGGTCGACTGGTGGCAAGGGCACAGCAGGTGGTGCGTGTGCTGCTCGTACAGCGCGATCGGGCAACCAACGTGGGTGCAGATCTTGGAGTAGGCGACGATGCCGTCGACGTTCCAGTCTTCGCGGCCCTCGGAGATGTTCATTTCTGCTGGATCCATACGCATCAGCAGAACAACGGCCTTGGCCTTCTCGTTCAGCGGGTTCTCGGTTTCGTTGATGCCCTCTGGGACAACGTGGAAAGCGGAGCCGATCTGGACATCCGAAGCCTTGATCGGGGTGCCGGATGGATCGCGGGTCAAACGGATGCCCGTGTCCCACATGGTGTGGCGCAGGGAATCAATCATCTGGTTCGCGGTCTTACCGGTGCGATCCAGATCGCGGAACATGAAGATTGCCGGAATCGGGGCCAAGGCGATGGCACCGATCAGGGTGTTGCGGATCAGCGGACGACGCTTGATACCGGATTCTTCAAGAACGGTATCTACGATCTCGACTGCATCCTGGCGGTCTTCTTCCGAGCGGATCTCGTGGCGCATTTCCATGAGCTCGTGATCCGGCATCAGCGTCTTTGCCCAGTGAACAATACCTACACCGATACCGAGCATCGCGAATGCGGTGCCCAGGCCCAGTGCAGCGTTCTGCACACGCAGTTCAGCGAAAGACATCTCGCCCAGGCGGCCCAGGACGAAGTAGGCCACGAAGAAGAAGAGCGTGCCGATGATGGAGATGGTAAATAGGAGCGCTACTTGACGCTCATGTCGCTTGGCTGCGCGCGGATCGCGGTCTGCGAGACGCGGACGATGGGGTGGCAAGCCCGGATCGGGGAAACGATCCTGAGCTACATCGTCAGCCTTAGCAACGGTGCCCGAGTTTTCGGGACTGCCGTGACTATGGTCGCCCATGTTTCTCTCTCATCCTTCTGTTAGGAATTTATGTACGTAGTGATGGTTACGGCCTATGCCGTGGTTTGCCTTAGGAAGGACGCGAGGTCAACCAAATGGTGAAGGCGATGATGATGCCCAGACCTGCGGTCCAGGTGAACAGGCCTTCAGCAACTGGACCCAGCGAGCCCAGGGCTGCACCGCCAGCGGAACCATTAGCTTCAATGGTCTTCAGGAAGGTGATCACGTCACGCTTCTCATCTGGGGTGATGTTCGAGTCGTTGAACACTGGCATGTTCTGTGGGCCGGTAGCCATCGCTTCGTAGATGTGCTTCTCGGTTACGCCGGTCAAGGTCGGAGCGAACTTGCCTCGGGTCAAAGCACCACCGGCTGCTGCCGCGTTGTGGCACATTGCGCAGTTCACGCGGAAGACGGTTCCACCGTGAGCTGCATCGCCCTTGGTGGTGTCGAGGTATTCCTCATCCGGGATCGCTGGACCTGCACCCAGGCTGGCAACATATGCAGCCAACTGGGAGATCTGCTTGTCGTCGAACTGAACTGGCTTGACCTGGGCCTGAGGGCCCTGCATCTGCATTGGCATACGGCCGGTACCGACCTGGAAGTCAACAGATGCGGCGCCAACGCCAATCAGCGAAGGACCGGAGTCCGAACCTTCAGCGTGCATGCCGTGGCAAGTAGCGCAGTTCGCGACGAAAAGCTTCTGACCTTCGTCAACATCGGTCTGCGATGCTGCGGTGGTCTCAGCGGCCTTCGCTTCGCTGATGTTTCCTGCTGCGGTGTAGAGACTGCCGGTAATCAGCAATCCAAACAGAAGCAGGGCCACAGCGGCGAGCGGGTGGCGGCGCTTTTTCGAAAGAGCCTTCACTTGCTGGTTCCTCACTTAGTTTCTTTGGTGTGGTGTTGCCGTACTTCTCGTTGTGGCAACTAATGACTAAAAGTTGCTACTTCAGGAAGTAGATGATCGCAAACAGCGCGATCCAAACAACGTCAACGAAGTGCCAGTAGTAGGACACAACGATGGAACCCGTTGCTTCGAAGTGGCCAAACTTCTTAGCCAGCATTGCACGACCAATGATCAGCAGGAATGCAATCAGGCCACCGGTGACGTGAATGCCGTGGAAGCCGGTGGTCATGTAGAAGGCCGAAGCGTAGGAGTTCGAGTTCAGTGCTACGCCCTCGTGAACGAGGGTGACGTATTCATAAGCCTGGACCGAGACGAAGATGGCGCCAAGGATGAAGGTAAGAATGAACCATTCGATCATTCCCCATTCCTTGAAGTTGAACAGTCCACCGGAACGGCGAGGCTTGAATTCTTCAGCACGGAACACACCAAGCTGGCACGAGAACGAGCTGGAAACCAGAATCAGGGTGTTAACCAGCGCAAACGGCACGTTAAGTTTGGCAGTTTCAGTCGCCCATAGTTCGGGCGCGGCAGCCCGGAGGCTGAAATACATGGCGAAGAGGGCGGCGAAGAACATGAGCTCGCTGGAGAGCCACACCATCGTTCCCACCGACACCATGTTTGGGCGGTTCGGCGCATGAGGCGCCGTCGTATTTGGGGCATGAGTCGCAGTTGTCACACTGACATTATGTCTCTAAATGCCCCTCAGATACCAATGCAGAAAGGCGTTGTCGGAGGTTTTTTGCGCCACATATCGACAACAACCGCGGAAACACGCGGAAGTACGTAGAAAACTCTTTCTACAATTCGTAGAGCTTGATTCGGCGAGTCGAGCGAAACATTCATTTATGCAACATTCCTGTGCCCTATTTATCCCCAGAAATACTAGGTTTTTAGCGACTTGTGACACATCAATCGATGACATGAATTGGGTCTGCGACTGCTTGCTCGATAGGCTTTCATTTGTGTCAACGAGCCTTGAAAACGAAAAGTTCCCAACCTGGCCAGATCTCTTGGCCACCCTGATTGGCGGTGGCGATCTCAGCCGCGTTCAGGCAGCGTGGGCCATGAATGAGATCATGAGCGGCGAGGCGAGCGACGTTCAAATCGCCGGGTTCCTTGTTGCCCTGCGCTCGAAGGGCGAAACCGTTGCCGAACTCACCGGCCTCGTTGATTCCATGGTTGCCAACGCCAAGCCGCTAAGCATCCAGGCACAAACCCTGGATATTGTGGGAACCGGAGGCGACCGACAGAACACCGTGAATATCTCGACGATGGCCACCCTGGTGTGCGCAGGCGCCGGCATCAACATAGTTAAACACGGCAACCGGGCCTCCTCATCGTCCTCGGGTTCGGCGGATGTCCTCGAAGCTCTGGGTGTGCGACTTGATGTACCAATCGAGAGGCTTGTAGAGGTTTACAACAAAGTTGGCATTGCGTTCTGCTTCGCCAATGTCTTCCACCCCTCAATGCGCCACGTCGCCGTCGCTCGGCGTCAGCTTCGCGTGCCCACTGCATTCAACTTCATGGGCCCGCTGACGAATCCAGCATTGCCAAGTTCTTCCGCGATCGGCTGCTCGGACCCGGTCATGGCTCCGATCATGGCTGGCGTCCTGGCCAGCCGTGGCTCCCGCGGCCTGGTATTCCGAGGAAATGACGGATTGGACGAGCTCACCACGACCTCAGCCAATCGCGTATGGGAAGTACGCGATGGGCGAGTCGATGAGTTCACTTTCGATGCCCAGGATCTAGGAATCTCGCGGGCAACCATCGAGCAGTTGCGCGGCGCAGACGCCCTACATAACGCTCAGGTTGTCAGGCAGATCGTTTCCGGGGCCGAAGGGCCGGTTCGGGATGCTGTTTTGCTGAATGCTGCCGCAGGAATGGTTGCCTACGACGAATCCAGTGAGGGCAACTTCGTTGAGCGCATGAAGAGCGCGCTCCAGAAGGCCGCAATCTCGATTGACTCTGGTGCTGCCAAGTCCGTCCTTGAAAAATGGGCGGACACGACGCAGCAAATCGTAGGGGAGTAGAACCCTAGATTAAACAAGGACGGGTTCTGGTTGCAGCTGATACAAGCTGCAATCAGAACCCGTCCTTCGGGGCACTGGAGCGTTAGTCATCCAACCCCAGCGAAAAAGCCGCTTCCAGGTCGTGATCCGAGTAAGCCCGGAACGCGATATGTGTCTGGGTTCCACGGATGCCCGGAATCTTGGAAAGCTTATTGGCGATCACCTCGGCCAGATCCTCATGCTTGTGCACGCGGGCTACTGCAATCAAGTCCCAATCTCCGGCAACAGAATAGACCTCGCTAATCCCGGAAATTGCGGATATCTGCTGAGCACACTCCGGGATGCTGTCAGTTGCCGTCTGAATCATGACGAATGCGGTAACCATTGCTGCGCCTTTCACTACGTGAGTCCCCGAACTGAAGACCGATAACTTAGTTTCAACTCTAGTCGAAAATGCAGCCCGAGCGAGTCCGATCCATTGTCGCGATTTCATTTCTACAAGTTTTAAAATTAGTATTTTACTCTACTATGTTTTATGGTTGTTCTATGATAGTTCTGACCATCGACCAACGTCGCTCCCGATCATCGGAAGACAAAGTACAAGCGCTCATTGAGCAGGCCAACGCGACCGTTCCGGTTATCCGCCCCTTCCAGCGTACTGCTGGCGATGAGGTTCAAGCTGTCTTGGACGATGCTTCGGAAGCGATTCGTCTGGCCGTCATGATGGCTGCATCGGGGGACTGGAGTGTCGGCCTGGGATTCGGACAGGTTGAAACGCCGCTACCCAAAGAGACAAGGGCTGGCCGCGGGCCCGCCTTCGAATACGCACGAGTTGCAGTTGAGCGTTCCAAGAACACCAATGCGCATCTGGCTGTTCATGGTCCATCCCATGAAGCCACAAGGTTGGAAGCTGAGCTTCAATTAACGGCCTGCATAGTCTCCAAGCGCAGGGCTACCGCCTGGGAGGCCGGCACCTTGGCAGATGAAGGATTGACGCAGCAACAGATCGCCAAGGAATTGGGGATCACCCAGCAGGCAGTCTCATCTCGTCTGTCTGCCGCGCTATGGTTCGAGGCGAATCGGATGATGGACGAGGCGGCGAAGTCGCTGACTCGCCAGCTCAAAATGCTAGGGGAGTCGTAGATGTTGTGGATTGCCTGGGGGAGCCTGAGTCTAGCAACCGTCTTGTCTTGCCTCGCCGCATATCTTGGTTATGCAATAGGCAAACGAGCACGGTGGCGTGAAGTTCTCATCGTGGCCTCCGGTCTCTTGGCCGTAACTTCTGCAGTGCTGTCGGCTGCGACTGGCGCAAATGGCCTGCCTTCCCAAATTCCGGCGTTCTACGTCGTGATGCTCTCAGGCATCTTCGCAGTAAGTTTTGGCGGACCCTTCACCGAACTCGTCTTCCGACTGGCCACCAAGAATGATTCCGAGCTTAACAAAGAAGAGTCCGACCCATCACCGCTCCGAGGCGGGCTATGGATCGGACTCCTGGAGCGAGCAGCTATTGTCAGCACCTTATGGGCCGGCTGGCCAGAAGGCATCGCGGTCGTTCTGGCCATCAAGGGGCTCGGACGCTTCTCAGAATTGAAAGACCACCGCGCTGCCGAACAATTTATCTTGGGGACCTTCTCCAGCGGCCTGGTCGCTGCGGCATCGTACGGGCTAGGACTTTTGCTGCTGTAATCGCTTGGCGATCAACGAGCTGATTCCACGTCGACCTAGCAGGAACACCCCGAGAACAATCAGGGTGACAATGACGAATGAGATGGCAGCAGTTTTGCCCATCAGAAGCCTCAGGGCCATCCCGAGGACAACAGTGCCTAGCCAGACCAGTAAGCCCGTGGGCCAGATCTTGTTGATCGTCAGCCACGGACGCGAGAGCACTGTCATGAGTACATAGGCGATGAGGAATGGAAGGGCGGTCATGAGGATTCCGCCGATATCCAGCCCGTGCTCGTGTTCCCTGCGACCCAGCAAGGCGAAAAGGATGATGAGGACTGCATCTATGACTGCCAGCCACGGCCACCTGCTCAAACTTTGCTTCATGTACTCATGATAGAGAAGCAGTCATGAAACTATTCGCGTCGGGCGGGCCAAAGTGCCTGTTGCCTCCAACACAGCTTCTTGGGGGAGCTTCCGGGACCTTCGCCCCGAACAACCGTTACTAGCACCACCGGTATCGGAGCGTGACGTTCTCGCTAACGTTCACGGCGTGGACGAATAGACTGCACATCTAGGTCCATGTGGTGTCCATGGCAGCCTGCTGCGCACCTGGCATCGCACTGCCATGGCTGAGTGACTAGTCGGGCTGTCTCATCGCTCCGTTCCCTTGGCCTCGCGCTCTGCATCACGTGCTTGAGCACGCCTTCGACCAAGCATCCAGAGGGACTCAAGGATCGTAGATTCACCTTTTCCTTCATGATCACCAACGTCATCGACGTCCGTGCATTGGTATTCGCGTTGACCAGATTCGCCCGGGCTGACCGAAGTGTTCCCATCCGAGTCACTTTGCCTTTGCTTGCACGCTACGTTGACAATGTCATGGTCTTTTCGGGTCTTGCCGGGGGAGCGAACCAGAAGCTTCTTGTGGCAACGCCACTGCTACTGGTGGTTCAAACGATGTTGATCCCTGTCTACACGTACTTCATAGCGGGAAGCCCTCGTTGGTGATATTCCCACCTGGCCCTTTCATGGAAGCCTTAGTCCTGCTCATGTTCATTTGTTGGCCATTGCTTTGGGAACACAACTCTTGGCCAAGATGCATCTAGCCATCCGGCACGTCGAACACGGCGCAGAGCTGCGCATGGTTCCGGCCATGATGGAGTTACCGTCTTGTGTCGTCGGCTCGCAGATCCATTCGGCACTGCCCCAGTTTGAAACACTTCTAGAAGCGGCTACCATCTTCGGTGGCTTCGTTCCTCTAACGGGATTCGGCGCGCACCTGATTGGAAGATCCTCCTATAGGATTCCTGCCCGGGCACTGCGAGAAATCATTGTCAGCGGCGTAAGCGAAATTCCTTGGTTGTGCTTTACATTGCCAGTTGAGCTCGTGGACATGCTCGTGACGATCAAGTCCATCCCCATCTTGATTAAAACGGCATCGACTTTACGAGTTGAATAGGTTCCGGAATAGGAAACGACCTACCGGAACCCGTGGGATCGACCGGATAGGTCGTACAGAAAACTTGCTCCAAGTCTTCCCGTGACGTCGGGGCCGTCATGGAATCGTAGAGGAAGAATGATTAGCCTCGACCGCCGGGCGGACCCATGACGAGCATGCTCGAGAAAACCGCAACGATCAGAATAAAGAGAGTGATCGATGTCAACATCGGCCGGGCAACAAGCCAGCGCATTGACGAGTCGGTCCATCGCTGATCAGCTGGATGGTCAGTGGCCTCCTTGCGCCACTGGCCAACAAGTTTGCCCTTGCGTTCAAGCCACTTATCAAATGGAATCGTCAGTAATGGAACTACTGACGTCGCGGCCGCTCCGAGTATGAGGGCCTTGCCCCAACGCTGATTCATACCGACCAAAATGGCAGCGACGATATAGGTCAGAAAAACGAACCCATGGATGAACCCCGCGATAGAAACGGGCCAGTCGCCAACCTTGATTCCATACTTGAGAATCATGGCCAAAATCAATAATGTCCAGGTGACGGCTTCTGCACGCGCGATCGTTCGGTAAAGAGAGCTTGGAGACATGTCCTGGAGTCAGTCCTTGAAAGTTCGGGGGAGTACGACTCAAATACGAGTCCATACCAGCCTATCCGAGAACTTGCGGTTACTCGATCATCGAACTCATGCACTAGACGCCCGGGAATACCCCAGGATTGCGAGAATTGGCACGGATATCGACAATGCCACGATCGGCCATTGCGCAACGATTACGAGAGATAGCTGGCACACCACCGACTACCGACCTCATTAATTGGCGAATGCTGAAAGCCAAGACAAGGCCAGTCGCGTCTGACACCGTATCGCTGGCTGGCCCCGGTCGCTCGGGTACGCGTCCGAAAGTGCATTCAGTTCAGCCATCAAGCGGCAAGTTGGCACGTCACCTTGTTCCTGTCGAACCAGCAATAGCTAAGTCGTTGAACGGCCCGCCTTGATCATCATAGAAATTGCTTGAGCTCACTCGAATGTCACCAATTGAGCCAGGTGGGGATGAGCAAGATTTCCACTACTTTACATAATGTAGATTATCGGCTTACTGGTAATGGCTGCAGAAGTAAGCAGATTCGACCTTCAAGCATTGCCCTAAGTAGCATCAATCCTGACTGGCCACCGGGACGTCCTGGAGCTCCAGCCGATGGGCCGCAAAGTCCAACGTCTGCCGAATGTACTGGCGGGACAGCTCATCGTGCATTGAGTAGATGACGTGGCGTCCGGACTTTTTCGTTTGCAGAACGCCAGCTGTTCTCATCCGGGCCAGCAGCTGGCCGGCAACCGACGGGCTAACACCAATCAACTGCGCCAGCTCGGACAACGTCAGATCGTCCTCGCACAAAGCCCAGAGCATCTGGAGGCGCAATGGGTCGGATAAGGTCTTGAGCACTACGACGGTCATATCCAGCAAATCACTCGATATGATTCCCGCTTGCGCCCTCGAGGCGCCATATTCACTAGTCATCGCAAACACTCCCTGAACAACTTGCCCAGCACCGCAAACCACCGTTCGCCAATGACCGGTTTGGTGAGTGTGTCCATTATGAACTCACCCCGACAAAAGCGATAGGTAGTCCCAAAAATCATCAAGGTTGGACCACTTGGTGATTAGTTTTGATATCACTCCCTTGAATAAGTCATCGTGTTTGATTTTGCATATTCACAATCTGACTAGCTAATATTCAATTCACGTCGAATCACTCAAGCTGCCTGAGAGCAGATTTAGCGTTGAACTGCAATCGCTTGAATTGGACGGCACACCCAAGAATGGCAAAATTTAGCTATGCCCACCCCGTCGTCACATAAATTGGCTAGCAACGCCCTGTCCGGTCAGATCCTTGATGCTCTTTCTATGGAAGGAATCAACGCCGATCCCACGCAGCAGCAGCTCATTAGCGTTCTAGGCCAATCAATCGGCGCATTTGCCCGCAACACACGACAAGGCGTATATATCTATGGGCCACCGGGGCGCGGGAAGACGATCATCACCAACGCATTAATGGCGCATCTGCCATCGTCAAGTACCCGTCGCTTTCATTTCCACGAGTTCTTTCACCACTTGAACTCCCCCAAAAACCGCGAACCAGGCCAACCACTTGGTGCGATTTTCTCCCAAGGCCTCTTACGCGAGCTAGCCGGCATCCAGGTGCTCATCTTCGACGAATTCCACTGCACTGAACCTGGCGATGCCATGTTGATGGGCAAGCTGATCAAGTTCTGCCAGCAGCACGAGATCCAATTAGTGACCACCTCCAACTATGAGCCTGAAAATCTTCTCGACGACGAAACCTTTCACCACTTAGTCAAACCGATCATTGAAACAATTCGTCGTGACTTCGAAATCTTCCAGCTCGACCATGAACAGGATTATCGGCTTATCAGCGGATCACGCGAGAACTCGCAGGGCTTCGCCAAGGGTTCGCTGAACCTGCTCCCCCGGACAATTCCTGACACCGCGATAGATACTTGGATTGAAATCGGCTATGACCGCATCGGCCCAGCCCATCTGACCGAGGACTGCATCTGGATAACCTTCGACCAGATCTGCAGAACTCGACGCAATACCGCTGACTATCTCGAACTTGCGACCCGCTATTCGCGTTGGAGCATCACCCAAATACCAGCGAGTGAAACAATGCCAATGGACGAAGAACGTCGACTGGCAAACCTCATTGACGTGTTCTACGACAAGGACATCGAAATTCACTTGTATGCACAAGACGACCTTGCACACTTAGGGCATATGCTCCACGCCACCGAAAAAGCAAGGTTGACTTCGCGTTTAGCACAGCTCACCCGCCACGATCTAGAACGGACCGCCGCTTCTCCATGAATCCCGAATATACCAACCACGAGATCCAAGAACTAGTTCTTTCGGTATTGGCCACCGCCGATGAGAACCTGGTCATTCCTATCGTTCAGCTTGGGCACCCGGTGCTTCGGCAACAGGCCATCGAATACACCGGGCAACTGGAAAAGCCGCTACTTGAGCAATTGCTGGAAGCCATGCGTCAGACCATGTATGACGCTCCAGGCGTGGGCCTAGCAGCGCCTCAAATCGGTATCCCGCTGCAGATTGCTGTGCTTGAAGACTTGTACCCGATTCCAGACACAATCGCGGCGGAGCGCGAACGGGAACCGCTCGAATACTTCGAAATTTTCAACCCCACTTATGCCAGCATCTCTGACCGTGAAGCAGTCTTTTACGAAGGATGCTTGTCCTTCGACGGCTTCCAAGGCGTCGTGACCCGTCCCGCTGAGATCACGGCAACTTTCGAGGATCGCGCAGGTCAGAAACAGACGCGGAAATTTAGTGGGTGGCAGGCACGAATCGTCCAACACGAGACGGATCATCTCAGCGGCACCGTATACGTGGATAAATCTGTAACTCGTTCGCTCATTTGCGAGACCGAACTCTGGCGCCACGAAAGCATGGATGTTGCCACTACGAAACAGGTTCTGAACTTCTAATGCCTACGAGCAAAGCTTCGGTCATCTGCCCCGTCTGCGATCGACCCCTGGGCTACCAAGACGAGGCTAAGAGAACGCTTCTCTGCGATTCCGGGCATCGATTCGACGCCGCAAAGCAGGGATACTTCAATTTCCTGACGGGCAAGGGAACCAACTTCCTGGAAGACACCTCCCCCATGGTCCAGGCGCGCGACGCGTTTCAATCTCGTGGGCACTACGCCCCACTAGCAATGAAGCTATCGGAGCTGGTCCAGAAATACCATGCAGGAACTACATTGGACGTTCTCGATGCAGGTGCCGGAACCGGCTACTACCTCAAGGAAATCCTTGATCTCATGACGCCGGCAAGCCAGGACGCGCTAGCATTGGATATTTCTCGATTCGCCATGCGCCGTGCCGCCAAGCTTCCGAATACTGTTGCCGTAGTGTGGGACGTTTGGCGAAAACTGCCGACCTCCGATGCCTCACGGGATATCGTGCTGAATTGCTTCGCCCCGCACAACCCGTCCGAATTCCACCGGGTCCTGCGCCCGACCGGTGTCTGCGTCGTGGTTACAGGGGAACCGGATCACCTCAAGGAGGTAATCGAGCCGTTAGGCATGCTGTCAGTTGCTGAGGGAAAATTGGCAGCCCTGAAGGAGAAGTTTGCCGCTGAAGGCCTGATACACAGTGAGACTGAATACCTGAGCTATCAAATGGAGCTGGGCGCAGAGGATCTTTACAACCTTGCTTTCATGGGCCCAGCGGGCCACCACCTCTCCCCTGAGACCCTTCGGGCAAAAGTGCAGTTCCTTGGTCGACAGCTTGTAACGGCATCCTTCGGAGTACACGTATTCATCCCTAAGAGATAGAAAATACCCCTAATTGACTACGCCTATCCTCCCCCGGATACGGCAGAATATAGGAAAGGCCAAAGCTTCTGGCCCTTGCCCTTTGAGAAATTAGGTGGATTCCATGACTACCGCAGAATGGATCATAAGTAACGCGTGGGTAATTTGGCTCGCACTGTTCTTACTGTTGGCCATCATCGAGATGCTGTCACTCGACCTTTACTTCATCATGCTGGGCATCGGAGCTCTCGGAGGGGTCACAGTGGCCCTTCTAAATGGCCCATTGTGGTTGCAGGTAGTCGTCTTCTGCGTCGTCTCACTGCTGATGATTCTGCTGGTTCGCCCCATTGCCATCAGGCATCTGAAGAAATCCCCTGAAGGGTTCCGCTCGAATATTGAACGGCTGATAGGCGCCGATGCCTTGATCCTTGAACCAACTTCACGCATTTCCGGCTCGGCCAAGATTCAAGGTGAGATATGGACGGTTCGCGCAGAGTCGAACGTTCCGACGATGCCACCGGGCACCTACGCCGTGGTTTCACGAATTGACGGAGCTACCGCCTACCTCTCCCCGAAACCCGAAGACCCAGCTGACAGCTGATAACTTCTCGACCTAAATTTTCATCACCCCGCACAATGAAAGTGAGTATGAACCATGAATTCAAATGGTTTTGGCGTAACTATTGTGCTTGTCGTCCTGGCGATCTTCGTGATCGTCGTACTACTGCGCAGCGTGCGCATCGTGCCCCAGGCACGTGCAGGCATTGTTGAACGCCTCGGCAAGTACAACCGCACCTTGAATCCTGGCCTGACATTGTTGATCCCATTTGTGGATCGCTTGCTGCCATTGCTTGACCTGCGCGAACAGGTGGTTTCCTTCCCACCCCAGCCAGTCATCACCGAAGACAACCTGGTGGTCTCAATTGACACCGTTGTTTACTTCCAGATCACTGAGCCTCGTGCTGCGACCTACGAAATCGCCAACTACATCCAAGCTGTTGAGCAACTGACCACGACCACCTTGCGTAACGTCGTTGGTGGCTTGAACCTGGAAGAGGCCCTGACCAGCCGCGACCAGATCAATGGACAGCTTCGCGGTGTTTTGGACGAGGCAACCGGCAAGTGGGGCATTCGCGTCTCCCGCGTTGAACTGAAGGCCATCGACCCACCACTGTCCATCCAGGACTCCATGGAGAAGCAGATGCGCGCCGAGCGTGACCGCCGTGCAGCCATTCTGACCGCTGAAGGTACCAAGCAGTCAGCGATCCTCACCGCCGAAGGCCAGCGCCAGGCAGAAATTCTGAAGGCTGAAGGTGACGCCCAGTCCTCGATCCTGCGAGCCGATGGTGAAGCTCAGGCTATCCAGAAGGTCTTCGACGCAATCCATGCCGGACGCCCGGATCACGAGCTGCTGGCATACCAGTACCTGCAGACGCTGCCAAAGCTTGCTGAAGGAACCTCCAACACCCTATGGGTGATCCCAAGTGAACTGACCGAAGCGTTGAAGGGCATCGGGGGCGCATTAGGCGGCAATGGCTCCCCAGCGGCACCTCCGGCTTCGCCTGCTCCGAGCAGCGACGTCCAGTAGGGACTGGATTCATAACTGGATAACAGCTAGCGGCGAGGTGCAGGCCATGCACCTCGCCGCTAGCGCGTATAATGGATGTTTTGGTGCCTGAAGATTTCTAAACCGCTTGTTCGGTGGAATTATTATTCGGTGCCAAACGTTGGTACGTGTAGCGAATTCTTTTAACATCGCGGAGGGAAATCATGAGCGATCGCAGCCTACGAGGCATGCGCCTGGGTGCACAGAGCATGGAATCTGAGGCAGGTGTGGAGCCGGCTGCCCGTCAGCGCGTCGAATACCGTACCGAAGATGGCGAGACCGTCTTTGTTGTCTTTGCGGCCGAAGCTGAAATTCCAGCTGTCTGGCACACCAAGACCGGCAAGGAAGCCAAACTTGTCCACGGCGAAGCCCAGATGGAAGAAGCTAGCAACGAAAAGCCAGTTCGCACCCACTGGGACATGCTCCTTGAGCGTCGCAGCGAAGAAGAGTTGGAAAAGACTCTGGCTGACCGCCTGACGCAGTTGCGCGCTGCACGCGGGGAAGCTGTCTAGCACTCCCCTGATAAGCCGCTGGCAAGCTCAGTGCCGGCTTAAGGGAATATGTGAGGCCTGGCTGCACAACCTATGGTTGTGCAGCCAGGCCTCACTTGTATGCGACTTGTCCGCGCCAGATCAGGATAACTTCGTTATACAGCACTGGCACGTACCAGGACATTTCTCGGTACGCGCCAGTGCAGGAAATCTACTTCTTGGACGTTAGTTTCTTCCAGCGAGCACCCAAGCCCCAGCGAGTGACGTTCCACATCGCTTCGAAGACGATATTGCCGCTCATCTTCGAAGCCCCAAGTTCACGCTCCACAAACGTGACGGGCACTTCAACAATCTTCTTGCGCAGCATGGCCACGCGGAAGGTCATATCCACCTGGAAACCGTAACCGCGCGACTCAACAGCATCAAAATCAATGGCTTCGAGGGTCTCGCGCTTGAAAGCGCGGTATCCCGCAGTGATGTCGCGCAATGGCAGACCAAGCATGGTGCGCGAATAGAAGCTGCCACCGCGAGAGATGATCTTTCGCAGCAGTGGCCAGTTGACGACCTCGCCGCCCTTGACCCAGCGCGAGCCGATTACCAGGTCGGCACCGTCTTCGCTGGCTTTCAGAAGGCGTGGCAGCTGCTCTGGCATGTGTGAGCCGTCGGCATCCATTTCGACCAGAACGTCGTAATCCCGAGCCAAAGCCCACTCAAAGCCTGCGATATAGGCGGCACCCAAGCCATCCTTGCCGGTGCGGTGGAGTACGTGGATGTTCGAATCATCCGCCGACATCTTGTCAGCGAGTTCGCCGGTGCCGTCTGGTGAATTGTCGTCAACGATCAATACATCCGAATCCGGAACTGCGGACCGCAACCGCCCTACGGTTAGCGGGAGCGACTCCAGCTCGTTATAGGTCGGGATGATTGTAATGACGCGCACTCGGCGACACCTTTCTGGGTATGCAACACAAAAGTTCCGCCCGTCAATCTAGGCCCAGAAACATGGAACCTTGGATGCGGGAAGAGATAGTCCAAACTCAAATTATAGTCATCAAATGTTCGCCAGGTCATTGAAGACACTGGATAAACTAACGATCCTCAGTGACTTCGGCCCTATTTTGCCCGCTAAAAGCACGCAAAATGTTATCTAAGGTCACTGAGGATCGTTGTTTATATTGCGTCGTTTCGAACGCAATGCTGGTGCATCACGAAGAGGCGCTTACCTCAGCCTAGTGGGTGACCCACCTAGGCTGTCAACCATCTAATGACTTCAATCTTTACCTAGATGCCGGTAGTCAGAGCGATCTTGACGAATATAATTAGGCAGAACCCAATGGTTTCGCTTTAAGCTAATTGACCTGCTCCAGCTCGTCAAAGATGGTGATTCCGGCGCGAACCGTGCGCAAGCACTGAGGAATTTCCTCATCCACAACGGGCAGCATCGGAGTGCCTGCGCGAGCATCCGTGCTCCAAGAGCTGATGCGAACGTCCGGGGTTTGCACGGCAAGTTCAGAGGCAGTCCACACTGCGAAAGTCGCCTGCGCGCCGATGGCCAACTGACCGGCTAGCGGATTCGTCTCCCCCATGGCCCGGTAGGTCGAACGGGTCTGCGCCAGGAAGGCGGCACGGGCGGAAATACGCGCCTGCGGATTGGACATGTTCATCGCCGCGCGAACTACCTCCCAACCGTCGACCTCGGTGACGGGCGCATCGGATCCGAGGACCATCGGCACGCCTGCCGAGAGCATTGCCGAAAGGTTATTCATTCCCTGAGCGCGATCGCCTAGGCGCTGAGCGTACATTCCGTTCGAACCGCCCCAGGCCTTATCGAATACCGGTTGCATCGATACGGTCACGGCGTATTGCAAAAGGCGCGAGCGGGTTGCTTCATCAACCATTTCCACGTGCTCCAGGCGGTGGCGGCCCATCTGCACCTTGGACACGCCAATCTGCTCAGCAGATAGATCGAATCCTTCCAGCACGACGTCCAAAGCGCCGTCGCCAATGACGTGGAACGAAGCCTGGATACCGCGGCTGCTGCACGCGACGAGGTGAGCGGCAATTTCTTCCTTGCTCAGATACAGGATGCCGCGTTCGCCGGGGCGATCGCTGTACTCCTCGCGCAGGTACGCGGTGTGGCTTCCAAGTGAGCCATCAACTTTCAGATCGCCGCCAAGGCCGAGGATCCGTCCAGCAGGGAACGACGCGAAGAGCTCCTCGGCTGCCTCGGCATCGTTCACCAGTTCGCCCCAGTAAGCGTAGACCTTTGGCAGCTTCGCTTGATCGTCGGCCAGGAGCTGCTCGAGCGCGGCACGGCCTTCGAGCTGCGGCGCTGCCATTTCCACTACCGTGGCGAAGCCTCGCGCGGCATAATGTTCCAAGGCCAGACGCTGGAAGTCGTGATCCGCTTTGTGGGCCTTGGCCAGCGCGACGCGTACATCGTCATGATCGCTGCCTGAGACCAGGCCCGGCTTGAGATCTCCAAGACTCAGCAAGTCCAGCAGCTCCTGGTTAACCAATGCGCTGTGCACGTCTCGGCGGGACAGGTAGTAGGCCCGGCCGTCGGCAGCGCTGGTCAGGTCATGCTCTGCAGGAAGCTCGTCCTGTTTCCAGTCGGAATTGTCCCAGCCCTGGGCCAGGACCACTTTGCTGGATTTCTGCCCTTGCGCTGCTACCAAGGAAAGCAGAGAACTTGCCGAGGTAGCTTTGCTCAGATCTCCCCCGGCAAGGCTCCTGCCCAGGGCCGCAAGGTGGGTATGCGACTCGACAAAGGCCGGCGTCACCAACCCGCCACGCAAATCAATCACCTGATCCGCGGTCTCCGCATGGCGATCCGCGGCGTCCTCACCGCCCAACCAGGAAATAGTATCGCCATCAACAACCATGGCGGTCGCAAACGGATCTGCGGCGGAATAGACTGCCCCGTTGCGGTACAGTGTTTTTGCCATCAGCGTGCTCCCTTTTCTCGTGCACCGATTAATAAGTATTGCTCTGAGCCTGGAGTTGAAAGGTCAGGCCAGGACGTTCGAGTAGGCCACGACTCCGCGTTTGACCTGGTCTACAGCCTTATAGGCGTTGCGCACCAGCATCGGCGGAAGTTCAGAATTCTTGGCGAACTGGTCCAAGGTATCGATGACCTGTTTGGCCCAGCGAACGAAGTCGCCGGGTGCCATATCCGTACCGCGAAGTGCGCTGTTCAGGCTCGACCCCCGGGCCCACTTGTACATTGGCCAGATCAGGCCGGATTCAGGCGGCGCAGTGGGATCAAGGTTCAAGGTCTCTTCAGCGTCTGAAAGGGCACCCCAGATCTTGATAGTGGTGTTCCAGATGTCGGCGATCTTATCGGTGGGCATCTTCGGATCCGCACGATCGCCATCGCGGCGGGCTTGATAGACCAAGCTGGCAACGACCGCGCACAATTCCTCCGCGTTGAGCTTGCTGAGTTTACCAGTCTCCAGGATCTGGCTCGTCAGAAGGTCGCGCTCCCCGTAGATTTTGCGCAAGCGCCTGCCAGAGTCCGTCAACGTGAAGTCATCGTTCCCCTCGGCAGGCACCAGGTATTCGAATTGCTCCAGGACTTTGCAGACCTTGTCGAACTGCGTGGCGATGGTATTGGTGCGACCGCGTATGGCGCGTCGCGCCTTGTCGGTGTCCTTCTTCAGTTTCCAATACCGATCGGCCCAGCGCATATGCTGGTCCTTTTCGGAACACGCGTGGCACGGGTGGTCTTTGAGGTCCAATCGCATCTGCGCGATTTCACGTTCAAATGAATCCGCACCTTCATAGTTGAAGCTCTGCGCATCCTGTCGCGGCGGTCGCTGGTCGTAGATGGCATTGCGCAACGATGAAGCCAAGTCCCTGCGTTCCTTTGGCGCCCGACCAGTGAACCCCTTGGGGATTCTGATTCGCGAAACAATTTCCACCGGGCCGTTAAGGTCATCAACCGACAACCGACGCACCTGACCATCCTCGGTCAATACGGTATGGCGAGGGTTGTACATGGCGGTATCAAGCTCGACTATGACAGCGCGGCCAAAACGGCGTCCGCCGGGAAGGTCGACCACATCTCCGCGGATGACTGCTTGCAACGAGCGTTCGGCGGCCGAGCGGCGTTCAGTGCGTCGGCTCTTGGCCGCGTTCTTCTCCAACGCGGACAAATTGCGCTGAAGCTTGAGATACTCGGTGAAATCCCCCAAGTGGCATTGCATGGACTTTGCGTAGCCGGCCAAGGATTCCTCCTTGGACCGTACCTGCCGGGCCATGCCGACCACCGAACGGTCGGCCTGATACTGGGCAAACGAGGATTCGAGGATTTGGCGTGTCTGCTCGCGGCCAAATTGAGCCAGCAAGTTGGTCGACATGTTGTAGGTCGGACGGAAGGAAGAGTTCAGCGGGTACGTGCGCTTGGAGGCAAGGCCAGCTAGCGCTTCGGGTTCCAGTTCCGGGTTCCACACAACGATGGAGTGCCCTTCCACGTCGATGCCACGACGGCCGGCACGACCGGTCAGCTGGGTATATTCGCCGGAAGAAATCTGTACATGGGACTCGCCGTTGAACTTGACGAGTTTTTCCAATACGACTGAGCGCGCTGGCATATTGACGCCCAGCGCCAGGGTCTCGGTGGCAAAGACGACCTTGATCAGGTTCCGGGCGAAGAGGTCTTCAACGATCTCTTTGAAAATCGGCAGTAGCCCAGCGTGGTGCGAGGCGAATCCGCGAATCAGCCCGTCGCGCCATGCCCAGAATTCCAGAACGTCCAGATCCTCGCTGGGAATCCGGTAAGACACCTCGTCCAGTGCCTGCGCAATTTCCGCTGCTTCCTCGTTAGTCGTCAATCGGAGATCAGCCATGGCGCACTGCTGCACAGCCATGTCGCAGCCCTTGCGGGAAAAGATGAAGAAGATGGCAGGAAGCAAGCCTGCCCGGTCCAGCTTGCCGATCACCGACGGGCGATTGACCCGTTGGCTGAACCCGGAACCGCGCTGCGGCCCCCGGCTGCCCTTGCCTCGTCCACGCTGGACGCGCCCGCTTGAATTGTGGGTACGAACGAGCTTGCGCAACTCGGGATTGACGCTGGCTGTGGACTCGTCGTCGGCCACCTTGTCGAAAGCGACGTCCTCCGCGAAGAGGTCAACGATGTAAGGGCCTACCATTACGTGTTGGAAAAGCGGCACGGGCCGATGCTCGGAAACGATGATGTCGGTCTGGCCGCGGACGGTGTCGAGCCATCCACCGAATTCTTCAGCGTTGGAAACGGTAGCCGAGAGGGAAATGATTTGGACGTTGGACGGCAGGTGGATGATGACTTCTTCCCACACCGCTCCACGGAATTTGTCGGCGAGGTAGTGGACTTCGTCCATGATGACGTAGCCGAGGCCATCAAGGGTTTGCGAATCCGCGTACAGCATATTCCGCAAGACCTCGGTGGTCATCACGACGATCTGCGCTTCAGAGTTGATCGACGTGTCCCCGGTCAGCAGGCCAACGCTCTTGGCGCCGTAGCGGCTAACCAATTCCGAGTATTTCTGATTGCTCAGTGCCTTGATCGGTGTGGTGTAGAAAGCCTTCCGGTTCTCGCGCAGCGCCTGGAAAATTGCGAATTCGCCAACAACAGTTTTTCCGGCGCCCGTAGGCGCCGCAACGAGCACGCTGTGGCCCTCGGTGACTTTCTTGCAGGCTTCGGCCTGGAACGGATCAAGGTCGAAGGAGATGCTTGCGCGGAAGTCGGGAAGCGCGGTGCCGAGTTCGACCTGCCGTGCCTTGGAATTCGCGTATTGTTCCGCGGGTGAAGTCACTTGTGGCCGTTCTCTTTCTTGACGGTTCTTTACAACTGTGAATTTGGTTCTTCGATCGTGCCCGGAGCATCAATCGTGGTCGATTCGCCACTGGCTAGTCGTTCGTTTTCAGCGTCCAGCACAGCTTGCTTCTTCGCACGCTTCTTGTCGTTGAAGTAGCAGAATATTGTCGCCGCGGCGAAGGTCAGGAACAGCGGTCCTGCAAGCGCGAACATCGTGATGGCGTCACCGCCCGGAGCAGCCATCGCGGCCACAACCGCAATGAGGAAGACGGTGATTCGCCAGTTCTTCAAAATCACCTTGGCAGGCAGCACGCCCACCATATTCAGGCCAACCATGAGCACCGGCACCAGCATGGCCAAACCAAATGCGAGCAGCAACCGGATGATGAATGGCAGATACTCGTTGATGTTGATCAGGTTCTCGGAATTTTCCGGAGCCAAGCTGATGAAGAACTGCAGGGCAAATGGCAACACAAAGTACGCCATCGCGACGCCGCCGATAAACAGCGGAACCGAAACAGCAACGAAGCTATAGCTGAGTCGACGTTCGTTCTTCTTCAGCCCTGGGACAATAAATGCCCACAATTGATAAAGCCACACAGGGGACGAAACGAGAATTCCGACAAAAAGCGCGACTTTGATCATGATGTCGAATGGTGACATCACTGCCGTGAAGTTCACCGATCCGCCAGCTGCCTGGACGGGAGCAATGATCAGCTCCAGCAACCAGTCATAGAGGAAGAATCCGGCGACAGTTCCCAGAGTTAACGCTATGAGCGATTTGAAGAGTCGGTTTCGAGCCTCAATCAGATGCTCTTTAAGAGACATCCGACCTTCGTCGTCTTTGACCCGCTTTTTCTTATTGCGCGGTGTCTTGTCTTTATTTGTTGCCACAGAAGAGGTTACGAGTTGTTCTTTTCGTTAGGATTCGGTTCATTGACTGTGCCATCAACAGTCTCCGATTTAGGATCGTCATCCTTCATCTGGCGTACTTCAGACTTGAAAATACGCAACGACTGGCCCATCGAACGAGCCAGGCCTGGAAGCTTTGGTGCACCGAAAAGCAACAGTGCCAACACGATAATGATGACTAGATGCCATCCCTGTAAACCACCCATGTGATTTCCCTTCTCTCTATCTAAAGTCTACGTCAGAACAGGCGAAGATCGCGCATGTTTTGAGCTTGGCCGCGTTCGGCGCGACGCTCGATCCTGCGCAAGCGACGGGCTTCGATGCGTTCTGCCTTCCCCTGGTCGCGCAGTTTGCGAATCTTCTCGGGATCGGCGTGCGTTGCATCGGTTCCATGAGGGTAGCGACGCGGGTTCGGCGCGTATTCCACAGCAGTTCCGGGCTGGCTCAGACCGGCACTGATGTGGTCCGCGGCATCGCCCAGGCACTCGACGACCGCCATTCCCCGCTTGAATAAGCGGAACCCGGCAAGCACAACCACGAGCAGCGTCGCCAATACGAGCACGGTCCATAGCAGGACCCAAAACCACCAAGGAAGCATCTACTAATCCTCATACATTCGGATAGCCTCGTCCAACCACAGCGCTACTTGTTCGCGCGTAGCGTCAGGACTGACCACAGCCAGTTTACCGCTATGCCGAGCTACCAATGGCGCTGCCACTTGATGGTCTGAGAAACGTACCGTGGCTAGATAGCCGCTTTCCACTTTTCCTGTTGACCACGATGTCGGATGGAACGCCTCGACTACAGGCAAGATCTCGGCATCCACGTACAGGACAACCTCAAGATCATCCGAACTGGACTCGTATCGAATCTGGACATCTTGCTCGTCATCATGCTTGGCTGCGGGAACAAAATGTTCATCTAGAGTTTCCGCAGTTAAAATTCTATCGACGCGGAAAGTCAGCATATTTTCCCGTTTTCGGCACCAGGCGCGAAGGTACTGAACCGAACCGTCTTCGATCATCCGGACAGGTTCAATGTCGCGCAGCTGATGGGTTCGGGAACTTGCGGAGTAGTAATCGATGCGTACAACTTCATGCTGTCGGACCGCCTGGACCAGCTGGCGCGGGATGTCGTTCTCGCGTGCCTTAGACAGCGCAAATCCCAGGGCTCCGTTCCACCCTTCAAAGCGAGCGACGGCAGAGTTCACCTTGGCCAGTGCTGAGTTGAGGACGTCTTGGTGCTCGAACTCGGGAATGCTCGACAACGCGTTCAGACCTCCCAGAACAGCGACGGCCTCCAGCGGGGCGAGCTTCTGGGGTTCAGCCAAGACGGCCGCGTTGGAGATGGTGACGGTATCGGATTCGAGATCGCCGTCATTGACGTTGATCAGCTCATCATGCTGCCCGTTCGGCACACCGCACATCATGATCATTGCCAGCTCCTCACGGACCTTGGCCACGCTCATGGAATAGCGATCTGCTAGCTCCTGAATCTCCACCGCGCCTTGCGCCACGACATATTGGATCATGTCGATGTTGCGCATCACCTGCGTGGTGGTGGTGCCACGGCCTGTAGCCCTGCTCGGGCGGAACTTGACCTGCGCATAGTGCTCTAAATCGCGCTGGGCAAGTTGCGCGGTCCTGGCGTCAAGCAGCAGGCTGCGCACCTGCTCCGCCAAGTCAGCCGGCTCCAGAACCTGCACAGCTGGCCCGTAGGCAGCGAGTTCCGCTGCGAAGGAGTGCGGGTCCGAAAAACCGATCTGAAGTTCGGAGTTCGAACGACTTCCGTTCAGCGATTGGGCTCGCAAAGGAATGGCTTCGTCGCTGTGCAGCTTGATGGTGGCGAAGTATCCAGGGTGCTTGAGATCAAAGTCCAGGAGCACCTGGTTCATCTCGAAGTTGTCCGGGCGCGGGTGGTAAACGCTGTCCGTGCCGTTGTGGCGATGGTTGCTGAACTTGCCTTGCACGCGCGAAAGCCGGAAGACCCGGGAGTCATTGCGGGTGTGGTCGAATCCGGTGAAGTACCAATTGCCGTAACGCTGTCCAATTCCCCACACATCAACGATGCGGTCGGTTTTTGAACCCTGGGACGAAACATATGCGAACTTCAAGGCTTTGCGGTTGAAAACTGCCAGCGCGCAGTCGCGGAAGTTCGGTTCATCCATGGACAGCCGTGGAACCAGGGAACCGGCCAACGGCGAAACCGGTGACACTGAATCGGCGTGTCCCGTGACCCGCGCTGCGGCGTTCAGGCCCAGGGATTGAAGCTTCGTGTCTTTCCATAAACTTGCAGCCAAGGCGACCACGCCGGCCTCGGCTGGGCTGAACGTCACCGGCGGCAGGAACCAGTCGGTCGTGTCGATGCTGTAGTAAGGAACACCGTCGATGGTTTCCTTGTCCAGCTGCAGTCCGAAGTCATTTCGAATGTCATCTTTGAGACGATCAAGCGCTTTTTCACGGGTATCAGCAGAACCGTCTGGAACAAGATACTCGCCGATCAGCTCGGCGTTGAACTTCCGTGATTTGGTTGCCAAGGCATAGATCAGACTGGTTAGGCGTTCTGCTTTGCTAGGGCCACTGGATTGCTTTATGCTCACGTGTTTAGACTAACCAATTTTCACGACAAAGCATGATTTTTAAGACAGGCAAGGCCCCGATCGTTATATCGGGGCCCTACCTTCATCTGCTATTTACTTGGTGCCCACGAGATCGACAACGAAGATCAATGCTTCGTTCGGACCGATAGCGCCCGGTGCGCCACGCTCGCCGTAGGCAAGGTCGGAAGGAATGTCCAGACGGCGGCGGCCGCCGACCTTCATGCCAAGCAGGCCCTGGTCCCAGCCCTGGATGACCATTCCGACGCCAACTGGGAAGTCGAGGGTCTGCCCACGGTTCCAGGAAGAATCGAATTCTTCGCCGGTTGACCAAGCAACACCAACATAGTGGGCCTGTACGGTGGTGCCCGGGGTTACCTCGGCGCCGGTGCCTTCGATCAGGTCGGTAATGACCAGTTCTTCAGGTGCGTCGGTCCCTGGGAAATCAATCTCGGGCTTGGTGCGGTCGTAGTTGCGTTCTCCGAACGACATAGTCACGGCCTTTCTCAGTCGTAGGTGAGGTCTTTACTCGCTGTCGCCAGCAGTTACAGATTCCAATTCTACGTAGAAGACCAAAGTGCCGGTTGGCGATCCGCTCGTAGAAGAATTTCCGTAGGCCTTGTCCGCAGGGATGGTCAGCAGGACCTTCGAGCCGGCTTTCAAGCCAGTCATGCCTTCAGTCCAGCCCTTGATGACCTGGTCCAGGCCGAACTCGGTGGCTTCGTCCGTGTCGAAGTTGCCATCGAATTCCTTGCCATCAGCCCAGGTAACGCCGGAGTACTTGGCCTTGACCTTCGAGGTGGCAGTCGCGGCTTCGCCCTTGCCCTCTTCCAGGACATCTACGGCAAGGTCCTTAGGAGCCTCGGTGTCCTTAGGGATGGTGATGGCTGGCTTGCCATCGGTGACCTTGACGGTAGGAAGCTTGCCTTCCTTCTTCTGCTTGGCCACTTCGTCCTTGCTCATGGTTCCGCTGGCAACAGTGCTGTCTTCAACGTGAAGAACGATGATGCGTTCGGCACGTGCACCTTCTTCAGGCTCTGCCACGGTGCCATCTGCCTGCTGCGTACCTTCAACGGTGGAGTAGGCGATCCAATCGCCGACCTTGGAATCCACCAAGCGGTCGTAGAGCTCCGGCATTTGCTGCTTCATGGTGTCATCGACAGTCATGTCCGTAGCCTGGCCGGTGAAGTTCTCGCCCGCCGACAAGCCGTCAATTGCCTTGAAGAGGCCGGACTTGATCGAGACAGTATCGCCAGCATTAATCTCGGCGCCATCACCCTGCTCCAAGGTGACAGCCTCGTCCTTGTCAGTGAGGAACGGAGTGTCAAAGGAAACTTCTGGAGCGGTGTTGTCATCCGATGCAGGCTTGACCGAGATCGACGACAGATCTGAGGATGAACCTGATCCGCAAGCTGCCAGGGCTAGAACCGAGGCAGTAGCGCACAATGCCAATACTTTTCGCACGAATCTACTTTCGTTGAAGTCAAAATTGAAAATTTACACAGCTACCCAACAAGCGGGTATGAAACTCACTGCTACCACCCTAGGGTTAGTAGCTGTGAAAAGTCTTTCCGCCCGCTGGTTAGGGACGCTGACCCATGAGGTCAATGAGCTTATCCACTTCGGGGTCGTTGATTGCAAACGGGTCCTTGCAGAGCACGATTCCACCCGGCTCGTCCTCATATTTCATATGAACCCAGTCTGCACTGTAGCGCCGGCCATTGGCTCGAGCGGCACGGATAAACTTGCTTCGGATCGCTGCGCGCGTCGTAGCCGGTGGATTGTTCACGGCATCGCGGATGTCCGCATCGCTGACAACGCTCGAAACCAGTCCACGCCGTTTCAGCAGATGGAAAAGGCCACGAGCCGGGTCGATATCGTGATAGGTCAAGTTCAGCTGCGCCAGGCGCGGCGAAGACAACTCCAGCGAGTTCTTCTGCGCGTAGCCGTGCAGCAGCTTATGTTTGATGGCCCAGTCGATGTCCTGGTCGATGAGCGAATAATTTTCGCTTTCGATCGCGACCAAGGTCCGCTCCCACAGCTCAAGCACTCGATCGACTTGATCATGGTGGGCGCCGTGGCGCTTAACGAACTCGGTCACGGATTCGAAAAGGATCCATTGGATCTGCAACGCAGTAGGCTCGTCCCCGCCCATCAGGCGGACCATGGTTTGGCCATTAAAGTCATGCGAGATCTGGCGGATGGAACGAATCGGGTTTTCCAGACGCAGATCATGGTAGATCTCACCGGATTCGATCAAGCGCAGAACGAGGTCGGTGGCACCGATCTTGAGCAGCTGAGTGGTCTCGCTCATGGTGGAATCGCCCACGATAACATGCAGACGGCGATGGTATTCCGCGTCAGCGTGCGGTTCATCGCGGGTATTGATGATCGGACGCGAACGGGTCGTGGCAGACGACACGCCTTCCCACATGTGATCGGCGCGCTGGGAAAAGACGAACTTGGTTTGATCGTCCTCTGTGATCAGATGCCCGGCACCGCAGAGAAGTTGCCGGGTGACCAAGAACGGGATGAGCATGTCGGCAAGCCGTTTGAACTCGATCTTGCGGGGAATCAAATAGTTTTCATGGCAGCCATAGGAGTTGCCTGCCGAGTCCACATTGTTTTTGAACATGTAGATTCGGCCTTCATGGCCTTCTTCCAGCAACTGGTCTTCGGCCTGGTCCACAAGATCAAGCATGAAGGCTTCACCGGCGCGGTCATGTGCGATGAGTTGTTGCACCTGATCGCATTCGGCGGTGGCGTATTCCGGATGAGACCCAACATCCAGATAGAGCCGTGATCCGTTCTCCAGGAAGACGTTGGAGCTTCGCCCCCAGTTGACCACTGGTTTGAACAGATGCCGTGCGGCATCTTCCGGAGTCAGCCGGCGTCCGTCAGAAGGGACGTAGGTTAGTCCGAATTCTGTTTCCAGCCCGAAAATTCTGCGATCCACGCGTAGTTACTTCCCCTCGCCTGCGGCGTTGCCTAATGTGATGCCAGATCTCGGCTGCGTTATGCACGCAGGTGTTTTACTGGCCGCCCTTTTGAACGAAACCGCGGACGAATTCCTCGGCATTGGATTCAAGGACAGAATCGATCTCGTCGAGCAAGTCATCAACGCCTGCTGATTGGCCGGTGGTGTTAACCTGCACCTGTTCGGTTTCCGCTGACTGGCTTTGTGTGTTGCGGCGAGCTGAGAAGCTTTCCTGAGTCATCTTAATCTCCTAAAATTGTTGAATCCCGGAATTAGGCCCCAAGACTCAAACCTATTCTGCGCCGTTTACCTGCGTCGAGCCAATTCGTCGATAAATTCCGAAATTTCCAATTCAGCGTCGAACAATTCGCCAACGCTCTGACGGGTCCCCTGCAAGGGTTCGGGCATGTGGAATCGGCTGATCTTCCGGGCGCCCGGGACCGCGAAGGACAATGCGTCCCAGTTGGCGGCAACCACATATGGCGCATAGCGCTGGAGTGCCATGCCGCGAAGGTAGGCGCGGGTGTCCTGGGGCGGCGTTTCAACTGCCTGGTTGATTTCGTCCTGGCTGAACAACGTCTGGATCGCGCCTCGCGCAGCCAGGCGGTAGTAGAGGCCCTTGTCGGTGCGCAGATCGGCCCATTGCAAATCCATCATCGCGACACGCGGATCAGCGAGCGAGAGCTGGTGCCGATGGGTGAATCCGCTGATGAGCTTGTACTTGGCAATCCAGTCAATCTGGTCGGCCGCCTGCATCGGATCATGCTCAAGGACGTCCAGGATCCGGGCCCACCGAGTCAGGATCTCCGTGGTATCCGAATCCTCCAGGCCCCTTTGGGCACAGTACTTCTCGCTGGCTTCAAGGTAGAGCCTCTGGATTTCGACGGCCGAAAGCTCCAGTCCCCCGCGGAATTTGACCCTGGTTTTGAGGCTCGGGTCGTGGCTGATTTGCTGCAGCGCCTGAACCGGGTCGACTAGTTCCAGGTTTGGTGCCATATTTGCTTCGATCAAAGAGAGCACCAAATTGGTGGTCCCCACCCTGAGCAGTGTTGAGATCTGGCCTAGGTTGGCGTCACCAATGATCACATGGAGGCGACGGTACTTATCCCAGTTGGCATGCGGCTCATCGCGGGTGTTGATGATTGGACGATTAATCGTGGTTTCCAGTCCAACTTCAGCTTCAAAAAAATCCGCACGCTGCGAAATCTGGAATGCAGGCTCCTCGTTGAGCATGCCTTGCCCCACCCGTCCGGCGCCACAGTAGATCTGGCGGCTGACGAAAAATGGTGTCAGCCCCTGGACGATGGACGGGAATTCAACGGCCCGGGGAATCAAATAATTCTCGTGCGCCCCGTAGGATACCGACTTGTTGTCGGTGTTGTTCTTATAGAGCAACAACTCGCCGCTGCCCAACCGCGCGGCCGTGCGAGCAGCACGGCGCATGACCTCATCGCCGGCTTGATCCCACAGGACGGCAGCGCGGGGAGTCAATGATTCGGGACTTGAATATTCCGGATGCGCATGGTCGACATAGAGGCGTGCCCCGTTGCCCAGCACCATGTTCATCACGACATCATTGGAGTCCTTCTCCTGGTAAAGGGTTGAACCCACGCGCGCGTCATTGCCGTCCAGGGCAATGGATTCCGCGGTCCAGATACCTTGCTCTTCGAGCTCCGGCTCCGCATCCGTCAGCTGGCTCGGATGCGCTTGGCCGCGGTCCATCGAGAATCCGCGGGCATCCTGCAAGGGAGATTCATCGGCATAGTCCCAGCGCGCCGCGGCCGCAGAGGAACTCTGCTCGGCGACCAGTTGCGCGTAGGCATCAACAATTTGCGCTGAAAGCACGGTTGCATTGGCCTTGGGCATTTGCGGTCGGATGATGCCGTATTCGGTTTCCAGCCCGACGAGGCGGCGCGCGCTCATGAAGCGGCCTGGCGGTTGACCAGGGAGCGGATATTGCTGATCCGCTCGCCCTTTCGTCCGGAGATTCGCGCCCAGTCATCCGGGTTGGTGGTGTTTGGCATATCTTCGTGCTCAGCGAATTCTTCCCGAACGGCGCGCAGCAGGTATTCCTGCTTCAAGCCACGCTCGCCCGAGGTGATCAGAGCTTTGATCGCGTGCTTCTTCGCGCGGTCGACGATGTTGTGAATCACCGCTCCCGAGGCGAAATCCTTGAAATACAGAATCTCGGTCTGCCCGGTGACGTAGGTGACTTCAAGGAATTCGTTGATCCGCTCGGTGGAGTACATTTCAGCAACAGTGGAATCGATCATTCGGCGGATCGTGGCATCACCGTTGTTATGATCGGCTGCCAGCTCGGTGTCGTGCAATGGCAGGTCTGTGGTCAGATACTTGCTGAAGATCTCGCTGGCGCCCTGGGCGTCTGGCCGGCGGATCTTGATCTTCACGTCAAGGCGACCTGGTCGCAGGATGGCAGGATCAATCATGTCTTCGCGGTTTGATGCGCCGATGACAATGACGTTGTCCAGCCGTTCCACGCCATCGATTTCTGCCAGCAGCTGTGGAACGATCGTGGTCTCCACGTCGGAGGATACGCCGGTCCCGCGGGTGCGGAACAGAGCTTCCATTTCGTCGAAGAACACCACGACTGGATCGCCGTGCAGCGCCTTTTCCCGAGCGCGGGCGAAGATCAGGCGAATATGGCGTTCGGTCTCACCGACGTATTTGTCCAGCAGCTCCGGCCCTTTGATGTTCAGGAAGTAGCTTCGGGTGCTGGTGCCTTCTTTGCGTTCAACAACACGTTGGGCCAATGAATGGGCGACAGCCTTGGCGATCAGTGTCTTGCCGCAGCCCGGAGGGCCATAGAGCAAGATGCCCTTGGGTGCGCTCAGCCCATGTTCGCGGTAGAGCTCCGGATGAGTGAATGGCAGTTCTACCGAGTCCTTGATGGCCTCGATCTGCGAGTTCAGTCCTCCGATGTCCGAGTAGGAGATTTCGGGGACTTCTTCCAGAACCAGGGACTGCATATCGGTCAGCTGCACGCGGCTGACCGCCATGCCGCTGCGGGAATCAACGGTCAGCTGGTCGCCCACTCGCAAGTGCGTCCTGCGCAACGGATCCGCTAGTTCGATGACCCGCTGATCGTCTGCACGGGCCATCACCACTGCCAGGTTGTTCTCCAGCAGCTCCTTGACCGTGACTAATTCTCCGGTTTCCTCAAATCCCAAGGCGGCAACGACGACCAATGCTTCGTTCAGCAAAACCTGCTGACCGACCAGCACGGAGTCGAAATCCATCAGCGGGCTGACGGCGACGCGCATTTTGCGGCCGGAATAAATCACGTCGACTGCCTGCACCCCAGTGGACTCGATGCCTGTTCCAGGTTCCGGGTGCTGGCGCGGGTGCTTGGAGACGACAGTGCCGTAGCTGAATGGGGTCTCGCCGTCCTTTTCCAGGGCGGCTTTCAACGTGATGATTTGTTCGCGCGTCGTTTCCAGCAATGCGACCAACCGCTGGTTGTTTCCGCTGAGCCCGGCAAGTTGCTTGTCGAGGTTGCGGTTTTTGTCGCGCAGCACATTGACCTGGCGTTCGGTCATCTGAAGCCGTTCGGCCAATTGCTCTGCCTCGTGATTTTCGTTCACGTTCCAACTCCCCACATTCAACGTCGCTGGTCTTTATTGATTCCAGCGAGGTTTTGCGATGCTCAGCGCACCGTCTTAGTCCCATCCTAGGAACTACAGGCCCCGAGTGCAGAACACTCAGGGCCTGTAGTCACATGATGAGACAAACCATCTCATTATTTGGTCAATATTCTCAACTACTCGTTGGAGTCCGCCTCGGCCCCCAGGGCATCACGCACTCGGACAGCCTGATGCGCGTCCCGAGCAGCACGACGGAGCTTCTTATCCGAAATTCCTCGTTCGCCCAGTGCTTCGGCGCTCCACTCCTGCTCATCATGGTCGCGAGTCCACGCGCTCAAGTCTTCCGCTGAGTAAGAGTGCTCCTTGATCCGCTTGGCCTTGGGAATTCCATCTACTGAATCGGCCAAACGACGGCAGGTAATCAGGAAGGCAGTATGAGCCACCATTCGGTGGTCCGGACGCACAGCCAATCCGTCGACGTGCCAGCCACGTACCAAGGTCTCGAAGCACTCTGGCTCGGTGAACTGCCCGGAAGCACGAATGGCTTCAACTACACGCGACATCTGCGTCACTGAGGAGACATAGTTAGTCCATACGCCGCCTGGCGCAAGAACGGTGGCTACAGCGTCCAGGCATTCCCACGGGCTGAGCATATCGAGTACTACTCGATCCACGCTGCCTGGCTCTTCAAGCTCGACGACCTTGTCCTGGAAATCGCCGATGGAGATCTTCCATGAAGGATGATCGCCACCGAAAACGGTGGACACATTGCCTCGGGCAATGTCGGCGAACTCTTCGCGGCGTTCGAAGGAGTGCAGGAATCCTTCATCGCCAACGGCGCGAAGCAGGGAAATCGACAGCGCGCCAGAACCGACACCGGCTTCGACCACGCGTGCGCCTGGGAAAATGTCGCCGAACTGGACGATCTGAGCCGCATCCTTTGGATACACCACGGTTGCGCCACGAGGCATCGAGAGAACGAAGTCCTTGGCCAGCGGTCGAAGTGCCTGGTATCGGAAGCCATCGATATTCTCGATGACAGAGCCCTCAGGCAGGCCAATAATGGCCTCATGCGGCAGGACACCCTTGTGGGTATGGAACTCACCACCGTTTTGCAAGGTGATGGTGTTGATCCGGCGCTTTTCGTCGGTCAGCTGCACGCGGTCGCCCACGCGGAATGGTCCACGACGGGCTGCCGCACCGTGGGGTGCCTGGCTGTTGGCTTCGCTCACTGGTGTGATCCTTTTCTTAATGCTCTATACAGTCTTTGAAAGTTTACTTGCGTCGTCCGGTGACGGCTTTGACGATATCCCGCTGATGCAACAGGCCAACAACATGTCCTTGATCGCTGATCACCGCGTATTCGACCGAACTGACGCTGGCAAGATAGTCGATCAGTGCTCGCCCGTCTGAACTTGCAGCCACGATGGCACCGTGGCCCAACGCACGGGCAACGGCCAATGCCGGTACTTCCGCGGCACGGTCGCGATCCACACGCGAAATAGCCTGGGCGTCGACAACGCCAACCGGCATCCCCTTCCCGTCAGCAAGAATGATTTCGCCCCCGCGCTGGCTCTGGCGCGCGAAGACGTCGGCAACCGTAACCTGGGACAGCATGGCCGAGGCCGGCTTCATCAAGTCCGAGGCGATGACGGTGGGTAGGTTCAACATCATTTTCGAATGCGCAATCAGCCCGGTGGTAGCCTGCCACATGAACACCGCGACCATCAGCCCGACCACGGCGGTGATGATCTGGATTTCTTCGCCGCGCAAATATGGGTAGACGACAAAGAAGAAGACGACTCCCACTGCGATAGCTCGGCCAACCCAGCTGGAGGCGATAGTCCCCTTGAACTGGGAACCGGTCGCTTTCCAAACGATTGATTCGACCAGCCGGCCGCCATCCAGGGGCAACCCTGGCAATGCGTTAAAGGCCCCCAGCAGGAGGTTGGCGTATACGAAGAAATCCAGGAGAAGCTTCGAGTAAATGCCGAGTTCAAGGTTCTGGATGATCAGCCAGCCAAGGCCGGCAAGCACAAAGTTCGACACAGGCCCCGAGAGCGCGACCCAAAGCGAGGCCCCCGGCTTGGCTTTGAAGGATCCGAACTGGGTGTGCCCGCCCATCAGCGTCAAGACGATGTGCGCATCAGGCCATTTGAAGGCACGGGCGGTCATGGCGTGCGCGACCTCATGGATCAGCACCGCAATGGCAATCACCGCGGCACAAGCGAAACCCATGAGGTAGGCGTTGAATGCCGGAATCCATTGGCTGCGTGATAACTGAAGCCCCACCGAAATGGTGATGACGGCGGTGATAATGAACCACGAGCTCGACAGGTATACCGGAACGCCGCCAATACGGCCTAGCTTTATTCCGGGAGCTTTTTCTTGAGTGTCGCTCACGCGCTAACCTGCACCAACCATCGAGTCATTTCTTCCACATCAACCCCGTCTAAACTATCTATCCGACGCCACTTTCCATCGCCTGGATCCGTGGCGTTTGGCACCAGGACAGCATGCAATCCCGCAGCCGAGGCCGAAGCGATGCCTGGTACCGAATCTTCAAACCCGATGCACTTCTCCGCGCTAAGTTCTTTGCCGGAGGCTTCCTGAAGCAGGCGTAAACCGGTCAAGTACGGTTCAGGATGGGGCTTGCCTAGGCTAACTTCTTCCCCTGTCACCGAAGCCTGGAAGGTGCCTTGCGGCAACTGGTCCATGAGCTCCTTGACGATGCTGCGTTCAGACATCGTCACCAGGGCCTGGGGAATGCCCGCTGCATGGCAGGCTGCCAGCAGTTCGCGGGCCCCAGGCCGCCAGGGAATTTCCTTGCGCAGTCCGGCCACGACCTGGGAACTCAGCAGCTCGATGATTTCACGCGCCGGCAAGTTGACCCCGGCTTCTTGCAAAATCTTCGCCGAATTAGGCAGCGCGCTTCCGACCAGGGATAGCCCCTGCTCTTCAGTCCACGTTCCGCCATGGGCTGCCACCAGTTCCGCCTCGGCAACGATCCAGTAGGGTTCGGTGTCGATCAAAGTGCCGTCCATATCCCAGAGGACCGCATGCGGTGTACTGGGCGCTGATCCGGAATTAAAGTCAAAACTGGTGCTTGGCATGAGTCCATTCTAGATGGAAGAGTGGGGCTAAGCCGCTTCGGCAAGCCACGCCAACGGCCAGAACGCTGCCTAGGAGTTTTCAATGGACAAGGATTTCCACACCCCAACGCTGAATACCTATATCGCCGAGTCACACCATGAGATTCGCCCCACTATCGTGGTGGCGGCCTTTGAAGGATGGAATGACGCCGGTTCGGCGGCAACTGATGCCGTTCGACTGCTCCTGGAAGAAAACACCTACGAGCATATCGCCACCATCGGCGAAGACGACTTCTATGACTACCAGTTCTCCCGCCCCAAGACGCGTCGCACCGCCCAAGGACGCATGGTTGAATGGCCACGCACCGAAATCTTCAAGATGGCTCTCCCCCACGCCGCCGCGGACCTATTGGTAGTCCTAGGCGTCGAGCCTACTTTCAAATGGCAAAGCTTCTGCGCCCAAATCATCGACGTGGTACAGGAACATAACGCGCAAGCCATCTTGACGTTGGGCGCATTGCTGGCGGATGTCCCGCACACCCGCCCGGTGCCAACCTCATTATCTAGTGATGACCCGCGACTTCAAGAGCACTTTAAAATCGAAGCATCCAACTACGAGGGCCCCTCCGGCATCCCGACCATCCTGGGAATCGAATTCGAACGTCGGGAGATTGCCAGCATGTCGCTGTGGGCGCAGCTCTCGCATTACGTGGCCCAGTCCCCCAGCCCGCGTGTCCAGCTAGCCTTCATTGAGATGCTTGAGGAGCTTCTGCCGATCTCGGTGTCAGATCAGCAGCTGCGCGATGACGCACTGGCGTGGAAGCACGGTGTTGACGAGCTGGCGGCGGCGGATCCGGATGTGGCCAAGTACGTCAAGCAGCTCGAAGAAGCTACGGATACGAGCGATTTGCCTGAGGCCAGCGGCGAGTCCATTGCCCGCGAATTCGAACGCTATTTGCGCCGCCGCGGGAAGTTCCGTCCAGACGGGTCAGGAGCCGATTTCGAAATTTGAAGTCGACCCCTGGAAGCGCCACCGGTTGGCCCCGGTTCAAACACTGATCCTACAACTTGAGACCCAGCAACGCGTCCAACCCGTCACGCAACAGCTGTTCGCCATCGCCGCTGCCTTCAGCCGGCTGCGCCGCCCACTGGTCAACGGCGTTTAACGCTCCTGGCGCGTCAAGGTCAGTGGCCATCCGCGAGCGGATGCGAGTCAATAGCGCGGTGGCTTCGGCCAGTCCGGTACCTACGAGGCGTTCGCGCCACAAGGCAACACGCTTCTGGGCCTCGGTCAGCAATTCCTCGGTCCAGAACCAGTTGGTGCGGTAGTGCTGAGAGAGCAGCACGGCGCGAATCGCCACCGGCTCGACTCCAGCGGCACGCAGCTTGGAGACCAAGACCAGGTTGCCCAGTGACTTGCTCATCTTTTCGCCGTCCAGACCAACCATGCCGGTATGCACGTAGGTTTGCGCGAGCTGCTGGTGATCGCCAGCGGCCGCATGCGCTGCGGAGAATTCGTGGTGCGGGAAGATCAGGTCAGACCCGCCACCTTGGACAGTGAACGGCGCCGGCAAGGTCTTGCGAGCGATCACCGAACACTCGATATGCCATCCCGGGCGGCCGGTGCCCAGCTTGCCCCCATCCCACGATGGCTCCCCTTCACGGGCCGCGCGCCACAGCAACGGATCCAGTGCATCGCGCTTGCCCTCGCGCTCGGGATCACCGCCGCGTTCGGCAAAGAATCCCAGCATGGTTTCACGGTCATAGTTGGAGACAGATCCCAATTTCCATGCGTCGTTCTCGGCTGCATAGGTGTCAAAGTAGATGTCGCCTTCAACACCGTCGGCGCCAGCAGGAACGCGGTAGGCCAGGCCTGCGTCAAGCAGCTGCTCAACGACCGGAACCAGCCATTCGATGGACTCGACGGCGCCAATGTAGTTCTGTGGCGGAATCACGTTCAATGCTTCCATGTCGTCGCGGAACAGCTGAATCTGCTGCTCAGCGAGATCGCGCCAATCCACGCCGGTGGCCTCCGCACGTTCGAGCAGGGGGTCGTCGACATCGGTGATATTCTGCGAATAGTCGACGGCACGACCGCTGTCCAACCACGTGCGGTGCACCAGGTCGAAGGTCACGTAGGTGGACGCATGCCCCATATGGGTGGCGTCGTACGGGGTGATCCCGCAGACGTACATACTGGCGGCTGCATTGGCCGCATCCGCAGGTGCGGTGGCCTGCAGGTTACCCGTGGCGGTGTTGAAGAGTTCCAAGATTGGTGCTGAACCAGCCACCTGAGGTACTTCAGGGTTTTTCCACGCGTGCACTGATGAACATCCTTTCGCAGATGCGGCGATTTTCTTCCTCTAAGTCCAAGTCAAGCAGGACGAGGTTTATTCCCGTTAACGCCGAGGTGTCCGTGAAATGCTTCACGGACACCTCGGCAACATTCAATTTAGGCGTTGATCAGACCAAAGCCCAAGGCGACAAAGAGCACGAAGCCCAACAGAATACGGTACCAAACGAAGAACCGGTAAGAGTGGGTGGAGACGAACTTCAGGAACCAGCCGACAATGAGGAATCCAACAACAAAGGCGATCGCGGTAGCCAGACCAGTCTGGGCCAAGCTGTACACGCCTGGCTCATCAAAGCTCTTGACCAGCTTGTACAGGCCGGAAGCGTAGACGGCCGGAATCGCAAGCAGGAAGGAGTACCGCGCGGCCGCTTCGCGGGTGTACCCCATGAGCAAACCTGCAGTGATCGTGCCGCCTGAGCGGGAAACGCCAGGAATTAGCGCCATGGCCTGCGCCAAACCGTACAGGATGCCGTGCTTTACCGTGAGCTTGTCCAGTCCACGCTGCTGTTTGCCATAATGGTCGGCCAGTGCGAGGAAGAGGCCGAAGACCACCAACGTGGTCGCGACGATCCATAACGATCGGAAGTTGGTGTCAATATAATCTTCGAGCAGGAGGCCGAGGATCGCGATGGGGATGGAGCCGACGATGATCAGCCAACCCATTTTCGCATCGGGATCCGAGTGCGGAATCTTGCCCGCCAGCGCCTTGCACCATGCGCCAATAATCCTGACGATGTCACGCCAGAAGAACACGATCACCGCAGTCTCGGTGCCAAGCTGGGTAATGGCCGTAAAGGCGGCGCCGGGGTCCTGGGCATTGGGCAAAAGTTCGCCAACAATACGCAGGTGGGCCGAGGACGAGATCGGGAGGAACTCGGTCAGGCCCTGGATCAATCCAAGGAAAGCTGCTTCAAACCAATTCACCCCTCGACATTACTTCACCGCCGAACAGGATCGAGGCTCAAAAACACGATTAGGCTAAAAATCACCCCATGGTCGTACTCACGCATCGTCTACGGGTATGGTGAAAGGCAAAAGTTCAGAATACTGATCGTACAGCGCATCTTCATAGTCCTCGAAGGCATCCGCCAGGGCACCGAAAGCAGCGTCGACAGACGCCTCGGCCGCACCACGGCTTTGCGAAACTACGGCCAGGTGCTGCTCAAGTCGGGCAATCAATGATTGCAGGGCAAAACTTGGATCAGTACTCATGGTCTTAAGCTACAACGCATAGGGTTCTTTAGATAGGGGGCACGATGCTTCAAGAACGAATTAAACCGCCAGTGCATCACTCCGATGAACAGCGCTTTGAATATCTGGTGATCACTTCGTATCCCAGCGAACCTGTTCATGTTGCCCGCGCGGCCTTGCGTGAACACGCTGACAACGGCAAATGGGAACTGATGCGGACGTGCAGGTACGAAGGCGGCGTCTACAAATATTGGCTGCGCCGCAGGGTCATGCGAATCCGCAGTACCCTGCCGCCGCTGGACTAGGCAGCGCGCTTCACTTTTCCAGCGGCCCCACCAGCCAGGAGGCGACGGTATTTTCTGCGGATGCGGCGTTGGACGGGTGGTACCAGCTGGCCTGCACATCGCGGTATAGCCTCTCGAATTCGGAACCGCGGAAATACCCGCCACCTCCAAGCAGCTGCCCCAGCACCTGAACATTCTCGCGCGCCGTGTCGCCGGCAAGGGTGCGCAGCGTGACAAGCTTCGGGAACCACGCGTCCTGATGGTCCACTAATTCGTCAATGTCCTTTGCGACAGATCGCTGGAGCGCATCAAGCGAGATGAGCCGCATGGCAGCTTGGGATAGCAATCCGCGTGCGCGTGGGTCCTGGGAGTACCTGGTTCCGTCATGATGCGTCCTGTTGTTCAAAGCCTGCTGCCCTAAGCTCACGGCCCGATCGGCGATGCCCACATATACGCTGGCGGTGAGGGTGAGGAAGGAGGCAAAGATCCCGAAGATCAGCAGATCGGGATTCGGTCCCGCCGGAAGCCGGCTGTGTACCCATTGAGCCGGGGACACTGCATTGACTAGTTTGGTGGTGTGCGATTGGCTGGCCCGCATTCCCAGCGTGTTCCAATCCCCCATGGATTCAACACCATCACCCTTGGAGACGAACGCGTGGACGAGTTCTCCCGTTGTTTCATCTTTCCCAAAAACCCCCAGCCGGGTGAATGCCGGTGCTAGCGAAGTGAATATCTTGAGACCGTTGAAGGTCACGGATCCATCCGGGCCGGTTGATGCTGAAGTTCTCGAATCAAAAAGAACGGAATCATTGCCGGGTTCCGAGATTCCAAAGGCCATCACCTCGCCCTGTGCAATCCAGTCGGTGACCATCTGAAGACGGCTATCGCCCCTGGCCTGAAGCACTCTGGCAACCGAAGCCCAAACATGATGCATGTTCACTGCCAAGGCGGTAGCAGGCGCAGCTGTTGCCAATCGACGCTGCGCCAGGGCAAGCTGTTCCGCGCTCCAGCCAAGCCCGCCCTTGTCCACGGGGACCAGCGCTTTCAGATAACCCAACGACACCAGCTCATCAAAGTCTTCGACAGCGAAAGAATTTTCAGTATCGTACTGAGCGGCACGTTCGCGGAACCGCTCGAGAAGCTGATCTGTAAGGATTGACTCGATGGACACTTCTACTCCTGAATACTAGGTCTGTGCTGTCGCTGGCTGATTAGTAGCTGCGCATCAGATTTTCGAGGACTCGCACACCGAATTTGACCGCGTCCACGGGGACCCGCTCATCAACGCCGTGGAACATCCCCGTAAAATCTAGCTCTGCGGGCAGTTGAAGCGGCGCAAATCCGTATCCGGTGATCCCAATGGTGGCCAGCCACTTATTATCAGTGCCGCCGGAGAGCATGTAAGGCAGGACGACCGCTTCGGGGTCTTCATCCAGAAGGGACTTCACCATGGAGTCCACTAAGGCACCGGCGAAAGGCACTTCAAGGGAATCCTGTTCATGCACCATGGAAAGCTCCACACCCTTCCCGGCCAGTTCGCGCAGCTTCTCAAGCGTGGCTTCATGTTCATCAGGCAAAGTGCGGCAATCAATCAAAGCCTCGGCCTGCCCTGGAATGACATTGTGCTTGTAGCCTGCTTGCAAGGCGGAGGGATTGGCGGTGTTTTGAAGAGTTGCTCCGACAAATCGCGACACGTTGCCCATGGCTTCGAGCAGCGGCTGCGGGTTCTCGCGATCAAACTCCAGGCCAGACAATTCGGCGACTTGTTCCATGAGGGACTGGGTAGTTTTTGTATAGGACAATGGCCACTGGTGCTCGCCGATGCGGTAAACGGCTCCAGCCAAGGCGGTCACCGCATTAGCGGTATTAATCTGCGAGCCATGGCCTGCCATTCCCTGCGCAGTGAGTTTGAGCCATGCGATCCCTTTTTCGGCCGTTTGCAGCATGTAGGCACGGCGTCCATTGATGTCCACGGAGAATCCGCCAACTTCACTGATCGCTTCTTCGGATCCGGCAAAAACCTCCGGATGGTTTTCAACCATCCAGCCAGCCCCATAATCTCCGCCAGCTTCCTCGTCAGCGAAGAACGCGATGATCAGATCGCGACGTGGAGAGATTCTTTCACGTTGCATGTGGCGGATGCCGGCGATGATCATGGCATCCATATTTTTCATATCGACTGCGCCGCGTCCCCAGATCATGCCATCTTTGATCTCCGCCCCGAACGGGTCAACGCTCCAGTCATCTGCAATCGCTGGCACGACATCAAGGTGGCCATGCACGATCAGCGCCGGCAGCGACGGGTCAGTGCCCGGAATCCGCAACGCCACATTGGCGCGTCCCGGTGCCGACTCGTAAATCCGCGCGTCTAGGCCGACTTCGGCGAAAAGCTCACTGACATAGCGTGCGGCTTGCAGCTCTCCGGCGCCCCGATTGCCGCCAAAATTTGTTGTATCAATGCGGATCAGGCCGCGGCAAATTTCTACTGCGTCATTTTCCATGCGCTCGATTGCGGTGGTCATCAGGGAATTACCTTTCGCCAACATTGTTCTGAGATCCACCCTAATGGGGATTGCTCGAATCGTCTCTTAGTCTTGCTGCTTTGGCTCTCAGCCATGGAGCTCAAGATAGGCATCCCTGGCACCGGGGTGCAGCGGTTGCCCGGCAGTGCTCACCAGCGTCTCAGGAGTCAAATGCTGGATACCCGAGCTGGATCCAGGCACGAGCTGGTGGGCTTGGGTCGTCAGGAGCTTGACGATGCCCTTCGCGGTTTTGACTGGCAGATCGGACCGGGCCATGAGCAGGTTGCTGACTCCGATTGCATCGACGCCAGCTATCCCCGGATACGTGTTGCCTGGAATAACCACCCGGTCATAAAGACCGGGATACGCATCACGCAGCTTCCCAAGCACCTCAGTGACATCCAGGAGACGCAGGTCTTGGGCTCTGGCCAAATCGGTCAACGGCCGTACTGGCATCCCGCCGAAGAGGAAGAGCACGTCGATATCCCCGTGACCGAGCGCCTCCATCCCTGATGCGTAGCCGAGCATGCGCTCGGCAGGCGCCTGGCGATGCTCTTTGAGTCCCGCAACCTGCAAAATCCGCTGGCCGGTGACCCAGGTTCCGGAACCCGCTGCCCCCGTGCCGATGGTGCGGCCCGGGAAATCACGCAACGATTCAATTCCGCTGTTGGCCTTGACGATGCAATGGAAATAATTCTGGTACACCCGCCCTAAAGCACTGATGCCAGCCTGTTTCGTATGCTTGGCGCGGAACTCGGCGACGGTGTCGGCTAGCGCCAATGCCAGATGCGCTCGGCCTTGCACCAGCAAGTCGAGGTTCTGTGCGCTTGCCTCTGTTTTAAGCGCCGCCGAGGTCTCGGCAATTCCATTCTTGACCAGCGCCGCCGAGAGCAGCTGCGCGAATTCGAAGTACATGCCTCCCTCTTCACCGGAGGCAATGTCCAGACGCGACTGGCCAGTTCGTTGGCTACAGGCGCTCAAGGCGGGAAGCGTCGCAACAGCCGGCGCTGACAATAGGACTTTGAGCAGTGCGCGTCGTTCTGGCGAGTACCGGTCAGTCATCAGCTCCCTCCTGTCCTGACGAGGCCCGAGGTAGCCTGATGATGATCTTGAGCCCTGTCCCCTCGTTGGCAGCCACTATGATCTGGCCTGCGTTGGCTCGGGCCAATCTATCCACGATTGCCAATCCCAGTCCCGTGCCCGCAGTGCCGCGGACCCGTTCAGATCGCCAGAAGCGCTCCCCCGCCGAAGCGAGTTCCGCAGCGCTCAGTCCAGGACCTTGATCGCTCACCAGGATGTCGAGCATGGTTCCTGAATGTCTGATGCCTAGCTCAACTTGTGTTCCTGGTGCATATTTCATGGAGTTTTCCAGGAGCTCTGACACCATCTGCTGGAGGTCAAAACCATTGCACCAGACCAGCGCATCGCCCACGGGTTCCGACGCCGTGTCCAGGTTCAGGGTGTTGCCTGACGCTTGCGCAACGGCGGACTGACGCTCGATTTCCTCTGCGAGGACCTCCAAGGCGTTGATGGATTCTCTTCGAGTCCCCGCCTCGACAGCGGATGCCTCGGAATTCTGCTCGGTCAATCGGTGCTCTGCCCTGGCTAGGCGCAACACATCGTCCAGCAGTATCTCCACGCGGGCCAATTCATCCTCCACCGCATGCAGGGCATCGGGGCTCGAATCATCGCTGCCTCGCATTTTCAGCAGGTCCACTCGCAGTCTCAGCGCCGCCACCGGATTACGCAATTGGTGGGAAGTCTCAGCGATCAGCTCTTGTTGCTGCTGGAGGCTTGTCGCCATGGTCTGGGCCATATTGCTGACGGAGCGGGACAAGGCTTGCAACTCCGGAGGTCCTTGATCAACGAGCGGGATTGGGCGTTGAGTCCGGGTCAGCAACCGCACGGAATCGTCCAGGCGGTGAAGAGGCCGTATGACCCATGTCGCTAGCCGATCCGCCAACAGCAAGAAGATCGCGCCGACAGCGAGGGATATTATCAGGACCATGCTCGACGACTGGAGCACCCTCATCCGGGCAGGCTCGAGGTTGACATTCATAGTCACGGAACCTAGCACCTGGGCAGTATTCCCGAAAGGACGGGTGATCAGCGCAGCTTTATCGGAGAATGGGTTGACTGCGGGAATTTCCGTATGTTCCAAATTCAATGTTGCAGCCCGCAGCGCTTCAACAACTACTGGGTCCTCCGGCTGAATTTCCCCTGATGCCAGCTGGTGTCCGTCCGCCACGATCAACAGCGCCTCGCCATAGAGCTGGGAATAGGTGTCCATTTCCAGCTGCAGCATTTCCAAGTCATCGTCGCCGTTGGCATGGGAGGCGAGTTGCACAAAACGGTTCAGAGCCGAGAGCCGGTTCACTTGGAGATCCGCTGTGGCATCGCGGCTGACGCTCTGCATCAAGACCGTGCTGACCAGAACCACGATCACCAGCAGCAAGGAACCGAGGACTGACAGGATGCGGGACCTCACGAGCTCGGCGCCTCAAGCCGATACCCGACGCCACGAACGTTCACGATCATCCCGGGGGTAGCAAGCTTCGCCCGCAGGCCGGTCAGGTGCACGTCCAGGGAACGGGATACAGCCAAGAAAGCGTCGCCCCAGAGCCGATCGAGGATCTGTTCGCGAGTGACGACCGAGCCTGCGTGCCTTGCGAGCAAAGTGAGAAGCTCGAATTCCTTGGCCGTCAGTCCCAGCGGCTTCCCCGCCAAAACAGCTTCATGCTTGCCCAGATCTATGGACAGGGTTCCGGCATTGATCTGATTCCTGGTGGCCGCGGATTTGCCGCCGGTTCGTCGGGCTACGGCCTCGATCCTTGCCAGCAGGACCGCCAGCCCTATTGGCTTGACCAGGTAATCGTCGGCGCCTTGGCGCAAGCCACGCACAACACTTCGCTCGTCGTCCCTGGCGCTGAGGATGATCACTGGGACATCGCTGACTTGGCGAAGCTTGCGAAGGACTTCCAACCCGTCCATGTCAGGCAGACCGAGATCCAGCAGAATCAGGTGAACATCGTGGTGGCGCAACAAGGCATCGGATCCACGGCTCGCGAGCACCGCATGATGGCCGGCTGCGCTAACGGCGTCAATCAGCGCATCCGCCACGGATTGGTCGTCTTCGACGATCAATAGCTGCACGGCACCATCCTCAGTGGTTCCTTGGTGGGCCGCTGCGCCCGGGATAACTAAACGATTCTACCAATATCCCGGCGCCGCAGTGATGAAGGCGCCTTGTTGTCCTAAGAAAGTGTTAGTACTTCCGGCTCAGTTTGCGAGTAACCTGAACCACTACCAATATTGATTACGATCTCGCACGCTTGTGGCCCCGATCACTGATGATTCGGGCCGCGGCGAACCGCACTGTGACAAAGGAATAACTCAATGAGTGAAAACACGCAGGCACCCGATGCCGGCCTAGAGGCCTCCGGGCCGCCACGCTGGAAGATCATCGGCCCAGGTCTTGTGGTAGCCGCGACCGGCGTTGGCGCCGCGGATATGGTGGCAACTTTGGTGGCCGGCAGCCAATATGGCTACGCCCTTCTTTGGGCTGTGATCCTGGGCGTGATCCTGAAGATCGTCCTCGTTGAAGGTGCCGGCCGCTACACCCTGGCCACGGGCAAGACGATCTTCGAAGGCTGGAAGTCCCTGGGCAGGTGGACAACATGGTACTTCGGTCCCTACATCATCATTTGGGGCTTCGTTTATGGCGCCACGGCAATGAGCTCGGCGGCCCTGCCGCTGGCGGCTTTGATCCCTAGCGTAGATCTGAAGATCTGGGCAGTCATCATGGGCTTGCTGGGCTTCGTCATGGTCTGGTTTGGCCGCTATCAGGTCTTTGAAAAGATCACCGCGGTACTCGTTGGCATCATGTTCGTCACCGTTGTCGGACTGGCAATTATCGCAGTGCCCAATGTTCCTGAAATGCTCAAGGGCCTCATCCCAATGATTCCCTCCGGCGGCGTGGTCTACACCCTGGCCCTGGCCGGTGGCGTAGGCGGCACGATCACCTTGGCAGCCTACGGATACTGGCTGCGCGAAAAGGGCTGGTACTCGCCTAAGTGGATGCGTGTCATGCGTATCGACAATTCAATGGCCTACGTGATGACTGGCATCTTCGTGATCGCCATGCTGATTGTCGGGGCAGAGGTTGTCCGCTCTGCAGGCGTAGCAATTTCCGGAGGCGACGAGGGTTTGCTGGAGCTCTCTGATGTCCTCAAGGAAAAGTACGGCGTCGTTGTCGGCAACGGTTTCCTCGTGGGCTTCTGGGCCGCTTCCTTCTCCTCCATCATCGGCGTCTGGAATGGCGTGTCATTGATGTTCGCTGACTTCTGGGGGCATATGCGCAAGCGCCCGGCGAACCACCCGGATACCATGACCGGTGGCAAGTACTTCAAGTTCTACGTCCTCTGGCTGACTTTCCCGCCGATGCTGCTGTTCCTACTGGACAAGCCAATTGCGCTCATCCTTGCCTACGGCGTGCTGGGTGCGCTGTTCATGCCATTCCTCGCTGTAACCCTTCTGGGGCTGCTCAATGGCCATCGGATCCCGAAGCAGTGGGCCAACCGCTGGCACACCAACACGGCCTTGGCCATTACTGCAGTCCTGTTTATCATCCTTGGCGCGCAGCAGCTCTACAAGTCGCTCTCGCCCTTGTGGGCTGGATAGTATTTAGAGGAGTTTCAGGGCCGCTGCCTGTTGCGCGATTTGCGCTTCAGGCGGCGGCCCTGACCTTTACGCTGGTGTCATGGGCATCAAGAAAATCGGAATCCTCGGAGCAGGCCGGGCGGGCACCGCGTTGGCGAGGTCAGCGGCATCCGCAGGCATTCAAGTAAAGATCGCGGGCACTCGTCCTGCACGGCAAATGAAATACCATCTGATGCAGTACGCGCCACACGCGCTCGCGGTGAATGCTGGTGATATCGCCGAAGATGTCGAGCTCGTGGCCCTCATGGTTCCACAAGAGGACTTGGATGACGTCGATACGGGTTCCTTGGCAGACGTTCTGCTAATTGACGCGACAAATCGCTGGGAGGACGAACCCCTTCCTCCCTGGTTCCAGGACTCGTTGGACCGCGGCCTTTCCAGTTCGGAAGCTATCGCTGAGCATTTCAGCCAGACGCGCGTGGTTAAAGCCTTGAATCACATCAGCCATTGGGATCTCGATGCGGATCGCGCGACCAAGACCGAAGCCCAGCGTGCCCTGGCGATCGCGTCAGACAATCCCCGCGATGCTGCAGTCGTGGCGACCTTGATTAGACAGCTAGGTTTCGCTCCGGTCCAACTTGCCGATTTGGCACAAGGGCGGAGTTTGGAACCCTTGGGAGAAATCTTTAACGAGGTACTCGGGGCAGAGGATCTGGTTCAGAGGATTACCAAGGATCCCGCATGTTGAACACACGAATCTAACCCTTCACTAGGCAAATCGTAGATAATTCATGTGACCCTTGCCACTGAATGACGAAATTTACTCGTTAAATTACTACTCAAACGCGATTTTCCCCCGAATTTCCGGGAATCTTGGGCCGCTCCGCCCCAGAGCCGCCCGATTGGAATTCACTCGAAAGGGATGGTAAAGTTTTACTTCGTTGCCAGCGATAACAACGCGAACAACGAGTAACCTGCGCGGGTGGCGGAATAGGTAGACGCGCTAGCTTGAGGTGCTAGTCCTCGATAAGAGGGTAGGGGTTCAAGTCCCCTTTCGCGCACAGGTGAAATTCCCGGTTGACTTTGGTCAACCGGGAATTTCTTTTTATGTGCCACTCGAAAACACTGCCAATTGCCTGTGCCTCGCATAAAGTTCAGATATGGATTCCTCGGTTCATTTCAATAATCCTCGCGAGCACGGCTTTCTCCCAGTGGGCGACGGCAGCAGATTGTATTGGGAAGAATTTGGCTCTCCCGAGGGTATTCCAGCCTTGCATTTACACGGCGGACCGGGTGGGACTCTGGGGAACTCCGGGTATCGCCAGCGCTGGGATCTGCCCCGAACCAGGCTGATCGGGTTTGAACAACGAGGTTGCGGACGCTCGACACCAACAGCAGCCGACCTCGCAGTTCCCTCAGATCACTTCACAATGCAGAAAATGATCCAAGACATTAAAGCCCTGCGCATCGCCCGCGGCATCGACAAATGGATCCTGAACGGGGTGTCATGGGGCTCAACTCTGGCGTTGGCTTATGCCCAAGCGCACCCAGAACGGGTTCACGGCCAAGTGCTCTTCGCCGTGACTACCACCAGCAGGGACGAAGTCCAATGGATCACCGAAACCGTCGGCTCAATTTTTCCCGAGGCCTGGGAACGCCTTGAGAAATTTGCCCGCGACTACGATCCGGAATACGAATCAGGCTCAAAAAGCCTGATCGATTCCTATGCGCGGTTACTGGCGAATTCAGACTCTGTTCTTCGAGATGCCGCATCCTTGGAGTGGGCACTCTGGGAAGATACCCATATTTCCCTTGGCAGCGGGTCAGTGACTCGCGATCCACGATGGAGTGACCAGGATTTCCGGCATTCGATGACCCGGCTCACGACGCACTTCTGGTCTAACGACGGCTTTTGCCAACCGCCGATCCTGCAACAGATCGACCGCGTGAAGCACCTGCCGGCCATCTTCATCCATGGGCGACATGATGTTTCAAGCCCGGTGGCCACCGCGTGGAAACTGCATCGGGCTTGGCCGGGATCGGAGCTGCAGATTTGCGAAAACGACGCTCATGGCGGAGCAACGATGGTTGAGCGGTGGACGGCTGCAAATTCCACGATGCTAGGGCTAGCTTCTTGATAGCATCAATTCTGGATAGCCACGCCGAGTATCCCGTCTCCCCCGACTTTTCCTGGAGCCAATCACATGCGCATTGCCATGCTTTCCCTGCATACTTCACCGATGCAGCAACCAGGCTCAGGCGACGCCGGCGGCATGAACGTGTACATTCAGAACCTCTCCTTCGCATTGGGGGCTTTAGGCCACGAAGTGCACATGATCACGCGGACCGCTTCGGAATCACGGTCTCTTCAGGTTGGTGAAGGCGTGTGGATGCACGAGGTCCAGGTAGCGGCTGAGCAAACTCTGTCGAAGGAAGAGCTCCCGGAGATCATCGCCCCTGCTGTGCAAGAAGTCTCCGCACATTCGCAGGGACTGAAGTTCGATATCGTTCACGCTCATTATTGGCTGTCGGGAATGGTCGGACTCCAGCTCGCTGAGCAATGGTCCGCGCCCCTGTTGGTTTCGATGCATACCTCGGCCGCTGCCAAGGAGCATGAATCGGGTATTGCCGAGCCGGGAAATCGCAAAGAAGCCGAGAAGCTGCTGCTTGCTGAATGCGCACGCATCATCGCCAATACTCCCGTTGAAGCCAAGCAATTGGCACGCTTTTACGACGTGGAATCCAGCAAATTAGATGTCGTGCTGCCAGGGGTGAATCACCGGATTTTCCACCCGGACCAGGACAAATTGCGCAGGCCCCTGGGCGAGGATGATCTGCATCTGGTCTATGCAGGTCGCTTGCAGCCGCTCAAGGGAGCCCACTTGCTGCTTGAAGCAATGGGGATCGCCCGGCGCAGCCATCCGGAGTTGCGCATTACCGCTTCGTTATTCGGCGCGATGTCGGGATCTGCCGACTACGACTTGGAATCCCTCGCCAAGAGGCAGGATCTGAGCGACGTCGTCCGCTTCTACGATCCCTTGGAACCGGCCAAACTAGCGCTGGTCTTTGCCAACGCCGACATAGTCGCTGTTCCTTCTTTGTCCGAGACTTTCGGCTTGGTGGCCGCAGAGGCCCAGGCGTGCGGTACACCAGTGATGGCAAATGCAGTCGGAGGGCTTGCCTACGCCGTGAATGACCGACGATCCGGGTGGCTGATGCCGGAACCGGATGCTTCCCTGTGGGCTCGCAGACTTGTCGAGCTGGCCCAAAATCCTGATGAGGTGACAGCCGCAGGCCATGGAGCCTTGGAGCATTCTGGGCTGTTCACCTGGGAGCGCGCTGCGGTGGCCACTCTCGCCAGCTACCGGATGGCCCAGTCGCAGCTCCAGCTCTGATTAGAAAGTTCTGGCCTTCAACCATCGCTGATTGAAGACCAGAACTCATTACGCTACTAACCGGTGCGATTGAGCACCAATTCGAAGTGCGGCTTGCCCTTGCGCGCATGCCACGCGTTAACGAGGAAACCATCCGCGGTTGGCTCGAAGGCCAAGTCAACGGCAGCCGGCAAAACCACCGGCGTCTTGAATTCGACAGTCCACGAGTAGCTGTGCTGCGCGGGCTCGATACCGGCCAAGGCACGCGCTGCCAGGTAAATGCCGTGGGCAATCGCGGCAGGCATTCCAAGGGCCTTGGCACTCAGGCCCGACAAATGGATCGGGTTGTAGTCCCCTGCAACGTTCGCCCATCGACGACCGGTGCCTGCATCAAGTTTCCAGTGGGCGGTGCGAACCGGAGCGTCGAAGACTCTTCGTTCACTTCGGACTGGCTCTTCGCCCGGGAACTTCACGCCCTTGGCCAGGAATGTGCTGCGCAAGATCATGCGGTCGTGGCCGTCGGCGACAATCCGGATCACCAGATCGCAGGTGGCGCCTTTTGCGTGTGAATTCAGATTCTCGCTGTGGACCTCTATATCGAAGACCTCGTCCTCGCCAAGAGGCTGAGCCACATCGACATGGTTGCCCAAATGGATCATGCCCAATAGCGGCAGCGGGAAATCATCGCGAAGCATCAAGGACATGGCCAGCGGGAAGGCCAAGGAGTGCACATAAAGGCTAGGCAACACCGCGTTCATCGGCGCCCCTACGGCCTTTCGGAACTCGTTGAGCTTCCCCCGCTGCGCCTGCGCGCCTTGGAATACCAACACAGTCTGTGGAAGTACCGGGTTCTTAGGCTTGCGTCCCAGCGTTTTGGCCGCCTTGGCGTACACCGAGGCCATTGAAGGGATTTCGGAAACGATCAGGGCGCCCACTTATGCACCAACCAGCGACTGGCCACACACTCGAAGCACCTGCCCATTCAGGCCTGCCGCTGCATCTGAACCGAGGAAGCTAATTGCTTCGGCCACGTCTTCCGGCAGGCCTCCCTGCATCAGCGAGGGAAGGAGCATGCGTGCCACCGTACGGGTGCCCAATGGAATCTTGGCCGTCATCTCGGTTTCGATGAATCCTGGTGCGACCGCGGCAATGGACCCGCCTTGTTCCGCGAACAGCTTGGCGCTGGAGCGCACCATTCCGATGACGCCGCCCTTGGACGCGGCATAGTTTGTCTGTCCCCGGTTGCCTGCGATGCCCGAGGTGGATGCCAGCGAGACAATGCGCAAGTTAGGCAGCTTTGCTGCCAAGAACGCTTCATTCATGCGCAATTGCGAGGCGATGTTCACGGCGATCACCGAGTCCCAGCGCCCAGCGTCCATATTGGCCAGCAATTTGTCCCGGGTGATGCCGGCGTTATGAACCACGATGTCCAGCGAACCATGACGCCCGAGCGCGTGTTCCATGATCTGTTGCGCCGCATCTGGCGCGGTGACATCCAGTTGAAGGGTGGTGGCGCCGATGGTATTCGCGACCTTGGCCAGCGAGTCGCCGGCCTGCGGCATGTCCACAACCACAACCTGGGCGCCATCACGGGCCAGGGTGCGGGCGATTGCCGCGCCGATTCCGCGCGCCGCTCCGGTGACCACGGCGACTTTCCCTGCCAGTGGCAGTGCGAAGTCTGCCGGCAGTGTCCCGTCCCCGGTACGCACTGTCAGGAACTGGCCATCGATATAAGCGCTGCGCCCCGAGAAGAAGAAGTGCAACGCGGCCAACGCACTAGGACTGACTGGCGTAGTGGATTCTTCAAGCACGATGCCATTTGCGGTGGAGCCACCGCGCATTTCGCGCCCGAGCGAACGGATGGCCCCATCGATGCCCTGTCGCACGGCGGCGGTGGCCGGAGCATCTTGAGCCGTGGCCGGACGCGACATGGAAACCACCCGCGAGCCTGGCAAGAGCTGGCGAAGCGCACGGCCGGCGCTGAGCATCACGGGCGACAGGGACTGCGGATGCTCCACCTCGTCAAGCAGCACGAGGATGCCGCCGAGTTTCGCGCCTCCCGCGTCGTGACGACGAACATCCAGCCCCCAAGAGACCAGGACGTCGCTTAATTCTTGTGCGTGGGCCGACGCTCCGAGCACCAGCAATGGGCCTGGCAGCAATGGGCTTTCTGGCGCATAGCGCCGCAAGCGCGGCGGACGAGGAAGGCCCAAGAGCTTAGCCAGTTTTTTCGTGGCTCCGGAGTTCACGAGCTCCATGTACTTATCAGCCATTAGCTACGGGCCTCCAAGATTGCGACAACGCCCTGTCCGCCTGCGGCGCAAACGGAAATGAGCGCACGGCCCGAGCCCTTCTCGTGAAGCATCTTTGCCGTGCTGGCGATGATGCGTCCGCCGGTGGCGGCGAAGGGGTGTCCGGCGGCCAGCGAGGAGCCGTTGACGTTCAGCTTGGCCCGGTCGATTGCTCCTAGCGGAGCGTCGAGTCCCAGCTTTCCACGGCAGAATTCTTCGTCTTCCCATGCCTTGAGCGTTGAAAGCACGGTGCCAGCGAAGGCTTCATGGATCTCATAGAAATCGAAGTCCTGCAAGGTGAGGTTATTCCGTTGCAGCATCCGGGCCGTGGCATAGGCCGGTGCCATGAGCAGCCCTTCGGCGCCATGGACAAAGTCCACCGCCGCGGCTTCGAAATCAACAAAGTTGGCGAGCATCGGAAGGTCATGGCTGCGCGCATAATCTTCGCTGCCCAAAAGGACCGCCGAGGCACCATCGGTCAGCGGGGTCGAGTTGCCGGCAGTCATGGTGGCCTCTTCGCCCAGGTTCTTGCCGAACGCTGGCTTCAGCTTGGCCAACTTCTCAAGGGTTGAATCGGCGCGCAGGTTGTTGTCCTTGGCTAGGCCGTTGAAAGGGGTCACAAGATCATTGAAGAAGCCACGGTCATAGGCCGCTGCAAGGTTCTTGTGGCTGGCCAGGGCCAGTTCGTCCTGCGCTTCCCGGGTGATTGCCCAGGCCTTCGTGGTCAAGGCCTGATGGTCCCCCATCGACAATCCAGTGCGCGGCTCGCCGGTTCCAGGGGCCGAAGGGGCCAAGTGCGCAGGGCGGATCTTAGCCAGCGCCTTCAGCTTATCCTTCGTGCGGCGTGCCCGTGAAAGTTCAAGCAGGACTGCGCGCAGGGATTCTGAAACAGCAATTGGCGCATCTGAAGTTGTATCAACGCCGCCGCCAATGGCTGATTCCAACTGACCCAGCTTGATCTTATTGGCCAGTGCGCCAATGGCTTCCATGCCGGTGGCACAGGCCATCTGCACATCGTAAGCGGGAGTAGCCGGGTCCAATGAGGACCCGAGCACTGATTCGCGAATGAGGTTGAAATCCTTGGAATGCTTCAACACAGCGCCGCCGCTGACAGCGCCCATGCGCTCGCCTTGCAATCCGAAGCGGGCGACCAGACCTTCAAGTGCGGCGGTGAACATGTCTTGGTTCGACGCGTTGACGTAGGCGGTGTTGGAACGAGCAAAGGGGATGCGATTGCCACCGATAATCACGGCATTGCGCACGGACTGCTGGGTCATGTTCAAAAACTCCTGCATGGATTGTTGTGACTCCTATTACTGTAACCAAGAGTACATGATACTGTGAGTAACGTGAACAAGATCACGGAAGTAATAGATGGTGAAACTGACGGCCGGGCCGTGCGCTGGCACGCGCATCGCACCGCCCGCCACGAGGAACTGCTCAAGCTCGCACGCAAGGCCGTGCACAAGCTGGGGCCTCAGGTATCCATGGAAGACATCGCCAGCCATGCGAAAACATCCAAACCCGTCTATTACCGGTACTTCGGAGACAAAGAAGGGCTGCGCCAGGCTTTGAGCGCCAAAGTCATCAACGATTTCCGCGACCGCGTCATCGCCGCGGCGCTGGCCAAGGACCAGGAACTCAGTTCCTTGCACGCGATGGTCACGGCCTATCTTGAACTGGCTACCAACAGCCCCAACCTCTACTACTTCGTCACCGGCGCGCAACGCTCGGCAGATGGCGAATCCGCTGGGGCACTCAACGATTTCTTCGATGAAGCCTCGGAACTGATCAGTGTGCGGCTGCTGAAGCTCTATGACCAAAAAGCCACGACTGCCGCCCTGGGGTTCTGGCCACGAGCTGCCCTTGGCATGGTCCGAGCAGCAGGAGAACAGTGGTTGCGCCAACCGGAATCAGACTCAAAGCCGAATCTCGAAACCATGGCCCAGGAATTGACCAACTGGTTGGCCTACGGCATCGCCTCGACTTCCGACGTGAAGAACGCATGAGAAACAAAGCATCAACATCCGACTCAACACAGAATGAAAGGCACGTCATGAGCGAGAACCGCATCAACGTCACCGATCTGGCCGAACAGCTGCTCGGCCCTTACGCCGAAATCCGCAAGGCCTCCCGTGCTCGCGCCGCCCGACCTGAGCTTCAGCGTGATCCGCAGCTGGGCATGGACGAGCACCGCGAACGTGTCTTGGGCCAGCTAGGCCTCCTGGTTAACGAGGAAGCCGTTCAGCGGGCATTCCCGACAAAATTCGGTGGCTATGACGACCACGGCGGGTCCATCGCCTCTTTCGAGGAACTAGTTGCCGCCGACCCTTCCCTCCAGATCAAGGCCGGTGTCCAATGGGGGCTCTTCGCCGGAGCCATTCTGCATCTGGGCACCGAAGAGCACCACGCCAAGTGGCTTCCAGATGCCATGAGCCTGAAAACCCCAGGTGCTTTCGCCATGACCGAGATCGGCCACGGCTCGGATGTGGCTTCGGTGGCCACCACCGCAACCTACGACGAGGAAACCGAAGAATTCATCGTCCACACCCCGTTTAAGGCAACCTGGAAAGAGTACCTGGGCAACGCCGCATTGCATGGCAAAGCGGCAACCGTTTTCGCGCAACTCATCACCAAGGGCGTGAATCATGGCGTCCACTGCTTCTACGTACCGATCCGCGATGAGCAGGGCAACTTCCTGCCGGGCATCGGCGGCGGAGACGATGGCCTCAAAGGCGGGCTGAACGGCATCGACAACGGACGACTGCATTTCACCAATGTGCGCGTTCCACGCACCAACCTGCTCAACCGCTACGGCAATGTCGCCGCTGACGGTTCCTACAGCTCGCCTATCCCTTCGCCGGGCCGCCGCTTCTTCACCATGCTCGGCACGTTGGTGCAGGGTCGAGTTTCCCTGGATGGTGCAGCGACCAGCGCTTCGAAGATCGGCCTGCAGATTGCTGTGACCTATGGCAACCAGCGCCGGCAGTTCAACTCGACTTCGGACACCGAGGAAACCACTCTCCTGGATTACCAGCGTCACCAGCGTCGCCTGATTACCCGTCTGGCGCGCACCTATGCTTCTTCCTTCGCCCATGACGGGCTGCTCGATAAATTTGATGCCGTTTTCTCAGGACGCGCCGACAGCGATGCCGACCGTCAGGATTTGGAAACCCTGGCGGCCGCCTTGAAGCCATTGAGCACGTGGGATGCTTTGGATACGTTGCAGGAATGCCGTGAAGCTTGCGGCGGTTCCGGATTCATTGCCAAGAACCGGTTCACCCAGCTCTACCAAGATCTGGATGTCTACGTCACCTTCGAGGGCGACAACAATGTGCTGTTGCAGCTCGTGGGAAAGCGCCTGCTCACCGACTACGCTGCCGAATTCCGCAAGCTGGATACCGGAGCCATGGCGCTGTATGCAGCAAAGCAAGTCGGAAACACCGCCTTGCACCGTTCGGGGCTGCGCAGTGTCGGCCAAGCATTGGTTGACATCTCGGATGAACGCAAGAGCGCGAACTTCTTCAAGGATTCAGCCAATCAGCGTGCATTGCTCACCGACCGGATCAATGCCAAGGTCGCAGAAGTGGCCAACGCGCTTCGCGCCGCCGGAAAGGATCCAGCCAAGTCCGCCCAGGCCTTCAACGACAACCAGGAGCTGCTGATTTCCGCGGCTCGCGACCACGGCCAACTTTTGCGGTGGGAAGCATTTACCGCCGCGCTGGAGAAAATCTCGGACCCAGTCACCGCAGAAGTGCTGACTTGGCTGCGCGACGTATTCACGCTGACGCTCATTGAAGAGGACCTCGGCTGGTTCCTGGCCAACGGCCACCTGTCGATGCAGCGTGCACGGACGCTTCCTGGCTACATCAACCGCTTGCTCGCCCGTCTGCGTCCACACGCGCAGGACCTGGTTGATGCTTTCGGCTACACCCAGGACCACCTGCGGGCCGACATTTCCTCCGGCGGTGAAGCCGAACGCCAGGACGAAGCCATGGAGTACTTCCGGAAGCTGCGTGCCAGCGACAATGCTCCCATCAGTGAGAAATCACTGAAGAAAGCCTCCGCCTAGCTAATTGTTGGCGTCCGATGTCTCGTGAATGACATCGGACGCCGATGCTCTTTAACCACTTTTCACAGGCGCTGTGCCAGTGCGACGATTAGCCCTTCAGGGCCACGGACATAAGCCATGGCCCAGACCTCTTCGTGTTCGCCAATCCCGCCGATCAGTCCATAACCTTGACTTTCCAGATCGGCCACTGCAGCCCGCAGGTCGTCCACTTCGAAGGCCAGGGATCGCAATCCCAGTTCGTTGGCCATGGCCTCGGGCTGCCCGGGTCCATGCGCGGGCTTTTCAAAACTGGAAAGCTCGATTCCCACGTCGCTATCCGGGGCCTTCAACATCACGATGTTCGTGCGGGAGTCCGGGATGCCGCAAACGGTTTCCAGGAATTCGCCTTCCAGGCCATCGGCTCGCCCATCGACGCTCAGGCCCAATGCGACGAAGAATCTGGTGACCTCGTCAAGATTCGCCACGGTAATACCGATATGATCAAACCTGCTGATTCGCCCCATGCCCGACTCCTTGCGCCTCGGATTGATGTCTCTTTCATCCGTTCTCATGCTACGAGCGAATCTGCCTTCCCACCATAGGCGGCGCTCCCCTAATAGTTGCCAGTCACGGAAAACTGCGCCAGGACAACATCGCCTCAACGAACGGATTGTGTCCCTACCCGGAGACCGTCTCATCCAATCCCAGGTCCAGCAGAACCTTGATCAGCTTCCGGCGTTGGGTATCATCCAGGCCTCGAATAGGCTTGGGCAAGCAGTCGAATTGCGCCAAACCGAAGTGCTCTGCAATCGCCGCGCTGACCCTCAGGCTTCCGCCGAAGTCAGTGAATAGCGACCACAACGGCTGAAGATCACGGGATGCAGCCAGAGCTCTCGGGTGATCACCCGATTGAGCTGCACGGGTAATCGCCAACATGGGTTGTGGAAGGGTCCCGCCGACCGCGGTGTACCAGGCGTCGCATCCGGCAATCAGCCCCGAGGCGCCGAAGGCATCACCGGAAACACCAATGGTGACGTGTGCGGGCAAGACGTCGCGAATCGCCGCAATGTGGTCTTTGGCCTTCTCGGGATCATCAGGCACTCCTGGAACCTTGATTGACGCGATTCCCGGCAGCGCGGCAATTCGTGCATATAGATCATTGCTGAAAGTAAAGTGCGTTGTCCCCGGATTGTCGTAGACGATCACTGGCAAGTCGCTGTGGTCAGTCGCAGCCCGATACAAGTCGAGAACTTCAGAATCGCTCATCTTCTGATACCCCACAGGAGCAAGCAAGACGCCTTGGGCTCCTGCGGCCTTGGCATCGTCGATATTCATCAGCATCTGCGAGGAGCGCATTGCGCCCACGCCGATGATCACTGGGATATTAGTCGAATGTTCTACCGCCAGTTCTGCAACTCGTGCTCGTTCTTCTCGGCTCAGATACATATAAGAGCCAGTTGAACCAAGGGCGGTGATCGAATCGACCCCTGCAGCGCAAAGCCGCTGGACGATGGCGATAAACGAAGACTCATCCACTTCGTCATCATGTAGAGGAGTGAGCGGAAATGCGCTCAAACCGGTAAAAGTGTTCACGGGTACCTCTCTCTAGGTCAGATGTTCCTATCGTGTCAGATGCAGATGTCTACTTTGCTGAAGCAGCGATGGTGCCGGACGCATCAGTGGTGGCAGTGGTGGCCCGGGAACGGATAGCTAGCAAAGCGCAACAGATGACCACAGTGCCTCCGGCGATTGTGCTCCAGCCGATGTTTTCGCCCAGCAGCAAGGCGGCCCAAAGGATTGTCAGCACGGGCTGCACCAGTTGCACCTGGCTGACCTGCGACATCGGTCCGATGGCCAATCCGCGGTACCAGGCGACAAAACCCAAGAACATGCTGATGAAACCCAAAAAGGCGAAGGCACCCCATCCCGCTGGTCCGCTGGCAGGAGCTTGGTGATGGAGGCTCGTCAAACTCAAGACCAGCATCAGCGGCGAAGCAAGGACCAAGGCCCAGGAAATCGTCTGCCATGCACCTAGTTCACGGGCGAGCAGTCCTCCTTCGGCATAACCGATGCCGCACACGACCACCGCTGCCAGGAGCAGAAGATCCGCGGGTTGGAGTCCTGCCAGTCCCCCGCCACTGATCACTGCGAAGACTACGGCCGCCAGCGCCCCGATAGCTGCTGCATACCAGAAAGATGCCTTGGTACGTTCCTTCGTGCGAATTACCGCGGCCACCGCTGTAGCTGCGGGAAGGATGGCGATGACCACGGCTCCGTGGTTCGCTGGCACGCTGGCCATGGCAAATGAAGTCAGCAGCGGAAAGCCAAGCACCACTCCGAAGGCAACCACCGACAGGCGCAGCCATTGAGAGGCATTCGGGCGTTCTTGTTTCGTAGTCCAAAGCGCGATCGCGGCAAGGATGGCGGCGATGACCGCCCTTCCGGCGCCGACGAATATCGGATCCATGCCCTCATTCGCCACGGCAATGCGGGTCATGGGAACCGTGAACGAAAAGGCGAGAACCCCGAGCGAACCCCAGAGCAACCCGGCTGGGGTGTTCAGTAGCGGTTGGCACGTAGTTAGAGTAGCGGTACTATGATGCTTCATGATTAACAGTAGCAGTGAAAACCTGGTATTGATACTGCGGGACTGGATCACGCAAGCGCCTGCGGGGACCCAGCTGCCGTCAACCCGACAACTGGTTGCGCAACATTCGCTCAGTCCGGTGACCGTGCAAAAAGCCCTGCGGACACTCATCGCGCAAGGTCTTATCGAGTCACGTCCCGGCATTGGAACTTTTGTCCGCGCCGCGCCGATCGCCCGGCCGTACGACTACGGATGGCAAACTGCCGCGTTGGGTATTCCCCGGCAAAAGCTCCCGCCGGTTCACGCCAGCCAGCGCACGCTGCCCAACGACTTTATTGCGCTCCATTCGGGATATCCGGACCGCGAGCTGCTGCCCGAAAGATTGGTCAAGGCCGCTTTCAGCCGGGTCGCACGCAGCGAATCCGTGCTCCAAAGGACAGAACCGGCGGGACTGCCAGAACTCCAGTCATGGTTTGCCCAAGAGCTCGCAGAACAAACGCTGCCGGGCCTCAGCCCGCCAAGTGCGAGGGACGTCATTGTCCTGCCCGGCAGCCAAAGCGGACTTGGATCAGTCTTCAGAGCTCTGGTTGGCGAAGGGCAGCCGATGCTCATCGAATCGCCGACCTATTGGGGAGCCATTCTCGCCGCGGCTCAAGTCGGCGTGAGCCTGATTCCCATTCCGGCAGGACCCTGCGGACCTGATACCCACGAGCTGGATCTTGCCTTTGAACGCACCGGCGCAAGGGCGTTCTATGCGCATCCTAATTTCGCCAATCCCACCGGGGTTCAGTGGAGTCCGGACGTATCAGAGCGGGTGCTTGAAATCATCAAGAAACGGGGCGCATTCCTTATCGAAGATGACTGGGCCAAGGACTTCGGGATCAATGCCGACTCATCTCCGCTCGCGGCACGAGAGGATAACGGCCACGTTCTGTACCTGCGTTCGCTGACCAAAAGCGTTTCCCCTGCGGTGCGTGTCGCCGGGCTGATCGCCCGCGGACCGGCGCGCGAACGGGTCTTGGCGGATCATCAGGCGCAATCGATGTATGTCAGCGGTCCGCTGCAGGCAGTGGCCCTGGATGTGGTCAGCCAGCCCGGCTGGCGAACCCACCTGAGATCGCTACGCCAACAGCTAGAAAGCCGCCGTGATCTGCTCATTGATGCCCTGACCCGCCATGTCCCCGAAGCCCACCTGCAACAAATCCCGCAGGGAGGTTTGAACCTGTGGGTTCAGCTTCCCGATGGGACTGATCTTCGCCGTTTGGAGAAGGAGTGCGAGGCGCGCCGCTTGGCGATCGCGCCGGGTGCCAGCTGGTTCCCCGCCGAGGAATCCGGCCAATACCTGCGGCTGAACTACTCCGGTCCGAATCCCGGCGCATTCGACGAGGCAGGCCGGATCTTGGGTGAGGCCTTGAGGACCACTAGCCGCTAGGCCAGGCCGTCGACTTCTACCAGGCCGCGGCGGGTTGGCACCGGTGCGAGGTGGGTCCCGTTGCCGGCAACGAGCTGGATCTTGAGCAGGCGCTGGGCATTGCCCTGTGCCGTCTGCAAGATCCATGGGCCTACCATCAGGTAGCAGCGGTCGTTTTCGGCTTCGGTCACCACGCCGGTGATCACAAAATCGCCGTAGGGGTCCTGGCTGAAGGAGGCCACCACCAGATCGCCGTGGCTCAGCTGCGAGGCTTCTACATCCTCAGGCGAGAATTCCCCGTCGAACTGGGCAGGGAATGCTCGCACTTCCTTGTCCGGTTGCCGTTGCATCACCTCTGAACCATCTCCGGCCTTGGCCTTCTTCTTGGCCGCCGCCGCGTTCAGTCCGCCAACCATCACATCATCGAGAACCGTAGTGTGGGCCGCGCCGGTCACGAGGAAATTTCCGAAGCGTTCGGTCTTGTACAACACTGAAATGACCTCGGAAGCTTCAATGGCGCCAAGGGCTGCTTTCATGCCGGCTACGTCACGCTTGGAAGGGCCCTTGATGAAGGTGTCCATTGGCTTTCTCCGATGTTAAGGATTTGCGGGATTCAGCTTTAACCCTAGGTCAGATTACCCGGCCAAGGAAAAATGCTATCCGTGCAAGGCCGCATCGAATCTCCCGGTGATGCTCGCTGGGCGGGTGATAGCGGTCCACACCACGACGGCAAAGGCTCTGGCGTCCAGAGCGGCACGGGCTCGCGCCGGGGCATGGATCCTGCCTTCAGCAATCAGCGGAAGGCCCAGGCCGGCCGCGGCGAACTGCACGATCAGTGCCAGATGCAGCCCCTCGTCTTCGGACGCTCGTCCGCAGATTCGGCCAGGGTTGATCCGATCAAATCGGCTCTGGCCTCGGTGGCCGATAGGGCATCGTCCAGGGACCCGCAGTCCGCCATGACCAGCGCGCTGCTGTGTTCGTTTACGGCGCTGATGGTTTCGGCCAGGTAATTTTTTGATTGGATCGCTGTCGTCGGGTGCCGTCCAAAGTGACAATATTCGCTACGGCATGGGCGATGTTGGGTGCGATGGCTACTCCATCGTGGCCATCCTTGAACGGGCCGATCACCGGAACCTGGACGGCCGAGCGCGATAGCTGGAGATCCGCCATGCCCTGCACGCTCACCGCGGCGGCTCCTCCGATCGCAGCCGAAGCGGCCACCAGCGCCATGGTATGCGGGGCGCGCCTAGGTTCACCTGGAAAAGCCTGTGCCACAACGATCAATCGTCCGTGCAGCACTTCGAGTGCAGCTGCCGTGAGCAGCATCTGAGGTCTGCTCAAGACCTTGGTTCCAAAACAGGCTGGCTGCACCGAGCACGGCGGCGTCGGCGTCCAGGGCGGCTGGCAGAATACGAGTCTGTGCCATGCCGCCGGCCGCTACGCGCTTCTGCGGATCAGGTTCATTGGCCAGAGAACCCACGACGAGCAGTGCGGGACAGCGAATTATTTATCGACTCAAGGTCTCAAACATTCATTTCACAGCTAAGCTGGGATGGTGGACACTCTAGAACGCTATGCACCAAATGAAAATCTGCGACGCGACGAAGCGGCTTGGCGCGCCGAAAATATCACGTGGCACTTCGCCGAAGTGCAATTGGACTTGGGCAACGCCCCGCAGCCCTCGGCAACCAGCTACAGATCGGTGACGACGCTCAATTTTTCCTCTGAGCGCCCCGAGACCTTCATCGACTTCATCCACGAATCCGTTGAGGAAGTACTGGTCAACGGCACGTCCGTTGACCTGTCAACCGCCGTGCTGGACTCACGCATCTATCTCGAGAATTTGCGCACCGACGCGCCCAATACCGTCAAGGTCACCGGACAGGCCCTGTACTCACGCTCGGGCGAAGGCCTGCACCGTTTTGTCGACCCGCAGGACGGCGAGACCTACCTCTACACCCAGTTCGAGCCTTCTGAGGCTCGACGAGTTTTCGCCTGCTTTGAGCAGCCGGATCTGAAAACCAGCTTCCGCTTCACCCTCACCGGCCCCTCGGCCTGGCACCTTGCCAGCAATCAGCCCATCGTGGATGAGGTCTTCCATGATGACGGGACCAAAACGGTGGCCTGCTCCCCCACCCCGCCGATCTCCAGCTACATCACAGCGGTACTGGCCGGCCCGTACCATGTCGAGCGCGGCGAGCACGTCCAGGAACTTCCCGATGGCGACGAGCTGGTCATCGAATTGGCAGCCACCTGCCGCGCTTCCCTAGCCGAGCACTTTGACGGCCAAGAGATCCTCGACCTCACCAGCCGAGGCCTGAACTACTTCCACGAACTCTTCGGCTACCCCTACCCTTGGGGCAAGTACGACTCGGCATTCGTGCCTGAATACAACCTCGGTGCCATGGAGAATCCTGGCTTGGTGACCTTCACCGAACGCTACGTGTTCACTTCCCACGCCACCGAGGGGCAGTACGAGCAGCGCGGCAACACCATCATGCACGAGATGGCGCACATGTGGTTTGGCGACCTGGTCACCATGAAGTGGTGGGACGACCTGTGGCTCAAGGAATCCTTCGCGGACTACATCGGCACCCTGGCCAATGACGAAGCCACCGATTTCACTACCGCCTGGACCACCTTTGCGGCCCGTCGCAAGGCCTGGGCCTACGTAGCTGACCAGATGCCAACCACCCACCCGATCGTGGCCGACATTCCCGACCTGCTGGCTGCTGACCAGAACTTCGACGGCATCACCTACGCCAAGGGCGCCAGCGTGCTCAAGCAGCTCGCCGCCTTTGTCGGCGCAGACGCCTTCCGCGACGCGGCCCGCTCCTATTTCCGCAAGCACGCGTACTCCAATACTTCGCTGGAGGATTTCCTGCAGGCCTTGGAATCCGCAAGCGGCCGGGATATGCGCCAGTGGGCCGAGGCCTGGTTGAAAACCAGCGGAGTTCCAAAGCTGAAGGTCAACTACAGCACCGATAGCGAGGGTCTCATCACCCAGGCGCAGCTGGATCAGTTCGGCACGGATCCGGTGACCGGCGAGCCGATCGTTCGCCCTCACGTTTTGAGCGTGGGAGCCTACGAGCTCCAGGGCGGACAACTCGTGCGCACTGACTCGGTGCCGGTGGAACTCGCGGGCTCCTCGGTAGCCCTTGATTTCCTCGTCGGACGAAAGGTCCCTGACCTGATTTTGCCCAATGACGGCGATGAAACCTACGCCTTGATTGAATTCGATGCGGCATCGCGGGCCACCCTGTTGGGGAATTTGTCGGGGCTGTCCGACTCCTTGCCTCGCGCCACCTGCTGGGCTTCGCTATGGGACGCAGTCCGTTCTGCGACCTTGGACGCCCAAAGCTACGTGGATGCCGTCTTGGCTCATGCGCACACAGTGACGGATGCTGGCGTTTTCGGTGTTCTCACCGACCAGCTGGTGACCTCAATCTCCAAGTATGTGGCCCCGGAATTGCGCGCCAAGCTACGCTCGCGTGCCGCCGAGGTCCTCACTGGCTGGCTCACTGCCTTCGAGCCGGGCAGCGATCAGCAGACCACCACGGCGCGCACGTTGACCCGGTTGGCCCGCGCTGGCGTAGCTGGGGATGTCATCGATGCCTTCCTCGGTGAACAGCCCAACGAATACCAAACCACGGTCGATGAGCAGTTGCTGTGGAATTCATACATCGCGATTGCCGCCGCCGGAAAGCTCGACGAAGCAGCCGAAGCGAAAATGCACGAGGCCGCGCAAAAGAATCCGACGAGCATCGCACTGAATGCTGTTCGAACCGCATTGGCCGCTCGCCCGGTTCCCGAGGTCAAGGAAAATGCCTTCGATACCGTCTTGATGGCGCGCGACGACAAGGGAGACCTCTCGAACGATGCGCTCTCGGCCACGGCCTTGGGCTTCGCTATGGGTTCGGCAGCTTTGCTGGCGCCATTTGAGGAGAGATTCTGGGCGGCAATCCTCCCGGTTTTCGAAACCATGAGCATGGAGTTCTCGACCCGCGTAATCGAGGGCCTCTACCCGGGGCACCAGGACATGGACGGCTCCACTGAACAGAACCGCGCCCTGTCCGCCGCGTCCGCCTGGCTTGAGGAGAATGCGCAGGCACCCAGCGCGCTGAAGCGAATTCTTCTTGAAGAGCGGGCTGAACTAGAGCGTTCTTTGAACGCGCAGGCATTCAGCCGCACCAGCCGCTAAGCCAACGCCATAAGCCAGCGGGTCTGCGCCATGCATGATGCATGGCGCAGACCCGCTGGCTTTAAAGAGCTAACCAGGGACTATGGGACGCGCGCAGTCCACTGCTCGGTAGCGAATTTCGTTTCGGCGAGCTCCTGAGACGCCCGCCGGGTGGCATCATCAAGTTGCGCCTGCTGCGCTCCGGTGCGTCGGGCAAAAGTATCCATCATGACTTGGATGATCTCCATGCGCTCAAGATCGGTCTGCGATTTCAGCGGATCCACTCGCTTCACCGCCGAGGCGATTCCCTTGTCAGAAATCTTTTCCCGGCCGATGCGCAATACCTGGGTCATCTTCTCGGCATCGATGTCGTAGCTCATGGTTACGTGATGCAGCATCGCGCCATTGGCGAGCCGCTTTTGCGCGGCTCCACCGATTTTTCCTGCATCGGTGGCAATATCGTTCAGCGGTTTGTAGTGCGCTGTCAGCCCGATGTTTTGAAGGGCTTCCATGACCCATGCGTCCAAGAACGGGTAGGAATCCGCGAAGCTCATGCCATCAACGAGCGATTCGGGAGCATAGAGGGAATAGGTAATGCAGTTGCCAGCTTCCATGAACATGGCACCGCCGCCGGAAATGCGGCGTACTACTTGGATGCCGTATTTGTCGGCTTGCTCCATATCCACTTCATTCTTGAGCGACTGGAAGGAGCCGATAACCACCGCTCCCTCGTTCCAATCCCAGAAACGGATGGTGGGCTTGCGAGTGCCTTTGGCGATTTGGCGAGTCAGTACTTCATCAAGCGCCACTTGCTCGGTGATCGGAATGATCTGCGGGCCTAGTATTTCCCACTCGTGGTCCTCCCATTTTGTGGCATGCCCTAGAGCTCGTCTAACCACGCGGGCAACGGCATCGGCATCAAAACCGAACATCACCGCTCCTTCTCGCAGGTTGTTGGTAACTGCATCGCGGATGGTGCTGTGGCTGGCATCGGTGGGTAGTCCACGGACGGCCGCATTGAGGTCTTCCAAGGCCTCGTCTGGTTCCAGAAAGAAGTCGCCGTTGAGCGAAACATCCGTGATTACCCCGTCGTCTGATTCGAGATCAACTACGACTAATTTGCCACCGACTACCTTGTATTCGCCATGATGCATCATGTTTTCATTCTATCCCTGCGCATCTTGCACCTGGACACTCCATCGCTGAGCTCACCATGCCGTTAACGCAGCAGCGGCGTGTTTCCAGAAAACTGGAAACACGCCGCATAAAGCTTGCGAGGGGCGAAGTATTACTTCTTGCCGCCGAAGCCCTTGAAACGGGCGTTGAAGCGCTCGACACGACCAGCGGTGTCCATGATGCGCTGCTTACCGGTGTAGAACGGGTGCGAAGCAGCCGAGATTTCAACGTCAATCACTGGGTAAGTGTTGCCGTCTTCCCACTCGATGGTCTTGTCCGAAGTTGCGGTCGAACGGGTCAAGATCTTTTCGCCGGATGCCAGGTCGTTGAAAACCACAGCGGCGTAATTTGGATGGATATCAGCCTTCATAGCTATACACCTTCATGTTTATGGCCACTGGATTTTGCCAGCAGCTAATTACTCGGAAATTCGCCGTGCAGTACAACATTCGTTACTGAACCTGCAACACACAGACATTACATCCTATCGCACATTGAGCACGCAGGAGAACCAGCTCAACGTGGGGCGGAACACAAATGCCAGAAGGCGATTGCACTCGCCGCACCAACGTTAAGCGAATCGACGTCTCGATGCATCGGAATGATCACCGTTCGGTCCACGGCATCCAAGGCTTCCTGGGTTACTCCCCGGCCTTCGTTGCCGAGGATCATCGCCACCTTCTGCCCCGCGGCCAGGTGGACATCATTCAACGCCACGGCATCCTCGGTCAGTTCCATGGCCAGAAGTGCATAGCCATGCGACTTGAGCTTGTCCAGATCCTGTGGCCAGCTTTCAAGGCGAACCCATGGCAAGTCAAACACGGTTCCCATGGAGACGCGTGCGCTGCGGCGATACCAAGGATCCACGCACTTGGGCGTCAGCAAAACGGCGTCAACCCCGAGCCCGGAGGCCGATCGAATGATGGCGCCCAAATTGGTGTGATCCGCTATGTCTTCAAGAATCGCAATACGGGAACTGGTCTCCAGTACCTTATCCAGGTCCAGCGGCTCGGGACGATTCATCGCGGCCATGGCACCGCGATGCAGATGGAAGCCGACAAGATCTTCCAGTTGCTGGTCATCGCCGATGAAAATGGGGGCTTGTGGGAAACGATTGAATTCCTCGGTCAACTGCCCCAGATGCTTTTCAGCCAAAAGGAAACTGCGCGGAACATGGCCGGCGTTGATAGCACGCTGGACAACTTTGGTGCTTTCGGCAATGTAGAGGCCATTTTCAACATCTGTGCGCATCCGAAGGTGGGCTTCCGACAGCCTCAGATATTCATCAAGACGCGAGTCCTGGAGATCTTCGACATGCAAAATCCGTTCTGGATTGAGAGTTTCCATCACTGAATCAAACCAACTTCAATAGCATATTGACCAGTGCGATGACTCCGAGAACAACAATGATGCCGCGCAGCCAGCCAGGAGAGAGCCTGCGACCAATCTTGGCGCCGATAAAACCACCGATCAGCGAGCCCACGGCGATCAAGAGGACAATCAACCAGTTGATGCGCTCCGGCGCAATGATCAGATACATGACAGCAGCCATGAGGTTCACGATCAAAGACAGGATGACCTTGATGGCGTTGGACTGCTGCAGGGAGGCCTGCAGGAATACCCCGAAAACGGCCATGAGCAAAACGCCTTGGGCTGCGGTGAAATATCCGCCGTAAACGCCGATAACGAATACCAGAACATACAAAATGGCAGGAATCTTGGCTCGGTCCGCGTCATCCGGATCAGTCCCGCCCCTGGCGGCCTGGCGGGACTTCGCCCACTTAGCCAATCGTGGCTGGAAGATGACCAGGATCAATGCACAGACCAAAAGGATCGGCGCGACCACCCCGAATACCGATTCAGGCAAGTTCAGAAGCAGCAACGATCCAATCAAGCCACCAATCAGCGAGACTGGTACAAGCTTGAGCAGCGTCTTCTTGACGCTGGCCGCTTCCCGGCGATACCCCCAAGCACCGGAGAATCCACCGGCAACAAGGCCCATCGCGTTTGAAACTACTGCGTTGACCGGGGCAGTGCCCAAGGCCACCAGAATTGGAAAGGTGACCAGCGTTCCGGAACCGACAACAGTGTTGATCGTTCCAGCCCACAGGCCACCAATGAAGATGAGGGCTTCACGCCAAAACTCAACCACGTAGAAGCTTCTCCTCTAATTCGTTCTCTTATGCGCCGGCGAATGCCGAGTAGCGTCCGTTTTCACGGCGTAGCTTCAATTTCATCCCATAAGTCTGCTCAAGGTTTTCCTCGGTGAGCGTCGAATCGATCTCGCCAGCAGCGACCACTTGGCCGTCACGCATCATCAGGATGTGCGTGAACCCGGCAGGAACTTCTTCCAGATGGTGGGTGACCAAAACGAGAGCGGGCGCATCTTCATCGGCAGCCAGCTCGGCCATCTGGGCGACAAGTTCTTCGCGCCCGGCAAGGTCCAGACCCGCAGCCGGCTCATCAAGGATGAGCAGCTCCGGGTCGGTCATCAGCGCACGCGCAATGAGCACGCGCTTGCGTTCGCCCTCGGAAAGCTTGCCGAATGGCTGGTTCATGAACGTGGACATGCCCCATTCGTGCAATAGGCGGAAGGCCCGGCGTTCATCGAGTTTTTCGTACTTCTCACGCCAGCGGCCGGTCATGCCGTACGCTGCAGTCAGAACTACATTCAAAGCCTTTTCGTTGGCTGGAATTGAGTTAGCGACTAGCGCTGAACTCAATCCGATCAGTGGGCGGAGATCGAAGACCGACACGCGTCCTAAACGTTCGCCGAGAATATCGGCAGTGCCACGTGTTGGGTGCAACCGGGTGGCTGCGATATTCATCAAGGTAGATTTGCCAGCCCCGTTGGGTCCGACAACAATCCACCGCTGTCCTTCTTTAACTTCCCAGGACACGTCCTTGAGCAGTTCTTTTCGCCCGCGCACCACGCTGACATCTTTGAAAGTTAGCACTTCGCTCATGGTATTCAAGACTAGACTTTTCGTTGCTAATTCACTAATTGAATCACCCATAATCACCCGATTATGCACCTGTCTGATCCGTCATGTTTGGTCGCAATAGCTGAATCATTGAAAAATGGATGCATGGCTTCATCTCTGGTTTTTGTCTCCCGTCCTTCTTTCCCTCGCGATCAGTTTCTGGCTCTGCTTGACCTGGCCGTCACAGAACAGCTGATTCCGCAGGGGCAGGAGCTCATCGTCAAATCCAGCGAAGAGCGCCTTGTGGCCAAGGCACAACTCGGTGAGGGCTCACAAAACCAGTTCCAGCAGCTCGCGACCGAATTTGTTGATCGACACGTCTTGGCAGGCACTGTGGGCTACTCGGATATTTGCCTGGCCATGGTTCCTGAGGAGATTTCTTCAGCGCCCCAGCTGTTGCTGCTCATGGATGTTGATTCCACGCTGATCAAGCAGGAAGTCATTGAACTTCTGGCTGCCCATGCCGGCCGGGAAAAAGAAGTCGCTGAAGTCACCGAGGCCGCCATGCGCGGCGAACTGGATTTTGCGCAGTCGCTCATCCAGCGTGTGGCAACCCTCAAGGATCTGCCGGACTCGGTACTTGCAGAAGTTGGCCAACGCATCATCTTCTCGGATGGCGCGCCATCACTGGTTCGCCGTTTCCACGCCGCGGGCCACAAGGTCGCTGTGGTCTCCGGAGGATTCCAGCAGATCCTGGACCCTCTGGCTGAGGAATTGGGCTTGGACCACGCGTTGGCTAACACGCTGGGCATTACCGATGGCGTACTTGACGGTACCGTCCATGGTCAGATCGTTGATCGCCAGATGAAAGAGACAAAGCTGCGCGCTTGGTCCTCGGAGCACGAGATTCCGCTGACGGCGACCATTGCCGCGGGTGATGGTGCCAATGATCTTGACATGGTGTCTGCCGCAGGATTGGGCATCGCATTTAATGCGAAACCCGCTCTGCGCGATCAGGCCGACGTTCGGCTGGATTTCGGCCGCCTCGACGTGATTGCCGATCTGGTGCTGGATGACCTGAACTAAGCGAATCCAACAACTCGATAACAATTCGAGTGAATAGAGCCTCACTGCACGGCTATCGGTTGTTCCAGCGGTTAGTATTTTCTCTAGACGCCTTATGGCCTGTGGTAGATACCTCGACCAAGCGGCTGAACCCTAACGCTTTTCGAAAGAACTCTAAAACCAGTGCAGACCCCTGATCAGGACAGTACCCCCGCTACGCCTACGAATTCCTCGCACGATAAGAAGAAGTCTAAGAGCAAGGCCAAGCCTTGGATTATTGGCGGTTCTTGTGCTGTGGCAGTAGTTGCGGCGTACTTTGGCGCAGCCGCGTTCATCAGTTCGCAAGTACCAGCCAACGCTTCCATTGCAGGTGTCAATATCGGGTCGATGACCAGCGATGAAGCACGCGCGGAAATCGAGCGCGCAGTCACGCCGCTGGCGCAGGAGCCCATCAAGGTAAAAGTCAACGGCAAGGACTACACCGTTGATCCTGCCAAGGCGGGCCTTAGCCTTAATACCGATGACACCGTAAAGGATCTGACCTCCTATGAAGTCAATCCGGTCAAGCTCTATGAGCGCCTGGCTGGCGACTACGAGGTCACCCCGGAGCTGAACGTCGACAAGCAGAAGTTATCGAGCCAGGTCGAAGCCTTGGCCAAGAAGACCAACTCTGATGTCACCGAGGGCAAGATTGAATTCTCCGACGGAATGGCAAAGCTCTCCAAGCCAGTTGATGGAGTTGCTCTGGACACCGAAGGCGCCGTCGAAAAGATCAGTGAGGACTGGTCGATTGACGGCTCGACAATCGAACTTCCTGCAGAGGTAGTAAAGCCTGAGATCTCAGCTGGCGAATTGCAGAAGTTCTACGACGACCAAGCGAAAGAGCTGCTCAAGGGCGATGTGACGCTGGTATCCGGCGATAAGAAAGCCAACCTGTCTGCTGCGTCCATCGCCGCAGCTGCAACATACGCGCCCAAGGACGGGGCTCCAGCCATCACCCTTGATGACAAGAAGCTGTACAAAGCAGCCACCAAGAACTCGGAACTTTCAAGCACCGCCAAGGACGCGAAAGTCGTTTTGAAGGGTGGAAAGCCTTCCATCCAAGAGTCAACCAATGGCCTCTCGCTGGAAACCGAGGGCCTGGGAACCAAGGTATTGGCCGCTACAGCGACCGATAACCGCACGGCCGAGGTCAAGATGACCGAGACCGAGGCTGACTTCACTACGGCTGAAGCAAAGAAGCTGGGAATCAAGGAGCCGATCGTTGATTTCTCGACCCCGTATCCTGCTTCGGATACCGTCCGCACCAAGAACCTCAAGGCTGGCGCAGCCCGGGTCACTGGCGTCATCGTGAAGCCTGGCGAGCGATTCTCGCTGCTGAACACCCTGGGCCCAATCACCACCGCCAACGGCTACTTCAGCTCCGGCGTGGTAGAGAATGGATTCAGCTCCGAGGCAGTCGGCGGCGGTCTCTCGCAGATTTCCACAATGATGTACAACGTCGGCTTCCTTGCCGGTTATGACGACATCACCCACAAGCCTCACTCGCGCTGGTTCGACCGTTATCCCGCAGGCCGCGAAGCCACCCTTTGGGAAGGCCAGATCGATATGATCTGGGAGAACAACACCCCGTATGGCGTGATGGTACAAGCTTGGGTTTCCGACGATGCTGTACACACCCGCCTTTGGTCAACAAAGTACTGGGATGTCTCGCAGAAGAGCTCTGGCAAATACAACCTGACCGACCCCGAAACCAAGTACAACGAAGCTGAAAAGTGCGTTGCTGAATCCGGCGGCCAAAAGGGCTTCACCATCGATATCACCCGCTATCGCGAAACCTTTGACGGTTCCACGAAGCTGCCAGCAGAAACCAAGAGCTGGACCTACAGCCCCTGGAACAAAATCGTCTGCGGCAAAAAACCGTAGCGGCTGGCCACTGAAAATGCCGGAGATCCTCTTTTGAGGATCTCCGGCATAGTTCCTTAATAGCCAGGTAAAACCGCTGGTGCCCGGCCCCTACAAGGGGCCGGGCACCAGCGGTTGAAATAGGGCGGGAAATCAGCCTGGATTATTTGCCAGCCTGCTTCAGGAAGTCTCCTGCGCCGCCAACCAATTCGGTGTGGCCGGTCTCGACGTCAGCGAAAACCATCTTGGCGACTTCAGCACCGAATTCTTCGACGGAGTACAGCTTGCCGGCCGCCTCGCGGCGGGCGTCGATGGCACCGGGCTCCATGCGGTTGAGCAAGGTTGCGGTGATGGTGCCTTCGATCATGTCGCCGGAAACGACAACGAAGCTGATGTTCTTTTCGGTCAGCTGCGGGATCATTTCGCGCAATGCGTCTTCGCCGGCACGCTTGGACTTCGCAACCGCGTCATAGGCGTCCATGGTGGACACATCGTTGATGAAGTGTGCCTGGTGGCTGGTGACGAAAACGACGCGTCCTCCTTCGCTCATTTTTGGCAAAGCTGCTTTGAGCATGGCCACCTGGGCGTCACGGTTCAGGCGAAGGGCGTAGTTCTCCCCCATCGAGGTCTCCATGCCGCCCGAAGCGTTCAGCACCACGACGTCGAGTGAACCGAAGTTCTCAACTGCTGCGTCCACGAGGGCTACCGGGCCCTCTGGGGCGGTAAGGTCAGCGCCGACGGCGACAGCCTTGCCGCCCTTTTCCTCAATGGCGGCAACGATCTTGTTGGCGCGCGGTGCCTTGGCACGGTAATTAACTACAACGCCGATACCCTGTTCAGCCAAAAGTTGTGCGGTTACTGCGCCAATGCCGCGCGAGGAACCGGTAACTACGGCGCCTTTGAATTCAGTCATCTCGAATGTTCTCCTTGGATCTTAGGGAAAATTTATTCTCATGCAGCACCAAATGCTGCAGGAAAGCTCTTTAGTGGCCCATGCCCAGGCCGCCGTCAACCGGGATCACGGCACCGGAGATGTAGGCGGCTTCGTCGCTGGCTACCCAGCGAACAACGTTGGCAACTTCTTCTGGCTCGGCGAAACGGTTCGCCGGGATGCTGGCCAGGTAGTCCTTCTGGGTTTCTTCTGGCAGGACTGCAGTCATCTCGGTGTTGATGAAGCCAGGTGCCACGACATTGGCAGTGATTCCGCGTGAACCAAGCTCGCGGGTCAGCGAGCGGGCAATGCCAACCAGGCCGGACTTGGATGCTGCGTAGTTGATCTGTCCTGGGGAGCCATAGAGGCCGACCACTGAGGAGATCAGGACGACGCGGCCTCGCTTCAGGCGCAGCATGCCCTTGGAGGCACGCTTGATGACTCGGAATGCCCCGGTGAGGTTGGTATCGATGACCGAGGTGAAGTCGTCTTCGCTCATGCGAAGGAGCAAGGTGTCCTTGGTGACACCGGCATTGGCGACCAACACTTCTACTGCACCGTGGGCTGCCTCGACCTCTTTGAAGGCCTCATCGATGGAGGCGCTGTCCGTGACATCTGCCTTGACACCGAGCAGTCCGGCGGGAACCTCGCCGCTGCGGTAGGTGATGGCCACCTTGTCTCCGTTGGCCTCGAAGGCACGAGCGATGGCAAGCCCGATGCCGCGGTTGCCGCCGGTCACGAGGACGCTGCGGCCTGTGGTTGGTTCCGTAGTCAATGTATTTCTCCATTCATGCGTCAGCGCAGGCACAACAAATCATGTGACCGAGGCCTCGCGTCACGCACTTTGCCTAGTTAAGTAGCTTCTCCGTGATCAATCCTATTAGTTACTGCCCAGTTTTACCGCTTCGACAGCGCGTAGAAATTACACTCTGGGTGCCACAAGTGAGACAATGGGACTAGTTTCCATACTGCAAAGCGAAGTCATCTATATGCCATTTGAGCCCACGAATCACGATTCTCGTGAACCGGAAGTCCACCGCATCACTGAAGCGCGTGAATCCCACACTTCCGAACGCGATACTCGTGTGCGCAAATACACGATTTCGATGACGATCCGCATGATCTGCTTCATCCTGGCCTTTTTCTTCGACGGCTGGCTGCGCTGGGTATTCATCGCCGGCGCCGTTATCCTCCCGTATATCGCAGTGGTTGTCGCCAACGGTGGCGCAGACCTGACCAAGCGAGAACCGCCAGCAGAGTTCTACAAGGCACCGGAGCCCGAGCAGCTGCCTGCCCCGCCGACTCGCACCGAGCCATCAGAAGGCGAAGCCGACATCATCGACGGCACCTTCGTAGAGCCGCCCAGCAACCCATCCAAGGAGGACTAGTGGATTTATTAGGTTCGCTGGGACAACCACAGGCCAGCGCGGACGTGCAGTGCTCACGCAAGGGATGCCGCAATCGTGCCGAGCACCAGCTGCTTTGGAACAACCCGAAAATCCACACCCCCGAGCGGCGTAAGATCTGGCTGGCTTGCCCGGAACATCTGGAATGGCTGGAGACCTATCTCAAGGAGCGACTGTTGCACCGGGAAACCCTGCCCCTGCCAGAAGCTACCGGAGGCGCCAAGTAAATGTATCGATTCCTAGCAAGCACCCGTTGGGTGGGCTGGCTGGTGCTGGTTGCCATCTTCGCCACCGCCTGCGTGAGCCTGGGCAATTGGCAGGCCAACCGCAGGGAACAGGTCCTGACCGGGATTGAACGCGTTAACCGCAACTACTTCGCCGAACCTGTCTCTGGAGCGGAGGCGCTGGACAAGTTCAAGGTGCTTCCTGAAGAGAAGACGTGGATGACCGTCAAGCTCACCGGCACCTACCTGGGCGACGACACCCGCATCGCGAGAAACCGCGTCAAGGCTGGACGTCCAGGCTACGAGGTCCTGGTTCCTTTCAAAACCACGCAGGGCGAGGTTGTCATTATTGACCGCGGTTACCTTCCCATTGGAGACGAAGAGAGCGGACACCCCGACTCGGTGCCGGCTCCCCCGTCGGGCAATGTCACGGTGCTCGCTCGGTTGAAGCCCGGTGAAGTCCGCTTGGACCGCGGTGCTCCCGAGGGACAGATCGCTTCAATCCAGCTGGAAGACTTTGCGCAGCAGGTGGACTACGACATCGCCCAAGGCGCGTACGGCATCATGTACCAGGAAAATCCTGCTCCAGCTTCAGCGCCGCAGCCTTTGGACGCGCCCGATATGGATGAAGGACCACACCTGTCCTACGAGTTCCAGTGGTACGCCTTCGGCGTCCTTGCCTTCGTTGGCTTCTGGTATGCCGCTCGCCAGCAGAAGAAGCTGAACGCAGAGGATGCCGCTGAACTGGCTGAGGCCAAGGCACTGGGCTTCGACGAACCGGTGCACAAGGTGCGCAAGGTTCGCGCGAAGCAGGAAAAGAAGTTCCGTCGCGACGGATCGCTGACTGATGAAGCCATCGAGGACGCAATGCTCGATGACGCTCCCCAGTCCCCTAGCGACTCGCGCTAGCCCTGCTCTGCCGGACGTTGATCACGGCGCCCAGCGGATGCCATGTTGTTCGCACGCCGGCAATGTGCTTTGTTGCCGTTCTGCCTCGGCGCATGAGGCATCTGTGAGTGTTCGATTCCCGACGGGTTCATCGAGCTTGATGGTGTACGGCACTGTCTCATTGGACTGGCAGGTCTGCGCCTTCCCATCCAGCTCTTCGACCACTAGGCCGATGGTGATATCTTCGGCCGAGTATGCCACCTGGGTACCGGTGATCTCCCCGGTGATGCCCGAACCACAAGCCATGCGCATCACGCCAAGATCCAAGCTGGTGCTCTCTGGCGTCACCGCGGAGGAATCCATCAAGCTCCATTGGGCATTGACCGCATCCGGCGCTGGCCGCGCACACCCGGCGGCGAAGAGCGTACCGAGCAGGAGCCCGGCTGCGAGCATTTTGGTTCTGGCCCCAGATACGCTCATGGCTTGGCCCAACCCCTTCTGATGGTGTTATGCCAAGCCTACGAGATTTCGAGCCGGTCCGTTAGGCCTAAGTCAGCGAGACCAGTTCCAGGTAATCCTCGCTGAACAGATCTTCGTCGCCGTCAGGCAGGATGACCACACGCTCGGGCTTCAAAGACATCACTGCGCCCTCATCGTGGCTGACCATCACCACGGCACCCGGGAAGGTGGATAGCGCACCGAGCACCTCGGCACGGGATGCCGGGTCGAGGTTGTTGGTCGGCTCGTCAAGCAGCAGGACATTGGCGCTGGAGGCCACGATGGTCGCCAGAGCCAGGCGGGTCTTCTCGCCACCGGAGAGCACCCCGGCAGGCTTGGACACGTCATCGCCGACAAAGAGGAACGAACCAAGGATAGATCGCACGTCGGCGTCGTTGAGGTGCTCTGGCGCATTGCGGCGCATATTCTCCAGCACCGTGGCTTCAGCATCCAGGGTGTCGTGTTCCTGGGCGAAGTAGCCGATCTTCAGGCCATGGCCGGGAACAATCTTTCCGGTATCAGGTTCGGCGACACCGGCGAGCATGCGCAGCAAGGTGGTCTTGCCGGCGCCGTTCAGACCCAGGATGACGACCTTGGAGCCTCGGTCGATTGCCAGCGAGACATCGTTGAAGATTTCCAGCGAGCCATAGGCCTTTGACAGCCCCTCGGCCATCAGAGGAGTCTTGCCGCAAGGAGCCGGATCCGGGAAGCGCAGGGCGGCGACCTTGTCGGAGGCACGCTCTTCCTGCAGCCCCGAGAGCATGCGGTCAACACGCTTGAGCATGGACTGCGCGGCCGACGCGCCGGAAGCACGGGCCTTCATGCGGTTGGCCTGGGTGAGCAGGACCGAAGCCTTCTTCTCGATGTTGGCGCGTTCGCGCTTGCGGGCGCGCTCGTCGGTCTCACGCTGGATCTTGTAGCGCTTCCAGTTCATGTTGTAGACGTCAACCACGCCACGGTTCGCGTCCAGATTCAGGACCTTGTTGACGGTCTCTTCCATCAGCCCGGTGTCGTGGCTGATCATCAGCACGCCGCCTGGGTAGTTCTTGATGAAGTCGCGCAGCCAGTTGATCGAGTCGACATCCAAGTGGTTCGTCGGCTCGTCAAGCAGCAGGGTTTCCGCGTCCGAGTACAGGATTCGGGCCAGCTCCACACGGCGGCGCTGGCCGCCGGAAAGCGTGCGCAGCGGCTGGTCGAGAATGCGATCTGGCAAATCCAGGTTGGCGCAAATGGCTGCGGCTTCAGACTCGGCAGCGTAGCCACCGGCGGCGATGAACTCGGCTTCCAGCCGGTCATAGCGGCGCATGGCTTTGGCCGAAACCGCAGGATCATCGCTGGCCATCTCGTCGCGGTTCTTCGCGAGCTTGCCTACAACGACGTCGAGGCCACGGGCGCCGAGAATACGGTCGCGGGCCAGCTGCTCCATATCCGGGGTCTTCGGGTCCTGCGGAAGGTAGCCGATGGATCCCTTGTGGACTACTTCGCCAGCGGTTGGCTGGCTCTCACCAGCGAGGACCTTGGTCATCGTGGTCTTGCCGGCGCCGTTACGTCCCACCAGTCCGATCTTGTCGCCCTTGTCGATGCGGAAGTTCACTTCGTCCATCAGCAAGCGGGCGCCGACGCGTAGCTCAAGGTTGGCTACGGAAATCATATGGTGTGGCCCTTTCACGCGGTGAGAAAAATCTTGGCCCAATAATTGGGCAACTTAACTAGTCTACCGGCCAAAGCCCTGTGCGCTGGAGGAAAGTGCATAAACTAACAGTCCAGCGCCGACTTGTGGCTTTCTACCGTCCCAGCTGGGAACGGTAGTCCTTCATCTGGATCAGGCGGCGACGCAGCGAGCCTTCACGACGAAGATCTCCACCGCTGGTCTTGTCGATGTGCTCCTTGCCGAAACGCCAGAGCAGCACATCATCCAGCAGGCGATCCGGGCCCGGCGAATAGCGATGATCCAACGCGGCACGCACATCGGTCACCACATTGGCATCTAGGAGCTGAGCCAGCTGCCAAGTCTGGTTGATCTCGTGCGCATCGAGCAGTTCTGATGCCCACGACCAGTCATCGTCGCGTTTACGGTCAACGTGCGGGAGCAGGGTTTGCCAGATTTCGCCGATTTTCTCGTCGGTCAATGGCTCGGCACCGGAGCCCTTTTCGTCGTGGTACCCGTTGAGCCGATGGTACAGCTCGTCGATGTCGGTGAAGTAGTCTTCCACCGTTTCCAGCATGGCTGCGGTTGCGGTGAAGTGGCGGTCGATCTGGGGATTCCATGCGGCCTCACCGGGATGCTTGAACCGGATATCGTGTTCCATCTCGCTCCACGCGTGCTGCAGCACCGTGCGGATCTGGACTTCGAACACGAAGTTCCCACTGGCAACCACGGGCTTTCCCAGCGCTTCCTGGAACTTCCGGACAGTCGGTTCGCTGCGGGTCTTGAGCAGCAGGTGCCTCGACGAGTAGCCGTAGGTTCCCGATTCCACCGAGCCGATGTCCTTCTCGCGGTCGCTGCGGCAGTCGAAGGAGTCACGGTGGGCTTTGATCAGGCTTGCCACCTGCTGGATTTCATGCGGCAGCATCACGATGATGCGGATCCCGACCATGTCGTGAATTTCGCGCAGCGGATTGGGGAATTCGAGCACCGGGGCGCTCTCGGTCGTTTCCTGCAATCGGCGCGATGCCTTCGCGCGGAATGATTGCGGTGACTTGACCCGGCCGGTGATGAACAAGGGCTGGACTTCGCTTTGGGCAAAGAGTCCGCGGATCTTTGCCTTCATGGCAGACATGACGGTATTCAGCTCGCCGGCGACAGACTTGTACTGTTCAACGGAGTTCTCGATGTGCTCCGAGAACTCGTCGTTCTTTGGCTCATGCTGGGATTCCGTCATAGCTGCCTCCTCGTTGCTGATCTGCGCGTTGCTCTACAGTCCTTGTGCTCCGTATCGATCCGACCGGGTTGATAATCGATGAACCTTATGGGCGGTTCAGGGTCTTGGCCAGGTCGTCATACAGTGGAGCTTTGTCGTCGGTTGGCTGCGACTGCCCGGCCTTAGGCTGGGCAGTGTTCTTTGCAGGCTGGGTGTTCTGCTTGATCGGGGTGACCTTGGCATCAGCGCGTGCGCTGGCAATGCCCTCGGCGCGGGCACGAGCCAGGGCGTCCTGGTGCTCCTGGGCCAAGGCAGCCATGCGCTCATCTTCAGCGGTCTGGGCGTCGGTCAACGCGGCGTTGTAGCCGTCGTCGTAGGCCACGCCGTACTTCCGGGCATTCTCCTGCTCTTCGTCATAGGCCAGGTCCGCGTGGATTTTCGCGGCCCACGACTTCTTCTGGTACATGTGCACGGTCAAGTGGGTAATGGCCAAGAGGACGATTGGCGGCATGGCTGCGACCAATGCTGAAACCAGTGGCGGCACGCCGTTTTCTATGGAATCCACGGTCAAGATGGCGTGCGTGGAGTTCGCTGCGGTCGAAACGATCGCGCCGAAGAACAACAGCGACCACGGGTAGATCATGGCCTTGCGGCTGAAGCCGTTCAGGGCAACAATCGCGACGGTGGCGGCCACGATCATGCCGTCAATGATGATTGGCCAGATCCATGCCAGGCGCGGGCTGATGCCCGAGCGTTCTGCCAAGTCGGTCAGTGCGGCGAAGGAGAGCACGAATGCGCCAACGGCAATCAGGACCGTTGCGCCAACGGCGGTACCTAGGACTGCGTTGTGCGGTTCGTTCGGGACCTCAGGGTTTTTTTCTTCCATGCTGCTGGGCAGACCTTACTTCTCAGTATTCGGATATGTCGTCGAAGGCGAGTGTGATGACCCCAACGCACTGGTCAAAAGCCACCAGTGTCTATTTTAGCCCCAATTCACTGGTGCTAATGCTCGGGGATTGATATGGCCCGGCGATCAATGAACCCGGTCCCGGTGGCTTTCCCTGCGAGCCCCCGCTGGTGCCCGTCGGAGAGGAAAAAGACCGCGCTTACCGCGATATAGGCAGTGACCAGCATGTTCAGTACCGGGTAGGGGCTGACTTCCGTCAAGCTGGTGGAAATCTGGAACAGGAAGGTGATCCCGCCGAATCCTATGATGCTGCGCAATAGCGCTCGCCCTGCCGATGCGCGTTCAGCGCGGCCATCAGTCACGATGAGCCAGGCGCAGCGCTGTCCGAGTGTCGCACGGCCCCGGCTGAGGCTGGGGAGCATGAAGACGAAGGACACGGCCACCAAGGGGATCCAGAAATTCATCAGGCGTTCATTGGCGGCCGGCCCGCCGAGCCTTTCAATCAATGACAGCGTGCCCGTGATTGCAAAGACGGCACCGGTGGTGATCGCTGCATCGAATACATTGGCCAGCGCGCGACGGGATCGTGTGACCCTGCGGGGCGCCGCATCGCGGGCGTCGCCTTCCTTGGGGCCGGTGAGGAAACCGAAGATCGGAAGATACGCGAAAACGGCACCGATGAATGCGCCACCGGTGTTCATGATCAGGTCATCGACGTCGGCGACGCGATAGGCGCAATCGTACAGCCCCCAGATACCGGTATATTGAGTCAATTCAATTGCCAGGGACGCAGCGAAGCCCAGCATCATGCCAGTGAATATGTTGCCGCGCAGCCACCGCACGGCCAGGATTCCCAGCGGCATGAACAAGATGATGTTGAACAGCACTTGCCATAGGACGAAGCTTGTTGCGAATCCACGTAGACCGAGTTCGGCAATGCTTGCCCTGAAGTCATTCAGGAAGTGGCCCGGGTCTGCCTGGGTGATGCCCAGCCCGGTGAAGCACGCCGCTTCGCGGGTTTCCGGCAACGGCAGCATGGTGTAGCTGAACAGCCCGAACCCGTAGATTGCCGCGGTGGCTGTGGTGATGGTGCGGCGCCAGGAAAGCCGGCCATGGCGGCGGTACTGCACCGCCAGCAGGAAGATGCCGGCCGCGCCAAGAAAAAAGGCCGCGCCGAGCACGGCAACGGCCGCAGGCCAGATCATCGTTTGCATATTTCTATCTAAGCCGACGGTGCGTAGAGGAGCCTGTGCCCGATGATGTGATCTTGGCTATTTCTTTTTCCCCGGGTGCGCCATGCCCAAGGGCCCAACCGGGCCTGCCAGGATCTGCCGGGTCTTCGCATCAAAACTGAAGAGACCGGCGAAGAGCAGTACCACGAGCACCCCGGCGAAGGTGCGCATCATCCATGCTGAGTGCCACTGTTCGATGGAGAGCTGGTCAACAAAAACTGCCACCAGGATCAAGCTGGAAACGTAGATCATCAACTTTTCCGATGACCAGGAAACTCGGTGCGATATTGCGAATAACGCGATGAGCCACAGGATGTACCACGGCTGGATAATCGGGGCCAGCAGCACAGCGGCCGAGAGCGACCATGCTGCCAAACGCACGGGATTCGAGATGTCCTTGGCCAGTGCCAGTCGGGCGACGATGGCCAAGCCCAGCAGCTGGAAAAGTGCCACCACTAGCCCGTTGACAAAAGCGATGTTGCCACCCAGAAGTCCCGCCACATTGCTGACGCTCCACCCGATCAAACCCACCGGCGCATACGGGAATGCGGCATCGCCGGCAGAGAACATTGCTGGCAGCCAGCCAAACCACAGGTTTGTTACGGCGCCGATGATGCCAAGCCAGATCAGCGACAAGACGACGACCTTGGCCCATACGGCCCAGCGGGCGCGCTTGGACGGGTTCTTGTCGAGAAGGATCAGGCCGATGAATGGGAGTACGAGCAGGACGATGGGCTTAACCGAAACGGCAATGGCCAAGGCCAAGGTAGCCGCTGCCGGCCGGCGGTCATAGGCGTAGGCAAATGCGCAGAACACTCCAGCGATCATCAGCGCGTCGTTGTGAACTCCACCGATCATGGTTAAAAGGAACAGCGGGTTGCCGACGATTGCCCAGTTGGCCCAATGAGGGTTTTGGCCCATTTTCTGTGCAAGTTTCGCGGTGAAGTGGAAACAGCCGAGGACGCCAAGCACGGCGACAATTCGCAACAGGCCCACGCCGATTTCCGGAACGCCATTGGAAACGAAGAAGATGAAGCGGGCCAGCACCAGAAAGAAAGGGCCGTAGGGTGACGGCGATTGAGCCCAGAGCCCGTCCGAGCCGCCGTCAAACCATCCCGGCAACGCTGAGATGCCTTCGAGATAAGGTGATTTATCCGCGTGCAGCATCCGGCCCTGCGCAAGGTAGGAGTACACGTCACGGCTGAGAATCGGGAAGCTGAACATCAAGGGCGCCGACCACATTCCGAAGAGCCGTCCCAGCTCCCGGTGGGTGATTCCGGTGGCCACCTGGACCCGTGGCCTGGCGACAATCCAGGTCCGGGTCAGCCAGACCATGCCCAGGGCCATCAAGATGATGCAGGTGATGACGCCGCTGACGTCAGTGCGGAATTCAATGAAGAATCCGCTGCGCGCCAGAGGCGAGAGCTGGTTGCGCGGGAACCAGCCAATCCCCCAGGAAGCCACGGTGATCATCGCGGAGGCGGCAAAGCCCTGCCATCCCAGTGAGCGCAGACTCTCCCCCAGGAGTTTCCGGCTAATGTCCATCACGGCCACTAGGCCTTCTTCGACTTCTTCAGCCAGTTCGTGGAACTGAGAAGATCCGGGCAGATGGACTTGGTCTTCGGATCGAAGAACACCAGGTAGATCGCGCAGGCGATGGAGATGCCCCAAGAAATCATCTGGACGCGAGGAACCAATGACTCTTGGAGGAACTGCCAGACGAAGATCTGGTCGGCTGCCTGATAGGCCAGGAAGAAGATCGTGGTCAGGTGAAGCCAGAGCATCTGCCAATCATCCCGCAGGCCGGTGGCCGCGAAGAATGGCAGCAGCCACAACAAGTACCACGGCTGGATGACTGGCGAGAGGACCACGATCGCCGAGAACGCGATAGCCATGCGCTGCACAAGATGGGAGTACTTGCCGCGGAACATCAGCACAATCGCCATGACCACACCGATTAGTCGCCCGGCAGTCTTGATGACCGAGAGCACTGAATCCGATTCCAGTCCGAAGGAATGGAAAATACTGGAGATCGCCACGGTCATCAGGCCCAGCGGGGCGAAGATCGAGAATCCGGCGCCGGTGTAGTTGAGCATGACTTCCAGCCAGCCGAACCAGTATCCATTGAGCCAGCCGACCACCGTCATGAGGGCCAGGAAGATCATGCCGGAGTAGAACCAGTAGAGAATGCGGCGTGGCCAGTTGGCTTGAGGCCCGGCCCACAGCAGGCCGATAAACGGCAACAGGACCAAAGTGATTGGCTTGACGCCAATAGAGGCTGCCAACACGACAATCGCCCAGAACCCGTGGCGCTTGCAGGCAAGGTATACCGCCCAAACCGACAGGCCGGTCATCAGCGCATCGTTGTGCGCGCTCGCGACGAAGTTGACCAGGAACAGCGGGTTCGCCACGGTCATCCAGGTGGCCTTCGCTCCCGGAACGGAATGCAGCTCGGCAAGCTTCGGCACGAAGTGCAGGCAGAGCAAGACGCCGATAAAGGCGATAGCCTTGAAGACAAGAATTGCGGCGTCGGTCGAACCGCCGACAATGTTGACCACCAGGTACTCGATGGACAGGAACAGCGGGCCATAAGGTGTTCCGTCTTGGGCCCACATGGTGTCGGCACCGAGCTGGAACCAGTTATTCAAGCTGGAAATACCGTCGACATATGGATCCTGCCCGGCATCCACCAAACGCCCTTGGCCGATATAAGCGAAGACGTCACGGCTCATGATCGGCAGCGCGACGAACATCGGAATGCTCCACAGCCAGACTGCACGCCGAACGATCTTGAGGGATCCTTCGCCCCAAGAGCTCAGCTTCTGGCCCAGCCGCCACCAAGAACGAAACAGCACCCAGCAGCCGACGGCTAGCAGGATGACGCAGGTGATAACCCCGGCCGATTCGGTGCGGAGCATGATGAAGAAGGGATCGCGGTTCAGCGGCGAGACGCTAGCCAGCCAGCCTGTGCCGAAGGAGCCGAAAAGTATCAGCGAAGCACCCATAACGCCGCTGAGCAGAGTCCTATTCACTCCAGCGTCCGGCTGGGAGCGCACTGCTTCTACGTTGCTGGCTGACACACTGACACCTCGTGCTGTAGCGGACTAAAGGTCGGAAAATCTTGGCCAACGCCGCATCGGGATTCCCCTTGCGAACGGGTGATTCAACGGCCAGAAATCTCTGTCGATTTTAGCATCACACCACCGGACAACCGGGGCAGGACACCGTTTCTGAGCGAGCAATCACGTCGTGCGCTGCCCCACAGCCACTCTGCGCGTGTAGATTGGTTACGTGGCTAGTAATTCAGAAAAAATTGTGTGGATCGACTGCGAGATGACCGGCCTTGATCTGGTTAATGACGCGCTGATCGAAGTTGCGGTGCTGATCACCGATTCGGATTTGGAGATCATCGACGAGGGAATCCAGGTAGTGATCAAGCCAGAGCCAGCGGCCTTGGCGCAGATGAACGACTTCGTACGCAATATGCATACGGTCAGCGGCCTGCTCCCCGAGCTCGAAGAAGGCATCACCATGGGCGAGGCCCAGCACCTGGTCATGGACTACATCAAGAAGCATGTCCCGGAGCCTAAGAAGGCGCTGCTAGGCGGCAATTCGGTAGGCACCGACAAGAACTTCCTGGCTCGCGACTTGCCGGAGGTTGTCGAGCACCTGCACTACAGGATCATTGATGTCTCGACGCTGAAGGAACTCAGCCGCCGCTGGTACCCCAGGGCCCACTACGCGGCTCCAGCGAAAACTGGCAACCACAGAGCACTAGGAGATATCCAGGATTCCATTAACGAACTTCGCTACTATCGCGAATCGATCATGGTTCCCGCTCCCGGCCCGAGCAGCGACGAAGCTCGTAGGATCGCATCCAGGATCGCGCCGAACGACTGATGCCAGCAACTTTTCAGCCCTTGGGGCGCAGGTGATGCACTGCACAGCATCCCAGGGGTTGCCGATTGGCGTCAGGCCGCGAATTATGTGTATAGTATTTCTCGTTGCCGGATACTACTTCGTCCCTCAAAGAGGTTCTGACTAGTACCGGAGTAAACATGGTGGGTATAGCTCAGTCGGTAGAGCGTCTGGTTGTGGTCCAGAAGGTCGCGGGTTCAAACCCCGTTACTCACCCCAGGTAGGAAGACTTGATCCAAAGCCCCGGTTGCGGATCAGGTCTTCTTTGTTTTTGCCGCGACTAACCCATCAAAAAAAGAACAACAGTGGATTAGTTTCACGCGATCACTCGAAGCCGCGGCAACGCCGAAAACGATACAGGCAAGAAACCGGACGCAAGCGGACTTCCAATTCAGGTGTTCCACGTCGATTCAATCAGGCACCGGATTAGTCGCCGACAGGTGAAGTCGAGGCCAAAACAAACCCGTAATTGAGCCACTGGTCACATACGAGCTTTTCTGCCGTCCCGGATTGGTATTCAACGCACAACTACGTGTATAGTATTTCTCGTTGCTCGATACAAGTGATTCGCCACTACGGCTTCTGACTAGTATCAAAGTGAACATGGTGGGTATAGCTCAGTCGGTAGAGCGTCTGGTTGTGGTCCAGAAGGTCGCGGGTTCAAACCCCGTTACTCACCCCAGATCAAAAGGCTCGATTTGCAATTACGGTTGCAAGTCGGGCTTTTTGCACATCACGACCGCAAAGAATTGCCTCCTCAGGTTTCACTCACGGAACGATAGACGAGTTTCCATCACGCGAGGCCTCCGCCCCGGCTTCTTTTCCCAGTGCGAACGGGACGCACAAGACCCAGACGGTTGCCACGAGGATTACTCATCCGACCGACCCCCAGAGCAGCATCAGGTCTCCGATAGCCGGCATCAGAGAGATTCGATCGCGCGTGAGGGCCGCAAAAAACGCCGGCGACGACTGCCCCGACCCATGAACCGACCATGTTTCCGGTACGTCCGGGGGCGTGCCCGCGGCGGACGCTCAACACGCCCAGGGTGGTGGTGCCGTACGTGAAAATCGCCAACGCATGGTGGATCGTGAATCCGCCGCTGATCATTTAGATGAACCCTCCGCTGACGCAGGCAAAGTGCATTGACATCACCCAGGTTCGCCCTACTGTTCGATGCCGGAAGTTATTGCGGCATCGACGAACATTCAATGGCGCCACGAGAACCATGAGTCTTGCCGAAATCGCGTGGATGGCAATAACGGAGTTCCCCATGTCCCCACCGCAAATCCATACCTCTCGACCCCATCCACGAACGGCGATCGCCACGATCGGCCCCACGGGCCATGCCCCTAGCCGCTACGAGCTGGCAACCATCGGCGAGCGCTGCACCGGAGCAAGCGTGTCCCGATTGAACGCGAAGAGGTCATTGCTAACCGCAGGGCACGATTAGCCTTGTTAAGTCATATTTCGGAAGCGCCTACAGGTGTTTCGAATTTATGTTCGAATGTGCTTCGCTTTTGGGTCTAGCCCCGTGTTTTTCGAGACATCTGGCGTTATTTTGGGACTTGAGACGCGGGTTTGCGATTCAAGTAGGCATGATTTCGCGTGAACAACCATAATGGAACTTGTACTTTGGCAAGTCTCTGTGTTGCTTGCCTGTGCCCTACCCGATGAAAGGTACTCCCCCTGTGAAACGCGCGCTTTTTGAAGAGGACCACGAACAGTTCCGTGAGTTGGCTACGGAGTTCAATACCCGTGAAGTCTCTGGAAAATACGCCCAGTGGGAGAAGGACCACCAGATTCCACGCGAGGTTTGGCAGTCAGCCGGCGAGAACGGCCTCCTTGGCCTGGCCGTTCCCGAGGAATTCGGCGGCATGGGGATCGATGACTACCGCTTCCGCGTGGTGCTTGACGAGGAATTCGTGCGCGCCGGCCACCTAGCTGTTGCACTGGCCTTCCACCTGCATGATGACCTGGTGCTTCCCTACCTGCTGGCTTATGGTTCCGATGAGCTCAAGGCCAAGTGGCTTCCACGCATGGTTGATGGCTCCACGATCACTTCCTGCGCATTCACCGAGCCAGGCGCCGGTTCCGACCTGCGCGCGGTACGAACCAAGGCGGTCCGCGATGGCGAGGATTGGCTGCTGAGCGGCCAGAAGACCTTCATCGGCAATGGCGCCTTTGGCGATGCCGCAGTGGTTCTTGCCCGCACAGATGCGCAGAGCGGTCGAGCCACAGAGTCGTCCTTCTCCCTGTTCATGGTGGAGCGCGCTGAGGGTTATACGAATGGCAATCCCTTCGACAAAATGGGCTTGCGCGCTTCGGATACCGCTGAACTGTTCTTTGATGAGGTTCGCGTATCCGACGCGGATCGTATCGGCGAGATCGGCCAGGGCCTGCGCTATGTCAAGGAACAGCTACCCCAGGCACGCTTGGCCATCGCCGTAGCAGCAGCGGCTATCGGCACGGCGTCGTTCGAGCAGGCATTAGAGCACGCGAAGAACCGCTCAACCTTTGGCCAGGCCTTGACCCAGTATCAGAACACCCGGTTTGAGCTGGCTAATTTGAAGACTGAGTCCCATGTCACTCAGACTTTTGTGGATCAGGCAGTTCTCGCCTTCAATGATGGCGAACTGGATGCCCATGAGGCCGCTGAAGTGAAGCTTTGGGCAAGTGAGAGCGCAAATAGACTTTCGGACAAGGCGCTGCAGATCCATGGAGGCTACGGCTACATCATGGAGTACCCGATCGCTCAATCATTCACTGCGGCACGCTTGCTGACCATATTTGGTGGCACAAGTGAGATCATGCGTGAAACTATTGGACGAGCACTTTAAGCACTTTTGAAAGGACCTGATCACGTGCCAATCCGGCAGATCACAGTTTACGGAGAACCAGTTCTACATCGCCGCGCGGTAGAAGTCACCGAGTTCAATGATGAACTTCGCCAGCTCGTTGCAGATATGCACGTGACCATGGATGAAGCTCATGGCGTAGGACTGGCCGCTCCGCAGATTGGCATCGGTCTACGTCTGTTCACATATGTCTACGCCGACCAGGACACCGCCCCTGAACGTGGCGTTGTCATCAACCCCAAGCTGACCCTCTCCAAGGTGTCGCAGGCACCTGCCGACGTTGACGAGGAGTCGGAAGGCTGCTTGTCCGTTCCAGGGTTGAACTACCCGCTAAAGCGTGCCGAGTACGCGAAGGTGGAAGGTTTCGATGAGTTCGGTAACCCGATCTCCTTCGAAGCCCACGATTGGTTCGCTCGCGTCATGCAGCACGAGTACGACCACCTGGATGGGTTCCTGTATGTCGACAAGCTGCAGCCACGCTGGGACAAGCGCTGGAAGAAAGCCAAGAAGGCACTGGGCTGGGGCGTACCGGGCAATACATGGCTGCCTGGCACTGATGAGGATCCTTTTGGGCACTAGCCTTCGTACTGCCTAATTGGCATGCCTGAAGTCCACGTACCGCTGATGTAGCGCCGCACCGAGTGAATCGGTCGGCGCTACATTTGCATCCCAGAGACTTGATGCCCTGCCACTTTCCAGCCAGAAGGCATTGAACATGCCATTCTTGCCGGGGGTAATCCGGTTTTGCATGGAAGGATCAGCCACCAAGCTTCGATCGGCCCATGACAAGTAGTATTCGTCAAAGGGGCCAAGCAAGCGTGTGGGAAGGTCGATCTTGGCTGATGACCCATACACCTGGTGTGCGGCTGATCCTTGAACCACATACAGGTCTTCTCCGCGTTCATCTTTATCGACGCTGATGAGTTCTCGTTCCATGGAAGCGGCGGCCTTGCGGATGGCGGTGAGGGTCTGGCCCGCATACCAGGCGGCGTCGCGGAGTGTGGCTGGCCCATGGGCGCCGAGATAGCGCGACAGCAATTCTTGGATTGGATTACCCGGAATGTGATGCTCGGTGATCCACTGTTCCACCAGCACAAAGTCTTGGGCAGCCAGTCTCGCCGTCTGCGGTATCGGCCCCAGGCATATCAAGCCCTGCTGGACCAGGGCGAGCAGCAGATGCACGCCTCGTTGATTGCGCGTGCCGATTCCCTGTTGCTCTAGCTGCTCAAAGAGCTCGGGCCTGCTGGCCCTTCCAAGCGCAGCCAGGTGTGACTGGATAATCACGGCGGACTTCTCAATTACCGCTGGATCAATCTGCAGTTCTCGATGCCTGGCAGCCATTGAACGCAGGGTTCGCTCCTTGGAGGCCTGCACCAGCCATTGTGCATCTTGCGGCAAGCAGATATGCAGGGTTCCTCGCATGGTCCATGAGCGCACGAGCAATCCCTCGTTAAAGAGTTGATTAACCTGCTCCCGGAGCGGCATCGGATGCACGCGCTGGGCGAGCGCGTATCTCCCGGCAATGAAGTCCTGGGATTGGGTAGCGAGCAAGTGCCCCGCGGCTTCCTGCACGGTCCTCGCGGGTGCGGACAACAATTGGCTGGCCATCCGGGCTGAGAGCAATCTTTCGCGATCCACGTTTCCGCCTTCCGACTCCGCCTGCTCTTCAGAGGGTAGCAGCTTGGGCTCGCACCTGTGCCTTTAGTTTCGCGATGGATATCCCTCGGCAGCGGCCGCTGGGCGGTTAACGACTTCGGGACCATACACCAGCGCGGTCTGCGCGAGCATGGTCCCGAAGATCAGTCGCTTATGCCTTAGACGGTCACGGCCTCAGCCTTGACAGCTGGAACTGCGACCGGGTGGGTTCCGGCGATCGTTTCGATCACGCGGACAACCTGGCACGAGTAGCCGAACTCGTTGTCGTACCAGACGTAGACAACAGCGTTCTTGCCGGAAACGATGGTGGCCAAGCCATCAACAATGCCGGCGCGGCGCGAGCCGACGAAGTCGGTGGAAACAACCTCTGGCGAATCGATGTAGTCGATCTGCTTGTGCAGCTTCGAGGTCAACGAGGTCTCGCGCAGGTAGGCGTTCAACTCTTCCTTGGTGGTCTCGTTCTCAAGGTTGAGGTTCAAGATCGCCATGGAAACATCCGGGGTTGGTACGCGGATGGCGTTACCGGTCAGCTTGCCTTCGAACTCTGGCAAAGCCTTGGCGACCGCCTTGGCGGCGCCGGTCTCGGTGATGACCATGTTCAACGCCGCAGCGCGGCCACGACGCTCTCCCTTGTGGAAGTTGTCGATGAGGTTCTGGTCGTTGGTGAACGAGTGAACGGTCTCGACGTGGCCGTGGCTGACGCCGAACTTGTCGTTCAGAGCCTTGAGCACTGGGGTGATCGCGTTAGTGGTGCACGAAGCGGCGGTCACGATCTTGTCTTCGGCGGTGATCCAGGAATCATTGATGCCGTGAACGATGTTCTTCAAGTCGCCCTTGCCCGGTGCGGTCAGCAGCACGCGGGCTACGCCCTTGGCCTGCAGGTGCTGGGAGAGGCCAGCTTCATCACGCCAGCGGCCGGTGTTGTCGACGACGATGGCGTTGTCGATGCCGTGCTCGGTGTAGTCCACGGTAGTTGGGTCGTTCGAGTAGATGACCTTGATCAAGGTGCCGTTGGCGAGGATGGTGTTGTTTTCCTCGTCGACGGTGATCGAGCCTTCGAAGCGGCCGTGCACCGAGTCGCGGCGCAACAGCGAAGCGCGCTTGACGATGTCATCATCCGAGCTCTTGCGAACCACGATGGCGCGAAGGCGCAGGCCGTAGCCGCCACGCTCGATGAGGATGCGGGCTAGCAGGCGGCCAATGCGGCCGAAGCCGTAGAGTACAACGTCCTTTGGCTCTGCATCGGTGGCACCGGCCTGGCCGACTTTTTCGCCTAGTTCGTTGCTGAGGAATGCGTTCAGGTCAACCGAGCCGGAATCCTTGAACTTCTTGTTCAAACGGCCAAGGTCAACGGATACCGATCCAACATTGAGCGCCTCAATCTCGTCGAGGATTGCTTTGGTTGCCTTCAGGCTTAGCTCTTCGCCATCGATGCGGCGTACTACGCGGTGCGCCTTGATGATGTCGATGGCGGACTGGTTGATCAGCTTGCGGCCATATACGGAGGGCACCACATTGTTCTTGCGGTACAGGCGTCCGATCAGTGGAATCATGGCCTCGGCGAGCTCTTCGCGCCCGCTCCATTCTTGCTGGGCAACGACAGACTGCTGGGTCACAGAAAATCCTTCCAATTCAGCCGACTCGCAGATCCATGAAGTCGGTTGGCACCGTGGGAAGCACCATTGCTTTTGCGGTGGTACGAGGTCTACAGGATCATCCTCGCAAGTACTAAGTACGCTTTCCATTCTAAACTGCGCAGAAAAATTCAGGGAACGAGCCACTGTGAAACATCTCACCCGAAAGGCTGGAGGGTATGAATGGGATGGCCGATACGCCGGGTTTTGTCGCGCCGAAGCGGGACGGTCATCTATCTACGACTGCCGTTGCCGGCAGCCTCTAGCGGTCCACCCGACTGCATGGGGCGAACAGCCCTCATAACGCAGTCTGTCTGACCTTGCTCCGAGTGGGGTTTACCTAGCCATCCCGGTCACCCGGGACACTGGTGGTCTCTTACACCACCGTTTCACCCTTACCAGGAAGCCTGGCGGTCTATTTTCTGTGGCACTGGCCTGCGGGTCACCCCGAGTGGGCGTTACCCACCACCCTGTTCTGTGGAGCCCGGACGTTCCTCGGGACAATTACTTGCCACGCGACCGTCTGGCCATCCCATTCATTAACCATTCTAGCCCCGGCAGTTTGCCTCACCCGACATGCGTTGCGAGCGCTTCGCCACAGGCGAAGCCAATTGCCGCCCGGCCAAAGGGACAGATCGTGCCATTGTCCCTCAAACGGGGATTCCTCGCCGTCCTCAGATAAGCTGGAAGGCGTGCTTATTTTGTTGCCACCTTCAGAAGGTAAAACCGCTCATGCTGAAGGTTCTCCGTTCAACCTTGCCGACCTCTCGTTCCCTGAACTGAGCGATGATCGCCATCAAGTGCTCGGAGCCTTGTCAGAGGTTTCTGGCCGTGCGGATGCCATGGATGTCTTGGGGGTTGGCGCTTCCTTGGCGAACGAAGTCGCTCGCAATCTCAATTTGCACTTGGAACCTGCCGCCAAGGCCCACGACATTTATTCTGGCGTGCTCTTTGAAGCACTGGGATATTCGACGCTCAGCCCTGAAGCGCAACGGCGCGCTGATCAGAGCGTCGTCGTGATATCCGCGCTATGGGGTGCGGTGCGCTTTGCCGACCGCATTCCCCCATACCGGCTGTCCATGTCCGTGAAATTGGAGCCCCTGGGCAAGCTTGCCAGCTGGTGGAAAAAGCGGCTCGCCACGATCCTCGATGAAGCCGCTGCAGACCAGCTGGTCATTGATGCCCGCTCCAGCACCTATGCGGCCGCCTATAAGCCAGGTCACGGCAACAGCATTGCCATCAATGTTTTCCAACTGCGCAACGGCGTGCCGAAAGTCGTTTCCCATTTTGCCAAGCACACCCGTGGCGAGGTTGCCCGGTTCCTGGTCCAGCAAGAGACCGAGCCAGCGACTGCCGATGAGCTGGTCCAACTGATTAGATCCAAGTGGGAGGCGTCTCTCGTCCAAGACAAGAAAGGACGAGCACTGAACATCTTGCTGCCCGAAGACCACCAGTTCACCACCGCCAAATAGCTCAGCGGACTCTGGCCACTTCCTGGAGATTCCACTGGGACGGCTATGCCCATCGTCGGCAAGTCGCAAAACCGCTGGGCCTTTTAATTTCCCGCTGAGGCCGGTGCTGCGACCAGTTCCACTTCGAAGCCGGCTTGATCCTCTAAATAGGCCGCGTAGTGATCGGAGCCTCCGGCATGCGGATGCTTGTCCGCAAACATCATGGTGAATCCATGGTTCAGGGCATCAGTTGCAATGGTTTCAACTAGCTGTGCGCTCGGCAGGCTGAAAGCCAGATGATTCAACCCCGGCAAGCGCCGATCATGATGTTCATGCCGGACATCCGGCCCGGATTCCAAAACGATGTAATGGCTGCCGTGCTGATAGCTTATGCCGTTGTCCCATTGCGATTGGATGCGATAGCCAAGCCGCGTCAGCAGCCAGCCCAGCGATGCCGTACTCGTTGCCAAATCGTCGACCCAGATTTCCAAATGATGCAGCATGCCCGTGCCCAACTACGTAGTCCGTCTAATGGCTGATGAAGCTACGGCACCAGACCTGAGATCGGTACAACCGATCGATCGTCATCGCCGGGCAGCCAACCCAAGGCGGATCCGCCGATGCCTTGGCGCCTTGCACGTAACGCCGGTCAGCTACACCAGGCTAATCGTTCTCATGCTTTGCACGATGCGAGTATTCGAAATCTTCTGCCGGTGATTCACAGTCAACAATGGGACACACCGCTCCGGATTCCCGGCCGAAGCGCTGGAATATCCCCCGGGAGTGAATCCAGGAGGGCATCCAGAACCTTTGTTCGCGGCGGCCCCAAGCCGATTCTCGTGCGGATCAGCCAGACAATCAAGTTGACCGCTTTTGGCCCGACTATGGAGTCAGGACGAAATCCCAAGGATCCGAGTTGATTTGCGAAATCTCAATCTCCACCGGATGACCCAAATCATTGAGCACGTTCCCCAAGGCGCGGGCTCCCGCCGATAGCCACACCCACTCGGAGGCAAAGTGAGATACATCGATAAGGTACGGGAACCCGCCATTGGCTGCTTCGCGTGCTTCGCTCGCCGGGTGGTGGCGCAAATCTGCCGTGACGTACACGTCCGCTTGGTGCGAGCGCACTGCGTCAAAGAGCGAATCGCCAGCGCCGCCGCATAACGCGACCTTGCGGATAATCCCGGTGCGGTCTCCAGCAACTCGAACGCCACCGGCAACTGCAGGAAGCACGGTGTAAACACGTTCCGCGAAGTCTTCGAGTTTCATAGGCTTCTCAAGGAAACCCACACGCCCCAATCCTTCCTCAGGCAGGCCGTCCTTGGAATCAACCAGCGGAACGCACTCCTTGAGCCCGAAGGCGTCGGCCAATGCGTCATTGACTCCCCCGATGGCACTATCCGCGTTGGTATGCGCGGTTAATAATGCGGTACCGGTCTCGATGAGTCGGTGGATCGCTTCGCCTTTGAAGCTCGTGCCAGCCACCTGGGTGACTCCGCGCAAGAGCAGCGGGTGGTGAGTGATCAGCAGATCGGCCCCACGCTCGATCGCATCTTCAATCACCTCCAGGGTCGGATCCACTGCCATGACGACTTTCGAAACCTGCTGGCCGGTACGTCCGGTTACTAGCCCTACGGCGTCCCAGTCCTCAGCTAAGGAATGGGGCCAAAGCTCTTCCACTGCTTCAAGGACGTTACCCAAGGTGGTTGGTGCCGGGGAGGTTGCATCTTCCGTCGGCTTCGCGTCATCTTCGGTCACGGGCTTAAGCGCAGCAGCGTCCGGGGTTGGGGTCTTCTTCCCCGGTTCTTGCGAGTTGTTTGCCTTGCTCTGCATATGCACCACCCTACGCGTTGACAATAGGGATGGAACAGAATGCAACGCCGCATCGTTATGAACTATGTGAGTATTCTCAGCCTTCAATCACCACATCAATTCAGTCCAACGCTGCAGCTTGAAGAGACCGAGCTGACAACTTTCGTCTTGGCGGGAGGTTGCTTCTGGTGCCTGGATGCGGTCTACCAGCGCACCCGCGGCGTTCACGCAGTGATCTCCGGATACATCGGCGGACACACCAGCAATCCCGACTATCGGCAGGTGTGCACCGGAACGACCGGCCATGCCGAAGGCGTCGCCGTCATCTTTGACCCACAGGTTGTGCCAGCCGAAGTCATCTTGGACATGTTCTTCACCGTTCATGACCCCACGACGCTCAACCGCCAGGGGTACGACGTGGGCACCCAGTATCGTTCGGCGATGTTCCCGCTCGACGACCAGCAACGCAAGCTGTTTACTGCGTCCATGGAAAAATTCGGGCCTTTATACCCTAATCCGATCGTCACCACCATAGAAGAGTCCAAAGATTTCTACCTGGCGGAGCAAATACACCAGGATTATTACTCCGCGAACCAAGATGTCGGATATTGTCGCGTGATTATTGACCCGAAACTCGCAAAGGTCAGGAAATATTACGCTCAATGGCTAAATGAAGCCTAGGTTGACGAATCGCCTACTAGGGTTGGATACGAACCTCCAAGGTGTCCGCGCCATTGAGCCGGTCATCTGCAAGTAACTCGCCGCCAGCAATCGCGGCCGCAATGAGTCACGTAAGGACTGCATAGAAGATGGGCAAGATTTACAACAACGTCACCGAAGTTATCGGCCGCACCCCGCTGGTGAAGCTGAACCGACTCGATGAGGGCTTGGCCGGCAACATCGCCGTAAAGCTGGAATTCTACAACCCAGCCAACTCCGTCAAGGACCGCATCGGTGTTGCAATCGTTGACGCCGCCGAGAAGTCCGGCGCGCTGAAGCCAGGCGGCACCATCGTCGAAGGCACCTCCGGCAACACCGGTATCGCCCTGGCCATGGTCGGCGCTGCTCGCGGTTACAAAGTCATCTTGACTATGCCTGAAACCATGTCCACCGAACGTCGTGTCATGCTCCGCGCTTTCGGTGCCGAGATCGTGCTGACCCCGGGTGCCGATGGCATGCGTGGAGCCGTGGAGAAGGCCAAGGAGATCGTCGCAACTTCTGACAACGCCGTCTGGGCACAGCAATTCGCCAACACCGCCAACCCCCAAATCCACTCGGATACCACCGGCCCTGAAATCTGGGACGACACCGAAGGCAAGATCGACATCCTCGTTGCCGGTATCGGCACCGGCGGCACCATTACCGGTGCTGGCCGCTACCTGAAGGACAAGAACCCCAACCTGAAGATCGTCGCTGTTGAGCCAAAGGATTCGCCAATCCTCAATGGCGGCAAGCCAGGCCCGCACAAGATCCAAGGCCTGGGCGCAAACTTCATCCCAGAGGTTCTCGATACCGATCTGTACGACGAAGTTCTTGATGCAAGCATCGAAGACTCGGTCTCCACCGCGCGCTCGTTGGGCGTCAAGGAAGGCATTCTCGGTGGCATCTCTGCCGGTGCCGCTGTTTGGGGCGCACTGCAGATCGCTGCTCGCGAAGAGAATGCCGGCAAGCAGATCGTTGCCATCATTCCCGACTTCGGTGAGCGCTACATCTCCACCCTGCTGTTTGATGACATCCGCGGCTAAATTAGTTTCGGCAATCTAGAATAAATCGGCGCGAGCCACCGTTGGGTCTAATAGAGGCCCAAATCGGTGCGGCTCGTGCCGATTTGCTGTGTGACGTCAGACGATTCCACCACAGCGAAACGTAAACCCTAAGGTAGTATTCATGAGTTTTTTCTCCCGGCTGCGTGAAGACCTGGCCACAGCTCGACAGCATGATCCTGCGGCACGCAGCGATACCGAAAACTTTTTCGTGTATTCCGGGTTGCATGCCATCTGGATGCACCGGTTGGCTCACAAGATGTGGCAAAATCCATCCCTGAAATGGCCCGCCCGACTCCTGTCCCAGGCCACCCGCGCACTCACGGGCATCGAGATCCATCCTGGCGCCACCATCGGCCGCCGCTTCTTCATCGACCACGGCATGGGCATCGTCATCGGCGAAACTGCAGAAATCGGCGACGACGTCATGCTGTATCACGGGGTGACCCTCGGCGGACGGTCCCTGGCCAAGGTCAAGCGTCACCCGACCATCGGCGACCGCGTAGTTATCGGCGCCGGGGCCAAGGTGCTTGGCCCCATCGTGATTGGTGCTGACTCAGCAATCGGCGCCAACGCCGTGGTGGTCAAGGACGCCCCGGAGGGATCCATCGTCACCGGAATCCCTGCGCAGAATCGTCCACGCAAGCCTGAAGAGCGCAAGCCGGCTGTCGACCCTGCCGAGTACATCGATCCAGCGATGTGGATCTGATTCAGGTTCAGCCCAAAAACGAATGGCCGATGTTCCCATCGGCCATTCGTGCATTAAGGCTCTACTCGCCTAGCTGGTGAGCAGTCTTGCTGCCATCGGCCAGTTCAACGATTTCGTCGTCCTCGCTCTGCGGCTGGGAGCCGAGCTTGCCCTTGGTCAGCTTCTGCATGATCATTGCCACCGCGCCATCACCCGTCACGTTGGTGGCGGTACCGAAGCTATCAAGCGCGATGTAAGCGGCGAACATGAGTCCAACTTCCACCTCTCCGAAACCGAGCATCTGGCCCAGCAGGCCGGCAGCCGCGGCAATGGCGCCGCCGGGAACACCCGGAGCGGCAATCATCATGACGCCGAGCATCAGGATGAATGGGAAGTACGCCCCGAAATTGACATCACCACCAGTGAGCAGCAGAACTGCGATCGAGAAGCAGGTGATTTTCACCATCGATCCCGAGAGGTGAATGGTCGCACACAGGGGAACTACAAATCCGGCCACAGCATCAGAGACGCCGTTCTTCTTGGCCGAAGCAAGCGTGACCGGAATCGTCGCTGCCGATGACGAGGTACCAAGGGCGGTGAAGTACGCATCGCGCATTCCCCACAAGGCTGACAATGGATTGCGCTTGTTCATCGCACCGGCAATCGAGTACTGGATGAGCAGCACCACGAGGGTCAAGGCGAATGACACCACGGCAACCAGCAGGAATTTGGTGACCACGGTAATGGCACTGCCACTGGCCGAAAGATCCATGAAAATGCCGAAGATGAACAAGGGCAACGCTGGGACGACAACGCGACGAATCACGAGCTCAATGACGGTTCGGAACTCAACTACGCCGCGGAAAAGGACTTTGGATCGGAACGCGGTCAGGCCCAGGCCCAGAATGAAGGCCAAGACCAGAGCTGTCATCACATCCAAGGCAGGCGGAAGGACAATTTCAGTGGCTGAATCCCCGGCGCTGGACGCAAGGGTGACAAAAGGCTCGAATCCGGACCCTTCCCCTTCACCGATGGCTTCCAACCCGCCGCCGGACAACGACTGGGTAAAGAGCCAGCGGCTTACGAAGTACGCAAGAAGGCCTGCGAAAATGGTCGAACCGTAGGCAATCACTGCGGTGATGCCAAGCCATTTGCCGGCGCCTTTACCCAGCTCGGCAATCGCGGGGGCCACGAGACCAAAGATAATCAGCGGAACCACGAAGCTCAGGAAGCCCGAGAAAATCGAATTGTAGGTCAGGAACAGGCTTCCCAACCATGCAGGCATGACGGGGCCCAATAAGACGCCCAGGATGATGGCGACAAGCACCCAGCCAAGCAAGGGAATGGATTTCAGCAGCTTCATGAAGGTCCTTTTGGTGGTTGGAGAAGACAGCGTTCAGTCGTAATGCTACTAATGTGTCGCAGCACACGCCTCGATAATGATAATGCGACATCAGGCAAGCTTGAAATACTGTGAATCGCTAGGGAATTCCGAGAATAGCGCTGCTTATCGAATATTTCCCATCATTCCCAAGCCGAACCTCGGAAATCTTCGGCGCGCTGGCGCTGACTGCGGCCTCTGCAGAATAATTGCATCATTGTCCCACTTCCGCCGCTTTTGCAGAATTAAGCAATTAATCCACTTGCATCGAGCCTGCTGGCCTCACCTGCCTCACGGCGAGCGCCTTGCCATCACCCCCATGCAGCGCGAAACCCGCCCCGGCATGGAGATCCCTCACCATCAGCAGTACCCGCGAGGCCTGCCAATTAGTAATGTTGGCATTATGAACCAGCATCCTGCCGACACCCATGACATGATTCGAGTCCGTCAAGCGAGGGAAAACAACCTCAAGGGCATCGACCTTGACATTCCCAAGCGCCGCATCACGGCCTTCACCGGTGTTTCAGGTTCCGGGAAGTCATCATTGGTCTTCGGGACCATTGCCGCTGAGTCGCAGCGCTTGATCAACGAAACATACACGTCGTTCATCCAAACCTTCATGCCATCGATGCCGCGACCCGATGTCGAGGTTCTGGAGAATTTGTCGGCAGCGATCGTCGTTGACCAGGAGCGCATGGGTTCCAACTCGCGTTCCACCGTAGGCACGGCCACCGATGCCTATTCGCTTTTGCGCGTACTGTTCTCGCGCTATTCAGTTCCGAGCGCAGGAGGAGCCGGTGCCTACTCGTTTAATCTCGGACAGGGCGCCTGTTCGATGTGCGAAGGCTTTGGCACCGAGGCCAGCATCGATCTGGATGAATTGCTCGACTGGGACAAGACGTTGAACGAAGGCGCCATCAAGGCGCCGAACTTCGCCCCCGGCGCGTGGCTTTGGCAGACCCTAACGGCTGGCACGCAAGCGGATCTGGAGGTCAAGCTCAAAGACATGCCGCAAGAGATGCTGGACCGGTTGCTCTATGCACAAGACGGCAAGGTCAAGCTCAATGGCGCCAACATGAGCTACTCCGGGCTGATCACCCGCATCAAGTCCAACTACATCCTCTCCGGCAGGGAAATCAAGCAGGCCCACATCCGGGAATGGATCGAACGCATCTCAACCACAGCGCCGTGTGCGGCTTGTGGAGGCTCCCGGTTGGGCGACAAAGCGCGTGCCTCGCAGATCAATTCTTTGGGTATTGCCGATATGACTTCCATGCAGGTCTCGGAACTTGTCGATGAACTGGCGAAGATCACGATTGCCGATGCCGCTCCCTTGATTGCGAATCTCAGGGCGGTGCTCACTTCAATGGTGGAATTGGGTTTGGGATATCTTTCGCTTGATCGCCCTTCCGGCACGCTCTCCGGCGGCGAGGCCCAGCGCGTGAAGATGATCCGGCATCTGGGCAGCGCACTCTCGGACGTCACCTACGTCTTTGACGAGCCCACGGTGGGGCTGCATCCGCACGATATCCAGCGGATGAATGGACTGCTGGCCAACCTGCGGGACAAGGGCAATACCGTGCTCGTCGTGGAGCATAAGCCCGAGGTCATCAAGATCGCCGACCACGTGGTCGACTTGGGTCCGGGAGCTGGAACCCATGGTGGAACCCTGTGCTACAGCGGAAACGTCCCAGGGTTGCTGGACAGCGGCTCTCTTACCGGCCAGCACTTCTCCAGCCGTGTTCCCCTCAAGACCGAAACCCGGTCGGCGACCGGCGCTTTGGAAATCCGCGGTGCTTCGACGCATAACCTCAAGAAGGTTGATGTTGATATTCCCACCGGGGTCTTGTGCGCTGTCACCGGCGTTGCCGGCTCGGGCAAGTCCACGCTGATTCATTCCACGATTTCCAAGCGCGAGGATGTCGCGGTTGTTGATCAAAGCGCCATTCGAGGCTCGCGACGTTCCAACCCGGCGACGTATACCGGGATCATGGATCCGATTCGTGCCGCCTTCGCCAAAGCCAATTCGGTTAAGCCGGCCCTGTTCAGCGCAAATTCCGAGGGCGCGTGCCCGAACTGCAAGGGCGTTGGGTTCACTTATACGGATCTGGTGTCGATGGCCGGGGTGGCTCTTCCCTGCGAAGTCTGCGAGGGCACACGCTTTACCGCCGAGGTATTGGACTACACCTTGGACGGGCTGAACATCAGCGAGGTATTGGATCTGAGCATGGAAGAGGCGCTGGAACAACTGAAGATCCCTAAGGCCAAGCCCATGCTCAAGCGCTTGAACCAGGTCGGCCTCGGATACCTCAAGCTCGGTCAGCGGCTGAGCACGCTCTCCGGCGGCGAGCGCCAGCGCATCAAGCTCGCGATCAACCTCGGCAAGGGCTCTGGAACCTACGTGCTCGATGAACCGACCACGGGTTTGCATATGGCCGATGTCCAGAACCTGCTGGGCCTGCTCGATGAAATGGTCGATGAAGGCAATACCGTCATTGTCATCGAGCACCACTTGGCCGTTGTCGCTCATGCCGACTGGGTGATCGATCTGGGGCCAGGTGCCGGCCACGAAGGCGGTCAGATCGTCTTTGAAGGAACTCCCGCGGCCCTGAGCGCCTCGGGCACCCTGACCGGAATCCACCTGAACGAATATATAGGCGGCAGCAATTGAGCATCACTTTACGGAAGCCGGTATCGAAGGACGCTGTAGAACTCGCCACCTTGCATGTCGAGTGCTGGAAGCAGACGTACAGCCAGCTGTTGCCAGTGGGCTACTTCACCGCGGAGCACCTTGAGCAGCGGATCAGCATGTGGCACAGACTCCTTGGCGATTCCCATCCCGGAGTCCGGATTGCCGTGGCTAGCGACAGGCAGGATCGCCTGGTCGGCTTCTCCTTTTCCGCGCCATTGCCCAAGGACGCGATCCATCTCCCCGACGGGATCGAACGCCAGCTCTACAACCTGTACGTCTTGAATGACCATCACGGCTCGGGCACGGGCCAGCAACTGCTGGAGGCCGTACTTGGCGATGAGCCTGCGATGCTGTGGGTGGCGGAAAAGAATCCCCGCGCCATCGCGTTCTACCGGCGAAATGGCTTTGCCTTTGATGGCCTGGTCGAACAAGACCCCACGGCCCCGCTGATCACTGACGCGCGCATGGTGCGATTGCCAGAAGCGGCTGGAGCCAAAGCCTAAACTCCCCTGCGATCAACCGCTGGGTTAACCGCCTGTGGGGCCAACCGGAGATTTCCGGTTGGCCCCACGAGCATTGGTTCTCGCGTGCTTGGCCCTACTAGATGCGTACGAGCATCTTGCCGGTGTTTGCGCCGCCCATCATGTCCAGGAAGGCCTGGACGGTGTTTTCGATGCCATCAACGATGGTCTCGTCATAGGCGATCTTGCCTTCTGCGAACCACTGTCCCATGAGCTGGGAGAATTCTTCGCCGTAGTTCAGGTAGCTGGACAAGGTGAAGCCCTGCAGCTTCAGCCCTCGGGTGATCAAGTTGGCCATGTTCTGCGGGCCCGGGGTTGGCTCAGTGGTGTTGTAGCTGGCGATGGCTCCGCATAGCGCTGCGCGTCCGCCGTCGTTGAAGGCAGCCAACGCGGCTTCGAGGTGGTCTCCGCCGACGTTGTCGAAGAAGACGTCGATGCCTTCAGGGGCAGCAGCTGCCAGCTGGCCGCGAACGTCGCCGTCCTTGTAATTGAAGGCGGCGTCGTAGCCGTACTTGCTGGTGAGCAGTTCGACCTTTTCCGCGCTGCCTGCGGAGCCGATAACGCGCTTGGCTCCTATGAGCTTGGCGATCTGCCCGGCGGCGGTGCCCACGGCGCCTGCCGCGCCGGAGATGAATACGGTTTCGCCTTCAACCAGGCCGGCGATGGCCTTCAGGCCAACGTACGCGGTCAGTCCGGTCATGCCCAGGATATGCAGGCGCAGGGAGCTTGGCACGCCTGGAAGATCAGGGATCTGCTTGAAGTTCGCGGCCGGGCCCTGCGCCAGTTCGGACCAGCCGAGCTGGTGCAGGACAAGGGTGCCTTCAGGAAGCGAGCTGTCCTGGGATGCGATGACGCGGCCTACCGCGCCACCGGAGATCTGTTCGCCGATCTGGAATGGCTTCACGTACGAGCGGGTGTCATTCATTCGCCCGCGCATGTATGGGTCGACGGAAATGAATTCATTGCGTACCCGTACTTCGCCGGCGGCCAGCTCTACGAGTTCCACATGCTCGACGCTGAAGTTTTCATCAGTGGGCCATCCGGTAGGGCGGCTTGCGAGGTGGATCTGGGTGCTGGTGGTTTCGCTCATGGTGTTGAGTACCTTTCCTTATTCGAATTTTTTCGGGTGTGAAAATCTAGAGTGCTACGCCGATGGACAGGGCGATCACCGCGAGCAGGGGGAAGACGCCTTGCTTGATGGCGGCCGATGCCTTGGATGGGCTGGAGAGGATCAGGACCAAAGCTGCCAAGAGCATTGATCCGGTTCCGGTGAAGACCAGGGTCGATCCGATGGTTGGCTGTCCTGCGATGTGGAAGATGACGCCGGCAAAGGTGGCGATGGCCAGAAAGAGATTATAGAAGCCCTGGTTGAAGGCCATCTCTTTAGTGGCTTCGGCTTCGGCCTGGCTGGAACCGAAGGTGGCGCGAACCTTGGGAGTGGTCCACCACAGGGATTCCATGAGGAAGATGTACACGTGAAGCAGTGCAGCCAAGGTTGCCAGCACGAGGGAAGTGATGATCATGTGGAACAGCTCCTGGAATTTCTAGCGGAACAAGTATTCTGTAACGTCCATTTCAATATATACTGTAATGGTCGTTTCCGAAAGCAGAAAGGTATGTGATGGCAAGAACACTAGCCTTTGACAGCACCACAGTCATCAAAAATGCACGATCGCTATTCTGGGCCAAGGGTTTTGAGGCCGCCTCGATCCCGGACCTTGAAGCAGCTACCGGACTAAGCCGTTCGAGCATCTACAATTCATTTGGATCAAAGCGAGGACTCTTCGACGCTGCAGTCCAAAGCTACCTCGATGAAATCGTCAGACCGCGCCTCCAGCCCTTCATGGCTGAGCAAGTCAGCGCCACGGCACTTACCGAATACCTCGACGGATTGATCGCCGTCTTCAGCCAGCCAGAGGCACTGCCAACCTGCAATGGATGCCTGCTGATCAACGCCGCCAGCTCACCGCTGTCCGCCGACTCGCACGTTTCCCAGGTCGTACAGGAATACCGCGAAGAATTAGAAGCCGCCTTCAGCCGAGGCATCCACGCAGGGCACCCTGGACTCGAACCAGCAGTACAGCAGCGCTTGGCCTCCACAATTACGGGCCTGATCGTTGCCTCCTTCGCGCTCGTCCGGATCGCACCAGCGCAAGCCAGCAAGTTGCTTGAGGACGCCAAAACACTCGTCGCCTGCCAGAGATGAATAGCCAGAACGTCGCCGGAAACGACAGTGAACCCCGTTGCCCCAGCTCATGATTGGGACAACGGGGTTCAGCTCTATGACAACCCTGTTGGAAATTATGTTCTACTGGCCTCCAGGACCTCCGCCCTGGCTACCCATGCCGCCACCCATTCCGGACTGGAACTCCCCTGCAGTAGCCGTGGCGACCTCGGTCGCGTCAGCAATGCTGCCCGCCCCCAGACCTGCATCAACGTCAGCGGTTCCCCCGGTGTAGATGCTGTAGGTCTCGCCATCGACAATCACCGAGCTGGAGTACACCACATTCGCAGTAGCCTTCGACGCCACGAAGCTGGCTACCACTTCGCCACTGGAGTCGACGATGTGAATGGCAGTTCCTGCATCAACGGTTGTTCCCAGGGAGGCCTGCACACCGGACTGCTTGGAAGTATCGCTCAGCCCCTCGGCCATACCGTCACTACCCGCGGCGATGAGCACGCCACCATCCACGGTGATATCGCCATTTGAGTCCAGAGCCCCATTGCCACCATTGGTCGGCCCGTTCACTACGGTAGTGCCGCCGGTTATGGAGATATCGCCGTTGGAATCCAGCCCGTCGCCTTCCGCTGTGACGGTAACCTTGCCGCCGGTGATGTTCAGGTGAGCATCCTGCGCTGCGTCCATGCCTCCGCCACCCTGCGCGCTGGTATCGGTGCTGCCAGCGGTCGCATTGGCCCCGTCATCAGTGGCGGTCACGTTGACTGTCGCCCCCGAGAGGTTGATCGTTGGCGCTTCCAGCCCTTCATTGGACTTGCTGACCGTTGCAGCTCCTCCACTGAGGGTCAGCAGCTGTTCGGCCTTGATTCCGTCGTCATCGGCCGCCACGGATAGCTGGCCACCATATTGGTGCAGCCAGCCGCGATCGGCATCGGTGTCATTAGTCGACTTGATGCCATCGCCCTCAGCCGTAATATTGACGTCACCGCCCAATAGGGCCACATAATCCTTGCCCTTGATTCCGTCATCTGCCGCGCTGACGGTTACGTCTCCCGAAGCGAGGACCAAACCATCCTTGCTAGAGATGCCATCTTGGTAGTTGCCCTTGACGTCCAAAGAGCCTTCACCGGCGATGGTCAGGTCGGCCATCGAATAAATAGCTGCATTGGCGGCGCCATCTGCGGTATCCGCGTATGTACTCGCGTCGGATACCGAGTTGCTCGTGCCCTTTTCCAGGTAGAGCAAGGTCTCGTTGGACGCATCTACTTCAATCGCCGAACCGGTCGAATTAGTGATCGAAGCATTATCCAGAATGATTCGAACTACGTCTTCTTCGCCAGCCGCGACAACAATCTTGCCGTCGCTCAGCGAACCGGATAGCCGGTAGGTTCCTGCGCCACTGATCGTGACCGTGCCTTCATCAACCGAGACCTTATCCGCGTCGGTTCCCGAGGCCTTGGTGCCGTCATCAGCGAGTGAAACGCTCGTTTCGGAGTCCGCGTCCCACTTGAGATCGTCTTCGTCATAGTGAGTATCTTCCGAAATGTCACTGGCCGAGGCGGTCGTGGTATCAGCGGATGCGGCGCTGCTCTCAGCAACCGTGGCGGCAGTGCTGGCACTGCTGGTTGCATCGATGACGTCGGAAACGGTGGTGCCGCTTCCAGTCGTTGCGCAGCCGGCCATCGTCAGGGCCAGGGACAAGGCGGCAACTGAACTCAGTGCCATAGTTCGAAATGAGCGTTTCATGAGCATTCTTTCTACATATAAATTCGGAATACCAGCAATTTAATTTTGCTTCTCGGAGGGTATATAACTATCGTTCACTGCGCCCCTGTGATGACTCTGTATTCACTAAATGTCCATCTTGTGAATCTTCGAATGGCGACGATCTGTTAGATTTTTTTCGGAAAAGAAACCTCTTTTGAACCGAGAAGCTCAGCAAGAACAGCGTAATTTCCGTGAGAATTTTTGCCAGCAGCAGCGGAGTGCCAATAGCTGAAAGCAGGACTAGCACCTCATAATTCAGCGCGAGCAGCACCACCGCTAACAATGCGTAGCGACTCACCGTTGAGCGCAACGACAGGGAACGCCCCTCGGCGAAGACCAATTGGCGATTGATCCAGAAATTCACAGCAGCACTGCCCAGGCGAGCAAGGACTACCGCTGGCAGCAAATCGTTGAACAGCGCTGTGAAGACGAGCAGCAAGACCGTATCTACCGCAAATCCTGCCAGTGAGGAGGCGGAGAATTTCAGCAGCGGAGCATAGATCCGCATCGAATCCCGGATAGGCCGGAAATGGGAACTCTCGTTGTCGTTTAGATAGATTGTCTGAATCTTCACGCTTTCCAGCTCAACATCGTTCTTTTTTGCCTCCAACAACATGTTCAACTCATACTCGTAGCGCTCGCCGGGAACCGTACCTAGCCAGGGAAGGATTTCGGCCGGGAACCCGCGAAGTCCGGTTTGCGTGTCATTGAGCCACGTACCGGTAGACAAAGCGAAGAGCAGCGCGGTGGCCTTGTTGCCCAGTTTGCTCCGCAGCGGGACGTTGCCGGCGAATTCACGTTCGCCCATGACGATGCTTCTGTGTTGCCCTACTTTTCTGGCTACAGCGTAGATGTCGACAGCGGCATGTTGTCCGTCGCAGTCGGCCGTTACGACGTCGTGGCCTGGGAAGTGCTCGGCTACGTAATCAAAACCCGATTTCAGTGCTTCTCCCTTGCCTTGGTTGTCCGCGTGCTGGACAAGGACTGCCCCTTGGCGTTGAGCGTAAGAGAAGATTTCTCCCGACTCGGGTCCACTGCCGTCGTCAACCACGACGAGGATCGTTTCGTTGTTTTCAAGCTGCAGCGACTCAATGAGAATGTTTAGTTTTTCATCAGGTTCGTAGGCCGGAATCAGGATAATCATCGTGCTACCCCTGACCTGCGATGAACATGATGTCCGACGTGCCACGCTCTTGGTTCCGGCCGAGCGGGTTGTTCACGAGCTGGCCGTTGAAGTACATCGTTGATGATCCGCCGCCATCAATGTTGTAGGCGGTTTTGCACCCAAGATCCAACATGATCTGGGCGAGCTCAGGCATTGTCACCCCGACGCTGTATCCCTGGGAGCGCCCGTCAACCACTACGAAGACAAAGTGGTTGTCATCGATGATGCCAATGGCCGTTCGCGGCTGTTGGCCCTGGATCGAGTGGTTGCCGAAATTGGTGTCAACCTCGACCTGGTCAATGCCATCTACCTGCTTTGAGTCCTTGACGACCGCTGGCCCGAAGGACAGCGTCTGCCAGACTCCCTCAGAAACCAACGTGTCAGCATCGGTTGTGGTCTCGTCGTAAACCTTGGCGCTTCCGTCTTTATAGAAGGCCAGCCCTTCACGAGCGCCTTTGTCTCGATAGGCGACGCCGTTGCGAATGATGATGCCGGTGTCCCTGAACCCGTAGTAGTCCCCATTGATAGCGAAGATCGCAGAGTTGTTCTCGGCAATCGCGCTGGTGGTTTCAGTAATATTTTCACCAAAACTATCTTTCGCGAAAGCTGAGGCAAGAACTGTGCCTTCTTTGAGGTTCAGGTCGGCCGCAAAATAAGTGACTTGGCTCGTGCCGCTGCCGGTTACGGTCTTGGTGATGTTGATCTTGGCAAGATCCGAAGTGTAGCTGGTATCCGTAACGGTCGCCGAGCTATCCGGAGCTGCGGCTGCGGTAGCCGTGGCCGCGCTGCTGACACCGGTTTGCTCAACGTGTTCAACTACGAAGCGGTCCAATGCCCAGCCTGCTCCCCCGCCCGCTGACGCGAGGACGGCCAGAGAGCCGATGAGTACAGTTCGGCGTGATGGCTTTTTGGTCTTCGATGCTTTTTCGGTGGCTCGCTGTTGGACTCGAGTGTTCTGCTGTTCAGGTGAATTCGTCATGAAAAAAATTTATATAGACGCTACCTGTTAGCAAATGCCGATCCAGTTAGGTGTTTTCCATGAATGATTGATCGACACCGATTATTCTCAATAATTACGGGCGAAAAATTTTCTTTGTGACTCACCTCCCAAAAAGAAAAACCGGCCCTTTTCCTAAGAATTACCTTAGGAAAAGGGCCGGTTTTTACTGTGGAAACTCTAGTGAGTGTCCTCTGCTGCAATCTCAGAACGGTCGCCGCTCCACAAGGTGTGGAAGGTGCCTTCCTTGTCGGTGCGACGGTAGGTGTGAGCACCGAAGAAGTCGCGCAGGCCCTGGGTCAAGGCTGCTGGCAAACGATCGCGGCGCAGGCCATCGTAGTAGGCCAGCGACGAGGAGAATACTGGTGCTGGGATGCCCAGCTGAACGGCAACAGCGACAACGCGGCGCCATGCTGGAACGGCCTTGGCGATCGCTTCGGCGAAGGCCGGTGCGAACAGCAGGTTGACTGGCTTCTCGTCTGCGGAGTAGGCTGCGGTGATGTCCTTGAGCAGTGCTGCACGGATGATGCAGCCTTCACGCCACAGGCCGGCGATCTCGTCGAGCTTCAGCTCCCAGTTGTATTCGCCAGCAGCAGAGGTCAGCATGTCGATGCCCTGTGCGTAGGAAACCAGCTTCGATGCAAACAGCGCCTGGCGCACGTCTTCGACAAAGTTCTCTGGAAGGGTGACCTCGGTGGTGTCCGCGGTGAGGACCTTCTGGCCCACGGCGCGGATGTCGCGCTGGGAGGACAGCGAACGAGCGAATACCGATTCAGCAATAGCCGAAACTGGCGAGCCCATGTCCAGGCCGGACTGCACGGTCCAGCGACCGGTGCCCTTTTGTCCTGCGGAGTCCTGGATTACGTCGATTAGCGGCTTGCCGGTGGCGGCGTCGGTGTGGCCCAGTACTTCAGCGGTGATCTCGATGAGGAAGCTGGACAGTTCGCCTTGGTTCCACTCGTTGAAGATCTCTGCCTGCTGAGCTGGTTCGATGCCTGCAGCGCTGCGCAGCAGATCGTAGGCTTCGCCGATAACCTGCATGTCGGCGTATTCGATGCCGTTGTGCACCATCTTCACGAAGTGGCCGGCGCCATCGGTGGAAATCCATGCGCAGCAAGGGGCTCCGTCGTCGGCCTTGGCGGAAATCTTTTCCAGCATTGGGCCCAGGGCCTTGTAGGATTCAGCCGAGCCGCCTGGCATGATCGATGGGCCGAGCAGTGCGCCCTCTTCGCCGCCGGAGACGCCAACGCCAACGAAGTGGAGGCCCTTTTCATTCAGGGCTGCTTCGCGGCGACGGGTGTCGGTGTAGTGCGAGTTGCCTGCGTCAATGACGATGTCGCCTTCATCAAGCAGCGGTACCAGCTGGTCGATGACCGAATCTACTGGGCCGCCAGCCTTGACCATAATCAGAACGCGACGCGGGGTTTCAAGGTTCGCAACCAGCTCTTCGAGGCTTTCGGTGCGGATGAAGTCGCCTTCATCGCCGTGCGCCTCAAGCAGTGCGTCAGTCTTTCCGACCGAGCGGTTGTGCAAGGCGACAGTATATCCGTTGCGGGCGAAGTTACGGGCGAGGTTTGCACCCATCACGGCCAGACCTGTGACACCAATCTGTGCAGGCATAAAAATAAGTCTCCATCAATTACGGGGAGGGTGTGCCGTTAACAGAGACCATAAACCATGGCCCCTGAATCACGACCACGTGACCTTTCCATACTACTAGGCACAGGGCACTGTTTCCCAGAGAATGACCGAACTAAAAACATATTTATTCTGTGTAATCGGTGCGCGCAACGCTACTTGCCCCTAGTCGTTAGCTAAACTGTCCCTATGGCAACAAGTCTGCACGCTCATGTGGTTGAGCACCTCGGCTCCCGCATCGTCAGCGGACAAATTCCCCGCGGCTCGATTATCCTGGCCGCTGATCTCGAACAGCAACTTCAAGTTTCCCGCTCGGTGATCCGCGAGGCAGTCCGCGTCCTCGCGCAGAGCGGACTGGTGACCAGCACCAAGCGCGTGGGCATCCGGGTCTTGGGGGCCGAAAGCTGGAATCCCTATGACACTCATGTCATCCGCTGGCGACTGGCCGGCGATCAAAAAGGGACGCAGCTCCGCTCCCTGACCGAGCTTCGCATTTCCGTCGAGCCCATGGCCGCTGAACTGGCCGCCGAGGTCGCACCGGAAGCCATGCGCAAGGAGCTGATGATGATATCAGCCCAAATGAATCACTATGGACGCCTAGGCGACCTTCGCCGGTTCTTGGAACTGGACATTCGGTTCCATGCCCTGGTGCTAGCCGCTTCGGGCAACGAGATGTTCGCGAATCTCTCCACGCCCATTGGCGCGATCTTGCGCGGTCGAACCGAACTTGGCCTGATGCCAGAACGCCCGCATGAAGAGGCGCTGCTCTGGCACCAATCGGTAGCCGATGCGATCTCCAATTCCGATCCGGCCGGTGCCCGCAAGAACATGGAAAGCATCATGCGGCGCACCCATAACGAGATTTGCAGCCTCTGGGAGGGCCAGCCGCGATTGTTTGTCGACCCAGCCAAGGATGCTCGCTAGATCAGCGCACTGATTCGTGCTGTGAGGTCAACTGGAAAATCCGCCGGACCAACGAATATTCGTTGGTCCGGCGGATTTTTTCGCTAGCGAGGCTGCATGCTAGGCAAGCGCAGTCGCAATGCCGTAGAGCACCATCACGAAGACGAAGCCTACAACCGAAACCAAAGCCTGCCCGACGGTCCACACCCGCAATGTCGTCGATACGTCCATTTGCAGGAAGCGGGACACCAGCCAGAAGCCGGAGTCGTTCACGTGGCCGGCGAACACCGAACCGGCAGCCAAAGCCAGAACCATGGTGGCCACCTGGAAAGCGGTCAAAGAGCTATCAGCCAAAATTGCCGGCTGAACGATGGCAGCTGCGGTGGTCAATGCCACGGTGGCCGAGCCCTGCGCCAAACGCACGATGGCTGCGATCAGGAAGCCCGCGATGATCAGTGGCATGCCCACCGACTCCAGCGAATCCGCAATAGCATTGCCGATGCCGCTGGCACGAAGCACTCCACCGAACATGCCGCCTGCTCCGGTGATCAAGATGATCGAGCATACCGGGCCGAGCGCCGAGTCAACGACGGTCTCAACCAGGGTCTTGTCCTTGCCCTTGCGGAAGCCGAGCAGGAACATTCCGAGCAACACAGTGATCAGCAGCGCTACCGGCGTCTCGCCAAACAGGCGAAGCCAGGTAACCCACGATGCTTCTGCATCAACGAAGCCGGCGCTGCCGAGCATGTTCAGCCCGGTGTTCATGAAAATCAAGACCAGCGGCAGAAGCAGCAGGCTGAAGACAGTTCCTACCGCTGGAGAGGACTTGAAGTCATCCTTGCCAGTGCCGTTGCCCAGTGCTGCATCCAGGATGTTTGGTACCGGGATGTCGAATTTCTTGCCAACGAACTTGCCGAACAGGTGGCCGGAGAAGAACCACGTCGGGATGGCGACAATCAAACCCAGAACGAGGACCAGGCCTACATTCGCTTCAAGCAGACCCGAGGCCGCCACGGGGCCTGGATGCGGTGGAACGAAGATGTGCATCACAGAGAATGCAGTTGCCGCTGGAATCGCGTAGTACAGGACAGATCCACCCAGGCGGCGTGCCACGGTGAAGATGATTGGAAGCATGACCACGAGGCCAGCGTCGAAGAAGATGGGGAAACCGAAGAGCAGCGATGCCACGGACAGCGCCAGGGGAGCGCGCTTTTCGCCGAACTTGGAGATCAGCCAGTTGGTCATCACTTCGGCGCCACCGCTGGTTTCCAGCATTCGGCCAAGCATTGCGCCAAGACCCACGAGCAAGGCGACACTCGCAAGCGTCGACCCAAAGCCGCTGGTCAAAGTGGTGATCACCGATGCCGCAGGAATGCCGGCGGCAATTGCCGTCAGCAAGCTGGTGAGAACCAGAGCCACAAAAGCGTGGATCCGGAAGCGGATAATTAGGACCAGCAGCACGGCGACCGCCGCTACCGCGAGTCCGAGGAGACCGGGCGTACCCAGCGTCCAGTTCATGTCGAGCTCAGTTGTCATTGTCGTCCTTGATCAATGGTTATTCATGCCAGATGCTGGCGGGCGGTTTATGCGAGGTGCGCTACTTCGAGGTCAATTACAAGTTGACGCACGATGTCCTCAGGGGAATTGGAAATGTCAGCGGTGAGAACCGCTTCATCGGCCGTGGGCAGCTCCAGGGTTGCCAATTGGCTGTCCAGCAGCGAGGAAGGCATGTACTCGTGGGAGCGTGCGTTCATTCGATCGCGAATAACAGCGGGCACACCTGCCAAGTGCACAAAAATGGTTGACGGTTCCAGGGAACGAATCAGATCGCGGTAACTGCGCTTCAGTGCGGAGCACGCAATGACCAGCGGTTCTTGCTGGCTGGTTCCATCAGCAAGCTTCTGGCCGATCACACGCAACCATGGTTCGCGGTCCTGATCGTCCAATGCTTCGCCCGCGGCCATTTTCTGCTTATTGGATTCGGGGTGCAAGCTATCACCATCGATGAATTGACGGTTCAGCTCATCTGCCAGCATCTGGCCGATAGTCGTCTTGCCGCTACCTGAAACACCCATAACGATGATGGCTGGGACCAGTTCACTCATGTATTCACTCCGTCGTGCGCAAACCTAATATCAGACTTAAGGATTGTTTTATTGGATAAAATCTGATTTAACAAGCGTATGAGCGACAGTGACCCGTGTCAACCATTTCCCATCGGTCAATCGCCGGATCTGCCGAAAGCCCATATCAGATCTGGTTTCGCGAGTAGATGTGATGTGGCCTTCAAGTCGCGTTCGGATCAAAGTTGCGAAAAGCCCGAAAATCACCGGTGCATCCATAGAACCCCAGCTCAAACCGATGTATTCTCTGGGCTAAGTGGTCAAACCCGATCACTAGAGAATCTGACCATTGGAGCGAATCATGGGATTCATTGGATGGATAGTTTTGGGCTTGATTGCTGGCGCTATCGCAAAAGCAATCCTGCCGGGCAAGCAAGGTGGCGGATGGATCGCCACCTTGGTGCTGGGCGTAGTCGGCGCGTTGCTCGGCGGCTGGATAGGTAGCCTCATTTTCGACAAGGGCATGAGCGGATTCTTCTCGTTGTGGAGCTGGATCTTGGCCATCGGCGGTGCACTGATCGTCCTGCTCATTTGGGGCTTCATCACCAAGAGACGCGCCTAACCGCATCATCTGGTTCTCAACCTGCACGAATCCCGAAACCCGTCCAATGAAAATTGGGCGGGTTTCAACGTGTCAGCTCTGCAGCATCCGGCACAGTCTGATCCCAGCATGCTGACGTAGACTTCCAGAACAGGGGTTCAATCCCCCGAGTACTAGGTAAGGACTTCCGTGGCCATTGATCCGATGATCCCCACCGCAAGAATTCGGGCACCGAAAAAATTTTTATCGATCGGCACCGAGCGAACGCGCTGGCGCGGTCTGATTCATGCATGGTCAACACCTGGCATCATCATCATGAACCTGGTGCTAATCGTCCTGGCTGACGGACACCTGGCCGAATGGACCAGCGCCGTATTCGCACTGTGCTCGATCCTCTTGTTCGGCACGTCAGCCTTGTACCATCGCGGCAATTGGACCGAGCGGGTCATGGGTCTTTTCCGCCGGGCCGATCACGCCAACATCTTCTTGCTTATCGCTGGCACCTACACGCCCGTCGCGGCGCTGACCCTTCCCGCGAAACAAGCCATCATCGTATTGTCCATCATCTGGGCCGGCTCTGTGGCCGGAATTGCGATCAAGGCCATCTGGCCGACCGCCCCGCGTTGGGTCGGCGTAAGCCTTTACATTCTGCTCGGCTGGGGCGCGCTGATGCAGCTTCCAGCCTTTTGGGCAGCAAACCCGGCGGTCATGATCCTGATCCTGGCTGGCGGCTTGGCCTACACCGTGGGTGCCGTGTTCTACGCCGCCAAACGCCCCAATCCCCTGCCGACCATTTTCGGTTTCCATGAGCTCTTCCATGCCTGCACGATTATCGCCTTCCTTTGCCACTGGACAGCCGTTCTGCTCGTGGCGCTCTAAGACCTCCGCCCACGCAAAAAGTCGTGCCCGCCAGCTTCCCTGAAGCTTGCGGGCACGACGTGCTTATGGCGTACGTATCTAGCGTTGAGCGTACCGCTTTCTCACGAAGAACAGTCCCACCAAGGAGATCACGGCGATCGCCATGTAGTAGATGCTCGGCGCATCCAACGATCCGGTGGCTTTCAGCAGCCAGGTCAGCACCAGTGGAGCGATGCCTCCTAGCAAAGTCACGCCGACGTTGTAGGCCACCGACAATCCAGAACCGCGGATCGCTGCCGGGAACAGTCCGGACAGCAGTGCCGGCAACGGACCGAAGTAGAAGGACATGATGACGCCCAGCAGCGCGATCACCACGACCATGACCCCGACCGTCGGGGTGGAGGTCATCAGCTTGAACAGCGGATAGGCCAAGACAAAAGCCGCTATTGCCGCATAGGTCATCACCCGAGCCGGGCCGATGCGGTCGGCCAGATGCCCGACGAACGGAACACCACACAGCGTGATGACGCCAGCCGCGATCCCTCCCAAGAACGCCGCGTCCCCCGGAATGCCGAGATTAGTGACGGCAAAGGTCGGCATGAACAGGATCAGGTAGACCGAAATCGTGGCCACACCGATTACCGCTACGCCGGCCAACAACCGCCCGTAATGAAGCTTGAAGAGCGTCCCAAGGGGGAATTTCTCCTTTTTGGCAGTGGTGAACTCCTCGGTCTCTTCCAACCGGGCTCGGATATACAAGCCGACCGGGCCGATCAGCAAGCCCACGAAGAATGGCACACGCCAGCCCCACGATTCCAGGGCCTCAGCGCTCAGCCCCGTGGTGAGGAAGTATCCGAAACCGGAGGCGAGCATCATCGAGGCACCCTGGCTGGCAACCTGCCATGACGAGTAGTACGCCTTCTTATGCGGAGCCGTCTCGATCAGGAAGGCAGTAGCTGTCCCGAACTCGCCGCCAGCCGAGAAACCCTGGATCAGCCGGGAGAGCAGGATAATCAGCGCGCCAGCCACTCCCACCGAAGCATAAGGGGGAGCTACGGCCATGATCAGGGTGCCCAGCATCATCAGCCCAAGGGTCAGCGTCAGCGCCTTCTTCCGGCCCTTGCGATCCGCATAGCTTCCCAGCACCATGCCGCCAAGCGGTCGGATCACGTAGGAAATCGCAAAGGTCGCGAACGTGAGGATCAACGCGAAAGTCGGATCCGATTCCGGGTAGAACACCTTGGCAATGGTCGTGGCGAAGGTGGCGTACACAATGATGTCGAACCATTCGAGGGCGGCGCCGATGGAACTGGAGATGACGGCCTTGCGCGCCATCGCCACCTGTTGCGCGGTTGCGCGATCGCCGGCACTCATCGGCTCAGCTGCGCAATCAGTGAGTCGATGAAGTTTTCGCACTCGGAAATCTGGTCGAGCAAGATGTACTCGTCTGGCGCGTGCGCCTGGGCGATATCACCGGGGCCGCACACCACCGTCGGGATGCCGGCTGCCGAGAACAAGCCCGCCTCGGTGCCGTAGGTGACCTTCTCATCGGTGGCGATCGCGCCGCATGCGGCGGCCAGCGCAACGATTTCTTCGCCGGGCTCGGTATCCAATCCCGGGGCGCCGGCCTGCTGCTCGAAGCTCACCGAGCAGGACGGATTCTTTTCACGCATCTGCGCTTCCAGCTTCGCCGCTACGTCGCGGAAACGAGCGGTGAGCGCATCGCGATCGACCACTGCCAGCGACCGGTACTCGAAGTACACCACCGCTTGGGACGGGATCGTATTCACCGCGATGCCAGCGTCGAACTTGTTCACGTTCATCGTGGTCGTCGGCTCGATAAACGCCTCATCGCTTGGTCCGCTCGATCGGAGTTCGGCCGAGACTTCTTCCACGAAGTTCGCAAACTTTAGCGCGTAGGAGATCGCATTGACCCCTTCAGTAGGAAGCGATGAGTGGGCGGCAACGCCGTTGAACTGGACCCGGAAGACGTTCATCGACTTATGCCCGCGAATGGCGCGCATGCTCGATGGCTCCCCCACGAAGCATCCACGTGGCGCCAATCCGTCAGCCACAATTTTTTCGACCAGGCTGACGGCGCCAACACAGCCCACCTCCTCGTCGTAGGACAGGGCCAGGTGGATGGGCTCTGCCAGTCGGGCGCTGGTCAGTTGATCAAGCTTCGCATGAATGACCCCGAGATAGCCTTTCATGTCGCAGGTTCCACGGCCATAGAGTTTGTCACCGCGCACCTGGGCATCAAATGGTTCGCTGCTCCAGTCCTGTCCATCTACAGGGACCACGTCCGTATGGCCGGAGAGCACAATGCCACCCGAACGCGTGCCGTCGCTGGCGGGGATGGTGGCCAGCAGATTAGCCTTGCTTCCATCCTCATTGTGTATCAGCGTCGGCTCGACACCGTGCGCTCGAAGCTTGTGGACAACGTTTTCGATGAGCGGCAAGTTCGTGTCCCGGCTCGTCGTGTCCACCGCGATCAGCTCACGGATTTCTTTCATGCTTGATTCGGACGGTGCAGCCATCACAACTCCTGGGTACTCGGCTTCATTACACAGTTTTCATGCTGTCATACCAAGTCACTGGCGCATAGAAGATTTCATACTAAGGCTATGCGTGCGGGTACTTCCCCACTCCAACTCCCCGAAGATAACTAACGATGGCCTGCTCAAATGCGCTGTCCAGGTCCAGAGGATCATTGATTTCGCTCAGTGCTGGCAGCAAGTGCGGGTAGGAACCCATCTGCAGGGAATTCAAATAGGCTGAGGCGTATTGATGCCCGCGCTGGCGCTGCCCATTGCGAGCGAGCGCGGAGGTGATGGAGTTCAGCATTGCGAGAGTAAGCAGTTTTCGGGGAGCGCTCAAATCCATATCAGCCGGGGCCAGCCAACTACGCTCCAAGTGCACCAGGAAATTGGGAGTCATCACCTGTTTTTGCATTACGATCAGCGCAACCCGCGGGTGACGACTCATGATCCGACGGTCTTGGCGAGCTATTTCCAAAAGCTGATCAATTGCGGAGCCCGAACATGTCTCATAGTCATGATCAGCACTGATCCGGCCCACCATCAGTTCGGTGAGTTGATCGTAGGACTTTACGTATCGATAGAAATGCTGGTTCCGTGCTAAGCTCCGACGCTACGCTCCGCACTGAAACAGCCTTAATTCCAACAGCAATGGCTAGACCAACGGCAACATCATCGATTTTCGCGAACGTGTTTTGAGGTTTTGAACCGGTGGTTCTCTGAGTTAGATTCTTGACCGCAGTCCGTGCTCCAGTAGTCGGCATGGTCAATCACGAACACTGTTCGCAATTACTGCTACAGGAAATTCACGCGCACGCTGATGGTTACCCCGGGCACCTGTAGTGATGTCTCACCTCTGACGTCTCTAGGTCCGGCACGCATCCCGCAAGGCTTTGATGTCGCGATCGCAGCAGACCCTGCGTATCGAGAGGTGATAACTTCTTCCGGAAGTACCTTCCACGACCTTCCAGGCGACATGAGTGCTCTGGTCAATCTTGAAATCCCAGGGGCAGGGACCAGACCCAAGGAATTACGTCACTACCTCGCAGAATTTGGCACCTCCTTTGATCAAGCGACCACAGGAACTTTGCAGGCCTAGAAGCACGGTGCAGATTTAATTCTCGCAAATTCAGTGGCATCTTTCGCTTTCGATGTCGCCGAGGCGCTAGGAATCCCCTCGATCGGCGCACATCTGCAACCCACCGAACCGAGCGGTCAATAAGCACCGATGGCCCTAGGCAGTGCACGAAGTTTTGGAAACATTGGAAACCGAGCACTTCATCATCTGCCTTCATCTGCAAAGGCCCCTTACGATGCGCCAACCGCACGCATCCGCACAAAATTGGGGCTGCCGAAGAGAGGCCGAGCGGTCACAGGGCGTCAGCGCCGAAAGACCGCTTAACCAGTCCTTAATGGTTTCAGCTCCGCAGCTGTGCCCCGCCCGGCCGATTGGCACGAGAACTTCATCAAATGCGGTTACTGGTGGCCGACGGCCAATACTTCGCGGAGCGCCGCAGCCCAGCTGCGTGATTTCCTCTCCGCCGGAGAGCCACCGCCATTCCTTGGATTCGGGAGCATCGTGGCCTCGGAACCAGATTTCCTAGCTGAAGTTGCCCGCCGCACTGGCCGCCGTACTCTCGTCCAAGGCACTGGAGAATTTAGTGAGACCGACGTACTGGGCATTGGCCCAGAGCCTGATGAGTGGTTGTTCCCTCAGGCAGAAGCGGTGGTGCACCATGCCGGCGCGGGCACAACGGCCGCCGGCTTGCGCGCTGGCACCCTTGCAGTGCCGGTACCGATTTTCACCGACCGGCCTTTCTGGGCTGCTCAACTGCACTGTCTTGGAGCGGGCACTGCCCCATTCCCCTTCAAGAACTTGACGGTTGGTTCACTCACCGAAGCCGTCAACGAAGCAGTCGGCAATGAGCAATGCCGCCAAAGTGCCACATGGCTCTCGGCCCGACTGGCGGCCGAGGAAGACCGTTCGATAGCAGTCGCGACGTTCTTGGAACAATACCGGCCCTCTCGCTAGAGGCAACAAGGGCACCCACCGTGAGGCGGGTGCCCTTGTTGAACTAACTGCTACTTGTTGAAGTCGTCGCGAACGTCTTTGGCTGCATCTTTGACAGCTTCACCGGCCTGCTTCGCCTTGGCCGCGGCCTGATCCTTGACGCCTTCAGCCTGCAATTCCTCGTTGTTGGTTGCATCTCCGACAGACTCCTTGACCTTGCCGGAAGCTTCCTGAGCCTTGTTCTTGAACTTATCGCCTAAACCCATCAGATGAACTCCTTTTGCAGTCAATTGATCAACGAACACTATCGACGCTACAGACCCCATTCAGGTGTGGGCTGTTTACCCACTACGTACTTGCTGGACGTATTCGACAAGATCTGCGGAACTCGAAAAAGTCCAGTAGGCTTGCCGCACGCGCACCTGCGGTCGAATTCGTCGGTAGGCTTACGCTCCACGACCCTCGCAGTTGCATAGCTCATGCGCGGTTCTCCAATGGGTGAGCACCGCAAATCGACAGGGCGTTAGCCATCTGCCCTGCATCAGACATTCCTGAACCGACTATTTCGTGGATTCTCGATAACATAGGCCATCACGCTATCTGGCTTTCGGCCCACGAACGGCCTGCCCCCAAAAATGTTGTCGTTGTAGACGATCGGCTCAACGCTGACGCGGCGATGCGAAATGCGGCGCGCGGCATTGCGATGTTACGGCACGGTGACCCCAACAACGCGGCAATTATTGACAGCCTTGGATCGCAGACCAAGCGCCGTCGATTCCGGCCGTACCCTCAGACGAGGGCAAAGCTACGAACAGAAGTCCTTTTCCATTCATCAAGCGCAGCGCATCACTCCGGGATGCTCTCCTTGATACTGGTGCCCTTGTCCACTGATGGCCAACCAGAGTCCACGCAAATATCCCTGGCTAGAGCTCTCATGTGGGATCCGCCATCACATTCGGGTACGAACAGTCTCGTGCCGCCACGCTGGCCAGGCAGTGATGAGCCTGCCAGCAATTGAACGGAGTGGAGGTACCGGCGCTAGGGAAGAAAATCTACCCCAGCTATGGAACTTTCATGCCCCCGACAGGAGCACGTAGACCTTGTTGCCAAGTCACCGATCAAGAACGCTCGGCTTGCTTAAGTCCTAGGCACCGGCACAGGTGGGCTCGCAGCGCTGTTAGTAGCCCGTGACTAAAAGGGTGTTATCGGCGCGGACATTCACCAATGTGCGGTGGATTGCGCAAACCAGAATTTCGCGCAACTTGGCAATTCAAACTCGGCTCATGCCGAACTGACGACAATGTTCCCTAAGGGCAAAGCACCACTGATTGTCAGCAATCCTGCGTAGCTCCCGGGCAGCGCCACAACCACACCTGATGCATCCATCTATGATCCCGGAAGCAAAATGCTGTTGCAGATTCTCCGTGGCCTGCCCTGGCATCTCACCGAAGAGAGTCAAGCCTGGTTGTGCATGTCGGATGTGGCAGAATTACTCGGGCTCCGAACTAGCCCGGCTCTAGCCACAGCCATCAATGACGCTGGACTAAGAATCAGTGGTTAAATCGATGACCATTCACAGCAAGCCAAGGCATTTAATCACTCGGACCCGCTCTACTCATCCCCGATCCATGGAAGCAACAGCCTTGTGGCAACTAGCGGTCCAGTAGAACTTCACTTCCGACGCTCATAAGACTGGCAACCCGCGCAAGGCCGGAACATCTTGGCTGAATGCACGAGTAGCTACAATTCCGCGACGACGGTGCGAGAGATGCTGACTCTCCCCCGTGCATGAAATCGACGTTCGATCATGCGCCACATCATTGACGGACTCCCGGAGGATGACAAAAACCCGCTTCAACCAGCCATGATTGGCTAGTTGAAGCGGGTTTCACTTCTGTGGGCCCTACCGGGATCGAACCGATGACATTCACGGTGTAAACGTGACGCTCTACCAGCTGAGCTAAAGGCCCTCCTGCAGTTCTGATACCAACAAATTTCTTTGTTTTGTTCGTTCTCTGCAACAAGAAATAATCTAGTACACCCGGGACTGACTTGGCAAATTGAAATCGTTAAAAATGAATAAGAGTGCCGAGCGTCACCACTGGAACATCATGTTCCTACTACATCTCGCTCATCCGCTTCCCATCACACGGAAGCAGCCAGCCATACTGTCGAAACGATCAGTCAAGCTATGGGCATGAAGAAAATACTCCTTCCTGTTTCGCTCGTCCTTAGTTTCACGCTGGCCGCCTGCGGAAGCCATACACAGACCGACAAGCCGGCATCCACAAGCCCAACGGCCAGCCCTGTTTCGTCAGAATCCGCACGGCCCGTTGACCTGCAGGGCATATGGAAGCGTAAGAATTCGATGGACGCGGATGCTTATCAGGAAGCCATTATCGATTCAGAAACCATCACCATCAATTGGGTCACGAACCATGGGGACACGAAATCGTTGTATTGGGTTGGATCATTTGAGGCGCCGCATGCAGCAACGGACGAATATTCGTGGACTTCCAAGCGGGACCGCAAGACAACTGATATCGCAATATTGGCCTCAAGCGACGAGACCAAGAAATTTACATTTCACAAGGACGAGATTTCATTCGAAGCGGGCATCCTGGGAACGACCACCGCGGTGCGCCTCGGAAAATAGTTCGAACGCCAAACGTTGCACCGACACACGGCAGGAAAACAGCAGAACTGAAAAACCCTCGACCCGAGAGGATCGAGAGTTTCATTTTTGGTGGGCCCTACCGGGATCGAACCGATGACATTCACGGTGTAAACGTTGATGTATTCCGCGTAGATTCAAGGCTAGAAGGGGGCCGGTTCAGTTTCTGGTCGGTTTCTCGTTTCACTGAGCAAACCGAACGATTCGGTTTCGTTCTGTTAGGCTTCCCGGTCCACCATGATGCTGAGAACCTGGGATCCTTCAGGCACAAGCTCGTAGGCCTGATCGCGGGCGGCCTCGTAACCATCGCCGTGGATTGATACGGCGCCAACTTCTCCGCCTTGCTTGTAATTTACTTTTACTTCTACAAGGCGAATTCTAGTCGCGCTTCAACCGTGGCTGGTAATCGATCATTTGGTCCCGGTTGATGTGCCAGTGGTGGTCGTCTTCGGTGGTTACCCATGTGGAATCTTCGCTCCGGATGCGGGTGCATGCCGTGGCCGGCACCCAGAGTGCTTCTTTTGCCCCGTTGTCTACGCGCCCTAACTGGTTTTTGATTCGGGTGATCATGAACATGCCAGCCTTCCACCCGTGGGCTTGGGCATGGAACAGTTCGCCATCATGCTCTACCTCAACGTACGGGTACCGGTTGGTTTCGTACTGGTACAGCCCTGGCGAGTACGGATCTTCGTAGTAGTCCATCATTAGATTGTCCCTCAAAATAATCCAGCCCCCGCTGAATAGATCATCAGCGGGGGCTGGTTGCGAGTTTTGCGCTGAGCCATGAATCCCCATCCATGCCCCTAAGGACTTTCATTTCCCCAAAAAACTTAAGTCGAGCGAGAAACTTAACCACATGCTAGAGCGTCAGACACGTTTGTGCATAGACTTTCTTCGTAATCCGTGAATATAGATCATTTATTCAATCCTTGAAAAGGTTGCATTTTGCCGAGCCGAATCGATAGAGTCTGAATCGGTACGATTTCTACCTTCTAACGACTAGTCAGGCGATAGTCTTCTTCCCCCAAGAGTTGATTTATCCTAGTCGAGCCCGCCAGCCTCCCCAAGTGCTGGCGGGTTGCCTTTTTAACGCAGAAAACCGGTTCGGTTCGAGCCTGGCCTGAGGATTCTAAATCGGCTCAAATTGGGGGTTATGTCCCAAAAAGTGTGTACAGATGACGCGCCGAGGTAGGTTCATCGACGCCCTCCCCACCCTTTTTGGATGCCATTCCCGTCTTCCCAGCTGAAATGCTGGTCGTAAAGCGCTGGCCCGATCGATTCCTCCGGCAGGGGTTTCGGCTTCGGATTGTCGGCCCAGTGATGATGTTGCACGAACGACCATGGATCCTTCGGATTCTCGGCGTATTGATACAAATGCCAGCGCACGAGCGCCATGGAATGCTGCGGCGTCAAACCACGATGCAGCCGCAGCTGTTCCTTGATGCCGGCGTTGATGCCGCCTTCCAAGGGGCTGGTGGTCTTGGGCAGCAGCTCGCCGGGCTGGGCGAGGTCCAACCATGGAAACAGGTGGTCTTTCGTGAGCAGGAAGTGCAATAGCCGCTCAGCGCGACGCAGCCCGATATGCGTGTACCACCAGGTCTGGTGCGGCTTGACCCGGGTGGGCCTGGCAGCGGTGTTGTCCTTCGCGTAGGTGCGTTCCTTGAGCGTGACTGCGTGCATGGACTGCCACTGATAGAACTGCTCTGTCCAATTCGCTGCTTCGCTTTTCGTGCTGACTTTCATCAGTGCCCTTGTGAGAGCCAGCAGCTGTTGGCCTGGGACGGTGCGTGGATTCAGGGTCAGGTGCTTGATGATGCTCTGACGGATATGGAAGAAGCAACGCTGGATCTTGGTGTCGGGCCAGAGCGCGGTGAGCACGGATTCCAGGGCGCCGTTGCCGTCGATGACCGCGATCTGCGGCGGGGTCATGCGCTGGAGGAGGCGGGTCCACGACGCGGTCTTTTCGCGGTCGCAGAATTGCCAGTCGATGATGTGTTTACCGTTGAACGCGGTCAATGCGCAGTAGCCGTTGAAGTAGGTGCCATCGAGCATGAGGTACCGGTGCTGCTCGCCGGTTCGCTCCAGGCGTGGCTAGACTTGCCAGCACCATGCGGTGGTGCGGTGGAAGGTGCTGCGCGGGGTTCCCAGCTCGGTGATGCTTTGCTTTCCGGTGGCCCATCGGTGGAAGCCGGTGAACTGTTTCTTCGCGGTGATATCAGGACGGGTAACGGTGCTGGAGGCGCCGCAGTTCTTGCAGCGCCAGCGGGTGCGTCCAGCGCCTGTTTTGCCGTTCTTGACGAGCTTGTTTCCGCATACATCACAACGGGGTTGATTTGCAATTGTTGCCACGGTACATGCTTTCAAAGCATGTGTTCGTGGTGTTGTTCCTAGTGGTTACGCGTTTTTGGGGAGTTTCGTACACACTTTTTGGGACTTAAACCCAAATTGGCGCAGGCCTATAGGCAATAAGTGGTGTCTGAAAACCTGATTCTGCCCCGGCACTCCGGGGCAGAATCAAGTTAAGCATGGATTTCGTTCCCATAGGTGTGACCCTTAATAGAAAAAACACCCACCTATGTAGTATCTGCCAAAGTCCTCAAAAGAAGAACGGGAAACGCAACGGCAAGCAACGATGGCGATGCATTAGCTGCAATGCCTCGACCACACATCAACGACCAGATACAACCCAACGCAACGTCCTCATCGGCTTCGTCAACTGGCTGCTGAGCAAGCAAACCCAAGCCGACCACGCTGGCGGCACTGGCAGAACCTTCCGCTACCAAACCCAGTGGTGCTGGAACGTGTATCCGTACCTGAACCAGACCGGCGAGGTCTTTGACGAGATCCAGGTCGACGGGATCTATCTGCGCCCAGGCTGGTGCCTGCTCATCGCTATCGCGGGCGGCAAAGTCATCGGCTGGCAATGGTGCGACCACGAAAAATCAGCTGCATGGATTGCGCTACTCAAACACTTCCCACAACCGAAAGTCGTTGTCACCGACGGTGGCTCAGGACTGCTCAAAGCATTGACAACGCTCTGGCCCGGAGTGGAAGTCCAACGCTGCCTAGTGCATATCCAACGCAGCATACGCACGTACCTCACCCTGAAGCCACGAATGGAAGCAGGCAAGTCGCTACGGCATTTGAGCTTGCAACTAACCAGGATCAAAGACCAGGACGAAGCCGCCCGTTGGGCGGCTGCCTTAGCTGAATGGCAGTCAAAGTATCAGCATCTGCTCGATGAGCGCACCTACGCCAAAGACTGGGCTGGGCCTTGGCCCAGAGGCATCAGTCAGTCCCGGAAGTCCTGGCCGACCCACGAGCGATTGCTCAAGGCCTATAACGCGATGAACTCTGTTTTGAAGCGTGGCCATCTGTTCACGTATCTGAAGCCGGAGCTCATTGGTCTTGGTGTCAGTACGACAACGAACATGATTGAAGGAGCGATTAATTCCGGGATCAGGGAGATGATCAGGCTCCACCGTGGCATGCCCATTGAGCATCGCCGGCGTGCGTGTGAATGGTTTTGCTGGACACACGCGGATTCGTTGGAACGTCCGAAGCTGCCTTTGATCATCAAGGAATCAGAGGTCCTGCTGAAGGAACGGGAGGCGGCCAGGAAACCTGTTCCGGACGTGATTGGTCCTGAGGTTTATGGGTTAAGTCCCAAAAAGTGTGTACGAAACTCCCCAAAAACGCGTAACCACTAGGAACAACACCACGAACACATGCTTTGAAAGCATGTACCGTGGCAACAATTGCAAATCAACCCCGTTGTGATGTATGCGGAAACAAGCTCGTCAAGAACGGCAAAACAGGCGCTGGACGCACCCGCTGGCGCTGCAAGAACTGCGGCGCCTCCAGCACCGTTACCCGTCCTGATATCACCGCGAAGAAACAGTTCACCGGCTTCCACCGATGGGCCACCGGAAAGCAAAGCATCACCGAGCTGGGAACCCCGCGCAGCACCTTCCACCGCACCACCGCATGGTGCTGGCAAGTCTAGCCACGCCTGGAGCGAACCGGCGAGCAGCACCGGTACCTCATGCTCGATGGCACCTACTTCAACGGCTACTGCGCATTGACCGCGTTCAACGGTAAACACATCATCGACTGGCAATTCTGCGACCGCGAAAAGACCGCGTCGTGGACCCGCCTCCTCCAGCGCATGACCCCGCCGCAGATCGCGGTCATCGACGGCAACGGCGCCCTGGAATCCGTGCTCACCGCGCTCTGGCCCGACACCAAGATCCAGCGTTGCTTCTTCCATATCCGTCAGAGCATCATCAAGCACCTGACCCTGAATCCACGCACCGTCCCAGGCCAACAGCTGCTGGCTCTCACAAGGGCACTGATGAAAGTCAGCACGAAAAGCGAAGCAGCGAATTGGACAGAGCAGTTCTATCAGTGGCAGTCCATGCACGCAGTCACGCTCAAGGAACGCACCTACGCGAAGGACAACACCGCTGCCAGGCCCACCCGGGTCAAGCCGCACCAGACCTGGTGGTACACGCATATCGGGCTGCGTCGCGCTGAGCGGCTATTGCACTTCCTGCTCACGAAAGACCACCTGTTTCCATGGTTGGACCTCGCCCAGCCCGGCGAGCTGCTGCCCAAGACCACCAGCCCCTTGGAAGGCGGCATCAACGCCGGCATCAAGGAACAGCTGCGGCTGCATCGTGGTTTGACGCCGCAGCATTCCATGGCGCTCGTGCGCTGGCATTTGTATCAATACGCCGAGAATCCGAAGGATCCATGGTCGTTCGTGCAACATCATCACTGGGCCGACAATCCGAAGCCGAAACCCCTGCCGGAGGAATCGATCGGGCCAGCGCTTTACGACCAGCATTTCAGCTGGGAAGACGGGAATGGCATCCAAAAAGGGTGGGGAGGGCGTCGATGAACCTACCTCGGCGCGTCATCTGTACACACTTTTTGGGACATAACCCAGGTTTATGGCACTGCTTCTATTGCTGAGGAAGGTCTTTATGCTCGGGCTGGTTGGGGTGGGCGTAGCCGCTAATTCGGGTTAAGTCCCAAAAAGTGTGTACGAAACTCCCCAAAAACGCGTAACCACTAGGAACAACACCACGAACACATGCTTTGAAAGCATGTACCGTGGCAACAATTGCAAATCAACCCCGTTGTGATGTATGCGGAAACAAGCTCGTCAAGAACGGCAAAACAGGCGCTGGACGCACCCGCTGGCGCTGCAAGAACTGCGGCGCCTCCAGCACCGTTACCCGTCCTGATATCACCGCGAAGAAACAGTTCACCGGCTTCCACCGATGGGCCACCGGAAAGCAAAGCATCACCGAGCTGGGAACCCCGCGCAGCACCTTCCACCGCACCACCGCATGGTGCTGGCAAGTCTAGCCACGCCTGGAGCGAACCGGCGAGCAGCACCGGTACCTCATGCTCGATGGCACCTACTTCAACGGCTACTGCGCATTGACCGCGTTCAACGGTAAACACATCATCGACTGGCAATTCTGCGACCGCGAAAAGACCGCGTCGTGGACCCGCCTCCTCCAGCGCATGACCCCGCCGCAGATCGCGGTCATCGACGGCAACGGCGCCCTGGAATCCGTGCTCACCGCGCTCTGGCCCGACACCAAGATCCAGCGTTGCTTCTTCCATATCCGTCAGAGCATCATCAAGCACCTGACCCTGAATCCACGCACCGTCCCAGGCCAACAGCTGCTGGCTCTCACAAGGGCACTGATGAAAGTCAGCACGAAAAGCGAAGCAGCGAATTGGACAGAGCAGTTCTATCAGTGGCAGTCCATGCACGCAGTCACGCTCAAGGAACGCACCTACGCGAAGGACAACACCGCTGCCAGGCCCACCCGGGTCAAGCCGCACCAGACCTGGTGGTACACGCATATCGGGCTGCGTCGCGCTGAGCGGCTATTGCACTTCCTGCTCACGAAAGACCACCTGTTTCCATGGTTGGACCTCGCCCAGCCCGGCGAGCTGCTGCCCAAGACCACCAGCCCCTTGGAAGGCGGCATCAACGCCGGCATCAAGGAACAGCTGCGGCTGCATCGTGGTTTGACGCCGCAGCATTCCATGGCGCTCGTGCGCTGGCATTTGTATCAATACGCCGAGAATCCGAAGGATCCATGGTCGTTCGTGCAACATCATCACTGGGCCGACAATCCGAAGCCGAAACCCCTGCCGGAGGAATCGATCGGGCCAGCGCTTTACGACCAGCATTTCAGCTGGGAAGACGGGAATGGCATCCAAAAAGGGTGGGGAGGGCGTCGATGAACCTACCTCGGCGCGTCATCTGTACACACTTTTTGGGACATAACCCGCTAATTCAAAGTTTTGAAGTGGTCTGGTCCGGGTGACATGCCCGGGCCAGACACCATTTATTGCCTATAAGCCTTGGCGCAAGACGATTTTGGATTAGAGCAAATAAAAAACCCACGCCAGACCCTCTTTTACGAGGACTGACGTGGGTTTTTGATTGGTGGGCCCTACCGGGATCGAACCGATGACATTCACGGTGTAAACGTGACGCTCTACCAGCTGAGCTAAAGGCCCTAACCATGTTCGCCTTGAAAGCTAACGAGGAATAACTTTACAGAGATATTTGGTGGCGCGCAAATCGAGAACCGCATTTTCCGCGTGAACTGGAGCACAATCAACTTCAGCCATCCCTACAGGGCATCGATGGCGTCCTTGTAGTCCTGAATCTCGCGCGCTTCGTTCATCGCACCATGGAAAATATTGCGAACCACGCCATCGTCGACGAGCAGCGAGAGCCTGGTCGCCACGCCTTGATCTACGTCGAAAGCTCCAACGCGCCGCGCCACTTCCCCGTGTGGCCAGAAATCCGCGAGTAGCTCGAACTTCAGTTCCATCGATTCCGCATAGTTGCGAAGCGTGAATTTATGGTCGACGGAAATGCCAACGACCCGCACTCCGCGTTGGGCAAAGTAATCCTGTTCTTCATTAAGCGCCGCCAGCTCCGAACCGCAGACTCGCGAAAATGCCCACGGGTAAAAGACAACCAGCACTCGGCCTTGGGAAAGCCCTGTGCTGGTTATCGACTCGCCGTATTGATTTTGCAGCGAGAAATCGAACAGGCGCGAACCTGCTTGAATCATTAGTTCTTCTTACGTGGGGCCAGGCGGACTGCGGACCAGTCCTCCGATACGCCTTCACTGGTCGTCACATGCAGGCCAGCGCTTGGCGCCTCCTGCTGAATTAGTGCTGGGGATACGTGACCTTCGCGGCCCTGCTTCGGGGTGAGCAGCCAGACTACGCCGCTCTCCTCCAAGCAGTTCAACGCATCCATCAACGAATCTACAAGGTCTCCATCGCCATCGCGCCACCAGAAGATAACTGCGTCGACAACGTCATGATCCTCTTCGGTGAGCAGCTCTGAACCAATCAGATCCTCGATCGAGTCACGCAGATCGTAATCCACGTCATCGTCGTAACCCAGTTCCTGAATAAGGTTTTCATTTTGGAACCCCATTTTTTTGGCGGGCTCCAGGTTTGCCGATACGGCGTCGCTCACTTCATTCCTCCTGCTGGTGCAAAGCGTTACTACCAACGAAACACGGTTTTCCTGTTCCATTCAAGCGCTGCAGCAATAACACGCCGAACAAATATAACCCAGAATTCGGTGGTCCACATCATACCGACAGGTGCATTATCCAGATAGCTCCCATACGATATTGTGTAAGTCACTTTATAAGTCAGATTTAAGCGGTTTTTGGACCAGAAATATGCTCCCAAGCCCGCAAAAATGACATTAGAGTTGCATATGAACCGACAGTGCACATCACTCCAGTGTTACTGCACCCGTTGTCCCAAAACCGTCGCATCGCAGTGGAAAACTGCAACGCAGCGGAGCCGCAATTCAATCAAGGAGCTTCAGTGGCTGTAGAGGAACACATCTCCCAGATCCGTAGCGGGTTGACTTACCAGCTTTCAGATCAGGATCCTGAGGAAACCCAGGAATGGATGGACTCGTTTGATTCTCTCGTAGAATCCCAGGGCACCGAGCGTGCTCAGTTCATTATCCGCTCGCTTTTGCAGCGTGCAGGTGCCAAGTCCGTGGGGGTCCCCCATGTGACCACCACCGACTACGTGAACACCATTCCTGTGGATCAGGAACCAGACTTCCCGGGCGACGAAGCCATCGAACGCCGTTACCGCGCATTCATGCGTTGGAACGCAGCAATCATGGTGCACCGTGCCCAGAACCCAGCCATCGGCGTCGGCGGACACATCTCCACCTACGCGGGTGCGGCCACTCTTTACGAAGTTGGCTTCAACCACTTCTTCCGTGGCAAGAACCATCCAGGCGGCGGCGATCAGGTCTTCTTCCAGGGCCACGCTTCCCCTGGCATGTATGCACGCGCATTCCTCGAAGGCCGTCTGTCCGAAGAGGATATGGACGGCTTCCGCCAGGAGCACTCCAAGGAAGGCCACGCGCTTCCTTCCTACCCGCACCCACGTTCGCTTCCTGACTTCTGGGAATTCCCGACCGTGTCGATGGGTATCGGCCCGGCAAACGCCATCTACCAGGCTCAGCTGAACCGCTACCTGCAGAACCGCGGCATCAAGGACACCAGCGACCAGCAGGTCTGGGCCTTCCTGGGCGACGGCGAAATGGACGAGCCAGAGTCGCGCGGCTTCCTGCAGCTGGCAGCCAACGAGAAGCTGGACAACCTGAACTTCGTCATCAACTGCAACCTGCAGCGCCTTGACGGCCCGGTTCGCGGTAACGGCAAGATCATGCAGGAACTGGAAGCCTTCTTCCGCGGCGCCGGCTGGAACGTCATCAAGGTAACTTGGGGCCGCGAGTGGGATGCCCTGCTCGAAGCCGACAAGACCAACGCCCTGGTTGACATCATGAACCAGACCCCGGATGGCGACTACCAGACCTACAAGGCTGAGTCCGGTGCCTTCGTGCGTGAGCACTTCTTCGGCCAGCGTCCGGAAACCAAGGAATTGGTTGCCGACATGACCGATGACGAGATCTGGAACCTGAAGCGCGGTGGCCACGACTACCACAAGGTTTACGCAGCATATAAGGCAGCCGTTGAATTCAAGGGCAAGCCAACTGTCATCCTGGCCAAGACCGTTAAGGGCTACGGCCTGGGTTCGCACTTCGAGGCTCGCAACGCGACCCACCAGATGAAGAAGCTGACCATGGAAGACCTCAAGCAGTTCCGTGATCACCTGCGCATCCCGATCACCGACGCGCAGCTCGAAGCCGACCTGTACTCGCCACCGTACTACCGCCCTGCCGAGGATTCGGCCGAGTACAAGTACATGATGGAACGCCGTGCGGCTCTGGGCGGCTCGGTGCCAACCCGCCGCAAGGAGAGCTCGGTCAAGCTTCCATTGCCTGGCGACAAGGCCTACGCCATCGCCAAGCGCGGTTCCGGCAAGCAGCAGGCAGCCACCACCATGGCCTTCGTCCGCTTGCTCAAGGACCTGATGCGCGACAAGGAATTCGGCCACCGCATCGTGCCGATCGTCCCCGACGAATCGCGCACCTTCGGCATGGACTCGTTCTTCCCGACCGCGAAGATCTACAACCCAGGTGGCCAGAACTACCTGTCCGTAGACCGCGACCTGGTTCTGGCCTACAAGGAATCCCCTCAAGGCCAGCTGATCCACCCGGGCATCAACGAGGCCGGCGCTGTGGCGGCATTCACCGCGGCCGGCACCAGCTACTCGACGCACGATGAACCGCTGATCCCGATCTACGTGTTCTACTCGATGTTCGGCTTCCAGCGCACCGGCGACCAGTTCTGGGCTGCCGGCGACCAGATGACTCGCGGCTTCATCATCGGCGCTACCGCCGGCCGCACCACCCTGACCGGTGAAGGCCTGCAGCACGCGGATGGCCACTCGCCAATCCTGGCGTCGACCAACCCGGCAGTGATCACCTACGATCCTGCCTACGGTTACGAGATCGGCCACATCATGCGCTCCGGCCTGGATCGCATGTACGGCGGAACCCACCAGGATCCAAACGTGATGTACTACCTGACCGTGTACAACGAGCCAATCAGCCAGCCAGCTGAGCCGGAAAACGTTGACGTGGAAGGCATCATCAAGGGCATCCACCTGCTCAAGGAAGCCACCACCGACGGCCCGCGCGCACAGCTGCTGGCCTCGGGCGTGGCCGTGCCTTGGGCTCTGGAAGCACAGGAAATCCTCGCCGAAGAGTGGGGCGTTTCCGCCGATGTCTGGTCCGTGACCTCGTGGAACGAACTGGCTCGCGACGGCATGAACGCCGACGACGAAGTGCTGATCGACCCATCCAAGGCACGCCGCACCCCGTACGTGACCTCCAAGCTGGAGTCCACCCCGGGCCCGGTCATCGCGACCACCGACTACATGCGCGCAGTCCCTGAGCAGATCCGCCCATACGTCCCAGGTGAATTCCACACCTTGGGCGCTGACGGCTTCGGCTTCTCGGATACCCGTGCAGCAGCCCGCCGCTTCTTCAAGATCGATGCCCACTCCCTGGTGGTCCAGACCTTGCAGTCGCTGGTTGAGCGTGGCGAAATCCCTGCGGACACCGCGGTGAAGGCCCACGCCAAGTACGATCTGAACAACCCGAACGCCGGCAAGTCCGGCAACGCAGGCGGCGACGCCTAGACCTGAGGGTCGGCACCACGTGCCGTGTTCTGCGCCTGCCCCGCGACGGTGATTCCGTAGCGGGGCAGGCGCTTTTTAATAACCCTGCCTGACATGCGCATTGCGGGGCAAAAGTCACTAAGCTTGGAATCATGAGTCCCGAACTCGATGCCGCCACACCAAAAAACCGATCCAGCCACCACCAGCCGCCGAGCCCGCAAACGCTCAAGCGGCTCCAAAGCCATATCGGCGTGCTGTCCACCACCGCCCTGAAATACCTGGACCAGCAGCTGCCGTGGTACCGGTCCCTGGAACCCAACGAGCGCGCGGCCCTGGGCCTGATCGCCCAAAAAGGCATCTCCACGTTCGTGACCTGGTACGAGGACCCGTCCTCCACCCCCTCCTGGGTGGTCACAGACGTTTTCGGCGCCGCGCCCACGGAGTTGACCCGGTCGATCTCGCTGCAAAAAGCCCTGGGGCTTCTGCGCACCATCGTGGAGGTGGTCGAATCCCAGGTTCCGGACATCGCCACCGAGTCCGAACAAGCGGCATTGCGCGAAGCGGTGCTGCGCTACTCGCGCGAGGTCGCGTTCGCCGCCGCCGACGTGTACGCCCGCGCCGCCGAAACCCGCGGCGCCTGGGACTCCCGGCTCGAAGCCCACGTGGTGGATGCGGTGCTCCATGGCGAAGCCCACGATTCGCTGGCCTCCCGGATCGCCGCCATCGGCTGGAAATCGCAGAAGGACATCCGCATTCTGGTGGGCACCACTCCGGCTGCCAACTCCGCGACCTTCGTCTCGACCCTGCGCCGGGTCGCCACCCGCTATTCGCGCGACTCGCTGGTCGGGGTGCTCGGCGACCGGTCGGTGCTGATGCTTTCGGATACCAAGTTCGACGAGGTTGACCTCACCCGCTTCACCCGGTTCTTCGGCCCCGGCCCGGTGGTCTATTCACCGCTGGCCGCCACTGTGAAGGACATGCACCATGCCGCGGTCGCCGCGGTCGCCGGTTACAGCGCGGCCCGCGCATGGCCACAGGCACCCAACCCGGTCAGTGCCGATGACCTATGGCCAGAACGGGCCAGCAATGGTGATCAGCTGGCCCGCACCGCGCTGATCGAACAGGTTTATCAGCCGCTGCAGCAGGCGTCCAACGGGCTGCTGGACACGCTATCGAGCTACCTGGCCTTGGGCCATTCCCTGGAAGGCACGGCGCGTGAGCTTTTTGTCCATGCCAATACGGTGCGCTACCGGCTCAAGCGGGTCAGCGAAGTCAGCGGCTGGGACCCATTGGTGCCACGGGATGCCTTCGTGCTCCAATCGGCCCTGCTCTACGGCCGGCTCCATGAGTTCAACTTGTAGGCTTCACCCAAAGACAATGCATGACGCAGCACACCTTTGCGCTCGCTCATAGCGCATTACATGGGAACTTTGGTTCGCCATGCGATAAGCTTTTGTAGAGTTCCCACAAACAGTCACCTCGAGCTTGGTACCGAAATGAAGCGCCAAAAGCTCCTGATATTTGGAAAGCTGTAAGAGTGTTAGCAATCGTTTGCCCCGGACAGGGCTCCCAGACCCCAGGTTTCCTCGCCGAATGGCTCGAAGTCGAAGGTGTTGCCGATCATCTGGCCGCCCTCAGCGCCATCACCGAGCGTGACCTCACCGCCCACGGCACCGTCTCCGACGAGGAGACCATCAAGGACACCGCCATTGCGCAGCCACTGATCGTCGCCGCAGGCTTGGTGACCGCCCGCGCGCTGTTCGGCGACCAGTTGCCAGCCGGCAGCATCGTCGCCGGCCACTCGGTTGGCGAGATCACCGCCTCGGCATTGACCGGCGCCCTGGCTGAAGCCGACGCCATGAACTTCGTCAAGGTGCGCGCCAACGCCATGGCCGAGGCAGCAGCAGCGACCCCGACCGGCATGGCGGCCGTCCTCGGCGGCGATCCCGAAGAAGTGCTCTCGACTCTGGACGGTTTGGGCCTCACCCCGGCCAACGCTAACGGTGGCGGGCAGATCGTTGCCGCCGGCACCGCCGAACAGCTCGCCGAGCTGGCCGAGAACCCGCCAGCCAAGGCGCGCGTGATTCCGCTGAAGGTCGCCGGCGCATTCCACACCTCGCACATGCAGCCAGCGGTAGGCGCACTCAAGCAGCTGGCTGATACGCTCACTCCGGCCGATCCTAGCGTCCAGCTGCTGTCCAACTTCGATGGCCAGCCGGTCGCCGATGGACCGTCGAACCTCGACTCGCTCGTTGCCCAGGTCTCGCGCCCGGTGCGCTGGGACCTGTGCATGGAGACCCTGGCCGCTGCTGGCGTAACCGGAGTCCTGGAACTGGCTCCCGCCGGAACCCTGGTCGGACTGGCTCGCCGCGGACTGAAGGGCGTGAAGACCCTGGCGGTCAAGTCGCCTGCCGATCTGGAGGCAGCCAAGGCCTTCGTCGCCGAGCATACCGCCGGCTAACCGGAGTCACACAAAGATTTGCGCGCCGAAACAGCCATGATGCCACCGGCAAGCTCATCTCTGGCCTAAGCTTTAAACCGACGAAACTGCGGGGCATGCCAATGCACCATGGTTTCAGCACACCGGCTTAAGACGGGAACCTGTCCGCAGGGGCTTGTAACAGCCACAATGAACACCGGAGTCCTCCGGCAACTGAAGAAAAGGAGCCATCCATGGCTAGCAACGAAGAAATCCTGGCGGGCCTCGCCGAAATCGTCAACTCCGAGACCGGCCTGGACGAAGCAGACGTGCAGCTGGACAAGTCCTTCACCGAGGACCTGGACATCGACTCGATCTCGATGATGACCATCGTTGTAGAGGCAGAAGAGAAGTTCGACGTTAAGATTCCGGACGAGGAAGTCAAGAACCTGAAGACCGTAGGCGACGCTGTTAACTTCATCGCCGGCGCACAGGCCTAAGCTTTCGGCGTTTACCGCCACCCCCGTTGTGCGGGCAAGCCGCGCACACCGACCGGTACGTCAAGCCGGTCCCCTAAATTTCTTAATCGCACAGTAGAGAGTTTGATGATGGCGCGCAAAGTAGTGATCACCGGTCTCGGAGCCACCACCCCTATCGGCGGAGATGTCCCAACCCTTTGGGAGAACGCTTTGAAGGGCGTTTCTGGCGCCGCAACCATAGAGGATTCCTGGGTGAAGGAATTCGACCTTCCGGTCACCTTCGCTGCGCGAGCTGCCGTTCAGCCCACCGAGGTGCTCTCCCGCCCAGAAACCAAGCGCATGGATCCTTCCACGCAATTCGCTGTGGTTGCCTCGCGCGAAGCCTGGGCCGATTCCGGCCTGAACAAGGACGAGATCGACAATAATAAGCTGGCCGTCGCATTCGCTACCGGCATTGGCGGCGTCTGGACCCTGCTCAACGCCTGGGACACCCTGCGCGAAAAGGGCCCGCGCCGCGTGTTGCCGATGACCGTGCCGATGCTGATGCCAAACGGCCCAGCCGCTGCCGTATCGCTGGATCTCGGCGCTGAAGCCGGTGCGCACACCCCGGTCTCCGCTTGCGCTTCGGGTACCGAAGCCATGCACGTCGGTCTGGACCTGATCCGCTCCGGCAAAGCCGACGTGGTCATGGTCGGTGGCGCGGAAGCCGCCATCCACCCGATGCCGATGGCCGCGTTCGCCTCCATGCATGCCCTCTCACGCCGCAACGACGATCCGGCCAAGGCTTCGCGTCCCTACGATGTTGACCGCGATGGCTTCGTCATGGGTGAAGGCGCCGGCGCTCTGGTGCTGGAAGCCGAAGAGCACGCGCTGGCTCGTGGCGCTCGCATCTACGCCGAGCTGGCTGGTTCCTCCGTGACCTCCGATGCGCACCACATCACCGCTCCGGATCCAGAGGGCATGGGTGCCACCCGTGCGCTGAAAGCCGCCATGTACGACGGCTTGATCCAGCCAGAGGACGTCGTGCACGTCAATGCGCACGCGACCTCCACCCCAGTGGGCGACGCACCGGAATACACCGCGCTGAAGAACGCCCTGGGCGATCAGCTGGACAACGTGTGGGTCTCGGCAACCAAGTCGCAGATGGGCCACCTGCTAGGCGCCTCTGGTGCCGTTGAATCGGTCCTGTGCGCACTGGCTGTCTACCACCGCACCACTCCAGTGACGATCAACCTGGATAACCAGGATCCAGAGATCCCGCTGAAGGTTGTCACCGGGGAGCCAAAGCCGCTGCCAGCTGAAGGCACCATCGTGGCCCTGAACAACTCTTTCGGCTTCGGAGGCCACAACGCTGTCGTCGCTATCCGCAGCGTCTAGCCACACCTGAGCTTCCTGAAGCTGATTGCCGATGGGCTGGTCCAAGGTTTTCCTTGGCCCAGCCCATCGGCGTTTATTCGCCCGGCTTCGCCAGAAATAGTTGTCCGCATTGGCCTGTGCTTGCTACGCTCAAGATCCGCCCAGTTGATGCGGAACTTTTTGCTTTCCTCAGGTCAGGAGCTGCCCTCATGCGCACACTTATCGCCACCGCATTTGTCTCACTCGACGGTGTTGTCGAAGCACCGGGCGGGGAACCCGATTACCGCAATTCCGGGTGGACCATGAACAGCGTCGAATTCGATCCAGCCGCATATGAACTCAAGGGAACCGAGCAGGCTGAAGCTTCAGCCATGCTATTGGGCCGAATCAGTTATCAGGCTTTCTCCCCAGTTTGGCCCTCGATGACCGAAGAATTTCCGCACTATAACGCGATGCCAAAGTATGTGCTCTCCACGACCCTGGCCGAGAAGGATCTGGTGGAGAACTGGGGCGAAACCACGATCCTGCGTTCGGTCTCCGATGTAGCCCGCCTGCGCGCCGGCGAAGGCGGACCAATCAGCATTCACGGATCAGCAACATTGGTCCGCTCGTTGCAGGAGCACCAGCTCATTGACCGGTACAACCTCCTCGTATTCCCGGTGCTGCTGGGCGCAGGCAAGCGACTGTTCAGCCTAGAAAGCTTGGACGCGCAGAAGCTGCACCTGGTGGATTCCCAGACCTACTCGAATGGCATCCAGAAGAACGTCTTCGATGTCATGCGCTAGGTCATCCGTCCAGATACCCCTTGGTCAGCAATTCCAGATAGTGGCCTGACGGATCTAGCAAATACACTCCCCTGCCGCCATGCTCATGATTGATCGATCCGGGGCGCTGTCGTTGCGGGTCCGCCCAGTGTTCGATTCCTGCCGTGCAAATCCTCCGGTATGCGCGGTCGAAGTGCGATTCGCCGAGCAAGAAAGCGTAGTGCTGGGGCGGAAAGTCGATCGGTGGCGTTGCAAACTGGAGCAGCACGCCACCGTCGAGGCTGATGTTGCGGAATGGTCCCCAATGCGGGGCGGGCTTCGCTTCTAGCAGGCCCGTGTAGAACTTCGCCATGCGCCGGGGATCCAGCGAAGCGATGATCGTGTGGTTAAATCGTGCGGTCATGTCTCCCTTTCATGTTGTGTCCGAGAATTCTGTACGTTGAATATCTCGGACACCGGGAGGCCCGCGAATCAGGGAACGACCAGGGAGCCGTTCCGGGAGTGGCTATTGCAAGCCTGACTGGTCTTCATCGCCAACGAGTCTAGCACCATCATCGACTACGTATCTAGGCCATCAGCGTTGAATCAAGAAGTGGGATCCCAAACAGGGATCCCACTTCTTTTGGTAACAACCCCGCACCACCGGGGTCTGACTGGATGCAGATGTAAACACACCCAGAGACTTAATAACCAGTCGCTATACCACCTGGTTGAGCCATCGTACAGGCGACTCATCGCCAGAGTGCCGGAATGGTTCAAGTTCTTCGTCCCAGGCTTCACCGAGGGCGATCGACATTTCCTGATAGAACACGGATGGGTTGCCGTCGCCCTTTTCGTAGGCCCAGCGAATGCGTTCTTCACCGACCATGATATTGCCCGCAACATCCACGGTCGCGTGGAAGATCCCCAAGTCCGGGGTGACAGACCAACGGCTGCCATCAGCGCCTGGACTTGGATCCTCAGTGATTTCGAAACGCAAGTGCTGCCAGCCATGCATTTCACTGGTAAGCAACGCGCCAGTGCCTTGTGGGCCTACCCACTCAATTTCGGCGCGGCAAAATCCGGGTGCGACGTGTTGTTCGGCCCAGTCCATCTTGACTGGGGTACCAAGCACGGACCCAATCGCCCATTCGAGATGCGGGCATAGCGCTGCAGGGGCGGAATGTACAAATATCACGCCTCTGGTCATCGGTGCAGACATGCCATCCTCCGTTACGGTGTTGATCGTCTTCCCCTACGTCAACATCGAACAGGTGCTTTCGCCGCCGATACTTCTATTTTGCCCGATGAAGGGCACTTTTCGCCACCCGGATCGAAGACTTTCCCAGATTGGGTGGAAATCTTCAGGCCCGCGGGTGGGCTTGGCGATAGCTTTGCCGCAATCGCTCCACGGAAACGTGCGTGTAAAGCTGGGTTGTCGCCAACGAAGCGTGCCCGAGAAATTCCTGTACCGCTCGCAGGTCGGCCCCACCGTCGAGCAAATGTGTAGCCACAGTATGGCGTAGTGCGTGAGGACCGCTCGCCGAGGTGTCTCCAAGAAGGCGCAGGGCCGTGGCTATGACTTCACGTGCTTGCCGGACATTGAGCCTGGCGCCACGGACTCCCACCAGCAGAGCGTCTCCTGCCGACTCGGATGCCAAGATCCTGCGATGGGATCGAATCCAATCGATAATCACCCGCTCCGCAGGTTTGCCAAATGGAACTACGCGCTGCTTGTTGCCCTTACCCAGCACGCGCAAGGTCCTTCGTTCAAAATCGACATCTGCGATGTCCAGGGCAACCAGCTCGCTGATACGCAGACCAGAGGCGTAGAGCAACTCTGCAATGACCTTGTCGCGGCACTGGATAGCCAAGGATTTCGAGTCATTCGTTTGTTTATCCTCGACGCCATTCACGTTGCTTGTTCCCTCGGACGCAGCCGCTTCATCCGAGAGCAGCCTGTCAATCTGGCTGGGCTGAAGAACATGCGGCAGACGCCGCTCTTTTTTGGGTGCTGCCAGCCGCAGTGCCGGGTCAGCTTCAATGAGCTGGTGCTTGAGCGCCCAGGCGAAGAAGTTCTTAACCGCCGAGATCCGGCGCGCCAATGTAGTGCGTGAGACATCGGACTCGTGAAGGTAGGCCAGCCAGTCTCGCAGCATGTCAACAGAAACCTGTTTCAAGGATGGGTCCGCGGCGCGCTCGTTGAGGAACTGCCCGAGATTTCGCAGGTCAACATCGTAGGCTCGCAAAGTATTCTCGCTGCGCCCGCGTTCGCGCTGCAGGTACTCCAGATAGTCTGCAACTGGTTCTGAAAACTTCGCTGACGGCCCGGCTGATTGCTTCGAGGCGGATTCTTGCTTCATCACCACCGAGCTTACCCGACCGCGATCATTTGCCTTGGTAGAGCAACCTCCATGACAACCCGTCAGTGCCTGCCAGGCCGAGGTCTTCCAACCGCCCCAGAGCTGGCAACGTCTGAATGATCGGGATACCGCTGCGCGCGGAAATCTCATCTACAAGCATCAGCTTCGAGAAGGACATGATGTCGTAGATCATGCCTTCGTCGCGGCCCAGTTGATCGGTGGCACGTTTCGGCGCGGAGTTTTCTTTCGGAGCCTGAGCAGGGTGCTGCGCGCCGACCAGTGCCAGCGCGTCTTGCAGCGAGGTCAACAGGACAGCGCTTCCCTCGCCGATCAACCGGTGACAACCTGCAGAATTCGGGGCGAACACACTGCCAGGGACCGCGGCGACATCACGCCCCAAGTCAACAGCGTGGCCAACAGTATTCAGCGCACCCGAACGGTGCCGGGCTTCGGTCACTACCACCAAACGGCTCAGTGCCGCGATGATCCTGTTTCGATTCAGGAATCGGAATCTGGCAGATGTCGTACCCGGGGGAACTTCTGAAAACAGCACACCTCGCGCCACAATTTGATTCAGCAAATTGCTATTGCCCGATGGGTAGAGCCTGTCAATGCCACCGGCCATGACGGTGATCGTCGGCGGGTTCGCAGCGGACCACTCATCCACGGTCAACGCTGCCCGGTGGGCACTTGCGTCGATACCGTAGGCGCCTCCTGAAACAATGCTGTATCCCTGCAGCGCCAATGTACGGCTCAAGTCGAAGGTCACCTGATCGCCGTAGTCGCTGGCATCGCGTGAGCCGACGATAGCCACGTTGCGTCCCATCTGCTGGCCGCCGAGGAATGCCGGGTCGGCGGCCCTCCACCATAAGCACAGCGGACGTCCCAGATTGAGGTCATCAAGCTGCGTCGGCCACTGATCGTCGCCAGGGATCAGTAATCCCCCTTGGAGTCGCGCGGCGGTGTCCAACGCAGCCTGCGGGTTGCTTAACGGCAGCCGTTTCCGCCATCGGGTTAATGCCGCTTTGAGATCTTGCGCCATATTCGAGGAGGTCTTGAATCCCAGGATTTCCTCCACTCTTGGTTTCAGGTCCCTGGGCATGAAGTCCTCTTTGCGGATCAGGCTCAGCAGTTCCGAGGGGCTCATGAGCTCCAGCAAGGCCGATGCGGTGAAGTCATTCGGTTCGATCAACTGGTTCAAATGCACATAGGTCAGGTGTTCGGAGCTGATACGGCTTGGCGCCTGCGCTGCGTTCGGATTTATCGACATGGAGGTGGCCTAACTATTCTCGAGGCTTTGCCGCAGGTGAGCGGCAACGGCAAGGTCGTCTTCGGTGGGAGCTGCATGCTGTTGCTGGTCCGCTACGGTCCACGCCACACGGAGCAGTCGGTGGATGCCACGGGCCGAGAGGCCGCGACGGGTAGCGAGCAGTTCCAACGCCTTCTTGGTTTGCGCCGGATACTTCAACTCGTGGCGCAGCACTTGTGTCGGGATCTGGGCGTTGCAGCTGATGGAGAATGCTCGTAGCCGTTTCTGGCTGCGTTCCCGGGTGGCCAGGACCCGTTCGCGAACCGCGTGGCTTGATTCATTGGGCGTGGTGCCCAGCAGTTGCGATTGATGCACCGGATTGACCCGCACCTGCAGGTCGACGCGATCCAGTATCGGGCCTGACAAGCGGGCGAAATATCTGCGTCGAGCCATGGGCGTGCAGGTGCAGCCAGTCCCCGTCCCGAAGTTCCGGCCGCATGGGCATGGATTGGATGCCAGGATCAGCTGGAAGCGGGCCGGTAATCGTTGGTGGCCTTTTGCACGCGCCAGGTTGATATAGCCTTCTTCGATGGGCTGGCGCAGTGCGTCAAGGACTCCGGTATTAAATTGGGCGGCCTCATCCAAGAACAGGATTCCGTGATGCGCCCGGGTGATCGCACCGGGAATCAGCTGCGAGGTTCCTCCTCCGATGAGCGCGGAGAGCGATGCTGTATGGTGTGGCGCGACGAATGGCGGGGTTCGCTGGAGCTGATTCACCTCGTGCCTTGCCCCGCGCGTTATGGAATGAACTGCCGTGGCTTCCAGCGCTTGCAGGTCGTCCAGCGGGGGCATGATGGTCGGCAGACACTTGGCCAGCATGGTTTTCCCCGCGCCGGCAGGGCCGACCATGATCAGGTGGTGTCCCCCGGCAGCAGCTAGTTCCAAGGCCATCCGCGCTTCTTGCTGCCCGTTGACCAGTTGCAGGTCGGCTTCCTCGTTCCCGGCACCCATCATCGTCGATTCAGCGGACGATTTTGCTGAAAGCGGATGGTGCAAATGGATAGTGATCAGCTCGTCCTGGGCTCCGCAATAGCGCAGCACCTGTCCGAGATGGCGGGCAGAGATGACCTCGAGGCCTTGGACCAATCGTGCCTCGTTGCCATTGCCTTCAGCTACGATGACTCGCTCCAGGCCATGTTCCTTGGCCAGCTGCACTGCTGGCAGGACGCCGGGCACGGCCTTGAGGGTCCCATCCAAGCCCAGTTCAGCCAGGTACAAGGTGGAGGGGCTGGCGAGCAATTGCTGATCGGCGGCCAAGGCTGCGATGAGGATCGCCAGGTCGAATCCGGAACCGTATTTGGGCAGGGTGGCCGGCGAGAGGTTGACCGTCAGCTTGCGATTGGCCAATGGGATACCGGTATTCCTAGCGGCAGCCTTGATGCGCTCCCGGGCTTCATTCAATGAGGCGTCAGGCAGGCCAAGGATGATGAACCCGGGGATTCCGTTGCCTAGATCGGCTTCAACCTCGACCAATGAGACGCCGACGCCGTGGATGGCGGCAGCGCTGGTCCGAGCGGTGCTCATGGCTGCACCGCTGGGTGCAGCAGGCAGGTGTACTCCGTGCCAACGGGATACACCTCGATGATGTCCACGCGTGGTTGCGGGATGAAGATCCGGTGGGCCTGGGCCCAGAGAATCAGCAGCTTGTGAAGCCGGCGGTATTTCTGCGCGGTGATCGCGTCAAAGCCCGTGCCATAGCGCATGGAGGAACGGGTTTTCACCTCGATGGCTACGATCTGGCCGCTGGCCGTTCGCGCTACGGCATCCAATTCCCCCGCCGAGCAGCGCCAATTCCTGTCGAGGAGCTCGTAGTGGTGCTCGCTGAGGTACCGGGCGGCGGCCTGTTCCCCGGCTGCACCCAAACGTTGTGCCGCTTTGCGCATGTTGACTCCTGGATGTTCGAACTATTCGTTCTGAACATTCTCGGAGCTTGCCTGGGCGCACGTGACCGGGCCGTGCGGAATGTGGATATCCGCGGTTAGGAGTCCAGTCCCTCCTTGGGGATCTGCAGCTCATCGCGGTTGAGTTCCTCGACGTTGACATCCTTGAAAGTCAGCACCTTCACGGATTTCACGAAACGCCCCTGACGGTAGATGTCCCACACCCACGCGTCGGTCAGGTTCAGCTCGAAGTAGACTTCACCGGCGTTGCTCAGTGTTTTCACGTCCACCTGGTTGGCCAGGTAGAAGCGCCGTTCGGTCTCGACTACGTAGTTGAAGAGCCCCACCACGGTTTTATACTCGCGGTAAAGCTGCAGTTCCATGTCGGACTCGTAGTTTTCCAGGTCGTCGCCAGCCATCACTTTGCTTTCTTTGTTGTTGCTTCACCATCGGCCGTATCGGCCTGCGAAGTCAAGTTCCAGCTCTTGCGGTGGTAATCGCAAGGTCCCAGAGCGGTAATCGCCGCCCGGTGCGCGGCGGTAGCGTAGCCCTTGTTGATATCCCATCCGAAGTCGGGCTGTTCCGAGGCCAATTCACTCATGATCCCGTCGCGCTCGACCTTGGCCAAGATGGAGGCACCGGCAATCGCCTGGCAGGTCATGTCGCCTTTGATGATGGTGGTCACCGGCAAGTGCAGGCCCACCGGATCGCGATCGTCGGCGAGCACGTCGAACAAGTCCGGTTCCGGAGCGGTCAGCCAATCGTAGCTTCCATCCAGCAGGATCGCTTGGGGCGCGACGGCGCACTGTTCCACGGCTCTGGTACCGGCCAGGCGCAAGGCTGCGGTGACGCCCAGGGAGTCGATCTCCTGGGCAGATGCATGGCCAACACCATATCCGGCGGCCCACCGGCGCACCTTGGGCACCAGCTCCTCGCGGGTTTCAGGGCGCAAGAGCTTCGAGTCGCGCAGTTCCGGGAACTCGCTGACCTGGTTGATGTCGATCACGGTGATGCCCACGGTAATCGGTCCTGCCAGGGCGCCGCGGCCTACTTCATCCACGGCTCCGATGAACTTCACCCCGTGGCGGGCAGCCAGAGCGCGCTCGTAATCAAGGGTGGTGGACTGGCTCTTGCCGGTCTTCGTTGATGCGGCCATGTTATTTGCTGGTCGCATCAGGAACGTTGGCGAAGACTTCGTCGTGGGAGTCGACGGTGCCCCACCGCGAAGTTGGCCAGGAGATGATCGAGGCGCGTCCCTGGACCGAGTCCATGTCCACGAAACCGCCTTGGATGTCGGTGTGGAAGCGGGAGTCGGCGCTGGCGGCACGGTGATCGCCCATGACCCAAATCTTGCCTTGAGGCACGGTAACGGAGAATTCCATGTCCGACGGCTTATTGCCGGTGTAGATGTATGGCTCGTCGATCGCTTCGCCATTGATCTTCAGCTTGCCGACGGCCGCATCGTATTCCACCGTGTCCCCCGGCATGCCGATAATGCGCTTGACCAAGTACTGCTCGTCGGCTGCCGGCAGGATGCCGACGAATGAGAGGACGTTTTCAAACGCGGTCGGCGATTCAGCCAGCGGCGGCAGCCAGCCCAGATCGTCGCGGAAGACGACAACGTCGCCTCGGTTCAGCTCAAAGGGCCCGGGGACCATCAAGTTCGCGAAGATGCGGTCGTTGACTTCCAGCGTGTGCTCCATGGAGCCCGACGGAATGTAATAGGCGCGGAAGAAGAAAGTCTTGATCACGAAGGAGAGCGCCAATGCTATGGCGACGATGATGACGATCTCGCGAATGAAGCGCCATACCCTGTATAGCGGCCCCTTGTCCTGGGGATTCTCTGCTGGTGCGGCGCTCACAGTTTGATAGATACCTTCCCTTTTGCCTGACACACCCCATCTTACGTGTCGATAGTGGGCGATTGGCTCATTGCCTGCGTCGCTTTGGCCGTGCGTAAAGCGAAAACGGCCAGCCCGAAGTTGGGCTGGCCGTTGCCAGGTGGCCCGCAGGGCCCTCGAGGAACTGGACCCAATGCGAGGATTCAGCTAGGAATTGGCAGGCGATGCGATTCCGCCGCTGGGCTTGAAGTCCACGGGGATATCGCCCATCGGCTTATCCTTTTCAATCAGCTTGGTGATCGCGTCGATCTGGCTCTTGTCCACGGATAGCGTAATGCCACCGGTTTCCGGATTCAGCGAATAGGCGTGGATCGAGCTACGGACCGGGTTCGGTTGCTGAGCCTGCCATTTCATGATCTTTCTGATGGCAGACCGCAACTCCTTATTGCTGTACTGGACAACGTGCCCCTCGGCACCAGCTTCCTTGATGGCGCTCAGCTTGTCTTCGTTGGTAGTTGAAACGTGGAGCTTGCCGTCTTTGATCCAGCCCTGCACGTAGGCATCACCAAGCTGCATTGAAAGCTGATCGTTGGTTTCCAATAAGGCGTCCTGATCCACGGCACTCTCGCTCTTGTTCTCGGATGGCTGGGTGGCATTGGAAGACTCCGAGCCTGAAGAAGTGCTCGCATCTGGGTCCGTCCCTTGGCCGCAGCCGGTCAGCAGCAAGCTCGCCATCAGTGCAGTGGAAGCCAGCGCCAGAGGGGTGCGGGATGTTCGAGCGTTGAAATTCATAAATGCACCTCGGTTTTTGCGTACCCAATAACCTGCCTTGCTATGAGGCTATAGGGCTATCCGTAAAGCAGTCGGTGAACCACATGTGTACTAACTAAAAAGTGTCCCGCTACCGGCAATCTAGTAGCGGGACACTCTCAGAGGTTTCTAGAACCTAATGGTGTTTCCTTAGCCGTGACGGCGGTTGCCGCGACGGAACAGGAGGAACATTGCGCCGACCAGGGCCAGTGCGCCACCTACAGCGATCAATGGAGCGCTGCTCGAACCGGTATCAGCCAGTGGATCGTCGTTCTTAGGAGTTTCCTTTGGAGTTGCGGACTTGGTTGGCTCGTCAGACTTGTCATCCTGTGGAGCTTCAGAGGAATCTTCAGTTTCCGATGGTTCTTCAGTTGGAGTCTTGGAAGGCTCCTCCGTCGGGGTCTTAGAAGGCTCCTCCGTCGGGGTCTTAGAAGGCTCCTCCGTCGGGGTCTTAGAAGGCTCCTCCGTCGGAGATGGAGTCGGAGTTGGCGACTGAGTCGGAGACGGAGACGGAGACGGAGACGGAACCGCCACAACAACTACGTTGCCCTGAGTCGCTGCAGACTTGTCGAAGCCCTTGTGCGCCCGAAGGGTGAACTCGTAGTCGCCAGTCTGGTCAGGGGCGGAGAAAGTGAAGTTGCCGTTCGAATCAACAGTTACGGTGTCAACAACTTCGCCATCAACAATTACGTCGACCTGAGTACCAGATTTAGCACCCTTGACGTTTCCGGAGATTTCGCTGCCAGCCACAACTTCAATACCCGGTTGCGTGGTCAGAGTCGGAGCGTTGATAAAGAGCTTAACCGCATATCCGTCGATGTACTTGTCGTTGAATACATCATCGAGCGAGGTGTACATCGCGATGTCGTCATTAGTGTTGGGGCGCTCGTCTTCACCGGGAGCATTAGCCGAGTTGATACCCACAGCATTGCTCCCTACCAGAGCGGGGCCACCTGAGTCGCCCTGATCAAGAACATTCTGTCCCGGGTTATCGCTAACGAACCCTTCTACCGAACGATACGTTCCATCTCCGCCGTCGACGAAGAAGACACCTTCACCGAAAATTTCGGCACAGCTCCAACCGGTAGTACGTCCCGAAGAACATACTTCCGAACCGACAACTGCCTTTGATGTGCCAGTAACGTTGAAAACATCGTCGCGAGGCGCCTTGCCATCAGCCCATTTGGAAACCGCTGGATGCAGGTTCAATGCTGGGTTTATGTCATCAATAACAGAGATGTCAGTACCTGGTTCGAGGCTGTCGAATTCTTCTTGAGTCATCGAGTTCAGCTCTTCGGAAGTGAATCCTGAATTATTCGGACCACCGAATTGGCTGAATCCAAAGGTGCCCAACTTCAGTCCCAGCGATGGTTGCTCATCTGGAGCAGACTGTTCAGCCAAACCAAGAATCTTCATGGCGCCATCTTTGGTGCAGTGTCCGGCTGAGATCACTGCGTCACCACCGGAGGGATTCCAAGCATTGAAACCGAGCGAGCAAACCAATGACGATTTCGTCGGTGCCCCGGATTCGTCCATTGCATAACCCAACGCACCGTAGATGTCTTCCTCTGCGGTGGTCTTTGCTGTACCAGAACTGACTTCGCCCTCGACGTGATTCGCTTCACCGACAAACTGCTCAATGGTCAGCTTGTCAGAGGAAGAACCAGCCGACTTCGACTTTACCTGAGTCTGCGCTTCTTTCTTGTCGAAGTCCTTCGCGTAGATTTTCAGTCCTTCTCCGGTCCGAAGAATCGCGGTGACGCGCTTCAGTTCTGATGGCTCAATGTTTGCCAGGAGCTCGGTATAAACCTTGTCGACAGTTCTAGCCGATGAATCAACTTCAGTAAGAACGATCGGTGCCGGAACCGCGGTTGCCTTGATGACTTCCTTGGCCTCGGCGCTAGCCCCCTTCTCAACTGTAATTTCCACCTTGGCATCCTTAACGGAGGCGGTAGCTTCGATTCCCTTGGACTTCAGCTCATCGCGAACCTTCGACGCAGCATCGCTAGTTTCGCCATCCTTGACGAATTCGTCGACGGTCTTGCCCAGATCGCGTTCGATCGCTTCTGGAAGACCGGTGGTGTCTACAGCGCCCTCAGTGGTGGTTGCACTAGGCGTGGCCTTCTCGCTCGAGGAGGCCGATAAGGATGGCGAGCTGGTCGCCTCCGGCGCCGCAACGGCAGGCATGAAGCTACTGCCAACTACCAAAGCGGTAGCGGCTGCAGCAACGATGCCTCGTTGCGCAGTCTTCTTATTTGGATTTGGCATTAATGCTTCTCCCACATTTTTGGTGCGAGTGCCCGCGGTGTTCTTACCTCAGAACACATTTCTAGGCACAGGTGTTGTTACCAAAATGAAACAATAGCGGGTCGATGTTGGGGTTTTCAAGTACCGAATCCAACGAAAATATAAATACCAATCTACGTTTCCCCAAGTCAGCACGCGTGGCACGAATTCGACTACGTCACATCTTGCGAGCGGGTACGTTTCGTTTAAGATTGGAGTGATCTTTCTACTGCCTAGTCAGGCCCGAGGAATCTGTGAGATCAGACAGCATCCGCACATCGGAATCATAGAAATGCCGTTGAACCTGTGTAACGACGAAAAAAATTCCATACGACACGAAAAAGGCGTCAGGAAGCGAGAAAATTCCGCTTCCTGACGCCTAATGGCTACCAGGTAGAAACGCTCAATTACCTGATCGCAGCGCGTTGGTCCAGCGGCCAGACAACGTCGGTTGCCTTGCCCACGACTCGTTCGACGCTGATCATTCCACCACCACTGGCCCCGAGCAGCGAGCGCGAGTCCTTGGAGGTGGAGCGGTGATCGCCCATCACCCACAGGCGTCCTTCCGGGACCCTCACGGAGAATTCCTGCTCGCTCGGCGCATCGCCGGCAAAGATATAGGCCTCCTCGACAGGCTGGCCATTGACCGTGATCTGGCACTGGGGCCCTTTGCATTCCACGGTGTCGCCCCCGACCCCGATGACGCGCTTGACGTATTTGCTGCCGGTGCCGGTGAGGCTCAATGCGCCGAGCAGATCGTCGGCGAAACTCGCCCTGGCATAAGGAAGGAAAGAACCGCGACCGTCGAAGACGATGACGTCTCCGCGCTGCGGCGGCGCGTCGCGGTAGGCGCGGCGGTCAACCGCGATGCTCTGGCCGGGGTTGAGGGTCGACTGCATGGAGTTGGAGTCGATATGGAAGAGGTCGGTCACCGTCGCGCGGAAGATGATGGTGCTCAACAGGCCGAGAATAATGGCAAGAACAGCGAAGCGCCAGGCCCAAGAAAAGGCCCGGCGCTTCACCGATGCTCGCTCGCTGCGGGCAATCTGGTTCATCGAGGAACGCAGATTACTTCTTTGTGTTGAAGTCGCGCTTCTCGCGGATGCGAGCAGCCTTGCCGTGACGATCGCGCATGTAGTACAGCTTTGCACGACGAACGTCGCCCTTGGTCACAACCTCGATCTTTTCGATGATTGGGGAGTGAACCGGGAAGGTACGCTCAACACCGGTGCCGAAGGAAACCTTGCGAACGGTGAAGGTTTCGCCAACGCCGTGGCCCTGACGGCCCATAACGTAGCCCTGGAAAACCTGGACGCGCGAGTTCTTGCCTTCGATGATGTTGACGTGCACCTTCAGGGTGTCGCCTGGACCGAAAGCTGGGACGTCCGAACGCAGCGAAGCTGCATTGACTGAGTCAAGAATATGCATGTTGCATCTCCTAGGATCAATGCCGCAGGTCACCGAATCCTCGTAGCGGGGCTTATCGCCGGCTTGCCGCCTGGCGATCTCCCCGGAACGTTTACCACCGACTGGCTCTAGCAGTCGATGCGGCAGTTCTTTCACATCCGGTCTTCCCCCTGCGGCAGGAGCCAGATAAAAACACACCAAGAAACAATTATGCCGTATCGCTACGGCTCGCGCGAGTCCAGCAGAATCCATGATCCCGTGATTTAGACCTCGTCGCCGGGTTGCGGCCGTGGAACTAGTTCTTCTCGGCGCCTTCGGCACCGGCACCGGTCGCCCAGTCCAGCTCGGACTTGGCAGTGATCACGCCGTCAACCACAGCGAATCCGCTATGCCACAGAGCGTCGCGATCGCGACGGTTCAAGGAGGAGACATCCATCTGGGTGATCAAATCCGGGCGGCGGGCCGCGGTGCGCTTGATCTGCTCATCGCGGCGGAAGCGGCCAACCCGCTGGTGATTGCCGCCCAGCAGTACCTCGGGAACCTCGCGTCCGCGCCACGAGGCAGGCTTGGTGTAGACCGGATATTCCAGCAGGACATCCGAGTGGGACTCCTCCACCAGGGATTCAGGGTTGCCGATGACGCCGGGGATCAGGCGGGCAATAGCCTCGACCATCACCATGACCGCCACTTCTCCCCCGTTGAGCACGTAATCGCCGATGGATACCGGGACGACGTTGAAGTTCTCGTGCGCGTAGTCGACCACGCGTTCATCAATGCCTTCGTAGCGTCCGCAGGCGAAGACCAGGTGCTCTTCTTCGGCCAGATCGTAGGCTATCTGCTGATTGAACACCGCCCCGGCGGGTGAAGGAACGATCAAGGTGGGCTTGGGGCCCTGCGCGTCGGCGGGACGAACCGAGTCCAGGGCGCGGCCCCACGGCTCGGGCATCATCACCATGCCGGCGCCACCGCCATAGGGAGTGTCGTCGACCTTGCGGTGCTTGTCTTCGGTGAAGTCGCGCAAATTGGTGACGTTCAGATCCAGGATGCCGTCTTCCGCTGCCCGGCCGATCAGCGAGAGCGAGAGCGGCTGCAGGTACTCGGGGAAAATCGAGATGACATCTAGGCGCATGGTTTAGTGCTCTTCCTCGGTGGACTCTTCGTCGCTGTTCAGGGTCAGCAGGCCGGCGGGCGGAGTGATCACGACGGTGCCGGCTTCCGGATCGATTTCGGGCACGAACTCGTCGACGAAGGGCAGGTAGATCTCGTTGCCTTCGGAATCTTCGAACACCAGCAGGTCCTGTGCGGGGTTGGTGCGCAGCGCGGTGATCACGCCGACCTGCTTGCCCTCGAGCATGACCTTCAGGTCCAGCAGCTCGTGCTCGTACCATTCATCCGAATCGTCTTCGGGTTCATCGGAGACCTCGATCTCCAGGCGGGCACCGCGAAGCGTCTCGGCCTGGTTGCGGTCGTTGATCTCCTTGAAGGACAGCAGCAGGATGGTCTTGTTCCAGCGGGCGTTCTTCACGGTGAGGCTTTTGACCGGGCCGTCGACAACGATCAGTTCCTCGCCAGCGGTGAAGCGATCCTCGGGGTTGTCGGTGAGAACCTGAACGGTGACTTCGCCACGGATACCGTGGGGCTTGCCGATGCGGGCAACCTGCAATCGCATAATCTGCTGCTCTTTCTGGATGGTGTGGGTGGTGAAACACGAAAGGAGTTTCCGTCACCAGTTGGACGGAAACTCCTTTCGAAATGAAGCCAACGAAGAGTTGGGCTGCAGTTGCTTAGCCGCGGCGTCGATCGGTGTCGATGACATCAACACGAACCGATTCCTTGGCCAGCGCTGCCATGACGGTACGCAGTGCTCGCGCGGTGCGTCCCTGGCGTCCGATCACACGACCGAGATCTTCAGGGTTGACACGAACTTCGAGCAAATCGCCGCGGCGGGTGGACTTCAAGGCGACCTTGACGTCTTCCGGTTCCTCGACGATTCCGCGCACCATATGGTCTAGCGCATCAACGAGCACTGTTACTCAGCCTCGGTTGCTTCGGCCTCTGCCTCTTCAGCAGCTGGCTTCTCAGCCTTCTTGGTGATGGCCTCAGGAAGGATCACCGAACCCTTTTCAGGTGCAACGAATGCTGGCTTAGGCTCGGCAACCTGGTAGGTGCCTTCCTGGCCGTCGATGCCCTTGAACTTCTGCCAGTCACCGGTGATGTTCAGCAGCTTGTGAACCTGCTCGGTTGGCTGAGCGCCAACCGACAGCCAGTACTGAGCACGCTCAGAATCGATCTCGATGATCGATGGGTTCTCGGTTGGGTGGTACTTACCGATCTCCTCGATGGCACGGCCATCGCGCTTTGCGCGGGAGTCCATGACAACAACGCGGTAGAAAGGTGCGCGCATCTTACCGAAGCGCTTCAGACGAATTTTAACGGCCACTGTAGTGGTCACTCCTGTTTCTCAACATGGTCGAATCCGATTTTTAGCACCTGTGGGGCAGGCCTTACTTCTCGAACTCTAAAAAGGACAGGATTCGAAGCGGAGAGAGGGGCCACAACAAATCGAGTACCCTGCAATTATGCCAGACAGTACGCAGGCTGGCCAACTCCATTTATGTCCTGACCCGCCAACGATTCATGAGCTTGATCACCTCAGCATGCGGAGTGCAACACGTACCCAAGAGCGAGAACTAGCATTTATTGCATGACCGTTGCCTCTGCCCTAGCAGCCTTTGCCATCGTTGCACTGTTAATGACCTTAGTTCCTGGCGTGGATACAGCCTTAATATTGCGTTCCGCAATGACATTGGGGCGCGTCGAGGCGATCGTCGCCGCGTTGGGGATCTGCACGGGAGTCTTCATCTGGGGTGTCGCAGCGGCCGCCGGAGCTTCCGCTGTCCTGGCCGCGTCTCATGTGGCCTATCAAATCCTCACCTACGCTGGTGCCGCGTATCTGATTTTCCTGGGCAGCCAAATGATCTACCGCAGTTTGAAGAATAAGGATGTGGAAGCCATAAAGGTTGATGTGCCACGCAGCAAGTGGCGCAATTTCACCACCGGCATGGTCACCAACTTGTTAAATCCAAAGATTGGCGTGTTCTATATCGCCACAATTCCACAGTTCACTCCGACCGGGACCCATTCTTTGCTTATGGGGGTTGCGCTGGCAGCGGTACACGTTCTCTTAACTCTTGCTTGGGCCTCCGTACTCATCATCGGGGTTAAGCTTGCCGGGCGTTGGTTGAGCTCGGCTCGCGCCGTGTCATGGATGGATCGGATCACGGGGACCGTCCTGGTTGGATTTGGCGTGAAGGTTGCGCTCTCGCGCCCCTAACCTGCTTGGCGAACTGTTCAATGGCGCCATGCTTTCGAACTCCCTGAACGCTCGCTTCTCATTCGCCACGATTGGCTGAAATCGTCCAGAAATGCAGTCGAAGGACATTGTCGACTCTGCTCCAAGCGGCCGATCACTGATGATTAGCCCACAAATGTTTCCACTAATGAAGCCCGTGCTTCGCGCCAGACAGCTACTCAGGCAAAATATGCCCCCTTTGCGGTGAGCTGGTTAACATTACCGAGAAAAACTCAACTTCACTTGGGCGTTTTTTGCCCGATTAAGATTAGGCTAACCTTATACCGATTGACCGTGTGTATCACCGAATTTTCGATGAGCCGGCATCACCACCCGTGACTGGCATAAGCCTCACGGGACGTGAACCCGTGAAAGCAATACCATGATCGGAAATTACCTGATCGGCCTGCGCGAGGGCCTCGAAGCAGTGCTGATAGTTGTCCTCTTGGTGGCCTATCTGAACAAGAGCGGACGTAAACACCTGCTCCCCAGAATCTGGGCCGGAATCTCTTGCGCGGTGCTGGTCTCACTGGGCTTCGGGGCGCTGCTCACCTTTGGCCCCAAAGGCCTGACCTTTGAGGCGCAGGAAATGATTGGTGGATCCTTATCCATCGTCGCCGTAGGCCTGGTCACCTGGATGATTTTCTGGATGGCCAGTGCGGCCAAAACCCTCGGCAGTGATCTCAAAACCCGAGTCGACAGAGTTGCCGATTCTTCCACGCTCGGACTGGTACTGGTCGGTGCCTTTGCCGTGGGGCGCGAAGGCTTAGAGACGGCCCTTTTCCTCTGGGCGGCAGCGCGAGCCACTGGCGAAACGTGGCAACCGCTGCTAGGAGCCTTCCTGGGGATCTTGACCGCAATCTTCTTGGGCACATTGCTGAACCGAGGAGTACTAAAAATCAGCCTCTCCAAATTCTTCACCATCACTGGTGCACTTTTAGTCATCGTTGCCGGTGGAGTACTGGCCTACGGGGTTCATGATTTGCAAGAAGCTGGATTCTTGCCAGGCCTGCACAACCTCGCTTTTGATGTGTCGCACATTATTGCCCCCGGTGGCGTCATGGGAACTCTTCTCAAAGGCATCTTCAATTTTTCTCCTGCTACTACGTGGCTAGAAGCCATCGTCTGGGTGGCTTACGTACTGCCCGTGATGTTCCTCTACCTGCGCAAAGTCTTCTCTTCTCCGGCCGCCACGGTTCGAAACGAAAACGCATAACCCATCACCGCATCATTCACTGAATTTCGAAGGATTTCGCACCTCATGAACAAAACAAGTACCGCCGTAGCCGTTCTCGTCGTGGGCACCCTGGCTCTGGCTGGTTGCACCGACAACACCACTGAAGCTTCCACAGACGGCGCCATCTCAGTAGTGAGCACCAACGATACCTGCAATGTTTCTACCGACACCACCGCCGGTGGCACCATCAAGTTTGATGTCAAGAACGAGGGCTCCGCCGTGACCGAGTTCTACCTGCTCGCCGAAGACGGACTTCGCATCGTCGGCGAAGTCGAAAACATTGGTCCGGGTGTCACCCGTGACCTCGTCGTCATGGCCCCGCAGGGAAAATATTTCACAGCCTGCAAGCCGGGCATGGTCGGCGACGGTATCCGGGCAGCCTTCACCGTCAGCGAATCGGCAGATGGCCAGGAAGTATCCGCTGACCGTGCCGCATTGCAGAAGAACGCGACGGATCAATATGCCGCTTACGTCAAGGATCAGACCGAACAGTTGGTGCGCGGAACTGAAAAGTTCGCCGAAGCATTTGCCTCAGGAGATGAAGAGCTAGCGAAGAGCCTGTACGCGCCTACCCGCATGCACTGGGAGCGCATTGAACCGGTGGCCGAGTCGTTCGGTGACTTGGATCCAATCTTGGATGCTCGTGAAGCTGACCTGGAGGCGGGCGACAGCTTTACCGGATGGCACCGCGCCGAAAAGGATCTCTGGGCACCCGAGGGTTACACGAAGATGAGTCAGGGTGACCGCGAAGAGATTGCCACCAAGATGGTCGAGGACACCAAGGAACTTTATACCCGCACCCAGAGCCTGGAATTCACTCCGGACCAGCTGGCCAACGGAGCCAAGGAGCTGCTCGATGAGGTAGCTACCGGAAAGGTCACCGGCGAAGAGGAAACCTTCTCGCACACTGACCTGTGGGACTTCCAAGCCAATTTGGAAGGAGCAAAAATTGCTTATGAAGATCTGCAGCCGCTGTTAGCGGGCACCGACGATGCCTTGGACGAGGAGCTGAAAACGAACTTCGCGGCACTGCAAAAGCAGCTTGATGCCTACCGTGAGGGAGACGGCTTCAAGTACTACCAGGACTTGAGCGATTCACAGATCAAGGAACTGGCCTCCGGAGTCGATGCCCTGAGTGAACCGCTGTCTAAACTAACCGCAGTTGTAGTGAAGTAAAGGGTACGATGCACGCAGAATCATCCGGATCACAGCCTTCCACCGGTGTGACGATGAACCGGCGCCTTTTGCTCTCGGCAATGGGCGCCGGTGGCGCGGGCCTGGCTTTGGGAGCGCTGGGACACCGCGCCTACGCCAGCCAAGAAAGCCAGCAGACTGTTGATGATCAGGTGCCATTTTACGGTGAGCACCAATCTGGAATCATCACCGAAGCTCAAGACCGGATGCACACGGCGGCTTTTGATGTTCAGGCACGGTCTCGCGAGGAACTTATCGAGCTGCTTCAGAACTGGACCCGGGCCATTGCCCAGATGATGAAGGGCCAGCCCGTTGGAACTTCGGGTGCTGTTGATGGTTCCTATGACGCGCCTCCGGAAGATACCGGCGAGGCGCTAGGGCTGCCGGCGTCCCGTTTGACAGTCACCATCGGGTTTGGGCGCACGCTCTTTGAAAAGGACGGCAAGGCAAGATTCGGCCTCGATGGCAAACTACCCGAGGCACTGATTGAGCTTCCGCATTTTCGTTCAGACATGATCGAAGAAGCCCGCAGCAATGGGGACATCATCGTCCAAGCCTGCGCCGATGACCCGCAGGTTGCGGTCCATGCCATTCGCAATCTCTCACGCTTGGCTTTTGGCAAAGCCAACGTCCGCTGGTCGCAAATCGGCTTCGGCCGAACCTCGAAAACCAGTACCGCGCAGAGCACCCCGCGGAACCTGTTTGGTTTTAAGGACGGCACCAATAACATCGTGGCCGAGCATACCGATGAGATCAATGAGCATGTTTGGGTACAGAAGCAACGCACCGATCAGCCGTGGATGGTGGGTGGAAGCTATATGGTAATCCGCCGGATTCGCATGCATATCGAAACCTGGGATCGCGCCACCCTAGGCGAACAAGAAAACCTGGTAGGCCGGCTCAAGGGCAGCGGCGCTCCGCTCTCTGGCGGCGAGGAGTTCACCGCGCCCGACTTCACGATGGCCGGAAGCAATGGTCCCATCATCCCCGTGGACTCCCACATCGCGGTGGTGCATCCCGATGCCCACCAGGGAATCAAGATGCTGCGTCGCGGCTTCAACTACACAGATGGCTCCGATGGGTTGGGCCGTTTAGATGCCGGGCTGTTCTTCATTGCCTTTGTTACCGATGCACGAACGCATTTTGTCCCCATCCAACAAGCGATGAGCGCCAACGATGCCATGACCGAATATCTTCGTAATACCAGTTCCGGGCTATATGCCATTGTTCCGGGAGTGCGTGAAGGCCAGTACCTTGGTCAGCAACTATTCGAAAGCTAATCGGCAGATCACCCCAAACAGCAACGAACCACTTCCTGCGCGCATGCTGCAGGTGATCGTCCCTTTTTCACCCGTGCCACAAAATGACACCATTGTGGGACAGGTGGTCACAATATCACCACATGCGCATTTTTGACGCGGGCCTGATCTACAACTGTGCGTCAGCGATGTGCCTCAGCTGAAGAAACTGAGAGCTTGCCCTATTGGCCCCGAGGAACAAGACGCGGACCGCCATTGAGCGCTACGCTCAACAAACGTGGTCCCGCAAACCGCAAGGCTCATGACCGGGCACCACAGTTTTTGCTCTCAACCCAAAGGGCCGACCTCGTGGCATTATCCAGCGAACATCTTAACGCCTACATGGTGACGTGGAAGCTCGAACGCGAATTCGGCGGAATGACCACGGTGTGCATCCAGCGAGCCGGGCTGTTCGCCCAGCGCTACGGCCGGGCGTTTGTGGTGACCTTTAATCGCGCGCCGGATCAGCCGCAGATCGTCGACGAGCTGGTCGGCAAGGGCAAGCTCTCCCCGGATGTGCAGGTGCTGAACCTGTACCTCGATCTGGCCCAGCGCGCAATGGCGCCGCAGGAACCGGTAGCCGCGAAAAAGTTCGATCCGGCCACCGCTGATCTGGCACTGGATGACACCGTGGCCTATCCCGAGGCGCCCGAGCGCCCTTTCAGCCAGCATTTCACCGATGGCAGGGCCAAGGGAACCAGGCAGACTCGGTTCCTGCGCAAGGACGGCAGCACCTTCCTGATCGACACCAAGGGCTTTGACCACCAGGGCAAGAAGCGTCGGTGCCTGGAGGTGCTGGCTGCCGATGGCACGGTGATCGCCCGCTTTAATACTGCACCGGCGCTGTACCGGTACTGGCTCAGCTCGCTGGCCGAGAACGAGAACTCGCTGGTGGTGGTCGACAGCAAGTACACGGCGGCGCTGCTGGATCAGTGGAAGACCACCAAGGTGCCCAAGCTGTACGCTTTCCACAGCATCCACGTGGCCAAGGGCGAACCGCTGCAGACCGGGCAGCTGAGCGACCCCCATGCGCCGATCATCGAAGCCCGCGCGCAGTGGGATGGGTTCGTATTCCTCACCGCCGCGCAGCGAGATGCCTATGTGCGGCGTTTCGGGGATGCCGAGCGCTGTTTCGTGATCCCCAATCCGCTCAAGGCCAGCACCCTTCCCGGCCCGCCGCCGCAGCGCCACAGCACGCATCTGATCGCGGCCGGATCGTTGACGGCGAATAAGAATGTGGCCGCCAGCATCAAGGTGGTCGCCGAGCTGGTGCGCCGCGGGCATCACCCGGTATTGCATGTGGTCGGCCAGGGCTCACAGCGCGATAAGCTCGAAGCACTGAGCCGCGAGCTCGGGGTGGACGATTTGGTCCTCTTCCACGGGTATTCCGACCGGCTGCCGGAACTTTTCGCCAGCTGCACCGCGCAGCTGTTCACCTCCACCAACGAGGGGCAGGCGCTGGTCTTGCTCGAGGCGCAGCAGCAGGGCTGCATCCCGGTGTCCTTCGACATCAATTTCGGCCCGGCCGATAGCATCCGCGACGGGGTCAACGGCTTCTTGGTGGCGCCCGGGGATCTGCAGGCAATGGCCGAGCGGGTAGAGCAGCTGATCACCGAGGGGCAGCTGGCGGCCAGCATGTCGGCCCGCTGCCGGGAATTCGCCCGCGAGTATGCCGCCAACGATGTGATCGCGCGGTGGGTGGAAACCAGGAACAAGGCAGCCCGGCTCAAGGCCGACGGCACCAGGGATGACCTGCCGGATTTCTCGGCCCGCATCGCCTCGCTCGAATTCCTCCCAGATGATGGGCTGGCGCTGGGCATCAGCGTCTCCGAGCCGCTGCCGCGGCACGCCGAGATCGAGCTGGTCATCCTTGATCGCGACACCAAGGCCCAGCTGCAGTCGATTTCTGCCACCCAACGCCAGGAGCAGCGGCTGGTGTTCGCCCTGAGTGCGCAGCTGCTGCAGGCCGCGGCAGGGGAAGATGCACCAAGTGATGTGTATCTGCGGTGCCGGCTCGGGGGCAGCGTAGAGCTCAAGCGCCTGGGCGTGAAGAAGTCGCGCGCCCTGCCGTACTTCACCACGCACAACAACCTGTCCTTCAAGCCGCAGACCGGTCAGCCGAAGAAGTAGGGCTCGGCGGGCAGATCACCAGGTGCCCCTCGGCGCCCGCCCATGGCGCACTCAGTTCGCGGCCCTAGACTCGTACTCATGAAAATCGCGATGTCCCAGTTGCAGCCGCTGTTGCGCGAGTACCGGATCCTGCTGGCCGGCCGCGGTGTCGACAGCATGGAGAAGACCGGGGATTCCTATCAGCCCGAGGCCTTGGTGAGCTATGAGGCGGACCTGGAATTGCACCCGTACACCACGTTCTGGGGCACAACGGGGTTGGCCTTGGGGCGGATGGGCGCGTTTTCCTATACCCATTCGAGGCTGCACAAGTCCTTGGCCGTCGGCCGTTTCACCTCGATCGCCAAGTCCCTGAGCGTGATGGGCGCCCGCCATCCGCATGAGTGGGCTTCGACCAGCCCGGTGTTCTACAACCAGCAGCTGCTCGCGCAGGCCTATAGCGAAGATCGCGGGGTCGCGCTGAAAGCGGCGACGTTCGGCTACAAGCCCGGGAAGATCACGATCGGCAACGACGTATGGATCGGCGAGAAGGTCACCCTGGGCCATGGCATCACCATCGGGGACGGCGCAGTGGTCGCCTCGAATTCCGTGGTGACCAAGGATGTGGCGCCCTATACGGTGGTCGGCGGCCTGCCGGCGCGGGTGATCCGCGAGCGTTTTGCCCCGGAAACCGTGCAGGCCCTGCAGGCCTCGGCCTGGTGGGAATTGGCTCCTGAGGATCTGACGCGCTGCGATGTCAGATCCCCGGACCTTTTTGCCGCGCAGGTGCTGCGCGGCCGCGAGCAGGGAGATTTCCAGCCGCTGGTGACCACCCCGTTGACCGCCGAGGTGATCGCCGAGCAGTTGACGAGGTCCGCCTGATCCCCCGCCCGCGGCCTGCGGCTAGGCGACGGCCACGCGCAGCTGGTTGTTCCATGGATCGTTGAAGCGCAGTTCGGCGCCGGTGTGATGGTGGGCCACGCCCGCGAAGCTCAATCGCTGCGCCAGTTTGCCGACCTCATCGGCGGTGGGCACGTTGATCAGCACCTCGCCGAGGCCCAGGGTGTCCTTGCGGGGACCTGCGCCGCGGGAATTCCACACGTTCATCGCCATGTGGTGGTGATAGCCGCCAGCGGAGACGAACAGCGCCTGGTTGCCCAGCGCGGTGGTCTCGTCAAAACCCAGGGTGTCCACATAGAACTGGCGTGCGGTGGCCACATCGCCCACCTGCAGGTGGACGTGGCCGATATCGGCGCCGGCCGATTGCAAGGAGGCCACGGCCTGTTCGCTCAGGTGGGTGTTCAGGTAGTTGTTGGGGTCCAGGTAGATGGTGTCCATGCTGACCTCGCCGTGGTTCCAGGTCCACGTCTCGCGCGGCCGGTCGAAGTACAGCTCGATGCCGTTGCCTTCGGGGTCCGTGAAGTAGAAGGCTTCGGAGACCAGGTGATCTGAGCTTCCGACGAATTTGCTCTGGTCGAATTGCGCGGCCGACAGCACGGTGGCGGCCAAATCTGCTTGGCTATTGAAGAGCAACGCGGTGTGGAACAACCCTGCTTCGCTGCGGGCAGGCAGACGGAGACCCGGGGCGTTGCGCAGGTTGACCAGCTCCCGGGTGCCGCGGCCTAAGCGGGTGCCTTCGGCGGTTTCATCCAGCACCGTGAGCCCCAGCGCTTTTTGGTAGTACTCGCTCATGGCCCTCATGTCGCCGACTTTCAACTGCACGGCGTTCATGTGAGTGGCTGCGGCGAGCTTATCTTCTTTGAGCATGCACATGGCCAGTGCCTTCTTTCCGATCAGGACTTCTTGTTGGTTTTAAGCCTACGTCGTTTTAGTTGAGGCTTCAAGTAAATTCCAGTGTTCCGGCGATCACGCGCGCGATGGCAGCGCACGCCGCTGGCACCGGGCAAGCCACCGGGCGAGCTTCGGACGCGGACGCCGGCTCGGCAGCACCACAGCGTTCGCCCTGCAGGCTGTTCCGAAAGCCGCTTGCGCCGATGACCCCCGCTGGTGATCCACCAGGTAACCGGCCATGATGGCATCTCCGGCACCGCTGCTGTCGATCCGTTGCCACCGCGCCCGGCGCTCCCAGCGTGCAGATAGCCATTTCCGGGCCATGGCGCAGAACGGTGGCCACCAGCCCTTACGGACCGCTGGTTGCTTCATCGTTCATGACGGCCATCAAGGCCTCCCCCAAGATTGGCAGATGGGATAAGGCCGAGCCGGCAAAGTCATGCAAGTCGGCCCATGCCGGAGCAGGTGGCTCGGCGAGGTTTCCGATTATCCGCACCCCCGCTCGCCCAGCTCAATCACCACCAGCATTGCCCGCCAGCCGCGAGGCTCATGTGCCGCCCGGTACCCCCCAGCGCTTTCAAACCCTTGGACTTCCAAGTATATTGGCAAGTGATCTGCCTCACGACTCCGTGAGGTGTCCTGGTCCCAGCGACGGAAGGTTAATTGTGAGCGTTACCGATGAATTCAGAGCTGCCCGCGATCGGCTCCTGGAATTGCGTGAGAACTACGAAAGGGCCCGAGACGAATTCCGTTGGCCCGAGTTCAGCGAATTCAACTTCGGCTTCGACTGGTTCGACCAGGTGGCCAAGGATCCGCAACGAGCAGATACGCCGGCGCTGATCATCACCGAACGCGATGGCAGCTCGACACGCCGCAGTTGGTCCGAACTCTCGCGGCGCTCTACGCAACTCGCGCGCTGGCTCAGCGATCAGGGCGTGACCCGAGGCCAGACGATCGCAGTGATGCTCGGCAACCAGGTGGAGCTCTGGGAGTCGATGCTGGCCGGGATCAAGCTCGGGGCGGTCCTGATCCCCTGCACCACGCAACTGACCCCCACGGACCTGGCCGACCGCATCGAGCGCGGGCATATCCAGTGGGTGATCACCAACCAGGGCGAAATCCAGAAATTCGAGACGGTGCCCGGCGACTACACGCTGATCCAGATCGGAGGCAGCGCCGCTGAAGGCATCCTCGACTTCGGGCAGTCCTACAACGCCGACGCCGATTTCCAGCTGGAGCGCCCTACGCGCGCCGATGAGACACTGCTGCGCTATTTCACCTCCGGGACCACGTCCAAGGCGAAGCTGGTGGAGCACACGCACACCTCGTACCCGGTGGGGCACTTGAGCACGATGTTCTGGATCGGGCTGGAACCAGGCGATGTGCACCTGAATGTCGCCTCCCCGGGCTGGGCCAAGCATGCATGGTCGAACCTGTTCGCCCCGTGGATCGCCGAGGCCACCGTATTCCTCTACAACTACGACCGCTTCGATCCGATCGCGCTGATGCACCAGATGGACACCGAGAAGGTCACCAGCTTCTGCGCTCCGCCGACCGTGTGGCGCCTACTGATCCAGGCGGACCTGAGCGCATTGAAGAATCCTCCGGCGAAGCTGGTCTCCGCCGGCGAACCGCTGAATGCCGAGGTCATCGACCAGGTGCAGAAATCCTGGGGCCAGGTGATCCGCGACGGCTTTGGCCAGACCGAAACCACGGTGCAGATCGCCAATCCGCCGGGCGTTCCGATCACCATCGGGGCCATGGGGCGCGAGATGCCCGGCTACGATATCGTGCTGCGCGACCCGGCCACCGGCGAGGCCGGGGATCTGGGCGAGATCTGCCTGGTGGCCGATCCCCGCCCGCTGGGGCTGATGAAGGGCTATTTCGAGAACCCGGAGAAGACCGCCGAGGTCTTCCGCGACGGGGTCTACCACACCGGCGATATCGCTGAACGCGATGAACGCGGCGTGTTGACCTACGTGGGTCGCGCCGATGACGTGTTCAAGTCCAGCGACTACAAAATCAGCCCCTTCGAGCTGGAATCCGTGTTGATCGAGCATCCCGGGGTGGCCGAGGCAGCGGTGGTGCCAGCCCCGGATGAAGTGCGCTTGAGCGTGCCGAAGGCCTATATCGTCCCCACGGGGAATACGCAGGCCGGGCCCGAACTCGCGGAGTCGATTTTGGCGCATTGCCGAGAGCATCTCTCGGCGTTCAAGCGGGTACGGCGCATCGAGTTCGCCCAGTTGCCCAAGACCATCTCGGGCAAGATCCGCCGCGTGGAATTGCGCCAGGCCGAAGAGCGCCGGTTCAATGGCGGCGAACCAGCGGGCAAGGAGTACCGGGATACGGACTTTCCTTCGCTGAAATCATAGCCGCCTTGGCTACGTGCCCTGGCGGGCCCTGCAGCTTGTTACTGCGGGGCCTGCTGCGGTTAAGCGCGAAAACCCGTGGATCGGCGATGACCCAGTCACGACATGAAGTTTACATTGTGGGTTGTAACTCATACTATGAATCAGAGTTCCGTGACCCAGCTCACGTCTTCCCGTTATCAACGAAGATCGGATCCCCATGTCAGATACAGCGATTCTGATTAACACCGCCGTGGCCGTGCTCGCCACGGTGCTGCTGATCGTCAAATTCAAGGTCAACCCCGTCATCGGGCTGGTCCTCGGCGCCCTGTATCTGGGACTGAGCACGCAACTTGGCATCAGCAAGACCATCGAAACCATCACCCAGGGCTTCGGCGACATCATGATGGAGGTCGGACTGCTCATCGCCTTCGGCGTGCTGATGGGTTCGATCCTCAACGAGGTCGGCGCCATCCGCCGCCTGGTCGAACGCCTGCTTTCGGTGTTCGGCCCCAAGGCCTTGCCCTACTCCATGGCGGTAGCCATGGGCACCGTGCTGCAGTCGATCTTCGTTGACGTCCTGATCGTCATCTCGGCACCGCTGGCGCGTCGCATGGCCACCAAGATCGGTCCGATGGGCACCGCCCGATTGGCCACTGCCATGGCGATCTCGCTGGAGTGCGGCATCATCTTCATGGTTCCCGGCGTCGGCGCCTTGGCGGTAGCCGGCGTCCTGGGCGTATCGCTGGGCAAGATGCTGATCTGCGGATTGCTCCTGGTGGTGCCGACGGTCGTGCTCGCGGTGCTGATCATGTCCTTCCTGTTCCGTCGCGGGTTCTGGAAGCCAGCGCGCGACGAGCAACATGTCTTCGAGGAAGACGACTACCCGCAGAGCACCCCGAATCCGCCGGCCCGCGGCAGCGTTGGCATCGATGGCGGACAGCAGCCGCAGGCCGATTCCGGCGCGGTGAAGGTGGCCGTCGGCCCCGAAGGCCAGCGCGAAACCTCGTTGCTGCTGCTCTTCGCTCCCCTGCTGCTCTCGCTGCTCCTCATTGCCGCCGGCGCGATCGCCGAAATCGCCACATTCCAGAACGGCGTGCTGGAACTGCTGGGCAACCCCGTGGTCGCACTGCTCATCGGCCTGATCGGCACCACCATCGTGGCACGCGGAGCCATCGGCCAACAGGGCGTGGAGGACGCGATCAGCACCGGCTTCAAGGACAGCGGACAGATCCTGCTGCTCACCGGCGCCGGAGGTTCGCTGGCCGCCACCGTGGCCGCCGCCGGACTGGGCGATATCCTCGGCGGATTCTTCAGCGCCAGCGCCGTGGCACCGCTGGTGGTGGTCTGGGTGATTGCCGCGGTACTGCACATCGCCGTGGGTTCGGTGACCCTCTCGGCGATCACCGCCGCCGGCATGCTCGCCCCGATCGCTCCGGCACTGGGACTGGATCCGGTGCTCATCGCGCTGGCGGCCGGGGCCGGCTCGCTGTTCATGATCCACGTCACCTCCAATACCTTCTGGCTGCTGCAATCCCTGCTGGGCCAAACGGTGCGAGGCGCCCTGAAGTCGGTCACCGTTGGTGTTTCCGTCGCCTCGGTGATCGCGCTGGGACTCGTCCTGGTCATGAGCATCTTCATCTGATTCCAGCCACCTGACAAGGAGCTACCAATGAGCCACCGAGATCCCGCCGCCAAGGCCATCGCCCCGCTGGACGGCATCCGCGTCCTGGAATTGGGCAACTACATCGCGGCGCCCACCGCCGGACGCCTGCTGGCCGACTTCGGAGCCGAAGTCATCAAGGTCGAACGCCCCGATACCGGCGACGAATTGCGCAACTGGCGCTTGAAAAAGGGCAGCGTCTCCATGCTCTATCGCACGATCAACCGGAACAAGAAGTCCGTGGTGCTGGACCTGCGCAGCGACGCCGGTCGGGCCGCGGTCCTGGACCTGGTGCGCGAATGCGACGTGCTGCTGGAAAACTTCCGGCCCGGAACCCTGGAGAAATGGGGGCTCGGGCCAGAAGAGCTCAGCGCGGCGAACCCGGACCTGGTGATCACCCGGATCTCGGCCTTCGGCCAAACCGGCCCGTTATCCGAGCGTCCGGGATTCGCCGCCGTGGCCGAAGCCTTCAGCGGGTTCCGCAACCTGGTCGGAGACCCTGACCGCGCCCCGGTCCGCGTGGGCGTCTCCATCGGCGACTCCATCGCCGGGCTCTACGCCGCGTTCGGCGCCGTGATGGCCCTGTTCGAGCGCGACCGCAAGAGCTCAGGTGGTGAACCCCTGCCATTGGATCACCGGATCATCGACGTCGCCTTGCACGAGGCGATGTTCTCCATGATGGAATCGCTGATCCCCGACCAGGGCGCCTACGGCGAATCCCGGACCCGCACCGGAGGACGGATGGAAGGCATCGCCCCGTCCAACGCGTATCTGTGCGCCGACGGGGCGAGCATCGTGGTGGCCGGCAATGGCGATGGGATCTACCGCAGGTACATGGAAGCCATCGGCCGCCCCGATTTGGCCCGCGACGAGAACTTGCAATCCAATGCCCAGCGATGGGAACAGCGCGAAATGCTCGACCAGGCGATCAGTGCCTGGAGCGGCACCCTGGACTCCACGAATGCCTTGGAAGTGCTGGATGCCGCCGGGGTGCCGGCCGGCCCCATCTATACGGCCGAGGACATCGTCAACGAGCCGCAGTACCTGGCCCGCAAGATGATCCAGGACTTCGACGTCTCCACCGGGGAGGAGGTGCTCCCCGGGGTCGGATTCCCCGGCATCGTCCCGGTCATGGGCCCAGCCTCCCTGCCGATCCGGAACCTCGGCCCGGACCTCGGCGAGCACACCAATGACGTCCTGGGCACGCTCCTGGGCTACAGCCCGGAAGAAATCATGAACGCCACCAGCAGCGAAACGAGCCAAGCATGAACTACAACTTCACACCAGCAGCCACCCTGCGCGATGTCACTCTGCGCGACGGGCTGCAGCTGACCGGAAAGCTCTTGAGCACCGAAGTGAAAATCGCGACCGTCCGGGAACTGTTGCGCCTGGGGGTCGGGGAAATCGAGCTCGGTTCCATGGCCCGCGCCGACCTGGTGCCGCCGATGGCCAACACCCTTGAGGTCGCCGAGGCACTAACCCCGCAGGAACTGGCGCACTGCTGGATCTGGGTGGCGACCCCGGGGCATGTGGCCAAAGCCGCGAAGGCGGGCATCACCAATTTCCAGTACTGCCTCTCGGTCTCCGACGCGCATAACCAGGCCAATATCTCGCGAACCACCGAGGAAAGCCTGGCGGCCCTGCCCGAAGCGGTCCGCTACGCCCAGGCGGTCAACGGGAAGATCCAGCTTTGCTTGGCGACCTCCTTCACCTGCCCTTTCGACGGCCAGGTCCCGGAGTCGAAGGTCCTTCAGATCGCCAATGATCCGCGCGCAGAAGGAACCTGCGACATCGTCATCTGCGACACCCTGGGCCAGGCGGTTCCTGCCCAGGTGGCTTCGCTGATCGCCAATGTCCGGGAGAATTCGCCGCAACGGCGCATCGTCTTCCACGGCCACGACACCTGGGGGTTGGGCGTGGCCAATACGCTGGCTGCGATTGCCTCCGGTGCCGAAGTGGTTGATGGAGCCTTGGGCGGCTTGGGCGGCTGCCCCTTCGCGCCGGGAGCCAGCGGCAACACTTCCAGCGAGGACATCCTCTTTGCGACCCGGCCCGGCTGGCTGACTCCTGAACACTTCGGCGAACTGGTCCAGCTCTCCGAAAGGCTCCTGGCACAGTTGGGCGAGCCGAATCGCTCGAAGTCCGCCCAGGGAGCGCGGTCCAAGGCCACGGCGTTCGAGTGGGTCATCCCCGCGAACACGGAGCCATCCGCCGCTGGCTAGGCCGGGCGGTGGGTCTCGCCGGGGAATCGGCCGCCGATCAGCCGGGTCATGCGCTCGGCGGTTTCCAGCAGCGGTTCCACCCAGCTTTCGCAGACCGCTTGCGGCATGCGCATTGTCGGGCCGCTGATAGTCACTGCGGCCACCAGCCGGGCCGCCGAGTCGAAGACCGGGGCCGAGAGTCCCGAGGCGCCGTTTTCGCGTTCTCCGGTGGTGATCGCAAAGCCGTCGGCGCGGGTAGCTTCCACGGCCGCCTGCAAATCATCCAGACCGGTAATGGTCGATGAGGTCAGCGATTCCAAGGACCCCTCCACCAGGCGCTGCATCAGCTCCGGCTTCCAGGCCAAGAGGACCCGGCCAGCGGAACCAGCATGCAGCGGCGCCAACTCTCCCAAATGCATCTCGCGACGCAAGACATGGCGAGTTTCGGCAATGCCCACGCAAACTCGATACACGGCTTCGGCCCGGAAAAGGCACGCCGTCTCGCCGGTCGTATCGCGCAGCTCGGCCAAGAGCGGGCTGATGACATCGAGGACTTCCTTGCCGCGGGTGGCCGGGGCGGCCCAGTACGCCATTTTCATGCCGATTCGATACCCATCGCCCTCACGATCCAGGAATCCTTGTTCCACGAGGTTCGCCACCAGGCGCTGGACCGTGGAGGCCGGCATGGACGTGGCTTCACGCAAATCAGCCAGGGTGAGCACGGGATGCCGCAGGGAAAAGGAATCAAGAATCGCACTGATTTTTCCCAGCACAAGAAGCGGGTTCTGTTTCTTGGCGGGGACTTGTTCCTTTGGCATATTTCAGACGCTAGACCATCCAAGCGGTTACCGTCCAATTGCTCTTCAGCTCCTGCACGGAGGCCACATTGCTCGCTTAAATCATGATTCAGTGGACAAAATTGCGCGTTGCGCCAACACGACTACGCATGATGGCGCAACAATTCGTCCAAACTGGTCACTCCCGTATATTGAAAGGTAACGAAGGATGATAGCTGCGGGCATTGCCGCCCGAAATGCAAAGGACTGCGATGAGCAATACCGAGAAGTTCCGAGCCGCCCGCGACCTGCTTTTGGCCGCGCGCGATGACTACCAAAGCGCTCGACACGAGTTCACGTGGCCAGAATTCACCGACTTCAACTTCGCCTACGACTGGTTCGATGCCGTCGCGAGGGATCCGCAGCGGGCCGATGAGCCAGCCTTGATTCTTACCGAACCGGACGGAACGTCTGCCCGCTACAGCTGGTCCGAGCTCTCCACGCGTTCCACCCAGGTGGCCCGCTGGCTCTCCGACGAGGGCCTGCAACGCGGGGATGCGATCATCGTGATGCTCGGCAACGAGGTGGCCCTATGGGAAACAATGCTCGCTGGCATGAAACTCGGAGCGGTCATCATTCCAACGACCACGCAGGTCACCAGCGAGGATCTCGCCGATCGCATCGAGCGGGGCGAGGCCACGTGGGTGATCACCAGCCATGATCACCTGGAGAAGCTCGCAGGCGTTCCCGGCAGCTACGCTGTCGTCCAGGTCGGCGGCGCCCGCCACCCTGGAACCTTGCACTTTGACGACTCCCGGCAGGTGCCGGCCGAGTTCGCCTTGGAGACGCCGACCCGCGCTGATGAGAACCTCCTGCTGTACTTCACCTCCGGAACCACCTCCCAGCCGAAACTCGTGCAGCACACCCACACCTCCTACCCGGTGGGCCATCTGGCGACCATGTTCTGGATCGGTGTCGAGCCGGGCGACGTGCATTTGAACGTTGCCTCCCCCGGCTGGGGCAAGCACGCATGGTCCAACTTCTTCGGGCCGTGGATCGCAGAAGCCACCGTCTTCGTCTTCAACTATGATCGCTTCGATCCTCTGGCGCTGATGGAGCAGATGGCCAAGGAGAACGTCACCAGCTTCTGCGCGCCTCCCACGGTCTGGCGCTACCTGATCCAGGCGGACCTGGCCACGCTGCAAACCCCGCCACGCAAACTGGTATCCGCCGGCGAGCCGTTGAACGCCGAGGTCATTGACCAGGTGCGCTCCGCGTGGGGCCAGGTGATCCGTGACGGCTATGGCCAAACGGAAACCACGGTCCAAATTGCCAATTCCCCCGGCGAAACGGTCAAGGTAGGCGCCATGGGCCGCCCGATGCCCGGCTACGATATTGAACTGCGCAACCCCACCACCGGCCAAGCAGCCGAAGTGGGAGAAATCTGCCTGCGCATCGATCCGCGGCCGGTGGGTTTGATGAAGGGCTACTTCGATGACCAGGCGAAGACCGACGAGGCACTGCGTGACGGGCTCTATCACACCGGGGATATCGCCGAACGCGACGAGGAAGGGATCCTGACCTACATCGGCAGGGCGGACGATGTCTTCAAATCCAGCGACTACAAGCTCAGTCCGTTCGAGCTTGAATCGGTGGTCCTGGAGCATCCAGCGGTGGCCGAAGTCGCTGTTGTCCCCTCCCCGGATCCACTCAAGCTTTCGGTGCCCAAGGCTTTTGTCATCCTGGCTGCCGGTTACGCTCCGAGCGCGGACACCGCAGAAGAGATCCTGGGGTTCTGCCGCGAGCATCTGGCTCCCTACAAACGCATTCGCCGACTGGAATTCTCGGATCTGCCCAAGACGATCTCCGGAAAGATCCGCCGGGTGGAATTGCGCCTGGCCGAGGAAGAACAGCATGCCGCCGGCAAGGTTCCGCCCAAGGAATTCCGGGATACCGATTTCCCTGCACTGAAGAATCGCGGCTAGCGGCCAGGGTCGCGACCACGAAGCACAGCGCGGGTGCGCAGCACTCAGCTTGCCGCGCACCCGCGCTGTTGTCGTTCCAGTGATCAGGCCCTAGAAATCGCGTTTGGCTCTGGCCGCATCGATAAGGCCCTTGCCCAGATAGAACGCACCGTCGGCGTACCAGGCGAACATCAGCAGCTGGCGCGCGGGCTTTGGCAGCCACGCGAACTTCTGGCTCTTGGCCAGCAGCGCATGCACGCCGACACCCGAGGCCAGCACCAGCGCGCCGGAACCGATCAGCGCCTGCGGGTTCCATCCGGCACGGAAGAGCACTCGCTTCAGTCCGGTGGCTTCGCGCTCCTGTTCGTTCAGGGCCGCGCGCAGGCTTCTGAAGGGGCCACCGGTGGAAATAACCCGGCGGTCCTCCGGGATGGGACGGCCGGTGAGGTAGTCGACGCTGCGAGGGTCGAAGCCCAGCAATGCGACAAATCGTTTCATGCCGGCCAGGTCAACCGGTCCATGCATCAGGGCCAAGGCTTCGTCGCGGGCCTTCGGGTCAGAGACCAGGGCGTCCAGCAGTTCAACCGTTTCCTCGCCGATGCCCAGCAGCAGCCCGTCCAGTTCCTTGAGGCGCGAAGCCGCAGGAGAGTCGGCATCCGGTTCCACAATGGCCTGGCGTTCCAGATCCAGCACCATGCTCAGCGCCGGGCCGAAGAGATCGCCGCGCGAGCGCTTGGCCTCAACAATTGCCATGATGACGTTGCCCGTGCGGGTCAGCGACAGGAAGGGACGGCTGGAGCGGGAAATCCCCGGGGAGAAGACCGGTTGGGTTGGCATGGCCATCAACCCGGATTCGGTGTCCCAGACGGTGATCTGGTTGTCGTCAAAACCGGCGGCCAGCACCAGTTCCGAGGCTTTCAGGGTGGCTCCGTGCAGCAGCTCGTTGGTTGCCCCGAGATCCCCGAGGATCTCGTCGTCCGGAGTTGGGCCATCGATCTCATCGCCGTCCACCAGCACATAGTTGGCACCGGTCGAGTTCTTCAACTCGTGCACCAGCTTGGTGACACGGGATCCTTCACGCAACTTGCCCTTTGCATCAATGCGGTAGAGCACCGCATCCCGGGCTTCGCTGACGGTCGCCACTTCGGCCAGGACTTCGGTGGACCTCTCTCGTTCGACGGCTCCCCCGATGAAGCCCAGCAGGCGCCGATCAGCCAATGCCGTGCGGACAACTTCTGCGGCGTCTGGCTTGTCGCCCATGAAGATGAACTCTAGGTTGAGGTAGTTGAACTCAGACGAATCCACGAAGGCAGATTCCTTTCACTGGTGAAGTAGCTGGCTACTGTCAATCATAGTTTGGGTCCAGGGCGCACAGACAAAACGCGCCATGGGAACACTATGTCAGTTCCCATGGCGCGTTCTCGTCCTATGCAGCTGGTGGGCTTATCACTTGCCCAAGTACTTCTCGAAACCGGCTGGAAGGTTCAGGCTCGATGGATCGAAGTCCTGGTTGGCGCCGGCGCCAAAGGATGCCCCGCTGGGTGCCGAAGACTTCTTGTTCTGGGCTTCCAGTTGGGCTTGCGCGGCCTTGGCCGGGTTGCCGTACTTCTGCTGCTTCTTGCCCTTGCCCTTGGCCTTGCGGGCAGCGCCCTTGCCGGCACCTGGCATGCCCGGGATGCCGCCTCCGGCAGCCATCTTCTTCATCATCTTCTGCGCTTCGGTGAAGCGCTCCAGCATCTGGTTCACCTCGGAAACCGAAACACCGGAACCCTTGGCGATACGTGCACGGCGCGAGCCGTTGATGATCTTCGGTGCCACGCGTTCGTGCGGGGTCATCGAGCGGACGATGGCTTCCACACGGTCGATCTGGCGCTCGTCGAACTGCTCGAGCTGCTGGCGGGAGATCTGCGCACCGGGCATCATGCCCAGCAGCTTCTTCATCGAGCCCATCTTCTTGATCTGGGCCATCTGGGCGAGGAAATCGTCCAGGGTGAAGTCTTCCTGGTCGGCGAACTTCTTCGCCATGCGCTCGGCTTCGCCCTTGTCCCAATTCTTCTCGGCCTGCTCGATGAGCGTCATGACGTCGCCCATGTCCAGGATGCGCGAAGCCATGCGATCCGGGTGGAAGATCTCGAAGTCATCCAGGTTCTCGCCGGTGGATGCGAACATCACCGGCTTGCCGGTCACCGAAGCCACCGACAGCGCGGCGCCACCACGGGCATCGCCATCAAGCTTGGAGAGCACAACGCCGGTGAAGTCAACGCCTTCGTGGAAAGCCTGTGCGGTGTTCACCGCGTCCTGGCCGATCATCGCGTCGATGACGAAGAGGACTTCGTCCGGGTTGATGGCGGCGCGGATGTTCGCTGCCTGGGCCATCATTTCGGTGTCGACACCCAAACGGCCGGCGGTATCAACGATGACCACATCATGCAGCTTGGACTTGGCTTCGGCGATGCCGTCGCGGGCTACTGCGACCGGGTCGCCGGTTGGGGTGTCGAACTCCGAGGAGACGCCCGGGTGCGGTGCGTAGACCGGAACGCCGGCGCGTTCGCCGTTGATCTGCAGCTGCTTGACTGCATTGGGGCGCTGCAGGTCGCAGGCCACCAGCATCGGGGTGTGGCCCTCGGACTTCAGGTGCTTGGCCAGCTTGCCGGCCAGGGTGGTCTTGCCGGCACCCTGCAGACCGGCGAGCATGATCACCGTTGGAGGGTTCTTGGCCAGGTTCAGGCGGCGGGTTTCGCCACCGAGGATGCCAACGAGTTCCTCGTTGACGATCTTGACGACCTGCTGGCCCGGGTTCAGCGCCTCGGAAACCTCGGCACCCAGTGCGCGTTCCTTCACCTGGGCCACGAAGGCGCGGACCACCGAGACGGCAACGTCAGCGTCGAGCAGGGCGCGGCGGATTTCGCGGACGGTACCGTCGATGTCTGCTTCAGTCAGGCGGCCCTTGCCGCGCAGGTTCTTGAAGGTTGCTGTCAGGCGATCGGAAAGTGAATTGAACACGTGCCGGGCACTTCTTTCGATAGGTCTTGTGGTGCGCGTCAAAAACGCACAGGACTCGACTTATAAGAATATCAAGAATCACGGCACGATCTAACCAGCTCCATATCACGTCGCGGTGCGCAGGCCGGCAACGGGAACAACCTACGGCTTCTCCTGTTGTGCATCGTGCTCCACCGTTGCGGCAGGCGGCTTGGTTGAGGCCGGCACCTTCGGCTTCTTGATGGCTGGCTCTTGCGCTGGTTGCACCACCGGTGCCGATTTGGCTGGCGTCATCGGCGTAGCGGTTTTTGCCGTGCCGGTTCTCACGGCTGGCTTTTTCGCCGGTGCCGCTGTGGCCGGTTCAACCGCTTTGCTCTTGACCGGCGCCGGGACGGGTTCGGCTTTGGCCCGCGCTGGGCGAGGGCCGGGCTGGACGGCAACTTTCTTCACGGCTTTGGCAGGGGCGGCCGATGGCGCCGTCTTGCCCGTTGTTTTGGCGGGAATTTTCGGTGTAGCAGGTGCTGGCGCAGCTGGCTCAGGAATCCGTTGTTCAGGGACCGCCCCCTGGTCCTTGGGTTCTTCACTCGTGCTGGATTCAGGGGCGCTCGGAACGGGTTTCGGGGCCTTAGAGGAAGCCGATGGCTTTGCCGGAGCACTGGGTGTCGGTGACGGCTCTGATACCTGTGAAGGTTCCGGGCTTGCTGAAACGGTGGCTGTCGGCGACTGAGGTGCGCTGGCCGTCGCCGTCGGGTTCGGTGGCATAGCTGGATCGGAAGCATTTGACGTCGGCGATGGCCTCCCGGTTGGTGCTTGGGAGTGCCGCGTCGGCGTAGCCGAAGGCGTCGGCGTTGGCGTAGCCGAGGGCGCGGCCGTCGGTGAGCTTGTACGCGGTGGTGTTGCTGGCGCTGTATCGCTCGGTTGCGGCTTCTGTGCATGCTTGATCGTCGTGTCACGGCGTGGCTCAGCGGTCCTCGGCGCGTCGGCCTTGGTCTTATTGATCTGCTGTGGCTTGACCTTGTGCGGCACGGCTTTGGATCCCACCGGTTGTTGCTTCTTGCCGGACTTCTGCGTCGCCTTCCGTTCTTTGGGTTCAGGCGCTGGCATCACGGTTGTCCTTGACGTTCGCGTTCCTGCTGCAGGCAATGGCTTTACTTGCTGAGGTGCCAGGGCGAAGTTTGCAGCCGGGGATTGCGCGTCAGGGACGAATATCGACGCAAGGTCCCCGGGGCCACGGCCGAGATAAAGACGCGGGTCTTGCCAGTGGCCGTTGGCAATCACTTCAAAGTGAACATGGCATCCGGTGGAATTCCCTGTTGTTCCGGCCAGGGCAATCACTTGTCCTTGGCTGACCTTCTGGCCTGCTCTGGCAAGGATCAGCGAATTGTGGCTATAACCAGTCAAGATCCTATTGCCGTGATCAATGGTGACGCGGTTCCCCGAATGCCCTGCCCACGACGCGAGAACGACGACACCATCCTCGCTGGCTCTGACCGGTGACCCGCAAGCAATCGGATAGTCCTGGCCGATGTGGATTTGCCGTCCGGGCCCGGTTGGATTCTGGCGCCATCCGAAGGGACTTGAAATCGTGCGGGTAGCGACCGGTGGCATCAGCTGGAATAAGGCAAGTGGAGAACCGAACTGCGCTGCGGAAGCTGCACCCGCATACCGCGTGCCCGGGACATCAGGCCCCATGGCATGGTTCTCCAGTGCTCGCGGTCCGGAACCCGCAGCCTGCCGCACGGCCCCGGCTTCCGCAACAGCGGCATTCACCGGATCTGATATCAGTGCGCCAGCAACGCCTATCGATGGCTTTCCCGAGTGCGGTGCGCTCACCGCTTGAGGCCTGAAGGCATCGATGGATTCAACTTCGACTGCTGAACCGCCAGAGTAGGCCCGAGCAGGCGGCGCCGCGGGCCACGGCGTGGCGCTGGAAAGGCCCACGGCCGCTGCTATCCCCAAGGCGATATATACGAACATGTGATGGCGCGCCGGTACCTGTGAAGGCACAGAGATACCCGAATCGTGATGACGTCGTTTCATAACTTGCCAGTCCCCCAAAAACCGCAAATCCACAACAGGCTCTCAGGATAGACCCAGAAGTGCACAATGACCATAGGTTGTACGAATCTGGCATCGGCCAGCAGCTGCTGACCAGTGAATTCACGGATTTTTCAGGCAACGGGGAAGGAAAGCCGCCGGTAGCTGGATGGCTCGCCAAGGCGGGACCCTACCCATGAGAGAGGCGGCAGCCCCGGGGCCTTGCCAAATGACCAGCTTGGCTTCACGCCGGGGCAAAATTCCTGCAGCTTCCTGCTACGGGCCGCCTGCCAGCTAGTTGCGCTCATCCCGGAGCGCTTCGACGGTGCCCCGCGGTCCCGTCCTGCGCTGGATGGACTTCCGGTGCTCGTTCCCGGCGAGGCCGCCCGATGCCCTTTGCTGCCCGTAGGAATCATTCCGGTGGCCATTAGCGTCGCGCGCCCACCTTGCGATCAGGGCCCTGCACGTCTGGTGGGTTTCAGCTCCGCAGCCCAAGCCCTCCAGCAGTGCTCGGACATCTTGGCGCTTGCACGCGAGAAACCAGGCAGTCCACTTGGTACGGCAGCGCAAGCCCTTGCCCCATCCCGGACCGCTCAACCGGATGCTGGATGCAGCCTGCGGATCCGTGGGCGGCCATTGGCTCGCTGGTGCTGGTGCCCTAGCGTTCAAGCCAGCAGCACTGCACGTGAGAATGACCGAGCGAAGGACAGGCCCATGCCGCGCAACTCAATTGACCAGAAGGTCCTGCACCGGTACCTGATCGAGCACCTTCTGGGTTCCGAATCCGGGCTGAACCATTTCAAGGCGGCCCACACCACATGGGCGAAGACCCCTTATGCCGCGCGTTTCGACTCGTTGCACGAGCAAGTCCAGGCTGATCAAGTGGATCTGAAGCGGATCATGGAGCGACTTGGGTGCACTCAGCGGCCACTGGCCAGGCTCTTCGCTCCGCTGGCCAAATTGGCAGGGCACGTGAATCCGTTCAATCCGCTGCGCAGACGCGAGTTGGCCGCCGCGCAGGTGCAGCTCGATGTGCTCACCGGCTTGCTCAATGCCAAACTGCGCATGTGGCAGACGCTGTTGCTGATGGTGCCGCATGATCCCCGGCTGGATCCGTCGTTGCTGCGGGAATTGTCACGCCGCGCTGAATCGCAGATCAGCCAGCTCAAGGCGCTGAGCGATGAGACGTGGGCTGAGCGTTTTGCCCCGGAGGTCGACGACGCAGGGCGATGACCTGCGGTGTGGCGAAATTCGATGGCGCTGCGCCCAACGGCCCGCCCGCCGGGCAGCGCTGCGAGGTCCACCTCGCCGAGCACCATGCCCGTCCCGATGCCGGGTCCTTCTCCTCGCCTACAGGGGACGGCGCGCGCGCATTTGGACTTGCCTGGCCACGGACTGCAGTGGGATGGCCGCGAATAGCCGCTGGCGCATCCGCTTATCGGCACCGGCTCGGTGTTCCTGCGCGAAGATCTCGAAGCCACCATGGCGCAACGCTAGCTGGACCGCTGGGCCCGGCACGTGCTGCAGGCCTGGCATCCGAACCTGGCCGGCGAGGAGGCCGGGGGACGGTTAATGAACCGGCATCCAGCAGTTTTCGCCCGCCGGCGGTTTCAATGGCTTCCGCTTGGCTCCGCGTGCACGGGCTGCTCCTGCGCCCCTCATCTTCGCCCAGCGGACCGGGTGCAGGCGCGGACCGGCTGGCCTTCGGCGCGGCACGCGCGGCGGAAGCACGCCAGCGCTGGGCAACGGTGGTCCAGTAAGTGCCTTCGGCGGGCCGAAGCAGTTCCTTGGCGGGCTGGGAAAACAGACAAATAGAAATGTTGACTAGTAGCTTAACAAAGCTGAGAGTTTCATGAGAAAGCGTGGGTGGGGGCTGAACAACTTGGATCCCAATGATAATTTCCTCTCAAGCTCCCTCCAGAACGCTGCCGGTGTTCGCCGCCAAGCGGCGCTGGAGGACTGTTCTGTTGAATCGAGAAGTATCGTCTAGAAGTGGAGGGTAGTTCACATGCCAGGAAGGCTAGTTAGATCCCGTACCGCACAGCGTGTTGTAGAGCTGCTGGGGTCGCGTGAGGGAAGAAAGCATTTGGGCGACTTCGGCTGGGTCCAAGGAATGCCGATAGTCATGGCGCATCCGCTGGAGGACCTTGACGATGTGATGGGCCTGGTCTCGGTGCATCGGCAGCCGGTGCTGGTCGCCATGATCAATGCAGAGACCGATGAGCTGAAATTCCTGCACGTTTCCGAGCCTTCCCCGGTGCTGGAAGTCGTTCCACCCCGCTCGCCACGCACCACGATCAAGGATTTTTTCAGCGAGGCCGAGCATCGGGACCTGGTTTCCTTCCGCGTCAAGTACTGGCAGCATAGTGCAGTCGCCCACGCAATTCCCGTATTCGACGAGACCGTGCCGGCACGCGCCGTCGTCTCCCAGCAGGCAGGGCAGGCCACCGGCTAGCTTCATCAGCGCCATCCCTCAGCCCCCTGGGAACACCACGGCCGTGGTGTTCCCAGGGGGCTTTTTACGACCCCCTTCTCCCGGGCCTGAAACAACTGCTCCGATCCCGCATCACGCCCCTCCATGGACTTCAGGACTGCGGATTTCAAGCAAACGTCCAGCTTCAGATCACGGATTGGAATTTGCTTTATGGTTCTGAGTGTCAGTAGTCGGATCCACACGGGAGGCAAGAATCATGGGTATCGGAGACAAGATCCAGAACAAGGTCCAGGAAGCATCCGGAAAGGCCAAGGAAGCCTACGGAGATGCCACCGACGACCCGAAGCTGCAAGCTGAAGGCGTGAAGGACCAGGCTGAGGCCAAGGCCAAACAGGCTGGGGAAAAAGTGAAGGACGCCGCCAAGGACGTCAAGAACGACCTGTCCTAGATAACTTGGCTCGCCGGTGCCCCGTGGGACTATCCCCGCGGGGCACCGGCGCGCGTTCGGAACATTGCCCGCGGACTTTGGGAAAAAGCAAGTCCGCTGCCCCGGCCAACGGGGCAGCGGACGCCATCCTCCTGGCAAGCAGGAGAGCTGTTTTTACAGTTCGACGGTGTTCGATTCACCCGGTTCAGCGGGCTTGCCGGTGAGCTTTTGCTTGACCCATCCGGCTACCAGGCTTGCCGCGCCACCGGGGTTCTCCCAGTACTCCGCCGAAGTTGCATCGACATGCAAGAGCACTATCTGCGGTGAATCGGGGCCTTCAGAGGTGAACATCTCCACGGCGCTGCTCCACAGCTGCTGCTTCTTCTCGGCATCCCGCACGACGCTCGCGCGCCCGGCGACGGAAACCCATCGCTTGGATCCGCTGAACGCCGCATTGACTTGCCCATGGGCCTGGATCTCCCGGACGACATCGGAATCCGCGGTGGAGAAGAACCACAGATCTCCCTCGTCGGTGGCTTCAATCAGCGTCAGTGGACGGCTGACCAGCCCCTGTTCGCTCTGCGTGGCGACCATCGCGATCCGCAGGTCCTTGATGATGCCGATGACCTTGTTTGCTTCTGCACTGCTCATAGTGAGCTCCTTCGCCTTGGGGTACTCAGGTCATCTGCAACGCTACCCAGCCCCGGCCATCGACCAAACCGCACTCAGTTGATTGCCAGCTGGCGGCATCACCCAGTCATCTCGGCCACGTCCTCCGACCGGATGCGCTGGGGTTCCTGCTTCCAGCTCGCTGGCGTAGCGCTGGCGCCACCCATGGCCGGTCTGCGCCCTTTCCTAGTCCGCGATGTCCTGCTTACCTTGGTTCGCGCGTGGCTGCTGCAGCGTTCGTGCGGCGGAATTTCCGTCTGCAACCGGCGTCCGCAGCCGGCCACCGTATCGAAGACCCCGCCGAATGGCAGAGGCAGGTCGGCATTCCAGATCCACTGTGGCGCCACGATGAGGCCACTGCTGGCAGCGCAGGGCCTATCGCCCGTCCAGGAGTTCGAGACCTGCAAGAAGAAGGCGGGGGTCGCCTCCGCAACCGGACGGTTGGCATCGGTGCAGTGAACGCAGAGCGCCGAAGGGTGAGCCAGGCGCTCTCGTTCCGCCAGCACCTGGCAAGGGTTTCTCCCATGGCGTCAACCAGGAACGCCGGCCATCAGCCCGGCCAGCGCCCGGCTGATCCACGCTGAGCTGAATCCACCAGTGGATGCGAAGAACCGCCGGTGGCTGCATGGCCCACCGGCGGTCTCCCGGACACCCTATGGCGTCCTACCCCTTGTTTATGTCGTTCTTATTATTCAGGTCCCACCCCTTTACTTCGAGGCCAGCTGGTAACCAGCATCATTGTGTTCGGCTGCGTCGATACCAGCGATTTCAATATCGGCCGATACGCGCCATGGGCTGAACTTCCCGATGACCGATGCAATGATCCAGGTCATTACCGCGGAGAAGAGCATCACTACGAGAAGCGTCATGAACTGTGCCACGAGCTGCGACAGGCCGCCGCCGTAGAACAGGCCACCGGCGCTTTCCTCGTTCGGCAGGGCGAAGAAGCCGAGGAACAAGGTTCCGATGATGCCGGAGACCAGGTGCACGCCAACTACGTCGAGCGAGTCATCGTAGCCAAGCTTCCACTTCAGGTTGACGGCCCAGGCTGAACCGGCACCCGCCAGAACACCGAGAAGCAGTGCTGCCCACGGGGCCAGGTCTGCGCAGGAAGGAGTGATGGCCACCAGGCCGGAGACGAGGCCGGAGGCAACGCCTACCGAGCTGGCGCGCTCGCCGCGAAGCTTCTCAACGAGGATCCAGCCGAGAACAGCTGCGCCCGGTGCCGCGAAAGTATTGATCCAGATCAGGCCAGCCTGTTCGATGGTGGTGGACGCACCTGCGTTGAAGCCGAACCAGCCGAACCACAGCAGGCCAGCGCCGAGCATCACCAGTGGAGTGTTGTGCGGCTGCGGACGATCGTGGAAGTTGTGACGCTGGCCGAGCTTGAGAGCGAGGACAAGAGCTGCGATACCTGCGTTGGTGTGGACTACCGCGCCACCTGCGAAGTCGATGGCTTCACCGAAGATCTGGCCGAGGAAGCCGTCTGCGGAAAGCAAGCCGCCGCCCCAGACCCAGAATGCCACCGGTGCGTACACCAGGGTGACCCACAGCGGGATGAAGAACAGCCACGGAGCGAAGCGAGCGCGGTCGGCGATGGCTCCGGAGATGATGGCGACCGAAATCATCGCGAAGGTGCCAGAGAAACCTGCAGAAAGCAGGTCGGCTTGTTCGGTGTTGTGCATCGCGAAATCGCTAATCGGATTTCCGACGATACCCGCGATGGTTGGTTCACCAGCGGAGAACGAGTACCCCCACAGCACCCAAACCACCGCGGTAATTGCCGCAGCGGAGAAGCTCATCAGCATCATGTTGACCACGCCGGTAGCGCGAGTCATGCCGCCATAGAAAATTCCAAGTGCTGGTGTCATCATCAAGACAAGTGCGGCTGCTATCAGGATCCACAAGCTGGCTACGTCCAACTCCATCTGGATCACATCCCCTCAAGGTGTTCGGTGTATCGGTGGCGAGTCGGGCCCAGCTGCAGTCTGCGGTGTTAATGGCCCGGTGTTGAAACTATTCTTCGCCAACGATGTTTCGGTTCCCTCGCTGCCGCATTTCAAGAATGTATCCAAGAGCGCTCGGGGGTAACGTTTGGTTCTCGTACCGGTTTCCGGCATGTTTCAAAGCCTTCACGAATGGCCGCTATCCATGTGAATCCACACCGCAAGAAAGCCTGGAAGTGCACACGCTGGAATACTGGGTTCGTGGACCGATCCTTCTTCATGCCTGATGCGCTCAGCGTGGCCCCTCGCCTGCTGGGTTCGATCCTCAGCGTCGATTCACCCCAGGGACTGGTAAGCCTGCGGATCACGGAGACCGAAGCCTATCTGGGGGTCGGGTCCACCGGCCCCTACGATCCGGGCAGCCATTCCAAGGATCGAAAGACTGCCCGCAACTCCTCGATGTTCCTGCCGCCGGGCCACGCCTATGTGTATTTCAGCTATGGGATGCACTTCGCGTTGAATCTGGTGTGCTCCGAGGAACACGTGGCATCCGGCGTGCTGGTACGTTCAGGACAGATTGTCCAGGGCATCGATCTGGCGCGTCGCCGGAGAACGGCGAAACGCCCGCTGGGACCTCATGCCGCTCCGATCCGCGAAGCCCAGTTGGCGCGGGGTCCGGGGAATCTCGCGGCGTGTCTGGGAATAGACCGTGAAAGCCACGACGGCAGGGACCTATTCGAGCCACCGTTTGCCATCAGCCAGGGGCCGGCACTGGGCACGCCGATCCTGTGCGGCCCGAGAGTTGGCGTTGCGGGAATCGCGGGCGGTCCTGCTTATCCCTGGCGGTTCTGGCTGGAAGGCGATCCGACGGTTTCCGCATTCCGGCCCGGGCGGGGCGCACCATCATCCCGCTGACCCTCTTGCCGAGCCTTGGCGATTTGACGCGGCGCCAAGTACGGGCAGGGACGAGGGCTTAGGGGACCCAGTGCTGCATCGTGGGGTGATCCCCCGGCTCAGGCTGAGGGGAACAGCTGCTCTGACTTCAGCGCCTTCTCCATGCGCGAGCCAAGAGTCGTGGAAAGGGACTGGGCGTAGGTTGCGCTCAGGTGCGAGTGGTCCCAATAGGCCACGATTCCACCCACCACCGTATAGCAGCGGTCGTCTTCGCACAGCTGGTCGTTCATGTCGATTTGCACGATGTTCGGGTCGTCCAAGGCTTTGACTGCGTCGGCCTGGGGATCTTGTGGAATCCACTTGTCGGCATCCCCGCTGCATTCACTGAGCTCGTCAGAGTTTTCCGCAACGCAGTCGGGCACATTTTCAAGGGTCGCCCCGGGCCATGAGGTATCCCGGATAACGGCAACCTGCGCCCCGGTGTCGGCCCATTCTTTCAGGATGGTCTCGTAGGCTTGGGTTGCGGGTTCTTCCGTGGATTCCATGCTGTGCCCGCTGACGGGCACCGACTGCCGGTTGGAACTGATGACCAGATCATAATCCTGCTTCTGGATCTGCTTCGTAGCCCAGTCGCCCAGTTCGCCGCAGCCCTCGTCCTTCGCCTCGGAGTCGAACTCCTGTTCCTCTCCCATGACAGCACAGCGGTTGGCCAGGTAGGTGTCGATCTGCCAGCCATTTTCCTGAGCCAGCTTGTCGAGCGCCGGGAACCACTGGCCCGCATGCGAGTTGCCGACCAGGGCCACCTTGATTTTGCCCTTGCCATAACTGCAAACCGGGCGGTCTTGGAAATCGGTGGTTTGGCTCGCGAAGCAATCATCCTTGTAGAGCACGGGCTTATCGGTTTTCGCAGCCACAGGCTCGGGCGCAACTTGTTGATATGGGGTCTCCGCGGCGTCTTGTTTGGTGCAGCCGTCGCCCAATGCGGAGGCGCCGAAGCAGCTCTCGCCCACTTCCTTTTCGACTTGGGCCAGGGCCTTGTTGATGTCCTGTGCGTCATTAGTGATGCGGGCGCTGTTCAAGTAGAAAGCACCGGCGAACAGGGCCAGCACGAGACTGCCGGCGGCAAGGAACCGGGGAGCCGATAGGAGGGCGGAAGTATCGATGAACCGGCGGAAGCGGACCTCAACGAGCTTCTGCGTCAGGACAGCCAGGACCAGTGTCAGCACCAGGGCGATCATCTTCTGCGGCCACTTGAAATCATCAACCATGAATGGCATCAGCACCAGCAACGGCCAGTGCCACAAGTAAATGGCATAGGAATTATCGCCAAAGAACTGGAACAGCTTGGTGTTCAGGAACAGGGTCGGCGAATACTTGTGGGTCGAGTAGGCGAGCAGGATCAGCGCAGTGCCGAATACCGGGATGATGGCAATATAGCCAGGGAACGGCATCTCTCCGGTGAAGGCCACTGCGCTGAATCCGATAGCAAGCACGCCTCCCCATGAGCCGATCAGGCTCATCAAGTCGCTCTTCGCCGCATGGGCCTTGTGGCCCAGGGCGGCGACGAGAGCGCCGGCTGAGAATTCCCAGACACGAGTGAAGGTGGAGAAGTAGGCACCGCCGGGTTCCGTGGCTGTCTGGTACAACGAGTAGCAGATGGACAGCACGAAGACGATCCCGATGCCCGCCAGTACGACGTTTTGCGACTTCTTCTTGTATTTGATCGCGGCGAAGATCAGCAGGCCAATGAGGATCGGCCAGACGAAGTAGAACTGTTCTTCCGCCGAGAGCGACCAGAAATGCTGGAATGGGCTGGGCGCGTCACCCTCGGCCAGATAGTCGACCTTGGTCAGGGCCAGGAACCAGTTTTGGAAATAAAAGGTTGCTGCAAATGCTTGCAGCCCCCAGTCTTCCCAAACCGTCTGCGGAGCGAAGATCCAGATACCCAGCACGCTGCAGAGAATGACGAGGAACGAGGCGGGAATCAGCCTTTTGACGCGCCGCATCCAGAATCGTGCCACGTCTGCCGCATTCTTCGGTGGCTTGGCAATCAGATGCGAGGTAATCAGGAAGCCAGAAATGACGAAGAATACATCAACGCCCACAAACCCGCCTGGCAGGTAGTGGCCCCAAAAGTGGTACAACACGACGATGCCCACTGCAATGGCGCGCAGTCCCTGGATATCCGCGCGGAATCCCCGAGGTTTCGGGTCCTGCGCAACGGGCATGGGCAAGTCTTGGTTGGACGACACGTCTGGATGGATCCTTTACCGTCTGGGCTGTCTAACGGAGCTGGTCTCCAAGGACTTGAAACACCGTTGCTCGCAGACAATACTTACCGGAAATCCTGACCGGTTTCTGAATGCGCGCTCCATGCGCTATCGGACTCGCTCTGTTCGACTGCCCGAATGAACGGCTCAACCTAGATGTTGACTAGGGAACTTACGAACCGGACTAAGCCTTGGGATTCAATGGTATTTGACCTGCATCACATCCCCTGTGTGGGCGTGTCGTGCAACATCTCCCCGAAAAACGGACGTCGCGCGGGTAGCGCGTCACCCTATTGATGCAACGCTGGCCCTGCCTAAAGGCAGGGCCAGCGTTGCATCCGGTTGATTCTCCACTTAGCCTTCGAGCAAAGCGTCCACGAAATCCTCTGGGCTGAACGGCGCCAGATCATCCGGGCCCTCGCCCAAGCCAACCAGCTTCACTGGCACGCCCAGCTGTCGTTGGATCGCGACAACGATGCCGCCCTTGGCTGTGCCATCGAGCTTGGTCAGCACAATGCCGCTCACGTTGACGACCTCGGAGAAGACCTTGGCCTGCTGCAGGCCGTTCTGTCCGGTGGTTGCGTCCAAAACGAGCAGCACCTCGTCAATGGTGGCCTTTTTCTCGACCACGCGCTTGATCTTGCCCAGCTCGTCCATCAGGCCGACCTTGTTCTGCAGCCGACCAGCGGTATCGATCATCACGATATCGACTTCCTGGTCGATGCCAGCCGAAACAGCTTCAAAGGCCACCGAGGCCGGGTCGGCACCATCGATATCAGAGCGGACGGTTGGCACACCAACACGGTCGCCCCAGGTAGCCAGCTGCTCGGCAGCCGCGGCGCGGAAGGTATCCGCCGCACCGAGCAATACATCCTTGTCCTCGGCGACGAGCACACGGGCCATTTTGCCGATGGTGGTGGTCTTGCCAACGCCGTTGACGCCCACGACCATGATGATGCTCGGACGATCCGGGTGCGGTTCAGGCAGGTAGCTGCGGTCCAGGCTTGGATCCACGAGCTTGAGCAGTTCCTCGCGGAGCATGGCCTTGACCCGGGCAGGATCCTTGCTGCCTTCGATCTTCACACGTTCGCGCAGGGCATCAACGAGTTCCATGGCTGGTTCGGTGCCGAGGTCTGCCATCAGCAGATTCTCTTCGATTTCTTCCCAGACATCCTCGTCAATGGTGTCCTGGCTGAGCAGTGCCAGCAGGCCCTTGGAGAACATGTTGTTGGACTTGGTCAGGCGGGCACGCAGTCGTGCCAAGCGGCCCTGAACAGGTTCAGGAACGTCGAGCTGCGGAGCTGCCGGGGAGACAGGTTCCTCGACTGCAACAGCAGTATCGGTGGCACCTGCGGCGTCAGCAACCGCCTCGGTCGTGCCTTCTGCTGTTTGACCGGCTGGCAGGTCGTCAGCATCGCGCTCTGAGGTATATGGAGTCTTGGGCTTGCGGCCCTTGGTGACAAAGGCAATGACGCCAATGCCCACCACGGCAACAACCGCGACAATGATGATGGTTAATATAAGCGAATCAGACACGTGTTAAATCGTCTCATACCTTCTGTGAGATACCACGCTGTGGTAAATCGCGAAGAGCACTAATAATCCCCTGATAAGAAAGTTCAAGAGGACATAGACTTAGTCAGGTTCTATCGACCTCACCTGTTCCGAAGAAAGGCTGGAAGGCCTGTGTCATCCCAGGCCATCGGCAATGAAGAAGTTTTTCTCCTCTAAAGCTGCTGCACGCGCACCCATCCCCCGAGAAATCGGCGTTCTTCTGGTGGCGGCGTTCATTATCGCTTTGGGCTTCGGTCTCATCGCCCCGATCCTGCCGCAATATGCGGTGAGCTTTGATGTCGGCGCGGCTGCGGCCAGCGTGATCGTGAGCATCTTTGCCTTCACCCGTCTGATCTTCGCACCGGTGGCCGGTGCGCTTGTGGGCAAGCTCGGCGAACCTCGGATCTATGTCACCGGTGTCCTGCTCGTCGCGCTCTCCACCCTGCTTTGCGGCTTCGTCCAGGACTACACCCAATTGCTCATCGCCCGCGGACTCGGCGGCTTCGGATCCACGATGTTCACCATTTCGGCGATGGCGCTGATTGCACGGCTGTCCCCCGAAAAATCCCGCGGCCGAATTTCAGGCCTTTATGCAGGAGCATTCTTGCTGGGCAACGTCGCTGGTCCAGTCCTCGGCAGTGCCCTGGCACCTCTGGGCATGAGGGTGCCCTTCTTCATCTACGGCACGGCGTTGGTGATCGCCGCGGCCGTGGTCTACTTTGCTTTGGGCCGCCGCCGCGACCTCGACCGTGATGCCGAAGACCCGAGAAAGACCAGAAGCGTCATCGAGGTGGTCACCACTGGCGAGGCCCTGAGCTCGCCCGCGTATCGTGCGGCGCTGTTCTCCGGCTTCAGCTATGGCTGGCTGGCTTTCGGCATCAGAAACAGCATGATCCCGCTGTTTGCGCTGGCGGTGTTTGGAGAGGGCCTTGGCACCACGATCGCAGGACTGTCAATGGCCCTCTTTGCGATCGGCAATGGCTGTGCCTTGCTTTTCTCCGGCAAGCTAACTGACAGGGTCGGACGCAAGATCCCGGTAATGCTGGGGCTGACCCTCTTGCTGCTGTCCATTGGCTCCATGGGAATCTTCACCTCGACGGCCGGTTTCGTCATTTGCTCAATTTTCGCCGGATTCGGCGGAGGCATTCTCGGCCCTGCCCAGCAGGCATCCGTATCCGATGTCATTGGCACCGGACGCAATGGTGGCAAGGCACTGGCTGGATTCCAGATGTGCCAGGATTTCGGCGCGATTATCGGGCCGCTGCTGGCAGGGTTCCTGGCCGATGCGTTGAACTACGAAATCGCCTTCGGCATTTCCGCCTTGATCGCTCTGGTCGGCCTGATCGGATGGGCTTTCGTCCCGCGCACCATCCGCCCAGTGGCGCTCGCTGAAGGAGCCGAAGCACCAAAAAGCACGAGCTAGCTTTGGCTATCGATGGGCACTGGCCCCAAACAATGAGGAAGAAGTTAGACAGCGAGGGAGCGAAGACCAGCCATTGGTAATCGCTCCCTCGCTGTCTGCAGTCGGCTAGCCGAGCTTCGCCTTTCGAAGATCGATGCTCAACGCACCGTTGACGGTTCTGTATAAACGGGCTCCTGCGTGGGTTGCCTCCTTCACACTGGTTCCGATTCGCATGCGTCGAGTCTCAGCGTGGTCGTATTTCACATGAATATCACCGATGCCCACAATTTGAGCGCCTAGGGTTGCAAAGTCGATCCTTGCCATATAGCGACCGGTGCCCTGCTCTACCACCGGGAATTCCAGGCGACGGTCGGTTTCGCGCTCGTCGATGTAGAGACCTCGCGGGATGGGCCCGATGACGGCCGAAGTGAACTGCAGTTCGAAATGATCACTCTTGCCTGAGGCCTTGGTAACTTCAGGGCGGACGGCAGCCTCTTCATCCTTGGAGGCCAAGCTCTTAAGTTCGTCGTAGTCCCCGGCAATGATCGCCATGGCTTTGGCTGTATCGTGATCGCTGAGCACTTCGTTCGTGTTCCCTGCGAGGAATTCTTGAACGTAGGGGCCAAACGCAGAGATCCATAGCTTCGCGCGGGACTCGCGATACTTCAAGAAGCGTTGTCCTACGAAAAATTTTAATCCCTTGCGTTTAAACAAGCCGGCGATCAGCATGCGTCCAAGGTGCGGATCTTCGGTGGTGTTGTTTCGAATCGTTTTACTGATATGCGTCATGGATTCGACGTAACCCATGGGCTCAAAAGGCTGAGTGCTGATGTTATTTCCGTCGCCACGTTCGCGAATGTAGTAGTACTCGTAGTCGGCTAGCACGCTCACACGTTTGGCATGAAGGTAGCATCCCGCCAGAACCATTCCGTCTTCAAGACGGACTTTTTCTTCTGCAAAACGCAAATCGCGTTCGAGGATCATCTGCCGGCGAATAAGTTTCTGGGGCATCAGCGTCGCGAAGATCTGCTCAAGAGGAACGTCGATCTGGGTTGAGGAAAACAGCGAGGTTCGGATTACGCGACCGCCGACGGGAACCAGTTTTGGGGCTAGTACGTCAACGTCGTGCGCCATGGCGAACTCACGCATTCTGCGCAGCGCTTCGGTCCCCAAGGTGTCGTCCGAGTCCGCGTAGAAAACGTACTCGCCCTTTGCCAGCGCGGTACCTACATTGCGGGGCTTTCCGGGCCATCCGCTATTTTCCTGATGCACCACAGTGAAGTTTTCATTGCGCTTGGCATACACATCCAAGATCTCCCCACCGAAATCAGTGGATCCGTCATTGATTGCAATCACCTCATAAAGGCTCTTGTCCAAGTCCTGCAGTTCCAAAGAATTGAGCAGCTCGGTCAGATAAGGCATCGAGTTATAAACAGGAATGATGACGCTGACGAAGACTTCTTCGGCACGCTGCAATGGTTCGACTAGTTCCAGTGCATTCTCGGATGCGGCGCTTTGCACCTCAACAGGCGAGACTTCCACGGATGCTGGTTCAACAGTTTGGGCTTTCGCCTCGGTCAGCGATTCCTTGGTGCAAGCAGTTTTGGTACGTCGTCTAAACAGAGCCATCTATTTCCCAAATCTCAGAACAAGTAAGGTTCAATTTTTTTGTCTACGCTAAGTATATATAGAGTTCACCATGAGAACCGAGTATTGCCATGCACACCATTTGCCGGTCTGATTAGTACCAATAAGTAATTTTGGCCACAGTCATGCAATGTTGCTCTTCCAGCGCTTTCATCACCTGATTTCGACGAATGACTAATAGCCAGGGCCCCTGGATCAATCGAGGCGCGGCCTGACAAGTACCCGACGTGCCGAGCAGTCCGGTCGCCCGCGATCGGCTACCCCAATTTCCCGTAACTCGGTGACGAACGCATGCATGGCAACCTTCCAGCAACGCCACACGCTTTCACGCGACACGTATCAACTTCGAAGCCTTGCGACTCTGTCGCCGCGCATTGCTCTCACGCATGATCCCGGGCGTTACTACATGCTTCGCAGCGCCATAATGAATGAACGATTTGTGACCCAGAGGTTAGGTTTGCAGGTGCAAGAGAAAGAGATTATCCAGAAAGAACTAAGTGTCGGGCTGACCTGGCGCTCGGCTATCATAATGGCGGTTGCCCATATCAATAGTCACTTTTGAGGACAAAACAAACACATCAGCGCCACTGAGCCAGGCACTTCTGAAAAAAGACCCCGTCGAGGCATTTTGTGCAACTAGGTTTATATGAATTCTGGTTAAGCGCAGTAGATGTCAGCCACGAGACGAGCACTCAAACTTGCTCCGTCCAAGGCCGAGTTCCACCTCCGCTTGGGAGACCTGTTGCGCCTGGCCAACCGCCTGCCTGAGGCGGAATCGTCGATTTCCAAAGCAATTCAATTAAAGCCAGAATCGCCGAACACCCACGTCCGATTGAGCTACGTATACGCTGAACTTGAGCGTTGGAATGACGCCGTAGCGGTAATGAAGCAGGCCATTTCCCTCTCGCCCGGTAGGCCGGAGTACCAGCTTCGATTGGGAGAATGACAGCTCATGGCCGGAGAACTACTCGACGCAGAAAAGTCCGTGGCGAAAGCAATTGAAATGGCACCAGGTAATTCGCATTATTTGGTGCGCTTGAGCTATGTTTTTGCCGCTGGAAAAGACTATGCGCGTTCGGCGAGCGCAATGCAGAAGGCAATAGCGATCAGTCCCGTTCGCTCGGCTTATCATCTTCGACACGGCGAATGCCTTATCAAGTCCGGAGAACTTGAAGCCGCGGAGAAGTCCATGCAGGAGGCCGTTCGGCTGGCGCCAGATGGACAGCGCGCGAAGGATCGCCTGCGCGCAGTAGAAGCGGCCGTTGGCAGGCAGCGAAGCAAGGCTTCAGCGTAATCACACGGACGAGACGATGACCGGCGAGCTGGCGACTATTGAGATCCAGCTCGTTCCATCTTCTGGCTGATCACTGTCGTCACGCCGTCGCCGCGCATGGTGACGCCGTAGAGCGCGTCCGCGACTTCCATGGTTTTCTTCTGGTGCGTGATCACGATCAGCTGCGAGGACTCGCGCAGCTCTTCAAAAATGGTGATGAGGCGGCCCAGGTTCATATCGTCCAGGGCGGCTTCAACCTCATCCATGACATAGAAGGGCGAAGGCCGGGCCTTGAAGATCGCGACCAGCAGCGCCACCGCGGTCAACGAACGTTCGCCGCCTGAGAGCAGGGACAGGCGCTTGATCTTCTTGCCTGCGGGGCGCGCCTCCACCTCGATGCCGGTGGTGAGCATATGCTCGGGATCGGTCAGCACCAGCTGGCCTTCACCACCCGGGAACAGGCGATCGAAGATCCGCTTGAACTGAACAGCCGTGTCGTTGTACGCCTCGGTGAAGACCCGTTCCACGTGCGCGTCCACATCGGCAATGATCTGCTCCAGGTCGCCGCGGGATTTCTTCAAGTCCTCCAGCTGGCCGGAGAGGAACTTGTGCCGTTCTTCCAGAGCCGCGAATTCCTCCAAGGCCAGCGGGTTGACCTTGCCCAGTGCGGACAGGTCCCTTTCAGCCTTCTTGAGGCGCTTTTCCTGCTCAACCCGGTCGAACGGCTTCGTTCCGATGGGATTGCCCTCTTCATCGACATTCTGGCGCAGGCTGCCCCACTTGTCGTCTTCATCGATGGCTTCCGGGATCAGCTGATCTGGGCCGTAGTTGGCAATCAGGTGATCCGGTGTGAACCCCAACTCTTCCAAAGCCTTGGTTTCCAGGTTCTCGATGCGCAGGCGCAGCTCGGCACGCGCTATTTCATCTCGGTGTGCTGCGTCCGACAATCTGGCCAATTCGGCAGACAGCTGCTCTGCCTCAGTGCGCTGGTTGCTGAGCATCTGGTCGAGTTCTGCCTTCTTCGAGCCGAGCTCTTCGCGCTCCTGCCCCGCCATCGACACCGAGACTTCGATGAACCGCAGTACGCGTTCGGCTGCTTGCTCTACCCGGTTGGCGTTGGCTGCCTGTGCTTTGCGCTGTTCTGCGCGGCGGGCAGCGACTTCACGGTGATTGCGTTCAGCAGCTGCGGTACGGCGAAGCCCTTCGATGCGGGAGCGCAAGCCGGATACGCGCTCTTCGCTGCTGCGCAACGCCAGGCGGGCTTCAAGCTCTTGCTGGCGGGCCGCCGCGGCTGCATCGGCCAACGCGGCACGGGCTGCATCGTCAATGGTCTCTTCTTCTTGATCCGTCGAGGCCATCTCCATGCGCTCGGTGATCTCTTCCAGGGATTCCTGCTCGATCTCCAGCTTCTCATTCGACGCTTCAAGACGCTCGATGAGTTTGAGCTTGTCGGCTTGGGCACTGCGCAGCTTTTGGCCCAGGCGTGCTAGATAGGAGCTGAGCTCGTCGATGGCTGCATCGGATTCGGCCAACGCCGAGAGCGCATCGTCCCGCTGCTGCCGGGCGATTGAGAGTTGCGGGGAACGTTCGGCGATGCGTTCTTCAACCAGCGAGAGCTCCGTCTGGCATTCGTTGAGTTCCGTTTCGGTTTGTTCAACCATGGCCTGCTGGGCGATGAGCGAGGCGCCGGCCGCATCACCGACAGAGCTGCGCAAGGCTGAGAAGGTTGTCCCTTCCAAGGTGGTCACCTTGGCCGCCGGATACTCCGCTACGACTGCATGGGCCTGGCCGAGCTCTTCAACCACGTAGTATCCGGCAAATAGCTGGTCCAGCAGCGCCGAGATCCTGGCCTCGGAGCCGACTACGTCGCGAGCGCTTATGGCGCTGTGAAGGCTGGGTGTTGATAGTTGAACTGCATTGCCGCTGGCGTGCAGGAAGACGGCGCTGGCTTCATCAGCCTGGAGCTGTTCAAGCAGGCTTGATGCCGAGGAGGCGTCAAGGGCGACGAGCGCTTCCGCGTTATCCCGCAGAATCGCTGCCACTGCTTGTTCATAGCCTGGGTTGACCGTCATCAACTCTCCGAGGCGTCCGAGCAGCGCGGTCGAGGCGGACTGCAGCAACTTCGAAGACTGGTCATCGGGCTTGGTGTTCAGCTTCAATGCTTCCAGCCGGGAGCGCAGCCCGGAGACCCGCACCGATAGTTCGCGTTCGCGTTGGGCATCAGCCTGATGGGTCTGCGCCAGATCAGCGAAATCGTGATCCGCTACCTCGAAAGCTTCATTTAGATCGGTTTCCCCGGCAAGTTGGGTCTCCAAATCGGCGGAGACCTCGTTATGTGAACGCTGATCAAGTTCAAGATCAGAATCAAAGGATTGAACGCTCTCCTGCAAACGAACAATCTCGGCCCGGGTGACATCAACGCGGCTCCGTGCCGATGCGACCTGCGAAGCCAAACGGGAGATTCCTTCGCGCCGGTCTGCGGCTGCACGGAGCATCGCCGCCATGCGCTGCTGCTCGGCCCGCGACTCCTCTTCGGCGTGCTCTTTGGCTTCTACCGCTTCGGCGAGGATTTCATGGCGGTCCTCGACGGCTTCTTCAAGCTCTTCCAGCTCTTCGCTCAGGCGTTCGGCCTGGGATTCGAGGCGTTCGGGATCCCTGCTGGAATCAAAATGGGTTTCGTTGCTCTCTAGCAGTTTGCTGCGTTCCCGGGCCAACGCCGCCAGTGAACGGAACCGTTCTGCCTGGGTGCTCAACGCTACCCAGGTATCTTGCATTTGCCCCAGGCGCGGGGTGACGCTTTCGATCTGTGCACTGATCTCTGCGATGTGCCTCTTGACTCGCTCAAGCCGGTCGGCGGCTTCCTGATGTTGCGCCTGGACCTTTGATTCATCATCGATGTCTTGAGCCAGACGATTATTCATCGTCACCAGGTCATCGGCCAGCAGGCGCGACTTGGCGTCGCGGACGTCGTGCTGCACGGTCTGAGCGCGGCGGGCAATTTTTGCCTGCCGGCCCAGTGGTGCCAGCTGTCGTCGCACCTCGGCGTTGAGGTCTTCGAGGCGATCCAGGTTGCCCTGCATCGCCTGAAGTTTGCGCAGGGTCTTTTCTTTCCTGCGTCGGTGCTTGAGGACGCCGGCTGCTTCTTCGATGAAGCCGCGGCGATCTTCAGCGGTGGCGTGAAGGATTCGATCCAGCTGGCCTTGGCCGACAATGACATGCATTTCCCGCCCGAGGCCCGAATCCGAGAGCAGCTCTTGAATATCCAGCAAGCGGCAGGAGCTGCCATTGATGGCATATTCCGAGCCACCGGCACGGAACAGGGTGCGCGAAATGGTAACTTCCGCATAGTCGATGGGGAGTTGGCCATCCGCGTTATCGATGGTCAGCGAAACGTGGGCGCGGCCCAGGGGCGGTCGTCCGGAAGTGCCGGCGAAGATCACGTCTTCCATTTTGCCGCCGCGAAGGGTTTTCGCGCCTTGTTCCCCCATGACCCAGGCCAAGGCATCCACGACGTTGGACTTTCCCGACCCGTTGGGTCCGACTACCGCCGTGACGCCGGGTTCAAACTCAAAGGTAGTTGCCGACGCGAAAGACTTGAATCCGCGAACGGTAAGAGTCTTTAGATGCACGGCGTGAAGTTCCTAAGTTTGGGTCAGATCGCTATGGTTGGTTTGGGCAGTAGCACTCAATCCTTCACGCAATTCTAGCGAAGCGTGCTTTGGTTTTTCTGATTCTGCTCGCAAATACCAACAAGAAATATCGAGGGATAGATCATTCCATGAGCATTCTGAGCCAGATTGACCAGTGGCCTTCCGAGAACGCAGTTTCCGTCGTTGTAGACGGCCACGGTGACGTGGTTGATCAGCATGGTGATGTGCACCGGGTTTATTCACTTGCCTCAGTGACCAAACTGCTCAGCGCCTACGCTTTCCTGGTAGCTCTGGAAGAGGAAGCAATTTCCCTGGAGGACGCGGCCGGCCCTGCAGGATCAACAGTTCACCATTTGCTGGCCCATACTGCGGGTTATGACTTCGATTCTGAGACCATTCGCTTTGCCGTAGGCACCAAGCGAGGCTACTCCAATACGGGCTTCGAGAAGCTAGCCGAACACTTGGAGCAAAAGACCGGAATCAGCATGGCAGAGTACGCTCACGAGGCGGTTTTCGCGCCGCTGGGAATGACCCGGACTGGGATTGCCGGAAGCTGCGCCAAGGATGGCCGCTCCACCGCCAATGACCTGGCGAAGTTCGCAGCTGAGCTGCTTAACCCAACCATCATTGCCGAAGAGACACTCGATGATGCCACTCGAGTACATTTTGAGAATCTCGCCGGAATCCTTCCAGGCTACGGGCGACAGAGTCCCAACGACTGGGGTTTGGGTTTTGAAATTCGTTCCGCCAAGAATCCGCACTGGACTGGCGCTAGCCACCCGATAAGCACCTTCGGACATTTTGGCCAGTCGGGCACCTTCCTATGGGTAGATCCTGAACACCGCCTGGCGTGCGTGACCCTGACCGACAAGAATTTTGGCCAGTGGGCCGTTGACGCCTGGGCACCATTCAACGAGCAGGTTCTGGCAACTCAACTCGCCTGATTGTAGTCCATGCCCAGGACTGCGAATCTTGGCGTTCGCGCCAGCCGCACCACATGCTGGACACAACTTGGCAGACAGCAGTCTGCTAGCCAAATATTGGAATAACCAGTTTTTCCGCAGTTGTTTTTTCATTTGTGAGGGCGCATGGAACCGTTTGTCACTTGGCAATGGTGCGAAAGCCAAGCCGAGGACTTTGTTCTTGTTGATAGCCGCTGGTATTGGGACCGCTCGGGGTTCGATGCCTATTGTCAGGGACATGTCCCCGGTGCTGTTTTTGTCGATCTCGATACGGCGCTCACCGGGGACATCACTGAGGACTCTGGCCGTGGCCCATTCCCTACGCCCAAGGATTTTGCTGCAGCCATGTCACGTGCCGGTATTGACGGTACTGTTCCAGTAATCGCATATGACGATGCTGGCGGAGTCATCGCCGCGCGGCTGGTTTGGATGCTACGTCTTCTCGACGTGCCTGCTTCGGTTGTTTCAGGTGGCATCCAGGCATTCGCCGGTGAGCTTGATTCAACAATGCCTCCACGTCGCGAAACTGCCTTCCTTCCGCGCCCGTGGCCAGCTGGATCCCTATTAACGACCCAGGAAGTGGCTGCCGATGTGTCGTCCCTCCTAGTTGATGCCAGGCCGGCGAATAGATACCGTGGCGAAGAGCCCGAATTCGATACGAACTTGGGCAAGGTGCCGGAAGCCGATCCGCGCCGCGGACACATCCCGGGGGCAATCAATCTCCCCTGCCGGCAGCATCTTCAAGCCGATTCAACGATGGCTCCGCCCGAAGTGGTTCGCGAGACTTTTGCCGCCGCGGGTGTCCTGCAGGCCGCAGATGTAGTCAGCTACTGCGGCGCGGGCATTACCGCTTGCCACAATCTCTTGTCCATGGAATACGCAGGGCTGGGACGTGGCAAGCTCTATCCCGGGAGCTGGAGCGCCTGGAGCCGCACCGTGACGCTACCGATCGAGACCGGTTCAACTGAGTGATGGTTGCTCTTGGACCCCTTTACGGAACCGCACACATTTGCACCTCGTCCAGCCCTGCCCCAAAAAGCGGATGGCGCAGCCATGTTCAGAGGCGATTCGGCGAATCAGAGTTACTTTGCCATCCCGCGCACATCGAAGGCACTCTTTGCCCTCGCGTCTGTAGGCGTTGAGCGAGCGGGCAAAGTAGCCGTACTTCCCACGATAGGTACATTGAAGAATTGGGTGTCTCTGAGGGAAACGTTTTTGCTGGTCAGAGACCACTTGACGGTGAAATAACGTTCGAAGGTCGTGTGCTACCCACACACCAGAGTACGGCCTCAGGACATCAATATGCCAGCGGCCTGATCGAAGGAATAATCGGGCGTCCGCGACCGCGCGCATAGGTCGCCTTCGTCAACAAAGATGGGCTCTACAGCGCCTGCGACGCAGCCGAGGTCCTCGCGGATTCTCTATACAGGCCCTTGCGCGCACAGTCATCTGGAGAAAAGAGTCCAGCTTCAACGCAAGGTCACCGGCACGATCACGTGAATCGATTTTGGACTCGCTCGGCCGAAGTTCGACAACACATCGAATCCGTCCGGCCGACGCGCACATTTTGTTGGAGGCAACGTCCCCAGGCTCTCAGCGGTTCACATCCGCGCTCAAGTTGCCGTTGCTTCCATGAGCAAGTCCTTTGCACGCTCGATGACAGTTCTCGTAGCACGGCTCAGATGCGTATTGGTTCGATACACAATTGCAAATTCTTCATACAGCCTAGGAGCCAGTTCCACGGCATAAAGCTTGTTTCCCAGTTTAGGTGCAACTCGGCGAACAACGCCCCGGGCCGCGATCGTATCGGCATACCCTTGGGCGGCAATCTCGATTGCCGTTTCCACATTTTCCACTTCAACCCGTGGCTGAAGCGGGAGGCTGGCCGCCTGAACTGTACGCTTCAGTTGCTGACGGGTAAAGTCTTTATCTCCCCATGTCACCTCGGGCAATACGAGTTTTGCCGCCGAGATGACTGACGGTGTCGCTGGTCGCATTACGCGCTGCGGATCAGCGCTGAGATACACAAGTTCGTCTCGGGCCACCGGCTCAATGTGCAAACGCTCTTCATTATGGATGGGCAGGGCCACTAATCCGGCTTCAAGGTTCCCGGCACGAATGTCTTCTATAACCTCGCTTGAGTTCTGGCCGACGAGAGCAACATTCACCCCGGGATGCTGATCCAGCGTACGGCAGACGAGATCGCCGGAAACATACAAATGTGCCGCGCCGAAGAGCCCGAAGCGCACTGTGCCTGTCTCAGCCTCATTAAGGGACATGACCGCGCGATCTCCAGCGGACACCGCCTCCAGCGCGGTCAAAGCAAATGGAGCGAAAGTTCTTGCCGCTTCAGTCGGCGCGACTCCACGACCCAATCGGCGGAACAGCTGTGTACCAAGGTGTCGCTCCAGCAGTCGAATCTGCTCAGAGAGGGACGGCTGGGACAACCCCAACTCGCGCGATGCCTTTGTGAATGATCCACACTCCATGGTCGTAACGAAGCAACGTAGCTGATGCAAGCTTTGAGACATAGGAATATCCTATGTGATAAATAGAAAAGAAAGTATTCCTCAATCTCTTATGCCTCTCTAAAGTTTTTGGTGAAGCACGTCACAACAACGAAAGAGAGTCATTCAATGAGCTCTATTGGATTCATCGGTCTCGGCAACATGGGCGCACCAATGTGCCACCGGCTGATCAACGCTGGTCACGATGTAACCGTTTTCGACATGAACCAGGCAAAAGTGGACGAAGCCGTAGCCTTAGGCGCGACAGCGGCCGCTTCGGCCGCTGACTGTGCAGGGAATGTCGAGTACCTCCTGACATCGCTTCCACGCCCTGACCATGTTCAGTCAGTCATGCGCGAAGCAGGAGCCTTGGCAGCGCTGCGTCCCGGCAGCGTGTGGGTCGACCTCACCACGAACCGCAAGGAACTCGTCGCCGATCTCGCGGCAGAAGCGGGACCAGGTGTCGGAGTCGTGGACTCTCCGGTGACCGGGGCCGTGGACGGCGCACGGAATGGGCGACTGACCCTCTTCATGGGCGGCGATGACGAGCTGCAGGACCGGGTTGAACCGATTCTTGAAAAACTCGGCATCGTCATCCGATGTGGCGGCCTGGGTTCCGGGAACGTGGTGAAGCTCGTGACCAACCAGCTGTGGTTTGTTGCTTCAGCAGCCATCGGTGAAGGATTCGCTCTGGGCATGAGCCACGGCGTGAAGCTCGAAGTGCTATGGTCTGCCATCCGCCAGTCTGTCGGCGATTCTTTCGTGGCCCAGCATGATGCACCGTCGATCTTCGCCGGACACTACGATCCTTCATTCACGCTGGATTTGTGCAACAAGGATTTGGGGCTGATTCGCGAACTGCAAAAGGACGTCGGCACAGGCCTGCCCATGACCGATGCCGCGCGAGGAACTTTCGAGCGGGCAGCCGAACGCTACGGCAGCTCCGAGCCGGAATTGTTTGTCGCCAAATACCTGGAAGATGAGTCCGGCCTGTCATTCCGGCTCGATGGTGACTGGGTTCCGCCGTGGGAAGTCACCGACCAGTCAAAGGCTGCAACTCGCTAGATTCATCAGAGACTCCTGGCCTTGAAGGAACCTAAATGACAAAAACTCTCTACATCGATGGGCAGTGGCTGGCCGCTCATTCCGAGGAAACAAGAAATATCCATTGCCCAGCAGATGGCAGCTTCGTCGGCACGGTTGCCACAGGAGATGTCCAAGATGCCAATGCCGCGATCGACGCTGCGAAGCGCGCTTTCGATTCCCGCGTCTGGTTCGACGCTTCGGGTGATGAACGCGGCGATTTCCTCGACCGGGTTGCACATGCGCTAGAAGAGCGGCTCGATGATTTCGCCAAAGCCGAGGCGTTGGACACGGGCAAGCGCTTCGTTGAAGCGCAGATCGACATCAAAGATGTCATCGCGTGCTTCAAGTACTTCGCACGCGCCGCACGCGGCGATGCCGGCCGAGTCATTGACGCTGGAAATCCGGCGGTCTTGTCCCGCGTTGTCTACGAGCCGGTGGGCGTCTGCGCACTGATTACACCCTGGAATTTCCCGTTGTTGCAAGCGGCATGGAAAGTTGCGCCGTGTCTCGCGGCCGGGAATTCACTGATTCTCAAACCAGCCGAAATCACCCCGCACACCGCGGTTCTTCTCTTTGAGATCTTCGATGAGCTGGGTCTCCCGGCAGGTGTGGCCAACCTGGTGTTGGGTGCCGGGTCTACTGTCGGGGCTCGCATGTCGGAACATCCCGATGTGGATCTTGTGTCTTTCACTGGTGGGCTGCCGACCGGCCAGCGCATCGCTGCCGCAGCGGCGAAGACCGTGAAGAAGCTGGCGCTGGAACTCGGAGGTAAAAACCCGAACGTCATATTCGCCGACGCTGATTTCGACGCGGCCCTGGATAACGCATTGAACGCTGGATTCATGGATTCGGGCCAGGTCTGCTCGGCTGGTACGCGGCTCATAATCGAGGAAAGCATCGCTGAAAAGTTCGTAAACGAACTGGTTGAACGGGCCCAGCGCATTCGCATGGGAGGGCCCTTCGACCCCAATGCCGAAACGGGTCCGCTGGTCTCAGCGGAACATCGCAACAGCGTGACCGCGTACGTGCAACGTGGCCTCCAGGAGGGTGCCAGGCTCCGCTGCGGCGGCGACTGGGGCGCAGACGAATATGCCACAGGGTTCTATTATTCGCCGACCGTGCTTGACCGCTGCAGGCGAGGCATGAGCGTCGTGACCGAAGAATCTTTCGGTCCCGTCATCACCGTCGAAACATTCAAGTCAGAGCAAGAAGCGCTCGACATCGCCAACGATACCGAATTCGGCCTGGCAGGAGCGGTGTGGACCAGCGACCAGGGCAAAGCACACCGCATGTCCCGGCTACTGCGCCATGGCACGATCTGGATCAATGATTACCACCCCTACCTGCCACAAGCAGAGTGGGGCGGATTCAAGAGATCAGGAATCGGCCGAGAACTTGGCCACTCGGGCCTGGACGAGTACCGCGAAGCGAAACATATCTATCAGAACACTGAACCGGTTGTCACCGGATGGTTCGCACAACCCTCTTAGAGAGCGTCGGCTCGATTGAGCCTTTCACTTGCGGCGGCGATGAAAATCGCCGCCGCGCCCATATCACCCATCGCATGAATCAAGCAGCCGCGGGACACGACACAGCAGATCTTCCCTGTGCAGCTTCATTCGTTTCACGCGAATCTAGAAACGGAAACGCCCATGAAAGATCTTCAGAATGTGCGCAATTCAATTAACGCGCCCATAAGGTCACAAGGCAGTACCTCACAATTCAAGCGCCGCTTCATGAAACGGCTGCTCGCGGTCCTCATCGGAGGAATGTTCCTCGACGGCTACATCCTCGGTATTCTTGGCCCAGCAACGGGTTTGATCCGAGAAGACCTCCTGATCGAAGATGTTTGGATCGGGCTTATCGCAGCTGCGCCTTTATTTGGCATTTTCATCGGTGCGCCTCTGGCAGGCTGGGCCACCGATAAATTCGGCCGCAAACCCATGTTCATCATCGACATGGGACTATTCCTGCTAGCATCGGCAGCACAATTCTTCGTGACTTCCGGAGAGTCCGCTGTCCTTCAGCTGGTAATCATTCGGTTGTTGATGGGTGTCGCCATTGGTGGTGAATACTCGATCGGCTGGCCTCTGCTCTCCGAATTCTCGCCGCCCAAACTGCGAGGCCGGTTGCTCGGCGTGACCATGGTCGCGTGGTACATCGGATTCATGTGCGCATTTATCGTGGGCACGGTGCTCCACGACCTAGGTGCTTCCTGGAAGTTGATCCTGGGTTCAAGCACGCTGCTCGCGCTCATACTCTTCTTGGCACGCATCGGCCTGCCTGAATCACCCAGCTGGCTCATCACCAAAGGACGACAGGCCGAAGCCGAAGCGATCATGCAACGCTACGTCGAATCACCGGACATGGTGCAGAGCATTACCGCAGAAATCGACCTGAGAAGACTCCAAGAAGCGGAAGCCACGCGGACGGATACGGCCCTCCCGCAGGGGTCATTCTCGATGCTGTTCTCACGGCAATACTGGAAGTCCACGCTCTTCACATCAGGTTTCTGGTTCTGCGCCGTAACACCGTATTTTGCCATTGCCACGTTCGCGGACGATGTTCTGAAACAATATGGGCTTGCTGGCGGCTGGACAGGTGGGGTGGGCTTGTCAGCCCTTGCCACAGCCGGTGTGATCACTTCGATCCTGCTTATTGACAAGCTAGGCCGTCGCATCTTGACTGTGCCAGGACAGTGGATTTGCGCCGTCATGCTGCTGGTCATCGGCGTTTGGACGCAAGCTCCTTCCGTTGTCGTGCTTGCGCTTTTCTTGGCCTTCTCCTTCTTCAATGCCAGCTACAGCATGCTCGTGCAGGTCTACCCAGCGGAGTTGTTCCCAAGCCAAATACGAGGTCTTGGCATGGGCTTTGCCGCCGCTATCAGCCGCGTTGGCGCAGCGTTAGGAACCTTCGCGCTGCCTTGGGCGATCAGCCACATAGGCATGGGTCCCAGCATGATTGCAGCTGCCCTGATCGCCTTTGCCGGGGCGATACTCTCGCAGTGGCTTGCACCTGAAACCAAGGGCAAATCACTTGCAGAGACTGCCGCAACCTACTCTCATTGATTGGAACTTCAGGACTAGCAGGCGCACTGCTTAAAATCGTTGGCGATCCACCGGAAGCCTAAAAGCTGGTGAATCCAATGACATGAAATCGCTCGGCTGGACATCCTCCAGCCGAGCGCTTCGATAAACTGCGCATTTTTGAACCGGTGACGCATGCGTACCCTACCTAGCGTTTCCGCTGGCAGACCGGTCAGTAGCGGCTCGATCGGTTCATGAAACTTCTCCCGCACGGTCGGGGTCCCGCGGCGGCCAAGACCTCCCCCGTGCACCTTGGCAGCCCAGAGGGCTTCATCGGAGTAGTGGTTCAAATGCCGGACACCACCGTCTGGTCCAGCAGCGCGCGCTTGATCCCGATGCGCTTGGAATGGATACCTTCGACCACCAAGGCTTGATCGAACAGCGTATCGGACAGATCACGAGCGATGCGGGCGATCGACGACAGCCGTGCGGCACCGCCCTCGTCATACATCAGATGCCCGAACGTGCGACGGTCGTTAAACCGCAGATGATGGCCGCCGTAGGTGAAGGTGAACCGCGCCCGCTCGTTCGAGGCTGTCGGCGCATCGGAGGAAGTGACGAGCATCTGACCGTTCATCCATAGACGGATCAGCAACGCATCTGTCTCGTCCAGGATCAGCCACAGGAACTTGCCGTAGCGCACAGTCTCCGTGATCGTCGCACCGACCATCCGTACTGCCACATGCTAATGACAAGCTTTAAAGTGACGTGTTATCCGGGACGTGGGTCAATCTTCGAGGCGAGCGCAGGATTTCGGGCATAATCGATAAATGCGTGTTTCTGAAAAACTTCATCGCCTGCGCGGGCGTGGCTGGCACACCGGGCAAGTGTAGGAAGAACGCCCCATGAACGCGTCCCTACGGATCACCGAGCTCACCCCGTTTTCGGCGCAGCGCAGGCAGGGATTGCCCTCGCGTCCGTAGGCGTTGAGCGAGCGGGCAAAGTAGCCACTGGCACCGTTGACGTTGACGTACAGCGAGTCGAAGCTGGTGCCGCCCGCATCCAGCGCGCGGGTCATGACATCAATCAGGGCATCGTTAAGGCGTTGCACCTCCGGGCGCCGAATCGTGGCGGTTTTCCGGTATCCCGAAAGCTTTGCCTGCCATAGGGCTTCATCAGCGTAGATATTGCCAACCCCGGAGATGACACTTTGGTCCAGTATGGCCCGCTTGAGGTCGGTGCTTCGCTTGCGCAAAGCTAGATAAAGGTCTTCTGCGGTGCGATGCGGATCGAGAACGTCCCTGGCAATATGCGCCGCGGCCTGCGGTATGGCTGGCTCGTCGGTGCCCTGGCCGGCCGGCAGCCCGTCGGGAGTTGGAACCAGCGGCGATAGGAACATCCCGCCAAAGATCCGTTGGTCAACGAACCTGAGTTCCCCCGGATTATCCAGATGTTCCGCTAGCGAAAGCCTCACCTTGAGGTGCTTCTCGTCAGGTGCGTCTGGTTGCTCCACGAGCAACTGGCCGCTCATGCCCAGATGCGCGACGAGAACCGCAGGAACGTCCAGCCCATCAAGTCCCAGCCAGAGGAATTTCCCGCGGCGTGCGACGGTGGAAATGGTGCAGCCGGTCAGTGATTCTTCGAAGTCGAGCGCACCATCAAGATGGCGTCTGACTGATCGTGGATCCAGCACTTGAACGGATTCAACCGTTCGAGCGCGTACCCACTTGTCCAATCCCCGACGGACTACTTCCACTTCTGGCAGTTCAGGCATCTGCGTGGTGCTTAGCTTTTCGGGATCTGTTCGCCAGGATTGAGCTGCAGCCACGTTTGGTGGGCAGCTTCCTGTTCAGCTTCTTTTTTGGACGGTCCATGGCCTTCGCCATAGCCGTTCTCTCCAATGTGCAGCACGGCAAGGTAGGTGCGTGCATGGTCAGGGCCAGATCCGGTGACCTGATAACGCAGTTCGCCTAATTTGCGAGAGGCAACGACTTCCTGGATAACTGTCTTCCAGTCGGTAGTGGCGCCGAGTAGGCGAGGATCCTCCAGCAGTGGTGTGACGAAGCGAAGCACAAAAGCACGAGCCGCGTCCATTCCCTGGACCAGGTAGGTCGCTCCGAGGATGGATTCCATGGTGTCAGCCAGGATGGACGACTTGTTAGCGCCGTTGGATTGGGCTTCTCCGCGTCCGAGGAGAAGATGTTCTCCAACTTCCAGGTCTCGGGCAATCATGGCCAGGGCACGCGTGCTGACAATGGCGGCACGGCGTTTTGCCAGATCGCCTTCGGGCAGATCGGGGAATTTAGCGTAAAGGTGTTCTGCAACGCAGAAGCCAAGGATCGAGTCCCCAAGGAATTCAAGGCGTTCGTTCGTTGGAATGCCACCGTTCTCGTAGGAATACGAGCGATGGGTGAATGCAAGACGAAGCGTCTCGGAATCGATATCGATTCCGAGACGCTTCATCAGTTCTTCTTTAGAAGACATGTCTTAGACGTCAGCGACCTTGCGACCCTTGTACTCAAGGAACAGTTCAGTACCGGCCGAGTCGGTGACAACCTTAGCCTGGTGAGGCAGGCTGTAAGTTACGCGACCGTTTTCAACGGTCTTCACCAGGTTCGGCGCGGTGGCCTTCCACTGAGAACGGCGGGCACGAGTATTCGCACGGGACATCTTCCGCTTTGGAACAGCCACGACTACTTCTCTTCTCTCTAGTCTAACGTTTTAGTTTTTGTCACTATCTTCAGTGACATTGTCGGACAGCTGCGCTAGCGCCGCCCAACGTGGATCAAGTACCTCATGGTGATGCTCGGGTTCATCGTTGAGGTTGATTCCGCATTCATTGCAGAGCCCCAAGCAATCTTCCTTGCAAACCGGCTGGAACGGCAGGGCGGTAACCACTGCGCTCCGTAGTACCGGATCGATGTCAATCAAGTCACCGACTACCCAATACTGATCCACATCATCATCTTCTTCGAATTCTTCGCTCTCCTCATAGTAGAAGAGCTCCTGAATATCAGCCACGAAGTCGTACTCGATAGGATCCAGGCATCGTCCACATTCCCCAGCAATTTGCGCTGTAGCGGTACCCGATACCAAAATTCCTTCATGCACGGCTTCAAGGCGAAGATCTAAGTCAAGCTCAGATCCTCCACGAATACCGATGAGTGCATTTCCCACATCTGCGGGTGCCTGAACCTGCTCGTTTAGAGTCTCCATTGAGCCCGGCGAACGGCCGAGATCCCTGGTTGAAAAAACCAAAGGCGAGTTGCGATCGAGTGCGCCATGTGGCGATCGATCAGAACGCTTATCGCTAATGATGACTCCTACTAAAACATAGTCCGACATTTCATCTTAGCTTGCCACCACCCAAGTTCCCAAACTGAAACCAGCTAAAGCACACAGATGTTGGTGTTGCACTCACCACAGCATATCGCAGTGCGATTCAATATGAAGATTCGAACACGTCTGGAGGCAATGGGGCATAACCCAACATTGAACGAATGCAAACCCGCTTATCTGGGTGTATTTAGGTCATTAGCTCAAAATTCCCTAGGCACATAGGCGCTTCAAGGCATGTCAACAGCTCTGGCCAATGACTTCCACTTATGCTTATGGAGACGGGTTATTTTTCGTGACAAAGGATCTCTGATGAAGGTGTTAAAAACCTTGAATAACGCGGCATCATACGCCGGGCAACGCCTTGCTGCTCGACAGCAGCGTAAATTCATTGATCGCCACGCCACCGAACTGTTTCACATGCCTACCGGAGAGGACCGTTATCGCGTTGCCTTGTACTTCGCTGACGAGATGGTCAATGCGTACCAGATCCGCCAGTGGTACGAGCCAATCAAGCAATTAGCGCAGTACGTTTCCGTCGTAGTCATCACCCGTCGCCCTGACTCGGCACTGGCGCTGCGGGAGGAATGCCCTCTGCCGGTGCATTACGCGCCGACCATTGAAGACGTTGAACGGCTGGTCGATTCGCAGGATCTGCGTTTGGTGTTCTATGTAAATCAGAACATCCGCAATTTCCAGATGATGCGCTTCAACGAGCCTAATCACGTCTTCATCAGCCACGGTGAGAGCGAAAAGGCCTACATGTGGTCCAATCAGCTCAAGGCCTACGATTATGTCTTCTCGGCAGGACAGGCAGCTCAGGATCGCTTGAACTTGCACCTGCGCAACTATGACGCCCAGACGCGTACGCGCCTAATCGGCCGTCCACAGATTGATGTTTCCTACTTGGCCCCTTATTCGCTGAATACTTCCCTGCCAACGGTGCTGTACGCGCCGACCTGGGAGGGTGACCGTCCGTCCATGCATTACGGCTCGGTTCTCTCGCACGGCGAGAAATTGATCGATGCGCTGATCAAGGACGGAGGATTCAATTTGATATTCCGCCCGCATCCTCGTTCAGGATTGAATTCTGGTGCCTACGGACATGCCGTTGAACGGATCCGTCAGAAACTGGTGTCAGCCAATGCGACGTCTGCTGCACGTTTGCTTTTCGATGACACCACCCATTGGGGCTGGCAGTGGGCGGTCTCTGATTTATGCGTGACCGACATTTCCGCTGTTGCCTACGATTTCATGGCCACCGGCAAGCCGATGTTCGTGACTACCCCGGTATCCGCGGAGGCTACCGTGACCGACTCCCCTGCGTTGGCCAAGGTGCCGGCGCTGTCGGCCGACGAGTCCGAAGAAATTGCCGGCAAGATCCGAAGGGCCTTAACTGAAGACAATGAGAGCTTCCGCGAAGTCGTGGAATACTACTTTGGCGACGTTACCGCTGGTGCCAGCATGGAACGCTTTATCACCGAGTCGTTGAAGCTCGTAGTGGGCGACGTCGAGGTTGAACGGCTGCCTCGCCGAAGGGCCGCCTAGCTCGATTTCTCCAAAGGGCCGGATCGCGACCAAGAATTGGCCCTTAAACAGGTCGTGGAGTGCATTCAGCACTCCACGACCTGTCTATTTGTTCTCAGACTTTGACACCATCGACCAGTCGTTCAAACTGCGCTAGCGCGCTGTTCTGGTATTCCTGCGCATCAAATTTCTTGTCCGCCTGGTAACCGTTCAGGTATCGGTCCATGCCATCAACCAAACCGGCGGCAGAGTTCTCGACGAGCAAGCCGTAGCCATCAGCCAAGACGCTGTGTGAACCCACCACGTCGGTTGAGATCGCTGGCAGTCCAAGCATCATCGCTTCAACCATAGCCAGGCCCTGGCCCTCATAGTCCGAGGAAAACACGAAGCAATCTGCGGTCTTCAATGTTGGGAACGGGTTCGAGAGCAGACCGGTGATGACCGCTTTGCCGGCAAGACCGCGGGCGGCAACCTCGGTTTCCAGGTCGGTGCGCAATGGTCCGTCACCGATAAGAAGCAGTCGAGTGTTTGGATGCTGCTCATGCACCTGTGCGAAGGCCTCCAACAATTTCATCTGCCCTTTTTCCGGTGACAGTCGAGCCATGTTGGCAAAAACAGTCAAGCCCTCGCCGGAGAAGGTGTGCACCGGATCCTCAAGCGTGGACCAGCGCAATGGCTTCTCCAGATCCAAGAGGTTTTCCGAAACGGTGAACTTCTCTTCAGCCAGCCCAAAGAGCGTGGATAGCTCCTTGACGTTCTGCTCCCCCACGCTTTGGGTCACCGACACCAGTTGATCATAGTGACGGTAAGTCGCGAAGAGACCGGGCATGGTGCCGAAGCGGAGCTTCCATTCGCCGACCATGTCGTTATGAAGGTAAATGTAGTTGCGTGCCGCATGGGAGTGTGCCGCCGAGAACAAGCTGGCCCAGAATCTCGAATAGCCTTCGAAGTCGATGGCTGCGTCGAAGCGCGCGTCACCGAAGGAACGCTGCATCTCTCGTGCCATGGTCCCCAGGTGGACTTGCTCGGCTCCCGGCGAATCAAAACCGCGATGCGCGTGATACCCGTCGGATACCCAACGTTCTTCCGCGGACATGATCGTGGCGCCAGCTCGTGGAAGAATCTTCACGTGCCCAGGCAGCGAAGCGAGGATCTCCATGGAGTCGGCATTGCTTGCTACCGCTCCCATGTCCACGGCCACAGACACGTGGTACTTTGACGGATCCAAGGAGCCGATCAGGTTGGTAAACGCGGTGGCAATGCCGTTTGGCTTGAACGGGCCTTGATAGAACAACAGCTTCTTGCGCTGATCTTCGACCGGCGCCAGCACGTGCGAATCATCATCAAAGAAGAAGAAATCGATGACTCGTGCGGTTGCGTGGCCATCCTCCATGGAAGCAAAGGTTTCCAGGTTCTCGGCGAAGTTCAGATGCGGCTGGGGTTCAGCGACGCTCAGCTGCCTCTGGAGTTCCGCAGCAACATCCTCGATCGAGTCGAGCACCTCGCCTGGCCAGGTGGAGCGCTCAAAGTAGAGCCCTCGTTCTGCCTCATAGGCTGCGAAGTCGGGAGTATAGAAGATGACAGGTTTCTTGGCGGGCAAGAAGTCATAGAAAATCGACGAGTAGTCGGTGATCAAGACGTCAATGACAGCAAGAAGTTCATTGGTGTCAATTGACGAAGGGACCACTGCGGCATCGAGTTCAGCGTCGCCGATGAGCTTCTCTGCGAAGCGATGTGCGCGGAAAAGCATGTGGTGCTCGCCTTGGGCCAGAGTTGCCAGGTCGTCGACGAGTCCGCTCACGTCATAAGATTGATCCTTGAGCTGCCCGCGCCAGGTTGGCGCGAATAACACGATCTTCTGGTGGTTCTCAGGATCGATACCCAATTCGGTGAGGATCTCGCTACGGCGTTCCTCGCTCATATTGACCATCTGGTCGATGCGTGGGCTGCCGGTCAATGCGACCTTTGCCGGGAACAGGCCGTCCAGATCATGATCCGTGCTCAACGTCTTCAAGGTGTGGGTGTTCGGAACCATCATATGCGTGGTTTGAAGGAAGTTCCGCTGGACGTTGCGGTGCTCAGCCACGCCATCCTTCACTAGCTTACCCATGAATTTCAGCGGGGTGCCGTGCCAGGTGTTCAGCACCTGCTGGCCCTCGCGACGGGCAAAGTACGTCGGGAACGTTGCATTGTTCACCAGGTACTTGGCTGTGCCAAGAACCTTGATGTACTTGTCCGAGTGCTGCTTGATGATTGCGACATCTGGATCATTGGCCAGCTGAGCCGGAATCTGGGAATCGTCGTTGTAAACCCAAACGTAGCGGAAATTCGCGAATCGCGGATCTTCTCGCATGGCCTGGTAGATTGCAAAGGGATGGCAATGCACGTTCTTTCCGTGAGATGACTCGAAAAGGACCAGGTTCTCATCCAGGTCTTCGACTTCACGCGCATGGATAGCCAAGGCACCACGGCGGCGTCCTACGCCCTTGAGCGCATTGCCCAAGCCTGCCAGGGAAATTTCGGTAAAGAGCAGCATGCCAACGAAGTATTCGCAGGCCTTCTCGAAATCGCCCAACTTGGCGTATGCTTGGCCTGCGCGTGCCTGCCACTGGCGTTCGGTAGATGAGGCGTGCCAGATGGCCGATGAGTAGGCCGATGCAGCGCCTGCCCAGTCACCGGTGGCTGCGCAAATGGCAGCGCGCTGACGGTGTTCATTGGCGCGGGCACCTGCTGCTTTTGATCCTCGGAAGGATGTACCGAGGTACCCCCATTCGGATGCTGCCTGCAGGAAGAGCTCACTGGCTTCAGCATGCTTGCCAACCTGGTGAAGACTATATGCAAAGCGGAATAGCGCAACGGGAGTTTCAACTCGTTTTTGTTCTGGCAAGAAGTCGATGAATCGCGCGAAGCATTTTGCTGCAGATTCAAAGTCGCCGGAACGAGAGAGCACTCGTCCTTGTGCATAGCCTGCCAGCACATGGTCTTCGATGGTTTCAGCAAGCTCTTCGGCTCGGCGGTAATACTGTGCCGCCTGGCGGAATTCAAAGAGCCGGGCGGCTGCTTCGCCAGCGCGGTAGTTAAGCAGGTAGAGGTCTACACCTTCCTCTGCTTGTCCCAGTTGCGCTTCATAGGCATCCAAGGCCCGGTTCCAGTCGTCTTCGCGTTCGTGGATCTTACCAATACCGATTTTCTGAACGGTCGTGTCTCCCGAGCGCAAGACCGCGTTGGAATAAGCGTTGTCGGCTTCTTCTTGCTTGCCCTGTTCTTCGAGGCTACGGCCAAGGCCATACCAATATTTAACATGCTGGTCATCGAGTTCGAGGGTCTTTCGGTAGTACTGCTCTGCAAGGTCGAAACGAGACATGTAGGCTGCAGCTTCTGCCGTCAGGAATGACCATTTCGGGTCTGCTGCATGTTGATTTTCATGTTGCAGGCGGACGTCCAATTCGCGCCAGCGCTGGCTGCTGTCCAGCAGGAAGGTGGCAATGGCTGATGATGCTTTGGGATCATCCGGGAAATCGACAACCAGCTTGTCCAGTACTGCCGAGGCGTAGTCGGCCTTGCGAGCCAATCGGGCACAGCGAGCCCAGCGGATGCGCCAGGTGATGTTGCTTGGATCGCCCTCGCATGCCGCGGCAAATAGCTCTAGAGCCCGCTCGTACTTCTTCATCCGCTGCATGGTCAATGCGAGCGTCTGGATCCAGCCGTAACGATGCGGCTGGCGCGCCACTGCGGCTTCGATCTGGGTCATAGCTTTGGAGTACTGCTTGCACTTGTAGAGGCTAAAACCGTAGCGGAACTGAATTTCGGATGCTTGCGAAAGCCCAGTGGCCAAGGTGCGTTCGTAGTAAAGAGCTGCAACCCTGTAGCGACCTAGCCGTTCAATTCGACGGCCTATGCCGAGAGCTATGCGCGTACGAAATTCATCCACCAGTTTTGTTTCCTTCAAGCAAGATCAAACGTAAGGGCACAAGATGACTTGTGCCCATATAACTATTGATTCTGCCCTAATAAGGGCAGAATTCAGCCGATTGCAGACCGAGTGTTGAACACAACGAGAGCAATACCAAGCAGAGATCATAAACACCCCAAGCCAGCATCGAGAAGTCTCACGGTGTTCATATGGCCAATTATTGGTTTCTAGCTATGCCATCCTCGGAAATTAACCAAGTTCTTCTGGCGTTCCGCAATCAGGTCCTGCACGACCTTCTGGAAGCGTATGGTCGAGTCCCCGCGGGTCAACTCACCGAAGTAGAACTCACGCATGTCCAGTCGCTGCGTTTTGTGCGCATCGTGGGTCAGCGCATCTTCGAGGAGCGTCGGCAGTTCGGTGGCGGACTTGCGGTCAATAACATGGCAGGCCTGCGCTATCGGAGCATCCCTCAAGAGGTTCTTGCGGTTATTGCGACGATCAGAAATGACCAAGGGCTTGCCCGGGTGCAGGTACAGATAGTCCAGTCCGACGCTGGACACGTCCGTGATCAATGCATCCGTTGACTCGAACATGGCAAGAATATTTCCCTGTTCAGAAATTACATGCTCAGCGCCCAAATCAATGGAAGCTTGCAGGAGTTCCTTGATTTGCTGATGCGCTTGGGCAACGCCAGGAGTCTTGCTTGTTTCAATTCGCGGGTGGGGCTTGTAGATGATCCGCAGTTCTGGATTAGCTAGCAAGGTTTCAATGATCGCCACACCGTAACGATCCAACGAGGTGTAGTTGTTATCTTCGTTTTCGCCTTCCCAGGTCGGCGCATACATGACATCGAACTTGCTGCTTGGCTCAAGTTCAAGCTTGAAATCAATATCGAGTTGCGGCCGTCCCGTGACAAGCAGTTTGTTGAAGTCAAAATCAATCAGCATTGATTCATGGCGCTTAATCGCGGCAGGACCCGCTACGAAGACCTTGTCGTACGCCTTGGCCTTGTTCGACACCATAGAAAGCTTGTCGCTCTCGCCATGATTCACGTGAACATGCACCAGACGAGGGTGATCCAAGGACTGGAAATTGCTCCGTGAATTATTCACGTAAATGACCAGTTTAAGATCGTTGTCGTCGTAGACGTCCATGAGGTCGGAGAAACGGCGCACGAAGATCTTAGGAAGATCAGTCAACTTGCCTGCGGCATTGAAGGCACTCATGGTTCGGAAGACCAGCAGGACTTCTTCCTTTTGATGCAGCTCTTCAAGAACTGGCAGCCACTGCGCTACCTGGTAGATCTTGTCCGCGCCATCGCCAAAGTACACCGCTACCTGTCCAGGCAACGGCACGTTGGATACGCCAACGTTGGCCCCCGCTGGTCGATTGACAAAACCCATCGCCCGCGTCAGTCGTTTTGCCTCTGGCCGACGTCCGACCTTGCGCAAAACACCCTTGACACTGGATTTGATGGATCTGGTGATGTTCTCGCTAGACATGAATTCTTCCCGTGGTGTGCTTCAACTGAATGTGGGCAGAGGCTATTGCTAGCTCAATTCCTTCACGATCTGGCTCAACGTATCCAGAGTACTCTTCAGGGACTGGACATGTCGCTCATCGAATTCGCTGAGTACGCGCTTCATTTCAGTTGTCGAAATGCCGGAAGTGCGCGGGAGGTAGACAACTTCGACTTCGTCGCCCAAGTCATCAAACTTGCCCTTCCAGTCTTCACCGATTCCAAAGACCTTGGCATCGTACTTCTTGATGTCCAGACGCTTCTGTTCCCAGTTCTCTTCCGGGATGGCCAAGTCTACGTACTTAATAGCTTGGACGATTTCGCGACGCTGCTCAAACGGAACAACTGGCTTCTTGCCTTTGATGGCGTTGAACTCATCGGTGGATACTCCAACGATCAGCCGGTCCCCTTTTTCACTCAAGCGCTTGAGTATATTCAGATGTCCAATGTGAAACAGATCAAAGGTCCCATAGGTAAGTACAGTTTTGGTCATTCTTCTTCTCCTGCTGTAGTCAGTGACAGCGCTCATCCCAGATAGCATGTCGCGATGGTTTCTCCGGATAATTCGTAATTACCCTGAAGTGAACCACCAATCACGTATTCACAATCATGTCACGTTGTTCTGAGGAATATCTGAACGCGACGCGTCACTTTTCGAAGGACGACTTGTACGGAAACAGGTCATCTAGAACGCGCTTGGCAAGTTGCCCTCGTTTTTCATTTTCGCTGACGCTCGCTACTTCATTAAGGCAAAACATCTGCATACCACGCCCTCTAACCAGGCGGTAAAGATTCATCGGCAAGTGATTTCCTCCCAAATCCACGTATGCATAGTCGATGTCAGCGGGAACACCAACTCCTTCTGCTGCAGCGACATAATGCGCCAGCGCAGATGGAACCGAAACGTCGTTCACGTGCCGAAACTTGTGTTTCGCCGTTTCTTGCACTTCCGCTGAGAAGGCTTTGTTTATGAGTTTATGAATGGACCGACGTTGCGGATGAGCCACGTGTTTAAACTTTCGTGCAGTCGTCTTGCCGTACTTGGCCTCTATGAGCTCGGCGTTCAATTTTGCAGCTAGATTAACTGCCAGTCTCGGGTTACTAGCTTCTGCGTAATGAGCCTTTGCCAAGGAGTATTTAACTGATCCGCTACCGGTGAAAAATACATTTGGGGACATCGGACGTCCAAAGAAGATATCATCGTTAACATAGATGAAATGCTCAGATAGTCCGCTTATTCGCGAGATCTGTGTTTCTATGGCATGTGAATTAAACGTGGGAAGGCAGTCCTCGGGCGACTCGAAAATCTCCGCATGGTCAATAACTTTGATTTTAGTGTTGGACGTATCTAACCACTTAGGGGTCTGGCCCGCAGTTACCAAATAGATCTGACGGATCCAAGGCATATTCATTTCTAAAGATCTCAATGAATACTTCAGCTCATCACGAGATGTATATCGAGCAATATCTCTGCTGGTCGGATGTGATCCGGCCGCCGGTACGGAGTTCTTGAACTGGCTGTAAGAAGTTTGCCAATCTGGGTCACTTGAATCTACCCACGTATAAACAGCGTCTACAGGCTCAGTGAAATCTTGAATGTCGGGAACGGAGGACTTTTCGTCTGAATAAACGGCCCAGATCGCGCCCAACCCTGAATGTCGCCTTTGCGCTCGGGCATTATCAAAGCGTGGAGTTTGAACCGACCACACTTGCAAGGCACCATAGCTAGCGGCCACCGAATCAATCTTGACCATCTTGAACTCAGAACTTGAGAGTTCCTCGGCCAAGCGACCCCAATCGGACTTCGAAACCACAGAGACTCCCAGCACAGGATCGTGGGAGTATGCGATGCCCGCCTTGTTAGCAATTGCCCAAGTTCCATCCACATTCGCAGAACGAACTTGAGCAATTTTCAGAGTATCTTGGGGAGACCGATTGGTGGACAGGGCCAAAACGCGTTCCCAGAACGAGTCTGGAAGACTGCGACTCAGCTTCCCTCTCCACCCTCGAAGCCCCAAATTTCACACCATCCAACGCCTGTTAGTGATACACATGAATAGAATTCCATGTTTCGTTCATAAATATCTTACCGCTTGTTCATCAGAAGTTTGAATGACGGTTCTACAAACCTGACGCATTCGTGAACCAACCATCATGTCCCTGGCGACAACCACTTGGATTAGACGCCGGGCTTTTTCTGAACTCCAACCTAAACAGGCTAGATAATTGGCGGACGACCCGACAGTGTCATTCGCAGAAGCGTTATCCAGCGGAGCTTGGAACGTGGCTCCTGGTACCACGGGCTGCCCTTCCAACCAGCTTTCCAACCGGCTAGGTACTGGTTCACCGCGTTCGGCTTCTTACGCATTCGCAGACATTCAATCATCATCCACGTAGTTGGATAGATCCAAGTGAACGGTGCCGGCAAGTTTCTGCGAGCCAACCACACGCGGTTACGGGCATTCAGACGATAGAACTCTTCATGCCTACGAGGATCAACCACGGGATGGCCGATGCGCATATCGCCTGCGTACCAAACGTACGTTCCGGTGTCCCAGATTCGCCAAGCAAGCTCAATACCTTCGTGGGCGTACCAGAACCCACCGGCCCAACCACCGGTGGAGTCGAAAAGCTCACGGGTTGTCACCAGACACGTCTCCCCTACGTGAAAGACGCGGCTTGGCTCCACCGCGGTGCGCTTCTTCAAGCGAGGAATCCAGCGTGTTGGATTCTGATCACTATGTTCAGGATCGGTAATGCGGGGCTGGAGCAAACCCATCCGCGGATACTTTTTAAAACGCTGGACAGCCGTGATCAAGAAATCATCATCAAGGAACCAGGAATCATCATCGAGAAAGCACAGGTACTCCCCCTCGACCTGGGCAACGCCAGCATTTCTGCCTGCGGGAATGCCGAGGTTTTCCGGCAAGTAATGTGTCTTGATCCCGGCCGGGATATCCGTGGGGTCCCAGCCGTTGCCAACGACTACAGCATTGATGCTGACATCTCGTTGTGCCAGCAAGGAATCCAGCGCTCGGCGCAGTTCTACCGGACGGTTGCCCATGGTCAATACGACAACGCCGATTGTTGGAGCGAGTCGATTATCCATGCTCAGCCCTTTCCGTTTGTTCTTGTGCGAGAGCACGAAATCACGCCTTCAGCCGCGACGACACCATATTCGACAAGAAGTGTCCAAAATTTACCAGAACGCACGCCGGCAGCAGAATCCAGATCATCCACTTTTCAGCTACACCTGGCATGCCAGCGATCGCTGAGATGATGGAGCACAGCAGGATGAGAAGACTCAATTCCACCGCATGAAGCAGCCTGTGGAACGGGAGGAAACGCGCCATCGCGCGTAGCCGTCCAATAACAGTTGCCGTCGAAACAGCCCGTGCAGCCGCAGTGTCCGGAAGCTTGGACAGCCCAGCCATGCCTCGAGCCGCGTGGACCATCAAGGACTGCGAACGATTCAGCACCAGCAACACAGACAAGCAGGCGCCCATGAACAAGGTAGGCCATGCCTGGCCGCTCAGTGCCCCATCCACCGAAAGTTCCTTGAATACCCGGTAACCCAGCGCAATCGGAATCAGCGCTTCAGTGGTGTGGTGACCGACCATATCGATGAAAATGCCACGAGGCGATTGCGAAGCACGCCATCGGGCGACTTCGCCGTCGGAGCAATCGAAATACAACTGCAGCTGTGAAAGGACAACTGCGAGAATCGGTCCCCAAATGCCAGGAATCAGCAGAGCAAGCGACATGCACCAGCCCGCCAGGATCATCAGCCCCGTAACCCCGTTGGCGGTGATTCTGGTCCTGACCAAAATTGCAGTCAGATAAATGGAAATATGCCGAAGGTACAGTTCCGCGGTCCAGTGTTCGGCATTTTTTCGCGCTCTGACTTCAGGTGGCTGGCAAACAGCCCTGAGCTGGTCCAGCGTTGGATTCTTGGGACGATCTACGGTCACTTGACCCGGCCCTTATCCAGGGTTCCAGCAGCCCCGAAGATCCTGCCCTTGAGGTAGCCAGCGGCCCACGGCAAGTGAATGGCTTGGAATGCACCTGCGGTCAGGAGCTTCTCCTTTATCCCTTCGCCCTTCGAAGCCAATCCAGCAGCGACGGTAGCGGCAACATAGACCAAGGGCGCGGAGGCCGCCACATTGATCAGCGACTGCACCGGACGTGGCGCGCGATTCCGCGCTAATGGAGAAACGGCCAAGGCAACAGAGCCGAGGCTTACGCCCGCGAGAAGCAACGGCGGAATGTCGTGACGCAAGGACTTGCCCTCTGGGAAGCGTCGCGCAATCTCACCGCGCCACGTGCCAGAAGCGTAAGACTGCCGGGCCAAGGCCTTGAAAGTATCTCGCGGGTAGTAGCCGACCTTCAGTTCTGGATCGAACCAGACCTTGTGGCCCGCCTGGCGGATCCTCAGGCAAAGTTCCCAGTCCTGGGCGCGCCACATGTTCTCATCGTAGTACCCGACTTCGTCGAATACCTCGCGGCGGAAGATTCCCAAATACGCGGATTCCGCTTCTCCCTCAGGTGCACCCGAGTGGTATGCCGGTCCACCAAAACCGAACTTGGAATGATACGCCGCTGCAATGGCTCGCTGCACCGGCGTGCGGCCACGAGCGTCCATGAGCCCGCCGACATCGTGGGCGCCAACGCGGTACAGGGTCTCCACGCCACGGCGGGTGTAGTTCAATGGAAGTTCGCTGTGCGCATCAACGCGCATGATGATTGGATGGCTCGATTCTTTGATCGCCAAGTTCAGCGCGATCGGGGTACGGCCCTTGGGATTGTCGACAAGCGTGATGCGAGCATCTACGTCGGCCAAACGGCGCGCAACGGCATCAGTGTTGTCGGTGCTGGGGCCGAGGGCAATGACCAGTTCTTTCTCACCGTCATAATCCTGAGTGAGGATCGAGTTGACAGCCTCTTCCAGATAGTCGGCCTCGTTCAGCACTGGCATGACGTAGGATACGCCGGGGAATTCAGTCATTCGTCTCTTACTTCTTGTGCTGTTGGTAGGCCTTGATCACGGTATCCGGATCGCCGTCCATTTTCTGGACGCCCTTTTCAATCCAAATGCAACGATTGCAAGTTTCTTTGATCGAGTTCATCGAGTGCGACACCAAGAACACGGTTCCTGCGTTCTCTCGAATTTCGCGGATCTTGGCTTCACTGCGCTTGCGGAACTTTGCGTCGCCCACGGCCAAAGCCTCATCGACGATGAGGATGTCGTGCTCCTTGGAAGCGGCAATGGCGAATTTAAGTCGTGCAGCCATGCCGGAGGAATAGGTTTTCATTGGTAGATCAATGAACTCTTCCAGCTCAGCGAACTTGGTGATCTCTTCACGCATCTGTTCGACTTGCTCGCGATTGTACCCCAGAGCCAAACCACCCAAGGTGATGTTCTTGTCTCCCGAGAGGTCCGGAATCAGAGCCGCGCCAACACCCAGGAGGCTGGGACGTGAACGCGCAAACACAGAGCCGGATGCAGGCGGAGTTAGACCTGTGATGGCTCGCAACAAAGTCGATTTACCGGATCCATTGGAACCAATGATGCCAATGGACTCGTTTTCGTAGGCGACAAAGGAGATCCCCTTCAACGCATGAACCGTACGAACGCCGCGCATCTTTGGCTGCAAGAGCCGTCGGGCCCCGGCATTGCCTACGGCCTTGCCGCTGGAGAACACCTGGTATTTAACATGCAAGTTATCCACCATGACGACAGGCGTTCGGGACTCGTCAACGGTCAACGTTGATGTCTTGACTTCTTCCTGCTTGACGACATCGATGAATGAGGTGTCGTCAGAGAAGATCGGAGCTGGTTCGTACTCGGGGTGTAGCCCCGGGTTGATTAGGTCATCAAAACTAATTGGCACGGCCGTAACGCTCCTCAGCCTTCCAGAAGAAAATAAGTCCAACGATCAGCACAATAAGAGACCAGGCAGTGACAACTAGCCACGCCATCGCGTTATACTCTGCGTTGTTCATAATCATGGCTCGAGCAAGTTGCAGCGTTTGATACAACGGATGATAGTCAAAAACAGTAACGAGCCAAGGCCAGTGGTTGAGGATGCGATCTACGCTAAATAGTACGCCAGAGGTATAGAAAAGCATGCGTGTAACCAAAGGAAGAATCTGCGTAAAATCTCGTACATGAACAGTGATTCTTGCACATACAAGTGCAATGCCAATATTGAAGACTGTGAATAGGGCGATCAAAGGTATGATGCCAAACCACGACCATTTGGGGGTCGTTCCAAGAATCATGGCGTAAATAAACATGACCGCAACCATGGGCATCAGCGTTAGTAAGTTCTGAGTAATTTGAGCGATCGGCAAGCTCAACCTAGGGAATGACAACGACTGGACCAGAGCTTGGTTTCCAGTAATAGATTTGGCTCCGCCATTCATCGAGCTGGTGAAGAACTCGAAGAGGAAAACGCCGATTACTACAAAGACGGGAAAATCTGGCCCCTTCTTGTCCCCTTGCAAAACACCAAAAATAACTCCATACATAAGGGCATTAAGAGTAGGCTTCAGAACGACCCAGATCATACCAAGTCGGTTCTGCTGGTTCTGTTTCTGGACTCGTGCCTTCGCTAGCTCATAGATGAACTCGCGACGCTCCCAAGTTTGCCGTAGATAGTCGCCCAACGACGGACGCGCGCCAACGCGGTCCAAGCCGAACTTGTCGGCCTCCTCTGCAACTGCCATGCTCAAAGGTCCTCATTCTCGAATGCTAACTGTCGCTTTGTTAGTAAGCACAGATGCTCAAAGTCTAGTAGATGGGATCTGACATCCATGTGATTCTGTAGGCGGTTCCACGCTTTTGTCGCACCGATCACAGGATTTACTCTGTTTCGGGAGGATTCTCTTTCAGATACTGCGCCATCGTGTCTGTTTGCAGAGCTTCTCCGATTTGCGCAATTGCCAATTCGCTCGGGAGTTCGATGGACTGCCCGTCGGCGCTCACCGAGGTGCCGGCCGTTGGCATGGTAAACATTGCCATATTTTTCGTGTCAACGTTCTTCAACTGCATGCCTAGCCCCACGAGGGTCGCTGCGTCGAAGTCTTCGTCAAACGTCAGATATGGCGAAACGGTATCCACGATTTCGTACAACTTGACTGGATTAGTGAGAGTATCCGAGGAAAGAAGCTTACTGGCCGCAGCAGCAATGAATTTCCGTTGATTAGCCACGCGCTGATAGTCGCCGTTGCTAAAGGATTTGCGCTCTCGAACAAACCGCAACGCGCGATCGCCTTCTAGATTGAGGTTTCCGGCCGGATAGAAATAGTCGGTGTCGTTCGCCGTGAACGGGATGTCGTTTTCCACCGTGACACCACCGAGCGCAGTTGAAAGTTCCTTGAATCCCTCGAAATCGACCATGGCGACATGATCGATTTTTGTCTCGAAGAGTCCCTCGACAGTTCGCATCAGTAATGGCACTCCGCCGTAAGATACTGCGGCGTTCAACTTATTCATCCCGTATCCAGGAATATCAACGTACATATCTCGAACCATCGACATGACGTAGACCTGTGAACGGTCCTCTGGAATATGGACAAGCATCATGGAGTCGCTTCGCTGTTCGACCGCCCCACTCAGTGCGGCAGAGCCGTCGCTGTCATCAGCAGCGTGGTCTACGCCGAGCATCAGAATATTCATCGACTTGTCGTCGGGGTCTTTAACAGGACGCGCTTCTTGATCTTCGTCAGAAAACCCTAGAGCCAAGGAATTGGATTTTGAGTTGAACTGACGCTGAAGGTCGAAAACGAAGTAGCCTGCACCGAGGACGCAAATGAGCATGGCCGCGACTACGGCTACTAGCACGTTCTTGGTTCGTTTCTTCTTGCGTTCCACTTCGATACGCGCGCTGCGCGACGCAAATACAATTTCTTGAGGTTCTTCGTGTTTCAAATCATCTCCACCCGGGCTGCCAAAACTGAAGCAACCGGACAGGCCGAGAGACTTCACGCAAAGAGACAGCATACATAAGATACTTGTGATTATCCTGAGTGCATTGACTTCTAAATAGAGTGAGAAACACCACTCGCTTTCATGATCCTCTATTTAATCGAATTAATTCAATCATTGAAAACATCGCAATCATTTCATCAGAGGATGCTTGTCAAATGAACACCCCAAGGAACTAGCGGAGCGGCCAACCGAAGAGCCGCAATCAACCGTGCAGATGTAAACGCAACAATTGTCAGTAGACAAAGAGTTGAGCGCGCTCCTACGTAGCAGAGCGCGCGGTTCAACGGCAAGATCATTTACACGTTGTGCTGGTAGCTACCACACCTGGCGCAGTGTTGGCATTGGACTACCACGGTCCCCGAATTAGCCACCGGGACGAATCACTGCGGAAGCTTGGGCAATTCCAACTCTATGAACCGTGCACATGATTTGAGTCGGTGAAAATTCACCAAAATCGTCGTACTTTTTCTCTAGCGCTTGGATATGAATTTCAGAAACTACTGCTTCACCGAAATTCCACATTCGGCCATGTGAAGATTGCGACGAAATCCGCCAGTCCTTTCCATGGTCAATCACTGAGAATATCGTCCGTCCTAATCTCCGGCGTACTGCTATTGAACGGATGTAGTGGCATGCAGAAAGATGCTGTCGAGTTAACGATGAGTTCGCATGGAGCCGGAAATTCACAAACAGGATCGTGGCGCCAATTCGACAATGTCCATATTGAAGGCCCAGCGAACAGACACCGTTCTCGAAAGTAGGAACTCCGTCGACTGTCCAACTTTCAGCTGACTCTAGATGAGCATCCCCACGAGAGCCCGAATTTTCAGTAGACGGCTACACTGTGCACGCCAAAGCTAGTGAACGGCTGTGCCTGGTAGACATCGAGATTTGCTACGCGCCTAGTGGCAAAATCAATATCAACGATGTTCGTGAACCATTTGGGAGACACAACAAGCGAACCTGATCTACACACTTGTCGTGAATGAAGATCTAGCGCGAACCGTTCGAGAAGTAGGTAGCCTACCGGACGACGACCCAGTCGGCGAGGATTCCACCTACATCACGACGGACTCGCCCGAGTTCGCATTCGTTAACGACTGCTCGGAAACCTGCGACGATGCCTTGCTCGTTTTTGATTTCTCTTATCTCGATGAGAGCCGTACCTTGGAGACTTTTTCGGTCTCGTGGATTGCTTCAATGAAGTATTCGGTTGGCCTAACCGCTATCCGTATATAGGTGCAGGGCGATGCCAGCGCCTACAGTGATTCTGACGGTTCTTGGCACCAAAGGCAGTAGCGACGATCATGATTCACTTTTTCTTGTGAACCGCGAGAGTTCCGCGTTCAAACCTCTGCCCGGTTATTGATTCCCTGTGCGGCGGATCCGACTTGTCATGTTCAGACTGGCACAGAGCTGTCAGAATTTCATTTTCCATTCAATAGCGATGGGATTCACGTCTATCCTTGAGCAGTCAGCCACGAAGTCAGCAGTCTGTCCCGATAAACTTTGAATGATCGATAAGCACGTACACGTTACTGCATGCCAGAACGTGCTGAACGCATATGGGGACACCAGAATGTCATTGCGACAAAAGATCACAATTACCCTCGTACTGATCGTCGTGGTGGCTGTGGCCTTGGTTCCTGCAATCCAAAGCATCATCTCATCGAACAGCCAGGCTGCAGAGACTCCCCCGAGCGCGGCCCCTGCAGAACCCGCCGCAAGAAACAATTTCGATCGAGTGCTGTTCGCGGGCGACTCGATCAGTGTAGGTCGGGACGCCCACGCACTCCCAGAGAGCTTCCGGGCGATTACCTCACGCCATCTCAAAGCCGCAGGTACTGAATCGATCACAACCATCGCCAAATCGGGCGCTAAGTTGAACTACATCGCACACAGCAAGAGCCTTCCCGCGGATTTAGATTTGGCCATCATCGAACTGGGGACAAACGACGCCGGGGCTAAAACGCCCACTGTCACCTTCCGCAAGGAATATCGGGACTACCTCGAACGGATCCGCTCGGTTTCGCCATCGGTACATTTCGTCTGCTTAGGTGTCTGGTATCGGCCGGAAACTCAGATTGCACAAGATCTAGACACTGTTATCCAGCAGTCCTGCGAAGCAAGTAGCGGTACATTCGTGTCGCTGTCAGATCTTTACTCGAACGCCAAGAATCGCGGCCCCCGCGGGATACAAACATGGAACGGTAAATCCGATTTGTTCCACCCGAATACGGCTGGGCACCTGGCGATTGCGAAGCGCTTGCTCCAAGAGTTGTCCTTGCCTGCAACCAGCTAAAAAGTTCAGCGTCAGGTGCTAAACGGTGCCGAACGCAAAACTCAAATACCTGCGTGCGCACCAAACTATCGCGAATACACACTAAGGCCTTGGTGCCTCCGCATAGCGGGGGGCACCAAGGCCTTAGTTAACTCATGCTTCAGCTAGGAAATGACGGCCATTGGTTGGGGTGTCAAAGCTGGCAAGGAGTGATTAGTCGTCCAATTCTGCGACAAACTCCTTGAGCCAGGTCTTCAAACCGGCACCGAGGTCGTCATGATCAACCGCTAAGGTGATATTGGCTTGCAGATAGCTCAGCTTGTCACCGGTGTCGTAACGGCGGCCACGGAACACAACTGCGTGCACACCCGAACCTTCGCCCTCAGCTGCTGCAAGCACCTGCAAGGCATCGGTCAGCTGGATTTCGTTGCCGCGGCCTGGGGCGGTGTGCTCCAGGACTTCGAAAACTCGCGGGTGGAGCAAGTAGCGTCCGATGACAGCCAAGTTGCTTGGCGCTTCATCGACGGCTGGCTTCTCAATCAAGCCATTGACCTTGACGTATTCTTCGCCTTCGACTGCCGAAACGTCAGCACAACCATAGGCGCTGATCTGTTCTGGCTCTACCTCCATCAACGCGATCACCGAGCCACCGGTTTTACGCTGCACTTCGGCCATCACGGACAGCAGTTCATCGCGCTCGTCAATGAGGTCATCACCTAGCAATACAGCAAACGGCTCGTCGCCCACGTGCTGCTTTGCGCACAGAACTGCGTGGCCCAAGCCCTTTGGATCGCCCTGGCGAACATAGTGGATGTCGCCAAGGTGAGTGGCCTCGTGGATTGCATCCAGCTTCTTCTTATCGCCCTTGGCTTCAAGCGAGTACTCCAGAGATGGAACGCGGTCGAAGTGATCTTCGAGGGCGCGCTTGCTGCGACCCGTAACCATGAGCAAGTCAGTGAAGCCAGCCTTGACGGCTTCCGAGACGACGTACTGGATTGCCGGCTTATCGACAACCGGCAGCATCTCTTTCGGCATGGCCTTGGTTGCTGGCAAGAATCGGGTTCCGAGTCCTGCTGCAGGAATGACTGCCTTTGTGATGGCACGTTGATTCATTTTAGGAAAACCGTCCGAATAAGTGAGAGTGATCTTTCGAGGGTCTAATCTTATATCTACCCTGTGTAATTACAAACTTCATGAAAATGGCGATTAGCGAAGCAGCCTCTTCATTACAGCCCGCGGAAAGTATTCCGCCACGTTGCCGCCCAATGACTGCACTTCCTTCAGAAGTGAAGATGACAGGTGGGTAAAGCGGGTATCCGCCTGCAGGAACACTGTCTCGACGCCCGTCAGGTGTCGGTTCATCGTTGCCATCGGGATTTCGTAGGCATAGTCAACGGTGCTTCGGAGCCCCTTGACGATCGCTTCCGCGCCGTGTTCCTTGCAGAAATCCGCCAGCAATCCTTGACCCATCGGAATCGCAGTAACGCCTCGCAGACCCCCCACTGTTTCTTCCACCATCGCTACTCGCTCGTCTTCGCCAAAGCGATATTTCTTCGAGTAGTTCGTGGATATGGCAACGATCACCTCGTCAAATAGACTGGCTGCACGCGCAATAATTTCAACGTGGCCGTTGTGAATCGGGTCAAAGGAACCGGGGCATACTGCTCTTCGCATGAATTGAATCTATCAAGAACTCGCGTCAGTTGTTGGAACTTCGGTGAATGTCCCGTAACGATTGCACGACTCAATGGACAACATTTCATGAGCGCGCGTCCATAATGAACTTATGAGCAATTCCATGACTCCTTGGCAGAGAACAGCCCACGGCGCAAATTTATTGGACGCTTCTGGCCAGCCTGGGGTGACCATCTTTGAAGAGATCACCGCCCTGGCCAACAAGCATGATGCCATCAACTTGGGCCAGGGTTTTCCAGACACCGAGGGTCCTGCCGAAATACGCCAAATCGCTGTCGATGCAATACTGGCCGGGTCCAATCAGTACGCGCCGGGCTCAGGAATCTTGGAACTGCGTCACGCGATCTCCGATCATCAGAAGCGCTTCTATTCGCTGGACATTGACCCTGCCAACGAAGTAGTAGTCTCAACCGGTGCGACTGAAGCTATCGCATCAGCACTGCTTGCCTTCCTTGAACCTGGCGATGAAGTGGTTACCTTTGAGCCCTTCTATGACTCATACGCAGCGATGATCGGTCTGGCTAATGCGCAACATAACGTGGTTCAGCTACAGGCTCCGAGCTTCGAGCCGAGTGTCGATGATTTGCGACAGGCAATCACGGACAATACGCGCGTCATCCTGATCAATAATCCCCACAACCCTACGGGAACGGTGTTCTCGACTTCTATGCTCAATGAAGTCATTGCCCTGGCCCATCAGCATGACTGCATTATCGTTGCCGACGAAGTCTACGAACATCTGACATTTGGAACGAAACATGTGCCTATTGCGAGTTTGCCTGGCGGGTTTGAACGAACGATCACCATATCGTCCGCGGGAAAGTCGTTTTCATTTACCGGTTGGAAAGTAGGTTGGGCTACAGGTCCGCAGAACTTGATCACCGCGATTCGCACGGTAAAGCAGTTCCTGACCTATTCCTCAGGGCCGGCTTTTCAGCCAGCTGTCGCCAACGCCTTGAAGCTGCCAGAGTCATTCTTCACTGGCTTCGCGTCATCGCTGGCGCAGGGAGCAAAAATTCTCGCTGATGGACTCGAAAATGCTGGCATTCCAGTCATTCGTCCCAAAGGGACGTATTTCCTGGTTGCCGATATAAACGGTTTCAAGCACAACGACGCTATCGAGGTCGCGCGCAAGATGCCACGGGACGTTGGCGTCGCTGCCATCCCAATGTCAGTCTTCGTGCATCCACAGAACGCTTCCAGCTACCAGGGGCTGCTGCGCTTCGCGTTCTGCAAGAAGCCCGAAATCCTGACAGATGCGGTTGAAAAACTGCAACAGCTCCCGGGAGTCTTGAACCGATGAAGGGAAAACCTGCGAAGCGGTGGTTGGGATTCGTTCAGGCACATGCCACCATCTACGACGATGACTTGATCCCTGGCTCGAAAATTCTTGCCATTGGCGACGCCCCGCAGTCGCATGTGAATCTGGCTCATCCGGAAGACGTCTTCTACGAGTACCTTGCCCGCATTGCGAATCATCTGCAGACGTTGCGCACACCTGAAAATCCACTCAAGATGCTTCATCTGGGAGCCGGCGCATTGACGTTGGCCCGTTGGGCAAGCGTAGTCTATCCAGGCAGCAAGCATGTTGCCGTTGACATCGAACGAGAACTTCTAGATTTTGTACTGACCCAGCTGCCACTGCCTTCTGGCTGCGATCTCACCCCAGTCGTAGCTGATGCCCGATCAGTCTTGGCTGAGGAACTGGCAGGAGAAAAATTCGATGCAATCGTACTCGACATCTTCTCCGGGCCTGAAGCGCCAGAACACCTCACTACGCCGGAGTACTACACCGAGCTCAGGGAGTCTCTGACCGACGATGGACTGCTGTTCGTCAATATTGGCGACGATCCCCCGCTGCGCTTCACCAAGTCACAAGTCGCCGCCGTGCGTTCTGCTTTCGATTTCGTGATGCTCAGTGCAACACCAGAGATGTTTACGTCCCGGTACCCAGGCAACCTCATCCTCACAGCTTCGAGGAACCAGGTCCCTGAGGAACTGGTTGACCGCTGCCAAGCGGCCGGGCCTTATCCGGCGGAAGTCCGTTCTGGTCTAGGCCTCGACAGGTTCAGCAAACCATAAGTGGGTTTCTCCGTACTTCTTGTCGGAGAAATTCACCAACTCAGTAGGCCACGAAGGTTCCGGAGAACGGCTGGAACGCTCGACCATTACCGTCGCGTTTTCGGCCAGGACTTTCGAGATTTTCTGCAAGGTCGTCGCGAGCTCATCTTCGGTCAGCGGATAAGGCGGATCCAATAGAACGAGGTCGAAGGTGCGGTTCGGCAACCCGGTAGCAGCGTTCATGTAGCCATCCAGGACCGAGTCCACTGAACCGCGCTGTACCGAAACTGTTGATGTATTCAGTACCTTGTTAATCAAGGCCGCGTTCTGCTGGCATACGCTGGCGGCTTTGGGAGCCTTTTCAACGAGTACGACTTGACGGGCACCCCGGCTTGCGGATTCTATCCCCAGAGCACCAGAACCAGCAAAAAGGTCCAGCACACGGGCGCCTGCGATTAGGTCCCAGCTTTCAAGGCGTGAAAAAAGTGCTTCCTTCACGCGATCTGTGGTCGGTCGAGTCGCATCTCCGGGAACTGATTTCAGTGGCTGGCCGCCAGCGATGCCGGCAATAATTCGGCTCATTTCAGCCTTTCCTGCTAGTTCTTGTTCAAGAATTCTTTTGTTGATTCATCGGCCCATGCTCCGGCGATCTGAACGAGACGCGGATATTTCTCGTGCCAATGCGGCACCTTCATGAGGACATCAACGTTGTTCCGGGATTGCTCAATAAGTGAACGGTCCCTGATGATACTCAGCTCCTTGAGCGATGACTGGCTCCCGGACTGCTGAACACCTAAGATGTTTCCTTCACGTCGCTCCGCCAAGTCTGCCTCGGCTAGTTCGAATCCGTCCATTGTCGCTTCGATGGTCTTGAGCCGTGCTACTGAAGGATGGTCGGCATCAAGCCACGTGGTCATCAGGCATGTGCCGGGCAATCCGCCACGCCCCACACGACCGCGCAACTGGTGCAGCTGGGATATCCCGAATCGTTCAGCGTCCATGATGACCATCAGTGTTGCGTTGTGCACGTCAACGCCCACCTCGATGACAGTGGTCGAGACGAGCACATCAATTTCGCCTCTGGCAAATGAATCCATGACATCTTGCTTCTGCGCCGAATCAAGCTGCGAGTGCAAAGCCTCGATTTGGATCGAAGCGAATTCAGGCATGCCCGCGAGCAGTTCCGTCATTGCTTCAACGCTCATGGTTTGGCCCGAAGGCGCCTCATAGGTCGAGAGAAGCACGCCCTGTTCAGCGGCTGTATCCGTAATTCGCGGGCAAACAACATACACCTGATGCCCCTTGGAAACCTCTTCGGTGATCCGCGAGAACAGGCGGTCACGGTATCCGGTCAGCTGCATGGGAACGATATGGGTCTGGATGGGTGCACGCCCGGCCGGCAGACGCTTGATGGTCGAGGTATCCAGGTCTCCAAAGACGGTCATCGCGACTGTCCTGGGAATCGGGGTAGCGGTCATCACCAACGTATGCGGGAGGGCGGCGCCCGATTTTGCGCGGAGGGCATCACGTTGTTCGACGCCGAATCGGTGCTGCTCGTCAACGACGACCAGGGCAAGCTCCGCGAATTGGACCTGATCGCTTAGCAGAGCATGCGTGCCGATGATCAGACCGGTTTCACCGCTGGCTATTCCTAGCAAGGCTTCACGGCGTTGAGCGGTTCTTGCAGAACCGGTCAACAACGCGATACCAGTTCCTTCGCCTTCGCCGAATAGTCCGGGCTCCCCCAATTTGCCGAGCATTTTCTTGATGGAGCTGAAATGTTGTGCTGCGAGAACTTCCGTTGGCGCCAAGAGCGCGGCTTGTCCCCCGGCATCGATGACTTGCAGGATGGCGCGCAGGGCGACGATCGTCTTGCCCGAACCTACCTCGCCCTGGAGCAATCGATGCATCGGGTGGGCCTGGCCCAAGTCAGATGAGATCTGGTCCCCTACCTGCAGCTGATCTTCGGTCAGTTCAAACGGCAATTGATTGTCGAATTTTTCAGCCAAGCGTCCTGAAATGCGTGGACGGGCGATAGCCAGCTGCGTGCCCAGCTGGCGGCTCCTTTCAGCAAGCGATAGCTGGAGAATGAAAGCTTCTTCGAAAGCGAAACGCTGTCTGGCGATATAGGCGTTTTTTATTTCGCGAGGTACATGGCGTTCAAGAAACGCTTTGTGGCGTTCCGGATAGTGATGCGAACGAAGGATCTCTTCGGGAAGGAATTCCGGCAGGTTCTCCGCAGTCAGGTGCTCTATGAGAAGTCCCATCAAGTCCCGAATCCGCTTGTTTGGCATCTTCGCCGATGCCGGATAGATCGGAATGGGACGAGGATCAGCTTGCGAGGCTTCGTCTAGGACCGCGTAGTCAGGTTGGCTCAACTGGAGGTGATCCTGATACCAGCCGACTTTTCCGCTGAACATGGCGATGGTCCCAACGATCAAGTCCGTGCGTGCTTGATACCCGTTGAAGAATGTCATTTTCAGTTCTTGGCCGCCGGAACTCAATTCATCGCTGACGGTCACTTCGAAGATGAATCCGCGGCGTGAGTGCATTTGCCGCTGGCTGACGTTGACTACCTGGGCGACAACCGTGACGTGTTCATCAAACGGAAGTTCGGCAATGGGCGTGAGCTCGCCAACTTCAACATATCGACGCGGAAAATGCCAGAGAAAGTCCCCAACGGTCTTGTATCCAAAGGCTTTGTCGAGAGACTGGGCGTTCTTGTTGCCCAAGTACATTGCGAGCTCGGATTCTTCAAACACAACGGAGCTTGGATTAGTCATCGTGGGTGCAAAGGTCGGTTACGCTGACGTTCACCGGATCTCCATATTTGCCAATCAGATCCAGGGCCGGCTGGGCTTCGTCCACGTGGACATGTACTCGCCAGCGGTAGGTATCTTCCTCGAGCTGATTCACCGGAGACATGATCACCGAATTGCCCATGGAATCTAGCTGCCCCCTCAAGGTCGCAGCTCCCAGGGCATCGAGGGAAACGGTGCACATCACTTCAACGCCGGACTCTGCCTCTCGGTTGAGATGTACATGGGGGTCTTGGATCTTGTAGCCGTGGAATGACTCATAGGAGTCAAAGTCGGTTTCGTCATTCCTGATGGCGGCGCAGAGTTCATCAATGATGATCAGCATGCCCACGGCACCGGCATCGACGACGCCGGCTTCTAGCAGCGGCGCCAGTTCGGATTCAGTGCCTTGGACTGCCAATTGTGCTGCCTGTTTCATCTGAACCAGCACGGTGTCGAGCGCCGCTCGGCTCTCGTAGTCGTTTTTTATGTGAGCCAGGGTTGAACCCGCGGCCAAGGCAATAGCGTTGATGACCGACAGCATGGTGCCTTCTACCGGTTCGCTCAGCGCGGACCAGGAGCGGACCTTGGCTCGTTCCAGTCCTTGGGCAAGCAAGGGCGCACTCAGCCGTTCTTGACCGACCCATGGTTCGCTCAGACCGCTGAGGAAGACGGCATACAGGGTGCCTGAGTTGCCGCGCGCCGACTCCATGGAAGCACGCGCGGCAATCTCAAGGAAGCCACCGATATCGTCGCTTTCCAACTCGCTGACCGCGTCATGACCCGCCCGAGCGGTGAGATAGAGATTGCTCCCTGTATCGCCGTCGGCTACCGGAAAAACATTGATGGCATTAAGCCGGTCAGAGTGATTCCCGAGACTCTTAACGCTCCGCGCAAGCCATTCCTTGATGGCGCGCACGGAAGTATCGAGTTTTTGGGGGGTCATGGAAAGTGGGTCCTTAGCTGGTGTTACTGTGACAGATCTGTTGAAGCTACGAACTCGTCAACAGTGTCATTCTGCAATGCTTCGCCGAACTTGTTAATGGTCTCCATATCTGGAATCACGATGGACTGGCCATCCGCGGAACGTCCCGGACCATTGTTTGGCAGGGTAAAGAAGGTCATGTCATCAGAGCGGACATTCAGCATTGATGAGGCAATACCTGCAATCTTGGCCGAGTCCAAGGTGTCGTCTACCGCGACATAAGGTGCAATCTCGCTAACAACATTCTGAATCTTTGAAGGGCTGGTCAGGGTTTCCTTGGACAGGATCTGGCCGAGCAAAGCCTTAACAAAGAGCTGCTGATTCTTCACGCGGCGGTAATCGCTACCACCTGCGCCGGTGAAAGCCTTACGCTCACGTACAAAGGTCAGTGCGCTTTCGCCATCCAACTTCTGCACGCCCTTAGGGAAGTAGTAGCCCTTGGCATGAACCGGGGTGAAAGCAATTGGGTTATCGACAGTCACGCCGCCTACGGCATCGGTCAGTCCCTTGAAGCCTTCAAAGTCGATGGATGCAACGTGGTTGATACGGATGCCGAAAAGACCTTCAAGGGTTTCAACTGCCTTTGGAACGCCGCCGCTGGCGAAGGCACGGTTGATCTTAGCCGTTCCAACGCCAGGAATGTCGAGCCACGTATCGCGCATGATCGAGGTGACAAACACGTTCTTTCTGTCTGACGGAATGTGAACGAGCATCATCGTGTCGGAGCGACCGCCGCTTGGGAGGGTGGCAAAGTCATCGCCCTGCTCATCATCGGAGCGTTCTGCGCGAGTATCCGATCCAAGCAAAAGGATATTAATTGCGTCCTTTGATTCTTCTTTAACCTCGGGACGGGTTTCCTCGGCAGGGAAAGCATCAGCGAGCTTGTTGCTGTTCTCATCAAATGTGCGTGCCAAGTTCCAGGCATATAGCCCGGCAACCAACGCAGCGATTACCACTACGGATAGAACACTAAAGAGTACTGCGCGCCCAGTGCGCTTCTTCTTTGTACGCTGCCTTGCTGGCTGCTCTTCAAAGGACATATGCTACCTTTCACAGTTTCAACTCAATACATCTTATCTTTCAGATAGCCGATGTACGCTTATAACGTGTCTAAAATCAGTGTCACAGCCCGACTGTCACCAAAACTTAATCCAAAAGTAGGCCAATTAACCCGAAACGCCTTACTTGGAGCACTATTTCTCCCGCTACTCACTGGGTGTTCGTCCGTAGCGGCGGTTGATGCGGCTCCCGATGCGGCCAACCCGCTTTGCGCTGAGATGATGGTAGTGCTCCCGGACACCATCGGCGACGCTGACCGTCGCACCACCACCTCCCAGTCGACCTCGGCGTGGGGCGATCCTTCCAAGGTAGTTCTGCGTTGCGGCGTCCAGGTGCCAACGCCGACCAGCGATCCATGTGTATCAGTCAATGATGTGGACTGGGTCGCCCACGAGGATGAGAAGTCCGGGATTTGGACACTGACCACCTACGGGCGCACGCCAGCTACTGAAGTTGTGCTGGATCCGAATGTCATTCCTTCAAGCACAGTACTCGCATCACTATCCGATGCCGCTGCCAAGATCCCTGCGCAGAAGGCTTGTGTGAGCGTCGATAAGTCAGAAAAGCTGTAGCCTGTCTCCTGGCGCTGCATACGTCATTGGCCTGGTGCCCCGATCTCGGGGCACCAGGCCAATGACTTTAATCTCGCTATGGGTTAGCGGAGGCCGACATTGCGTTCAGTTGCCAAGGCGATGAGCTCGTTAATCAGTTCACGGTAGTCGATACCCGTCTTATCCCACATCTGCGGGTACATGCTTGACGGCGTAAAGCCTGGCATCGTATTGATCTCATTGATAATCCACTGGCCTTCCGGCGTGTAGAAGAAGTCAACACGCGAAAGACCTTCAGCATCCAGGGAATCAAATGCCTTGACTGCCAATTCACGAATTTCCGCAGTGGCTTCTTCACTCAATACAGCAGGGCAGCTCAGCTTAGCAGCGGTTCCGTCCACGTATTTGGCTTCGAAGTCATAGAACGTATGCCCGTTATCCGCCACGGCAATCTCGCCCGGCAAGGAAGCACGGGCAGGAGAACTGCCTCGACCTTCCAGAACACCGCATTCGATTTCGCGGCCAACAATCCCCTGCTCAACAATCACCTTGGGATCTTCTGCCCGGGCTATCTCGACGGCAGCGCGAAGATCTGAGGGGACATCGACCTTGGTGATACCCACTGAAGAACCTGCGCGAGCAGGCTTGACGAACAGCGGGTACTCCAAGCGATCGCAACGAGCCAAAGCCGCGTCGCTGTCTCGCAGCCATTGCTTGTTGCTGATGACTTCGTAAGGGCCAACGTTGAAGCCGGCGCCTTCAAAAACGACTTTCATGAAGTGCTTATCCATGCCCATGGCACTAGCGGCAATACCGGAGCCAACATATGGAACTCCGGCGGTTTCAAGCATTCCCTGAATCGAGCCATCTTCACCGAATGGACCATGCAACAGCGGGAAGACTACATCGATTTCGGAGATTTCCGAGATCTTTGAACCGCCGAATGCTTGAAGCGAAGTCTTATTCGGCTCGGGTGATAGCTGAACCGGGTGATCAACGGAGGCGATTTCTGGCAACTGGCCCGAATCGAGAGCCCACCCTTCGGGGTCCTTGTCCAAGAGGGTCCATCCACCGTCGCGGGTGATGCCAACGGGGATGACGTCAAATCGCTCCCGGTCGATCGCATGCATCACGCCAGCGGCAGTCACGCAGGAAACCGAATGTTCCGAGGAACGTCCGCCGAAAAGCAGGAGGACACGAAGTTTACGGTCAGCCATTAGTTCTGTTCTCCTTCAGATTTCAGTTCGCGAGCCAGCAATCGCGCCGCCATGTTCTCAACGCTCAACGAACCTTCGAGCACCATGACCACCGCTTCGGTAATTGGCATTTCAACTTCGTGAGCGCGAGCCAGATCGAAGACTGCCCGCGCTGACTTGATGCCTTCGGCAGTCTGTGACATGCGGTCATTGACCTCGTCAAGGAAGAGCCCCTGGCCGAGCAGGCGACCTGCGGTGTTGTTGCGTGACAGCGACGAGGAGCAGGTGGCAACCAGGTCGCCTAGTCCCGAAAGGCCAGCCAGGGTGTCCAAGCGCCCGCCCAAGGAGAGCACCAGGCGGGTCGTCTCCGCCAGGCCACGAGTAATCACCGTGGACTTGGTGTTGTCGCCCATGCCCATGCCATCGCACATGCCAACAGCAAGCGCGATGATGTTCTTGACGATTCCACCGAGCTCAACACCCAAGACATCATCATTGGTATAAGGACGGAAGTACGATGCTGAGCAAAGCTCAGCGATCCACTGTGCAATTTCCGAGTCGGCACAAGCAACGACCGATGCAGTGGGCTGTTCCCGGGCAATCTCCATGGCAAGGTTCGGACCGGACAGCACGGCAATTCGGTCTTCAGGGAACTGGGTAATCTCGGCAATCACTTCGCTCATGCGAAGGTCGGTGCCACGCTCCAGGCCCTTCATCAGGGACAGCAATACGGCTTCTGGCTCAAAGTACTTCTTGAAGACAGCCAGTTCCCGGCGTAGCGACTGCGATGGGATGGCCAGGACGACAAGGTCAGCGCCCTCTAGCACCTCACGCTGATTCGACGAAGCCGAAATGTTGGCCGGCAGTTTCGTCTCCCGAAGATACCGGGAGTTGGTGTGGCGTTCGTTGATCTCGTTGGCAGCATCATCGCGGCGTGCCCAGATCTGAACGGGAATCCCTTGAGCTGCAACGGAGTCTGCCAAGACCTTGGCAAACGTAGTACCCCAGCTACCGGCACCCATCACGGCGATCTTGCGTGGAAGTGGCATTGTCATTGTCAGTCCTCTAGAAAGTGGTGATGTCCAGTGATGATTAGTTGTCCGGCTTTTCAAAGCTACGGCCGGTTTGGGCTTGACCATGCTCAGAAGGATCCCAGCGCTTGGCCGGTGGTTCTTCGTGGCGCAGTTCAGCCTGCAAAGCGGTGATCTCGTCCATGATTCGATCCGTTGCTTCTTGGAGCACCGTGCGGGTGCGCGGGCCTTCCCGCAAGTCATCCAGATCTACCGGCGCTCCAACGGAGACGGTGACGTGCTTGCGCGGGAACAGGTACATCTTCTTGGAGTACCTTGGCAGGAGCTCCTGGTCTCCCCAGTGTGCCATGGGCACTACCGGAGCACCGGTTTGCAGCGCCAAGCGCGCCGCACCGGTACGTCCGATCATGGGCCACAGGTCGGGATCCCTGGTCAGCGTGCCCTCGGGGTAAATCACGATGACTCCGCCGGCGTCCAGCACCTTCTTGGCCTGCTTCAACGAGTCGCCTGCGCTTGCAGAACTGCGCGAAACGGGGACCTGGCCGGTGGTCCGCAGGAACCAGCCAAGCACTGGTGGCTTGAACAGCGATTCCTTCGCCAGCCAACGAGGAAGCCTGCCGTTGCTGTAAATGGCATGCCCTACAACTAGCGGATCAATTTCCGTCAGATGATTGGGGCAGACGATGTAGCCGCCCTGCGGAAGGTTTTCAAAGCCCTTCCATGTTCTACCCGTCAGGCCGTTCATCACCGGACGGACGATTCCCGCCAGGACAGAAAAGACACGCTTGGTTTTTGCAGACTCCCCCGGAGCCAGGATCTTCACCACGAACAAGATCCCCTTTGCTAGTTGCTCAGCTCAACGTTGGCGCCCAAGCTCTGCAGCTTGTCCATGAAATGCTCGTAGCCGCGGTTGATGATTTCAATGCCGGTCACACGGCTGGTGCCCTCAGCAGCCAGAGCTGCAATGAGGTGGGAGAAACCGCCACGAAGATCTGGAACGTCAATATCAGCACCGGTGAGCTTTGCTGGGCCGACAACAACAGCTGAGTGCTTGAAGTTGCGCTGCCCGAAGCGGCAAGGGGTGGAACCGAGGCAGTCGGTATGCACCTGTACGGTGGAGCCCATGCGCACAAGAGCGTCGGTGAATCCGAAACGGTTTTCGTAAACGGTTTCGTGAATCACGGAAACACCCTTGGCCTGGGTCAGTGCCACGACCAGCGGCTGCTGCCAGTCGGTCATGAAACCTGGATGGACATCGGTTTCCAGGATCAAGGGATTCAGATCTCCACCTGGGTGGTAGAAGCGAATGCCGTTGGACTTGACCTCGAATTCTCCACCGATCTGGCGGTATACGTGGAGGAAGGCGGTCAGGTCGCGCTGTTGTGCGTCCTGAACGAAGATGTCACCCTTGGTGACCAGCGCTGCCGAAGCCCACGAGGCGGCTTCGTTGCGGTCAGGCAAGGCGGTATGGTCGAAGCCGGTGAGCTGGTCTACGCCCTGGATGCGAATCACACGGTCGCGGTGTACAGAGATAATGGCGCCCATCTTCTGCAACAGCGAGATCAGATCCAGGATTTCTGGCTCGATGGCGGCGTTGCTGACTTCGGTAACGCCCTTGGCGCGAACAGCCGAGAGCAGGACCTGCTCCGTCGTGCCCACGCTTGGGTACTGCAAGGAGAGCTTGGCACCGTGAAGCCCGTTGGGAGCCGAGATGCGGATGCCGTCCGGGGCCTTGTCCACGACTGCGCCGAATTCGCGCAGGACTTCAAGGTGGAAATCGATGGGACGGTCGCCGATGCGGCAGCCGCCCAGATCCGGGATGAAGGCTTCGCCCAAGGAGTGGATCAGCGGGCCGCAGAACAGGATAGGGATACGGGAGTCGCCTGCGTGGGCATCAATAGCCTGGTTGGAGGCAATCTTGACCTGGGTTGGGTCCATGGTGAGATCACCAGTGGTCGGGTCCTGGTCAACCTTGACACCATGAATCTCAAGCAAGCTGCGTACTACGACGACGTCTTTGATCTCTGGCACATTGCGCAGAACAGAAGGAGTGTCACCAAGCAGAGCTGCAACCATGGCTTTTGGCACTAGGTTCTTTGCTCCGCCGACTCGTACGGTGCCCTCGAGTGGAACACCACCATGGATCGTCAAGATCTTACCCATGTATGAATTACCTCATCGCGTAGTCGTTATCGCCCGCCGAAGCTTCTGAGCTTTCGAACTGGCAGGACTTAGCAAGCATACCGCCTATGTACCCGCTGGTATGTTCAGATCATCCCGTGGCGTACACATTGTGAGCATGCTTTCAGCCACGTCACGACCCTGAGCGGAATGCGCGTCCTGGGAAGAACAGCAGGTCCGCTCTCCCGCTATAAGAACGGTGAAGAGCGGACCTATTATTCCAGCATCAGGAAAACCTCTTAGCCGGCGGTTTGTGCGGGCAGCGTTTGAGGCTTGTGCTCCGGACGCTGTGCCTCGTAGGCCGTGATGGCATCTTCCTGCTGCAAAGTCAGCCCGATGTCATCCAGGCCTTCCATCAGGCGCCAGCGGGTGTAGTCGTCAATCTGGAATGGCGCCGAGATCGAGCCGCAGTGGACGGTACGGGATTCAAGATCCACGGTCACGGTGGTGCCCGGGTTGTTTTCCAGTTCCTTCCAGATCAGTTCGATGTCACTTTGCGCCACCTCGGCGGCAACCAATCCCTGCTTGCCGGAATTGCCACGGAAGATGTCGGCAAAGCGGGCAGAGATCACTGCTTTGAAGCCGTAATCCTTCAACGCCCAAACCGCGTGCTCACGTGAAGAGCCGGTGCCGAAATCAGGGCCGGCAACAAGCACGGAACCAGCGTTAAAAGGTTCCTTGTTCAGGATGAAGTTCTCATCTCGGCGCCATCCGGCAAACAGCGCGTCCTCGAAGCCAGTTCGCGTGATGCGCTTGAGGTAGACAGCAGGAATGATCTGGTCCGTGTCCACGTTGCTCTGCCGCAGCGGAACACCAATGCCGGTGTGGGTAACAATCTTTTCCATCGTGGTAATCCTTTCTAGACTGCAGCCGGTGCGTTGACCAGGTCGCTGGGCGAGGACAGGGTTCCGCGGACCGCGGTGGCGGCGGCAACCAGTGGAGAGACCAGGTGCGTGCGTCCGCCCTTGCCCTGCCGGCCTTCAAAGTTGCGGTTGGAGGTCGAAGCGCAACGCTCCCCCTCGTCCAGCTGATCCGGGTTCATTCCAAGGCACATGGAGCAACCAGCGAAACGCCACTCGGCGCCGAAATCCTTGAATACCTGATCCAGTCCCTCGGCTTCGGCTTCCAGCCGCACGCGGGCAGAGCCTGGCACAACGATCATTCGGATGTTTGGATCCTTGGTCTTGCCCTTGACGACTTCTGCCGCGGCTCGCAGGTCTTCCATGCGAGAGTTGGTGCAGGATCCCAGGAAGACGGTATCCACACGGATATCCTTCATCGGCGTTCCGCCGGTCAGGCCCATGTAGTCCAGTGCACGTTCGCAGGCTTTGCGATCATTCTCGTCTTCGAAGTCTTCTGGCGAAGGAACACTCTGGGAGAGTGAAACACCCTGGCCCGGGTTGGTTCCCCAGGTGACAAATGGTTCAAGTTCATCGGCGTTCAGGAAGACCTCTGCATCAAACTGGGCTCCCTCATCGGAGTGCAGCTGCTTCCAGTCTGCTACCGCAGCATCCCAGTCCGCGCCCTTTGGCGCGTGCGGACGGCCCTTCACATATTCGAAGGTTGTCTCATCCGGAGCGATCATGCCTGCGCGAGCGCCTGCTTCGATGGACATGTTGCAGATGGTCATTCGCGCGTCCATGGACAGGGAGCGGATGGCTGAACCTCGGTACTCGAGAACGTACCCTTGGCCGCCACCGGTGCCAATCTTGGCGATGACAGCCAGAATGATGTCCTTGGAGGTGACTCCCGGCTTCAAGGTGCCCTCGACGTTGATTGCCATGGTCTTGAAAGGCTTCAGGCTCAGCGACTGCGTGGCCATGACATGCTCTACCTCGGAGGTGCCGATGCCGAAGGCCAGGGCGCCGAACGCGCCATGCGTGGAGGTGTGGGAGTCTCCGCAGACCACGGTCATGCCTGGCTGGGTCAGGCCCAGCTGAGGACCAACCACGTGGACGATGCCCTGTTCCTTGTCACCCAGGGAGTGGAGGCGGACGCCAAACTCCTTGCAGTTTTCACGCAGGGTATTAATCTGGGCGCGGCTGGTCAAGTCAGCGATGGGCTTATCGATTTCCAGCGTAGGAGTGTTGTGATCTTCTGTCGCAATGGTCAAATCCGGGCGGCGCAGTTGGCGTCCTGCCAGGCGAAGCCCCTCGAATGCCTGCGGCGACGTCACCTCGTGTAGGAGGTGGAGGTCAATGTAGATCAAGTCCGGCTGGCGGGACTCTCCACTTCCTTCACCTTGGCGCACAACATGTGCACTCCAAACTTTTTCTGCCAATGTCTGGGGCGACTGCATGGCGGACATGCGACACACTCCTCAAGCTACGTAATTGTGGTAGTTCAACTTTGACACTTCACAGATAGTCATTTCCAGTATGCGGACTTGAATCTCAAATAATGAGACATGATACTTGGACTATGACAATAGGTAGCGGTGTAGGTGTTCTGGACAAGGCAGCAGCCATCCTCAATGCGCTGGAAAACGGACCAACGTCCCTTTCCCAGCTGGTGGAGTTGACGGACATTTCGCGCCCAACGGTTCACCGCATCGCCCAGTCGCTGGTGCACCACGGGCTGGTAGGCAGAGACATGCATGGCCGCTTTGAGCTGGGAAATCGCTTGGTGGAATTGGCGAGCGCCGCAGGTGAAGACCGCTTGGTCAGTGCGGCAGGACCGATTCTCATCAAGCTTCGGGACCTGACTGGGGAAAGCACGCAGATCTTCCGCAAACAAGGCGACTTCCGTGTCTGCATCGCCAGCGCAGAACGACCCATCGGATTGCGCGATACCATTCCGGTGGGTACCCAGCTGTCGATGAAAGCGGGTTCAGCCGCACAGATCCTCTTGGCCTGGGAAGACAATGAGCGAATGGTCGAAGGTCTGCATCATGCGCGCTTCACGCCGACCATTCTGGCGGGCGTACGCCGGCGCGGCTGGGCCCAGTCCTTGGGCGAGCGCGAGCCAGGTGTCGCCTCGGTTTCTGCGCCCGTTCGCGGCCAGTCCGGACGGGTCATCGCCGCCTTGTCGTTATCCGGTCCCATTGAACGATTGACACGGCAGCCAGGAAAAATTCATCACGAAGCCGTCACCAGCGCCGCCCATGAACTATCTGAACTGCTCAGGGTGCAAAACGACCACAGCTGAATTGCCCAGGTACGCGCGGGCCCTGAATCAGTTGAAGTGGTCGAAGCCCGCGCTAGCGGTTGCAGGTTTCCCGTCGACCGTCACCAATGAACGCCGGCCGCTGCGAGCCTTGGCAACGCCGATTACCGTGAACTCCTCCGGAACATCAGCTTCCGTTGGGAAAGCGGCCACAAGGCCGAAGTCCTCGCCGCCGTGCAATACCCATGCCATTGGATCTGTCCCGGTCAATTGCGCAGCAGGGGCCAACCGGGAGGCGAACTTTTGCAAGATCTGGCCGTTGTAATCAATGCTGATGCCGCTGCTCTTAGCCAGACGCGTGCTATCGCGCACCAGGCCGTCTGAAATATCCATCATGGCGTGGGCGCCGGCCTCGGCCGCACGGGGACCTGATCCTAGAGGCGGTGCGGGCTTGCATTGCGCTTCGACAATCCGGCGCACGGCCCGGCTCCACTCTTTGGCATCGCTGCCATGTTCCAAGACTGATAGGCCGGCACCCGCATCGCCAAGACGCCCAGCCACTGCGATGACATCCCCCGGCTTGGCGCCATTGCGCAGGATCTTTCCGTGCGCGCACTCCCCCAGCACGGTTGTCGTCACCGATATTTCCGTTGACTTGCCAAGGTCACCACCGAGGATCGCCAGTTCCTTGGCCTCCAATGAATTAATGGCATCGGCCATGCCCCGGGCAAAGTCCTTGACCCATTGAAGGGATGTCTGCACAGGCAGCGATAGGGAAACTACGGCGCCGGTAGTGGTGCCGCCCATCGCGTTGATATCCGAAACATTCTGGGCGATTGACTTCCATCCGATGTCATAAGCCCGGTGTTCGAGACCGCTTGGCCAAACCAGCTTGAAGTCTTGATTTTCGACAAGAGTATCCACCGAAACCAGGATTTCCGAGCCTTGGACGCTGAGCGCGCCTGCGTCATCCCCCGGACCGAGGTTTGCCTTTTGCGAATCGAGGAGTGGGAGTATGGTGTCAAGAATTCCTTGCTCGCCAAGGTCTCCAACGGTAGCTTCAGGCTGATTAATAGTCACAGAGTTCTAGTCGGCTTTCTTTGCTGCTGAGGTAATAAGGGAGGCGTAGCCGTTATACGTAGTCAGATACTCGTCTACAGGTTCAACGATGGCCGTGCGAACCAAGCTTGATACCGAACGTTCAATATTTCGTAACGCCTTCCTACGTTTAACTTTAGCCACTATTCGATTGACGAATGAGCACGCTACGCCTAGGACGATACCCAGCAATAACCCGATTGCCAAGACCAATGTAGGAACCGCGACCCCTTCCACCCGTGGGGCCGAGGGCAAGTCGAATTGGAAGTACCCTGCAACGGGATACGCGGCAAGCCAAAGCGCACCCGCCAATGCCGCCAGCAATGAGAACCACTGGATAAATTTGACTACAGGCCACCACCACGAAGCCTTTTCAACGCCAAGATGCGTACTGGCGATAGCGGCATCGACGGCACCATCAAGGTGCTCAACATTGCCCGCGACCTGTTCTCGAATTGGTTCATGCCAACTCTCAGGCAGTTCTTCGGTGGCCTGCTGAACATACTTGTCGATGGCATGGTCAATGGCCGAAGATTCGGCCGCAGATAGTTCTGGACGCGAGGTAATGGACAATTCGGGTTCATCCCGATTCCGCCCCAAGTTCATGCGCTGCAATGGATCGTTGCGCAGTCGAATCAGCCAGGTGGTCACTGGCCAACCAGTACGCCGGGCTGCCCGAAGCTTGTACGAAGTCTCTACCGCGTCTGCAATATATTGTGCGCCGTGGGCATTGGCGATCGTTCGTTCCAATTCGGATTGATGCAATTGGCTTGGCTGACGTACTTTTTCAACGCTTAATTGTCCATGCAACTGGTGCACTACCTGGTCAACGTCAGCCCTCAGCCGGCGCGTGGAGATAGCCTTGTTTCTTGCAGCAGCAGAGATCAGCTTTTGGACTTCGTCCAGCCCTTCCCCGGTGGTGGCCGACGCGCAGACAATCGGAAGTCGTTCCAGCCCGGACGAAGCGAGAGTATCGCGCAAGGAACTAACAATGATCTTGCGGTCAGACTCAGCCACTCGATCCATCTGGTTCAAAACAATCAGAATATTTCCCTGTTGGCTTTGCAAGGAGTTGAGATAACCATGGTGAATGGATGCATCCGCGTACTTCTGGGGATCAAGAACCCAAACCAGGAAATCCACCTGACCCACCAGACGCGCGGCAATTTGATGATGCTCTACCCGCGTCGAATCCATATCCGGCAGATCCAGGAGCAATAGCCCCGCATCAAGGTCTTTTTTCGAAGATCGGCGTCGAAGCCCTGCTCTCTCTTCGATGACGTGGCGATCTGTCACTTCAAGCCAGTCCAGAAGCTCATTGGCGCCTGTCGTATCCCAAATGGCAGCTACTGTATTTGCCGTCGTGGGACGAATCACGCCTGTTGATGCCAATTCCTCTCCAACGAGAGCGTTGAAGAGTGACGACTTGCCGCTACCCGTTGCGCCAAAGAGACCCACAACTACGTGTTCCGAGGATAGCTGTCGACGTGATTCCGATTTCCTGATGACCGAGGCCGCCAAATCGATGCTTTCCGCATCCAGATATGGTTCAGCTAGCTCCATGGCGCCGATAACGCTGTCTATCTGCTGATTCAGACCATTAACAGCTCGGACTACTTTTCGTTCAGCCATTATTTGGGCCCCTTGCCATTCAATCGATCAGTGACTTTGTTCAAGGCCAGGGCCGCTTCCGGTTGCGCCAGGTGATCCAGTCCGTCCGCGTACAGCTGCACGCTCGTGCCAATCAAAGCTTCCGCTCGTGCGTCCAACATCTTGCGCGCTCTGGCTGCCATGCGCCGGACAGCATCCTCGCCGAATATCGCTTCCAACAGCTTCTGGCCCACTACAGCAGACCCGCCGGCAATGCCGATTTCCAGTCCGGTCAATCCCGCGGTCGAGGCAAATACGACAACCATCAAAATGACCGCGACGCCGTTGACCCCGAAGGCCGCCATGCGGGCGGTCTTCCGCTTGCCGGCGCCTTCTTCACGGATCATATCGAGAATGTCTTTTTGCCAGAGGCGGATACTGTCAGCAGCTTGCGCATCAAGATCATTGGGTGGCCGCGGCGAAACCAGATCTGCGCGGAGAACTTGGCCCAATGGCGTGTTCTTCCAAGACCTGTCGACGTCATGGCAGGCCTTAGTGATTTCTGCGATGAACACCGTGTGCAAGCCTGATTCAATAGCTTGCTCAACTCGATGTGTGGCCGGAGGCCGCCCGGAGAAAAAAGCTCCTACCCTGTCGCGGACACGACCAATAGCTCCCTCGATCCCGCGAAGCAGCTCCCCTGCCCCGACAAAATCTTGCCATCGGGCCAGAATTTCTCCGCGTAATAGCGATCCGTCGTTGAGCGCTGCATTGATGCGTTCGTGAGCCTGGGCAAATCTCTCTTTGGTCAACTGACGCAGGTCTTCAATCTGCTGCTCCTGGTCTTGCAATTCGGCCAGTAGCTCTCCGACATCGGCCGTGCTTCGACGCAAGGCCCCCGCCAGTGTTTGCGCAGCGACCTCTTGACGCTTGGTGGCGTCAGCGGCCAAGGCATTGAGCCAGGCCAACAGGGGTTCGACTTGCTCCCCCGGCAGGAGTTTCTCGTCGTTCAGATGCGTCTCGTTAAAGACGTGCAGCAGGGCTGGATCCAGATTCTTTTCATTCAGCAGGCGACGCAAGTCGGGCACGATATCCCGCTCGGCACCCTTGGGAACTCGGTTGAGTACGACGGAGACGGTAATGTCCCTGACGCCGGCATCTGTCAGCAGTTCCCATGGCAGTGCGTCTGCGTAGCGGTTGGCTGTAGTTACGAAAATCCACAAATCAGCGGCGTTAAGCAGCTGCCCTGCAAGCGCCCGGTTGTCGTCTGATACTGAGTCGATATCCGGTGCATCCAGGATCGCCAGCCCCTGGGGCACGTTCGCGTGCGGCTTCATCAAGAGCGCATCATTTCGAGACGAATCACCGGTTAACGCAAAACCGCCCCCTGAAACGCGGGTGAGCTCCGGGAGCACGCGATCTGATTCGAAGAAGGGCTGATCAACGGGATTAAAAGCGAGGACAGGAGTTCGAGTGGTTGGCCGGACGGCGCCGGAAATACTGATTTGCTCCCCGATGAGTGAATTAACCAGTGTCGATTTGCCGGAGCCAGTGGAACCTCCAACGACTGCCAATAACGGCGCCCCCAAGTTCGAGACACGTGGAATCAGATAGTCGGATATCTGGTGCAGCGTCTTATCACGAAGCTGTTCGCTTTCAGATGCCGCAGAAGACTGATTTTTGGCGAAAACAAGATCCGTGAGTATGCTACGTAATTCCGCGAGGCTCCCAATGGTAATGTCACTGGTTTTTGCCCTTCCAGCGGCATCACCCGTTGCAGGGTTTGTCTGATCTGAGTTCGACTCCATGTGCACCATCTTGCCTTATGGCGGTGGTGTTTGCTGAGAGATGGAAGCACGTTTTCTGCGTAAAAGAAAAACCACGGATCTCTCCGTGGCTTTTCATGTTGTGACCCCAACGGGATTCGAACCCGTGTTGCCGCCGTGAGAGGGCGGAGTACTAGGCCGCTATACGATGGGGCCGTACGTCAAGTTTCACCTTGACTCACCGGAAAAAATCCGGTGAAGCGCTGGGATACCAGGACTCGAACCTAGAATGACGGAACCAGAAACCGTTGTGTTGCCAATTACACCATATCCCATTGTGACTTGGGAGTTTAGGAATTCTGTCAAGCATTATTCCAGGCCACTTCCGTAGCACGAGATACAACTATACCGGCAGGCAATCATCTACACAAATCGAAGAGCCTTCCCTCGGCTTTCGTAAACATCCGCGGATTCTAGCCGGTAAATCGGTTGCTGCTTCGGCTGGGAACACTCACCCTTCCACAATGGACATGTGAATTAACCCACTCCACCTACAGGTGCCGATGCACTTCTCCCAAATCCACCATCCAGCGTGGCGCTTGCCTCACCCCGGACATCGAAAAGCCTCGAGAGCCAGCAACTTTTAAAATTGATGGCCCCCGAGGCTTTCACGAATCAGTTGTCGCAAGCGCAGCAACTTACCGAGACGCTCCAAATGCGCGTAGACGGTTAAGGCTCGAATCGCGTCCCAGGATTTCCATGGACTCGAAGAGCGGTGGCGAAACTCGTTTGCCGGAGATAGCTACGCGCGCAGGGCCGAAGGCCTGTCGTGGCTTGAGTTCCAACTCGTCTACCAGTTTGGCACGAAGTGCACCCTGGATAGTTTCCGCGTTCCAATCTGACAGAGCTTCCAGTGTTTCAATCGAAGCCTCTACAACCTCGACAAGGTTGGCAGGCATTCCCTTGAGCGCGTTGTCGGCAATGACGATTTCATCGTCAGACTTGAAAAGGAATTCAAGCATGTCAGTGGCTTCGCCTAGGAGCGCGATGCGTTCCTGGACCAATGGAGCTGCCTGATCAAGGATTTCATTCTCACGTGCAGTCAGCTCCGAGCCGACCAGTTCTGCAGCTTGAAGGTAAGGAACCAGTCGGTCGCGGAAGTCCTGCGGCTCAAGCATGCGCACGTGCGTGCCGTTGATTGCTTCTGCCTTCTTGACGTCGAATCGAGCCGGGTTCGAAAGGACATCAGTTACGTCGAATGCCTCAACGAGCTGTTCGCGGGAGAAGATGTCCTCGTCTGCGCTGAGCGACCATCCGAGCAGTGCCAAGTAGTTCAGCAAGCCCTCCGGGATAAACCCGTTGTCGCGGTGCAAGAACAAGCTTGATTCTGGATCACGCTTGGACAGCTTCTTGTTGCCCTGGCCCATGACGTATGGGAGGTGGCCAAAACGAGGCATGTACTGAGCAACACCAATATCGTGAAGCAGCGCGTACAGCACCACCTGGCGAGGAGTTGAGGACAGCAGGTCTTCGCCACGAAGCACGTGGGTGATACCCATCAATGCATCGTCAACGGGGTTGACCAAGGTGTACAGCGGCTGTCCATTGGCGCGAACGACTACGAAGTCCGGAACACTGCCGGCCTTGAACGTGATTTCTCCGCGGACCAAGTCGTCGAAGGTGACATCGTGATCTGGCATGCGTACACGGAGAACAGGTTCACGCCCTTCAGCCTTGAAAGCGGCTTTCTGCTCATCAGTGAGTTCGCGGTCGAAGTTGTCGTACCCAAGCTTTGGGTCTCGGCCAGCTGCCTTGTGGCGCGCCTCGATCTCTTCTGGAGTCGAGTAGGACTCGTAAACGTGACCGGCCGCGCGCAGCTTGGCAATGACGTCTTGGTAGATCTCGCCTCGCTGAGACTGGCGGTATGGCTCGTGCGGTCCCCCGACGTTTACGCCTTCATCCCAGTCGATACCCAACCAGCCCAAGGCATCGAGTACTTGGTTGTAGCTTTCTTCCGAGTCACGCTTGGCATCGGTGTCTTCGATGCGGAAAATCATCCTGCCACCGGTGTGACGAGCATAGGCCCAGTTGAACAGGGCCGTGCGAATCAGGCCAACGTGTGGCGTACCAGTGGGTGATGGGCAAAAGCGGACGCGTACCGGGGTGTCTTCGGTTACTACAGGAATCAGCGATAGATCAGTCATGATGTCTTCATTCTATGCCTTCCGAACCGAAAGTTGCATTTAAACCGCAAGGCTCCCGATCACATTAATGATCGAGAGCCAGTGCGGTTCCACCAAAATGATGATGGCAAGTTGGTGGTAGTTATTATTGTATCCGGATAAAGGATAGATAAACTAACTCAGCGTCGGAATACACTTCGTAATGAACCGATACCTTCAACATCAATTTCGACAACATCGCCGGCATTAACTAATCCCACGCCTGCAGGAGTCCCGGTCATAATGACATCTCCTGGCAAAAGAGTAAATGCCTCGGAAGCTTGGGCAACAAGTTCATTAACGGGCCAGATCATTTCGTTGGTTGATCCGTCTTGCCGGATTTCGCCGTTGACTCGGGTGACAATGCTGACATCATCCGGATCAGATAGTTCTGTTTCAATCCACGGGCCCAATGGGCAAGAACCATCAAATCCCTTGGCACGGGCCCACTGAGGGTCCTTACGCTGCGCGTCGCGCGCCGTCAGGTCATTGGCAACGGTGTAACCGAAAATCACGTCCTGGGCTTTGTCAGCTGGTACGTCCTTGCAAATACGTCCGATAACTACAGCGAGCTCCCCTTCGAAGGAAACCTCATCTGAAAACGCCGGCAAGGTGACAGGATCCCCGTGGCCAACCACAGAAGTATTTGGCTTCAGGAATATCAGTGGTTCCTGCGGGACTTCGTTGCCGAGTTCCTTGGCATGCTCGCGGTAAGTGCGTCCGAAACCGACCACCTTGGAGCGCGGGATGATTGGAGCCACCAGTCGAACATCGTCAAGACTGTGGGTTGCACCGGTGGTCTTGATCCCCTGGAAGAAAGGGTCACCTGCTAGGACATGGATGTCGTTTCCATCAACGACTCCATAAAGAGGGTCACCGTCTACTACAAATCTTGCAATTTTCATTTGATTATTTCTCTTGTCTACTATTCTTTGACGATTGATGCGCGGGCCCCGCGAATGAATTCGTTAATTTCTTCTTCAGAAATTCCGTCAAGATCATAATCCGGGTATCCGGCAGGGTTTTTGGACTGCCATTCCCACATATCTCGGGCCATTTCCTCAACGCCGCGTTCGGCCTTCCAACCGAGCTCCAGACGAGCTGTGGTTGGATCACCGTAATACTCGGCAATGTCGCCTGGGCGGCGGTCTACCAATTTGTATGGCAACTGACGGCCGCAGGCTCGTGAAAATGCGCCGATGACGTCAAGGACGCTGGTGCCGCTTCCAGTTCCGAGGTTCCACACGTACTGCCCATTGTGGCTATTCAGGAAGTCCAATGCGTCCAGGTGCCCCTGGGCTAGATCCATGACGTGAATGTAGTCGCGTACACCCGTACCGTCATAGGTTGGGTAATCATTGCCGAAGACCTGGACTTCACTTCGGCGCCCAACGGCGACCTGAGCAATAAAAGGCATGAGGTTGTTCGGAATGCCTTGCGGATCCTCGCCGATATTGCCCGATGGATGGGCGCCGACCGGGTTGAAGTAGCGCAAGGTGGCGATGGACCACGAGGAGTCGGAGACTGCAAGGTCTTCAAGGATCTGCTCGTTGTGCAACTTGGTGCGGCCATAGGGGTTTGAGGCATCGCGCTGGGCGCCTTCAACCAGCGGCAATTCGGTGGACTCGGCGTAGACGGTTGCGGAAGAACTGAAGACCAAACGCTTCACGCCGGCCTTTTCCATCGCGGATACCAGGTTCAAGGTACCAACAACATTGTTCTGGTAATAGGAAATCGGCTTCTGTACTGATTCGCCAACAGCCTTCAACCCGCCGAAATGAATTACAGCGTCAGGCTGGGTCTGGCTCAAAACTGAATCCAACCGGTCGCTGTCAAGCAAATCGCCAATGAATAGCTCCGGAGCTGCACCAGACATTTCTCGAACTCGGCGTAATGATTCAGGTGAAGAATTGCTGAGATTATCGAAGACAGAAACCTTGTGGCCAGCTTCGAGCAATAGGAGCACAGCGTGCGAGCCTATGTAGCCTGCACCGCCAGTTACCAGTACGTGCATTTCATTCCTTTTCACATAAAAACGATGGCCCCAGGGCTTAAGCCCCGAGACCATCGTAGTCGCTTACTTTAGCGTCTATGCCAAACGCTCAAGCCAGCCGTGTCGATCTTCAACAGTTCCCAGCTGGATGCCCAGCAGTTCCTCGCGAATGGACATGGTCACTTCACCAGCCGGTGCATTTTCGGCACCAATGAGCTCGTCGCCGTTCTTCAAAACACCGATGGGGGTGATCACTGCCGCGGTACCGCAGGCGAAGACTTCGGTGATATCGCCGGACGCAATACCATCACGCCATTCGTCCAGGGTGATCTTGCGTTCTTCAACTTCGATGCCACGGTCCTTGGCAAGCTGAATAACGGATGAACGGGTAACGCCTTCAAGGATGGTGCCAGTCAATGCAGGGGTAACCAACTTGTTGTCCTTGGTGACAAAGAAAACATTCATGCCGCCTAGTTCTTCAACTGCGTTGTCGTTGAAGGAATCCAGGAACAGAACCTGCTTGCAGCCGTTTTCTTCGGCCTCCAGCTGCGCCACCAACGATGCGGCATAGTTGCCTCCGCACTTGGCTGAACCAGTGCCACCACGTCCCGCACGGGCATAATTCTTCGATACCCAAATAGCTACGGGCTTGAGCTCGCCACCGAAGTAGTTGCCTGCTGGAGAAGCGATGACGCGGTAGGAAACTTCGCGAGCGGCTCGCACACCGAGGAAGGCTTCGGTAGCAATCATGAATGGACGCAAGTACAGGGCTTCGCCGTCTCCGGTTGGCACCCAATCAATGTCAGTGGCCACGAGCTTTTTCAGAGACTCAACAAAGACTTCCTCATCCAGCTGTGGCAGCGCAAGACGCTGGGCAGACTTGTTTAAGCGAGCAGCGTTGGCGCGTGGGCGGAACGTCCACACGGAACCGTCAGCGTGACGGTATGCCTTCAAGCCTTCAAAAATTTCCTGGCCGTAGTGCAGCACCGAAGCAGCTGGATCCATGGCGATTGGCCCATAAGGCTCAATACGGGCGTCATGCCATTCGCCACCCTGGCCGCCTTTGTTGGCGGTCCAGTCAACGACAGTGGTGTGGTCAGTGAAGAAGTCCCCGAAACCAGGGTTAGCCAGAACGCTGGCACGCTCTTGGGCGCTCTTGCGACTCGTTGAAAGATTTTCGGTGAATTCCATCTACCTTGGACTTCCTAGCTCAATAAACAAAGAACGGATGCTCCACGCCAAAGCGGAACACCCGTTCGTGGAAATGCTGCCGATTAACCGGTAATCGGAAACGTCAGTTTCAGCTTATGCCAGTAACGCGACAATTGCATCGCCGATTTCACTCGTGGTGCGATTATCGGTCAATTCTTGACGCGAAGTGATCTCTTTTTCAACAGCTTGCTCAACCGAGCGTGCTTCTTCTGACAATCCGAGATGATCAAGCATCAAGGCCACCGAAAGAATAGCGGCAGTTGGATCCGCTTTCTGCTGCCCAGCGATGTCTGGCGCTGAACCGTGAACGGGCTCAAACATCGATGGGTACGTGCGATCCATGTTGATGTTGCCGCTAGCTGCCAAGCCGATGCCGCCGGTGATTGCGCCAGCCTGGTCGGTCAAGATATCTCCGAAGAGATTGTCCGTGACGATCACATCGAAGCGCGATGGATCAGTTGTCAGGAAAATAGTCGCGGCGTCGACATGGAGGTAGTCGTGAGTGACTTCAGGGAATTCCACTGCTACTGCCTCTACCGTGCGCTTCCACAAGTGACCGGCGTGCACCAGGACATTGTGCTTGTGCACCAGCGTGACATGCTTGCGTTCACGCTCTGAGGCGCGACGGAATGCATCACGGACAACACGCTCGACGCCATAGGCCGTGTTGACCGATACCTCGGTGGCAATTTCATGCGAGGTGCCGGTACGGACTGAACCGCCATTGCCTACATATGGGCCTTCAGTACCTTCGCGCACCACGATGAAGTCGATTGTTCCCGGGTTGGCCAGCGGGCTTTCGATACCTGGGTAGAGCTTGGATGGACGCAGGTTCACATAGTGGTCCAGCGAGAAACGGAGCTTCAGGAGCATTTCACGCTCGATGATCCCCGATGGAATGCGGGTGTCGCCCGGTGCCGCACCTACGGCGCCGAAGAGAATCGCATCGTGCTGCTTGATCGAGGCAAGGGTTTCATCCGGAAGAGTCTCGCCGGTTTCCAACCAGTGTTCTGCACCCAGTTTGTAGTTAGTGAGCTTGACGTCTTGCTTGCCACCGTTGGTGACGAATTTCAGAACCTTGACCGCTTCAGCTACAACTTCTGGGCCAATACCGTCGCCCGGAATGACCGCAATATCAATTTCTTTTGCCATGCTTTAACTCTAGCCACCCAAGTCCAACATGTGAGAGTTCATCTCATATTTTGAGAAGAATGTTCCTGCGCGTTTCAGAATTCAAACCTAGGCATGAGGAACAGGACTAGACGAGGTCGATATTCTGGATACTCCGGACGTAGCAACCAGTACACCAATAGTCCGCAGCAAGCTCCACGGAATTGAAGGAAGAATTGATTTTTGCCAATCCCCACCGTCGAATTGACGGTTGGATCCGAGCGAATCCACGACGAATAGACTTCATCACGGGTCTGATCTACACCCTATTCTGCGTGCCCGGAACACTCGGTTTCGCGGGCGCGATGTCAGTCTCTGCGGTGCTTTCAATCTTCGCCATCGCCCTGTTGCAAACCGTCCCCTTGATGGTAAGAAGGCGATACCCCTGGGCAGCGACACTTGTCGTCGCATTCGGCCACATCCTGCAGCTCGGCTTTGACAGCCTCGTGCTGCCATCGCAATTCTCGGTACCCATCATGGTTTACACGATGGCAGTGTACGGAAAGCGCTGGCAGTCCTTCACCGCCCTTGCCCTTGGCCTGACCGGTGCCGTCTTGGCCACATTCAGCATGTTCAACCCCTTCCGCGACGTTTCTGACCCCACGCCGTCGATGACTCTGAACATGTTGGTATCTTTTGTGGGTCTTGCTCTCGTTGTCACCGTCTCGTGGACCTTTGGCGACCTTGCGCGCACTCGACGCTTGGCCATGAAATCACTAAAGGATCATGCCGAACGGCTTGAAAAAGAGCGCGTCATGGAAAGAGCCCTGGCCGCGTCTGATGAACGCAATCATATTGCCAGGGAAATGCACGACATCGTTGCCCACTCGCTATCTGTCATCATCACGCAGGCGAATGGTGCTCGCTATGCAGCGGTCAATGACCCACAGATTGCCATTGATACTCTCAAGACAGTGTCCGACACCGGGCGCGCCTCACTCAAGGAAATGCGCAGACTCCTCGGCGTCCTCCGTAAAGACGAAGAACTTCAGAATCGGCCCTTGCCCGGCCTATCCGACATCTCAGATCTCGTGGAGTTAGCCAAGAATTCAGGCCTGACGGTGCAACTGACCACACACGGTACTCCACGAAAAGAACTGCCTGCTGGGGCTGAGCTCACCGCGTACCGTTGCGTTCAAGAATCACTGACTAATGTGCTCAAGCATGGCGGTGCTAACGCTGTCGCCGGGGTAATCCTCGAATGGACGTTCCGAGGCCTAGAGCTGCAGATCAAAGACGATGGGCGCGGCGCAGGAGCTATCAAGCTAGAAGGCGCCGGCCAGGGGCTGCTCGGCATGAAGGAACGCGTAGCCTTGTACGAGGGAACATGCAACGCTGGCCCACAATCTTCCGGCGGATTCGCCGTCGCCGTATTCATTCCATACTCCGAGGACTGACAACACATGGAAAACGACAACGCCATCAAGGTCGCCTTGGTGGATGACCAACTATTGGTACGCAGCGGCTTTCGCATGCTGATCAACTCTCAAGAAGACATGCAGGTGATTGTTGAAGCGAGCAATGGCCGAGAGGCTATCGCCACTCCCCTGATGAATCAAGCTGACGTCATCCTCATGGATGTGCGAATGCCGGAAATGGATGGCATCGAAGCAACAGAACGCTTGCTTGATCCGTCTAAAACCGCCGCCGAGGGCACAAAGGTCATTGTGCTGACGACGTTCGACATGGATGAGTACGCTTTGAGCGCGATCCAGGCTGGCGCCAGTGGATTCCTTTTGAAAGATGCACCGCCCGAAGAGTTGCTTGAATCGATTCGCACGGTGAATCGTGGCGATGCTGTGATCGCGCCTTCCACCACTCGCCGATTGCTGGATCATATGGCACCACTGCTGAAGAAGGAAAGCGCCCAGGGCAATGAGCAGCTGTCTGTTCTTGTGGATTCATTAACCCGAAGAGAACGCGAGGTCTTCGGCCTTATCGCGCTGGGTCGATCCAATCCTGAAATCGCCGAGGAGCTCTTCCTCTCTGAAGCCACGATCAAGACGCATGTTGGCCACATATTGGCCAAGCTAGACGCCCGGGATCGGGTTCAAGCCGTAGTCATTGCTTACCAGACCGGCGTTGTCAGCCCGTAGACGCAGAGAATCTGTAACGGCTCAAACGAAAGCTGCCGGCCAGGCAGAGAACGCACATTCTCTGCCTGGCCGGCAACTAGCTTACCTAGGTAGCTTCGGCTACTTTTCTTCCTCGTATCGAGGGAACACTGGGGATGGCGCTGGCAACTCGGTGCCTGGAACCAAAGCAGTGTCAAAGTATTCGAAGGTACGGGCCGACCCTTCGCCAACCGCCAAAGAATTCAGCATGGCGGTCATGGCCTGAGGCAGAACCGGTTGCAGAAGCAGTGCGACCTTGCGAACGATTTCGATTGTCACGTAAAGCACCGTGGCCATGCGCTCAGGATCAGTCTTCTTCAGCTTCCAAGGCTCTTGTTCCGCGAAGTACGCATTGGTATCACCCAATACGTGCCAAACGGCTTCCAGAGCTTTGCTGAATTCCTGACGCGAGTATGCGTCCCGGTTGGCTTCTAGAAGCTTCCCGGCAGCATCAAGAATCTGCTGGTCGGCTTCAAGCAACTCACCAGGCGTAGGTACTACCCCGCCGCAGTTCTTGGCGACCATCGACAACGAGCGCTGAGCGAGGTTGCCGAAGTTGTTGGCGAGGTCCCCATTGATACGGGCGACGATGGTCTCGTGGTTATAGCTGCCGTCGGCTCCGAAAGGAACTTCGCGCAGGAAGAAGTACCGGACCTGGTCCAGGCCGTAGCGGTTCACGAAGTCATCAGGCGAAACGGTGTTGCCCAATGACTTGGACATCTTGACACCGTTGTTGTGAAGGAATCCATGGATCATCACGCGCTTCGGCAAGGGAAGCTTGGCGGACATCAGGAATGCAGGCCAGTAGATGGCATGGAACCGTGAAATGTCCTTGCCGATGACGTGAACGTCAGCCGGCCAGTACTTCTGGAATGATGCAGACTCGACATCAGGGAAACCCACGCCGGTGAGGTAATTAGTCAATGCATCTACCCACACGTACATCACGTGCTTTTCATTGCCCGGTACAGGGATACCCCAGTCAAAGGTGGTGCGGGAAATCGAAAGGTCAGTCAGCCCGCCCTCGACAAATCGAACAACCTCATTAAAACGTGAACGAGGCGCACCGAATTCTGGGTTTTCGTTGTAGTACGCGAGAAGCTTGTCCTGGTACTTGGAAAGGCGGAAGAAGTAGGACTCTTCTTCAGTCCAGGTGACTTCGGTGTCGGTTTCGGTGGCGTATCGAATACCGTCCTCGCGGACCTCGGTTTGCTCTTCGGTGTAGAAGGCTTCGTCGCGTACAGAATACCAACCGGCGTACTTATCCAGGTAGATATCGTCGTTGGCCTCCATCCGGCGCCACAGCTCCTGAGCCGCGGCGTGGTGGTCTGCGTCAGTGGTACGGATAAACCGGTCGTAGCTAGTGCCCAATTCATCATTCATCACCTGGAACGCGTCGGAGTTACGCTGGGCCAGCTGAGCCGGAGTGATTCCCAGCTTTTCAGCTGTCTGCATCATCTTCTGACCGTGCTCATCGGTGCCGGTCATGAAGAAAACGTCGTGCCCATCTAGTCGCTTGAAGCGAGCCATGACGTCGGTCGCCACTACTTCGTAAGCGTGGCCGATATGAGGGGTGCCGTTCGGGTAGGAAATGGCAGTGGTGATGTAAAAGGGTTTCTGCTGAGAAGTCACGTTACAAATTTACCTTAGCTCGCGTCAGTTAGAGTTCTTCAAGTCGTTGCTAACTCGTCACATGATCTTTGCTAGATACTCCCAGAAGGCACTACGTAAGGTTCGGCGGATGGTCTGTTGATCAGTCTTCCATTCCCCAAGGACTTGAGCACAGTCTTTCAGCAATGTCCTATCGATTTCAGGTGGCAGTTGCGGCTTATCGGCCATGAGCTCAACGACTTCAGACTGGGTCGTAAATGCAAGCCAAGACTTGGCAACCTTTGCACCGATTTCTTCGGCCACTTTAAGTTCTTGTTGCTCGTAGGCAGCGTTGCCTTTGTAACCCGGCTGCTCGCCACCGCTTGAGTAGATAACTTCGGCGCTGGACACAGTGGAAGTGTGTGTCTTCGCAGTTGTTTTTTGAGCCATTACAGCAGGCGTTGGAGCGAAAGGCTTGGGTGCAATCGAAGTAGGTGCTTCGGTTGGAGCGTTAGCAATAATTGAGGTCTCTTCGGAGTGGCGTTGGTCCCACTCCAAAACTTTAGTAAATGCGCTATCCAACAACTGATTGGGGATGGTTTCGATATAATCGGCAGTTAAAGCCAGATGCTCAGCAACTGATGCGACGCCCAGCCTACTTTCAGACTTGGCTACGCCCAGAAGCACCACTTTCATGCCGAGGTCTTGGGCCTCTTCTACAGCTTCAGCAAGATCATCGTCACCGGATACTAGGTAGGCTATCGAGGCGGACCGATTCCTTGCCACTCCAACTAGGTCCAGAGCCAAACGTAGATCGACGCCTTTTTGCTCACCGTTGTAGGAGATCCGCCCCAAACGCACCTTCACGCCCGGTATCAGTCCGATTCTCTTGTGCTGCTCGGTAAACAGTCCGTCTTTAGATGCGTCATACCAGTAAACACGCAGGTTATTCAGGCCAGTATTCTTCTTCACCGTCTGCACTATGCCGCGCACCAACGACTCATAGTGCGTTGTAAAGGCCGTCCTTAAAGTCGTCCCGGCGGCGCGATGACCACCTAATGAGAGCAAGAATCCGGCATCTATGAATATCGCAGTATAGTTCATTTTCCTTTAACCCTCACTTTAATGCAATCTAATTAGACTCAATTTCAGAAAATAGATATAGCCAACGATTTAAAATCGCATTATCAGATAGATTCTTACTGAACCATTCCATAGCTGACAAGGAAAACTGATCGAGCAATGAGTCGTTTTCAAGCAAGTCAATTACATGGCCAGCCATCTGTTCTATATCTCTATTATTAACCAGAAAACCAGTTTTACTATTGTCGATAAGAGAAGCAGGACCATATTTACAGTCAAAGGACACTACGGGAGTTCCTGAAGACAGTGACTCGGCAATTGTTAGTCCAAATCCTTCGCTTTCAGAGGTAAACATGAATACCTTGGAATTCGCCATTTCCTGGAGCGGCCGATTGGTAGCACCACGCAATTTAACGTTTTGAGAAAGAACGTATTGAGATATCAATCCTTCAATCAGTTCTTGCTCACTACCAGAACCAAATATTTCCAACTTCGCATCTGGCAATTTATCAACAACATGCCTAAAAGCTCTGACGGCATCCCCAACACCTTTCCCCGGTTCTAGCCGAGAAACGAGAACGGCATCGTAGTCGCGATTTCTTGCAGCAATAACCCCGGAAACCGAAGTCCTGATTCGATTGGGGATTACAAAAATAGGAACTTCTACAGAAAATTCATTTTTCAAGTCAGTTGCCTGGCCATCCGTCAGACAAATTATGGAATCAAATTCATTGATTCTATCAAAATAAGCTGAATAGTGACGACGTAGCTTCCCATCGACGTCTCGGTGATTCATGTGAATGATTGGAACCACTCTAAACCTATTACTTTTCATTCTCAAGAACTGCGGTGGAACATTGTTTCCATCACACAAAATCACGTTTTGAGCGGAATCTTTGCACACGATATTTTTAACGAAATCTCTTCTCCAGTCCCAAATACTTTTATAGAATTTAAGGTCACCCTTGTGGGTCCATGACCAGAATCCGATGAATTTACCACTGGTTGGATCTACTTCCTGCCGCAGGTAGCAAAAACCATTTCGGCTCAAATAGCGCTCAGTAGTTAAGGATCCATTCCGAAACGACCGAACAATTACCGGAGATTTTTGCCCGAAATAAAATTCTTCTTTTCTAAGAGTTGAAGACTCGTCAAAAAACTGGATTCGGTTGAGCCGTCGAGACTCAATTGATCTAAAAACTTTGGCCTGTAAAAGTAAGCTATCGTCGAAATATGATTCGATGACTTCTTCCGAGTCATGAGATATATATTGATACGGGAAAGTGATCCTCTCAGGTGTATAGCCCTTTCTGGTAGAATAAAATTTCTCAAAATAGTCATAGGGGTTATGAACATGAACACGTTCATTGAGTTGCCCCTGCTGCTTCTTGGATTCGACATCCTGTCTAAAATTTGGCATAAACTGGTACAAAACAACCGACGCGTCGTTCCCTGCCTCGGCAAGAAGTGAAATCCTATTTAGGACTGCACCAGTAAGGCCTCCTGGCCCGATATCAGGAATGATTGATAAAATCTTCATTAATTTCCTATTTGAGTAACTCACAAAAAACAAGCCTACGGTGACATGATATCACCGTAGGCTTAAAAGAATTCCTGAACTATCTCGATCCTAGAGCTCGAATTCGCTCTTGGCAGGAAGAAGAAGATCAAGAGACTCACGAATGAATCGATCTGTTCTCAAACGCTCTTCGTCAGTTTCGGGCGTCGAGCCATCATTAATGACGATACAATCTTTGTCGCGACGATTGATCATTCGTTTCATTCTGTCCCGGCCACTTTCCGTGGCGGGATCGATATAGTCATATTTGATCTGCCCAGGCACAGCAGAACCTGTAGCCAATGCATAGTTGAAATAGAATGATCCCGAGACTGCGATATCCATCGTGTCTCGGAATTGTGCAGACCTCGTGATTTCGAATGCATCTGGAAATTCAGACTCAGCCTGCTCAACAATTTTCCGGTTCAGTGCACTTGGCGTATGGAAGAACTTTCTCGAGAATAGTTGATACCCTCTAGAATCCAACAATGTTCTAGCATTTTTCGCTGCAATGCTTGAAGCGTTGTCCAACGTTGACACTTCGGTAAATTCAACCATCGCTCGTGAGAAGAAGACCTTAGACAAACCATTGCCGAAGAAGAACGCACCAGGATCAAGAGGCCGTGTCAGGAAAAAATCGTCATTGAAATACAAATAATGATCCGCTAATCCTTTGATTCGGTGCAAATTTGATTCAATAGCGTGTGAGTTGAAGTTTGGCAACCCTACTTCATCGGGCCATATGTCTTCGTGCGAAACGACTTCGACTCGTGGATTATTCATATTCAACCACTTTGGAGTTTGTCCAGCCGAAACGATCCAGATTTTACGAATCCAAGGAGCGAATTGAGCAATCGATCGCAGGCTGTACTTTAATTCGTCATGATCAGCAAACCTAGCATCGGAGACAGCTTCATCGACGAATTCCTCTGCGTCTAGAACGTTCAATGCGCTTGCTTTCTGTGCCTGCCACACATTATCGGAACCGTCGACCCAAGTATAAACAGCGTCTATGGCGAAATCGACTTGAGTCGACAGTGTCTTCATTGCCTTTTCAAGTGAATTATGAAACTCTTCCTGTCGCGAGACTGGGTTTGGCAACAATGTAGCGTTTTCATTCCAGATCGGCGCCACAATTACTTGTTCAATTGTTTCAGAGTAACCATCAGAATCGACGCTTTCATTGGATCCCAACTGAGCCTCGGTCCAAAAGCTTAGGAGAACACCTTGCGATGAGCCAGATCGAAAATTTGATGTTGGACTGAATGCGACGCGTTCATATAGACGTACGGCGTCAAACTTAGTTGTTCCATTGATTTCTCTGACCAGTCTGGGCGCACCAGCAGGTTTACCGTCTTGCTTAATATACTGAAAATACCAATGTGAAAACTCAGGCCTGTTCTTTAAAATTGTTAGCAAACGATTCTGATTAGTCTGAAGAGTATGAATCGTTGACGCAACATTAGCTTTGGTTGGAAATTCCCAATGAATCATTCCCTCCTCTTCCAAAATTTTCTGCATACAAGATCGTGAATCCGCGTGAATTTTGCTGAGGTTTAACTTATGCGTTACTCGGAACAGCATCTGTTCGCCAGAAGCTGGGAGTAGCATGAGATCGGAACGGACGTTCGTTTCACGTAGGCTTTTTAGGGACTTCTTCTTGTTCTGTTTACGGTTTACCTCGTCGATTCGTGATTGAACCTTACGGTTGACCTTGGCACCGAATCGTTTGGCTTTTTTAGCAATTACGTTCACAAAAGTATTCCTTTACCGCCTGTGGTCCATCTAAATCCAAGTCACAGTATTGATCCGCTGACTCAGTTGTTACTGCAGTCAAGGATACCGTGGCGCGGCAGCGGCTGGAAACTTTTCGATTCAGACGTGTTGATATCCTCGATTACATATAGTAAATTTCCGGCTCTGGCTTGGTTCGATATGACGATAAAGGAAATACGAAATTACAAGGGAGTGATCATCTCAGATTACGCCAGCATTGCCGTAGAATGGGATGCGCTCAGGTAAGCGCCGCCTACTTTCTAGTTGCTCATCAGCCTTTGAGGCTCGACAGCTTGATAGTATTCCAAACTCTGACGGGCGACTTCGACCAGAGCAATGTATACACAAGTCACTAGTTTTAGGATTCAATCATGAGAACAAACGAAGCTGCGATGAAAGCTGTCGCTGCACGCTTGGCAAACGATAGTCAAGCAGGTCGCTTGTTTAGCAGATTTGATTCTTCCGAAAATGCTGTGTCCGCGAGAGTTCCAATGATGGGTTCTAACGTCACCGTACGTTCAGTGGCGAACGAAGATGGTAGCTTCACTGTTGGTCTAACTGGTCTTAGTAGTGGCTCGTTGCGTTGGTTGCACGATTTCTTGGTCATCGACACAACGATCACATTCACTTCAGATGGGAAAGAGATTCATGCTTTAGGCATGGATGTTAAATATCAAGACCTAGTAGACATGATGGTGCAAGCAGCCCAACTGGTGTTGTCATTTCGTAGCCAGGAAGAATACGGACACTACCCTCAGACTACGACCGTAAACACCTATTGGTCATCAGGGACTCTCAATTTCGGTGACTGGATTGGCCCTCATCTCCTTAATCACATGACCGGCCGTCAACCTATTCAAGGCAATCGGCAAGGCAACTCAACGCGAATCCTCTACACCGTCGGTTCAGTAGCTGGGTGGTTTAAGCGCAACAACGTTGATGTGTGGGGAAGCGGACTAATCAAGCCATTTACCCACGATGAAGTCTTGGTCCGCAAGCAGCTTAAGGGTGTAAAAATTCATGCGGTAAGAGGAAAGCTGACTCAACAGCATCTTGTTGAATCTATTGGATGGGATGTTCCTGACATTTATGGAGATCCTGCTCTGCTCATGCCCGACATGATTCAGAAACCCTCAACTAAGACTCATAATATTTCTCTGGTTCCTCACTATGTACACCGAGCTCCAGTCTTGGCTGGCAGTGTCGGCTTAGGAGACTGCCAAGTCATCGATGTGAGACAAGACATTCGAAACGTCATACCTGAAATTTCGGCAGGAAATGTTGTTGTTTCATCATCCTTGCATGGGCTTATTACAGCTCAGGCCTACGGAGTGCCCTGGGTCTGGTTGGATGTCGAGGACCAGCAGCTAACGGGCAAGGATTTTAAGTTCAAAGACTTCTTCTCCTGTTTAGAAGGCAACGACATTGCCCGTGTTTCGGTCTCGAAAAGCGACTTGGGTGCTCTGCCCCTTGAGGAAATCGCAAAACAAGCATTGTTACCTTCACTAAATATCGACCTCGACAAACTGCGAAATTCGCTTCCAATTTCGGGCGCTTCTACCCCGCGCACTCAGCCATAAGTGCAATCCCGCATGAAGATTGGCAATCGATATATATTGTGCAAATCTTTGCAATCAAATTAAAACTCGTTATGAAAAACGCCCAATAGCATAATAGTCAAAATCAATCCGGAGACAAAACTCGTGAAATTTTTAATTGTCGGAGATTCGCACACACAGTATTTCGGCATTACCAATCAGGTCCGCGCTTTCATGCCGACATTACGTGGTGTGAAAGGAGTAACTAAAGTCGTTAGTGCGTCCACTGTTTCCGGAGTCGGGAAATTAAATTCGACACTTGAGCTGGGCCAAAATATCAAAAAGTGGCAGAATGAAGAGAATCCCGACTACTTGGTATTAAATCTCGGGCAGGTGGACGTAGAGCTCGGTCTGCCGTTCCGACAGTTCGTTCAAGAATCGTCAAAGTCGCCGGAGCAATGGCTCGATTACTTCGTTGAAAGGTATTTCGAGTACATAGAAACTTTGGATCTGCGCGATTCGAAGTTGATTGTCAAAGGTATAAACCTTCCAGTGTTGTGCTACGACTGGAAAAAGGCGATCAAATATATCACTCGGATAGTGACCGAGAGATTCTCGGACTCACCGGATGACAAGCAACGTCGTGAATCTATCATCTCGAGGTTAAACGACAACTACATGTCGGATATTATGCGATCTGATTTAGCGCGAGATTTCAACCAGAAACTTTCAATTCGCTGCGCAGAGACCGGAGTCAATTATTTCGACATTAATGATCATTTGGTAAATAATGTAACCGAAATGATCCATCCAAGATTCATTCCCTCAAAATTCGACCATCATATCGTCGACTCTCTCGAAGTTAGAATGATTCACTGGGATGAGTTACTGTCTACTGCAAGGTCGAATCTGTAAATCTTTATTGTAACTAATTTGGCCTAGGTAATTAGTGTTGACATACGATTATCCAGCAGTGACTTCGCCTGATCATGTTGTTTCAATTTTGGACTAATCGCTCTAGAATGTACTAATCTTCGGTGTTGGTTCTGAAAAGATTTGTCTTCCACAGGAACTCCTAATAGGGGTTCTCATCTAAACCAACACCGAAGATTATTGTCCTAATTCTAATGTTGCCTCTTATGCGTAAGATTCAACTTGTCAGTCCAGTAAGAGTCCGAGGTCAGCTGATCATAGCCATCCCGCCACAACCGGATGTTCTCATCGTAGGCTGAACGCAAACGCATCGTGTTTCGTACCAAACGCAAAGACTCTCGCCAGAACTTTTTCTGATTTCGGCGAACCACGTACGCCGAGGACTGATCAGCGTTGAGATAAGTGATCTCCTTAGCCCCGTAAACCTTCCGGTAGTCATCACGGAAAGGCGATGACAGCGTCAGATTCGAGTCAGCTTCCTTGCCCAGTGGCAACAAGTGACCGTTCAGAGTTGCCAGGAGCAGCCCGCGTGAATAGCGTGGCTTTTCTCCGTGCAGTTCGCTTGGTCGTTCTTGAACTGGCTTCCACGCTTCGTCTTTGGTGAGCGCTTTAAGATCGGCCCGCCGTCGTGCCATATCGGCATGCTTGTCAAAGAACTTCGGTCCACGAAGCACATCCTCAAACGCCAGGTTGATGGCGGAGAGAGTGTCGTAGTGGAACCTCATGACGTTTCGCATGTAGAAGCTGGCCACCATCTGCTGCAGCTCCAACCAAGAACGCTGCTTCTCTGGCAGTGACAAGTGGTGTACCAAGTGGCTGCGGAAGTCCAGGTACCAGGTCATGGGAGATGCCTTGTCGGTAAAGTTTTCCTGGACCGAAGCAACACCTGGCAATGACACGATGTCGAAGTCATTGACTAGCGAGAAACTTACGTCATCACCACGCACGAAGAATGGGAACGGCAGGTGCTGCACCTGATCAATCGGGAAGGCGAAGAACCACCAGCCGGCATACAGATCTTCTGGCGCTGGCGCGGTCGTCTCGTATTCCATGTTGAAGACGGCGTCGCGCGAGCGAAGATCAAGGCCGTGATAACGGGGCTTGCAACCAAGCTCGAATTCAGCGCCGTTTTCCCAGATTTGCCAGCGGTGCGATGCGTTGATCATCGAGCCGGCTACTGCGGTCCGTGGGTCCTTCGCGAAGGCCAGCAGCCACCAAGTGCGTGATAGAGCTTCCATCTGAATGGAAGCGTCATCATCCATGAATAGGCAGTGGGTTGCTCCGATTTCTCGGGCCCGCAGCAAGCCGCGAGTGAAGCCACCGGCGCCACCGAGATTTTCGTTGGCAATGACCCGAACCCCGTCACCGTCATCAACTTTCAGCGAATTGCCGTTATCAACCACAGTCATGCTGATGTGCTCTTTGATCTCGGAAGTTGCGCGGAATTCACGGAAACGAGTGATCGTGTTCTCAACTTCGGCTTCACGCCGGAAAGTCGTTACCGAAAGCATCAGATCCGGCGTGCGTACTGGCGTTGCCGTAGTTGCCCACGCGAAGTCTTCCAGCTCGCCGTCCTTTAGCGCCATCAGGTCGAAGAACAGCAAGGACTCATCAGAGGTCGACTCGTCGATGACCACCGGCTGGCGGTACAGGCCATCGAGGGTGACGACTTCACTGACAATCTTGTGCCATGACTTATGGCGGTCAGCCTGGAAGACATTCAGCTGGTAGCGTCCGTGGCCCTTGAGCTGGAGTTCCAGTGGAAGGTTTCCACAGATCCTTCTCCACTTTCCGTAGTTGAACACGTTGTAGTACGTGCTCGTGGAGAGCAGGCCGCCCGGGGCGAATTCGGCCACGCCTCGGCTGAGCGAGATGCCCACCGGACCGTACACATGAAAGTGCGCTTCCTGCTCCGTCGAGATTCCGGCCTGCAGCCAGATTCCCGGTTGTACGGGGTAGGAGGTGCTTGACTCGGTCATGTCAGGTCCTTCGATCTGTTCCTGTTCAAATGTTGCTGGCATCGTCATACTCTTGCTACGTTCCTAACCGGGTTTACGATCTATGCGTGTCGCTTCAGAATGCTGTCTGCTTCAACTCGCTTGGAGCGAGGAACCAGAACGTTCTTGTCGAAGTTGCCGACAGCCACGAATGCGATGAATACTTCGTTTTCTGGAATATCGACGATGTTCCGGATCTGCTGTTCCTTCTCCACGCCCATGGCGGTGTTCAGCAAGCACGAGCCGAGCTCCATCTGGGTCAGTCCAAGTAGCAGGGACATCATAAACAGTCCCCCGTCAACGAATGGCTGATTGCGTTCTGGAGCGAAGAGGAACGCATCCAGGTCTGCGGTCACCAGCAGCAGCCGAGGCGGTGCCTTGAATCCAAAGAATCCACCCTGCACTTCCAAAAGCTGCTTGATGGTTTCCGGGTCATCAAACTGGTGAACACGTGCACCCTGACGACTGCAGACGGATGGCGACTGCATCGCAATCTGCACGGCGGACGAAATGGCTGCGTCGTCAACTGGAGTATCGACGAACTCCCGTACGCTTCGACGCCCGTACATCACGTCCATGAACGCGCGGTCATCATTCGGAGTCTCTACCGGATCTTCACGGTGATTCGCGGCCGGGAATGCGCCACCCTCGCCTACTCGGCCATTGGCGATGACTTCCAGCGCCTGTGCCGAGAACAGCTTGCGGAATTGCGAGACATCCGTATTGGTTTCCTCGTTGCGGGCAAAGTAGGCCTTCATCACCGAAGCCGAGCTCTGCACGATGGTGTCATTGGTGTCGAGGCCCCGGGTGATCCAGGCATTCATTTCCTTGGCGAGTCCAGGGATGGCGATGCGACCGAAGCCTGGACGGAAGTTGCTGTGGGTCAGGCCCTTTTCAATGGCGTGGGCGTGGAAGAACATGCGGGCACGGATTCCTGTGACGGAATCCGCCGAGCGGCCACGGCTGAATGACCGGACCTGGGATTCGAAGTCATGCAGCGCCAAACGACGTGCTTGCTTCGAGAACCCGTCAACGATGTCGTCATTAGACTTCGCTGGTGTGGCTGGGGCGGCTGGTGCCTTGGGCTTGATATCCGTAATGGAGATCTCATGAACCTGGGCGCCGGCCTGGGGACCGGTGAAGTGCAGGGCACCGAGCATGATCTGGCTCAGGCCGGCTTCAGCTACCGAGAACTCGAATTCATCGGTGCGCAGGTTGCCGGAAGCCTCGGCGACGTCTGCCTTGCCGATGACCTTGAACGTACCGGACTGCGGATTGCGCAGGTGTACGTTGATGCTATTGGTCTTGGTGGTTGGAGCCCACTGGATCTTCAGGCGCTTGCGGGAGCCAAGCGTCAATGGTTCTGGCAGATCAGTCCAGACATGCTTTCCGCGCAGGTCCTTATCCTTCCCGACGCTCAGTGATACGCCGTCTTTGCCCTTGGTGATAGCCCAGATGTCGCTATTTGCCGAGAAATCAAGATCAAGCGTGTGGCTCTGCACCGAGGCGCTTGCAGCGTCATTCACGGCCTTGCCATTGTCAAGGGCAGCTGATGATTTGACCGCCGGGTCCAGTGCCGCGTTCAACCATTCGAGGGAAGTCTTGCGGCCACTCTGGATGTAGTTGCGCGCCTTGGTGAAATCGATATCCAGTGAGACATTGTCATTGGCGTTGATGGTCTCGGTGGTATCGCTCTCGTAGACGCGGCGGGTGTCACCGAAGCCGAGGGACGACAGAAGGTTCTTGAACCGGTCGGCGCCACGCTTGTTGTTGTAGATCGAGGAGAATGGCTTCTCGAAGATGACCGAGAATGCGCTTCCATGGAAGCTGTCGGTGATCACGTAGCTGGAATCCTTGTAACCACGCAGGAAGTTTTCCGGCGAATCGCTCTCGATAATTTCTGCGCGTGGTTCGTCAGCCCAGATCTCCTTGGCAGCTGTGCGTCCCTCATCCGGATTGCAGATCACCAGGATCCTTTCCAGTCCAGTCTTTTCGAGAATGGCCAGTGCCGTGGATTTCTTCTCTGGAGTTGGATCCAGGAAGAAGACGGCCATGTACTGGCCTACTGGAGAGATCGTTGCCTTCGCAGCTAGCTCGCTGTAGTGGTTCTGGTCCAGCAGGAACACTGGGTCAACAACCAGCTCTGCTTTGGCACCGAAGATGTTGCGAGCGGTATCAATTCCGTAGTTTTCTCGAACCGAGATGGCTTTGAACTTCTGCAGGTTCTGGGCGTGCTTGGCTATGAATTCTGGCTTGAACTTCTCGGTTCCGCGATTACCGAACGACGTGCCATAGGCTACGCGGTTGCGGTCTGGAGCCACGAAGTCCAGGAAGAGATCATCGTTGACGCGGCCGATGAGCGGGTTCCACAGCTGGTCGCTTCCGACAACAAAAGTATCTGCCAGCTCATTGAGCTTTCCGAGCTGCGAGTAATGCATCTGCTCGGTGTACTGGTAACCGGTTCGGCGAGCGAAATCCATAGACAGGATGTCGTCTGGCCAACGCACTCGGAAGCCGTTGTAGCCCAGTGGTTCATGAACCATAAGTACCGAACGTCCGAGATTTTCGATGGCGCGATTCAGACCGTAGTAAGTCAGAATTGATCCGTAATTTTTGCCGTACCACCATCCGAGGACGGCTACATCATACTTGTTCTTCGGATCCACCAAGGGGAAATTCCTCATTCCTTGTCTTACGCATCATGCATTAACTAGCGCGCAACCGGCGAGCGGTTCCGCGGGGTTGCCCTTTCGTCCCTAGAAGAACGGGGCACTGCTACGACGGGCCGATATCAGGCGAATTGCTGGTCGCGAGTAACTACGCTATCAATAAATCAATTCCACGACCTTTGAAATTCCTTGATATAGCTATTTGTTAGAGCGAAATACACCTTCCGTTAACGTTCAATACGGTAGCCGGTTACTGCGCAATGAATAGATAGCATCTATGGATACAGAATTATTAGTTGTCGGGTCCGGTTTCTTTGGTCTAACGATTGCAGAACGGGCTGCCGATGCAGGTCTCAAGGTCACCGTCATCGACAGGCGCTCGCACATTGGCGGAAACGCCTACAGCGAAGCAGAACCAGAGACCGGCATCGAAGTTCACCGATACGGAGCCCACCTCTTCCACACCTCGAATGAACGAGTCTGGGAGTACGTGAATCGCTTCACCAGCTTCACCAATTACGAACACCGCGTTTACTCGACGCATAACAACCAGACCTTTGCTCTCCCTGTAAATCTGCACACTATCAACCAGTTCTTCAATGCCGCATACACCCCTGACGAGGCACGAGCCGTGGTCAAAGAACAGGCAGGGGAATTCGAGGTAGACAGCGCCAAGAATTTCTACGAGAAGGGCATCGCCCTCGTAGGTCGCCCGTTGTTCGAGGCCTTCTTCGCTCACTACACCGCTAAGCAGTGGCAGACCTCCCCCGAAAAGCTCTCGGGAGATATCGTTAGCCGGCTCCCGGTGCGCTACAACTACGACAATCGTTACTTCAATGACAAGTACGAGGGGTTGCCGGTTGACGGCTACACCGCCTGGATCGAGCGGATGGCAGAGCACCCAAACATCACCGTTCAGCTGAACACCGACTTCTTCGATACCAGCCAGCCCTTCAACAAGGAAGCCTTGGTTGGCAAGATGCCAATTGTCTACACCGGTCCAATCGACCGCTACTTCGACTACAGCGAAGGCAACTTGTCCTGGCGCACCTTGGACTTTGAAGAAGAAGTTTTGAACGTAGGCGATTACCAGGGCACCCCGGTGATGAACTATCCGGATGCCGATGTGGAATTCACCCGAATCCATGAGTTCAAGCATTTCCACCCGGAACGCAAGGACAGCTACCCTACGGACAAGACCGTCATCATGCGCGAGTTCTCGCGCTTCGCTGAACGCGACGACGAGCCTTATTACCCGGTGAATACTCCTGAGGACCGCACTGGCCTGCTGGCCTACCGTGAGCTCGCCAAGAAGGAAGAGAACGTCTTCTTCGGCGGCCGCCTGGGCACCTACCAGTATCTGGATATGCACATGGCCATCGGTTCAGCGCTATCGATGTGGGATAACCAGATCTCGCAGATTGCCCTGGGCCTGAAGGTCTCGCAGTAACGCACCGAAAAGTGGCAGCGTTCGCATCCGCGAACGCTGCCACTTTTCTTGCATGAGCTGCTTCTGACAGATTGTTTTCCTGGCTACTGCGCGAGGATCAACCTGGACGTCGGTGCCCTTAGGGCGTCCGATACTGACTCTCAAACGCAGTTCTTCAGTTGTGCTGTTGATGCTGGTTTTGCGGGTGGGCTTCCAACGGAGCCATGGGCTCCCAAGTCTTGTCCATGGCGATCTGGTGGCCATCGCGGATTCCCCTAAAGAGGTTCGACGTGCCTCGAATTGTCTTTTCCACCAAGAGCAGCCGCAGGATTTCCTTGCCGAACGTCAGAGCCGTGCCCAGGGCGAATGCCCCTGGATGCCACATGCCGTGCGCACGATAGTACTGCTTGAGTATCGCGCGGTTGCGCATAATGTAGTAACGGTAAGGATCGCTCGACGCATTGAAATGGCGGATGCCCAAATCGAGCTGGCGGATGTCCCGCGTGCGTCGAAGAACGAATTCATTGACAATAACCGCAGTCGTGATTCTTGAGGCCAGCCAGCCGTAGAGCTGATCATCCCAGTAGATGAAGAAGCGGGGATCAGGGAGTCCGATTCGACGTATTACATCGCGATGGATAAACATTCCCTCGAAACAGCCTGAGTTCATCTCCCGATAGCCAGTGGCATCAAAGTCGCTGGGTGCGAACGGAATGGGGATGGCAAGCTTGTCTGAGATTCGATATTGCCAATAGAATTCGCTGCCATCGTAGTCATAGCGTCGCCCTTGGATGACTTTGAAACGCTGCGACCAGTGGCCGAGGCGACCCAGTCCATTGGGTATGACCTCAACGTCGTCGTCCATCATCCAGATCCAAGTGGCACCAATTTCATAGGCGGTCTTGACTCCGGTGTGGAATCCACCGGCTCCGCCGGTATTTGTTGCCAGCTTCTTATAAATGACTTTTGCATCGAGTTCAGCTTCGTGTTTTTCGACAATCTCGTGCGTATCGTCGGCGGAGGCATTGTCGATGATAACTACATGACCGGGCGCTGGATCCATCACTTGGATACTAGTCAGGAGTCGATCAAGGAGATGCGATCGGTTGTAAGTAACGATCACAATAGCAGTGTCCGACGGCTCGAAACTCGCCTCGACGGTTTCCGTTTCGTCTCTTGATTCTTCCCTCATATCGAATCAAGTTTATCTCAATAAAAAGACGTCAGCTAATTTACTAACCACTTCTGATTAGTGAATACCTAAATTCAATCTTTTGTTTACCTGCAATTTACCTTGCGATTCCCGTGAATTCATATAGCAGATAGTCGCTAATGCCAGGTCCCCATGCCGCACGTTTCGAGTCGTCAGGCAACAAGCAGATGTCGGGCGTCGATACCTTGCTCGAGGGATACACAGGAGAACATGCAATCATCAAGTGGAAGACTATCTGTGTGCCGCTCTCGTTCCGCACTCCCCCGCCTATAGATAAAGCTACCCGCTGACGCGGGTAGCTTTATCTATAGATCAGTAGTTCAGGACCTGGCCGGCCAGTTCAGGAACCTGTCCCGGATCCTGTCTCAAGGCAAGCATGCTGAACAGGTAGCTTCGTGATCAGTCCTCGAGGTTGATCTCGCGAGCAACGCTGGCGCCGATGGCGGCGCCAACCACGTCGAGTACGCCAGCAGGGAGCGCCGAGTCAATGCTGATGACCGCCAGGGCTTCGGACTTCTTCTCATCGCGGGAAACCTGCATCCCGGCAATATTCACGCCCTGCTCGCCCAGAACGTTGCCCAGGGAGCCAACGACGCCTGGACGGTCGGCGTAACGAACGACGATCATGTGATCAGAGATTGGGATTTCAATTTCGTGACCGTTGATGCCAACAAGCTTTTCAATCTGCTTTGGACCGGTCAGGGTGCCAGCCACGGCAAGCTGAGTGCCTTCGTTGGTTGAGCCCTTGATGGTCAGCTGGTTGCGGAATTCCGGCGAATCCGGGGTGGTGATCAAACGCGTGGCCACGCCTCGCTGTTCTGCAAGAACTGGAGCGTTGACGTAGGAGACCTGCTCCGAGACGACATCCATGAACACACCCTTGAGCGCCGAGAGCTCCAATGCCTTGACATCAAGCTCAGCGATTTCGCCGGCGACCTCAACGTCAATGCTGGTCAACGATCCAACAGCCAATGCGTTGAAGATGCGACCCAGCTTTTCAATCAGCGGGATGCCTGGGCGCACATTCTCATCGATGACGCCACCGGCCACGTTGACTGCATCCGGCACCAATTCGCCCGACAATGCCAGTCGAACGGACTTGGCGACGGATACGCCGGCCTTTTCCTGAGCTTCATCGGTGGAGGCACCGAGGTGCGGAGTGACGGTAACGTTGTCGAATTCGAAGAATGGGAGATCGGTGCTTGGCTCCTTGACGAAAACGTCAATTCCGGCGCCGGCGATCTCCTTGTTCTTCAGTGCTTCATACAGAGCGGCCTCATCCACCAGGCCACCGCGGGCAACGTTGACCACGTAAGCGGTGTCCTTCATCTTGCTGAAGGCGTCCTTGCCCAGCATGCCCAGGGTCTCCGGGGTCTTTGGCATGTGGATGGTGATGAAATCGGCCTGCTCCAGAAGCTCGTCCAGGGTCAGCAGGGTGACACCAAGCTGAGCCGCGCGTGCTGGGGTGACGTATGGATCATAGGCGACGATTTCCATGCCGAAGCCCTGCAAGCGAGCCGCGACCAACGCGCCGATGCGGCCCAGGCCGATGATGCCGGCCTTCTTCTCGAACAGCTCTACACCGGTGAAGGAGCTACGCTTCCATTCGCCGTTCTTCAGCGAGGCATTCGCGGCCGGGATGCGACGGGCCAGCGATACGATGTGGCCGACGGTCAGCTCGGCTGCGGAGATGATGTTGGAGGTCGGAGCATTGACCACCATGACACCAGCCTGGGTCGCGGACTTGATGTCCACGTTGTCCAGGCCAACGCCTGCACGGGCGATGACCTTGAGGTTCTTGGCCGCTGCAATTGCCTCGGCATCTACCTGGGTGGCAGAGCGGACAAGGATTGCATCGACATCGGCAATGGCGGCGAGGAGCTGAGAGCGGTCCGCCCCGTCAGTCTGACGAATTTCAAAGTCGGGGCCGAGGGCAGCAACTGTCGCTGGGGAAAGTTGTTCGGCCAGAAGTACGATGGGCTTGTTGTCAGACACGGGTGTGGCACCTTTGCGATTTCATAGGGCTGATGCTTGCATATTGGCGATCGTTGATAGCCGCCAACATGTTCTAGCCTAGCGCCGGACGCCGGTGGATCCCGTCGAATTCGTGCATATTACGCGCCTCTCGCGTCACTTTGTGAAAACTTTCACTAAAGGTCTAGAATACCCGTATTCCGCGCTATGGGCGGTGCTTCACGAGGCCCGGGATCAGCCAGTTGCCCGGTGTAACAAGTTCCGTGGCGCACGGTCTTCGACCACGGCCACCGTAGCTGGTTTCCCCGCAATCTATCTACCCTGCTTCGCCGCTAGCCTCAGAATTCTTGTTGCGCTTCGCCGCCAACGCGCGCCCTGCCTGCCAGATGAACAGGCCGCAGAACGAGGCGACTCCTCCGAGGATCACCATCCACCATGGGAAGCCTGGCAGATGCGGGGCTTCACGTGCTGCTATTTCATCACCAATTGGCGTAGGTGTGACTCGCACCGCATTAACCAGGATGCGATGGCTATTAATTCCCAGAGGAGTACAGGTCACCAACGTAATCATGTCTTCACCGGGCACTGGCAGGATCGATTGCGTCTCTTCAGGATCGATCACCAGCATTTCAGAGACCCGGTAGGTGAGCACCTGATCAAGCAGTGACACCGTGAAAGTATCGCCGATTTCCGCATCATCCAGATGCGTGAAAAGTGTTGCCTCTGGCAAGCCGCGGTGGGCGGTCAGCACGGATCTTGTGTCAGTGCCTCCTACCGGCAACGAGGTTCCTTCAAGGTGGCCTATTCCACGCTCCAGGGTTTCCATGGAGGTCCCGTGATAGATGGGCAGATCGATCTCCAGGCGTTCGTACAGCAATCGGCCCATGAAGCCGCTGCCACCGGTGTTCAAAAGCTGCTCATAGTCATAGCCGGCAATCCGCTGCCCGGTCTCTCCATGCGCAATATTCTCGTTGGAACGGTACACCGCGCCGCTGTTGAGCGCCTGGTTGTATTCCTGGGCCTGGGCCAGGGCCATGTCCCATTCTTGCTCCTCCTGCTGGCCCCCCTCGCCCAAGGATTCAAGAGCGGTGCCGGTGACCCGGGACTGCTCCTTTTGCGAGAACCAGGCAGCCGTTGAGGGGTACATGAAGACCAGAACCCCGGCAAGCATCAGCAGAGCCGCGATGCTTTCCATCCACGGCCAGGCCCACCGTTTCCTTTCGGCCGGCCGGTTGGCTCGGCGGCTAGCGGTTTGGGTACTCACGAGTTGCCCCCCCTGGAAAGAAGTGACACCGGCTGCCGCCGGGGATCAATGCTGCTTGCTTGCTGGCGTGCCGAAGGCGGCGGCTCCCCCAAGAAACCACCGCCATCGGCCTGCTGCTAATGACTCAGCAATCCGCGATGCCTATGCATCGTGCTGGTGATGCCGGCGACGGGCCAGGAACATCACTGCAGCGCCAACTGCAATAATGGCCAAACCGCCAATCGTCATCATGATGGTGCCCTGGGCACCGGTCAGCGGCAGATCCGGTCCGTCCTTCTTGCTGTTGACTACGGTCAATTCAAGAGGGGCGCCATTATTGGTGGTAATGGTCACCGGATTGTCAATCTGCGTTGCCACGTGGCCAGCAGGGACCACTGTCTCGTAGACGCAGTACTCAGCTTCCGGAGCGGCCTGTTCTTCATTGAAGTTCCCGATGAACAATCCCAGTGGGCTGACAGCGCCGTCTCCCCACTTCACCACGCCGCTCGCATCAGATTCACCGACGGCCACGGCCCCGCTCTGTGGTGCGTCCGCCGGGCAGGTAGCACCATCGGCCAGATCAAAGACCTGGAACTCCGCTCCGGCCAGCATCAGCGGCGTTGCGGAATCATCAGTCTTCAGGATGCTCAATTGGCCCCAGTAGGTGAATGGAACCTGCGTGCCTGGAACTTCGGTGCCATTGAAGTTGCTGCGGTAGTCCGGGTTGGGAATGATGCCGTTGCCCACCGCAGTGACCGTGGTGTCGAAGCTGATGGTCAGCTCTTCACCCATATGGGCATCGAGAATTGCTTTACCGGCGTCGGTGAAGGTCCAGACCGCGTTGCCAGTGACGTTGTAATGAACTTCATCTTGCAGCGTTACGCCGCCAACCGAGGCCTGAGTGGAGCCCTCGACGTAGTCCAGCCGGCTATCCAAGTCATCGGTAATGACGGCCGTGTTGAACTTTTCGCCATTGTTCAGCGTTGGAACCGGGACGCTCATCGTCCAGGTCACGTCACTGCCCACGACCAAGTTGGAAGGATCCTCGTCGATGGTTTTTGTCGGAGCCTCCATCAGCTGGTTCTTCGGATCAGCAACGACATCATAGTTCCAGCCGCTTCCGGTATCGCCCTGCGAGGTCGGGATGGATACGTAGAAGTCTGGAACCTTGGAGACAATGTTGTTGTCTCCCGGGTCGGTTTCCTGGACGAAGTAGATTCCCAGATCCAAGGCGAACTCGGTTTGCCCATCTACCGTCGTCTGCACAGCAGGGGTTCCCGTCGTGCAGTATGGGTCTGTCGGCGCTGCTGGCGCCGAGGCAAACAAGCCATCGAGCCCGTCCCACTGGGCTGCATCGGTCAGATCGATGGCTTCACAAACACCGCCAACGAGAGTGCCAACCTGTGTCACGGTGAATTCGACACCGTCCAACAAGTTGTCAGGATCAGGGGTTTCCCCCTCGCCAACTGGTGCACCAGAGTACTTGTTGATGGTCAAGGTGCCTTCAGTTGGCGCATTTGGCTGGTCGGGACCAACTGCTGCCAAAGCCGGGGCCCCCAAAGCCATCATTCCGCCCGCCACCAGGGTGGCAGCTCCCAAGGCTGCTGCTCCACGCCACATAAGTGGTTTCTTCACGGTCATGATTCTCCGTCTTTCTCTCTTGCCATATCCGGTTGTGGGTATGGCATTTTTAATTGGTCCCCAAAGTACGAGTAGATAGGGCCAAAACTTGTAGGAATTTGACGCGTCGGGCGATCGGCGCCCACCGCCAGATCGATTAGCTGGATGAGCTGTGGCGGCGACGCCACTTCATCAGCCAGTAGGCGACTGCACCCATCGCGGCTACCGATCCGCCGAGCAGGAAGTACAGGTCGCTTCCCAACCCACCGGTCAGCGGCAGCATCGGTGATTCACGGCGAAGGTTTTCGATGCCTGCCAGGTCGACCACCAGGTCTCCGTCGATGATTTCGAAGGCCAGCGGATCCGCCATCGGGTAGTAGCCTGCCGGAGCCTTGGTTTCCTTCAGCTCGTAGTTGCCCCATGGAAGGTGGACCACAGTGAATTGCCCGCCTGCTGGATCCCGGTCGGCACCGGTGCAATCCGGGGATTCAGCGGCAATGCAGTCTTCGATGGCCATTGGCGCCCCGTCGTTGAAGTCGTCGGGTCCGCTCAGTTCCCATTCGGATTGCGCCAAGGCGTCGCCTGCTTCATCCGTCTTGGCCCAGTTCACCGTGCCCAGGATTGGATGCTCGGTGCACTCGGTGACCTCCGGATCACAAGTGCCAGGTGGTTCTTCGCCATCCGGAATCAGGAAGTTGGCAGCCACGCCGTTTCCGAAATCTTCGGTCTTGATGGTCACCGCGTAGGTCACGGTCACAGTGTCCTGGGCTGCGACTTCACCGATGAGCGCAATCTTGCCGTTCGTGATGGATGCTGTCAGACCTTCACCCTGCACCTGCAGGGAGTCATTGTTATAGGTGGCGTCATCCAGAACATCGGTGAGCCAGTCACTGTAATTGACCTCCGCTGGGACGCCGCCATCATTGGTGAAGGTGAGCGTGTAATTCACGATGCTGCCCGGCGCGACATATGATCCAGACACCGGGTCCGAAACCTTGTCCACGGTCAGGTCTGCCGGCAGGCAACCAGTCACCGTGACGCTGTCTTGATCCAGAGCCGTTTCCGGGTCATCCCCGAAGAGCTGGGCGATGTTGGTGAATTCATTGCACAGGTTGTCACTTTGCTCGTAGGCCCAGGAGACCTCGTAGCTCCGTGGTGGCGGGACAACGCCTTCCTGGTAGGTAATCGTCCATGCTGGATCGAAATCGTGGTGATCATCGAGTACGGTCACGGTTTCGTTGCGCTTGGTGATGTCCCAGTCTCCGGCTGCGTAGGTCGTTGCGGTGTGCGCGCCCTGACCACTCCTTGTTGACGCCGCGACGGCATCCCACGTGACGATGGCGCCCGAGGTCCCCGAGTAGTTCGGTTGCGCATCCACGGTGCACTCGTAGGAGAAGTCCAAAGTGGCAGATGAAGGGATCACGGCTTGGAACCCTTCGAGCTCAACGTCGCCATCGGTAGCTGTGATTGTGCAGATCGAAGTGCTCAAGCCACTGAAGGTCGGCTGTGCAATATGCACTTGCACGTCTTGCCAATTATTGGGGTTGTTCACCGAAACGGTGCCGTTGATCGTCCAGGCCCGGTCCACGGGGGTTCCCGGGGTGACGGTCACTTCGTATTCAGCGGCAGCCTTCCCCTCCTGGTCAAAGACCAGCGGCTCTTCGCTCAACAGGTTCTTGTCGATGTCCCAGAGGTATTCCCGTTCCAGGCTCAAGTCGAGGCTGCTGGAGACCAGCAGATCTGCACCCGAGCAGAGCGTGACCTGGGTTGAATCGTTCACCTCTGGAATTTCCTCGACCGACGCGGTGTTGCTGAATTCCGTGCACGTACCAGGCTCGCCCTGATGCTCCAGGGTGTACGAGCGGCTCAGATTCTCCTCCGGGTCTCCCCATGTGATCATCCATCCGTTTTCGTCTTCACCTGGCGCCGCGAAATCATGCTGATCGTCAAGGACCGTGATTGTCTTATTGATCTCGGTGACGACGTAGTCGAACTCTTCGGTATCAGATACCGAGCCTGTTCCCGCGTTGGCTGGATCGTCTAATTGCGCCTGGGTCTGCGGATAGTCGCCCAAGTCCCACGTCACCGTGACTTCGTTGCTGCCGGTCAGCTCTGCAGGTTCCTCCTCCGACGTGCATTCGTACCCGAAGGTCGACTCCCCCGCGGGGAGTTCCACCTGCAAGCCAGCGGTGTCGGCGTCCATGTCGGTCGCGCTGATAATGCAGGCAGTACCATCGGCGAGTTCATCCTCCAGCGTCGCCACCATGGGCCGGTCATTCGGATTATCCACGGTGATCTCGCCGCTGACCAGCACGTCACGCACAATGCGCTGCAATGGTTCCACAGCTACCGAGTAGTCGAAGTCCACTGCAGTGTCCCCGGCGGTCGGTACCCTCTCTCCGTCGACGTCTTCACCGGCAACAGCAACGGATTTGTCGATGTCCCACGTGTATTCAACTTCGTAGCCGCCGGCAGCCGACTTTTCTACGGTCAGCGGCTGGTACGGCTTGGGATCCACGAAGGTGACCTTGTACGTGCCGTAGGCGCTGGCGGTCACGCTTTTCGTGCGGTCCGCAGGAGCTGGCAAGAGGTAGCCTTGTGGCGCGACGGTTTCCTCGATAGACAGTGGGCCAGCAAAGTAGTTCGTCCGCAACTTGATAACGCCATTGGCAGATCCATCAGCATCGTTGCTGCTGCCGTCGGCCACGGTCAAAGACCCGGTTCCGGTCAAAGGATTAGGCGTGATCCGGAAAGTTGCACCTGATACCAGCTCACCGGCCTCATTGCGCTTTTCTATGTCGATATCCGCACAGCGTGGGGGGATCGACACCGGAGCTTGAACGCGGTCCTCCAAATCAGGATTTCCGCTATTCGATGCACGGCTGCGGATATTGATCTGGGTGAAAGTCCCCCGGGTACAGGTGGGGTTCTGGTTCAGGGCGGTCAGGTTGAACGAGGCTTCCATGAACGTGCGGGCGGGATACCCTTCGCTTGCGGCCGCGTTTGACTCGCCTTCAATGGAGTTCGTTGGCCTCGGCTTTTCCACCCATGCACCATTGGTCCACTCTTGGTAGCCGTTGATTTCGAAAGCGCCGTTGCCACCCTGGCCGATGCTCAGCATGATGTCGCCGTTGGTGCGGATTGGAACGAGTTGCCCTGCCGGAGCGCTGACCTGATTGAGTTCGACGCGATACCCAACGCTTCCGGTGCCGTCTTGGCGGGTAATGGCCAGGTAGAAGTACTGGTTGCCGTCAACCACCTGATTGTAAGTGAAGACGTCGCCAATATCGGCCTTGCCTGATGCTGAAGCGCTGGATGACACCCAGGTTGCGGGGTCGTTTTCCTTCCCACCGAGCTGCGTACTGTCTTTGAATCCGTCGTTCGTGATCCGTGGTGTCACGCTGGACCAGTCCGCTGATCCTGTCCCGTTCAAGGCCTTGTTGCCATCAATTTCAAAGCCGCCCACAACGGCAGCTGGGGCCAAGAGCTGAAGTCCGAGCTCCTTGGCGGACTCGCTCTCAGGGGCTTCGCTCGAAGCGGTGGGCTCTGATTCTTTTGCTGTTGGCGTTGAGTCAGATTTCATGGCAGCAGTTCGCTCAGAAGACTTCAGTGTTTTCTTGCTGGCATTCCCTTCCGTTGCTTCCGGTGCCGCAGAGCTGGGTGCCACAGATTTCACTGGCTTTGGTTGAGTTTCCGGCCGAGCGCTCGGTTCTTGCGTTTCGACCGGGACCGTGGACTCTTCAGGCTGTGCAGTGGCTGGTGCAGAATCTGCTTCCGTTGGCTGATCAGTCGGCGCGCCTGTTTTGGCCAGCCTCGTGGAATCAGGAGTCGGTAACCCGGTATTTTCATTCGGTAGCGTCGACAACGTTGTTGTCGGTTCATCAGTTTTGATCGCCGGTTCGACCGCTTGATTCGTTGGGTCAGTGGTGGCCGCGGATACAGCCCCGCCAATGAACATCGTTGCGACTACCGCTGAAATGGCGCCCATCGACAAAATCGAACGCAGAGTGCGTCGCCAACGACGCGGCCCCATATTCCGCAGTTGCCGTGCAATACGGCTCCTGCGATTTTCCGGGCGCGAGCCACCTGTAAATTTGCCAGTCACTGACTTCCCCAATACCCCAGTGAGACGTCACCGTTGGTAGTCGAAACCGGCAAATCTGTATAACGCTAATTCGCGTCTATCTACCCAAATCAAGACGCGAAAAATTCCCCAAGTTTCGACACCAGGCGAGTTCCCCAACTCTTAGTGCGTGTGTCTGATCACAGCTTATCCCTCAAAAGAGCAAACTGTCCATTGAAATAAATCTAATTCTGAAAATTTTCGTTTAATGCACAACGAGTGGTGTTCCCGCAATCGTGAAAGTTCGCTTGATCTGGATTTTATTGGCATTCGCAGGAATCACATTTATTGCTATTTTCTGTGATTCAACCTTACTCATCGGTAGTTAATCGAGGAATTCCGCCCCGGCCCGGAAGCACCGTGGCTGAACACTGATCCATGGCATGCTTTTGGCACGTGGTTGTATCTTGAGAAACTGGACTCGCCCCCAGAAGATTCAACGCGCGAGCTTCACAATGCCGGGATCCCGCCCCCTTGTACTGGGAAAGTGGCACGACGCCAGCACGCAAACAGCACTGTTAAGCCTTTGAAAACCGGCGCTCCGACCATATGCCACATCCCTGCTCGTCAGACTGTCGGAAGTCCGCTCGGCGACACCATCAGATCTCCAACACGGTGGATCATCGGTCACTCGGAGCTCAGCGAGAAAAAGAGAAAACTTAAGAATGCATCTCTTTCACGGAGCGGTTGGGGAACGACTTCTACGGGCGCATTCTTGTCATAGGGCGGTTCCCAAACACGTTGCACCCGAAAGCCAGCCGAGATCAGGGCAGCCATGGTCTCATGCAACGGTCGATGCCAATAAGTCAACGTTGCGGATCGGCCATCAAGGGTGACTTCATCGGTGTAGCGAGTCAACTGGAAATAGTCCTCACCTCGATGGTTGAACGGATAGAGAATCGGATGATTGACCGACATGATCAGCCGCCCTCCAGGCTTGAGCACACGGCGCACTTCGTCCAGCGCAAGCGTCCAGTCTTGTAGGTAGTGAAAGACCAGGGAGGCAACCGCGTCATCAAAGGAGTCATCCTCGTACGGGAGCTTTTCCCCTAGCGTCGCCACGCACAGCTCCGCCTGGTCTCCCAGGCGTCGTCGAGCCAGTTCAATCATGGCTGAACTGGTATCAAACCCTGCAACCAACGCACCTCGCTTGACCAGTTGCTCTGCCAGCGGCCCCGTGCCGCAGCCTATGTCCAGAATTCGCCGTCCCGCTACGTCTCCCGCGAGGGCTAACATGGCTGGACGTTCGTAGTAGGCATTGAGCAAACTGGTTTCGTTTTCCCTCGCATATGCTTCGGCGAATTCGTCGTAGTCGCTGACGTGCGTCATTACCCGCTCCTCTATTAGTGTTGGGCTGATCCTAGCAATCCGACCATTGAGCTTCGTGACGAACACCAAAGAATGTCCTGTTGCTCGAACTAGTATTTACGTCACCGTGTATCAGCCGTCGGGGGTCTCTACAGCCGTCGGGGACTTTTTGCAGTTCAAGCATCCGTTCGCGCAATCTGCTCGTCTGAGTTTTTATAGATCCCGTTCTGAATCGTGCCGGGTAGCGTTAGACGCCGAACCCATTGGCATGCATATGCGGAATCTTGCCTCATCCGATTCAACGTGGCCTAGGTGCCCTGCCGTCTGCTGCCTTGAGGCACTACGGCTACTTGGCCAAGACGATCACGGACGATGCGCCCAAATCCGGTCAATCGCATGGCCTATGCGATGGCTGGCCGCCTTAGTGCCCTATCGTGAGGTACAGCGAAAATCGAGCCTGCCAAGTTCGAATTGATCAGGGACCGATGGGCATAGCTCGGAATGAAAAGATGGCGAAGCTTGCAGCAGATGCCTAGGACACTACCTTCATGCTGGATCGACGGTGCTGGGATTGAATTTTCGTTACCCTTGGGCGCAAGAGAGCTGCGTCGAAGAATCGCGTCGCCAGCAAGCCAGCGACGGGAGATGGCGATAGCAGGGACCAACGGGGATGCCTGCCGTCCACGTGCGAGCTTGGCGAGCCAGAATGCGTGCCAACAGGAAAGCTGCGTAGATCGCTTCATCAGCACCGCTAGCCCTAGTCGGGCCGCATCGCCTAGGCACGTGCCCCCTGGCCGCTTTCAACTCAGGAAGTTCCTCTGTGCGGGCGGAAAACATGCACGGTGGAGCAGGACGAGAAGAGCATTGGTGTCCGCGTATCCGCGGTGGCAATCCGAGGCCAACACCGCCCACACCACGCTGCGTCATTTCATCGTGATTTGCGCGCGGGATAAGCCCATTCCCACATTAGAATCAATACTGGAACATTCAAGTTCTAACTCGCCCTACGAATGATGAGGAAATATGAAGAACATCGTTCGGCGCTCGCTCGCTGTCATCGCGGCCTGCGCCCTCGCCTTTTCAGGCGTTTCAGTTGCTTCGGCAACCCCTCTGCCAGCCTCGACGCCATCCATCGGCATTGTCGCCGCCAAGAAGGCGCCAGCAGTGTCCATCAAGAAGATCGGCACCAAAACTGTCAAGGGCAATGCCAAGGCCACGATCAAGCCCAGCTACTCCAAAGCCAAAAACGTGCAGGTCAAGTCGGCACTCCTGAAGGTCACCAAGGGCAAGAAGACGCTGGCGAAGAACAAGAAGTCGGTCAAGCTGGCCGCCGGTACGTACAAGGTCACCACGACGGTCAAGTACAAATACAAGGGCAAAACGTCATCACTGTCGAAGACCCAGACCTTGCAGGTGAAGAAGGCTTCGACCAAGCGCTCGGTGAAGATGAGCGGCAAGTCCTACAACTGCCCGTCAGGATTCCCGGTCAAGGGAAACCGCACTGGTAGCAAGAAGGAATGGAAGTACCATGTTCCTGGTGGCTCCTACTACAGCCGCACCAAGCCAGAAGAGTGCTTCAAGACCACGTCAGACGCCCGCAAAGCAGGTTACCGCGCGTCCAAGCGCTAATCAACGGCGGTCAAGCGGCCCCTTGCGATAGACCGCGCTGCAAGCATGCCCGGCTTTGTCCAGATTAGGACAAGGCCGGGCATGCTTTTTGTTCAGTTTTCCGCTACCTGACAACGCAAAGGCCCGGTGCGCATCCCGCCGAACTGGGAATGCAAACCGGGCCTAGGCACTGACGCTACGGCCAGCGGGAATCCTGCTTAGCGGGCGACGGAGCCGTCCACGTAGTCATCCGAGGATGCTTCCGAGATCCAGGAGAACAGCGAGCGCAGTTCGCGGCCGGTGGTCTCGATTGGGTGTGCTTCGCCCTTGGCGCGCAGTTCCTTGAACTCTGGAGCGCCGGCCTTCTGGTCATCCATGAAGCGCTTTGCGAAAGCGCCGGACTGGATGTCGCCCAGAACAGCCTTCATGTTTTCCTTCACCTCTGGGGTGATAACACGTGGGCCGGAAACGTAGTCGCCGTACTCAGCGGTGTCGGAGATGGACCAGCGCTGCTTGGCGATGCCACCTTCCCACATCAGGTCAACGATCAGCTTCAGCTCGTGCAGCACCTCGAAGTAGGCGATCTCTGGCTTGTAGCCAGCTTCGGTCAGGACTTCGAAGCCGTACTGGACCAGCTGCGAGGTGCCGCCGCAGAGAACAGCCTGCTCGCCGAACAGGTCGGTTTCGGTCTCTTCGGTGAAGGTGGTCTCGATGACGCCGGCGCGGGTGCCGCCGATGCCTGCAGCGTAGGACAGTGCCAGTTCCTTGGCGCCGCCGGTGAAGTTCTGCTCCACAGCGATCAGGTCAGGGATGCCACGGCCAGCTTCGAATTCGCGGCGTACGGTGTGGCCTGGAGCCTTAGGCGCAACCAGGGCAACGTCAACGTTGGCTGGTGGCTGGATGAAGCCGAAGCGGATGTTGAAGCCGTGGCCGAAGAACAGGGCGTTGCCCTCTTCCAGGTGCTCGGCGATCGACTCGGTGTACACCTGGGCCTGGACCTGGTCCGGGGTCAGGATCATGATGACGTCGGCCCAGGCAGCAGCCTCGGCCACGGTGGAAACCTTCAGGCCCTCGGCTTCGGCCTTGGCGCGGGACTTGGAGCCCTCGGCCAGGCCGACAACAACCTCGACACCCGAGTCGCGCAGGCTCAGTGCGTGTGCGTGGCCCTGGGAACCGTAGCCGATGATGGCTACCTTCTTGCCCTGGATGATTGAGAGGTCTGCGTCGTCTTCGTAATACAGATCAGCCACTGTAGTTCTCCTTATTTGTTCTCTGGCTTTCTAGCTCAATTTCTAAGCTAGATGCCAAGTATCTGAAATTTGTAGTTCGTGTCCGTAGAAGTCTTCTACGTCCTTTATGCGCTCAGCGTCTTCAGGGCCCGGTCGCTCATCGACTTGGCGCCGCGGCCCACCGCGAGCGTTCCGGACTGGACGATTTCTCGAATGCCGAATGGTTCCAGCACCGCCAGCAACGCGTCGATCTTTGCCGCGTTGCCGGTGGCCTCGACCACCAGCGAGTCGGTGGACACATCGATGACGGAGGCACGGAAGAGCTCCGCGGCCTGGGTCACCTGCAGACGGGTCGCCGCGTCGGCGCGCACCTTGATCATGATGTGGTCGCGCTGCACCGAGGTTTCCGGAAGCAGCTCGACGATCTTGATGACGTTGATCAGCTTATTGAGCTGCTTGGTCACCTGCTCCAGGGAATCCCCCTCGGCGTCGACCACCACGGTCATGCGGCTGATGCCCTCGATTTCGGTGGGGCCCACTGCCAGCGAGTGGATGTTGAAAGCACGGCGGGCGAAGAGGCTGGCTACTCGGGTCAGTACGCCGGGGACGTCTTCAACCAGTACCGAAAGCGTATGCTTTGCCATGTTCTAGTCCTCCTCTTCCCATTCTGGGGTCATGCCCTTGGCAATCTGAATCTCGTCATTGCTCACGCCCGATGGGACCATTGGCCAGACCATCGAATCTGCCGAGACAACGAAGTCGATCACCACTGGGCGGTCATTGATCTCCAGCGCCTTCTGGATCGTGGCATCGATGTCCTCGTCGCGTTCGCAGCGCAATCCCACACAGCCGTAGGCGTCGGCCAGCTTCACGAAGTCGGGAACGCGCGCGGTTCCGTGGCCGGTATTCAAATCGGTGTTCGAGTACCGGGAATCGTAGAACAGGGTCTGCCACTGGCGGACCATGCCCAGCGAGGAGTTGTTGATGACTGCGACCTTGATCGGAATATTGTTGATCACGCAGGTGGCCAACTCCTGGTTGGTCATCTGGAAGCAGCCGTCGCCATCGATGGCCCAGACCACGCGGTCCGGCTGTGCGACCTTGGCGCCCATGGCGGCAGGGACCGAGTATCCCATGGTGCCCAGGCCGGCCGAGTTCAGCCACGAGCGCGGACGCTCGTACTTGACGAACTGGGCCGCCCACATCTGGTGCTGGCCCACGCCGGCAACATAGACGCCTTCAGGACCGGTGAGCTCGCCGATGCGCTGGATCACGTGCTGCGGCGCCGAGAGGCCATCGTGGGTCTCGGTGTAGCCGATCGGGTAGGTCTCGCGCAGGCGGTTGAGCAAGCCCCACCAGCTGGAAAGATCCTGCTGCGGCTCGTTCTCGAAGCGGGTTGCGCAGGCTTCCTGCAGCTGCGGGATGATTTCATCCAGCGAGCCCACAATCGGCACGTCGGCAACGCGGTTCTTGGATATTTCCGCGGGGTCGATATCGGCGTGGATCACCTTCGCGTTCGGCGCGAAGGAGGAGAGCACGCCCGTGACTCGGTCATCGAAGCGGGCACCAAGGGTGATCAACAGGTCCGACTGCTGCAATGCGGTCACTGCAGACACGGCGCCGTGCATGCCTGGCATGCCCACGTGCTGTTCGTGCGAATCCGGGAAGGCACCGCGGGCGGTCAGGGTGGTGACCACCGGCGCGTTGATGTATTCCGCGAATTCCTTGAGCTGTTCGTGGGCGTTGGCCTTGATCACGCCACCACCGACGTACAGCACCGGACGGGTTGCCCCGGCGATCAGCTTGGCGGCTTCGCGAAGCTGCTTGTTGTGGCCACGGGTCACGACTCGGTAGCCGGGCAGATCCACCTTTGGCGGCCAGGAGAAGGTCATTTCGGACTGCTGGGCATCTTTGGTGATATCCACCAGCACCGGACCGGGTCGACCGGTCTGGGCGAGGTAGAAGGCACTTGCCAGTGTCTTCGGAATGTCTTCTGCGTTGGTGACCAAGAAAGCGTGCTTGGTAATCGGCATAGTGATGCCGACAATGTCTGCTTCCTGGAATGCGTCAGAGCCAATGAATGCGCTATTGACCTGACCGGTGATTGCCACCATTGGTACCGAGTCCATATTGGCATCGGCCAGTGCGGTGACGAGGTTGGTTGCGCCTGGTCCGGAGGTGGCGATGCATACGCCAACCTCCCCGCTCACCATGGCGAAACCCTGTGCGGCATGGCCGGCACCCTGTTCATGGCGGACCAAGACATGGTTGATCTTGGTCGAATCCATCAGTGGATCATAGGTGGGAAGGATGGCCCCACCTGGTAATCCGAAGACGTCTTTGACGCCTAGTTCTTCCAGCGAGCGGACGATGGCTTGTGAGCCCGTCATCTGTGTGGGAGCAACGATATTATTCGGACCCTGTACCGGGTTCGAAGCTTCCACAACGGAAGAGACAGCGGCGGCGGCATCCTTAGATCGATTGATTGACTTCGCAACCGACGCCGGATTGGCGGGTGTTGAGCTGCTCATCGGGATCCTTTCCATTTCTATCTCTTCATTTGCGCATAAAAAACGCCCCGCGGCCGTCACGACTGACGAAAGGGGGCTTGCGCGTTACCGATGTTCTGTTCGCTTAGTGCGACAGCGTCTCAGGCTCCGCGCCTGATAACTAGTAGAACATCGAAGTTTGTTTGCATGTCTCTAGTTTTCTCTACCCAAGGATAAAGTTCAACTAGACACCCCGTTCATCTCATTATATGAGATGGATGTCCATTCAGTGGACGTGTTTCCACGTCCACTGAAAGGACGCAAGCCTCGCTAGCCGCAATAAGCCCCAGTCGAAGCGGAATTCACCAATTTGGCATACTTGGCCAGCACACCCGAGGTGAACTTGGCTGGCAACGGCGTCCACCCCGCCTTCCGGGCTTCAAGCTCGGCCGGCTCAACCAGCAGGTCGAAAGTCCTCGCCGGGATGTCCACGCGAATCCGATCGCCGTCCCTGACGAAGGCAATGGGGCCACCGTCCACGGCTTCCGGGGCTACGTGCCCGATGCACAGTCCGGTCGTACCGCCGGAGAAGCGGCCATCGGTCAGCAGCAGCACGTCCTTGCCCAGGCCTGCGCCCTTGATGGCGCCGGTGATGGCCAGCATTTCGCGCATCCCGGGACCGCCCTTCGGGCCCTCGTAGCGAATGACCACCACGTCCCCGGCCTTGATCCGCCCGGCGTCCAAGGCTTCGAGCGCGCCTTGTTCGCGTTCGAAGACCCGCGCGGCGCCTTCGAAGACATCCGCGTCGAATCCGGCAGATTTCACCACGGCGCCTTCCGGTGCCAGGGTGCCGTGGAGCACCGTGACTCCTCCGGTCTTGTGGATCGGGTTATCCATGGCGCGAAGGATCTTCCCGTCAGGATCCGGCGGTGCAATCTGCGCCAGGTTCTCGGCGACCGTCTTGCCGGTCACCGTCAAGCAGTCGCCATGAAGCAGCCCGGCATCGAGCAGGGCTTTCATGACCACGGGCACGCCGCCAATGCGGTCCAGGTCGTTCATGACGTAGCGGCCGAATGGCTTGAGGTCCGCCAGGTGCGGCACCTTGTCGCCGATGCGGTTGAAGTCGCTGAGCGAAAGATCGACCTCGGCCTCGCGGGCGATGGCCAGCAGATGCAAGACGGCGTTGGTGGAACCGCCAAAGGCCATGGTCACTGCGATGGCGTTTTCGAAAGCTTGTTTGGTCATGATGTCCCGGGCGCGAATCCCCTGGCGCAGCATTTCCACCACGGCTTCTCCCGAACGGTGCGCGAACATGTCCCGGCGCCGGTCAGCTGAGGGCGGTGCGGCGGACCCGGGAAGGCTCATCCCCAGCGCTTCGCCGATGGAGGCCATGGTGTTCGCCGTGTACATGCCGCCGCATGCGCCTTCGCCCGGGCAGATGGCGCGCTCGATGGCATCGAGGTCCTTTTCGCTCATGCGCCCCGCGGCGCAGGCGCCCACGGCCTCGAAGGCGTCGATGAGCGTGACGTCCTTTTCCGTTCCGTCTTCCAGCTTCACCCATCCTGGCATGATGGATCCGGCGTACAGGAAGACCGAGGACAAGTTCAGCCGCGCCGCGGCCATGAGCATGCCCGGAAGGGACTTGTCGCAACCGGCCAGCAGCACCGATCCGTCAAGCCGTTCGGCCATCATGACAGTCTCCACCGAATCGGCAATGACTTCCCTGGAAACCAGGGAGAAGTGCATGCCCTCATGCCCCATGGAAATGCCATCGGAAACGGAGATCGTGCCGAATTGCATCGGGAAGCCCCCGCCTGCGTGGACGCCTTCCTTGGCGCCCTGCGCGAGGCGGTTCAACGAGAGATTGCAGGGAGTGATTTCGTTCCATGAACTGGCAATGCCAATTTGGGGTTTCGCGAAGTCATCATCGCCCATGCCGACGGCCCGCAGCATACCGCGCGCCGGAGCGGCGTGGATACCATCGGTGACCACACGGGAACGTGGTTTGATATCTGGCGTAGCATCCTGGCTCATAAATTCCATTCTAGTCGTCAATATGACCAATCAGGGAACCTATGACGCGACCGTGACACATTTCGGCAAATGTTCCGACTGATCAATTTGTCCGGACTTATCGGTAGAGTATGGGTCATGGACAACCGCCCAGACGAAAATCCAGCCGAGCAGGTCAAGGCCCGTCTCCACGAGGCCTTCGACTCGCAGATCCCCAATTACGCCAGCTACAACCTTGTCGCGGGCACCGGCATTGCCGGTTCTGGAGGGCTGAAGGTCATTGGATACCGGCGCCAGCCCGCAGAACTGATCATTGCCCCGGTCAATGCCAACGATCTGCGTGCGTCGGAAAATGCCATCAATATCAACAACACGAATGTGAACCAGCTCGCCGAGCTCAGCGATGGCGGCTATGAGGTAGCCACCTCCACCGGCCGGGTCTTCCGCTTCAACATCCCGGACAGGCCGAGCATCGATTACCACATCGATGATGCCGTGACCGTCGGCGCGCAGATCGACCAGGAATCCGATGCCCGGGATTTCGCGGATTTCATGGACCACTTCATGAACACCATCGAGGGCACCGAGAATTTCGTATAGCCGCTGGCCTGAGATCCCAGCTGGCAATGGCCACCGGTGGATGCCCCAGGGCATCGGCCGGTGGCCATTGCCACAGCGCTAGCCTCAACTGCGGTAGAGCTCCATGTCATTGGCCTGCATGACCAGCCACGGGCTGAAAGCCCAGGGTGTTGCCCGCGCTGATTGGGCCAGGGCCCCGGGCTCCACCCAGCAGTAATCCATGACTTCCTCCGGATTCGCGGCGATCTCCCCTGCCGCGATCGCCGTGAAGACCGGGCAGATTTCGTTCTCCACGATGCCCGAGGCATCCACGGCCCGGTAGCGGAAGTCCGGAAGCGCCATCCGCACCTCCCGGACCTCCAGGCCCAGCTCCCCCTGCGCGTGGCGCGCCAGGGCACGCTCCAGGTCCTCCCCCGGCTGCGGATGCCCGCAAAAGGAATTGGTCCATACTCCCGGCCAGGTCAGCTTTCCCAGCGCCCGGCGGGTGGCCAGCACCTGCCCGGCATCGTTGATCACATGGCAGGAGAAAGCCTGGTGCAAGGGGGTATTCGTGCTATGCACCGTCTGCTTGGACTGCGTGCCGATGGGCTGGCCATCGGCGGAAAGCAAGATGACATCCATTCTTTGCCTCTACTTCTTGATCGTGGTTAGCCCGTGAACACGGCGGTGGATATGAGCAGCATGGTCAGCAGGAATCCGCACAGGTAGTTAATCCACAAGAATCTCTTCCACGCCCGGTTAACCGTACCCGACGAGGCATCGTCCACGCCCACATGCGGGAGCACATTGAGCACATAGGGCACGGCCAGCAGGCCAGCCAGCCGCGGCAGGCCAGACACGCCGAAAAAGATCATGGCTCCGGCCAGCACATAGGCGCCAAGCACCAGGAACACCGTGGGGCGCGCACCCAGGGATGCCGCGATGGACCCGAGCTTCGCTGAGCGATCAGGGATGATGTCCTGCACCGCGCCCAAGGCATGGCTGGCCACGCCCCACAGCAGGAACGCGCCGAAAACCATCCACTGGGTCCGGTGCACGGGAGCACCGGCCAGGATCCACCCGTAGACCGCCGGGGAGACAAAGTGCACGGCGCTGGTCAGCGAATCCAGCACGGCCCGCTCCTTGAACCGCAGGACCGGGAGGCTGTAGGCCAGCACGGCGGCCATCGAGCCCGCCAGCACCGCATTGGCTGCCAGGTCGCCGGCCAGCACCAGCACGGCCAGGAACGGTGCGGCCAGCACCAGGCAGGCCAGCAGGATCATGCGATGGCTCTGCCGGGCCAGCAGCGCGCCTTCGATGCCGCCCTTGCGCGGGTTGCGCAAATCGGACTCGTAGTCGAAGACGTCATTGACCCCGTACATCACCAGGTTGTAGGGGAACAAGAAAAAGAGGCTGCCCACGATGAGCATCGCATCGAGCCCGCCGCCGGCCAGAAGATAGGCGGCGGTGAAGGGATAGGCGGTATTCACCCACGACACCGGCCGGGAGGTGGCCAGAATGGCGCGAATCATGGTTGCGGGGTCCTTCCGGTTGGCTTGGCAGAACGCTGGCTGGCTGCGCGGCGGCGCTCCAGCGGCTCGGTGAGCCACCAGAGCCCCGGAACCAGGAGCACCGCGCAGGCGGCGTAGAAGAAATCCTCGATCGGCGCCAAGCCCACCCGGACCCCGGACAGCGCGTGGCTTCCATAGTCGAACAGGCCCGCGGCAATCATCAGGTTGTCGAAGAGAGCGGTGAGCAGCAGCATCAGGCCCATGGCCAGCAGCATGGGCCGCGCCACGGTGCGCAGCCGCCGTCGGCTGGCCAGCAGGCCCGCCAGGAACACGAGGCTGGCCGCGGCGAGGAACCACAGGCTCATTTCAAGAAACATTGCCCGGCTCCTTGGGATCGGTGCGGCCGCCGCGGCCGGGGCGCGGACTTCGGGCGCCGAGCCGGTGCGTGCCGGCCACGGCGATCATCGAGCAATAGCAGAGGAAAACCAGGAAGAACACCTCTTCCAGTGGGAATTGCTCGCCCACCATGATCCCGGTCATCAGCCCGGATTCCTTGTGCACGAAAATCCCGCGTTCGATGGCCATCACATCCCAGAGCACGAAGAACCCGGTGCCCGCGGCCAAGCACAGCAGCGCCCGCAGCGGCGCAGCGAAGACGAAGAGCGTGAACCGGGCATCGAGCAATGCCATGCAGGCCAGTAGGAAAAGCAGGATGCCCAGGTAGATCATGCCCCCGCCTTCCCTTCAGAGCCGGCCAGCGGCTGCTCGCCCAGCGGGCCCGGGCCGGCCAGGCCCAGCACCGCCTTGGCCGCCAGCTCCCCGCTGATCAAGCACATGGGCACGCCGATGCCCGGGCGCACGGTGCTGCCGGCATAGTGCAGTCCCGAGACCTTGGTGCTGCGATTGCCCGGGCGCAGCATGGCGCTTTGGCCCAGCGTGTGGGCCAGCCCGAGGGCCCCGCCGCGGTAGGCCCCGTACTGCTGTTCGAAATCGGCGGGCCCGATGCTCTGGCGCACCACGATGCGCTCGCGCAGGTCCGGGATCCCGGCCCAGGCGGCGAGCTGGTCGATGGCCGCGTCGGCCACCTGCTCCACCATGCTCTCCCCGCTGCCGTCGGCACCGCCATGGCCCCATTCAGGGGCGGCCGGGGCGGGGACGAGGATGAACAGGTTCTCGCAGCCCTCCGGCGCGACGCCGGGATCCGTGGCGCTGGGCTTGCACACGTAGATGCTGGTTTCCCCCTGCAGGGCGCGCCCCTGGCGGATGCGCGCGAAATTATCGGCCCAATCACCGGTGAACAGCAGGTTGTGGTGCCGCAATTCCGGCAGTTCCCCGGTGACGCCCAGGCACACCAGGACCGCGCTGGGCCCCGGGTCCCGGCGCGCGAAGCTGCGCGCCGTATGGGTTCGCAGGCGTTCGGGGAGCAGCCGGCGATCAAGATGCTGCGCATCCGCCGCGGCGATGACATGCTGGGCCGGGGTCCGATGGCGTTGGCCGTGCGCATCGATCCATTCCACCGCGGTGACCGCGGCCTGGCCCCGGGAGCTGGTCTCGATGGCGGTGGCCGTGGCGCCCAATCTGATGTCCGCCCCGTGCTGCGCCGCCAGATCGGCCATGGCATCCGCCAGCGCGGCGAACCCGCCCATCGGGTACTTGACGCCGTCGGCCAAATCCAGGTGGCTCATCAGCTGGTACAGCGCCGGGGTGCGCTCCGGGCTGGACCCGAGGAACACGGCCGGATAGCCCAGGATCTGGCGCAGTTCCGTGCTCTGGAAGCGCCGCGCGAGGTACTTCTCCAAGCTCGATCCCAGCAGCGGCGCCAGCTGCGGGAGCCGGCGCAGGATCGCGGGCTTGAGCAGTGATCCCGGCGAGCTGAAATCGTCGTACAAGAAGTGCTGGAGGGCCAGTTCATAGCCTTCGCGCGCGGTGCGCAGGTACTCGTCCAGGGCCGGCGCGCTGCCGGGTTCCAGGGTCTCGAACAGCTCGCGGACCGTGGTGCCGGTGCCCACGTCCACCGGTGCCTGCCGCCCCTGGAAAAAGGTGCGGTAGCCGATGGGCAAGGGGCGCAGATCCAGTTGCTCGCTGGCGCTGGTTCCCATCAGGGAGAACCAGTGCTCGAAGACCTCCGGCATGAGGTACCACGACGGGCCGGTGTCGAATCGGAAGCCGCCGCGCTCGAGGCGTCCCGAGCGGCCCCCGACATGGTTGTGCTGCTCCAGCAACGTGACCTTGCATCCCCGGGCGGCGAGCAGCCCTGCGCTGGCCAGTCCGGAGAATCCGGCGCCGATGACCACGACGTCCTGCGGTGCGCCGCTCATTTGCCGCCCCCTGCCTGCGTCTTGGCTTCCCTGGGTCCTGTCCAGGGCACGAGCACCCGGGCGGCGATCAGCGCCTTGCGGCCGGTGGAGACCGAGATGCGGGTGCGCAGCAGCTCCTGCGCGGGGGCCGCGGCCAGTTGGCGGTTCAGCTCCCGGAAGAGGTCATGGGCCAGGCGGACGGCACGGGCTGCCGGCGGAGCCAGCAGTTCCAGCCCGGAACGCGCGGTGGCCAGGTCGGCGTCGATCTGCTGGACCAGCAGGGCCTTGTCCGCCTCGCCGAAGTCCCGCGCATCGATGCCCGGGAAGTAGGCGCGGCCCAGATCCAGGCTGTCCTGGGCCAGATCGCGCAGGAAGTTGACCTTCTGGAAAGCCGCTCCGAGGCTGCGGGCCGAGCGCTGGGCCTGTTCCACCTGCTCCGGGCGCAGCTCGGGGGCCGAGTCGATGGCGCGGAAGACCTGCAGGCACATCAGCCCGATGACTTCGGCCGACCCGTAGATGTAGTGCTCCAGGCTGTGCGCGTCGTGGGTTGATGTCGTCAGGTCCGCCCGCATGGAGCAGAAGAAGGGGGTGGTCAGCTCGGTGCCGATGCCGGTGGCCCGGGCGGAGAGCGCGAAGGCATGCACCACCATGTTGGTGCTGTAGCCGCGCTGCATCGCGCGCCGGGTTTCGGCTTCCAGGTCATCGAGGCAGGCCGCGATGTCCCCGGCGTCCAGGCCGGCCTGCTGCGCCACCCCGTCCACGATTTCATCGGCGAGCCGCACCAGGGCGTAGATGTTGGCGATATGCGTGGCGCTGGCGGCATCCAACAGCCGGCAGGCCAGCGAGAAGGAGGTGGAGTACTGCTCGAGCAGCACCTTGGCGCTGCGCTGGGCGGTCAGCGAGTACCGCTGCAATGCCGGGGCTTGCGGGGCGATGCCCCGGGGCTTGATCAGGTTCATCGGCTTCGATTCAGAATCAGGTGGCTGCAGGTGCGAAGGAGCGCCTGGGCCTCATCGGGCAGATCGAGGAAGGCCACCGAGCCGGTGGCCCGCGCGCACAATTGCTCGGCCAGCTGCCGGGCGAAGCGCTCGGCCCCCTGGGCCGTCAATTCCTCGCGGATTTGCTGGGCTGGAATGCGGCCGGACCGGAACTCGGCCAACAGCGCCGCGAACTCGGGCTGCTCGGCGGCCAGCGCCAGCAAGATGGTGCTCTTGAATTCACGCAGGTCCGATTCCACCGACTTCCCGGTGCGCATCGGATCCCCGAAGGTGCCCAGCACATCGTCGATGACCTGGTAGGCCACGCCGAGCTGGCACCCCACGGTGCCCAGGTCATCGGCCTGCGAGCTGGAAGCCCCGGCCAGCAGCGCCCCGGCCTGCAGCGGCAGCTGGAAGGAGTAGGCCGCGGTCTTCAACTGCTCCATGCGCAGCACTTCGCTGGTGGTCGCCGGCGTGGCGCCCAGGGAGAAGAGCAGGTCCTCGAGTTCGCCGGCCCCTGCCTGCTCGATGCCCTGGAAGAAGGCCTGCTCCACCGCGGCTTCCGCGTCGGTTCCCGCGGCGGCCCTGATGGCGTGCTTGATGGCCTCATTGATCAGCAGGTCCCCGGCGATGATCGCCACCGAGTTCCCGGCATGCTCGGCCTCGGCCAGGCTCCGCCCGGCCGCCGTCGCCCGATCCCGGTAGCGGGCCGAGATGGTCGGTTCGGAGCGGCGCACGAAGTCCCTGTCCACCACGTCGTCGTGGATCAGCAGGGCGGTGTGCAGCAGCTCGAAGGCGCACCCCAGGTCAATGGCCCGCGTTTCGTTGCGGCCGCCGAAAGCGCGGTAGCCGAGCATGACCAGGGCCGGGCGCATCATCTTTCCGGTGGCCAGGCCGCCGGAGATTTCCGCCCAGAGCTCGGCGGCGGTCCGCGAGTAGGCGGCTGCCCGCGCTTGCGCCTGCGCCCCGATCTGTGCCAGGCGCCGGCTGATGGCCGCGCGGGTGGGGTCGTCGATGAGCCGGGCCTCGGCGCTGTTCGGCTGGGTGTCGGCTCGTTGGCCGCGATGGCTTCGTGTGTGCGTGGTCATTGGTCACTGCTCCGGGGGCGTGGTGAGGGTGGATGTGGGGGCTGCGGGCGCCGTCGCGCCGGTGGCGTCCAGCTCCCGATGGATCTGCGCGAGCAGCTGGCCCAGCGCGAGGCGGGTCGGCTCATCGAGCTGGGAGTAGAACCGGTGCAGGCCGCGCAGGAGCACCATCGAGGCGCCGGCATTCCCGGGGAATGCGCGGCCCGGGCGCACCAGTGTCCGGCGTCGATCCGATCCGTGGTGCTCGCGCTGGACCATCTGCCGGGCCTCGAGGCGATCGAGCACCGAGGTGATCCCGGCCGAGGAAAGCCCCAGTTCCCGGGCGAGTTCGCCGGGGCTGGGCGTTTGCCGGGAGCGCAGGAGGTTGACGGCCCGCAGATCTGTATCGTTCAGGTTGAGGCTGGAACGAAAACGCACTTCACTCTGTGCATAGGCACGCTGCAGGCCCAGGAGCACCCGGAACAAATCCGAGGTTCGAAGCGGTGGTGTGTGGCGCATGATCACTTATCTCGAAAGGTTGATATTTAGCTTATCTAGATACATCATGGTTTAACTATCTCGTTTTGTCGACCCGGATTTGGAAATCTTTGAAGAACCTGTGGAGGACCCCGTGAATCGATCGCCTGACCCCGCACTATCGCCCGGCGCCCAGCGCATCGGCGATCCGCTATGGACCACCCCGTTGCTCACCGCCCTGTCCTTGCTCATTGCCATCGCCGTATCCTTCATCGGCAGCGGCGCCTTCGGCGGAACCCCGGTCCAGCAAGTTGCCGGCGGCTACCTGAGCGCCGATGCGACCCTGCTGGCCCCGGCTGGGCCCGCCTTCTCCATCTGGAGCGTGGTCTACACCGGGCTTGCCGTCTATGGCGTCTACCAGCTCACCGCCCCGGGACGGCGCTCCGGCTGGGGCGCGAAACTCAGGGTTCCGGCGATGATCTCGGCCCTGCTCAACGCCGCCTGGATTTCCGTGGTCCAGCTGGGTTGGCTCGGCTTCAGCGTGATCGTCATTTTCGCGCTCGTCGCCGTCCTTGCCTGGATGATCCGCCTCATGGCCTCCGGAACCCCGGGCTCACGCACCGAGTACTGGGTGATCTGGCTGACCTTCGGGCTCTACCTCGGGTGGGTCTGCGTGGCCAGCATCGCGAACGTGGCCGCCTGGCTGCTCTCGCTGGGTGTCGGCGAAGGTGCTCGGTGGGCCCCCGCGGCGGCCGTAGCGCTGCTGGTGATTGCCGCGCTGGTGGCCCTGGCCATCAGCTACTACGCCGGCAATGCCTTCGCCGCCTTGGCCATCAGCTGGGGCCTGGCCTGGATCGGCGTGAGCCGGCTGGCCGGGAGCAACCCCTCGGAGATCGTTGGCTATGCCTCGCTGGGCTGCGCGCTGGCCGCGTTGCTCGGCTCGCTGCTGATTGCGTGGCGGCGCAGAACCGCGGCCCGTACCGGCGGGAGAATTCCATGAGCCTGATCGCCGTCACCGGAGCCACCGGATACATCGGCGGGCGGCTGGTCCCCCGACTCCTGCGCAACGGGCATCAGGTGCGGGTCTTCACCCGGGACGCACAGCGCCTTCGCGACATTCCGTGGCACGACGAGGTCGAGATCATCGAAGGCGATCTGGAAGACGCCGAGGCGGTCAACCGGTTGTGCCGCGGCGTCGCGCTGGTCTACTACCTGGTTCATTCCATGTCCGGCACGCGCAATTTTGCCGAGCAGGAAAAGAGCTGCGCCGCCATCATGGCCCGGGCCGCGAAGCAGCAGGGCGTGGAGCAGGTGGTGTACCTCTCGGGTCTGCACCCGCAAGGGCAGCTGAGCGAGCATCTGGCATCGCGCGTGGCCGTGGGGAAGATCCTGGCCTCGTCGGTGGACACCCTGGTGCTCCAAGCAGGACTGGTGATCGGGTCGGGATCCGCCAGCTTCGAGATGATCCGGCATTTGAGCGACGTGCTGCCGGTGATGCCGGCTCCGCGCTGGGTCACCAATCAGGTCCAGCCCATCGCCGTGCGCGACGCGCTGCACTACCTGGTCTGCGCCGCGCAGCTGAAGGAGCCGGTGCAGGGCGTCTACGATATCGGCGGCCCGAAGGCCTACAGCTATGCGCAACTGATGAAGATCTACGCCCGCTGCGCAGGCCTGCGCGAACCCTCGGTGTGGGCCCTGCCCCTGCTGACGCCGCGGCTGGCCTCGCACTGGGTGAACCTGGTCACCCCGCTGCCGCGCACCCTGGCCTCGGCTCTGGTGCAATCCCTGCAGCACGACTGCGTCATGGGCTCCCGCGAGATCGACACGCTGATTCCCCCGCCGGCGGAAGGCTTGTGCGACTACCCCAGGGCGGTGGAGCTGGCGCTGGAGAAAATCGAGGCGGACGCGGTGGAGACCACGTGGGCCACGGCCCATCCGCTGTCGTCACCAGCCGAGCCCTTGCCGTCCGACCCGCAATGGGCCGGGCGCAAGAGCTACAGCGACGTCCGCCGGGCCACCACGACGGCCAGCGCGCCGGAGTTGTTCCAGGTGGTACAGCGACTCGGCGGGGACTCCCCCTATTTCGCCTTTCCCACGCTGTGGAAGTTGCGCGGGCTGCTGGACAAGCTCGCCGGAGGCGTGGGCTCACGCCGCACGCGGCGCTCCAAGAGCACCTTGGCCCTGGGCGATGTGCTGGACTGGTGGCGCGTGGAAGCCCTCCAGCAGGACCGGCTGCTGCGATTGCGGGCTGAAATGCGCGTGCCTGGCCAGGCGTGGCTGGAGTATCGGCTGAGCCCCCAAGAGAACGGGGAGACCGAGCTGGTCCAACGCGCCGTGTATTTCCCACGCGGACTGTGGGGACGATGCTACTGGTGGGCCGTGTATCCCTTCCACGGGATCATCTTCCCGGCCACCATCAAGAATATCGTGACGGCCGCCGAACACGATAACCAGCAGGTGTAGGCCAAAGGCCTGCTACTGCCCCTGCTCCGCGGCCTGCTCCAGGCTCACCTCCAGTGCATCAGAGGTCGCCGAGAGAAAGCGGATCACGATCTCGCGCTCCTCAGCGGTCATGGAGCGGGCGACTTGGAATCGTTGGGCATGGTGCCGTCCCACTTGCTCGCGCGCGGCCAGGTGCGTCTGCTCGGTGACTTCGATGCATTGCGAACGCCGGTCGGTGGGATGCTGGCTTCGCCTGACATGGCCGTTGGCTTCAAGCCGGTCGACCATCTTGGTCACCGAGGCACTGGATATCCCCAGGTACTCGCGCAGGTCCGACGGGGTCAGCACCTTGCCCGTGTTCTTTGCGGCAATCATCTGCCGCAACGCGCGCATATCCGTCTCATTGAGTTTCATGAAACGTTGCGAACTGCGCATGATCTTGCGCTCGATTTGCCTCATGCGCCCCATTTCAGCCATGATCCGTTCGATCTGCTCGAGATCCGAGGCGCTGATGTTCCGGCGATCAATCAGGATCTGCTGCGGGTCAGATTCCGCCAGCCCGTAGGTGGTAGGCAAACGCTCTTCGGCCATGACGTTTCTCCCTTGCCGCGACGTGGAGCAGCGGTCGCCGCCGCTGACTGACTGCGTATTTCGATACTACGCCCGCGGACAAGCCGCGAGGCATGCAAAAACCCTGCGATCCAGCAACTGGGACCGCAGGGTTTTCTCTGGTGCGAGTAGAGAGACTTGAACTCTCACGTCCGAAGACACTGGAACCTAAATCCAGCGCGTCTACCAATTCCGCCATACTCGCTCGCGCTACACCGAGAACCATGGATCTCGAAGGCGACCTCATTTAGTGTAGCGGAAGTTCAGCCCGAGATGAAATCGAGCCTCGCCCTTGCCTATTTCGGATCAAGGCCCAAGTCACGGCGCAACTTCGCCACGTGCCCGGTGGCCCGGACGTTGTACTGCGCCAGGCTCACCATGCCCTCCTCGTCAACAACGATCGTTGACCGGATCAGCCCCTCGTACACGCGGCCATAGTTCTTCTTCTCGCCCCATGCGCCATAGGCTTCAGCCACGGCATGATCCTCATCCGAAAGCAGCGGGAAGTTCAGCTCTTCATTGGCCACGAACTTTTCCAGCTTCGAGACCTTGTCCGGGGAAACCCCCAGTACCTGGTAGCCCGAGGCCTGCAGCGATGCCAGCGAGTCGCGGAAATCGCAGGCCTGCTTGGTGCACCCTGGAGTTGCGGCGGCGGGGTAGAAATAGACAATGACCTTCTGCCCGCGATAATCGGCCAGCGCTACGGAATTGCCGGCGGCGTCGCTCAAGTTGAATTCAGGTGCCCGGTCGCCGGTGGACAGGCGTGCGGTTGCTTCGGAAGTACTCATCGGTGAACCTCTTCTCATCGCGGTATGCAAAAAATCCGACCTGAAGCCTTCAGATCGGATCAACTGTGCGCCCCCCGGGACTTGAACCCGGAACCTAATGATTAAGAGTCATTTGCTCTGCCAATTGAGCTAGAGGCGCATATCGCTCTGACTAGTTCGTTTTCACTAACCATCGTTGCAACGTAGATAATCATAAGCAGAAACAGGTTCAAATCAAAAATCGCCACCATTCGCCGAGAAAACCGAAAAACCACAGGTCGGACGGCACTTGGGGCCTTCTATTGCAGCGTTGAGTAATCCGCGACACATAAAATGTTATTCAACTCGGCCCTGGGCCTGCGAACCTAAAGGGGATTGCCCTGGGCTGTGCACCTCGAATCCTGCCAATTGGGACGTCGCAATGAGCGGTGGAGGCGGATTCCCCCGGCGGCTGCCGCCATGGCCCCGCGATGCCGGAAATGGCTACGGGCAGAAATGAAGCAAGGTCCGAATCGCTACCAGAAATGGCGGCAATTCGAACCTTGATTTTGGTGCGCCCCCCGGGACTTGAACCCGGAACCTAATGATTAAGAGTCATTTGCTCTGCCAATTGAGCTAGAGGCGCATATTCATTTTTGTGAACACGCATTTCGATGGTATCGATCAACATGTTGGTGCGCCCCCCGGGACTTGAACCCGGAACCTAATGATTAAGAGTCATTTGCTCTGCCAATTGAGCTAGAGGCGCCCGCTGCGATGTTCTAGAAGCTTTTTCGAGCTCCGCGCTTTCGCAACGAGATAAAACTCTACCAGCTTTATCCCCCAGCGCAAATTCGATAGCCCCGGATCCGCGGTGACCTTCATTACAGGATATGACTAGGAGTTACTTCTCCACTATTGACGGCATTTGTAGAGTAAATCCATGAGCACCCAACGAACCATCTCATTTCCCAGCCAAGACCTTATTGACGCAATCGGAGCTTTTCCCGAGAACCTCAAACCTGTGCTGTGGGACTTGGAGAATGAGCCCCAGGTACCGCTAGAAGACATCGAGATCGCGGTGATGCCCTATATGGCGACGGCCGACACCCTGCGCTCCATCGGCACGGCGGAGAATCTGAAGGTGGTCCAGACTCAGACCACTGGCTACGACGGCATGGTGGAACTCATCGGAGATCGTGCCAATATCAATACCGCTGCCGGCGTCCACGCCGCGTCCACCGCGGAGATGGCCATCGGCCTGGCCATCGCCTCGCTGCGCGGTTTCCCCCAAGCGGTCCGCGATCAGCAGGACGGCCGCTGGAATCCGCACCCGTGGCCCGGTTTGGCCGACCGGACCGTGGGGCTGGTGGGCGTTGGCGGCATCGGTGATGAGATCCGCAAGAGGCTGGAACCCTTCGAGGTCAACCTTCTGCGCTTTGGGTCCGCGGCGCGCACCGATGACCATGGGCCTGTCTACGCAACCGGCGATCTGGCTGCCCATGCACCAGGGATCGACGTATTGATACTCATCGTTCCGCTCAACGATTCCACCCATCAGCTAGTTGATGCCTCGCTGCTGGCCCGGCTCCCCGATGGCGCTACCGTGGTCAACGTCGCACGCGGCCCCGTGGTGGACACCGAAGCACTTGTGGCCGAAGTCGCTTCCGGACGCCTGAATGTCGCCTCGGATGTCTTCGACCCCGAACCGCTACCGCAAGACCACCCGTTGTGGAAATGCCCGAATGCACTGATCATTCCGCACAACGGCGGCAATACTGCTGCCTTCTTCCCACGCATGGTCAAGTTGCTGCAGCGCCAGGTCGCTGCTTGGGCAGCCGGTGAAGCTGGTGAGAATCTCGTGCACCGCAGCTAACGATTCGGTGACAAGTGCTGGCACCGGGAGTTTCAGCCCCCGAGGCCAGCACTTTGGTGCGCTATCTTTGATAAATACCGTTGCGCCATCATCGATTCCCGTGGTGCGCGGAACTGAAAACTGCTTGCTATAAGGAAGATGAGCCATCCCAGTGCCCGATTTGCCACTAAGTTTCGTATCTCGACGCGCAGTGCTGACCGGTACTTTAGCGACAACCGCGCTGGCCTTGGCCGCCTGCACCGCCAACCCTGAATCACAGGCTTCATCTGCCGTTCCGGCTTCTGCATCGGCCAAGCCCGCCCCGCGTACCTTGCGACTGGCAGCCTCCGCTCCCCCCATCAAATTGGATCCAGCCATCGTCGCGGACAATGAATCCTTCCGCGTGACCCGCCAGGTCTACGAGACGCTGATCGACATTGATCCGGATACCGGTGGCGCGGTAGCCGGGTTGGCCGATTCGTGGACCGAAAGCAATGACGGCCTGAGCTACACCTTCACGCTGCGCCAAGGCGTCAAGTTCCACGATGGCACCGAGCTCAACGCCCAGGCAGTCGTCGCGAACTTCAAGCGCTGGGAGTCAATGACCAAGGCCCTCAGCGAGCAGTCGGCGCAAGGCTTCTTCGATGTTTTCCACTACTACAGCAACATGCCCTCCCTGCCCAAGGCCAAGGATCTCGAGCTGCCGGCCAAGGAGAAGGAGAATGCAACGCCCGAAGAGCTCGCCAGCGAGCAACAGCGCCTCCAGCAGCTGGCGGATCTGCAGAAGCAGTTCACCACCGATCTCTTCGAGGGGACGTCCGAAGGCGGCTCCGCCAGCCATTTCAAGTCCATCACGGCAACGGATACCTATGTCGTCACGCTGGATCTGCGTCGCCGGCTGCCGGGGCTCATTGAAGCCCTGACACTTCCGGGAATGGCCATTGCCGCGCCGAGCGCACTGACCGGCGGGCCAAAGGAGAATCCGGCGGAATCACTGGCTGCCAAGCCCATGGGCACTGGACCGTACCGGTTCGTATCCCTGGACAACGATGTTGTCCGGCTGGAGATCTTCGCCGACTACTGGGACCAGCAGCGCCTCACCGACAACAAGCAATACCCTGAAGTGGTTCTGATTTCCTCGATCCCTTCCCCCTATAACAGGGAGGGCGCGCTGCTGGCCGATGAAATCGACGGCTTTGACATGGTGTCCGTCGACACCATGCGCACCTTGGTGCGCAATGCCAAGGTCGTGGTGCAGCGTGATCCTTTCTCCGTGCTCTATCTCGGCATGGACCAGCGCAATCAATGGCTTGCCCAGCCAGAGTTCCGCCAAGCCATCGCCCACGGGATCAACCGCAGCGCGCTGGCCGACAAGCTGTTCATCCAGGGATCCAAATACGCGGCAACGATCCTGCCGCCGGCCTTGAGCATTCCGACCCCCGAAGACACCGCCACCCATGATCCGGCAAAGGCCAGGGAATTGCTGGACAAGATCGGCTACAAGGGCGAGGAAATCGAGTTCGCCTACCCATTGCGCGTCTCCCGCAACTACTTGCCGTTGCCGGAACGGACCTTTGCGCAAATTGCGGAGGACCTCGCCACGGTGGGCATCCGGATCAAGCCGCGGCCCATCGCCTGGACCGACGGCTACGTCAAGACCGTCCAATCCAGCAAGTTCAACGGCCTGCACCTGCTGGGCTTCTCCGGCGGCTATCGATCAGCCGATGACTTCCTTTCGGGCATCCTGGCGAATAAAGGCAATGAGTTCGGCTACAAGTCCGCGTTACTTGACTCACAAATCATGCTGGCCCGTTCGATCCCATCGGGTGAAGAACGCACGGCGGCCTACGCGAGCATCCTGAAAACCCTGGATGAGGACTTGCCCCTGTTGCCACTGGTCTTTCCGATCTCTGCACTGGCATTTAACGGAAATGTCACCTTCTATCCGCCATCTCCAATGCTCAATGAATGCTTCGCCGATGTCCAGATGACGAATTCGCCATCCATCTCAAGTTAATGACCCTTAACCGAGTTGAGGATTTCTAACCCGAGGGTGGTTAGGTCTACTCTGGGATAGAGCAAAGTATCACTGTCGATGGAGTTCCTTGTGCCTTCTGAAACGTCAACCGAATCTTTTGACGTAGTACTAATCGGTGCCGGCATCATGAGTGCCACCCTGGGCACTATGATCAACCAGCTAGAACCAACCTGGTCTATTGGTCTATTTGAGAACCTGGACAAGGCAGGGCTGGAATCCTCCTCCCCTTGGAACAACGCAGGTACCGGCCACTCGGCCCTGTGCGAGTTGAACTACACCGCTGCTGCTGCTGACGGTTCGGTTGATCCGGCCAAGGCCATTGGGATCAATGAGCAGTTCCAGATGTCCCGCCAGTTCTACTCCTGGGCAGTGGACAACAAGCGCGTTGCTGACAACAGCTTCATCAACCCGCTGCCCCACATGTCGTTCGTCATCGGCGATGAGCACTCCAAGTACCTGCAGACCCGCTACGAGGCACTCAAGCCCAATACGCTGTTCGAGGAACTGGAAATCACCAACGACCTGGACACCATCAACGAGTGGACTCCACTGGTGGCCCAGGGTCGCGACGCATCCCAGAAGGTCGCCGCTTCGCGCGTCACCTCCGGCACCGACGTCGACTTCGGCCGCCTCACCGCGGATCTGACCAACTCCCTTGGCGCCGCTGGCGCATCCGTGAACTACGGCCACAAGGTTCAGAACCTCAAGCGCTCCGGCGCCGGCTGGGAACTGACCGTCAAGGACAAGGCTTCCGGCTCGGTCAAGAACGTCAAGGCAAAGTTCGTCTTCGTTGGCGCCGGTGGCGGCGCGCTGCCACTTCTGCAGAAGTCTGGCATCGAGGAAATCAAGGGCTTCGGCGGCTTCCCGGTCTCCGGGCAGTTCCTGCGCTGCACCGATGAAACTGTCGTCAACCAGCACAACGCCAAGGTGTACGGCCAGGCTTCGGTCGGCGCTCCTCCAATGTCGGTTCCACACCTGGATACCCGCTTTGTTGACGGCAAGCGTTCGCTGATGTTCGGCCCCTACGCTGGCTTCTCGATGAACTTCCTGAAGTCCACCGGCCAGCTGGACCTGCCACTCTCGTTGCGTCCGCATAACCTGATCCCGATGCTCGCAGTGGGCAAGGACAACTTGGACTTGACCACCTACCTGATCAAGGAAGTGCTCAAGTCCCGCGCCAAGAAGGACGAGGCACTGACCGAATACTTCCCAGGTGCCGATGGCTCCCAGTGGGAGCTGATCACCGCTGGCCAGCGCGTGCAGGTCATCAAGAAGGACGCCAAGAAGGGCGGTGTGCTCCAGTTCGGCACCGAGGTCATCACTTCTTCGGACGGCTCCATCTCCGGCCTGCTCGGCGCTTCGCCAGGCGCTTCGACCGCCACCCCGATCATGGTTGGCCTGCTCTCGCGCTGCTTCCCCCAGCAGTTCGCAGGCTGGGAGTCGAAGCTGAAGGACATGATTCCTTCCTACGGCCAGAAGCTGAACGAGAACCCGGCGCTCTACGCAGAGGTCAAGGCAGCAACCGATAAGACCCTGGGACTGGCCTAGTCCCCCACGGCCAAGAGCCGCTCGCCGAATGGCGGGCGGCTCTTGGCCGTTAATCGCCCAGGCGGAGCAGCGCACCGGCACGCCGGAAATGATTTCTTGGAATGCCAGCGACTCACTTCACAATAAAAGAGTCCCAGATCACTTTTACCGGTATCCTCAAAAATGCTGTCCGGCACAGACCGCGCCGGACACATTGCTGAAAGGTATCCATGACTTACTCCGCAGCTGCGAACCGCTACGAATCCATGCCATACCGCCGCGTTGGACGAAGCGGCCTCAAGCTCCCGGTCATCTCACTAGGACTGTGGCATAACTTCGGCGATGACAAGCGCTTCGACGAACAGAACGCCATCCTGCGCCGCGCCTTCGACCTCGGCGTCACGCATTTCGATCTGGCCAACAACTACGGTCCTCCTGATGGCACCGCGGAAACCAACTTCGGCCGGCACCTTGCCCAGGACTTCAAGCCGTACCGCGATGAACTGGTCATCTCTTCCAAGGCCGGACACCGTATGTGGCCTGGCCCGTACGGCGATGGCGGTTCGCGCAAATACCTGCTCTCCAGCCTTGACCAGTCGCTGGAGCGCATGGGCCTGGACTACGTGGACATCTTCTACAGCCACCGCCCGGACCCGGACACCCCGCTGGAAGAGACCATGGGCGCGCTGGACCAAGCGGTGCGCTCCGGACGAGCCCTGTACGCCGGCATTTCTTCCTACTCGCCCGGGCAGACACTTGAAGCTGCCCGGATCCTCAAGGAACTGGGTACGCCGCTGCTGATCCACCAGCCCAGCTATTCCATGTTCAACCGGTGGACCGAAGCTGGCGAGCCAAATCTCTTCCAGGCTCTGGAACAAGCGGGCGCCGGATCGATTGCGTTCTCCCCACTGGCCCAGGGCCTGCTCACCAACCGGTACCTGAACGGAATCCCGGAAAACTCCCGGGCAACCAAGGGCCGCTTCCTCTCGGAATCCTCGATTACCGAACCGATCCTGGAACGCATCCGTGGACTGAACGCTATTGCAGCGCAGCGCGGCCAGTCCTTGGCGCAAATGGCGATCTCCTGGTTGCTGCGCGACCAATCGGTCGGCACCCCGGTGACCTCCGCACTGGTGGGCGCTTCAAGCGTCAAGCAGCTGGAGGACTCGTTGGCAGCCGTGGACAACCTGGAATTCTCCGCGGAGGAATTGGCAGCGATCGATGCCTTCGCAGCCGAGCCCGGAGGCAACGTCCGAGCATAATCGCCGCCGGGCGGCGCATCACCCCGCGTCCCTCAAACCCCCTGAGCGCCACCGCGCCCAGGGGGTTTTGCCATCTTCATACTCCTCTCGGATGATCTTTGCCGATATGCCTCCAGAACGGACAGTTGCGCTTGAACAACCACATAGAATTAAGATCAAGCCCACTTCCGTACTGCGACTTAGCTAGGACTACACCCGCATGCATCGCTTGGCCATCCTGTCCTTGAAGAACCGGGCGCTCATCGCGCTGGTGACCATCTTCGCCGCCGTCTTCGGCGTGATTTCCATGGGATCACTGAAACAGGAACTGATCCCTTCGCTGGAGTTCCCGCAGATCTCGGTCATGGCCACGCAGGCCGGCGCCAGCCCGGAGGTGATCGACGAACAGGTCGCCGCCCCGCTGGAAACCGCCCTGCAGGCGGTGGAAGGCCTCGAATCCTCCAGCGCCACCTCGCAGGCAGGCTTCACGCGCATCGCGCTGACCTTCGAATACGGCACCGACATGGATCGCGCCCGCGCCCAGGTTGAGCGCGCCATCTCCAACGCGAAGCAGCAGCTGCCCGACGATGTCGAGCCCACCGCCCTGGCCGGCTCGATCGCTGATCTTCCGGTGCTGATGCTGGCCGTTTCCTCGGACGAGTCCCTCGAGGCGCTCAATGACGATGTCGAGCGCATTGCACTGCCAAAGCTGCAGAAGATCGACGGCGTGCGCGAAGCCTCGGTCTCCGGCGGTGCTTCCCAGCACATTGCGGTGATTCCGAAGAACGACGAGATGACCCGTGCCGGGTTGAGCGTGAATGATCTGAAGGACGGCATCGAAAATGCCGGCTCTCCGATCCCGGTGGGCACCATGGATGCGGACGGCCTTGAGCTCCCGGTGATCGCCGGGTCCACCCCCGATAGCCTCGACGCCATCAAGGACATCCCGCTGGTCACCGACAATGGCCCGGCGCTGCTCAAGGATGTCGCCGACGTCTCGGTCAAGGCCGATGAAGCCACCAGCGTCACCCGCACCAATGGCGAGGAAACGCTGTCCATCTCGGTCACCAAGACACCTGATGGCGATACCGTCGCCATCTCGCATGCCGTGGCGGCCATGGTTGCCGACCTCGAGTCCGAATTGGGCCACAAGGCCACCATGACCACGATCTTCGACCAGGCGCCATTCATCGAGGACTCGATCAGCCACCTGGCGGTCGAAGGCGCGCTCGGCTTGGGCTTCGCGGTCATCATCATCCTGGTCTTCCTCTTCTCGGTGCGCTCCACGCTGGTCACCGCCATCTCGATCCCGCTCTCCCTGATGGCCACCTTCATCGGCATGAATGTCTTCGGCTACACGTTGAACATGCTGACCCTCGGGGCCTTGACCATCTCCATTGGCCGCGTGGTCGATGACTCGATCGTGGTCATCGAGAACATCAAGCGGCATCTGGCCTTTGGCGAGTCCAAGGCGCAATCCATCCTCCTGGCAGTGCGGGAGGTCGCCGGAGCTATTACCGCCGCGACCCTGACCACCGTCGCGGTCTTCCTGCCCATCGCCATGGTGGGCGGCATGGCCGGCGAGCTGTTCAGCCCGTTCGCGCTGACCATGACCATTGCCCTGCTTGCTTCCCTGCTGGTCTCGCTCACCATCGTTCCGGTGCTCGCCTACTGGTTCCTGCCGCACCGCCCGGGCAGCGACAAAGCGCGAACCGTCCACGTTGCCGAGGACAAGTCCTGGATGCAGCGCACCTACCTGCCGGTGCTCAAGTCCACCCAGAAGCATCCGGTGATCACCCTGCTCGCCTCAGTGCTCATCCTTGCCGGCACGGTGGCAATGACCCCGCTGCTCAACACCAACCTGCTGGGTTCCACCGGCGAGAACTCGATCACCGTGACCGCGAAAATGCCTTCGGGCACCGCCTTGGATACCACCGTGGCCGAAGCGGGCAAGATCGAAGAGAAGCTGCGCGATATCGACGGTATCCAAGACGTGCAGATGACGGTGGGCACCGCCAGCGGCATGGCGGCCATGTTCGCCTCGGGCTCGGATACCGCCAGCTTCACCGCCATCACCAATCCTGATGCGGATCAGGAAGAGCTGGCCAATTCGGTGCGCGAGCAGGTGCAGGGCCTGGATCTGTCCAAGGACATGGCCGTCACCTTCGGCTCGAACTCCTCGGCCATGACTTCCAGCGATGTCACCATCGAGATCAAGGCTCCTGATGAGGCGATCCTTCGCGATGCCACGCAGAAGATGCGCGAGTCCTTGAAGGACACTGCGCACATCACCGGGATCACCGATAACCTCTCGGCAGAACGCGAACAGGTCTCCATCGATATCGATGCGGACAAGGCCGCCGCGGCCGGGCTGACCGAAACCCAGCTGGCCGGGATGGTGGCTGGCCAGGTCTCCCCGGTTCCGGCGGGCACGCTGCGCCTGGACTACACGGATCTGACCGTGCAGATCGGCGAGGGGCTGAAGCTCGATAGCTTGCAGAAGCTGCGCGAGCTGAAGATTCCAACGGCTGCCGGTGTCCAGGAACTGCAGGACTTGGCCAAGGTCGACCGCGCCAAGGTCGTTCAGCAGGTCACGACCTCTAATGGCGAACGGATCGCAACGGTGACGCTGACACCGGAAGAGAACATGCTGGGCAAGGTTTCCTCCGAGGTCACCAAGACCCTGGAGTCCGTTGACCTCCCAGAGGGCGCGAGCGCCGAAATCGGTGGCGCCGCCACCGAACAGGCCGAGTCCTTCAACCAGCTCTACCTGGCGCTGCTGGCTGCCATTGCCATTGTCTACGTGATCATGGTGGCGACCTTCAAGTCGCTGGTCCAGCCGCTGGTCCTTTTGGTCTCCATTCCCTTCGCCGCCACCGGCGCCATCGGACTGCTGCTGATCTCGGGCATCCCCTTGGGCTTGCCATCGCTGATTGGCATGCTGATGCTGGTGGGCATCGTGGTCACCAACGCGATTGTGCTCATCGACCTGATCAACCAGTATCGTGTGGCCACGCCAGAGCGCGAGGCCATGAGCCTGGATGATGCGATCATGCAAGGTGCCCGACAGCGCTTGCGCCCGATCCTGATGACGGCGCTGGCCACGATCTTCGCGTTGATCCCGATGGGCCTGGGGCTCACCGGCCAGTCCGGGTTCATTTCCCAGCCGCTGGCTGTTGTGGTGATTGGCGGCTTGGTCTCTTCGACCCTGCTGACCCTGATCCTGGTTCCGGTGCTCTACCGCCTGGTCGAGTCGCGCAAGGAAAAGCGCGCCCTGCGCCGGGCCAACCGCAAGCACTCGGCCCAGCGCGACACCGACGCGGCAGAGCTGGCCGTGGCCATGGATTCGGCCAGCGCCAAGATCACCGCGACCGCCAACGATCCAGCGTCCAAGAGCGATGCATCCAAGGTGCAGGAATCGACGCGGCCGGAACCGGCTCCGAACGGCAAGCCGGGCGCCCAGGTGGTCCACCCGTTGACCGGACAGATTCCCGCCACGCGCAAGGAGCGGCGTGCGATTGAAGAAATGATCAATAAGCCGGCGAAGGATTCTTCCGAAGAATCCTGACCGGCAAGCCGAATCGGGGCGGAGACCCAAGCAGGGTTTCCGCCCCGATTGGCCTATACGGTAACGGTATTCCCCCGCTCGGCTCCCTGGCCCGATCACCGGTGAACTAGATCACTGCAAATTTAAGTTGTACACAATTGAATTGCGTGCAATGATTATGTCATGGCGATAGTTGATGAGATGGTGTGCTTCTCCCTGTACTCGGCAAGCCGGGCAACCAACAGGGCCTACGCGGAGCTTTTGGCACCCTGGCAGCTGACCTATACCCAGTACCTGGTGCTGGTCGTGCTGTGGAATGAAGGCTCAAAGCCAGTGCGGGAAATCGGCGACATCCTCCAGCTTGATTCCGGGACTCTCTCCCCGCTGCTGCGGCGCTTGGAAAGCAAAGACTACATCCAGCGGCAACGCAGCGAATTCGACACCCGGGTAGTGAAGGCGGTCCTCACCCAGCAGGGAACCGAGCTGCGCCATGACCTGGCACATATCCCAGAACAGATCGCCTGCGGCACGGGACTGCCTGATATCGAAAGCGCCAAAGCGCTGGTGAATTCACTGCATCGCATCACCGAAACGATGCAGACCCTCCCGCTAGCGGACCGCTAGATCCCAACGGCCCCAATGAACGTCCACCCTCAGAAAGGCAGAACAATGGAAACCTTGTACACCGCAGAAGCACTGTCCACCGGCCAGGGTCGCGAAGGCCGCGCCCAGACTCCGGACGGACGCCTTGATCTGGTCCTCACCGCCCCTCAGGAATTGGGCGGCAGCGGTATCGGCACCAACCCGGAACAGCTCTTTGCCGCCGGATACTCGGCCTGCTTCCATTCGGCACTGAACACCGTGGCCCGAGCCCGCAAGATCAAGGTCGAGGACTCCAGCGTCGGAGGACGCGTCAGCCTGCACCGTGAAGGCGAAGGCTACAAGCTCTCGGTTGAACTCGAAGTCGTCATTCCAGGCATGGACCACGACGCAGCCCAGGAGCTCGCCGACGCAGCCCACGCCGTCTGCCCATACTCGAATGCCACCCGCGGAAACATCGACGTGACTGTCACCGTTTCCGATGACTAATCAGCTCAGCAAGCCGCGTCATGCAGCGCGCCTCGCGTTGGGCGCATTCCTGGCCTACGCCGGCATCAGCCATCTGAGCTTTGCCCGCGAAGAGTTCCAGGCGCAGGTTCCGCCGGGCCTTCCGCTGGATCCGGATCTGGTGGTCATCGTCTCGGGTGTGGCCGAGGTGGGGCTTGGCGTCTCCCTGCTGGCCTTGCTGAAGAAACGCGTGCACGTCGGCTGGATCGTTGCCTTGTTCTTCGTGGCTGTGTTCCCCGGCAACATCGCCCAGCTGCTGGAGCACCGGGATGCCTTTGGACTCGACACCGACGGCAAGCGACTAGCCCGGCTCTTCTTCCAGCCGGTGCTCATCGCCCTGGCCCTGTGGGCCACCGGCGCATGGCGCGACCGGGACCAGCTTCGGGCCCGAAGCTAGGGACGACAGCGGGATTTCAAGGGTGCGGGGCGGGTTCCAGGTGGAACCAGCCCCACACCCCTGATCGTTCCCCGGTGATCCAGCGCCCCGGCTAGAGCGTGCCCAGCAGATCCTTCATCGCCTGGATTTCCTGGGACTGGGATTCAACAATATTCTTGGACAATTCGATGGCCTCGGGGAACGAGCCATCGGCAATCTCGGTCTCGGCCATCTCAATCGCGCCTTCGTGATGCGCGATCATCTGCTCCAGGAACAGTTTTGCCGCCTTGGGACCGGTGGACTCCTTCAACGAGGTGATGTCCTCTTGCGAAATCATTCCCTCGCCGTGATCCATTTGCCCGTGGTCCATGCCTTCTGGCATATCCCATCCGGACAGCCAGCTCTCCATCAGCTCGATTTCCGGGGTTTGCGCCGATTTGATCTGTTCTGCCAACTTCCTGACCTCGCCCGGGATCTGCTCCTTCCCCAGCAGGTCCGTGGACATCTCCAGGGCCTGTTCATGGTGCGCTTTCATGCCGCTGGCAAAACTCGCGTCTGCCGCATTGGCCTCACCGGCAGCCGATGCCGACGATGATGACATCTGATGTTCCGAACCGTGGGATTCGAACGTGGCCGGGGCATTCTGGGCTTGATCTGCTGCGCATGAGGTCAGCGCGACGAGGGTGCTCAGCGCCAGGGCGCCAAAGCCTAAGGTCTTGTGCTTCATGGAATTCTCCTGTGGTACGTGAAAGATTAGAGTGCCGTTCGAAGGGGGCACAAAAAATGTCAGGCAAGCGACAATGCGCGAGCCTGCTCGTCACGTTCGACAAATCCCCAAGGCCGTCAGATCCGGTCTGGACAGCGGGAACCGCGGGCGGCAAAGCGTCAAGACCTCCGGCCTCATCGCCATCTTCTTGGCAAGTGCGAGAATTCCCGGCGGCCGCAAGAGCAGCAGCAAAGCCAGCAATGCGAGGACGCATCCAGCAGCCGACATTTCATGATCCATCGGGCAGTCTGAACACCCGTGGCCCTCGTCGCCGCCAGCCGGCGCCATATCGGAATCATGAGCCGAAGAATGAGCGATCATTCCCTGCCCGGACGAGCTCATCGGGGCGGCCGACGGCATCGCTGGAGCCACCAAGACATGCATCGAGAGCAATCCCATAAATACGGCGCCAACGAGCAACGCCAAATGCAACCAGGCCAAGGCAGGAACCGGCCTCTGGCCCGGTTGCATCGCATTGCCCTTGCTACCCATACCCACAACCATATCGAAATTAGATCCCCATAGCGGGCCAGAATTCCTGTGCAAACGGTATGCGCCTAGGCGTCGCGCTTTTTCAAGGCCACCGTCCCAGCACCCAGCAGCGCAGCACTCCACGCTACAAGAATCACGAACGCCATCGCTGGCCCATAAGGTTCGCTGGCGCCTGTGGCCATGAATGTTGCAGCATTGGTCGGCAGGTACTGGATCAGCGTCTGCACCCAGTCCATGGGTATCAGCTGGAGGATTTGCGGCAGGCCAAGCACGAGCGCAATGAGCGAGACAATGGTTCCGGCCGAATTCCGGCACAGCAGTCCCAGCCCAAGCACCATCAGATTCAGCAGCGCCAAATAGGTTCCTGCCCCCAGGGAAGCCGAGAACAGATCCGCCAAGGCAAATTGTCCGTACTGCCCGGCGCTCAAGGCAGTGGGAATCGTGGCCACCGGAATCAGCATCAGGCCGGTGGCCAGGCCGAGTACGCCCAGGACCAAAGCCTTGGAGCCCACCATGATTCCGCGACGCGGCACCGCCTGCAAGGTGCTGATGATGGCGCCGCTGGAGTACTCGCCGGTCATGTGCAGTGCCGCTGCCGCGGCAAAAAATAGCTACCCGAACTGCAGCGTGGCAAAAACCAGCAATGGCGCGGGCATCGCGGTGTCGAAGCCGTTATTACCGCTGGCCTTCGCGCTGGCGCCCAGCAACCAGCCCAGCGCAATTGTGGCGAGGAGGCCTGCTGCGTACAATCCGGTGAGAGAACGCGAGCCGCGGAACTTCGTGACTTCGGCTCGCGTCGCAGCAAGCAACGGGCCAACGCTGGATAACTGGCGCTCCGGATGAAGATCTAGTGTTTTCATGGGTTCAGCTCCTTGCCGGGGATGGTGCGGTGAATTCGATCGAGTCTCGGGTCAGCTGGTTATAGGCCGACTCCAGTGAACCGCGGGCAGCGCTCAATTCGTGCAATTCGATGTGCTGGGCAAAGGCCAGCGCTCCGATTTCTTCCAGCGCCAGGCCCGTGACCCGTACTGCTTGCTCTCCCGCGGGCTGCACCTGGACACCCCGCTGCCCCAGCAGGTCGGCGAGCGCCTGGACTTGCGGAGAACGCACGGTGACAATCTGTTGCGTGAACTCGGTGATGAGCTGCTCGGTGGCGGCATGGGCGATGAGCTGGCCGCGGCCGATGAGGATCAGCTGGTCGGCTACCTGCTGCACTTCGCTCATCAGGTGGCTGGAGACAAAGACTGTTCCCCCATTTTCGGCCCGGGTGCGCATCATGTGCCGGATCCATGCGATGCCTTGTGCATCCAGCCCGTTCATCGGCTCATCAAGGATGAGGATTTGCGGGTCGCCGAGCAATGCGGCGCTGATGCCAAGGCGCTGGCGCATGCCCAGGGAGAAACCACCGATGCGCTTGGAGGCCACGGTTGCCAGTCCGGATTCTTCGAGCACCTGCCCGACTCGCTGCCGACAGATGCGGTTGCTTTGGGCCAGCGCCTGCAGGAATGTCCTGGGCGTATGCCCTGGGTGCCCGGCCGTGCCGCTGATGTGGGCACCCACCGTATGCATGGGGTAGGCCAATTGGCCGTAGCGTTGCCCGTTGACCAGGGCTTGGCCGCTGGTCGGAGCGTCCAGGCCGAGAATCATGCGCATGGTGGTGGACTTGCCGGCTCCATTGGGTCCGAGGAAACCGGTGACCTTTCCCGGTGGAATGTCTACGCTCAGTTCGTTGACGGCGCGGGTGTTGCCGTAGTCCTTGGTGAGTGCGTCGAGCTTGATCATGGTGAACTCCTTTTCCTGGGCTCAACTCTGTCATCGCATGAAGCCGGGCACACCGGCTGATGGTCGGCAGTTCCGGGTCGGGCTCCCCCGACTTTGGTCGGTGTCAGCTTCCACCGATCTTGCGTAGCATGATCATCATGGCTATCCAGTGGAAGCAAATCCTGCTGCTCATCGTTCTCGCGCTGAGCGCGTACCTGCTTCCGCTGTCTACCAGCGGAGCGTGGCTTTTCCTGGCCCCGCTGGCCGCCGTCGGCAGCTTTTTTGCGGGGCGCCGCGTGGACTCGGTGGTCCATGGAATCGCTGCCTTGGCGGCCGGAGCGCTCGCAGCGGGGATGACGCTGATTTTTTCCGCTCATGTCAGCGTGCTGACCTTTGCCTTGAATCTCTCGACCGGGGTGGTCTTGTTCGTCCTCTTGCCCTGGTGGGCGGGGCGGGCCAGGCGCAATGCCTTGTCCTTCCGTGCCCAGGAACGCCACCATGCAGTGATCCAGGCCGGGCTTCGCGAGAGAGCGCGAATTGCCGAGGCGATGCATGACCAGTTGGGACATGACATGGCGCTGTTGGCGCTGTCTACCGGCGGGTTGCAGATGGCCCTGGACAGGGAGTCGGAGGCTTACCGATTCGCCGTGCGCATCCGCGCCCAGGCAGATCAGGCCGTTGAGCACCTGCACGAGATTATCGAAGTGCTTCATGATCCGGCTCAGAATGCATCGTTGAGCCCCCAGCAGCAATCCCTGGGAAGGCTGATATCCCAGGCGCGCAGCCGGGGCATGCGGATCAACTACCAGGCGACGGGTCCGGACCCCGCAGCCCCGCCCAGCTCCCCCACCGGTGCTGTCCTGCATCAGGTGCTGCAGGAGGCGCTGACCAATGCGGCCAAATACGCGCCGCAGCATCTGGTGGATGTGGAGCTTGATAGCAGTGCGGATCCCATGACCTTGCGGATCAGCAATACGCTGGACGGTTCCCCGACTCCGGCGCGGGCCGGGGCCACGGGTCTGCGCACCCTGCGCGCGGCATTAGCCTTGCATGGCGGATCCCTGCGCGTGAACCGTTCTGACGAGTCCTTTGAAGTGGTGGCCACGATCGGCCGGATCCAGCCGGATTCCGGAGCGCTGCTGGAGCCGGGGTCCGGCAAGGCCTCTTCACGATGGCTGCTGGTGCTGGTGCCCGTCCTGACGGTTGCGGCCATGGTGCTGGGCCTGTACTTCTTGCAGTTGGCGACTTTCCGGGCCACGGCGTTGAGCCCGGCTGACTTCCAGCAGCTCACGATGGGGATGAACCGGGAGGAAGTCGCTGAGCATGTCCAGGCCAAGGGTCTGGACCAGCCGCTTCCGGTGATCGATGAATCCCGGCTGCCGGCCAGCGGCCAGTGCCGGTACTACGCTGCGCGCACCGGGGTGCTGGACCTGGGCAGCGAGATGTTCCGGCTCTGCTTCTCGGATGATGTCCTGATTTCCGCCGACCACCTCTACCCCGCGTCATAGGATCAATACATGAGCACAGAACATCCGGTAGGGCTACTGCTTGTTGATGATGATCCGCTGATCCGCGCAGGGCTTGGGACCATCCTCGCCAGCGATCCAGGGATCAAGATCCTGGGCGAGGCAGAGAATGGGATCCGGGCTATCGAATTGGCTGCTCGGCTCCGCCCCCAGGTGACCATGATGGATATTCGCATGCCCCAGCTTGATGGGCTCAGCGCGATGGAGCGCATCTTGGCCGAGGACCCGGAGGCCAAGGTGCTGGTCCTGACAACTTTTGGCGAGGAAGAATATATCGATCGCGCCATGGCCGGCGGTGCGGCCGGGTTCATGCTCAAGAGTTCCAGCCCGGAGGAATTGATCGGGGCTGTCCATTCGGTTGCCGATGGCGCCGCTGCCCTCTCCCCGCGCATCGCCAAGCGCCTGGTGGACAAGGTCCGCCGCCTTGATTAGGGGCGGCGCACCGAGGCAGCCTCGATGATTGCAGAGCTGACGCCGCGTGAACGTGATGTCTTGTCGCTGGTGGGAGCGGGAGATTCGAATGCGGAAATCGCCGAAGAGCTGGTGCTCACTGCGGCCACGGTCAAGGGGCATATGACCTCGATTATGCTCAAGCTCGGTGTGCGCAATCGCGTTGAAGCGGCGTTGATCGCGTATCAGAGCGGCATGGTCAACTAGCAAGACCGGCCACCGCTGAATGCTGCAGCCTTGCACTGTCCCCTAGCCCCCTTGGCCTTCTGCCATCCATGCCGTGTCCATGGCGGCCTTGTGTCCCATCGCACTACCCATGTCCGGGAATATTTGACGCATCAACTTGTTATTACATGCATACGCATATAAATTGTAGGTAGGCGCACAACGCAAAACCTCGACGACAAGCAGGAGTGGACATGCAGTTCGGAGTATTCTCAGTCAGCGATATCACCCGCGACCCCACCACCGGCCGCATTCCTACGGAAAAGGAACGCATCGACGCCTCGGTAGCCATCGCCAAAAAAGTCGAAGAAATCGGCATGGACGTCTACGCCATTGGCGAGCACCACAACCGCCCATTCTTCTCTTCCTCTCCTACCACCACGCTGGCCTACATCGCCGCCCAGACCAAGCGGATCATCCTCTCGACCACCACGACCTTGATCACCACGAATGATCCGGTGAAGATCGCCGAAGATTTCGCGATGCTGCAGCACCTGTCCGGCGGACGCGTGGATCTGGTCTTGGGCCGCGGTAATACCGGCCCGGTCTACCCGTGGTTCGGCAAGAACATCCAGGATTCGGTCAACCTCACCGTGGAGAACTACAACCTGCTGCGCCGCCTGTGGGATGAGGACGTAGTGGACTGGGAAGGCACCTTCCGCACTCCCCTGCAGAATTTCACCTCCACGCCCCGGCCGTTGGACGACGTGGCGCCCTTCGTCTGGCACGGCTCCATCCGGACCCCGCAGGTCGCCGAGATCGCCGCCTACTACGGAGACGGCTTCTTCGCCAACAACATCTTCTGGCCAAAGGAGCACTACCAGCAGCTGATCAACCTCTACCGCGAACGCTACGAGCACTACGGCCATGGCAAGGCCCACCAGGCCGTGGTCGGATTGGGCGGCCAGTTCTACATGGCCAAGGACTCGCAGCAAGCAGTCAAGGAGTTCCGCCCCTACTTCGACAACGCGCCGGTCTACGGACACGGTCCATCGCTGGAGGACTTCACCGCGCAAACCCCATTGACCGTCGGCTCGCCTCAGCAGGTTCTGGAAAAGACCCTGACCTTCCAGGAATACTTCGGCAGCTACCAGCGCCAGCTCTTCCTCATCGACCACGCGGGCTTGCCGCTGAAGACCGTTTTGAACCAGCTGGACATGTTCGGCGAGTACGTCTTGCCTGAACTGCGCAAGGAAATGGAATCCCGCGCCCCGGCAGATCTGACCCCCGCCCCAACCCATGAAGGGCTGGTCGCCGCTCGCCGGGCTAAACTGGAGGCTGAGGAAGCGAAGACCAAGGAGCCAGCAGCAAGTGACCGGGACCAATAAACCTGTAGCCTCGTTGAAGGTCACCACCGACGCCTGGGAATCCCTGTTCCGGGCGCAGGTGGCGGTCATGCGCCAAATCACCGCCATGCCGGAGTTCGGCAAGCTGTCCATGCGCGAATACGATGTCCTGTTCAACTTGCGCACCTGTCCCGGGGGCAAGAGCCGGATGGTCGACTTGAACAAGCAGTTGCTCATTTCCCAGCCCAGCTTGAGCCGCATGGTGGTCCGCCTTGAAGAGCAGGGACTGGTTGTCCGCGAACCGGATCCGGTGGATCATCGAGCCACTCAGCTGTCCCTGACTGATGAGGGACGGAAGCTGCAGCAGGAAATCGGCCGGGAGCATGTGAAGCATCTGCACGAGCTTCTTGGTTCGGCACTTTCCGAGGAGGAATTCCTCGAATTGAACCGGCTGAGCAGCAAACTGCATCACGCAGTTCTATAACCGGCAGATTACTCGGAAGCTCTGGCGCTAGCGCCCGATCTTCCGGGTTTTCTGGCACCATGGGAACAGAAATGTCGTTGCTTGAAGGATCGGCTCAGCACAGAAGGAAGATCATTGTTGAAGGACGCGCAGCTACTGGGCTTGGACGTAGCAGCCAGCCAACTTGGCGTCGATACCAAGGATCTCCGAAGCTACTTGCGAAAGCAGCGGCCCAAGGGCGCGGTGCAAATCCCCAACAAGCCCGGCGGCAACTGGCACCTGCACCCCGGGTTGTTGCAGCAACTGCAATTTGCCGGAGCGCCCGGGATCGATGCGCCGCTTCGCCCGATCGATGATGCCATCCTCGATGCGCTGGACTGGTCCGAATGGACTCCCTTCGAACAGTCCGCCGAACAAGCGCCGGCGCTGCCCGGAGTCTATGCCGTCCGGCAACGCGGCGACGAGCAGAATCCGCCGCTGTACATCGGGCAAGCCGGGGAGCGAAATGGCAAAGGCCTGCGCGGACGCTTGAAGGTCTACTCCAGCGGCAAGGGCGCCACCTCTGGCCTTGGAAAATATGCCATGAATTTGGCGCTGGCCGATTCCGCATGGCTGGCCCAATTCGTCCAAGAGGCCGACGCAGGTCGCCCCGAGAGCGTGGAAGGCATGGCGCGTCGTGCCATCGACCGGTTGAACTTGGAAGTGCGGTGGATGCCGTGCGTTCACCGCAAAGCGGCCATGCTGCTAGAGGCTGCACTCATCAAGAAGCACTCCTCAACGCTGTGGAATGGCTCCAGCGAAAACAAGCAGGGCGCCTCCGAAAAATAATCATCGCCGAATACTGCTTGCATCTGCGCTGTGACCGGTTCACTGTAGGAATATCTGCAGAACCAGTACTGCGGTTGGAGATTTGAGGAGTAGGCGATGGGGCCAGTTACTTGCGATGTGACAGTATCTTCTGATGGATTTTGCGCAGGACCCCATCAGAGCATGCAGTTCCCTCTCGGCGAGGGCGCAGAAGAACTGCATCGCTGGCAATTCGAGCGCACCGAAGAAAATGCCGAGGAAATCACGGCAATCACCGAAGCTGCCGCATTCATCATGGGCAGCCACATGTTCGGCCCGCCTCCTGGCCATCATTCAACGGACTGGACCGGCTGGTGGGGAGATAACCCGCCCTATCACGCGCCGGTTTTCGTGCTCAGTTCACATCCGCGCCCGCTGATCCGGATGGAGGGCGGAACCAGTTTCCAATTCATCACCGAAGGAATCCACGAGGCACTGTCGGAGGCGCAAGAGGCCGCGGGCGAACGGCCGGTTGCCATTGCCGGCGGCGCTAACACCATTGTGCAGTTCCTCAAGGCGGGCCTTATTGACGAGTTGCGGCTGCATATCGCGCCGATCCGGCTAGGACATGGCGAAGCCATCACCGTGGAAACCATCGAGACCCACATGGACCGGTACTCGCGGCGTGAAACACCTTTGGCGACACACGTCTACTATCGCCGTCGGCGTTAGAAGCAATGCGAATTACTTGTAGAAGCCTTCTCGGAGGTTGATTCCATACTCCATCCAGGCCTTCATAGCTGCCAGCATGCCAGTCCAGCCCATGCAATTGCCGAAAGCCGCCTGAGCGCCGGCGGAATTGACCTGCCAGGCGCTTTCGGTGATGTCGACCTTGGTTCTGGTGCTGTCATCCACCGAGGTGAATTCAAAGGTCACTGTATTCAGTGCATCATCTGCTGTGGCGTGCTCCGCACCCCACTGCAAGACGATCTTGTTGGGGAACTGCGCCTCCAGCACCTTGACCGGGAAGGCTCCGGGGAAATCATGGAAGTCCCACGTAACCGTCGTGCCCGCTTCGACCCTTCCCTGCGCCCCACCGGTAGTGAAATAGCTCGATAGTTGCACCGGATCGGCGACGGCCTCGTAGACTTGGGTCACCGCCTTGGAAATGAATCCGGAAACGGTGAAGGACAGTTGCTCTAGCTCTGCATTTGATGACATGCTCCATGTCTACGCCAGATGAGAAATCTAGACAATAGTCACGGCGCTTTTCTGAGCTAATTGGTTAGTCAAACACCGAATGGCTTGGCGTATTGGAAGTCGCCCCGCGGAAGTCTTGATTCATCGAAGACGCGCACCATGAAGTGCTCTCCCCAGCTGGTGTCGCTCGGTGAAATGCCGCGAGCCAGAGCCGGCTCGTAGCCAAAACGGCGGTAATATCCCGGTGCTCCGAGCAACACGATTCCACTTAGCGCTTCCGCTTCGGCCTGATCGTGGATGCTCTGCATCAGAATCGATCCGACACCACGGTGCTGGTATTCCGGCGCTACAGCCAGCGGCCCGAGCCCCAGCATCGGCTCGCCGCCAATCCTTCCCCACGTCGCAATGACGTGGCCGATGACCACTGAATCATCGAGCGCCACGAGTGAGAAGCGTGAGTCATACTCTTCGCAGCCGAACAGATTCTGAAGCAACCCGACTTCCTCAGGCTCAACCATGGGGTCAATTCCAGCAAAGGCAGCATGCGTTACTGCATACACCGCTGCACGGTCGTCAAAGACTTCGGGACGGATATGCATGATCGCAAACCTACCAAACCTCGCGGATCAAGAAAAATTCAGCGGACGCTTCGATCAATTCCCAGCTTGCCCTTGCGCCACTAAGAATGATCGGGAAATCCGCAGGTTACGGCCACGGGTCGAATGTTCATTTTCCCTTCACTTCCCGTCCTTGAATCCTATTGTTCAGCTGAGCTCAGGCCAGGAAGCCTGGGCGTCTCTTCATGGACTATGCTGCACAGAAGCTCCCGGCAATTCAGATTCCTTCAAGTGGGATGCGCTTCTTGGAAACGCTCAGCGCTAGAGGCCGCAGGGCTCGACGGAGCGTTGGCACTTAGTGCATGGCGTGCACAGCCGGCGCCATTGAGAATTGTGGTTAGTCCATTCATCATCAACCGGTTGCAGAAACCTTGAATCGAGTCGTGAATAGTGATGCAATTAGGGTCGCATCTTCCATCACTTGCAATGGAGAACCAATGAAACAGCCGCGTGCCTTGAAAGTCCCACTCGCTGCAACAATCTCGGCGACGCTCATGGTTGCCTTATTGCCGCTGTCCCCTGCCAATGCGGCGCCAAAAGCGACTTCAACGACTCAGGTGGCGCAGTCAGTGTCGGTGAATTCTGCAGTGCAGATTGCCGCGAAGAAGATTCAGCGTGATCCGAGCAAGACGGATGTCTTCGTCAACAAGAAGTATCCACTGAGCCCCAAGAAATATGCTCCCAAGACCGTGGCAGTTAAAGGCACCAACGTCCGGCTGAAGTCCTCGGCAGCGGAGGCTTACTCCAAGATGGTCAAGGCAGCGGCCAAGGATGGCGTTCACATTCGAGCCGTCAGCGGTTACCGCTCCTATGCTCGCCAAGCCGAGCTGTACAACTACTACACCCGGATCTACGGGAAGAGCTACGCGTCCAAGATCTCCGCGGTTCCAGGTACGAGCGAACACCAAACCGGGTTGGCCATTGATGTTGGCAATCGAAATGGCGAGTGTGGCCTCCAAGCCTGCTTCGCCAACACTCCGGTTGGCAAGTGGGTGGCCAAGAACGCACACAAGTATGGCTTCATTCTCCGCTACCCCAAGGGCCAGGAATCGGTCACCGGTTACTCGTTCGAGCCATGGCACTTCCGCTACTTGGGCACTTCGCTCGCCAAGAGCTACAAGAGCTCAGGCGCAAAGACTCTTGAGGCATACTACGGCGTCGCAGGTAGCAATTCCAAGGATACTTCGGCTAAGAATTCCAAGAACACTCAAGCCAAGTCTGCTAGGACCACCGTGAATCTCAACATGCGCGCTGGCCTTGGCACGGGCCATCGAGTGGTCTTGACGATTCCACGTGGCAAGCAGGTAACGATCACTGGCTCAAAGAAGTCCGGCTGGTATCCAGTGAAGTACTCGGGCAAGTCGGGCTGGGTATCCGGCAAGTACCTGAACAACTTCTCGAATTCCGCGCCAAAGTCCAATGGCCAGAAGCAGAAGTCCAGCCCGAAGTCTTCTACCAAAAAGACTGTCGCTAATCTGAATATGCGCAGCGGTGCAGGAACCAACCACCGTGTGATTCTCACCATCCCCAAGGGCAAGAAGGTGACTTTGACGGGCTCGAAGAAGCCGGGTTGGTACGAGGTCAAGTATTCCTCGAAGACCGGCTGGGTCTCAGGCAAGTACCTACGCTAGAAAAACTTGCAACACAAGACAGCGCCCCTTAGCTCGAATGTTGAGGCGGCGCTGTCTTGTAATGTCCGCATCCTATTTTCTGATCGCGTCCATCAACCCCAACAGGTTACCCAAATGCCTCTCGCCATCGATTCCGAAGTCCTCTACAGCGAACCACCTGCTCTGCTCGCCCGCAGCCATCCCATATGCTGCCCGTTTACTTATCAGGCACGCGAGTCGACAAGTACCCGCAAATCGCATCAAATCCCACGCCCCATGCGCGAGCCGGAAACGGTTCGCAGCACGTGCAGAATCACGGAATAAGGGGCGTTTCAGAGATCACCGCACGAGGTAGGCTTCCATGCTTGGAGCGAAGACCATCTTTGCCCCAGTACAAAATGCAATCCCCGTCGGCAGCCAATTCGACGGTTTCATGGACGTGTACGGAAAACAACGACATCTTCGCCTGAAGCGCATCCATGTCTGGCCAGAGGCTTTCCCCGTCCGTGAGCATGACCATGTCCATGACTCCGGAAAAATCCCTATCGAAAGCGTAGAGCACTCCCGTCTCCGCGTACTTCAGGAATGCTGCGCCGCGATCATTGGGCGGGAGGACCGAGAACTCCCCGAGCTCGCTCAGGTGATACTTCAGGCATTCGTACGACGCTGGAAAATTGCCCACCTGCACCCTTTCTGCTCGTCGGCTGGAGAGGCCGGGATCGGTTTAACGGGCAAGCTCATGCTTTCCGCAGCCGTGAAATATGGTTGTTATTCGTCAACGGAATGCCGGCTACTGATCCCTGCAACAGCTTGTGCACCCCGCAGACCATGCCTGTTGCCGGAGAATGATTTCTCATTGCTCGGGCGAAGATTCCCCGGCGACGTGACCGCCCGCCGTGGCCGCTGCCTACTGCGCAATTTTTCTGGCTCTTGAAGCCTCATCGAGTTCGGATACTTGCCTCTGGTACTCGAAAATGCTGGTTCACGCGCTTTCGTTCTTGGGCCGAATCAGGACCGGCCACCGAAACTCTTGATATGGGATTTCGGTGGCCGTTCGAGCTCCGATGTTGCTATTGATTAGCCGTTCAGCGCGCGGTAGTTCAACGCGCCACCGGTGGCCGAACTGCCATGGGTTTCCACATGGATGTGATCCATATGCCTGGTGGTGTCAGTCCAGTTGTTGGTGAACTGCGTGCCGTACTTGCCCGAAGTGGAGTAAGGCTCCCAGCCCTTAGAAGCAGACAGCCAGATCTTGTCCTGCCAAATCAGGTAACTGATCCCCAGCTGCGCACGGTTGTCCAGGAGGAACTGGGCAATGCGGTCGCCCGCTTTGATCCCGGATGCGCTCTTGTAATTGGCCATCATCACGTCCACAGCGCGTCCAGAACTGTGGCCAGCGGAACCGGGACGGATAGTGCCCAGCGAAGTGTAGTCACCGCTGAAAAGGCGACGCACTGTATCGATGACCAGCTGCGTATCGCTGCGGACCGTGCTCAGTTCCGAAGTAGTGAGGTACTTGGAGCTGATGTAGCCGCTGCCGATCTTGGTGGAGACCTTGGACCAGCCGTTTGACGATGAGCGAACTGTGACCTTCTCCCCCGCTTGGACAACGCCGAGCACGCGGTAGCTGGTGCCCGCGCCAGAGCGAAGGTTCACACCCGCGGTCGCGTAGGCCACCGTGGAGGGCGTCTGTTCCGGCTGTGGAGAAGGCGAGGCAGGAGCCTTGCCCACATAGGACTTGCTGACCCATCCGGTTCCCTTGGATGAAGAGACCTGGGCCCAGTTGCCCGAGTAGCGATAGATCTTGATTTTTTCGCCCGCAGGGATCACTCCCACGGAACGGTAGGAGATTCCAGCCCCGGATCGAAGGTTCAAATTGGCCGTCGTGTATCCGGTGGTGCTCGACGATTCCGGCTTGGGCTTCTGCGGGTTTGAGGTACTCGGTGCAGACTTGAGGTAGCTCAGGCTGGACCATCCTGTGCCTTTGGAAGAACCGATCTTCGCCCACCCTTTGGAAGTTTGCAGTACGGTTACTCGTTCACCCTTGGGTATGACGCCCAAGGAACGGTAGCCTGTTCCTGCTCCGGCGCGCAGGTTCAGATTCGCGGTGGTGTAGCGAGCGGTGCCGCTATCGGTCTTCGGCGATGAAGCGACGGTTTCCAAGTACGAATTGGAAGACCAGCCGGTCTTTCCAGCGTATTTGACCTTGCTCCACTTGCCGCTGGTCGCCAGAACGGTGACCTTGGTGCCCTTGGGAATGACTGCCAAGGTTGCTGACGCGGTCGTTGCTTTGGCACGCAGGCGCAGGTTCGCAGCAGTGCGCTTGGTCGTCGAAGCTTTCGCAGCGACCACGTTGAGCTTGTTTGAAGGCATTGACTTGGGAACGTCGGCGTTGGCGGCGGTTGCCACCGTGGCCTGAGCACCCGTGCCGATGGTCATGGTTAGTGCCAGCGCTACTGCGGCGGTGCGTCCAGGAATCCTCATCAGGTCCTTCTTTTCGTGGATCGGGGTAGCCGCTTTCCACATTCCTTGTATTTGCGGTGTTCCCCGAGCGAGCGATGCGAGTTGATTTAATTTTTGGCTTCAGCCGCGAGGCTGTGCCGGTCCCGAGCACCGTTTAGGCGTACGTTCCCGTAGTTACTTTGCCATATCTCACACGTCCACGCATCTAAATTTGGCCAAATCAGCACTGAATTCTCAACTTAGTGAGGAGGAATACTTTCCGCTTGCTACTTTAAAGTAGACAGAATTCTGCGTCAGCTAATGAGCCGGACCAAGATTTGTGCACCTAGCGCTCGCTGTCCGTGCCTAGAGGAAAAGTCGTTATTGCACCTCCTCTGGCAGGAAAGCCATCTAACAGAGCCCCTTTAAGCGGGATTCTCCGAGCAACTATGGTGCCCGGAGAATCCCGCGTTCTCTGTCAGGGTTCTTGGTAGCCGTGGTTAGCGCTCGTCAGCGGTCACCGTTTCGCGGTCCACCGTGAATGAGGTGCGGGCAGAGACCGCCGAAGCTCCCATGCCCTGGCTTCCCTTGAGCCAGACGTCGTCGCCTGCCTCAACCGAGGAGATCTTCACTGCATCGTCGGTACGGGTCAGGTCACGACGCAGGGTTTCAGGTACCAGGAATGTCGAGCCCAGGGTGATGGCGGAAAGCACTGCCATGTACAGTCCCAGCACCAGCCAGCTGCCATCGGTGATTGCAATCAGGTAGGCGCCCAAGACGCCGGCAAGGCCGCCGGCGAGCACGGCAGAGATTTCGCGTGCCATGGCAACGCCAAGGTAACGGTGGCGGCTGCCGAAGAGTTCAGGAAGCATGGCGCACTGTGGGCCAAGCATGGTGGCAACGCCACAACCAATGCCGATCGCGATGACGGCGACGGCCAGTGCATGGCTGCCCATTGTCAGCGCCCACCACGCTGGCAACGAGTACACGAGCATGAAGATGGCGCCTACACGGTAGACGATTCTGCGGCCAAAGCGGTCCGAGAGCGCTCCGGCGAATGGCACTGAGAATACGCCGATCAGCGAGCCGATGGTCACTCCCCAGGTCAGCAGCCCCTTGTCGGCTTCCGGACCGACGACAGTGACAAAGAAGCTCAGCGCCAGGCCCTGGAACATGTAGGAGCCGCCGTTTTCGGCCATGCGCAGTCCAATGCCCACCAGCACGCCTGGGAAGCCATTGCGGAAGAGTTCACGCATCGGATGCTCGGAAACCTGCTCGCGCTTTTCCATCTCCACGAAGGTCGGGGTTTCTTCCAACTTCGCACGGATCAGAACCGCCAAGATGATCAGCAGGAAGGATGCTAGGAATGGCACGCGCCAGCCCCACGACATCAGCGCTTCCTCGGGCAACATGGTCAGCAGCGAGAAGACTACCGCGGCTAGCAGCGTTCCGGCCTGAATGCCGATAAATGGGAGCGCCGAGAAGAAACCACGGCGGCCAGTTGGCGAGTACTCGGCCATCAGGACGGTTGCGCCGGCCTGTTCTGCGCCTGCGCCAAAGCCCTGCAGCAATCGCAACAGCACCAGGAGGATTGGTGACCAGATGCCGGCCATCTGGTAGGTCGGCAGTACGCCGATCAAAGTGGATGCGCCACCCATCAGCATGATGGTGATGATCAGGACGATCTTTCGCCCCAGTTTGTCGCCCAACATGCCGAAGAACATTCCGCCGAAGGGACGAGCTACGAAACCCACGCCAAAGGTGGCGAATGCTGCCACCGTGGCCATGGCTGGATCCCCTTGCGGGAAGAAGAGCACATTGAAGATCAACGCCGTAGCGAGACCGTACAGCGCGAAGTCGAAGTATTCCAGGGCACTGCCGATGCTTGATGCCAAGGTGGCGCGTTGAAGGTTCTTTGCGTAGTCGGCGTCCAGCGCCGAACCGCCGGAGCTTTGGGCTCCTGTTGGCGATGAATTCATGGTGGTCTCCTTTGACGAGTGAAGCACATCACTTCTACCTGCATCGAAGATACCAGCATATCGAACAGCGTACAACATAGTGAACGCATTATTTTTCCGGAAGATTCCACCTCATGGCAAAAGCTCGCCCCACCCTTCCTGCAGAGAGGAAGAATGGGGCGAGTTATCGCAAAACTATTCGGTTATCAGATGGCGTTTATCCACGCGCCGCCCGTTGCCTCCACGGGTTTTCCAGCCGGGCGGCAACTTCTCGCAAAGCCGTGCCCACCGCGGCAATCCGCAGCGGGTCGGCCTGATCCACTGGCAGCGCCGTCCCCAGCGCCAACGGAGGATCACCAGGCGACCAGGCTGCCAGGGGCACGGCCACGCCCATCACCCCGCTGGTCGATCGGCCATCATCCACTGCGAAGCCACGTTCACGGGCAAGCGCCAGCCTTTCGCGCAGTTCCTCGCCAGTGAGTTCATGGCCATCGACGCTGCTGCGCCGAGGCAGCTCTTTCTCCATAATGAGCGCCAGCTGCTCTTCATCAAGCGAAAGCAGCAGGGCATTGCCTGCCGCGCTCATCACCGCAGGTAGTCGCGAGCCGAGGGGTGCGCCAAAGCGGTAGGGCATACGGCCTTCATGCCGGGCCAAGTACAAAGCTTCGGCACCGTCCAGCATGGCGATTTGCACCAGCTCACCACGCAGTGTCGGCGATGAGGAAATCAGCCCGAAGAATTCACGCACTTGGTTGAATTGCACCGAGTATGCTCCCCCAAGTTCAGCGTTCCTGCGGCCCAGCCCGAATCCCTCGCTGGTGCGGCGAATCATTTCGCCGTCTTCCAGTGCTTGGCAGAGATTTGCGCACGAGGATTTGGCGATGCCCAAGGTGCGCGCCAGCTCGCTCAGGGACAGCGAACGCCCTTCGGCTTCCGCAAGCAGGCCAAGGATCGCCAAGGCACGAGTTACCGCGGGAGCAGGATCCCGGCTTGGACGTTCGCCTGATTCTTCTACAGCCTCATTCACGCTTGTCATTAGTAGAACTCTACGGTGTCGACCTTGTTCCGCACAGCCTTTCCATCCAGAATACGTGTTGCGTTGCAGGCGAAGAGCCGAGCGATGCGAGTGGTTTCCTGCCTGCTGAGCGCAGAGGTATGCGGGCTAATCAGAACGTTCGGGTGCTCCCACAGCACGCTGTTGGGATCCAGGGGTTCCTGGGCCACGACATCCAGCGCGGCGAAGCCTATGCGGCCAGCTTCCAGTGCAGGAATCAGTGCCGACTCATCAACTACCGTTCCACGTCCCACATTGACGAAGATCGTTCCATCCTTGACCGCTTCGAACACATCAGCGCCGAGCAATCCTTCGGTGCTCCTAGTTCCCGGGAGCGTAGCCACTATGGCATCAACCTCGCCAGCAACGTCGGCGATCTTGGCCGGATCAATGAGGCGATCCACACCTTCCACTGGCTTGCCGCTGCGCGACGTTCCCCACACGGTCGAGCCGCAGGCATTGAAGCGTTCAACCACCGCGGTGCCGATTCCGCCCAAGCCAACCACCAGGATGGTCATCTCATCCAGGTGGCGCATGCCCCAGCGCTCGGAAGGCCAGAACTTGTTCGCCTGATCGGCCTCCAGCTTGCGAAGATTCTTCGCTCCGGCAAGCACGCCAAAGAGCGCGAACTCCGCCAAGGTGGATCCATGCACGCCGGCACTGGTAGTGAAGGTGACTCGATCCAGCTCCTCGGAGCTCAGGCCCGCAGCCTTTACTTGCGCACCGCCGCCAGCAGCAGTGGTGTGAACCCAGATAAGGTCCTGGTTCTGCTTGACGGTGTTCTTCAGCAGCTGCGGGTTGACGTCCGGGATGCCGAAGAGCGCTTGCGAGGAGGTGACGATTTCTTCATAACGCTTGGCCTGTTCGGCAGTGCGGGTGAAGCGAGGATCCCCTTCCCAGTCTCCTTGCCAGCGTTGTGGCCGGTAGAGTCCTGGTTCATAGACAAAGTCCAGGCGAGGTTCGAGTTCCTGCATGAGTTCAAGATCTGCAGCAGGGAGGCCTACGGCGATTCCCACGCGCAGGCGTTCTGTTTGAGGCGTCATTGCTCTGTATTCCTTCCGTCTGATGACAGCATACCGCCACGGACAGTATATTGAACAGTGTTCGCTATATTGATCAATGATTTTTTCGGCCTTGCCGCCTCACGACAAAGGAGTTGCTGATGAATGCACCAGCCCCGAACCACACGCCCAACGTTGGAGTCATCGGCCTCGGAGCCATGGGCCGGCCGATGGCACGGCTCCTCGCGGAGCACCATGGTGTTGTCACCGTTGCCTCAAGCCGCCCAGAAAACGACGTGCTGCAAGGCCTCCGCGCAGAAATGCCTGAAGGCAGCGAAACATCACGAATTCAGTGGGCAGAGAATGCAGCCCAGTTGACAGCGGCTTGCGATGAAGTGCTTCTGATGCTTCCTGATCTTCCGCAGATCATCGAATGCCTGGAATCCGAGGACGGGCTACTAGCCGGGCTGGACCAGCGACTCTCAGATGCCGCCCCGCTTCTGCTGATGATCGGCTCGACCTGCTCAGCCCCCGGGGTGCGGCAGCTGGACGAAGACCTCACCGCACGTTTCGGCGAGCGCATTGCCGTGGTCGACGCCCCGGTCTCCGGCGGAGAGGACGGCGCCAAGCAAGGATCACTATCAATCATGCTCGGCGGTTCAGGTGAACTCTGCGAACGAGCCGCCACAGCGCTGGCGCCCTGCGGCACCCCGGTACGCCTCGGAGAGCTAGGAGCCGGACAGGTTGCCAAGGCCTGCAACCAACTAGTCGTCAGCGCCACGATCTTCGCGCTGGGCGAGGCGTCGGTACTCGCCGAACGTTCCGGGCTGGACCTCCAGGACATGTGGAACCTGCTGGGGCACGGTTACGCCGCCTCGCGGCTGCTTGAAAGCCGCCAAGATCGATTGGTCAGCGGGGATGACTCGCCTTCCGGAGCTATCAAGTACATGCGCAAGGACTTGGCAGGGGCCGACGAGATCGCGGAATCCACCGGAACTAATACCGTCTTGCTTCCCCTGTTGCGCCAGGCCATCGACGAGGTCATCGAAGCGGGGCTCGGCGAGAGGGACATAACGGTGACCAAGCGCTTTATCGCTGGACGCTAGGCTCAGGCCACCAGGGATTTCACGGTAGCCACCACGGCGCTGGCCACCTGGCTGATCTCGTTTTCCTTGGTGCCCCGGGTAAAGGACAGCCGCACCGCGGTATGGGCGAGCTGCTCTTCATAGCCCATGGCGGTGAGCACGGCCGAGGGATCGGTGCTGCCGGCCGAGCAGGCCGAGCCCGATGAGCACAGCACCCCGCGGCGTTCGAGCTCGATGAGCACGGTTTCCCCTGCGGTGCGCGGGAATACGAAGGAGACAATGCCGCCAATGCGTTCTTCGCGGTGGCCGGTCACCTTCACGAGCCCGGGGGCCACAGCGTCCAGCTCCTTGCTGATCCGATCGATGAGATACGGTCCATAGCTGTCCCCGGCCCCGGCCTTCCGTTGTTCGGTACACAGCTGCAGCGCCCTGGCAATGCCTACCGCGGCAGCCGGGTTTTCCGTGCCCGAGCGCAGGCCGCCCTGCTGGCCGCCACCGTGCAGCAGGGGAAGAATCGTGCATTGGCTGCTGGCGTAGAGAACGCCGCTGCCCTTCAAGGCGCCGATCTTATGCCCCGAGAGGCTCAACAGATCCACGTTCCGGGCCAGGTCTGCGAGGTCCATCCATCCGGCGGCCTGCACCGCGTCGGTATGCATCAGCGCCCCGGCGCCATGGGCCAGCTCTGCCAGTTCCCTGATCGGCTGGATGGTTCCGACTTCATTGTTCACCGACATGACCGAGACCAGCGCGACCTGGTCATCGATCAGATCCCTGGCCGCGCGAAGATCGATGATCCCGGATCCATCGACCGGGATCAGCCGGTGCGTGAAGCCATGGACGCTGGAGAGATAGGCGCAGGCTTCGAGAACCGCAGGGTGCTCGATGGTGCTGCTGACAACGACTTTGCCCCGTGGATTGGCCAGGGCCGAGCCGATCACTGCGGTATTGTCCCCCTCGGTGCCGCCTGAGGTGAAGTAGATTTCCCTCTCGTCCACGCCCAGTTGGCTGGCGACTTGGGTTCGTGCCCAGTCGTTGGCTCTTTTGGCTTGGTGGCCCAGCTCATGCAGCGAGGCAGGGTTACCGAAGTTGCCCGTGAGCAGCGGGGTGACGAGGTCGAGTACTTCTTGGCGGGGCGGGGCGGTGGAGGCCGCGTCCATGTAGATCATGCAATAACCATATCCAAGCCCAGGTCGATGGCCCGCACCGAGTGGGTGATCGCGCCACTGGAGATGATATCCACTCCGGTCTGCGCGATAGGACCGACGGTGGCGGCGCTGACGGTGCCGCTGGCCTCGATGATTGCCTGCCCGTCAATGAGCTTGATGGCTGCCGGAAGATCGGCCAGGTCGAAGTTGTCCAGCATGATGACATCCACCTTGGCGTCAAGTACCGCGGGGATCTGTTCGATCCGGTCCACTTCGACTTCCATGGCCGTGGTGTGGCCCAGCCGGGCACGCACAGCTTTCAGAGCCCGGGTGAGCTCTTCCCCCTCACCGAGCAAGGCCAGGTGGTTGTCCTTGGCCATGAAGGCCTCGGAGAGGTTGTCCCGGTGGTTCACTCCTCCGCCGCAGCGCACCGCATAGCGTTCCAAGACGCGAAGGCCGGGCGTTGTTTTCCGGGTATCGGCAATCCGGGCCTTGGTATGCGACACAAGATCCACCAGTTCGCGGGTGGCCGTGGCGATGGCGCTCATCCGCTGCAGCAGGTTCAGTGCCACACGCTCGGCGCTGAGCACCGAAGCGGCTGGCCCCTGAACGGTGAGCAATTCATCCCCCGCCTCGAATTTTTCGCCATCGGCGACGATCTGGGTGACCGTGATGTTTCCGTTCATCATCGTCATGGCGCGGGCAAAGACCAGGCCGCCGGAGAGCACTCCCGGTTCCCGGGCGCTGACCACGGCGGTTGCCTGGGCGTTGGCCGGCACGATGGTATCGGCGGTCAGATCCCCGCGTGGATGATCCTCAGCGAAGGCCATCTCTAGGATGCGGTCGATGGCTGCCTGGGGTACCGGTTGGATTGGCTGGTTCACGCGTTGACTTCCTTGTTTTCAAACTGTTGATTCATCGGCTGCGCGGCTTCAAGCCTCCAGCCGTACCGCACGTTATTTTCCGCGGCGCCTTCGCCATTGGCGTCGACCCGGTGGTGTGCGCCCAGGGACTGGGTCCGTTGGCGGGCAGCGTAGGCAATCATGCGCGCGCAGGTGTAGAGATTGTCCAGTTCCGCCAGTTCGCGTTCGCCTTGGGCTACCGGCGTGCTGGCGTCGAGCACTGCCACGAGTTCTTCGAGCCCGGAGCCGGTGCGATAAACGCCCAGGTGCTTGTTGGCCAGCGCCTTTAGCTGCGGCAGTTCCAGGGGTGCTCGGGTCTCGGGTGCCGGCAGCTGGTTCACCGCAAGATCATCCAGCGCGCAGGCCTGCCCCGGTGCATCGGTTGCCATGGCGTGCACGGCTTTCCGGGCGAACACCATGGCTTCGAGCAACGAGTTGCTGGCCAGGCGATTGGCCCCGTGCACCGTGGTGTTGGCGCATTCGCCGGCGGCATAGAGCCCGGGAACACTCGTGCGCCCATGGGTGTCGGTGTGGATGCCACCCATGGCGTAGTGCTGCGCAGCCACCACCGGAATCGGGGCCAGCGCCATGTCGAGGCCACTGGCTTCCAGGCGTGCGGTGATCGAGGGGAACCGCCGGGCCAGGAATCCTTCGCCATGGCGCGTTTCCACGGCGCGGGCATCAATCAGGACCTGGTGGCCTGCTTGATACTGCGCATGGATCGCTCGGGCAACCACGTCACGGGGCGCCAACTCGGCTCGCTGATCAATATCAGCCATGAAGCGCTGCCCCAGTTCATTGATCAGGACCGCTCCTTCTCCGCGCACGGCTTCGCTGATCATGCCCGCCTCCGGGTAGAGCTGTGGATCGACCAGGGTGGGGTGGAACTGGATGAACTCCATATCGCTGATCACAGCCCCGGCACGGGCAGCCAACCCGATGCCGTCGGCCGTGGCGCCATGGGGATTGGTGCTGGCCTCATACAGGGAGCCCAATCCGCCGGTGGCCAGCAATACTGCGTCGGCGGCCAGCTCTTGGGATTGCTCGTGGTGCAGGTAGCGCACGATGCATGGGCCGGAAGCGCTGAACTGCAGGTCCGTTACCAGCGCATTCTCGAGGATTTCAAGGTGCCCGGCTTGTCGGGCTGAACGCACCGCCTGCCTGAGCGCAGCCACGAGGCCCGCGCCGGTCGCGTCCCCTCCGGCATGGAGGATCCGGTGCGCGCTGTGAGCCGCTTCAAGGCCCAACTGGTAATTTCCCGATAAGTCCCGATCAAACTGGACGGCGTATTCTTCCAGGGTGTCCACCAGGTCAGCAGCGGAACCACACAGTTCCTGGACCGCCAGCTCCCCGCCATGCCACGCACCGGCACGCAAGGTATCGGTGATGTGGCTTGCCACGGAATCTCCGACGGCCAACCCTTGGGCGGTTACCGCGGACAGGCCGCCCTGGGCACAGGTGCTGTTGCCATCGCCCAGGTCCAGCTTCGTCAGCAGGCGCACCCGCGCACCCAGACGCATGGCTTCCAACGCCGCGCACAATCCGGCGACGCCCGAGCCGATGACCACCAGCGTTCTCGGGCCGAAGGCTGCCTGGTTCATGGCTTGGCTGCCAGCATGCGTTCCAGGGCGATTTTTGCGTCGCCCTGCTGTTCGGCGGGCACCGTGATCTGGTTGACCACTCGGCCTGCCACGAGTTCTTCGAGCACCCAGGCGAGGTAGCCGGGGTGGATGCGGTACATCGTGGAGCAGGGGCAGATCACCGGGTCCAGGCAGAAGATGGTGTGCTGCGGGTACTGGGCTGCCAGCCGGTTGACCATGTTGATCTCGGTGCCAATGGAGAAAACGGTGGGCTCGGTGGCAGCGGCAATGGCCTTCTGGATGTAGTCGGTGGAACCGGCTGCGTCCGCGGCATCAACCACCTCCATGGGGCATTCAGGGTGCACGATCACCTTGACGCCGGGGAATTCCTCGCGGGCCTTGGTGATTTGCGCCGGGGTGAAGCGCTTGTGAACCGAGCAGAATCCGTGCCACAAGATCACCTTGGCATCCTGCAGGGTCTGCGGATCGTTCCCGCCCAGTTCCTTGCGCGGGGTCCACATCGGCATCTGTTCCAGCGGCACGCCCATGGCCTTGGCGGTGTTGCGCCCCAGGTGCTGGTCGGGGAAGAACAGCACCCGCCGCCCACGTTCAAAAGCCCACTCCAGGACGGTGGCAGCATTCGATGAGGTGCAGACCAATCCGCCGTTGCGCCCGACAAAGGCCTTGAGCTCTGCCGAGCAGTTCATGTAGGTCACCGGGATCACCGGCAGCCGCCCGTCATCATCTTCCTGCGCATACAGCGCGGTGAGTTCATCCCAGCAAGCCTGGACGCTGGGGCCGTCGGCCATATCAGCCATGGAGCATCCGGCGGCGAGGTTGGGCAGGATCACCGACTGGTCATCGCGGCTGAGGATATCGGCGGTTTCAGCCATGAAGTGCACGCCGCAAAAGACGATCGCTTCGGCTTTGTCGCGGGTCAAGGCGGCATTGGCCAGCTGGAAGGAATCGCCCACGAAGTCCGCGTACTTCACCACTTCGTCCCGCTGGTAGAAGTGCCCGAGGATGACGGCCCTGTCCCCCAGGGCCTGCTTGGCTGCCACGATGCGCGCATCAAGCTCGGCGTCGCTGGCCTTCAAGTATTCTTCGGGAATGGAGCCCTGCACCGGGTACCCTGCTGGGATCTTGTCCTCTTGGGAGGCGCCTGGGCCGTAGCCGGCAGGAGTGTCCCATGGATTGGCGGCGAGGTCCGTGGAACAGGTGGAGCCGGGGGCCAAGAGGTTCAGCCGGGTGATGTTCTGGGCGACAGATTCGTTGCTGCCGGTGACTTGGGTGCTCATGGTTTTCCATTTCTAGGGAATCAAGGTTGAAGCTGGAGAAAGTTCTAGGGTTGCGCTGGATCGACTTCCAGCGGGTCGGGTCCGTGGCCTGCATAGCGATAGAGGCGAGGCGGGCGGTGCTGTCCACCGGCAAGGTATTCATCGGTGGCCTCGATGGTGGCGGTATTTTTCAGCGTGCGCCGGAAGTTCGCCGGGTCCAGCCTCCTGCCCAGGATCGCCTCGTAGACCCCACGCAGGGCTGCCAGGGTAAATCGCTCCCCCAGAAGCCGATGCGCGATTTGCCCGTATTCGGTCTTGTTGCGTAGCCTCCACAGCGCGTAGTCGACGATCTTGCGGTGATCGAACGCCAACTGGGCAATTCCCGGATCATCGATGTCGAACCAGGCCACGTTTTCGTCCTGGACCGTTGCCCCAACTTGGTCTGCGTTGAGCAGGGCAAAGTAGGCGATGGTCACCAGACGATGAGTAGGTGACCTGTCGATGTCGCCGAAGGTGTAGAGCTGTTCGAGGTAGCTCGGGCGCAGGCCGGTAGTTTCGGCCAGATTCCGCCCGGCTGCCTGGCCCAGGGATTCGCGGGCATCGACCGGCCCTCCGGGCAGTGCCCACAATCCTGCGTGCGGTTGGCGGATTCGGCGCACCAGTGGCAGGCAGAGCTTGTCCGGACCCCCGTCCTGCCCTTCCCTGATGCCCAGGATGACCGTCGAGACGGCCAGGGCGGGTGGGAGGTTGCGGCGTTCGTTGACGTTCGCCCATCCCGGTGCCAATGACATGTTCTTTCTGCCTCATTTCCACTGCGCCGAATATCGTTAGAGTCATTGTGACATTAAGTCGTGGGCGACACTAACTCCGGTCCTGGAATCAACTGCTGATGGCCTATGATCTAAGGCATGACACTGGATCTGAATCTTCGAGTGATACGCACAAACGCTGAGGTGAACGGCCCCTCCGCACTGCTCATCCATGGCTTCGCCTCATCCGGCGAATTGAATTGGGAGCGTTCTCGATGGCTGAAATATTTCACTGATGCCGGACGCAACGTACTGCTCGTGGATCTCCCTGGACATGGCAACAACCCCCGGCGCAATGTCGGAAGCTGGGCGCCAAGCCAGATCCGCCAGGCACTGGCCGCCATCGTCATGGAATTGGAAGAAGGACCGGTGGACGTCATCGGCTATTCGCTGGGATCCCGCCTCGCCTGGGAGTTCGCGGCATTCAACCCCGACCTGGTGGAGCACCTTGTGATCGGCGGTCCGGGCGCCGGAGACCCATTGGCCGCGTTCGAGCTGGCCCAGGCCAAAGCCAATGTGGCCACCGGCGAGCCGATCAACGATGACTACACCGCCACCATCATGAAGATCGCTGCCGCGGAGCCGAGCAACGAGCTGGATGCCCTGTTTGACCTCATTGAAGCGATCAAGACCGAACCCTACGATCCCGCAGCGAAAGTCCCCTCGGCGCCAACGCTTTTGGTAGCTGGCGACCAGGACGATCTGGCAACGACAATGCCGCGCTTGCGGCGCTTGCTCAAGGATGCGGGCACCCCCAACGAGGTGCTGTGGCTGGCCGGACGCAATCATGCCAACGCAGTGACCAGCCGCGAATTCAAGGAGAAGGCGCTGGCGTTCGTGGGAAGCTGAGACAACTTGCGGCAGGCTCCAGACAACAGTCGACTAGAGCGGAACGTACATCAGCAATGTCAGGTCCGGCGCTTCGGCCGGGGTGAGGTTGTGCTGCTCGTACTTGGTGAGCCCTATAAGGGGATGACGGAAGAGCCGCTCCCCGGTTTGGAAGCCCGCGACATCCCGTTCATTCCAAATGGCTGCGAACTGAGTTGAAGCTGCCGAGACTCGCGCGACTATTCCCGTTTCTCCCGATGGGCTGAGCCATCCTCTGGTTTCTGCACGGAAGCTGCCCACAAATCCCCGGCTTTGCTTTTCCCAGTCGGGCAGCATTTCCTGCAGCTGGTCATCAGTGAACACGAGCCACAACAGGTTTCGGTCCTCAATTTCCACGGTGCTGATCCGCGGATACAGCTGCGCGTACTCGGCGTTCCAGCCGATGATGGCCCAGTCGGCTGAGAGCAGGAAAGCCGGGAAATCCATCACGTCCAGCAGGCGCTGCAAGGCAGGGGTCATGGCACTGGATTCTTCCGGTGCCACTTCGCCGTGCCCTGCCAAGGACAGGAGATAGCTGGTTTCGATGGCGCTCAGGCGGAAAAGGCGTGCAAGCGATAGCATCACCTGGCGCGAGGGGTTGATGTCCCGCGCTTGCTCCAGCCACGTGTACCAGGTCGCGGATACCCCGGCCAGGGTGGCGACTTCTTCGCGGCGCAAACCGCGCACCCGGCTTCGGCCAACCTCCGGCAGTCCGTGCGATGCCCTGTCGGCCCGTGCACGGCGGTCCTTGAGGAATGCCGCCAGTTCCTCGCGACGGCGCTGACCTGCGTTCATAACCAACCCTCATTATCATGGTAGTAGTACTACTAGTATCGTCACCGTCTGGGTTTAGGAGCAAAATTGTGGTGAGATTCTAAAATGACCACACTTCGTTCACACACCGTTACCCATGGCCGCAATATGGCAGGCGCCCGCGCATTGTTCCGCGCAGCCGGCGTTAATGGCGCAGATCTTGGCCGCAAGCCAATCATCGCCGTGGCCAACAGCTTCACCGAGTTCGTTCCCGGACACACCCACCTGCAGCCGGTAGGCCGCATTGTTTCCGAGGCCATCGAGGCTGCCGGCGGCATCCCCCGCGAATTCAACACCATCGCCGTCGATGATGGCATCGCCATGGGCCACGGCGGCATGCTTTACTCCTTGCCTTCCCGCGACCTCATCGCGGACTCCGTGGAATACATGGTCAACGCCCACTGCGCCGACGCGCTGATCTGCATCTCCAACTGCGACAAGATCACCCCCGGCATGCTCATGGCCGCACTGCGCCTGAACATCCCCACCGTCTTCGTCTCCGGTGGTCCGATGGAAGCCGGACGCGCCACCTTGGTTGATGGCACCGTGCGCACCTTGGACTTGGTGGATGCCATCTCTGAAGCAGTGAACGAAAAGGTCTCCGATGCAGACCTCCTGCGCATCGAAGAGTCGGCTTGCCCAACCTGTGGCTCCTGCTCCGGCATGTTCACCGCCAACTCGATGAACTGCCTGACCGAGGCCATGGGCCTGTCCCTGCCGGGCAACGGTTCCACGCTGGCCACCCACACCGCCCGCAAGGATCTTTACCAGAACGCAGGCAAGCTGGTAGTGGATATCGCCAACCGCTACTACGGCGAGAGCGATGAGTCGGTGTTGCCGCGTAGCATCGCCACCGTGGAAGCCTTCGGCAACGCCATGGCCCTGGACATCGCCATGGGCGGTTCCACCAATACCATCCTGCACCTGCTGGCCGCCGCCCGTGAGGCCGGCGTGGACTTCGGCTTGGACGAAATCGACGCAGTCTCCCGCCGTGTGCCTTGCTTGGCCAAGGTCGCGCCGAACGCCGCTGGAGCCGGGAAGATCTACTACATGGAAGATGTCCACCGTGCCGGTGGCATCCCGGCCATCCTCGGCGAGCTGCGCCGCGGCGGGCTGCTGGACGAAACCGTCCACACTGTACATGCAGCCACCTTGGGTGAATGGCTGGACAAGTGGGATATCCGTGGCGGAAGCGCCAGCGACGAATCCCTCGCCCTGTGGCATGCAGCCCCAGGCGGCGTGCGTTCCTCGACCGCATTCTCGCAGTCCGCCCAGTGGGAAACGCTGGACACCGACTCCGAGGCCGGTTGCATCCGTTCGGTAGAGCACGCCTATTCCAAGGACGGCGGCTTGGCTGTGCTGCGCGGCAATATTGCCGTGGATGGTGCCGTGGTGAAGACCGCTGGCGTGGACCCATCGATCTGGACCTTCACCGGCCCGGCAGTGGTCTGCGAATCACAGGATGAAGCAGTGGAGAAGATCCTGAACAAGCAGGTCAAGGAAGGCGACGTTGTTGTCATCCGCTACGAGGGTCCTAAGGGCGGCCCGGGCATGCAGGAAATGCTCTACCCGACCTCCTTCCTCAAGGGACGCGGCTTGGGCAAGTCTTGCGCGCTGATCACTGACGGCCGATTCTCCGGCGGCACCTCGGGCCTGTCCATCGGACACGTCTCGCCCGAGGCAGCCTCCGGCGGCATGATCGCGTTAGTAGAAGACGGCGATACCATCTCCATCGACATCCCGACCCGCGAGCTGACCCTGAACGTCTCCGAAGAGGTCTTGGCCGAACGCCGCGAGCGCTTGATCGCGACCACCGGCTACCGCCCGGCAAACCGCGAACGTGTGGTCTCCCCTGCGCTGCGTGCCTACGCAGCCATGGCATTGTCTGCCGACAAGGGCGCGGTCCGCGACGTTGATCGCGTGGAGCGCGCACTGCGCGAAGCCGACGAGCGCGAAGCCGCGGCAGCACGCGCAGGTGTCCAGGCCTAGTTGAATTACTGCTGAAAGCCTCCAGCACGCAGCGAATGCCGGATCAGCCATGTGGCTGATCCGGCATTCGCTGTGTTACCGAGGGACTACTGGGTCCGGCGGCGGTAGCGGAGCAGCATCAATGCTCCTGCGATGATGATCATCGAGGCCGAACCCACCAGCCACAACAATCCTTCATCCATGCCCGTTGCGGCCATTGGTGTTGGCCGGGCCGGCGGTGCTGCAGGTGGTTCCGGCTCAGCCGGGGGCGCAGCCTGCGGTGCTTCGGAGCAAACTTCCACGTCTGCCGAATCCGAGTTGTTCTCATCTTGCGAGGAGGATTCTTCAACGGTGGCGGTGTTGGTCCACGTCTGGCACTTGCCGGCCACGCCAGCCAGGTCCATGGTGTACGTGAACTTCTTGCTCTTCTCGTCGGCGGTTACGGTGCCCAGTTCCCGTTGCTGGTCTGGGTTGGCGTAATCGTCAAGGACGGTCACTTTCTCGTCATGGACTTCAGTGGCTTTGAAGTCCAGCGGTGCGGCGGCGCTGACTGTCTGAGCTTCCCCATTCTCATCACTCCAGCTGACGTTCACCAGGTTCTCCTGACCGGAGTAGTCAGCTTCAGCTACTGGCTCGTCAAACGAGCAACTGTAGTTCAGCGTGCTGGTTTCCCCAGCTGGGATGGTGATCTTGCCATCGCTCAGTCCTTCTATGGTGCAAGTGGCTGATTCCAGCGAGATCTTGTCTTCGACAAGGACTTCGGTGTCCTTGAAGTCATTCGGATTCGCTACGGTAATCTCGCCATTTACGGTGAATTCACGATCTTCATAGCCCTCCAGCTTGGCCTCAACGGTGTATTCGGCTGTGGCTTGCCCATCAGCTTCGACCTTGAATTGCGTCTGCTTGGCATCCTTCAGGACCGACCAATCGTAGTCCCGCAGATACTGGGCCTCGGCGCTCTTGGCCACCACCAGCCCCTGCTCGATGCACACCTGCAAATCAACGCTCGATTCGTCCATGCCATTGCCATCCGTGTCTTCGTGGACGGCTGCGGTATTCGTGTAGACAGTGCAAGTCCCTTCCTCAGGTTCAAGGATGAGGTCGTACTCGAATAGTTGTGGCGACTGCATGACGTGCACCTCACCGAGAACCTTCGGCTCTCCTTCGGCATTTGTCATGTCATCGGTGACGGTCACTGTCTCATCGGTGATTTCATCCGTCTCAAAATCAATCGATGCTTCAGCGCTGACTTCCCGTCCTTCGAAGCTTGCTGTCACGGTGTTGACGGCTCCTTCAAAGGCATCGGTGGTCAGCCAGCTGGCGAGGTCGCATTCATACCGGGCCCCCAAGTTTTCTCCGGCATTTATGACAACTTGCAGGCCAGCTGCAGCTTCGTCGGCATCTTGCGCATCAATGCGACAGGTGACGCCTGCGGTGTTGACTTGATCGGCCAACGTAGCGGTGATGGAATCAAAATCATTTGGATTCGATACCGTCACCGTTCCAGATAGCCGCAAGTTCTTCTCGGCTACCCCAGTGCTACGAGCTTCCACACTGTAGTGGGCATTGAGCGTGCCGTCCTCGTTGTATTCGACCCGGCTTTGATCCAGCTGCTTCTCAATTGCCCATTCGTAGTCCAGATCCACCAATCCTTCAGCGGTCTTTTCCAGTCCCAGAGCCATCTGTCCGCACAGGGTGACAGTCGTGGAATCTTCCGCACCAGTCTGCTCAATCACTGCGGTGTTCGTGAATTCGGTGCAAGTACCGGCCTGTGCCTGGTGACGCAGGGTGTAGTCGAAGTCAATCGGGGTGCCTTCGGCATTCCAGATTGCTTCACCCAGGATCACTGGCTCATCAGGATTAGTCTTGTCATCCACGACGGTCACCTGCTTGTTGGTTTCCTCGTCCAACAGGTAGTCCACAGGGACTGTGGCGCTGGCTGTTGAATCCTCGCCCCATGTTGCAGTGACCGTATTGCTGCCGGAGAGCTCTTTCGGTTCTCCCGCGCAGCTATAGGGCAGCTGTACCGTGGCACCCATGCCGTCGTCACCAACGGGCAACGGAACCTGCAATCCTTCAGTTTGCGGGTCGCTGTCTTCGGCCTGGATTGAACAGGTGACGCCTTCGATGCTGATTTCGTCAGCAACGGTCGCAACGGTGGATGCAGATTCGAAACGGTTCGGGTTGATCAGCGTGATCGTACCGTGAACTTCATGTGCCGAGTCCTCCACACCTTGAGGCAGCGCCGAGACGGTGTAGGAGAAGTCAGCCGTTCCATCCTCGGCCACCGTCACTTCGGTGCGATCGACCTTCTTCTCCAGGTCCCAAAGGTAGGTCCTATCGAAGCTGGCTTCCGCGTCCTTGGCCACCAGCAGGTCAAGCAAGCCACAGACTTCGACGGTGACTTCGTCTCGTGGATCCTCTCCTGCCTGGATATCAACCCATGCCGTGTTTGTGTAGCTAGCGCACTGTCCGGCTGGTGCCTCGTGCTCCACGGTGTATTCGATGGACACTGGCGACTCGTCGACACTGACGTTCCGCAAGAGCACCGGCTCGTCAGGGTTCGATTTATCGTCCCACACGCTCACTTCGCGGTCGGTTTCGACATCAAGCGCAAAGTCGATTGGCACCTGGGTGCTCGATTCGCGTTCATCTCCCCAACTGACCGTTGCCGTGTTGGTGCCGCCGCTATAGGAGGAAGAATCCACCCCGGCGGTGACATCGCAGCTGTAGCCGACGTCTATGCTGCCATTGGCCGGTATGGTGACCGCGGGCTGCGACGTGGTGCAAATGATGCCATCCAAATCCACGGTGTCCTGGACGGTGGCGTCAATGCTGGTGTACTGATTCGGGTTGGTGATAGTGATGACACCGTCGAGCATCCATCCCGAGTCCTGGTATCCCGTGTTCTCGACATTGATCACGTAGTTGATTGGCGCTGAACTTCCGCCATCGACGGTGACCTTGTCGTCCTGGCCTTCGGCGAGAGACTTTTCAATCTCCCACTGATGGGTTCGATCGTAACTTGCCTCAACGCTCTTGCTGATTTCCAATGCTGCCTCGCGGCAGGCCTGGGCAAGTTCGTTGTCCGTGGCAGTGAATCCGTCGTCGCCGGTAAGGGTGGCGACATTTTCAAAGACTTGGCAGGTGCCTGCTTCGTCTACCGTCCAGGTCACGGAATAATCCCGGCTCTGTACGCCATCTTCGACATTGACTGTCCACGCAGGATCGAATTCAAAGCGGCTGTCAGTGATGGTGACAGTGTCGTTCAGCGGTGTCTGGGACCAATCGTCCTCGGTGATCTCGACCGTGGCCGAGTCCTCCCCGTTGACCGTGATCAGAGCTTGGGCGTCCCAGAGAACTGTTGCGGTGTTGTGGCCCTCATAGGCCGGCTGGGACTCGAAGGTGCATGAATAAGTCATGACCCACTGCGCTCCTGCCGGTATCACGGTCTGGAACCCCGGCTCTTCGGCAGACATGTCGGCGACGGCTTCACCCTTCACCGAAGTGATGGTGCAGGCTACTTCCCCGCCTACATCAGCAAAATCCTGGACCGTGACTGGCGCGTCTTGCCAGTCGTTAGGGTTGCTGACCGTGATCTCGCCGCTCATTGCCCAATTGCCATCTTCATGGCCTTCAGGAGTCACGGTGACCCGGTAATCGGCAGTGACCTCGCCGGTGTGCGGATTTGCTGCCAGCGGTTCGCCGGAAAGCAGCTCCTTTTCAAGTCCCCAGATGTAGGAACGGTCGAAGGAGGTGACAACGTTCTTGGAGATGTCCATATCCGCTCCGGCACACACCGTGGTGGTGGCGGTTGCGGTATTTTCTTCCCCTTGCTCCGTTGCTTCGTTGACCGCGGCGGTGTTCGTGAAGTCGGTACACCTGCCGGCCTCTCCCTGGAGCTGAACATCGTATTCGAAGGTCACCGGCGAATCCTGGACGGTGGCGGTGCCTAGCGAAACTTCCTCACCGGGAACTGTCTTGTCATCAGTGACCTCAACGCTGTCATCGGTGAGCTTGACCTGCTCGAATTCGAACTCCACAACATCCTGGGCCTGGCGTTCCTGGCCCCAGGTCACGGTAGCCGTGTTGTCGTAGACCGAGCTGATATCGGTACCTTCCGGTATCGAGCACTCGTAATCAAGCACGATGCTTTGCCCGTCTGAGAGCACTACCTGGAAGCCATCCATGGATTCATTCTCGTCAGCTCCGAGTATCGTGCAGCTGGCCGAAGGGATGGAAACCAGGTCCGTGACGGTACCGGTCAATTCACCAACTTGGGTATTGGGATTGGCAATGGTGATGCTTCCCGATACCTGCTTGGCTGAATCCTGCGCGTCGCCAGCGGTGGCTTGCACCGTGTAGTGCGCGGTCACCGAGCCATCGCCGGCCACGGTGAATCGACTTTGATCTACCTGCTTCTCAACTGACCAGTCGTAGTCCCTTTCGTAGCTGGCGTTGACGTCTTTGGTGATCGTCAGATTCTTCTGATCGCAGACGCTGACCTCTTGGGAGTCGCTGGCGTCTTCGCCTGTCAGCACCGCCCATGCGGTATTGGTGAAGATCAAGCATTCGTCCCTTGGCACTTCATACGTCGTCTCGTATTCGAACGTCTGCGGAGCATCCTCATGATGAACCGTTCCCAAAAGCGTAGCTTCGCTTTCGGGGTCCGCATTGTCATCGAAGACATCGACGGATTCGTCAATAGTCTCATCGAGTATGAACTGGATCGGCACTGCCTGGCTTTCGGCTTCCCGGCCGCTGCCCCAGGCGATGAACGCACGAGTGCTGTGGCCGATGTAGTCCGATTCGGACAATCCCGAAGCATCACAACTGTAAGTGACAACGGCAGAATCATTGCGCAGCACCAGCTGCTGAGTGCCGTCCACATCGGGATTGCCGTCCGCTACGGTGACAGTGCAGACAGTTCCGGCAATATTCTCGAAGCTGACCGTGACTTCGATATCCTCGAAATCATTCGGATTAGTCACGGTGATGCTGCCCAGGATTTGCTGGGCCGAGTCGACGTAGCCGGTGTTCTGAACGGTGGCCGTGTACTTGACAGTGGCCGTGCCGTCTTCGTCTACCACCACATCAGGCGATTGCCCGTCAGCCAGGTCCTTGTCGATAGTCCACAGGTAGGTTCTGTCGTAGGACGCGGTGATCTCCTTGGTAACCGTGAGTCCTGCCTGGTAGCACCCTTGGACCTCGGCGTCATCGCTCTTGACCAGCTGGTTGCTCCCGGTAATGGTGGCGGTGTTCATGAAGCTCTGGCAGGTGCCGGCTTCGTCCACAGTCCAGGTGTAGGTGTAGTTCCTGGTCTGCTGGCCATCGGAGTAGCTGATGATCCAGGCCGGATCGAATTCATGCAGCGGATCGGTGACGGTCACCGTTTCGTTCAGCGGTGTCTGTGTCCAGTCGCCCGCATCCACGTCAACCACCTCGGTGGCGCTGGCTGACGGCGTGGAGGCTTCGCTGGCGGACCAGGTGACCTCAGCGGTATTGCTGCCTTCGTAGTTCGGCTGCGATGTGAAGGTGCAGCTGTAGGTGAAGGTCAGCGTTTGCGAGGCATCCAGTGTCGTCTGGAAGCCCGGTGCGGTCGGATCTGCATCCATCGTGTCCGAGTCGCCGGCAATGCCGACCACCTGGCAGATTGCGCCCCCGCCAACATCGACCTGGTCGGTGACGGTCACGTCAACCGATTGCCAGTCGTTGGGGTTGGATACGGTGATGGTTCCGCTCATGGCCCAGTCACTGTCCGAGTAGCTTTCGGGCGTGACGGTGACCGAGTATTCAGCGGTGAATTCACCGGTTTCCGGATCTGCGGTGAACGGCTGCTCGCCCAGTGCGTCCTTGACGATGCTCCAGTCGTAGCTGCGGTTGAAGCTGGAAACGACCAGCTTCTCGATACTCAGGTCCTGGCCTATGCAGATTTCGACCGTGGCATCATCGGTCAGTGTTTTCCCGTCATCCGTGGCGAGGCTGGCGATGTTCTTGTAGTCGGTGCATTGCCCGGGCACGCCGTCCCATTCGATGCTGTAGGCGAAGGACTTCGGACTGTCCGCTACCGTGACGGTGTTGCCGCCCTCGATGCCCGACAGGTCGATTTCGCTGTCGGTGACGGTCACTTCCGCATCGGTCACGGTGGGCGTAACTGACGCGAAGTCGTAATCCGCCGAGGCGCTGGCCTGGCCATCCGTGCCGTAGTAGTCTTCCGCATCCCACGTTGCCGTGACAGTGTTGGTGCCGGCGCTGCTGGCGGTGGTTCCCTCGGGCAGGTCGCATTCGTAGGTGAATGACGAATCGCCTGGCTGGATGGTCAGCGGATTCGCGGTCGGTGATCCGCCAGCGGAGATGACGCAGTTGGCGCCGTCGAGCTGGTCGACCAGGGAGACCCCAGTCATCGCCGTGTCATTCGGGTTCGTCACGGTAATCGTGCCGGACAGCTCGAAGTTGCTGTCTTGGGCTTCGCTGGCGGTGGCGACCACGTTGTAGTCGACTTCAACTCCGGTTGCCGTCGCCTTCACCGTAGCTTCCTGTCCCTCGGCCAGGGACTTGACCAGCTCCCAGTCGTAGTCGCGGTCATAGGATGCCTGAACATCCTTCTGGAGCGTAAGCTCCTCGTAGGTGGTCTTTGTGTTGGTGAAAGTGCAGGTGACTTCATCGTTGTCGACCAACTCGAAGGTGATGGACGAACCGCTACGAGTTGCAGCGGCACCGGTGCAGGTGATATCCGACAGGTTCCATCCCGCTGGCAGGCTGTTCTCAGTGACGGTTACGGTGGACGGTGCCACGGTGTAGGTGACACGATCCGGCAAGTTCGCACCTGTATCCGCATCGGCACTGTCGTCGAGGTTGAATGACGTCGAATCGTTGAATCGGTCCTCGGCGAGGGTGAAAGCGAAGTCCGTGCCATCGGCAGGTACTGCGTCCTTGATGATGGTCACGAAGCCCGCTTGGACCGCACCTGCCTGGATCTGGTTGTCGCGTTGGCCAATGGACTTGCAGTTCAACGATGAAATCACGACATGGTACGGCGAACCGTTGATTGATGAAGCGCCGGTGCCTGGACCATGGTCCAGCTCGGAAGCAATGTGCGCATCGAATAATAGGGTGACATCTGTTTGGTCACCGTCCTCGCCGTCAACCATCAACGTGATGTATACGGTGTCGACGCGGTCATCCCCGCTGCCTTCGTCAACGGTCCACTCGGCGATAGTGGCTCCCGTCACGGATTCGTTGATCAGGTAGTCGTAGGCCCATTTTCCGGCCTGCTTGACCTGATACTTGATAACCAGCTCGTTCTCGCCTGCTGGCAGGGTCATCTCCAAGCGCTGGTGCACGACGCCGCCTTCGTAGAGGCCGTCGTGCACGTTGCCGTTGGCATAGTCCGTCATCGCGTCGGACTTCTGCATAAAGGTCTCGACCGAACCCTTGCCCTCGTTGTATTCGCAGATTCTCGGTTCCCCTGGTTCAAGTGCCTGAGTGGTTATCGGCTCGTTGGCCGCCGATGAGGATTCAGCAGGATCTAATGACTCGGGAGTTTCGGCCTTCGGCTGCGCAAGCTTCGGTGAAGACGTGTCTTTCAGATTCTTTTCCGGCTGGGGGGCAGCAGATTCCACGAGTTCTGATTTGGGCGCCGGCTTTGTAGTTTCCACCGCTTTCGGCTTGTCCGGTTTCTCTGATTCCGGTACAGGTGCCGGGGCAGGCTCGGGTTCTGCCGCCACTTTTTCTTCTGGCGCCGGAGCCTCGGTACCCTTGTCTGTTTCAGCAGCTGGCTGCTTTTCCTCCGAGGTTGCCTTGGAGGATTCGTCGGCATCGGCTTCAGATTCCTTCGTGGTCTCTGTGGCGAGTGACTTGGCCGAATCCTCGGCATCAGTTCCCTGCTCTGCGGCCGATGCTTCGTCTCCAACAGAAGTTTCGGCAGCAACTGCCATACCTGGAATCATTATGGCAAGGCACAAGGCCAGAGAAGAAAACACCGCCAAAAACGGTTTAATTAGTTTTTTTGAAATTAATTGGTGGCGCAAGAATGGTACAAAGGCGCCACGCCTTTGATGCTTAGACATTTCTCCCCCAACAGGAATGTCTGCGGCAAATCATCCGGCGCGGGTATGATTCACCAAAATGATCATACGAGTATAGGGTTCTGACCTGAATCTTAAAATGGCCATACCCCGATTAAGCCACCCCATGCGGCTCAACAATTTAGGATTAGTCCCCAATACATCTAAAGATGCGAAACGATTGCGAGTGTTTCAATGCGTCTTCAAATCCCCCAATTCGAGACAACGATATGGCGATAGACTACGCTCACTTTGAGGCTTTTGCCAGCAAATTAGAGGAAAAAAATCAGTGGGTAATTGAAAGATTCATTGGATTTCCAGCGTCACGGATCAAGTGCCCAAGTCGAACAGGCATTTCTATCTGCCGTCGAGAACAGCTGGTCTCCGCATAGAACTCTGCCTGACCTTAATCTGGTCCAGCATGGACCGATCCAGCGGCAACACCTTCACACTGCATGTTGCCGCCCAGGGCTTACCACAGCGGGTGATCGAGGCCGCGGTCGGTGCTTCCCGAACGGACGCTGTGCGCACATGGTGCGGGAGGAGCACACCCGCGCTTTCTCACCCGGTAGCTGCCAGTCGATCTAGGTAAGCGACTGCTTAAAAAATTCGACGTGAGGCTGGAACAGTTACCATCATCGGGCCACCGGTGACGGGGTCCGGATGAATCTCGCAGCGAACACCAAATGCTGCCTCAAGGCTCCCACCGGTGATAACTTCATCCGGAGCACCACTGGCCAGTACCTTGCCCTCATGCATGAGCACCACCCTATCGGCGTAGCGCATTGCCTGATTAATGTCGTGCAGCACGGCAATGACCGTTTTTCCGGCATCACGCTGCGAGGCGAAGAGATCAAGTAAATCTACTTGGTGCGCAACGTCCAAATACGTCGTCGGTTCATCTAGGAGCATGATCGGGGCCTGCTGCGCCAGGGTGGTGGCTACCCACACTCGCTGACGCTGGCCTCCGGACAGTTCGGAGAGTCTGCGCGTGGCCAGTTCAAGTATCCCCGTCGACATCAGGGCCTGATGCACTGCGGCTTCATCGCCGCTACTGTGTTGCGCGAGTAGACCCTGGTGCGGAAAACGCCCGCGCGAAACCAATTGAGCGACTGTGATTCCAGACGGTGCCACCGCCTGTTGGCTCAGTAATGATACTTCGCGTGCGTAGGCTTTGGGCTTGAAGGCGTCAAGGGCCACGCCTCCTAGCAGGATTTGGCCCGCGGATGGTTTCAGGAGACGGGCCATGGCGCTGAGCAACGTAGATTTTCCGCAGCCGTTGGGACCGATAATCGCCGTGAACTTGCCCGGCTCAAAGGACAGGTCCAGTGAATCTATCACGGGTTTTCGGTCGTATCCCAAGCGCACACCTTGTACCTGAAGCCGCCGTGATGTCTCCGAATCGCGGTACTCAGTGGCATCCGGGGCGCCGGAGACTGCGCCTTGCTCGTACGGCCTTTGTTCCGTATCCAGTTTCTTCACGAACGGCTCTCCCTTATCAACAACCAAATCAAGTACATCCCGCCGAGGCAAACTGTCACGATGCCGACCGGCAATTGAACAGGCATGAATGCCACGCGAGCCACGGTGTCGGCTAGCACCAGGAGCAAAGCACCCAGGCAACCAGCCGGGACCAGGTCCAATTCGGCCCTGCGGGTCAGCCGGGCGGAAATCTGCGGGGCCACGAGGGCGACAAAAGCGATGGGACCTGCAGCGGCCGTGGTCACTGCTACCAGGCCGACGCCAGCGATGACCATCGCCACGCGCAAGAGGCTTGTGTTGACCCCCAGCGACGTAGCCAAGGCATCGCCGCATTCCAATATCCGTGCCTGTCGTTGCAGCAGGATCGCCATCGCAGAAAACAGTGCGATGCCCACCATGGACGGGCCCAGAACCGTATTGCTGACCGAGTTCAATGATCCGGAGCCCCAGACGGCGGCCGACATCGCCACCTGGCGTTGGGCGGCCAAAAGCATGAAGGTGTTGGCCGAGGCTAGCATCGCCCCCACACCGATACCCACCACTATGAGCCGAAAACCACTGGTCCCTTCTCGGTTTGCAATGATGAACACCATGGCGGCAGCAAGCAATCCGCCAAGAATGGATCCCATGGCAATCTGCTCTGCGCTGGCGGTGGTAAATAACATGAGGGCCAACGCTACGGTATAGGCGCCGGAACTGAATCCGATCACATCGGGGCTACCTAATGGGTTGCGCGTCAGAGACTGGAACAACGCCCCAGAAATTCCGAGGGCGAATCCGAAGACCAAGGCCAATAGCACCCGGGTTAATCGCCAATCACGCACAACTACGTCATAACGACGCTCCGAGTTTCCCAACAGGGCCGGCAGAAGCTGGTCAAAGGGAACACGGATGTCGCCCAAAGCCAACGAGATGAACCCGGTCAATAGCGCCGCCACTGCCAACAGGGCGGCGACCATCGCCGAGGCACGGTCAACACGCCAGGTCCACCGGCCCAGCTGCAATTTCATTTCCCGACGGCCGGTAGGAACAACTATTGGCTGGGCGACCTCAGGTTCCGCAGGATGAGGCGGATCCATCACGCCGTTGATGCTCACAGCGCGCTCGCTTTCTTTCGGCGGGCCAAAATCAGCAGCACAGGGGCCCCGACGAAAGCGGTGATGATCCCTGCAGACACCTCGGTCTGGGGAAGGATAATCCTGCCCAGAATGTCCGAACCGAGTAGCAGGACCGGTGCGAGCACCGTGGAGAAAATCAGGATCCAACCCTGGTGGACTCCAAAGAGCCAGCGCACCACATGCGGAATCATCAATCCGACAAACCCTATCGGACCGGCCAACGCAGTAGCCGCTCCGCACAATAGTGTCACCGCGGTAATCACCGCAATACGCACCGGTGCGATTCGAACGCCCAAAGCCTTTGCAGGAGCATCACCCAGGGCGATCGCGTTCAGCGACCGTGCGCAGAACAGTGAAATGAGCAATCCCACCGTGACAAAAGGAGCGATCACCATGACGGTGGACAGCTCATGTCCATTGAGGTTTCCGGCCGCATAGACCCGCATCATGTCAAAGATCTGCGGCCTAAGTAGGACCAAGGCCGTAGTGATTCCGGAAAGCACCGCACCGAAGGCGACACCAGCCAGCACCAAGGTGGCAGGATCTGCATTACGCCCACGCCGCGACAGCGACAAGCCATACACTGCGAGGGTGGCGGCCAAGGCGCCGGCCAAAGCCCACCAGATCGAGGCGATGACTGACAGAGAACCCAGGAGGAAGCTGGCCGTGACCAACGCAAATTGCGCTCCGGCGTTCACCCCGAGAATCCCGGGATCAGCTAGCGGATTGCGAGTCAATGCCTGAATCAGCGCACCTGCGACGCCTAAAGCGATTCCCGCCAGAACGCCCAGGACCGTGCGAGGGATTCTCAGCTGCCGAACGACCTGAGCTTCTTCGGAATTAAACGATGGTTCGACGATGCTGCGCCACGCCACCGAAGGGTCTATTTGCCGGCTCCCAATAGCCAATGAACACACTATGGTGAAGGCCAGAAGCGCCAGCAGGCCCACAAGCCACGCAAGTTTTGCCCCGGTGGAATCCACCAGCTTGCCTCCGGCCGCGAGTTCCCCAGCGCCCTGCGTGGCACTGGCCTGGACCTGCGGGCCAGGGGCACGTAGTGGTGAATCTCTGATGTGGCTACGTTGCGCGATGCTCACCACGCTCACAGCCCGAGACGTGCAAGTTCAGATTCGTAAGCAATGAGCGCCTCGTCCTGGTCGTCAAAGCTCTCCCACAGCGCATCCAGGGACGATTTGGTTGAAGCATCCAGGGACTCCCATCGTTCGCGCCATTTTTCAGCCTCTTCCACCCAGTAGCCAATCACCTTGTACTGGGTGTTGGGCCAACGCAATTCGCGATGCAGCATCTTGCGAATTTCGCGCAATGCCGCGGATTGGCCGGCCACCCATACGTAGGGCCGTGGCTGGTCTTCGCCCAGCCGTTCCACTACCTTGCGTGCGACCTGCGGAAGAACGCTGGGCCCGACCCCATTGCCGGCCACGATCCACTGGACCGCAAGCTGAGGCAGGAAGCTGAGATCCAGGCGGGATGATTCGTCGGGAATTTCCACCACAAGCTCGGTACGCATGCGGGCATCACCGAGTTCAGCAATGCGCACGGCTGCCGGCAAGCCGGTCAGGTCGCAGATCAATACCTGGGATGTCGCATCTGCCGGGCAGTCATAGAGACCGGTGGGAGAATTCAACCCAATCCGGTCCCCCACACGAGCATCAAGTGCCCAGGCGGCAGCAATGCCGCCCTCATGAACCACAAAGTCAATTTCAATCCAACCTTCGCCGGCATCACGAATGGTATAGGTGCGCATTGGAGCATCGGGCTGCCCCTCGACGGTGCGCCAGGTATCGCCATCTGCCACCGGCAGGCTCAACAGGTTGCGATCTTCGGTGTGCGGGAAGAAGAGCCTGACGTACTCATCGCCAATGCCGGTACTTGTAAATCCTTGGATGCTGAAGCGCAGGCGTTTCAGGGTGGGCGAGAGAAGATGCGTGGATTGAACGGTAGCTTCAAAGATTTCCATTGACTGCTCCTTTTTCTGCGATGCACCGGTGAGCCTAGGAGTCCGTCGATGCTTCAGTGTCTGATGTGGGCTGGAAGGTTTACCGTGCCGCGCCGCCGGCCGGTGCAGGAAATGACAGTCAAAGCCCTGCCCGGCCAACGCGAAACACCGTGTGACTACTTGGCTAGATCACTGCGGACCTGCTCCATGAACGCCACCGCGCCAGAGGGCGAGCCGTAGGTCATTTCCATGTTGTATGTGTAGATCCGGTTATTTTTCACAAACGGAAGGCTCTTCCAGTACGGTGACTTCTCCATAGCAGCGATGGATTTATCCAGTTCTGCCTGTGCATCATCGCCAACACCCTTGGACATCCACACGGCGTCAACGTTCTTGAGTTGGTCGAGCTCTTCCAAGGACAGGCTCAATCCTTTTTGCTTGCTTAGTTCTTCGGTTTTCAGTCCGATGGTGTCAAAGACACCGCATTCGAGGTACGAGTAGCAGTCAACGTTGACCTTCCCGTCCCAGTAGCCCAGGGTGGCCACCGTTAGATCCCCATTGCCCGCTTCATCGATGGCTTTCTTAGCTTGCTGGCCGTGGTCCTGATATCCCTTCACCCACTGGTCGTACTGTTCTTGACGGCCCAAATCCTTGGCTGTCTGTTCAAAATGTGATTGCCAGGATTCTCCATCAAAGGCGTTGGTCGTGTAAGTCGGGGCGATCGCTGCGAGCTTCTCGTGGACTTCGGCATCGTAGCCCAGGCCGTTGAGGATGAAATCAGGAGCTGCGCCCAGGACCCGCTCGTAGTTGAACTCTGGATAATTGGCAAAGGGTGTGACCTCGGCGAGCGCTTCCTGGGGGAAGTAATCAGGGAATGTCGTGAACCCTGAATCGCCTCGAATCGGCTGCTCGGCGGCCAATGGAATGCCCAGAGTCGCCAAAATGTCAACGTCCGTGGTGTAGAAGCCTAGGGCAGCGGCGGGCTGCTGGTCCACGCTCACCTCATGCCCTTGCGGGTCAACGGTTTCTAATGGCGACTGATCCGCTGGCACTGATGTGTTCTCAGCAGCTTGGCCTGAAGATTGCCCACAGCCTGTGAGAGAAAGTGAAGCAAGTGCCAGCAGCGCTGCTGGCGCCAACAGGGCGCGAGTGAAGGTTCGAGGCATGCGAGTGATCCTTAGGGTTGGGGGGTGTGTTGATGACTAGGCCTGCCAGGCCACGCACCTCAACTAAATTACCGTAGGCTAACCTACATTAGTTACGAAACATATTTATAACATATTATGAATTCCATGTCGTCATCTCGCCCTTCCGGGCCTCTACTGCTACGTGCCATGTTGCGCGCTGAACGCGGCCGAATCATTGCCGCCGTCGCCCTGCTCTCATGTTGGACCGCTGGTGAAGCACTTGTCCCAGCACTCATCGGCGCAACCATCGATCACGCAATTGCCGGTGGCAACCTAACTGGCTTGGTCCTCTGGCTCATCGCCTTGGGACTATGTTTCGCCATGCTTTCCTTCGGCTATCGCTATGGCGCCCGCCTAGGAAACTCGGGAATGAACCGGCAGGTGCACCAACTGCGCACGCGAATTGCCGAACATGTCATGGCCCCGGATTATCGGCCACGCAGTGCCCGCATGCCCGGGGAAATCGCCACCATCACCTCGGTAGACACCGATGTCAGCGCCTCGGTCATCCGTCAGGCATCACTAGGTTTTAGCGCCCTTGGTGGCCTGCTGGTCTGCGCCGCGTATCTGATCTGGGCCAATCTATGGGTGGGCCTGTCGGTCCTGATCATCACGCCCCTGGGCATGGCCGCACTGCGCTGGCTCACTCCCCGCTTAAGCAAGGCCAGCGATGATCTCCAATCCGACATCGCCGCATCCGGGGCCGCGGCCGCTGATCTCATGGCCGGCATCCAGGTGCTGCGCGGCATTGGTGGCCACGACCAGGCCGCCGCTCATTATCGTGAGGCCAGCCAGCGCGCCGCCAACGCCGGAATCGTTTCGGCGTCCGCCTCGGGGCGCATCGACGCGGCTCAGGTGATGGTCTCCGGAACAGTCCTCTTGTCCGCTGCAGGTCTCGGTGCGTGGCAGGTAACGGCCAGTTCCATGAGCATCGGGGCATTGCTGGGCGTATTAGGCGTCGCGCAATTCCTCTCCACTCCCCTGGGCACCTTGGTCTCCACAGTGGAGGCCCGCACCCGGTCCGTGGCCGCCGCCGAACGCGTCGCCACCTTGCTGGCCGACGGAGCAGATCGCTCAGGAATGCAACGCCCGGCACAGCGCAGCGATGGCGTATTGACCATCGATTTACCTCCATTCACACATGGAGCACTCACCGTGACGCCCGGCAGCTTTACCGTCCTGGTTTGCGCCGAAGATTCTGTGCGTTCACAACTGGCCACGATGCTCTCCCTTGGCGGCGAACATCAGGAAAGAACAGAAGCTGCAGCTATTACGCACCCACGCCTCCTACTCGACGGCATCGATATTTCACACATCGACCCCGCCTACCTGCCCAGCCTGCTGCGCCTGGCACCTCATCAAGCGCATCTGGTTGAAGGCAGTATCAAGGCAAATATTTTTGGTGAAGCCCCACTTCCTGACCCGCAGGCGTTGCAGCTACTCCTGCGCGCCAGTGGAGTTGACGAACTATTGGAGAACTTCCCTGAAGGTTTAGAGCACCGGGTGCAAGGGCGGGGCTTCAACCTCTCCGGTGGGCAACGGCAACGCGTCGCGCTGGCCCGTGCACTGGCTGGGGGCCCGCTGATCCGAGTTCTGCAAGAACCGACCAGCGCCGTGGATTCGGTGACCGAAGCAAATATCGCCCAAGGATTACTCCGTTGGCGCGAGAATGCGCAAATAACCGGTGCAGGGGCGGGGACCTTGCTCATCTTGAGCACCTCACCCACGTTGTTGCACGCAGCCGATGAGGTCATCTTCTTTGACCGTAACGGGTCGATCACCCGATCAACCCATGTGGAACTCAGTGCAAAGTCAACGTATGAAAAGGTGGTCAGCCGATGAGCCTTACCCCAGAAGACATCGACCAACCATCGCCGGCGTTGCCCACGGCCAGTATCGCCACCGCTTGGCGAGTATTGGGTCGAACCCTCCGCCCACAGAGATGGCTGATCATCTGGGCATCAATGGTCACTCTGGCATCATCAGCGGCAGCCATGCTGGCACCCTTTGCCATCGGCATCCTTGTCGACGCATTGGGCACCGATAACCCCGAACCCACACTCATCCGATGCCTGCTGGCCATCGCCGCCTCATTGGCCTGCGGTGCCGCACTCACCTGGTATGCCCGAGTACTGTACGCAAGAATCGCCGAACCTGCGGTGGCAACCCTGCGTGAAGACGCCGTCGAACATGCGCTGAATCTAGAATCCGGTATCTTGGAGCGCGCAGGTGACGGCGAACTAGTCTCACGTGTCTCAGATGATTCTCGATTGATTTCACAAGCTGTCGCATGGCTCTTACCGGCTTTCCTCTCGGCAACCACCCTATTGGTGCTCTCGATTCCAGGACTTTTCACCCTGCACTGGGTATTGGGGCTCACCGGGCTAATAGCCATTCCAATGTACTGGTTGTCCCTGCGCTGGTACCTCCCGCGCAGTGCCCCGCTCTACCGTGAAGAACGTGAAATCCTGGCGCGTCGCACCAACACCTTCCTTAATGCGTTTCACGGACGCGCGATGCTGCATTCTCAGGGTTGGGCTCGGGTGCAGATCGAAGCGTTGGAACGGGCCAGCGACGACTCACGAAACGTAGCCGACCGCGTCTTCCGCATGCTCACCCGCTATTTCGCACGCAACAACCGTGCAGAATTTGTCACGATGGCAGCCTTGTTGACAGCCGGATTTTTCCTTGTCCAGAGCGATGCCACGACGGTTGGAGCAGTCACCACTGCAGCCCTGCTCTACCATCGGCTTTTCGACCCGATCTCAGAGGTGGTCACGCTCTTTGACATGGTTCAAGAGGCAGGCATCGCACTGCGCCGAGTCACCGGCATTCTTTTGGCCAAGCGTCGCACGCCCAGTGAAAATTCCCAGTTGCCCCATGAGCTGTCTTCCACCACAGGGCTGGTTCTGCATAGCGTCGGTCACCACTTCGAATCTGACGTGGCCGTACTCAAGGAGCTGAATTTGTCCCTCGCTGAGGGTCAGTGCGTCGCTTTGGTGGGTACCACCGGAGCTGGAAAAACCACCGCGGCACGGATCTTGTCTGGCGTCATCGAACCGGCAAGTGGCATCGCAACCCTTGACGGGAAGCCGTTATCTGCCTACGAAATGACGAGCCTTCGCCAGAACATCGCAATGATCTCCCAGGATACCCACGTCTTTTCCGGAACAGTACGAGAAAACCTCACGCTAGGGTCGACAGCACCTTGTTCCGAGAATCAGCTGCAACAGGCAATTGCTTCGTGTCATGCCGAGTGGATTAATGAATTACCTCAAGGATTGGACTGCGCACTGGGTTCTAATGCCTACCAGCTCTCCAGCCACCAAGAGCAGCATCTAGCCTTGGTTCGTATTGCTGTGCTTGATCCACGCATTATTGTCATGGACGAAGCCACTGCCGAGTCGGGATCTAGCAATTCGCGCGAGTTGGATAAGGCCGCAGCAACTTTGACCAAGGAGCGAACTTCGCTGGTTATAGCGCACCGGTTATCGCAGGCGAGAAACGCTGATCGGATCATCGTGATGGAGCAGGGTGAAATCATAGAAGATGGAACCCACGAGCACCTCCTGGCCATCGATGGCAAATACGCCAAGCTATGGAGAGCGTGGGAGGGCTAATCCCCAATATCTCAAGGCTTGATGTACCGTGAACATCATCAGGTGGTTCCGCCAAGAATTTCGGCGGAACCACCTTCTTCTGAAAAAGCAACGGCACTGGCCCCGATACAGGCTACACCTGGTGGCACCTGGATCCATGCGCACCACGTACGTCAGGAAGCCAGAGACATCTCCTGTGCGCTCCGTGCTCGTGCGTCCATGTCATGATTCGAGCTAGCCCAGTCGTTTCTGCATGGTCGATCATCATTGATCAAGAACGACCAGCTGAAAACGTTCGAACGTGTAGTCAGCCTTGATTGATGAAATGCGCAGCGACCGTGTTGCCGGACCCAGAGTCCAGATATGTCGCATCAATCTGGTGGGGCCACCGCATAATCTTCTAAATTGTCCAAGAAATCATTTATAGTTCAAATATTCAAGGAACCATCCTTGTAAATTCACTCGCATTCACCATGGGGAAATCTCTATGCATAATACTGTTGGGCGTCGGATTCGCAACCTCGTCATTGGCCTAGCTGCCACCGGATTGCTCGCAGCTGGAACAGTTCCAGCCCAAGCTAGCGAGAGGCCAATCGACGTCACCGGATATTCCGTTTCGTCCATCGCCGTGGCCGACTCAAACTGCCATTATGTCTCGGTCAAAGCTTCTTCGAAGGTCAAGCGAGACTACGAGGAGGCGTTCGGTTTCATCGATGTCACCCGAAATGGCGGCCTCGTCGATTCGCTGTGGTTCGAGAATCGCAAGGTTGGGGACCGCGCCCTGATTTGTCCAGCATGGGAGGGCTTGGGGACCTACAAAGTGGGGCCAGCCGACATCTCCGCCGCCTACAGCTACTGGGATTCATACTTCGGCTACGAAGGTACCGATTACGTGGACTACGTGGATCGAACCAGCAAGACCTTCAACGTCCGAGGCAAATCCAAGAGCACCCTCACCGCCAAACGATCCGGCAGCAAGGTCACCTTGACTGCAAAGGCCCAGGTGTACTCGCCAGAGAAGTACCGGTACGCGCAATACAACGGCAAGAAAGCCAAGTTCCAGGTTAAGTCCGGAAGCAAGTGGAAAACCCTGAAGACGCTCGACCTGAAAAAGGGCACCGCGAAACTTACGGTGAAGCAGTCCAAGAAGAAGACCTACCGCTTGTCCATCCCTACGGCCTCATGGGCCACCGCAACCAGCAGCAATTCCGTGTCGAAGTAGAACGTTCATTCATTTAGGGATCAATTGGCTTCTCGATCCGGCGCCCGCTTAACCGGGCGCTGGATCAGCGGTGATCCTCGGCCCGGTTCTTGTGCACCCGTGATAGAACTTCAGGCACTGATCTTGATCGTTGCGCCCCACGAACGATGGATTCCGCTTGTACGCCCCGAGCAGCCCGCTGCTTGTCGCGACCTGCTTGCAAGCCGAACGTCCCGGCTCGACCGTTGATGCGTCGCGCCCTGGCTCCTTTTCTTGAGGTCGCGGCGCAAGCCTGAAACAACCAACCGTGCTGGCTGGCGAAATCGCAGGGATCATTCTTTGGCACGGTTCATCCCGTCTCTTGAATGTCGCCGTGGCGAGCATGAAACATGCGTATTCGCGAGGCGGGTATCCGGCATAGCTGCGCCGCCATGAGTCGATCCTTCCTCGCAGATATGGAGGAAAGCATCGCTGCCACCACGGTGGCTGGCCGCCCGGCTCTACTGGTGCCCACGGCCGTGGCGGCCACTTCTCGGCTCATTATCTTGGCGGTGAGTTCAGGCATCGATCAAATGCGCCGATTCCTGCTTGGAGCCAGCATTACCGGCGTCCCAGTTTCCATCGGTGCCGGTTCACTCACTAGAGCACTGCCGACCCCAGCAGCTTCCCCGACGAGGGATGCTGATGCGATTCGCGTCCGGCCTTCGCTAATTTCAGTCCTTTCTCATGTGGCGCCATCCAGGTATTCAAGGAACGGCGTCTTTTTCATTGACGAACTTAGTGCATTGTTCCAGCACGCTTGACAGTGGATGAGATTCGGAGCACACTGATCGTATACGATTTGATGTACGACATGATGTATGACGAAAGCAGGACGATCAACGGTGACCACTACCGTCCCAGTAACCGAAGAGACCTTCGCCCAGGCAGGCAAAGTTCTGGCCGTGCACCTGAGCTACTCCTCCCGCGCAGCACAGCGCGGGCGTACCCCGAAGTTCCCCAGCTACTTCATGAAGGCTTCCAGTTCCCTGGCCGCCACCAACGGCACCGTCGAGCGCCCAGCAGGCACCGAGCTCTTGGCCTTCGAAGGAGAAATCGCGCTGATCATCGGCACCGCTGCCCGCCGGGTTTCGGTAGAAGAAGCCTGGAGCTACGTCGGCTCCATCACCGCATCCAACGACCTGGGCGTGCACGATATGAAGTACGCCGACAAGGGATCCAACATCCGCTCCAAGTCCGGCGACGGCTACACCCCGCTGGGCCCCAACATGCTGGATGCCGCTTCCCTGGACCCAGCCAAGCTGCGCGTGCAGACCTGGGTCAACGGAAACCTCGCCCAAGACGCCACCACCTCGGAACTGCTCTTCTCCTTCGCCCAAATCGTCGCCGACCTCTCCCAGCAGATGACCCTGCAGCCGGGCGACATCATCCTGACCGGCACCCCTGCGGGTTCCACCGTCTTCTTCCCGGGCGACGTGGTGGAAGTCGAAGTCACCGACCTGATCACCGGCGCCTCCACCGGGAAGCTGAAAACCACCGCCACCGAAGGCACTGCCGCTTTCGGCTCCTTCGGCAACCAGCCGAAGGTCAATGACAAGGACAAGGAAGACGCCTACGGCGACCGCGCCTCGGCCAGCCTGCCTCCGGTGATCACCGGCAAGGACGTCCTGACCGATGCCGTGCGCGAACAGCTCGCCGCGGTGGCCACCGCCACCCTCTCCGCCACCCTGCGCAAGCGCGGCCTGAACAACGTGAACATCGAAGTCCCCGGCGCCACCAAGGGCATGCAGCGCGTGATCGGCACCGCCCGCACCCTGCGCTACATCCCCAACCGCGAAGACCTCTTCAAGGCCCACGGCGGCGGATACAACACCCAGAAGCAGTCCATCGACTCGCTGAACAGCGGCGAAATCCTCGTCATGGAAGCCCGCGGCGAAACCGGCTCGGCCACCCTGGGCGACATCCTGGCGCTGCGTTCCCAGCAGCTGGGCGCAGCCGGCATCATCTCCGATGGCGGCGTACGCGACCTCGACGCGGTCTCCAACCTGGAGATCCCGGTCTTCTACAACGGCGCCCACCCGGCAGTGCTCGGCCGTAAGCACGTGGCCTGGGACAAGGACATCACCGTGGCTTGCGGCGGCGTCTCGGTCCAGCCCGGCGATGTCATCGTCGCCGACTCGGATGGCATCGTCGTCATCCCGCCGGCACTGGTCGAGGACGTCGCTGCCGAGGCAGTAGTCACCGAATCCAATGACGAGTTCATCTTCGCCATGGTCAAGCGCGGCTACGGCATCGAGGGGCTGTTCCCGATGAACGCGGAATGGAAGGCCAAGTACAACGCGTGGAAAGACGCCGGCAGCCCGGAGCTGGACTCATGGGTGCTGTAGTGACCGCCTCGAAGTCCGAAGCCGCCTACCAGCTGGTCTCCGAGCGCATCACCAACGGCGCCTACTCGCCGGGCTACCGCCTGGTGTTGGGCACCATCGCCGAGGAGCTTGGCTGCTCGGTGGTCCCGGTGCGCGAAGCGATCCGCCGCCTCGAGGCCGAAGGCCTGGTGCACTTCACCCGCAATGTCGGCGCCACCGTGGCCCATGTGGATTCGACCCTGTATCTGCACACCATGCAGACCCTGATGGTGATCGAACCGGCCGCCACCGCGCTGGCTGCCGACTCCATGGATGCCACGTGGCTGGCCAAGGCCCGGGAACTGAACGAAAAGATGCGCCAGTGCCTGGAGGACTTCGACCCGGTGGCCTTCACCCGGATGAACACCGAGTTCCACCAGCTGCTCTACGGGCAGTGCCCCAACCCGCACATCCTGGATCTGGTGCAGCGCGGCTGGCGCCGCCTGGCAGCGATGCGGGCCAGCAGCTTCACCCATATCCCCTACCGCGCCCGCGAATCGGTCAAGGAGCACGATGCGCTCCTTGATTTGATCGCCGATCACGCCACCCCGGCGCAGATCGAAGCGGCCTGCCGCGAACACCGCGCCCATACCCTGAACAGCTATTTGAAAGCTGCGGGCATGGAACCCAGCGCGATCTAGAACCTGATTTTCCACGACCCACCAACACTCACCAGCACGAAAGGAATTGCACATGAGCAAGCACTTCGTACCAGAAAATCTCCCCACCCACCTGCAGCACTACATCAACGGCGAATTCGTGGACTCCATCGGCGGGGAAACCTTCGATGTCCAGGAGCCAGTGACCAACACCAACTACGCCACCGCTGCATCGGCGCAGCCCGCCGACGTTGACCTGGCCGTGGCGGCCGCGTCCAAGGCCTTCAAGGAAGGCCCTTGGTCCAAGATGCTGCCACGCGAGCGCTCTCGTGTGCTGCACAAGATCGCCGACATCGTCGAATCCCGCGATGACGAGCTGGCCTTGCTGGAGTCCTACGACTCGGGCCTGCCGATCACCCAGGCCAAGGGCCAGGCACGCCGCGCAGCCGAGAACTTCCGCTTCTTCGCCGATCTGATCGTCGCCCAGGTGGATAACTCCTTCCGCGTGCCAGGCCGGCAGATGAACTACGTGAACCGCAAGCCGATTGGCGTGGCCGCGCTGATCACTCCATGGAATGTGCCGTTCATGCAGGAGTCCTGGAAGCTGGCCCCGGCCATCGCCACCGGCAACTCCGTGGTCATGAAACCGGCCAGCTACACCCCGCTCTCCGCTGGCCTGTGGCCAGATATCTTCCGTGAAGCCGGACTGCCAGAAGGCGTCTTCAACCTGATCTTCGGCTCCGGCTCCGTGGCCGGCGACTACCTGGTCAAGCACCCGGATGTGCCATTGGTGTCCTTCACCGGCGACTCCTCCACCGGCGCCACCATCTCCACCGCGGCGGCTCCATTCTTCAAGGGCCTGTCCCTGGAGCTCGGAGGCAAGTCCCCGGCAGTGGTCTTCGCCGATGCCGACCTGGATGCTGCTTTGGATGCCACCGTCTTCGGCGTGTTCTCGCTGAACGGCGAGCGCTGCACCGCCGGCTCCCGCGTGCTGGTTCAGCGCGACATCTACGATGACTTCGTCGCCAAGTTCGCGCAACGCGCCAAGAACATTCGCGTTGGCCTGCCTAGCGATCCGCAGACCGAGGTCGGCTCGCTGGTGCACCCCAAGCACTTCGAGAAGGTCATGAGCTACATCGAAATCGGCAAGCGCGAAGGCCGGCTGCTGGCCGGCGGCGGGCGCGCTGAAGGCTTCGAGGACGAGGGCAACTATGTCGCACCGACCGTGTTCGCCGATGTCGCCCCGGATGCGCAGATCTTCCAGGACGAGATCTTCGGCCCGGTCGTGGCGATCACCCCGTTCGACACCGACGAGGAAGCACTTGAGCTGGCCAACAACACCAAGTACGGCCTGGCCGCCTACGTATGGACCAGCAACCTGAAGCGCGCGCACAACTTCGCGCACCAGATCGAGTCCGGCATGGTCTGGCTGAACTCGAACAACGTCCGCGATTTGCGCACCCCCTTCGGCGGGGTGAAGGCTTCGGGTCTGGGCCGCGAGGGCGGCTACCGTTCGGTGGACTTCTACACCACCCAGCAGTCCATCCAGATCACCCTGAACGAAGCCCACTCCCCCAAGTTCGGCGTCTAGGAAGCATCAGCTTCCCCGCCACAAATCTTTCCTGCTTGCAAAGGAGCAAATCATGAGCGAAGAGATCGCAAACCCGATTCCCACCCCATCGGTTCCAGCACCGGATATCCTGCGCTGCGCCTACGCCGAATTGGTGGTCACCGACCTGGAGCGCTCGCGCAACTTCTACGTTGACGTCCTCGGCCTGCACGTTTCCTACGAGGACGAGAACCAGATCTACCTGCGTTCCTTCGAAGAATTCATCCACCACAACCTGGTGCTGACCAAGGGTCCAGTAGCAGCGCTGAAGGCCATGGCGTTCCGTGTCCGCTCCACCGAAGACGTGGACAAGGCCGAGGCCTACTACAAGGAACTGGGTTGCCGCACCGAGCGCCGCAAGGAAGGCTTCGTCAAGGGCATCGGCGACGCCGTGCGCGTCGAGGATCCGCTGGGCTTCCCCTACGAGTTCTTCTTCGAGACCACCCACGTTGAACGCCTGCACATGCGCTACGACCTGTACTCGGCCGGCGAATTGGTCCGCCTGGACCACTTCAACCAGGTCACCCCGAATGTGCCTCGTGGCCGCGCCTATCTTGAGGACCTGGGCTTCCGCGTCACCGAGGACATCCAGGACGATGAAGGCACCACCTATGCGGCCTGGATGCACCGCAAGGGCACCGTGCACGACACCGCCCTGACCGGCGGCAACGGCCCGCGACTGCACCACGTGGCCTTCTCCACCCACGAGAAGCACAACATCATCCAGATCTGCGACAAGATGGGCGCCCTGCGCATCTCGGATCGCATCGAGCGCGGCCCCGGCCGCCACGGCGTGTCAAACGCGTTCTACCTGTACATCCTGGATCCGGATGACCACCGCATCGAGATCTACACCCAGGATTACTACACCGGCGACCCGGACAATCCGACCATCACCTGGAATGTGCACGATAACCAGCGCCGCGACTGGTGGGGCAACCCGGTGGTTCCATCGTGGTACACCGAAGCTTCCAAGGTCCTGGACCTGGACGGCAACGTGCAGGAAGTCATCGAGCGCACCGATGACTCCGAACTCGAAGTCACCATTGGCGCCGACGGCTTCTCCTACACCCGTGCCGGCGACGAAGATGGCTCATACCACGGCCAGGCTTCCAAGGGTTTCAAGCTGGGCAACCAGCTCTAGGCGCCAGTCGCTGACAAGGCTCCTGCGCACTGAACGGTTTATTCCGTTCAGTGCGCAGGAGCCTTTTGCGTGCACGCTCGATTGCACAACGGGCAACGCAAAGAACCGCTGGAATTCATGTCGGACGCTATTCATTTCGCGGGGATTGGGCAAGACTGGAACCATGGTCGGTGAAAACAGTTCCAGGTTTGATGACCGCAGCCACGCCGGGGCCGCGTTAGGCATGAAGCTCGCCACGACCTTGCCCGCCGGCGAGTACACGGTGCTCGGGCTGCTGCGCGGCGGCGTTCCCATAGCTTATGAAGTAGCCCAAGCTCTGGGTGCTCGACTCGGCGCCCTGGCGGTGCGCAAACTCGGAGTGCCCAGCAACCCGGAACTGGCCTTCGGCGCCATCGCGCAGTATGCCGGCGCCAGCGGCCGCTACCTCAATCCCGAAGTGCATCGACGCGCAGTGCAATTTTTCGGCCATGATGAATTGGCTTCAGTTGAAAACGGGACGCACGCGGATCTTTTGGCATTGGCCCACGCGTTCAAGGCCTATACGCCGGATCTTGCCGGGCAATCAGTGATTCTCTGCGATGACGGTATTGCCACTGGTGCGACCATGAAGGCATCCCTGGAACTCATCTTGAAGCTGCACCCGCGTTCGGTCACCGTCGCATCCCCGGTGATAACGCCGGAATCCTTTGCCGGGCTCGCACCATTAGCCAATGGCCTCGTCGAACTCTTGAAGCCTCGGCAGTTCGGTGCAGTCGGCGCGTATTACAAGGACTTCAGCCAGGTGGAGCAGGACAACGTTCTCAAGCTCTTGGGTGCGAGTTCCTGAGTGCTGCACGGCAAATGGCCGGCACCCTTGAACTGGGTCCCGGCCATTGAGCTGTGCGTCCTTTGAATTACCGGTTCAGCGCACCGAGCGGAAACGGAAGGCCGCTCCCAGGGCAGTGATGCTGACGATGGACAGCACCGCGAGATAGTAACCTGGCGCCACCGGCTGCCCCGTGGCTTCGATCAGGAATGCGCAGATCATTGGAGTGAACCCGCCAAAGACCGCCACTGCCGCGTTGTAGCTGAATGACAAGCCAGTCGCCCGTACCGAACCGGTAAACACGTCAGCCATAACCGAAGGCAGCGCCCCAAAATACAGGGCCTTGAGCAGTCCGAGAATCGTCATCACCACAGCCAGGACCAGGAAGCTCTTTCCTGCGATGAGCCAGAGGAACAGGGGAATCGTCAACAAGACAATCCCGATAACCGCCGGAATCATGATTTTCAATCGGCCGTATCGGTCCGATAGGTGGCCAACGACTGGAGTCGCGAAAGTCAGGATCACGCCGGAAATAATCAAGGATGAGAATGAGACAGACGGGTTCATGCCCAGTTGCTTGATTCCGAAAGTCGGCATGTACTGAAGAACAAAGTTCAACGCAGTCGAGATCGCCAGGGCACCGCCAGCAATCAGCACAGATACCTTGTGCGAGCGGAAAAGCTGTTGCACCGGTGCATGGGCTCGCGTCTGCGCACCCGAAACCGGCTGCTCTTCAGCTTTTTCTATTGGCGCTTCGTCTACATGCCGGCGGATCCACCAACCGGCAGGGCCAACTAATAGTCCAATGAAGAACGGAATGCGCCATGCCCAGTCGTTCATTTGCTCTGTAGTGAAGACGCTGGTCAGAATGACGACCGTAATTGCAGCCATCAGCGATCCAAGGCCTTGGCTCGCAAATTGGAAACTACCCAAGAAGCCTTTTCGCCCCTTGTTTTGGGCCAGCAGGTACGAGGTTGCTGCTCCGAATTCTCCGCCGGCCGAAAAGCCTTGGACCAGACGTCCGAGAATCAACCCCAACGGGGCTAGCAAGCCAAGAGTCTCGTATCCGGGCATGAAAGCAATGATTGCAGTGCCTACTACCATCAACCTGATGGTGAGGATCAGGCCTTTTTTCATTCCCTTGCGGTCTGCGTAGGAGCCGAGCACCAGGCCACCCAGCGGCCGGATCAGGTACGAGATCCCGAAAACGGCAAACGCTTGGATTACTTCCACGGCCGCATTGTCCGAGGGGAAGAAATTGTGCCCGATGTAGATTGCCAGCAGCGCATAGATGGACATGTCGTACCATTCCAGGGCATTGCCAATGGTGGCCGCCGCAATCCCTCGTGCCGCGGACTGGCGTGCAGGCGCGGAGACTTCCGAGACCATTGCTTGTTGTTGCTTATCCATGCTGGTTCCTATATCTTTCCGGCGGCCAGCACGCTGGCGCTTGGTGAGTCGTTCCGCGTTCCCAGATCGTGGAACAGTCCGCACATCATTTGCAGCCCTTCGCGAAGGACCGATTCCAGTGCATGTTCGTTGGGGCCGTGCTGCTGGCACCCAGGGTAGGAGTGCGGAATCCAGAGGGTGGGCAATCCCAGCGTGGACTCAAAAACGGCGTTGGGAAGCGAGCCGCCAATATTCGGCAGGATCGTGATGGGCTGGCCGGTGGTTTCTTCCAGGGAATTGCGCGCCCACTGCACCCACGGATTCTCCGGTTCAATACGGCTTGCCGGAAAACATTGGCCCGTGCTCAATTGCACCATCGAGTATCCGGCTTCATCCAGGGCCTGGCGAATCGCCGATTCGAGCATGCTGGTGTTGGTTCCGACGACAAACCGCAGCTGCAGGACTGCCCGTGCTTGTCCAGGTATCGCATTCACCGGTACCTGAACATTCGCCGAGTTCATCGCCAGGACTTCCAAGGTGTTCCACCCGTAGAGCCGCTCGGCGGCGCTCAAGCTGGTATCCGCCCAGCCTGCCGCCACTTCTGGATCCTGCTTTCCCTGTCCAACTTGAACTGGTGCCAATACCTCGCGCACGGACTCCGGGAGGCTCTCCGGCAGCAATTCAGGGACCCTGATACGTCCGTGGCCATCGACGAGTGTTCCAATCGCGCCGGCCAGCGTCGTCGCGGGATTGCGCAATAGCCCGCCCCAGTTTCCCGAATGGTATCCACCGTGGCGCAGGGGAACGTTCAGCTCAAAGGTCGCCCCACCGCGTGCTCCGAGGAAGATGGTGGGCTTGTCCGCGCTCTGCCGCGGACCATCCGAGGCAATGAAGACATCCGCCTCAAGCAGTTCGCGATGCGCCGCGGCATATTCATCCAGCTGGGGCGATCCGATTTCCTCCCCGGCTTCGAAGAGGAAGGTGATGTTGAATCCCAGGGTTCCTTGTTCTGCCAGGATCAACTCGATGGCTTTGAGGTTCACCAGATGCTGGCCCTTGTTATCGGCGGCGCCGCGTCCATACCAACGGTCCCCTTCAGCACGAAGCTCAAAGGGATCCCGCCCCGCATCCCACTGTCCGGCTTGCCCGTCGACCACATCCGCATGCCCGTAGCACAGCACCGTCGGGTACTGCTGGGCTTCAATGCGAGTGGCGATCAGAAAGGAATTTCCTGAACCCTGCCAATTCAGATCCGTGGTCACAGCGAAGCCCGAGGCCTCGAATCGCCCACGCAGCATGTCGTCGAGATATGCGTTGACAGCAACGCTTTGCGCGGGGTCACTGCTCACCGTCGGCCGCGCTACCAGCTGCGAAAGTTCATTGAACAACTCCCCAGAGTCGGCGAACTGCTGCGCTTTTTCCAATAGCTCTTGTCTCGTTGCCACGGTTCCCCCTCGATAATTTCCTGTACTGGAGATCACACTATGAGATCAGGAGGGGCTTGAACCAGTGCCGTTTCGAGCACTAGGTTTGACTTAAAGGCAAACCTACGGAGAACGAGAGTTCAGCACTATGCAAACGCTACCCACCGCCCTGCACTATTTCCATGAGGTGGCGACCACCGGGTCGATTTCCGAGGCAGCCGAAGCCCAGCACGTTTCCCCTTCGGCGATTAGCCGGCAAATCAGCCAGCTTGAACGGCAGATAGGCTCACCGGTGTTTCGCCGGCATGCGCGCGGCATGGAGCTGACCGATGCCGGAGTACTTTTGCTCACCCATACCCGTCGAGTCCAGGCGGAGGGCGAACAGCTTCTCCAGGACCTCGGCCAGATCTCCAGCGGCATCTCACGGAGCATCAAAGTCGTCAGCTCCGAAGGGCTGGCTGCCTCGGTCACACCGAGGGCGATCGCCGCTTTCTGCAAGCTCCATCCGCAAGTGTCAGTGCACCTGACGGTGCTCCCCTCAGCTGACGCGGCCCGCCAAATCGTCGAGGGGACCGCGGATATCGCGACGGTCTTCACCCTGGGCTTGCAACGCGATGCGCAAGTCGAGTACTCCCGCCCCGCCCCGGCCTATGCGGTCCTTGCCACAGGTCATCCGCTGGCTGGCAAATCCCAGGTCTCGCTGGAGGAGCTATGCCGCTATCCCCTGTCAATGACCGCCAAGGGCATTACCCAGCGCGAACTGTTCGACATTGCGATGTCCATGGCAGGACTAACCCCGAACATTGCATTGACGACGGACCATATCAACCCGGCGATGGAATTCGCGCGCTCGGGCGCGGGAGTGACGCTTTTGAGCCAATTCGCGCGGGACAGCGCATTGAGCGAGGGATTGGAATTCATCCGCATTGACCATCCAGCTTTCGCAGAACGCACGGCTCAGATTCTGACAATGCCCCGCCGCCGCCAGCCTGCCTTGGTCACGGCACTGATCCAGCACATCACCGATGTCATGAAGAGCAACTAGCCGGCACGGGCAGATAGCAGGAACCTACTGGATTTCCTTCAACAGGGCCACGTCGGAAACCAGCTCGATATGCTCCTGCATCGCTGCGGCCGCGGCTTTCGGGTCGCCGGCGGCAATCGCTTCGGTGATTTTCCGGTGCGATTCCAGAGATCGTTCCGGACGCCCGGGCTGCCCCAGGGACTCAAGGCGCGTTTCGAGCACCATTTCAGAAATGAACGTCATCAGCTTCTGCAAGACCGAAGATTTCGCGGCCCCGGTAATAGCCTCATGGAAAAGCTCGTCGCCCTTTTCACCCCGGTCCCCCTCGGCAATTTCTCGGGCCATCACCTCCAACGCATGATTGATGCGCTCCAGGTCATCGCCGGTGCGTCGTTCCGCCGCAAGCGACGCCAATTTCACCTCGAGGGTACTGCGCGCTTCGACGATATCCGGGAGCCTGCTCTTGTGTTCATGCAGCTCTCTCAATACCGTCGCAACACTCGGCCGGTACACCAGGACGGCACCCGTCCCATGCTTGACGTCAATGACGCCCAAAACTTCCAAGGCCACCAGCGCCTGCGCCAAAGTAGCCCGGGAAACACCCAGCTGATCTGCCAATTCCCGTTCGGCCGGCAGGTGATCGCCGGGCCCCAGCTGCTCCTCCTCGACGAAAGCCAGGATCTGCTGCATGAGCTGCTCATAGAGCCGCGGACGCTGCACCTTGGCAAAGCCTTTGGGCTTTTTGACTTCAGCCATGTTCACTCCCTCTGATGTGTCCTAGGTCAAACTTACACTGAAATTTTGCTTGACAAGACACTCGGAGTCTAGGAGGCTAGGCCAGTGAGCCAGTGACTACCGTCACAACAACTACCACTTGCTTTGCGGCCTTCACGAAAAGGATATTCCCCATGTCTGTCGCGCTCGTCTCTATCATCATCCTGGCGGTGATGTTCATCATCGCCACGATGTTCCCCATCAATATGGGGGCCTTGGCCTTCGTCGGAGCCTTCCTGCTCGGCGCCGTCTTCCTCGGGATGGATACCAAGGACATCCTCGCCAGTTTCCCTGGCGGCCTATTCCTCACCCTCGTGGGGGTCACCTATCTTTTTGCCATCGCGCAAAACAACGGCACCATCGACATCCTCGTCGACAAAGCCGTCAAACTCGTTGACAGCCGGATCTCGCTGATCCCCTGGGTCATGTTCGCCATCACCGCGGCCATCACCGCCATTGGCGCCCTGGGCCCGGCAGCGGTCGCGATCATCGCCCCCATCGGCCTGAACTTCGCCCAGCGCTACAAGATCAACCCGCTGATGATGGGCATGCTCATCGTCCATGGCGCCCAGGCCGGCGGCTTCTCACCGATCGCCGTCTACGGCGTCATCGTCAACGGGCTGATCGAGGAAGCCGGGTTCGACTTCAGCCCTACCGCGCTCTTCCTCACCAGCTTCATCTTCAACCTGGTCATCGCCATCATCTTGTTCCTGGTCCTTGGCGGACGGCAGCTGGCCGGCCAGCGTGCCGGAGCCATCGCCGAACGTGTCGCCGAAGCACGGCTGAAGGTCTCCGCCGGCGCACGCGCCGCGGACGTCGACTTCAAGGGCAGCGGCTCAGGCACCTACGGTCCCCGCGATCCCGCCGGCGACGGCGCAGCACCGAAGGCACCGGGACAGCGTTTCGGTCAGACCATGACCATCATCGGCCTCATCGTGCTGGCAGTCGTCGCCCTGGGCTTCAAGGTCGACGTCGGATTCGTCTCCATCACCATTGCGGTGTTCCTGGCACTGGTCAACCCTGCCGGGCAAAAGGGAGCAGTGAACAAGATCAGCTGGTCCACCGTCCTGTTGATCTGCGGAATGCTCACCTTCGTGGGCGTGCTGGAAGAAGCCGGAACCATCGAATACGTCTCCAACGGCGTGGCCAATCTCGGCGCACCGCTGCTGGCCGGACTGCTCATCTGCTACATCGGCGCCGTGGTCTCGGCCTTCGCATCTTCCACCGCGATCCTGGCCGCCCTGATCCCGCTGGCCATTCCGTTCCTGAACACCGGATCTATCAGCGCCACCGGCCTGATTTGCGCCCTGGCCATCGCCTCCACCGTCGTTGACGTTTCACCCTTCTCCACCAACGGCGCACTGGTCCTGGCCAACGCTCCCGAAGGAACCGACAAGGACCGCTTCTACAAGCAGGTCCTGAGCTACGGCGGCATTGTCGTGCTCGCCGGTCCGGTGCTGGCCTGGGCGCTGCTGGTCCTGCCCGGCTGGCTCTAGACCGCCGCCCCCTCACATCACAGACAATAATCTTCAGGAGGATCTGTTGAGTTCCCTAACCGCCGAAAACGACACGATTCAAGGCACCGCCACCGGACCGCTGAGCGGATACGTGGTGCTAGATCTCACCCGCGCATTGGCCGGCCCGCACGCCGGAATGATGATGGGAGACCTTGGTGCCAAGGTCATCAAAATCGAGACCGTCGGCACCGGCGATGACACCCGCGGCTGGGGCCCGCCTTTCGTCGGCCCCGAAGATAACCGCCAGGCCACCTATTTCCTCTCCTGCAACCGCAACAAGCTCTCGCTGTCGCTGAATCTCAAGGACCAGGAACACAAGGAGAAGCTGGCGGAGCTGATCAAGAACAGTGACGTCTTGATGGAGAATTTCCGCACTGGCGTGCTGGACCGCTTGGGCTTCAGCACCCAGGTGCTGCACGAGCTCAATCCGCGTCTGGTGATCCTGTCCATCACCGGGTTCGGCCACGATGGCCCCGAAGCCCACCGCAGCGGCTACGACCAGATCCTGCAGGGCGAAGCGGGGCTGATGTCCATCACCGGTTCGGGCCCGGACGATCCGCAGAAGGTCGGCGTGCCCATCGCCGACTTGCTCTCCGGAATGTACGGCGCCTACGGAGCGCTGGCCGCCTTGCTGGAGCGCGAGAAAACCGGCCGCGGCCAGGTGGTGCGCACCTCGTTGCTCGCATCGATCATCGGGGTGCATGCCTTCCAGGGAACGCGTGCCACAGTGGCGGGGCAAAACCCGAAAGCCATCGGCAACCACCATCCCTCCATCGCTCCCTACGGACTGTACGGCTGCAAGGATTCCAAGGTGCAGATCAGCATCGGCAGCGAAAAACTCTGGCAGAATTTCGCCAGCGCCTTCGGCCTGCCCGCCGATGACCCGCGCTTTATCAGCAACGCGCTGCGCGTCCAGAACCGTCCGGCATTGAACGAGCTGATCGAGCAGGCGTTCTCCGCCTATGGTGCCGAAGACCTGCTGGCCGCCCTTGATGGGGCCGGCATCCCGTCTGGCAAGGTGCGCACCATTGAAGAGGTGTACGAATGGGACCAGGTGAAATCCCAAGGCCTCATCGTCGAGGTGGATCATGAGGTCTTGGGCAAGATCAACCTGCCTGGTCCGCCGCTGCGGTTCTTTGATCCAGAGACCAATAACGAGACCACCCGCACCGTGCATAGCGCCCCTCCGGTGCTCAACGCCAACGCCCAGGAAATTGAGCAGTGGCTGGCTTCCCGGAAGGACGATGCCTGATGAGCACGAGAACCCTGCGCATTGATGCCGCGACCCTGCTGGACATCGTCCTCGACGAAGGGTCCTTTGAATCCTGGGATCAGCCGCCGCACCAGCCGAAGCTCAGCGCCGAATACGCGGCGGACCTTGAAGCCGCTGCCGCCAAGAGCGGCACCGATGAAGCGGTGATCACCGGCCAGGGCAGGATCCGCGGGCGCGAGGTCGCAGTCATCGTCTCCGAGTTCAATTTCCTGGCCGGTTCCATTGGCCAGGCTGCGGCGCATCGCATTGTGGCGGCCATCCAGCGGGCTACCGCCGAAAAGCTGCCACTGCTGGCAGGCCCGGCCTCCGGTGGAACCCGAATGCAAGAGGGCACCCTCGCATTCCTTGGCATGGTTTCCATCACCGATGCGGTTCGCCGCCACAAGGAATCCGGGCTTCCCTACCTGGTGTACCTGCGCCACCCAACCACCGGCGGGGTCATGGCTTCCTGGGGATCGCTTGGGCATATCACGGTGGCCGAGCCAGGCGCCTTGCTCGGGTTCCTGGGTCCGAGGGTCTATGAAGCGCTCTACGACCAGAAGTTCCCGGACGGGGTGCAGATTTCCGAGAACCTCTTCCGCAAGGGCTTGATCGATGCCGTGGTCCCGCCGCAGGAATTGCCGAACCTGGTCAACCGCGCCCTGTCGATCTTGCAACCGGTCTCCACCAGCGGCGGCTTCCCGGCCCCGGCAGGCCGCCCCCTGGTGCGCGAGGCCAAAGATGTCTGGGAATCGGTGCAACTGAGCCGCAATCCCCGCCGTCCCGATACCCGCATGCTGCTGGCCTCGGCCGACGAGGCGTTGCCCCTGAACGGCACCGGACAGGGCGAAAAGGACCCCGGGCTGATGCTGGCCTTGGCCCGCTTCGGCGATCAGCCGTGCGTAGTGCTCGGCCAGCAGCGTCCGCGCCACCCGGAGACCGCCAGCCTGGGTCCTGCATCCTTGCGCGAAGCGCGTCGCGGGATGCAGCTGGCCCAAGAGCTCAAGCTTCCGCTGGTCACCATCATCGACACCACCGGCGCCGAACTCTCGGTGCAGTCCGAGGAAGGCGGGCTGGCCGGGGAAATCGCGCGCTCGCTCAGTGAATTGATCGGGCTGCGCTCCCCTTCGGTTTCTGTCTTGCTGGGCCAAGGCACCGGCGGCGCGGCACTTGCATTGCTGCCGGCGGATCGAACGCTCGCGGCGGAAAACTCCTGGCTCTCGCCGCTGCCGCCTGAAGGAGCCAGTGCGATCATCCACCGCACCACGGAGCATGCCGCGCAGATGGCCCGGCAGCAAAAAATCGGGGTGCCGGATCTTTGCAGTTTCGGCCTTGTTGACCATGTGGTGGAGGAACAGATTGACGCGGCCAGCCGTCCTCGCGAGTTCTGCCAGGAACTCGGGGCCGCCATCGCGGCGGAGATCTCCTTGGCTCGCGCGATTCCTGATGCGCACCGCCTTGCACGGCGGCAGCTCAAGTTCCAGAGCCTGGGCGAGACCTCCGATTAAGGTCTCATAAAGTTCATGAGGTTCGAACCTCGAGGGGTTCGAACCTCATCAGCGTTTCTGCATCAGCGTTTCTGCCCCCTAGCTCCCACTAGACTTAACACCATGACTGCAACGCTCGTGGCCAAAGACCTCGCTGGTGGCCACGCCCACCGAACCCTGTTCTCCAATTTGAACTTCACCGCAACCACTGCGGATGTCTATGGCGTGGTGGGAGCCAACGGCGCAGGAAAATCCACGTTGCTCTCCTTGCTGGCCAAGGCGGCCAGCGCCCAGTCGGGCACCGTGAGCACAGCCCCTGATTCAGCGTTCATCGGTTGGCTGCCGCAGGAACATGAACGCATCCCGGGCGAAACGATCGCAGCCTACCTGGCCCGACGCACCGGCTGCGCGCAGGCCACAGCGCGCATGGAAGAAACCGCCCAGGAACTGGGCAGCGGCAAGCCGGGCGCCGATGACGCCTATGCGACGGCATTTGACCACTGGATGGCTTCGGGAGCGACGGACCTGGAGGACCGGATCCCCGAGGTCCTCGCGAAGCTGGGCTTCACCCTGCCGGTTGACACGGAAATGCCTGCCCTCTCCGGAGGGCAGGTCGCGCGGGTCGCATTAGCCGCCTTGCTGCTCTCCCGCTTCGACATCGTCCTGCTGGATGAGCCAACCAATGATCTTGACTTGGCCGGACTAGAGCTGCTCGAAGAGTTCATCAACGCACTGCGCGCACCGGTCATCCTGGTTTCGCACGACCGCGAATTCTTGGCACGCTGCACCACCGGGATCATCGAATTGGATCTGGCGCAGAACAAGGTTGCCGTCTACGAAGGCGGGTACGACTCCTACCTGGCCGAGCGCGCCATCAACCGCGCCCATGCCCGGGACGCCTATGAACAGTTTGAAAATCAGAAAGCGGACCTCGTTGCCCGCGCTCGAACCCAGCGTGAGTGGTCATCCCAAGGCGTGCGCAACGCCATGCGCAAAGCGCCGGATAATGACAAGATCCGCCGTCGCGCCAACAGCGAATCCTCGGAAAAGCAGGCCGCCAAGGTCCGCCAGATGGAATCGCGCATCGCCCGCTTGGAAGAAGTCGCCGAACCGCGCAAGGAATGGGCCCTGCAGTTTTCCATCGCGGCCGCGCCACGGGGCTCATCGGTGATGTGCACCCTGAACGAAGCACAGCTCGCCCAAGGCGGGTTCACCTTCGGCCCGGTCTCGGCCCAGGTGAACGCCGCAGATCGCATCGGCATCACCGGCCCGAACGGTGCCGGCAAGTCCACGCTGCTCAATCTCCTGCTCGGCAAGCAAGCCCCCGACCAAGGTACCGCGTCACGAGGAACTTCAGTCAGCGTCGGAGAAATCGATCAGGCCCGCAGCCAGCTTCCCGGCGATTTGCCCCTGGGCCACGCCTTTGAGCTGGCCGTCCCTGAATATTCTTCGGCCGAAGTTCGGACGCTCCTGGCGAAGTTCGGGCTCAAAGCGGACCAGTCCAGTTCCCTGGTTGCTTCCTTGTCTCCCGGCGAGCGCACTCGCGCGTCCATGGCGTTGCTCCAGGCCCGTGGGGTGAACCTGCTGGTTCTCGATGAGCCGACCAACCATTTGGATGTCCCTGCCATCGAGCAGCTGGAGGAAGCGCTCGAAGCCTATGAAGGTGCCCTTCTGCTGGTGACCCACGATCGGCGATTGCTTGAGAATGTCCGGCTGACGGCCCGCTGGGAAATTGCGGATGGAAAGCTCGCCGTCCAGTATTAACAATTACAGAATCTGTGGTCTTTTAGGGCTAGTTCACAGTTGCCCGCCGTAGGCTTGGAAGCAGAGGAGCCGAGACTTTCAGTTCTTTCGACTGAAATGTCGCCCGCTACAACAGCCAAGGATTCGACTTGAGTAGCAGTTCCGTACTTCCATCCCCCGCACCCTCGATCAGGCCCGGAGATCCCAAAAGCTTCTTCCACGTCAAGAAACTCGTTCATGATGCAGGTTTATCCGGTCGCCGGCGCGGCCATTATTTGGGTCTTGGCACGGTTCTGACGCTCCTCATGGGTTCGGCCATTGCCGGCTCCATCCTGCTCGGCCACAGCTGGTTCCAGTTGTTGATCGCAGCGGCAGTGGGCATTTTGCTCACCCAGTTCGCTTTCCTGGCCCATGAGGCGGCGCACCGGCAGATCCTGTCTTCGGGCAAAACCAACGACAAGCTGGGCCGGTTCCTGGCCAACGTGGTCGTGGGCATCAGTTACCAGTGGTGGATGAACAAGCACAACAAGCACCACGCCACTCCGAATACCATCGGCAAGGACCCGGATATCGAGTGGGACACGATCTCGTTCCAGCCGGTTGATGCCCAGCGCCAGCGCGGCCTACTTAAATGGATCACGCAACGCCAGGGCTACCTCTTCTTCCCGCTGTTGACTTTGGAAGGCGTGAACCTCCACTTCCAGTCGATCCGCTACCTGTTCACCGAGGAACGCACCAAGCGCCGCAAGCGCGAAATTGCGGCCATTGCGTTGCGCGTTGGCCTGTATTTCGCACTGATCTTCACGTTCTTGCCAGTGGGCTTGGCCTTTGCATTCATCGGAGTGCAGCTTGCGGTTTTCGGAATATACATGGGAGCCTCCTTCGCCCCGAATCACAAGGGAATGCCCATGGTTCCCGGGGACGCACGCATCGACTTCTTCTCCCGCCAAGTGCTCACTAGCCGCAACATCATGGCTCGCTCATCATGGGGAAACCGGGTGCTCTCCCACGTCTTCGGCGGCCTGAACTACCAGGTTGAACACCACTTGTTCCCATCGATGCCCCGGGCAAACCTGGCCGCTGTGTCGGGCATCGTGCGCCAATACTGCGATGAGCACCAGATCCCCTACACCGTAGCGGGCATCCGGGAATCCTACGCCCAGGTGATCACCTATCTGAACAAGGTCGGACTCTCGGCACGGGATCCCTTCGACTGCCCGATGGTGTCCGGCTACCGCGTCAGCTCCTGACAGCCAACCCGTGATCCATCAGCAGCTAGGAATTCTTGCCTTCCTTGGCGAGGATTCCTAGCTCTTTTTCTTCACGATCGAAGATGGCCATCGAGCCATCATCGTGCAGCTTTCCGATCGCGGCTCGCGATAGCCAGTCGTCTATGCCCTCGCAGAACATGCGCGTGCTGCCAAGGGCTCTGAATTCCACGTCCGCGGCTTCGACCCATTGCCCGAAGAGCCGATTGCAGCCATCGTGTCCGAGAACGCGACCGTCGTGGAGAAGCTCAAGCCAAGGTTGTCCATGGTCCTTGCTGCCCCAGAGGCCAAGCAGCTGTCCAGCTTTCACCGTTGCTCCTCGTTTTGAAGGTGGTATTGCAGCGTATCAGGGCTGGGAGTCCACTGGTTGGCTTGGTTCCTTGGGACCAGCGACATCGTTGGCGCCGTTCGCCGTATGCTGTACGCCCGTGGTCACGGGGACATACTCTTCGCGGGTGGATACCGCCGGCTTCCCGTGGCCGTGGCGCATGTCGGCGACCGCCACCAGCAAGGTCGCCACGACTAGCAGGGAAATTGCCACGAACGAAAGCTCCATCGCCACCGAGTACCCGGCAATGTGATTCAGTCCGTAGAATACGGCGGTAATCACCGCGATGCCAACGGCCGTGCCAACACGCTGCGAGGTCTGCATCAGTCCCCCAGCGCTGCCCGAGTTAGCCACAGGCACTTCCATCAGCGTCAGCGCCTGGTTCGGGGAAATGATGAACCCCTGCGCGATGCCGATAAAGGCCAGGGACAAGAGCATCCACCACACGTTCAGGCCAAGGCGATCTTCGAAGAACACCACGGCGATGGTGGCCAACAAGCCGAACAGCGCACTGAGCGTGCCGCCGATGACGAGCTTGCGGCCCAAGGTCGTGGCATAGCGCCCAGCGATATGCGAGCTGAAGGCCGACAACAGAGCCGCCGGAAGGCAGATCAGTCCGGCTTCGAGGGCAGTGAACCCCTGGGATGCCTGGACGTAGACGGCCACCAGCACCCAGACGCTGGATACGCCCATGAAGTACAGTCCCGCGATCAGGGTGCCGTTGGTGAAGCTGCGGATCTTGAACAGCGCCAGCTCGACCATCGGCTCGCGGCCGCGATCCTTGTACTTCTTCTCCCACAGGACCCATACGGCCAGCAGGACGACCGCCGCGGCCAGAAGCCACCAGAGCGCCGGGTTTTCCCGGCCTTGGACGAAGGGCAGCAGCAAGGCGAAAATGCTCAGGGCCAGTACGATTCCGCCCACCGGGTCCAGGTCAAGCTTGCCCGAGGGCTTGGTGAATAGCGGTTTTGGAAGCCAAAGCAACGCCAAGACGATGGCCAGGATCCCCACGGGCACGTTGATCAGGAAGGTCGACCGCCAGCCGGCATCGGCGCCGAGCCAGTTGATCAGCAATCCGCCCAGAACCGGTCCGACAGCGACCGAGAATCCGACCACGGTGCCGAGCAATCCGTAAGCCCTGCCTCGTGCCGCGCCGCGGAAGTGCTGCTGAATCATGCCCATCACCTGGGGATTGAGCAGGCCGGAGCCAATACCCATGATGAAACGCGCGATGTTCAGAAGCATCGGGTCCGCTGCCAGCCCGGCCAAGATGCTGGCCGCGGTGAAGATGGCCACGCCAGCCACGAACATGACACCGCGGCCTAGCAGGTCGCCCGCACGCCCAGCAGCAACCAGCACAACGCCGAAAGTCAAAGCGTAGCCGGCCAGCACCCATTGCATATCGGCTTCACTGGCCTGCAGCGTCGACCCGATGGATGGCAGAACCACGTTGACGATGCTGACCGAGACAAGCGACATGAACATCGCTGCGAGCAAGACTCCGAGAAGCCTCCACCGGGCCCCAACAGATAACTCGCCGGGCTCTTGGGATGCTTCTGTCTTGCTTGGTGACATCGGGGCAACTTTCCACACGGTATTCGGCCGCAGGAGCGCGGCGGTTCTGAACTGTTCAGCGCCGCCTAGGCACAAAATATTCCCTGACGAGGAACTTTCAACGTGGGGTGAGCAAATTTTCGCCGTTGATCTGCAGCAGTCGTTCAAGGGCGAGTATGCGCAGTTCGATGACCTCGTCGAATAGCTCGTCGCTGGTTTGTTCTGGCAGTCCCAGAGCCTGTTGCGAGTAGGGCGCCGGAACCTCGGGATAGAAATCCAGCCACTCTTTGGGCACCGGATGGCTGAAAAAATCCGGGGCTCCCGGGACCCGCCGGTCGTAGAAGTAGTCCACATGCAACACGAATCCCAGAACATCGCGTTCCAGCGCGCGAACCATGCCCACTGCCTGCTTCAGCGTCAGCCCCATCTCGACGTAGAACTTCAGTACCCGTTCCATCAGCTCGGTGCGCCGTGGACCGGGCACGACATGGATTTTCTCATCCATGCTCAGCTGCGAAGCGCGAGGAAAAGCCCTGTAGGCAGATCGCGTAGCACTGTAGGCGTCGCGCACGCTGTCTTTCCAGTGAGCGCAGTCGAATTCGACATTCGGGCTAATGGCCAAGAACTGCTGCATGGCAAGATTGATGACTTCTTCGCGATCTGCCACATAGTTGTACAGTGCACGCGGAGTCACCCCGAATTCTAAGGCCAACCGGTGCATGGTCAGGGCGCCATAGCCTTCGGCACCTGCAATGTCCAATGCTTTTTGTCCCAGCAGTTCTTTGCTCAGACTTAAAAACTCTGAATCCTTGCGGGGACGCCCGCGACCGCGCTTCGCGGGTGGCGCGGGGGAAGATTCCTTATTATCGGCCATGCCACGAGAATATACGGAAGTGATGAGTAAATCTGCTTTGTTGGCATCAATTCGCTAAAACAGCGCGAGAAGCTTCCTTGCCCGCTCATTCCACATGCCCGCAGCCACCGCCAAGTGGCCGACGGCAAAGGACAGTCCCCCAGCCAGCCATGGCCATAGCAGGACCGCATTAAAGCTCGACGGCAGCGCAGCGATGAACCCGGCCGCCATGACCAGCAGCCCCGCGACCACCAATGCGATATGCACGGATCTCCAGCGCGTCGGGAGCAAGGCTGCAAGGACTGCCAGCAGCACTGCAGGAGACAGCACCACCCATGCTGCCCCAGCAAAATGGGACACCCCCTGGTAGGTGGCCATGGCTATGGCAACTATCAGCAAGACTGCGGCAGTAGCCAGCCAGGCAGGACCCGGCCGGGCCATCGAACCGCGCATCATCAGCAGTGGCGTGAAAACCTGCGCCCACAGCAAAAGGGTTACCGGGATGAAGTACAGCGAGAGGATTCCGCCGCCGAGGCACACGGCGGTCATCGCCACCGCCCCGAGGACCTGTAGGACCATTGCGGCCCCGCCGTGGAGCCATAGCGGCAGCAAGCTGAAGACGACAGGGATGAAGGCGAGCCAGATCAGCTGGCTGCCAATGGCTTCTTCAAGTCCTGCCAGCCAGCCGTTCCCCGATGACAGGTACTGATCAACGCTTTCTGTGCCGATGAGCGCCTGCTGCGGCGGAGCGAACAGAACAATGATGACCGTCATCAGCGCTAGCGCAAAAATCGGCCAGGCAAGAATCCTCGTCAGGAAGTGCTTTCCGCTGCGGACTTCCAGGTCTTCGGGTTCTGTTCGTGCAAATTTGCGTGCGCGAGTCGCTGGCTCCCCCAGCATGCCGAACAGCTCGCGCTTGCGGCGTCCACCACCGGGCAGGCGAAGGATCTCTCCGCGCGTTTGGTCAAGGACTTGCTTTCGTTCCTGCTCGGAGAGGAAATCCAGCGCTTGACGGAGCTGCTCCAGATAATTGCGGGCAGCGCGCGGAAGATAAGATTTCATGCTTTTCACTTTACGTGTACTTTAAAGCCGACGAGCGCAGCATGGCCGGCGCCTGCGTGAGGCATCGGCCATGCTGCGCCAAGTTGTGGGCCTGACGGCTACTTGCCAGCACCGGCGGTCAGCCCGCCGACAATGTACTTCTGCAAGAACAGGAATAACGCCATCACAGGTATTGCGGCCAGCACTGCGCCGGCGGCAAAGACAGACCAGTTGGAGGTGAACTCCTCCGAGACGTAGGAATACAGTCCCACGGCAAGCGTCTGGTTTTCCGGTGACACCAAGACCACGGATGCCAGCACGAAGTCGCTGGTGCTGGAAATGAAGGTCAGCAAGCCGACGACTGCCAGAATCGGCGAGACCAAGCGCAGGATCATGGTGAAGAAGATGCGGGCGTGCCCGGCGCCGTCGATCTTGGCCGCTTCATCGATTTCCACCGGAATGGTGTTGAAGAAGCCATACATCAGGTAGGTATTCACGCCCAGCGCTCCGCCAAGGTAGACCATGATCAATGCGATCTGGTTGTCGATTCCCAAGGCCGGGAAAACATCGCCCAGCGAAGTAAGCAGGATGAAGATGGCCACCACGGCAAGCAGCTGCGGGAAGATCTGCACAATCAGCAAGCTGACCAACCCGACTCGGCGTCCGGTGAATCTCATGCGCGAAAAGCTGTAGGCGGCCAAGGCGCCAAGGAAGACCGAAGCCGCAGCCGTGGTGAGCCCGATGATCAGGGTGTTGGCAAACCAGGCCCCATAAGGGCGCTGCTCGTTCTGGAATAGATCAATGAAGCTCTGGAATCCAATGGTCGAGAAGAACCCGTTGGAAGAGAGCAGGGTGCCATTGGGATTCAGCGAGGCCGAGAGCACGTAGAGCAACGGGAACGCCGAGTAGACGCACAATGCCACACCGATCAGGTGCCGCCATCCGGTGGTGGCGAACCACTTTCCGAAGCTTCGCCGGTCAGGATGCGGGAACGGACGGAAGGTCGGAGCCGTTTCGGGGTTTGAGGTTTCGGTGCTCATTAGTTCAACTCCTCCAGGGCCTTGGTCTGCTTGAAACTGATAATCGAAATGATCGCGACGATTACGAAGATGATGATGGAGAACGCGCTGGCCAAGCCGTAGTCACGCTGGGAGCCGACGAAGGCGACCTTGTAGACCATGGAGATCAGGATGTCGGTTGCGCCGACGTTCAGTCCGGCATCTTCCAGACGTGGCCCGCCTTCGGTGAGCATATAGATCACGTTGAAGTTATTGAAGTTGAAGGCGAAGGAGCTGATCAGCAACGGTGCCACGGAGACCAAGAGCAATGGAAGCTTGATCAGACGGAAAATCTGGAATGGCCTGGCGCCATCGATGGTCGCGGCTTCGGAAAGTTCCTGCGGGATCGACTGCAGGGCACCGGTGCACACCAGGAACATGTAGGGGAAACCGAGCCAGAGGTTGACCCAGAGCACCGAGAATTTTGCCAGCCACGGATCAGTCAGCCACGGAATATCGGCGCCGCCGAAGAGCACCTGGTTCACGAAGCCGAAGTCCTTGTTGAGCATGCCTGCCCAGACCAGCCCGCCGAGGAATGCCGGGAAGGCATAAGGAAGTATGGAGATGACGCGATAGATCTTCCGGCCCTTCATGCGAATGTCATTGAAGACAATGGCCAGGAACAATCCCAGGAAGAAGGTCGAGGCCACAGAGAGCAAGGCGAAGGCAAAGGTCCATACCGATACCGAGAGCAATGCGCCGCGGATGGATGAGTCAGTGAAGGCTCGCGCGAAGTTGTCAAAGCCTACGTTGATGGACCAGCCTGGCATCAGTTGTGTTCCGTCATCTGCCGTAAAGGCCCCAACACCGGTGTCCTTGAATACCAATCCAGTCTTCTGGTCCGTCATGGTGTCCGCGGCTTCGTCGTACTTCAGCGACGAGGTGTACTGGTAGGCGGTGCGCCCGTCGCTGGTGCGCAGTGTTCCGTCTGCAGGATTATCGCTGACCGGAACCTTCAAGGAGGTGACTTCTTGCTGGCGGCCGAGCAGGTCGGCAAAGGTGAGTTCGGTGTACTCCCCCAGCGATGCTGGCTCCACTGGCGCCAGCGCATCGTTGCCATCGCCGATGAGCTGCTGGCCTTCACGCTCGATGAGCATGGCCAGTCCGTCATCGCCGCTGTAGACCTTGACCGGATACCCTGGCGATCCTTCAACACGTTCCTGGTTGGACTGCAACAAGGCCGAGATGGCGTCTGCCTTGTCGGAGTTGTGGCCTGAACCGTAGTTGGTGAAGGAAATGTATCCGGTGTACCCGATGACGAAAACCTGGAAGATCAGCAAGAAGATGGTGCCAGGCAGCAGGTACTTGGCCGGGAGCCATCCCTTCTTGAAGTAGACGACGTTGATCAGCACGGTGATCACGGCGATGACGCTGGCGATAGCCCAGGCTTCCCGTCCAATGGCCGTGAAGAGAGCGAATACGGCGGTGGCATCAACGATCGCGATGACGATGATCTTGATCAGGATGGAGCCGAGGCTCGTGCTCGATGCGTTGGCGAAACGCTGCGCCGCGGGCGACAGCTTGCGTTTCGTTTCGTCGCTGTGACGTGGCGGTGCCTCTGGGGCAGTCTTAGTCATCTTCCAGATGTCCCTGTCAGTAAAGTTCAGTTGGTGCTGGCCTGGTGAAGGCGCTGGAGCCGGCATGGATCATGGCTGGCTCCAGCGCCAGGTGCGCGCAAGCGTGCCTACTTGCTGATGGCCTTCTCGATATCGCTGGTCATCTGCTTCCAGCGCTTGGCTGGATCAGCCTTGCCGGTGATGATCTCGGCTTCGGCTACTCCCCAGAATTCCCAGACGGCGGCCATTTCTGGAATGTTCGGCATGGGCACCCCGCTGGCGCCTACCTCGCCGAAGGAGGCGATGGTTTCATCAGACTTGGCCGCTTCGAAAGCGGCCTTGTTGGCTGGCGGACGGTTGCCCACTTCGTAGAGTTCGGTCTGCACTTCCTCGGTGCCGATGTAGTTGGTCAGGAATTCGGTAGCTGCCAACAGGTTTTCGGTCTTGGCCGAAACGAAGAAGCCCTGGACTGCTACGAATGGCTGGGCCTCTTCGCCGCCGGCGGTCGGGATCGGGTCGATGGCCAAGTTCATCTTGGCCTTTTCAGCCGCTTCCACATTCCATGGACCGGTCAGGAAGAATGGCGAGTCGCCGGAGACGAACTTCTCCTTGGCGATATCAGCATCGATGCTGGTCTTCAGGGTGCCAGCTTCGCCTTGCTCGGCCAGCCACTTGGCGAACTCCACGCCGCCTTCATTGCCGATCTGCAGATCAGCCGGGTCGTAGGCTCCGGTGTCATCGGTGCCGAAGACCGGCGCGCCGAAGGAGGTCTGGAAAGGGTAAGCGTGGAATGGATCGCCCACATCGCTGACCTGCACGAGGAATGGGAATTCGGTGTCCGCTTCCTTGCCGGCTTCGATCATGTCGTCGAAAGTCTTTGGCGCTTCGTCGACCAGGTCCGCATTGCGCAGAAGGGCCAGGTTTTCGGTGGCGTAAGGAACGCCGTAGGTGCTGCCTTCGTAGCTCATGGCGTCGATGGAGACATCCTGGAATTCCGAAGCCTTGTCGCCCAATTCAACGGGCTGGACCACGCCGTTATTAACGAGATTTCCCAGCCAGTCATGGGCACCGATGGTGATGTCCGGGCCCTTGCCGGTTGGGACCTGGCGCAGGAAATCTTCTTGGATCTTGGAGAAATCCTTGATGACCAGGTTGACCTTGACTCCGGACTGCTTCTCGAAGTCTGCTGCAGCTTCCTGCAGCACTGGCTGGCGGTTGGCGTCGACCCAAACGGTCAGCGAGCCGCCGGACGCGGCGGCTGGCGATGCTTGTTCGGTGGCCGGGCTGGAGGAGGTTTCAGCTGATCCGGACCCACCGCAAGCGGTCAGTGACAGGGCTGCGATAGCCGTCAGTGCTCCACCGAGAAGCCAGGGGCGTGTATTCACCTTCATGTGATGTCCTTTCGTGACAACTTTGTCCGGGGGCCGGCTCTGGCGCGGTTTTGCGCGGGATCGCCGGTGTAGGTCTAGGAAGTGCGAGTGGCGCTTCGTCTTGTAAGCGTTTCCAGAGTGGCACATCTCACCCAGCTTGGCAAGGCGGCCGAAGAAATCCGCATGAGATTCATCATCTTCCCAATCGCGCATGAAGGATGGATTTCATTACCGAGAGGATTATTGCAAGCGTTTACATTCTGAATTACTTCGATTATCGTTACGGTCATGACTCAAACACGCTCTGAAGCTGATAACCCTTTGCAATCCGAGGACTCTCAATGGTGGCGTTCCTCGGTGATCTACCAGATCTACCCGCGTTCCTTCGCCGATTCCAATGCCGATGGCATGGGCGATCTGCGCGGCATTACCCAGAATCTGGAGAGCATCGCCGAGCTGTCGGTTGATGCTATTTGGCTTTCGCCGTTCTTCACATCTCCGCAGAAGGATGCCGGCTACGACGTCGCCAACTACTGCGACGTAGACCCGCTTTTTGGCACTCTCGAAGACTTCGACACGATGGTTGCCAGGGCCCACGGTCTAGGACTGAAAGTCATTATCGACCTCGTGCCAAACCACTGCTCCGACCAGCATCCGTGGTTCCAGCAGGCCCTGGCCGCAGCTCCCGGCTCCCCGGAACGCGACCGTTTTATCTTCATGGATCCTCCGGCGCAGGGTCACCCTAATAACTGGGAATCGGTGTTCGGTGGTCCGATGTGGACACCAACTACCAACCCTGATGGCAGTGCGGGCCAGTCCTACCTACACATCTTCGATTCCTCGCAGCCTGACTTCAACTGGAAGAATCCCGAGGTGCGAGCGATGTTCCGCGACGTGCTGCGCTTCTGGCTGGATCGCGGCACAGATGGCTTCCGCGTTGATGTGGCTCACGGGCTCATCAAGGCCGAAGGCCTGCCGGACTTCACTCCGGATCCAACGTCCGCTTCGATGGGCGGCACCGAAGAACTCGCCCCGTGGTGGGGCCAAGATGGCGTGCACGAAATCTACCGCGAATGGCGCCAGGTGATGGACGAGTACGAAGGCGACCGTGTGCTGTGCGCAGAAGCCTGGGTCAACCCGCTATCCCTCATGGCCAAGTGGGTCCGCAATGACGAGATGCATCAAGCCTTCAACTTCCCGTATCTGTCCTGCGCTTTCGATGCTCGGCAGATCCGGGCCACCATCGATGAGTCCCTCCATGAATTCGGTGCCGTCGGCGCGCCGAGCACGTGGGTCTTGTCCAACCATGACGTCGTGCGGCACGCCACCCGATTGGCTCTCACTGAGGATAATCCCCAGGGTGAAGGCATCGGCCCGATGACGCCAAACCTTCCGGATCCCGTCGTCGGCCTGCGCCGGGCACGTTCCTCAACCGCGCTCATGCTGGCCCTGCCGGGTGGCGCGTACCTGTACCAAGGCGAGGAGCTCGGGCTGCCCGAGGCCATTGAGCTGCCAGATGAGGCTCGCCAGGATCCAACGTGGTTCCGCACCCATGGCGAACGCTACGGCCGCGATGGCTGCCGCGTACCGCTGCCATGGACAAGCGAGGCTCCAGCCTTCGGCTTCAGCCAGAACGGAGAAAGCTGGTTGCCGCAGCCAAGCTCCTGGGCACCCTACGCCCGAGACGCGCAGCGAAAAGATCCGGATTCCACGTTGAGCCTCTACCGCCGCCTGCTTGAACTGCGCAAGGAGCACGATCTGGGCACCGGTGAGCTGGCTTGGGCCAGCGAAGAGGACTCCGACGTGCTGGTCTTCAGCAATGGCAAAGTGCTGGTTGTCGCCAACTTCGGCGCCAACACGCAGGATCTTCCCGAGCTTGCCCGAGGCGCACAGGAACTGGTGCGCAGCCAGCCAGCAGATGGTTCGGCTCCGGAGACGATTCCGGCTGAATCGACCATCTGGTACTTGCTGCCCTAGGCAAAGCAATCAGTCCCGGTGTGCAACTCACCGGGTATTGTTGAACAGTGGCCGCGATGTGCGCAGTGCATCTTCACTCGCACCGCGGCCACACACTTGAAGGAAGGACGAATTGTGGCCGGGATCAAAGATGTCGCTCAAGCTGCCGGGGTCTCGGTGGCAACGGTCTCCCGCGCGCTCTCCGGTCGAGGATCGGTGTCCACGGCGGCCCAAAAAGCAGTGCAGCGCGCCGCCACGGAGCTGGGATACGTCGTTTCCTCCTCGGCCTCCGGACTGGCTTCGGGCCGCACCAGGAACATTGGCGTGCTCGTCCCGGTGATCAACCACTGGTTCTATGCCAGCGTGCTCGAAGGCATTTCCAGCAGGCTCATGGACGAAGGCTACGACACCACCCTCTATCAGCTGACAAAAGATCGCACCCAGAGGGAAAAGGTCTTCTCCGACTTCCTGCTGCGCCAGCGCGTCGACGCGGTCATCGCCGTAAACGTCGAGCTGAACGCCGAGGAAGTCCAGGCCTTGCATGCCCTGGATAAGCCCTTGGTCGGCGTCGGCGGTCCACTGCCCGGGGTGCCCACCTTGCACGTTGATGACGAAGGAATCTCAGCACTAGCGACCCAGCATCTGATTTCCCTCGGACATCGGCGCATCGGATTCATCGGGGGCAATGAGGAAACCGACGTGGACTTCCGGGTTCCCAGCCATCGTCGCACCGGCTATGAGCAAGCGCTGCACGAGGCCGGGATCAAGGTGGATGAGAACCTCTGCGTGGGGGCCGACTTCACCATGCCCCAGGCCTACGCCGCGGCGAAGCAGCTGCTGGGCGACCCCTCCGGACACCCCACCGCGCTCATGGCAGCCAGCGACGAAATGGCCATCGGGGCGATCCTCGCCGCCCGCGACTTGGGCCTGCAGGTCCCCCGCGACCTTTCAGTGATCGGCGTGGACAATCATGACCTTGCCGAAATGTTCGGCTTGACCACGATCGAGCAGCGGCCGCATGAGCAAGGCGAGCTCGCGGTAGCGATGCTGCTTCGAGCCATCCGGGGCGAGGAGCCGGCCCATGCGCACAAGGTCGACCATCGCCTGGTGGTTCGCTCTTCCACCACCCGCCCGCTCGACGCCGCCTAGAATCCGCGGCTGAAGCCCGCGCATGGCAAACGGCCCGTGCCGCCGACCGGATCCACATGATCTGGCCAACGGCACGGGCCGTTTGTTGCGCCACGGAGCTCCTAGTGCGAGGTTTTCAGATCCTCGGAGCTGCCTTCGACTTCTTCCACATGAAGATTGCGCCCGCGGGTTTCGCCAACCCATAGCACCGCGGCCACCGAAATCACTGTCAGCGCCATGATGTAGATGGCGATGGAAATCGATGAACCAGTTGATTCGAGCAAGATCTGCGCCACGGTCGCGGCGAAGGCGCCGCCGAGAATCGCGCCCAAGGCGTAGCCGATGGAAATGCCCGAGTAGCGCACGTGGGCCGGGAACATTTCTGCGTACATGGCCGACTGCGGGCCGTAAGACAGTCCCAGGCCCACGGTCAGCACGAAGATCGCTACCGTGTACAGGACAATGTTTCCGGAATCGACCAGCATGAACATCGGGATCATCCACACGAAGACAAGCGCGTAGCCGATGACAAAGGTACTGCGGCGGCCAATCAGATCCGAAAGCCATCCGCCTACGAGGGTGAAGATCAGCCAGCCCACCGAACCGATGGTGGTAGCCAGCAGCACTGGGGCAACGGGCATCTTCAATACCGCCGTCGTGTAGGAGATGAAGAAGGCGATCACCAGGTAGCCGGCCGCGTTGTTGGAAATGAAGATCAGCGCTGCCTGCACAACCTGCTTGGCGTTTTTCGCCATCAGTTCACGCAGCGGCGTGTGCTCCGCAGCTTTGCGCAGGGCCAGCTGCTTGAACACCGGCGACTCTTCCACTGCGCGGCGGATCATGTAGCCCACGAGGATGAGTACTACCGAGAGCAGGAATGGGATGCGCCATCCCCAGGTCTCGAAAGCTTCCGGCGACATCGCGACGCGGAGGATGTACAGCAGCCCGGTTGCCAAGATCATGCCGATGGGAACGCCAATCTGCGGGTATGCACCGAAGTAGCCACGGCGATTCGTTGGTGCGTGCTCGACCGCCATCAGTGCCGCGCCGCCCCATTCGCCGCCAGCAGAGAAGCCCTGGATGATGCGAAGCAGAACCAGAAGAATCGGTGCAGCTATGCCGATTGAGGCATAGGTGGGAAGCACACCGATAAGAGCCGTAGCGGCACCCATCAGGATCAGGGTCAGGACCAGGATCCTCTTGCGTCCGTAGCGGTCGCCCAGGTGGCCGGCGACGATGGCGCCGAGCGGACGGAAGAAGAAGGAAATGCCGATCATCGCAAAGGAGAGAATCTGAGCAAGACCCGGATTCGAGGCTCCCAGAGGCGCCAGGAAAAGCGGTGCCAGCAAGGTTGCGGTGAGCTGCGCGAAGATGAAGAAGTCATACCACTCAATGGTGGTTCCCACGAGGGTGCCGGCGAGAACGCGGCGCTCTTCCTGGGTGCGAGTGACTGTAGATGACATGAGTTGCCCTTTGCACGTTACTTTACCGACCGTTCGGACGGTTTGTTATGCTCACAATCATAGTCTGACAGTGAATCAGATCACAACACTAGTGCTTGTCCGAGCGAACATCCGAACCATGGCCCGCGCGCCATGACGGAAAAGAATTCGATGTTCTAATAGAGAACGACTAAAATTGCAGCTAGAGCAACCATTCAGCAGTCGCAAGGCTCACAGCGAGGGCGCTACCAGGCATTGACCAATGCCAGGCGCCAGATTGAAGTTCCATGCCTACTTCCCAGACGCTTTCCCGTGGCATTCGCGTCCTAGAAATCGTCGCCAATTCCCCGGTGCACCTTTCGATTGACGAAATTGCCGAAAAGCTCGAGGTCCACCGCTCCATTGCCTATCGCATCATCCGTACTCTGGAGCAGCACCACCTGCTCAATCGCGACGAAGCAGGCCACATCCGCTCCGCGTCGGGGCTGGCCGTGCTGGCCCGCTCGGTTGAGCACGATTTGCAGGCCGCCGCCACCGTAGAGCTGACCACACTGGCCAACGAATTGTCGATGACCGCATTTGTCGCAGTGTGGGAATACGACCTGTGCACCACCTTGCAGTCCGTTTCACCGCTCAATTCGCAACGAGCCATCGTCCACCGCCCTGGATCGGTGCACGGCATGGATGTTGGAGCGGCAGGCATCGCCATCCAATCGCACTACAGCAAAGATCAGTGGGAAGCGATGGATACCACCGTCGCTTACCGCGAGGCCGCGGTCCAGGCTCGTAGCGAAGGCTACGCCACCAGCGAGAATGAAGTGATACAGGGCGTGACCTCGCTGGCCGTGCCCATCGAACAGCCAGGACAGACTCCCGCAGCCCTTGCGGTAGTCTTCGCCACGAGCACCGTGGATTCCCATGAACCGGTCATCGAAGCACTGAAGCTCGCCGCCCGCCGGATCAACCGGAAACTGGTTGGCTGAGCACCAGTCGATTCACTAAAACAGCTCACCCGTCGTGGATCGTTCAAGATCCACGACGGGTGAGCTGTTTTGCGGCGGGCGAGCTGGCTAGCGGACCCGCGAGAGCGACGGCGACTTCGCGACGATGGCCTTCATCGTCAAGGCAGCGAGCAGGATGACCAGCGCGCCTCCGGTGGAGACCCAGAACGCCCCGAGGTAGCCCAGCGAGTCCGCGAAGACTCCTGCAAGGCCATTGCCGATTGCGGTGCCGACAACGATGCCTGCCGAGAGCATGGTCATCACCGTGGAGAGCCGCGACGCTGGAGCCACTTCGCCGCCCAAGGTCATGACGGTGACAATGACTGGGCCCACGGCAAAGCCAGCGACAAATAGTGCCACAATCATCCATGGAGTGCTATCGGCCAGGTGCAGGCCAAAGCTCAGCACGGTCAGCAGTGCACCGCAAAGAATCCACCGGTTGATCTGGCGGAAGTACTGTGGCCACGCCGCGACTGAGATGGCGGCAATCGCACTGGATAGTCCCATGGCACCATAGAGCAAGCCACCTTCATTCGAGTTCCCTTGCTCTCCGGCGAAAGCCAACGTGCCAGCAGCCGATGAGCCGAAGACCGTTCCCAATGCGATCATGCCCAGCACCAAGGCGCTGATCGCGGCCACCTGGGTGCCTGAGACTCGCACCTTTTCGGCCGACTTTGACATCTTGGCGGGCTTCACCGCCATTCCGGTGGAGTGCGTGGCAAAAATTGGTACCAGGACCAGGGTCATGATGGCCGCAAGATACAACGGCAGCACCGGGTTCACCAGCGAAGCAAGAAGCCCTACTGCTACCGGGCCGAAAACGAATCCCAGTTCGTCAAACATCGATTCCAGGCTCAACGCTGCAGAGAGGACCTTCGGATTTTTCTTCTGCTGACGGGTCATGGCAATCCACCGCACCCGGGACATCGGCCCTACCTGGGGTCCGGTGGCACCGGTAACCAGGCACATGAGGACCAATAGGCCCACCGAGAGATCTGGGCCGCTATTTCCCAGCAGGGTCAGCAGGACCAGCAGAACGCTGTGGATCAAGGCGACGGTGATCAAGATCGGGCGCTGCCCGAAACGGTCGGCCAAATAGCCAATGCCCGGTCCACCCACGGCTGAGCCAAGGCCAACCATGGCCGCGGCAAGACCGCCTAAGGCATAAGATCCCGTTGTGGCGGTCACCAAGGTCATGGACCCGATGGTCAGCATCGCTAGAGGCAGGCGGGCTAGAAATGTAAGAGGCAGGAAGGGAGCCCCTACCAAGGGAACAAGCGCGGAGTATCCGGATTTCATCGCCGGGTCTTCGCGGTTTTCATTCGACAACGCATACTGAGTCATCAAAAACTCCATAACGAAGCGTGCGTCGTCCCACACCCCCCGACGCACAATATTTCCCAGACATGCCTGATGGCACTACCTTCAAGATAGCCACCGCCACCGGCCAAGTCCAATCCTATGGGGAAGCTAACATCAGGCCGTCTCGCAGAATCGCAGATCCGTGCTGGGTCTTGAGCACCGAGACCCGATTGGTGATGCGTTGTTTCATCTCGGCAACGTGCGAGACCAAGCCGATGGTTCGTCCGCCAGCGCGCAGATTCTCCAGAGCCTGCATCACCTCTTCGAGGGTCTCGGCGTCCAAGGAGCCGAAGCCCTCGTCTACGAAGAGCGTCTGCATGTCCACGGCGCCTGAGTGATGGGAAATCACATCCGCTAGCCCCAGGGCCAATGCCAACGACGCCATGAACGTCTCGCCACCGGAGAGTGTCTGGGTTTCCCGGTACTTGCCAGTCCACGAGTCAAGCACCCGGAGCCCCAGCCCGGACTTGGCATTTCCCTGCTTTGAGTCGTCGTGGTGCAGCGAATAACGACCGCCGGACATCGCATCCAAACGCTCGGTAGCGGCCATTGCCACTTCCTCCAGCCGCGCTGCCAGGACATAGGTGCTCAGGGTCATCTTGTAGAGGTTCTCTCCCCCGCCCCTGATGACTTCGGCGAGCCCGCGAAGACGGCGGTACGCTTCGATGACCGGGCCGGCATCGGCCCGCAATCGCTGCAATTCATCGACTGCCTGGTCATGGCGTTCCAAACGCGTGGCTGCCAAGACAACTTGTTCGCGGGCAGCTTCGTAGTGTCCTTCTGAGCTGGCAGCTTGCGCCCGCGCGTCCTGGAGCTCTTCGTCGCTCGGCGCACCAAGGCCCTTGGCATGCAGCTCTTCGGCGGCACGGTAGTCCTCTGATTTTTCCAAGGTGGCGATGGCGCTGCAAAGATCTGCATCCGCGCGGTGCAACTGGCGCAAACGCTCCCTCGCCTCGTCATCAAGGATCGCCGCTGCGAAGTCTTCAACGGTGTCAAACCCGGCGGCTTGGCGTTCGGTATTCCACGAGGATTCCGCCTTGCCCAGCGCTACGCGAGCGTCGATCAGCATTTGCAAGGCGTGAACCGATTGTGCCAGGCCATCTGATTTCCCTTGAAGCTCTGCCACTTGCACCAAGAGGTTCTTTTTGCCGCTGCGCAGTTCCTGGAGCCTGGCATCAAGCTCCTGCAACTGGGCACTGAGCGATTGGGCATTCTGGTGCGCGGTGGCGTATTCGATGCCAGCCTGGGCTGCCCGCGCGGTCAATTGCTCGATTCGTGCGCGAAGCTGTTCAAGTTTCGTGATGCGAGCGGTGACTTCGGTCTGGTGCTTTCGAACAAACTCCAGTTCCTCCTGCGCGCGGCCAAGTTCCACCCGCAATTCAGCAACGCTTTTCCCGCCGGCAGACAGTTGCGCCGTTTCCAATTTGGCCTGCAGCGTATCGCGAGCCTGGGCAGCCTTTTGCCCAGCAGCGCGGGCCTCGGCCACCTGCGCCTCGGATCGCTGGATCTGTTCGTCATCAATCAGCGTCGCGTCCGCATCTGCCATCGCCGGGGCGGGGTGCTCCGCCGAGCCGCAGACCAAGCAGGGTTGCCCGTCTTCCAAGGCAGCGGCAAGGCGCAACGCGCTTTGGCCCAATTGCTCCGTGCGAAGAGCCAACAATCTCTTCTCCGCTTCGACAATCTTCAGCTCTTGTGCGCTGGCCGCTTCGCGGGCCGAGAGGACCTTTTCCTCCAGGTCATCGCGGGCGATTGCGTGGGCGATTTGCGTTTCCACTAGCTGCTGGCATTCCTTGGCCTGGTGCAGCTTGTCCCCCGCAGCGACCTGATCCACGTCTCCGCTGGCCAATTCCTCGCGTTCACTTGAAAGCCGCGCAACTGCGGCTTCGGCGCTCACCCGGTTCTGTTCATGCTCGGTGGCGCGTTGCTTGGCCTGCGCAACCTCGTTGGCCAATGGAACACGGCGTTGTTCTTCATCCAGCGCTGACTTGGCGACGGCTAATTCCGCTGCAACCTGTTGGCTGTGCTGGCGCAAGGCCTCCAGGCCCGCGGACGTCGCGTCACTGGATAGCCCAATTTCTTCGCTGAGCCAACGTTGCAGCCGCTTCCAGGCCAGCGAGCATTCATCCACGGTGGCCTGAGCGCTTTTCGACTGCGCGAGATAGGCCCGCACCGAACTGGCTTGGGCATCTTTTTCCAGCCTGCCTCCGGCGATCACCGCTGCTTCATGATTCTCGGCATAGCGCTGCTGCATGGTTTTCAGTTCGCTGTGCCGTGCGAAGAGGCGGCGGCGCTCATCCAGCGCCCGCACCACATCGCCAGTGCGAGACCGGTTAACTTTCAGCTTCGCGGCTTCTGCCTCGGCCAATTGGAGAATCTGTTCAATCCGGATACGGTACCCGGCAAAGTGCTCTTCAGCATCATCGGGCTGTTCGCGGCCTGCCAGGAAGGCTCGTGCTTCAGAATGAATGGCATCTTCAACCGCGCTCAAGCGTGCTTCGACGCTTTCGGATTTTTTGCGTTCTTCTGCCAGGCGCGACGAGAATTCCTCTTCGATACGTGCGTAGTCGCTCGTGTCAAAGAGATTAGCCAAGAGATCCTCGCGGTCCTTCGCTTTGGCTCTGAGGAAATCGGCAAACCCGCCCTGGGGCAGCATGACCACTTTGGTGAACTGATCACGGTCGAGTCCCAGGAGGCTGCCGAGCACATGTCCCACCTCGTCGTTGCGGGTCGAGAGTTCCTTCCACCCCTGTGACGTGAATTCCCTGAGCAGGCTCGAAGCTTTTTGTTCCGTGGTCCTGTTCTTGCCGCGCTTTGAAGGGCGCATCCACGCTGGTGACCGGGTCACTTCGAAGCGGCGATCACCAATGGTCAGCTCGCAGGTTACCTCTGGAGCCACTTCCGCGGGAGCATGATCAGAACGAATCTGGCGGCTGCCGGTGCGACTGCCAGGCAGCGAACCATAGAGGGCATAACATATTGCATCGAGAATGCTGGATTTGCCTGCACCCGTTGGGCCATCAAGGAGGAACAGTCCGCCTTCGGCAAGCTCGTCGAAGTCGATCTGCTCGCTGCCGGCGAAGGGGCCGAAGGCCTGGATCTGGAGCTTATGAATTCTCACTGGCTCACCTGCGATTCGCGAGTAGCTCGGATAACTGTGCTGATGACCTCGCGTTCAGCTTCATCAGCCGAGCGTTCGCGGACATGCTCCATGAAGTCGCCGACCACGTCTTCGGTGCTTGTCGCCTTGGCCATTCGCTGCGCATACGTGGATGGAGCGCTGTTTTCCGCTCCGCCTTCGGGAGCGAAATTCAGCACGACCGTATCAGGGAAACGAGTTCGCAATGCTGTCATAGCATCGGCGGGACGCTGCGCATCGGTGAGCGTGATCTGGCACCATGCCTCGGTGGCGTGCTCAAGGTCCGGATCACTGAGAAGATCCGGCAGCTTTCCTTTCAGGACAGCTAATTTCTTGGGTACGGCCAGCAAGACTTCCCGCACCGATTCGATGCCATCTGCGCTGGTATCGATCAGCCACATGCCCTTGGTTTGATTGACCTCGGAGAATGAGTAGGCCATGGGAGAACCCGAATAGCGCACATGTTCGCGCACCTTTTGGCGCCCATGCAGGTGTCCCAAGGCGGCATAATCGAAGTGCTCGAAAAGCTCTACGGGAACCACGTCAAGGTTTCCTGTGCTCAGTTCGCGCTCTGAATCGCTGCCGATGCCGCCCGCTGCGAAGAGGTGCGCCATCGCGATAGCAACCACTGGCTTCCCGCCGTGGTCCACTGCCTCGAGGTGCTGATCGATCTCTCCGATAGCCGCCCGCACCACCGATTCATGGCTGGCTTTAGTAGCTCCCAGCCGCTCCATCACCATGCGGGGCTCCAGGTAGGGAATGCCAAAAATGGCGACCTGGTGATCGCCCGCCTCGCACAGCACGGGATGGACCATGCGATCGATATCAGCAATGATGTGCACCCCGGCGCTATCCAAAAGCTCTGCGCCAAATCCGAGGCGCGAGGCCGAATCATGATTGCCGCTGGTAATGATGATGGTGGCCCCGGTGGCCCGCAGTTCCCGCAGCGCCCAGTTGCACAGCTGGACTGCGTCCACGTGGGGCAACGCCCGGTCGTAGATATCGCCGGAGATCAGCACCGCCTGAACCTGCTGATTGGCCGTGACATTGATGATTTCCTGTAGCACGCTGCGCTGGGCATCGATCAGGGATGCGCCGTGGAAGGTGCGGCCCAGATGCCAATCAGAGGTGTGTAGCAATCGCATATTTCCAACCATATGCAATGTCGGGGACAACTTGGACATTAGAATGGAGCTGTGAATGAAACCGGTGAATCTGTACTCCTGCCAGAGAACTACTCAGACAAGGTGTTTGCGATCCTCCTCGGCCTAGCCGACGGCGCAACCCACGCCCGTGACGACATCGACCCCGGTGCCACCGAAATCCTCCCCCTCTATCTGGCCGATGGCCTGCTAGAGGCGTTGGAGTGGGCTCGTGATGGTGTTGCTAGCGACGAGGCGGCCTGCATGTGGCTTGCCGCGCTTCGCAGCTACAAAAAGCTCACCGGGACTTTCCCAACCGGCGCGCCTGAACCTTTGGGCCGCTGGATCGATAGCGAATTCCCCAACGTTGAGATTTTCGAGAAGATCGCTCACGGCGATCCACAGAATATCTCCGGGTTGAACAGTGCCGACATGGGCCAGGCTGGGCGCCCAACCGGCGCCGGAGCTGACTCGACCGGTGTATTGCCTCGCGCGGCGATCACCGCGTTGTTGGCCCGCGTTCCGTTGGGCACGACCGAAGCCCTGGCCCGTTCGGCAGCATTCTTGACACATGATGCCCAAGCTGCAAAGACTTCGGTAGCCGCGGCAAAGATCATTCGATCGGCGATGGAGCGTTCCGAGGAGTCGGCTGGCGAGTGGGAGGACCTGCTCGTCGATCTGGAGGGTCCATCGGCCGAGGCTCTTGGCAGCGTGGTGGCAAGGATCCGCGAGAATATTGCGCTGTCCCCTGAAGATGCTTACAACGCCTACTTCGGCGATGCTTCCGAGGACGAATCGGCCGAGTCAGATGTGGCGGCAGCTCCTGAATCGGTGGTGTCCGTTCCGGAAGACCGCGATCCTGAGGTTGATGCCTACGCCGTTGCCTTGCTGGCGGCGGTCTATGGCACCGAAGCTGTTGGCGAGCGTCCTGCCAGCGCGCTGGACGACATCATTTCCGAATTGCATGATCGCTGGATGGCTCTGCTGGTCTGATTATGGCCTTGAAATTGGCAATCGGTGGCCGGCTCGAATGAGCCGGCCACCGATTGCCTATCTGGCTTCGATCAGGCGGTGAGCCCGAAGCCACCGACCATCTGCATGAATTCGCCTTCGGAAATGATGGTGACTTTCTGCCCCTTCTCCCGCAGGCGCAAGACGTGCTTGGCCTTGTTGGTCAACCGGCCATTAGCCAGGTCCTGCGGGACGAATCCATCGCCGACAACCAGAGCTGTCGTTGTACGGGTAACACGGGATGCCGTTTGCGCTCCATGTTCTGCTGCGAGTTCCTTGGCCTGCGGGCGTGGCAGTGCCAAGTTCCCGGTGAAGACCATGATCTGCCCATAGAGCGGATGCCCCGGATCAGCTTCGGGATTCGGAGACGGATTCGGCCCCTCCTGGGGCCAGTTATTGAACACGTCCTGTGGTGGCAATGGGTGGCCGGAGGCTAGCCACCCACGGGCGTCGCGAGTAGCACGAGAATATTCATCCCCCGGCTGCCAAGCCGAGGTCAGCCCCAAACGCACGCCGTAGTGGTCAGCCGTTTCCAACAAGGAGCCAAAGCCGCTGCGCTCGGCCATATCGATCATGGCCCAAGCGCAGGCCGTGGAGTCGGCGAGCGCTTCGTGGTGGTTTTCAATCGGATGCCCCGCTTCTTCAGCAACGAAGGGCAGCGAATAGCTGGGCAGGTCGTAGGCCTTGCGGGAGAGCTTCACAGTGCACAGGTGCGCGATTTCCGGAACGGGGATTTCGCTGGCTTCCGAAGCAGCCCGGATGACGCCTGAATCAAAGGCTGAATTATGCGCTACCAGGACGTCCGGGCCAATGAAGTCCAGCAATTCTGGCAGTTTCTCGGTGACGCGCGGCGCGTCGACAACCATGTCCGGGGTGATGTGGTGGATCGACACGTTGCGCGGGTCAAAGTGGTCGAAACCAACAGGAGGCTTCAATAGCCACTGCTCGGTTTCAACGATTTTTCCGGAACGGACCTTAACCAGCCCCACCGAACAGGCGGAGCCGATAAAACCGTTTGCTGTCTCAAAATCTACTGCTGTGAAGTCCAATGCCACGCCCAACAGCTTACTCTTCTTGGCTCAAGACACGGCATTCAAGACCACGGTGGGGTTCGGGCGGAATCTGCTGGGCTGCATCGACCCGTTCCGCATTTTCCTTGCATGTCGGTACTGACGTGCACGTATTACTCATGGCCGGAAACTGGGAGGCCCTGCCAAGGCAGGGCATCTCACATTGGAGTAGCTCGTGGTTTATGAGTTGAACAGCGCCTTATAGTAGTCGCTCAGTCCCGGGTAGTAGTCCGGTTCAAACACCACAAGGCCAGCGTCTTTGCCATTCACCGCAGCGACTAGTCGGTCCAGATAGAATTCCCACCCTGGCCCCACCGAAGAGGCCATCTGCGGGTCCAGTCCGGGCATCCGGAAGACCAATTCGCTCCCCTCGTCCCGCGTCTCGATGTGCAGTTCCAGCTGCCAGCTTTCGCTGCCCTGACCCGTGCGAACTTCCAGAAGCAAGGCTCGCTGGTCGCAATCAAGAATCTCCACCGACTCTGTAGGTGAGCCTTCTTCGGCGCTGAGCGTGACCTGTACCCGTCGGCTCTCGGGGTCCCCCTGCCAGGCGCCAAACCACTGATCGAGATAATCCGAGTCAACGAGGTACCGCCATAGATTAGTCGCGCTGGTCCTAAAGGAGCGCCGTAATTCCAAGGCATTCAAATGGTCTCGAGTTCCTGTTCCTTGGATAGGCATGGCGGTTCTCCTGGGAGATCGTGGCGGCGTTGTTGAAGTATTCAAAGAATAACAAGAGCTTTTCAGAGCAGGCAGGTCAATGCCCCCGCCAGTGGCGAGGGCATTGCACCTGATGTTCGTGTTCCATGCCAGCGATCAGGCGGTGGCTTTGCGCAAGGTGAGATAGGAACCAGCAGCCATCAGGACAGCTGCGAGCGCCCCCCACAGGGTGACCGACCCGGCAGTCCAAGTCAGCGCCCAGCTCCAGAACTGACCCCAGAAGCTCGTGAAGGTGAACAAAGCGATAATGCCCAGAACCAGCAGTCCCAACAGAGTGAAGAAGACCACCATGCCGGTTTGGCGCCAGCGCATGTATATGGTTGCGATGAAGAACCCAACCATGAACAGCAGGACCATTAACACGAAGTAGAACATGATCTGGATGAACCCGCTGTTGTCGGCAATCCATTGCAGTGCAAAGAATCGTCCGTCAAGTCCCCACCCGCCGGTAGCGGTTTCCACTAGACCCATCAGGTAGTAGAAGACCGAGAGCACCAGGGCACAGACCGCGAACAGCGCTAAGGTACCCAGGTAGAAGGTACGCCGCGAGATGCTCATCGCCATGGAGAATGGGAATGTCATCGTCAGCGCTTGAATACCCAGCGCCAGGAAGTACCACATGGGTGCCTGGGCTCCGCCGCCATACAGCACTCCGTCCCCTCCGCTTCGGCGAACCAGCCACCAGATTGCCACAGTGAAGAGGAACGCGCTGACCAGGATCATCAGCGGAATGCCGATAAAGGTGGCTTTGTTGATCAGCTGCATGCGCGCAACTTTCATTATGCGGTTCATGCTCGTGCCTCCGTTCTTTCGTCAGTTCCTTCGTTGGTGCTCAAGGCACTGCGAACAACCAGCTGCTGCAGTGAGACTGGGCTCAAATCCAGCCCCATGAGCTTAGCTTGTTCGCGTTGGCCCCCGCTGAGCTTGGCCTTGATAGTCACGCTGGCCAGCGCACCCAGTGAATCGCGGTGCAGTACCTCGGCCGCCCCAATGAATTCTTGGACCTTTTTCGCATCGCCGGTTACGGTGACCGCGGCTCCACGGAGTTCTTCGGCGTCACTGTCCACTACGATGCGGCCCTTATCGATCACGATGACGTGTTCAAGCAGGTTCGCCACCTCATCGATCAAGTGGCTGGATAGCACGATGGTGCGTGGGTATTCGGCAAAGTCTTCAACCAAACGGTCGTAGAAGATCTGCCGGGCCACCGCATCCAGCCCTAGATACGGTTCATCAAAGAAAGTGATCTCGGCGCGAGAAGCCATACCAATGATGACGCCGACAGCAGAGAGCTGACCGCGGGACAGCTTCTTGATCCGACGCTTGGCCGGCAGGGCGAAGGCCTCAACAAGATCTAGCGCCAGCTGCTCGTCCCAGTTCTCGAAGAACATTGCGGCGGCTTTGAAAGCTTGATGGACTTTGAAGTCTTCGGGGTACTTTTGCGATTCGCGAATGAAGCAGATGCGCGAAAGGGTCAAGTCATTCTCGAAGGGTGCGCGTCCGAAGATGTGTGCCGTTCCCTGATCAGGGTAGTTCTGTCCAGTCAGGATGGACATCAGTGTGGTCTTGCCTGCACCGTTACGGCCGAGCAGCCCGTAGATTCGGTTAGGTTCCAAATCCAGAGTCACATTATCCAGGGCGCGTACGTCTTTATAAGTCTTGCTCAGCTCGCGGGTGGCGATTGCTGTTGATCGAGTCATGCTGTTCCTCCTTACCTCGTGATGATGGTTAGCCTGCTGAACCGGTCTTGATCATGGAGACCAGTTCTTCGATGCCGATGCCGAGTTTGGATGCTTCGGCGGTCAGTGGTGCGATGAATTGCTGCTGGAATTTCTCGCGGCGCTTTTCGCGTAACCGCTGTGGTGCGCCCTGTGTGACAAACCTGCCGATCCCCCGCTTCTTATAGAGCAGTCCGTCTTCCACCAAACGATTAATCCCTTTGGCAGCGGTCGCCGGGTTGATCCGGTAGAAGGCTGCGAACTCATTGGTTGATGGAACCTGCGCTTCTTCAGCTAGAACACCAGAGATGATGTCGTTCTCAATCAGCTCAGCGATCTGCATGAAAATCGGTTTCGAATCATCGATCATGCTGGCTCCTCTCCGTGCTCAAACCCACCAGGTTGGTTAGTGGGTTAGTTACTCATGTAACTAACCATAGAACCCATTGTGGCAGAGCGCAACCGATGGCCCGTTTTGCCCTTCTGGGCATTTTCATAATCAATGCATACGGAAGCCAAAATTTCGTCGAAATTTCCCAGAATTCCGCGTTTTTAACTGCTGCAAAACAATCCATTTTCTTGTCCGAGAGTTCCTTTTGACCTGCGCCTTAGCTTCCTCAAGTGGTCGTCCTACGAATCGCACAGTAAAGGATTCAATGCTTATTGAAGCCCCCTTTTCGAAGAACTATAAGGACTTCCATGAACATCTTGCTTTTTGCAGCCGCCGATATTGCTGCCATTTTGATCCTCACTTTCGGCCTGTACCTTCGCCGTCATCGACGTCGTGATTTGGCCGTGTCGTATATCGGTATCAACATCGGAGTTTTCGCGGTCGCCACCGCTTTGGCAGGAAGCACGGTCAGCGCAGGTCTGGGCATGGGACTGTTCGGGGTTCTTTCCATCATCCGCTTGCGCTCTACTGAGCTGGAACAGCACGAGATCGCGTATTACTTCTCGGCGCTGGCCATTGGCCTGATCACCGGAATGGGTCCAACGCCGATTTGGCTGCCATTGGCTCTGGTGGGCTTGATCTTGGTCGCCATGCTGGTCGCCGATCATTCGAAAGTCTTGCCGACCTACCGCCACCAGGAGGTCATTCTGGATCGGGCCATCGCCAATGACGATGAACTCAATGCCCATCTGAGCTTGCTCTTCGGAGGAGCAACCATCCACCAGGCAGTAGTTCAGCAGCTGGACCTGATCAACGACAAGACCATCGTCAAGGTTCGTTTCTCACAGCCCACGGCCACGATGATCGAAACCTCTGCGTCACGAACCGTAGAAAACCACGAAGTGATTAACGGACAGACACGATGAATTTCACTGACCACCTAGAAACCATTAGCCTCGAAGAACTCAACGCGGCCGCTGCCTTGCAGACCCGAACGGACCGCAAATACATCCTTAGCCAACAGCAAGCCGCCGACGTTCTCCCGATACTGGGGCAGCAGGCGCTGGTCCTATCCATTGATGAACGCCGCGCTTCCGACTACACCTCGGTGTACTTCGATACTCCTGATCTCGCCAGCTTTCATCTGGCAGCCCATCCTCGCCGACGCCGATTCAAGATCCGCACCCGAAGCTACATGGATACCAAGCAGTGCTATCTGGAAGTGAAAACCGAAGGTGCCCGTGAGCAAACGGTCAAGGAACGCGTTGAACATCCGTTCATGTCTCGTGACGCGCTGAGCAGAGCATCGCTGGATTACATTCAAGAGACTCTCGGCCATGAGCTGGGTACTTGCCCCATTGATCCAGAGTTGCTCACCCCGGTCATTGATTCGTCGTATACCCGCACGACCTTGTATCTGCCCCAGACGAACAGCCGTGTCACCGTGGACACCAACCTGGTGTGGACGGACCCGAAGTCCGGGACGCGCCTTGAATGCAACGAAATCATCGTGGAAACGAAGTCCGCCATGAATGCTGGTCCGGCCGACAAATTGCTGTGGAGCCACCAGATTCGACCGTCGCGCATCTCGAAGTTCGCTACCGGAATGAGCTTGCTCGACCAGCATCTGCCAGCAAACCGCTGGCACAAGACGACCAAACACAAAATATCCACCGCAGTATCCCTGCACCCTTAGGAGCATCATGAAAGACTCACCCCGCCACAGGGCGCAGTCCCCGCGCCACTTCGGATCCAGATCCCCACGGGTTATGACCGCCGTGGCTTCGCTTTCCGTTGCCGCCCTCGCTCTGGCAGGTTGCACCAATGCCGCCTCGGCACAAAGCGTCGTCAACACCGAGATCAGCACCGAAACAGCAACGTTCTTCAACGCTGATTCCGTCCATGAAATCAGCGTGACGGCCGAGCCAGATGACATCACTGCAGCGCTGAAAGCCTACGCAGCAGACGGCACGAAAGACTGGATCTCGGCTGACATCACCATTGACGGAACCACCTTCAAGAACGTGGGAATGAAGCTGAAGGGCAACTCCACCCTGCGCGGAGCCGATGAATCATCGGATGCCGCGACGCTGCCATGGATCCTGCGACTGGACAAATTTGAAGCCAACCAGTCGTACTCCGGCCGCACCGAGTTCGTCATTCGGACCAACTCCAGCGAATCCTCGCTCAATGAGGCGGTTGCCCTTGACCTGTTGGGAGAAGCAGGACTCGCCACCGAGCATGCCGCTGCCACCCGTTTCTCGCTCAACGGCTCGGATGCCGAACTGCGTCTGGTCATCGATAACCCCTCCGACGAGCTCTACAGCGATGAGACCTTCGAGGGCGATGGCATTACCTACAAGGCTGATGCCGACGGCGATTATTCCTACCGTGGAGATGCAGCCAGCGACTACGAATCCGCATTCGAGGTCGAGTCCGGAGCTGATGATCTGACTCCCGTTGCCACCTTCCTGGATTTCGTGAATAACTCCTCCGATGAAGATTTCTCCAGCAAGCTCTCCGACTATCTCGATACCGACCAGTTCGCTACCTACTTGGCCATGCAGGATCTGGTGTCGAACACCGATGACATCGATGGACCAGGCAACAATTCCTTCCTGCGGTACGACAACGAAACCAAGAAGATGACCGTGGTCGCTTGGGATCAGAACCTCTCCTTCGGCTCTGGCCCGGGTGGAATGGGCGGTGGCGGCGCCATGGGTGGCGGAAATGGCGGCGGCCCCGGCAAGATGGACGCCGATTCATTGCTCACCAGCATGCTGCCCGACGGCCTCAAGCTGGCCGATGCAAAGAAGCAGATCGAGGCTGGAACCGTCCCAGATGGCATGGAGCTTCCAGAACAGATGACTTTGCAGGACGGTACCAAACTGATTGATGTCCTCAAGGATTTGGTTAACGGCGAGATGCCAGATGGCCTGTCCTTCGAAGGCCGTGGCGGTCAACCGCCTGCCATGGATGGTCAGGGCGGTCAACCGCCTGCCATGGATGGTCAGGGCGGCGCGCCCGGCGGGAACATGACTCCCCCGGATCAGAATTCAGACGAGGACTCCAACGCTACGGAAAGCAAAGACACCGCTGACGACACCACCGATGCTGCCAAGGACAGGGCTGAGGGTGGACAAAACGGCGGAAAGTCCATGGGTGGAAAGTCCAATCCTCTGGTGACTCGTTTCCTGGCTGACGAAGATTTCAAAGCCCAATATGAGGCCGCCAAGACTGAACTGGCTGACAAGCTTTACGAGTCGGGAACAGCAGAAGAGATCCTCAACAAGTGGACTACTCTGCTGAATAACGAAGCCAGCGACCTCATTGATTCCGAAACCGTCAGCAGTGAAGCGGACACCATTCGCTCGCACTTCACCTCGGATTCAGTGCAATCTTCCACGCCAAACAATCAGCAACCGTCCACGGCTCCCAAGACCGAGGAAGACGAGGCTAGCCCGAGCGCATCCCCAACAACCAGCTCATGATCATTGTGAATCTGGAACACTGGTCCTGACATGACAAACGCCAGCCAGCACTTGCCCCTATGGCAATGCTGACTGGCGTTTGTTGCCGCGATGATCAGTTGCTGTTCAAGGCCTTGCTGACGGTTTCCACAATAGCGGGAAGCAGTGCGGCGAAGGCCCGAGCACGATGCGAGATCGCGTTCTTCTCCGCGGGAGTGTGCTGCGCCATCGACTTGCCGGCGCCGGCTGGTTCAAAGATCGGGTCATAGCCGAAGCCATGCTCGCCAGCGCGTTCGGTGCGCAGCAGCCCCTCGACCTTCCCCAGCTCAACGAATTCGTCGCCTTCCGGTGTTGCCAACGCCGCAGCGCACACGAACTGCGCGCCACGATGCTCCACGGCGATATCGCCCAGCTGCGCAAGCAACAGGTCGATATTCGCCTCATCGTTGCCGTGGACACCGGACCAGCGCGCCGAGAAGATCCCCGGAGCTCCGCCCAGCACGTCAACGCTCAGGCCGGAGTCGTCAGCGAGCGCGATCAATCCGGTCGACGCTGCAATCTCGCGGGCTTTTTTCAGCGCATTGCCCTGGAAAGTCACCTGGTCTTCGACCGGATCGGTTGCCCCAGCGGTCGCCGCGTCGATCACCTGGGTATCAACGTCCAGCCCTGGCACCTGCCCGCGCAGCAACTCGCGCAATTCACGCAGCTTGCCCTGGTTATGCGAAGCGAGAACAAGAACTGGCTGGCTCATTTGGTGTTCTTCAGGGTCTCACGCTGGATCTGCGCCAGCTCGTTGGTCCCGCCCAAGGCGAGATCAAGCAGCGAATCAAGTTCAGCACGCTTGAATGGCACGCCCTCGGCGGTACCCTGGACCTCGACGAAATCGCCGGATCCAGTGACCACAACGTTCATGTCGGTCTCTGCGCGGACGTCTTCTTCATATGGCAGATCCAGCATCGGGGTGCCATCGATGATGCCGACAGAGATGGCGGCCACCGAATCGGTGAGCACCTGGGCGTTCTCCTTCACGATGCCCTGGGAGCGGGCCCAGGCAATGGCTTCAGCCAAGGCCACGTAGGCCCCGGTGATGGCTGCGGTGCGGGTGCCGCCGTCAGCCTGCAAAACGTCGCAGTCCAGCACGATGGTGTTTTCGCCCAGCGCCTTGGTGTCGACCACGGCGCGCAGCGAGCGGCCGATGAGGCGCGAGATTTCGTGGGTGCGGCCGGAGAGCTTGCCCTTCACCGACTCGCGGGAGTTACGGGTGTTGGTAGCTCGTGGCAGCATGGCATATTCGGCGGTGACCCAGCCGGTGCCCTGGCCCTTGAGCCAGCGTGGCACGCCCTCGGTGAGGGAAGCGGTGCACAGCACTCGGGTGTTCCCGAATTCAATCAGTGCAGACCCTTCGGCCTGTGCGGACCAGCCGCGGGTGATGGTGATGTCTCGAAGTTGCGCGGCTCCTCGGCCGTCAGCGCGTAAAGTCATGCTTCCATCCTAACCACGCTGGCCCCTTGATTCTCACGAGATCGCCTTAGCGTTACGGTGAAATGCACCTCGCCGACCAGCGGCGTTCATCTGCGCGGAGCACTGTGCACCCGGTAACGCCCCGGCACTAGGCCGCCGGGCAGCCCAGTACGGCAAACCACCGTGCGCTAATCAGCTAGGAAAACAGCGAAGCACCGTGGCAACGCCCCCTGGCGTTGCCACGGTGCTTCGCTGCGGAAACTCGACTACTTCTTGCGCTTGAGCAGAGGGAACTTGCGGGTCTTCTCATAGGAAATCGTCGGCAGGGTTCCGGTGCGGGTCTTGAGATAATCGGTGCCCTTCTCGCCCTTGAAGCGAGCCGGATCCTTGTCCTCTTTCAAGCTTCCGGAGTACACGCCATAGGTCACGCCAGAAACAGCGACAGCGATGCCGCCCTCATAGGTTTCCTTGGCTTCCTCGACAATCTTGTTGATGTCGGTCCACACCGGAATGTGAGTGAGCAGCATGCGTTCGACGCCGGCCGCAGTGGCCATTTCGCCAGCGCGCTTTCCGGTCAGGTGCACGCCATCGATATGGTCGTCGCGGCCTTCTTCAAAGGCCGCTTCGCAGAGGAACATATCTGCGTCTTTGGCTGCTTCCACCAAGCCATCGCAGGAATCGGTGTCCCCCGAATAGGTCAGCACACTAGTCAGCAATTGGCCATCCGGGCCAGGTTCGCTGGCTTCCACGCGCAAGGCATAGGCTTCTTCGATCGGATGCCGCACCGGATAGGGCGTGATCGTGAACGGGCCGATGTTCACCGGCTTGTTCGGCGTCCACACCTGGAAGTCGTAGTCCTTGGCCATGGTGTCGCCATCAGGCAGGGAATAAGCTGTTTCGATTCGATCCGCGGTGGCTTCCGGTCCGTGCACCAGCATGCGGTCACGGCCCCAGCCATTGGGGTCCCAACGGATTGCCACGTGCATTCCGCACAGGTCCATGCAGTGGTCCGGGTGCAGATGGGAAATCATGACCCCGTCGATATCCTTGATATCGGTGTAGCGCTGAAGCACGCCCAACGCGCCGGATCCCAAATCAAGCAGGATCTTCCAGTCGCGTGTGCCATCAAAGGCGGACACCAGGTAGCAGGACGCGGGAGATCCCGGTCCCGGGAACGACCCGGTGCATCCAATGATGGTCAGCTTCATTCGTTTCTCGCTTTCGACGCGGCGATCATTTGCGGGGTAATCCGCGCAATGGCACCGGTCGGGTAGTGGGCGGCCACATGGTCCACGTGGCGCACCTGCAAGACCTCGGGACCGAGGAAACGGCGAGCCAGTACACCAAAACTATCAGCGTTGCCTGTGGCAAGGAACTCATGACGCGCCGCGACACCGTCTTCGCGAACCAGCGAGTGGCGGGTCAACGCACGGAAAACATCCTTGGCGGTTTCTTCTGCGCTGGAAACCAAAGTGACGCCATCACCCATGACGTAGGAGATCACACCGGTGAGCAGCGGGTAGTGCGTGCAGCCCAAAATCAGCGTATCGATGCCTGCTTGCTGCAACGGCGCCAAGTACTCCTGCGCGATCTGCAGAAGTTCCGGTCCGGCGGTAATCCCGGATTCCACGAACTCCACAAAACGAGGGCAGGCCACGGAAGTCACTTGCAGATCGGGCGCGGCGGCAAAGGCGTCCTCATAGGCACGTGAACCCACGGTGGCCTGCGTGCCGATGATGCCGATCTTGCCATTCTTGGAGCCAGCCACGGCGCGGCGCACCGCGGGCTGGATGACCTCGACGACGGGAATTCCGTAGCGTGCGGTGTATCGTTCGCGGGCATCACGCAGAACCGCAGACGACGCCGAATTGCACGCGATCACCAGCAGCTTCACGCCGGCATCCACCAGCTCATCCATGACGCCCAAGGCGTTGGCGCGCACCTGGGCAATGGGCAACGGGCCGTAGGGGGAATTAGCGGTGTCGCCGACATAGATCAGGGATTCGCCGGGCAGCTGGTCGATAACCGCCCGGGCGACAGTCAGTCCACCAACCCCGGAGTCGAAAATTCCGATGGGCGTATCGGAGTCAGGAGCCGAAACCTGTCCAGTGGCAAAATATGAATTCATCGACTAGAACTCCGCATTCATCAGTGCACTCATCAGCGTATCCTGCACCCATGAAACCAGGTTGTATACCAAGGCCAGGTACTCTTCCGGAGTTTCAACGTCGGCGGCATCAAGCACTTCGGAAACTCGCGCAGCGTCTTGCTCATCACGGATTTCCAGACGCTCCGCCAAGACGAGCCGCACATCGTTCAGGGCCTGCGCAAAGCGTTGCGCATTCCCTTGTTCCAAGACAATCTTGTCGGTTTCCAACAGGAACTGTGCTTCGCGCAAGCGGCCGGTTTTCTGCGCAATCAGATCTGCTTCCGTCAGCCTGCGGTACTCTGCAGCCACCACCGGATCACCGCTGGCATCCGGCAGCAGCTTGGCCAAGGCCGGGTCGGAAACCGGTGGCAGATCCATCGACTCGGGCCGCATCCCGGTCAACGCGTACAAAGGATCGACATCCTCCGGGAGCTGATGCACCTCGGCGCGTTCCTCCAGCATGGTGATCACATCGCCGAACAGCTCTCGAAGCAACTTGCGCTCAGCCGAGTGCAAGGTGCCGGTAATGCCGTGGGCGCCGTTTTTAAAGGCCTTGGCCACGCTCAGGCCTCCTGCGTCATGGTCGCATTGAGCCCGAATCCGTGCATGGCCTGCACGTCCGATTCAATGGCTTCGCGGCTGCCGCTGCGCACGGCGCAAAAGCCGTCGTGGTGCACCTGCAGCATGAGCTGTTCGGCCTTCTCCGCGGTGAAACCGAAGTATGAGCGGAATACATAAGCCACGTAGCTCATCAAGTTCACCGGGTCGTTCCACACGATCAAGCGCCATGGCTTTTCGTTGGTGGCGGCGGTTTCGATTTCGGGAAGTACATCGGGCATTGCGGTCATGATCTCTATTTTACGCGCGGATCCTGAACGCCACGCAGGACACGGTAAATATCATCTTCGGCGTGAGGCGTTATACAGTAAAACCGGCCTGTTGGAACTTTCAGGACCACCACTGATACTTTTTCGATCCCCAGGAGCGTCCCATGCGCACCAGCCTCTTCACCGACCACTACGAGTTGACCATGCTACAGGCGGCCCTCGAGTCCGGTGCGGCCCACCGCCCATCCGTGTTCGAAGCTTTCGCACGGCGCTTGCCTGAGGGTCGACGCTACGGCGTAGTCGGTGGCACCGGTCGCTTCCTGGAAGGCTTGTCCGGGTTCCACTTCGACGACGAGCAGCTGCGCTTCCTGTCGGACAACAAGGTTGTCAACGCCGCCACCATCAAATACCTGGAGAACTACCGCTTCAGCGGCGATATCTCCGGCTATGCCGAAGGCGAGCTGTACTTCCCCAACTCGCCGCTGCTGACCGTGGAATCGACATTTGCCGAGGCCTGCGTGGTCGAAACCTACCTGCTGTCGATCATGAACCATGACTCGGCTATCGCTTCGGCCGCCTCGCGCATGATCGCTTCGGCAGGCGGCCGCCCCTGCATCGAAATGGGTTCGCGCCGCACCCATGAAGAGTCCGCCGTCGCTGCCGCACGCGCGGCAATGATCGCTGGCTTCACCTCGACCTCGAACTTGGAGGCCGGAGCGCGCTATGGCCTGAGGACCGTGGGCACCTCCGCCCACTCCTTCACCCTCCTGCACGATTCAGAACGCGCGGCCTTCGAGGCGCAGGTCGCGTCGCTGGGCAAGGACACCATTCTGCTGGTGGACACCTACGACGTGGAAAACGGCGTGCGCACCGCGGTCGAGGTCGCCGGACCAGAGCTGGGCGGTGTTCGCCTGGATTCCGGAGACCTGGTGCAGCAAGCCGGATGGGTCCGCCAGCTGCTCGATGATCTGGGGAACTGGAACACCAAGATCACGGTCACCTCGGACTTGGACGAATATGCCATCGCGGCCTTGGCCAGCGCGCCGGTGGATTCCTATGGAGTAGGCACCGCCCTGGTGACCGGTTCGGGGCATCCGACCGCGTCGATGGTCTACAAGCTCGTGGCCCGCCAAGACGATGCCGGCACCTGGATTCCGGTAGCCAAGGCAGCGGCGAACAAGGCCAGCGTCGGCGGGCGCAAGCACGCTGTCCGCCAGCTAAATGACCGCGACCGGGCCGTGGCTGAGGTGGTTTCGACCACCTCCCACACCACAGGTGGCCCCGAACGCGAGCTCGTTGTGCCCCTGGTGGTCAACGGCGAGATCGACATGTCCTACACCGGGGCTTCGGGCGTCAAGAAGGCCACCGAACGGCACCGGGCCTCCATCCAGGAATTGCCGGGCGTGGCCCGCAAGCTGCAGCGTGGCGAACCCGTGATCCCGACGATCATGGTCCAGGACTGAAAACACACGAAAATCTCAGTTGCGGGCCGTAGCATTTTCACAGTTGGAATCGACGGTCCGCATCAAGGAGCAAGCCATGACCCGAGCGCTGCTGATCATTGATCTGCAACCTGACTTTTGCGAAGGCGGAGCCCTGGCTGTGGCTGGCGGCAATGCCGTGGCCGCTGCCATCGCCAGTGATGTGGCCGAACGCCGGGAGAGTTATGCCGCGGTCATCACCACCCAAGATTGGCATATCGAGCCCGGAGGCCATTTTTCCCAGTCGCCGGACTTTGTCGATTCCTGGCCGGTGCACTGCGTTGCCGGCACCGAGGGCGCGGCCCTGCATCCACTACTCCAGGACACCGCGACCGACGCCCATTTTGCCAAGGGGCGGTTCGCCGCGGCCTATTCGGGATTCGAAGCACGAGAACTCATCGCCGATGCACCGCTGGCGGATGAAAGCGGCACGCTTTTGGCTCCGTGGCTGCGCGAGGCGGGAATCACCGCGGTGGACATCGTGGGGCTGGCAGCCGATCACTGCGTCCGCGCTACCGCCTTGGATGCGGTGGCCGAAGGCTTTGGCGCCACCGTCATCTCACCCTTGACCGCTGCGGTGTCACCGCAGAACCTGCCGGCCGTCCACGAGGAACTGCGCGCTGCCGGCGTCACAGTGCTCACCCTAGGCTAGCCGCCAACAAGGCACCGCAACCACGGGCTCTTGACCAGCCAGCAAGTCCCCGGGCATGCTGGGGTCACACAGTGCGCCTCAAGGGACGGATCAGCATGCGAAAACTCGTGTACTACGTAGCGACCACATTGGACGGCTACATCGCCTCCCCCGAGGGCGGGGATCCCAGCGGCGCCCATTTCTTCCCGCTGGGCGCGGATCTGATTGATTTCATCGTCAGGAACTACCCGGAAACCCTGCCCGGCCCTGCACGCGAGGCTATGGGGATTTCTGGGCCCGGGGCCGCCTTCGACACCGTCCTGGAAGGCCGGTCGTCCTACGAAGTCGGACTGGCTGCGGGCACCACGGACGCTTATCCGCACCTGCGCCATCTAGTGTTCTCGACCACGCTGACCAGCCAGGATCCGGCAATTGAGATCGTCCGCAGCGATGCCCTGGATCGGGTTCGACAGCTCAAGGCGGAGGCTGGAAAAGATCTTTGGCTGGTGGGCGGAGGGAAGCTCGCCCACAGCTTGCTGCCGGAAATCGACCGATTGGTCCTCAAGCAGAACCCGTCGATCATCGGTTCGGGCATTCCGCTCTTCGACGGGCCCTTCCACAGTCAGATGTTCCGCCCGGTGGATCAGGCCATGCTGGATTCAGGCATCAGGGTGCTGACCTACGACCGGGTTCAGCGGTCATAGGCCAGGATCCCGGCCACCAACTGGGCTATTTGCGTCCGACGAACCAATCCTGCAGCTTGTCAATGCGTGCCTGCAACTGATCGGCGGTAGCCTGCGGCACCGCCGGACCACCACAGACGCTGCGCAGCTTGTTATGAACCTGTCCGTGCGGCATCCCCGTGCGAGCTGCCCACGCCGAGACGTTCTTTGACAGCTTGGTTCGCAGGTCCATCATCCGCCGGTGATCGGACACCGGTTCGGGTTTGGTACCACCCTTGTTGATCTGCTTGCGCTGCTGTTTGCGCAGCAGCTCGGAGACCTGATCGGTGTCCAGCAGGCCCGGGATCCCGAGGAATCCTAGTTCCTCGTCGCTGCCGATGTCGGCGCCGGTACCGAACTCGCCGCCGTCAAAAAGCACGCGGTCAAAGGAGGCTTGGGAATTGAGCGCTTCGAACTTGTTGCGCGCCAGCTCATCGCTGGCCTTGTCTTCCTTGTTGGCTTCTTCCAGCAGGGAATCGTCAAGGCCGTCCTCGTCCTTGCTGCCCTCCTTGTCCAAGGCGTGATCGCGTTCGACTTCCATCTCGTTGGCCAGGGCCATCAGGATTGGCACCGAGGGCAAAAAGACGCTGGCCACTTCCCCGCGTTTGCGGCTACGCACAAATCGTCCCACTGCCTGGGCGAAGAACAACGGGGTCGAGGTGCTGGTGGCGTACACGCCGACGCAGAGGCGTGGAACGTCGACGCCTTCGGACACCATACGCACGGCGACCATCCAGCGGGCATCGGATGCGGCGAAATCATCGATCTTCTGCGAGGCCTTGGGATCATCGGAAAGGATGGTAGTGACCTTCTCGCCGCAGATCGACTCCAGCTGGCTGGCATAACCGCGGGCGTCTTCATGGTCGGTGGCGATGATCAGGCCGCCGGCGTCCTTGACGGTGCGGCGCACCTCTGACAGCCGCCGGTCAGCTGCTTGCAGCACCGAGGGAATCCAGTCGCCGTGCGGGTCCAAGGCAGTGCGCCAAGCATGGGCGGTGACGTCTTTGGTGAAGCCTTCTCCGAGGTTGGCTTCCATTTCCTCACCGGCCGCGGTGCGCCAGCGCATATTGCCGGAATAGGCCATGAATAGCACCGGGCGGACCACATGGTCGGCCAGCGCGTTGCCATAACCGTAGGTGTAGTCGGCCTTGGAGCGGCGGATGCCGTCTCCCTCGTCGACATACTGCACGAAGGGAATCGGGGCGGCATCGGAACGGAACGGCGTACCGGTCAGCGCCAGGCGTCGGGTGGCCGGTTCAAAGGCTTCGCGGATGCCATCACCCCAGGACAGGGCGTCACCAGCATGGTGCACCTCGTCCATGATCACCAGGGTGCGGGCATTCTCCGTTTTGGCGCGATGCACCGCTGGCTTCAGCGCCACCTGCGCATAGGTCACGGCGACGCCCATATAGTGCGAGCCGTGGCGGCCATCGGAGTTCTTGTAATTCGGGTCCAGGGCAATGCCCACGCGTGCCGCCGAATCGGCCCACTGCTTTTTCAAGTGGTCGGTGGGGGCGACAACGATCATGCGGTTGATCTTGCCGGAATCGATGAGCACCTTGGCCAGGCGCAGCGCGAAGGTCGTCTTGCCCGCGCCGGGAGTCGCCACGGCCATGAAGTCCTTGGGCTCGGTCTCGAAGTACTGGGCCAGGGCCTCTGCCTGCCAGGCACGAAGCTTGGGCCCGGTTCCCCAGGCCGCTCGTTCCGGATACGCTACGGGGAGCTTGTCTTCCAGTGGAAGCTTGTCGCCAAAATCAAAGAGTGTCTCGGTCATATACCTTTTCCCGGCCGCGTGCAGTGTGTGAAGTAGTGCTGGTGTTTCTCGGGCACTACCCCATCAAGGAGTCGTAAACTTCCTTGCACTCAGGGCATACCGGGAACTTCTTCGGGTCTCGGCCCGGGGTCCAGACCTTGCCGCACAAAGCAATCACTGGTTCGCCGGACAACGCCGACTCCATGATCTTTTCCTTCTGCACATAGTGGGCAAAACGCTCGTGATCGCCGGCCTCGACACTTTGAGTTGTCTCGGTACGTTCGATCGTCGCAGTGCCACCGCGGGTTTCTTCAGACTGTTCCACCATGCCTTCAAGTCTAATACGTTTTACCTGCTCCGTGGGTCTGATCAGGGTGGGAGCTTGTCCACATCGAAGCCGATAAAACCTTGGCATACCGCCATCACCTGCACGCTTTTAGTGCGAATCCCCCGGCATTATTCACGGAGTTTTAACATCAGCAACTACACGAAGCCAAGCGCCGGATTTCCGCTCCGGCACTTGGCTCCGTGTCGTGACACGATGAACAGTTGCTATTTGTTGAGCATCACGGCTTGCATCAGTTCCGGGGCCCGCTTTTCATACCACTTGCCGCCCAGGGCAATGCCGCCAATCAGCAGCCCGATGCCGAGCACCAGCCCGATGCCCAAGGTCAAGAACCCGAGGCCGCGCGATTCCTGGAACCAGCCCACGAGGTAGGGGATCATCACCGGAAGCAGCAAGAGCGCCATGACACCGATGGTTGCCAGCTGGGTGGCGGCCACGCGCAGCCCATTGCCGGGAGGGGTCTTCATCGGGTTATCGCCCGGCAGCGGCACCGCATAGGTGTAGCGTGCCGAGGCCACCGAAGCGACGCCCAAGGCAATCAGCAGCGCGGCCAGCGAGAACCCCAGATCCCCCGGGATCCTCCACGCTTCGCCGGCGATGGCACCCGGCAGGATCGCAGCGGCCAGCACCGGGATAATCGATAGCGCAAGGCAGGCCATCGCTCGTCCAGCGCGGTCGGCACGCCCGGACACCCCGGTGAGCACATGCAGGGCAAAAGCGGTGTTGTCATAGGAGATATCAGCGGAGATGGAGAAGCCGAGCAGAATGCCGATCATCGGGCCGAGCAGGTACATCATTGTGTAGTTACCCGACTGGCTGCCGGTGAACCAGAAGATCAGGGGCAGGACCGGAACCATCAGGACGCCAATGGCATAGCGTGGATCCTTGAACCAATAGGTCAAAGCGCGGGCACCGACCGCGCCGGCGGGAGTCGCCGGAGCGTACTTGAAGAAGCCCAAGCCGCTCTGCTTGGCTGCGCGCTGTTCTGGTGGCGGCGTCACGGTGGCTTGCGCCGTCGCCCGGGCGACCAGCCAGTACAGGCCACCCAGATAGATCACGGTGAGCATCAGGCAGATGGCGAATTGCAGGTAGTTCCCGTAGGCCAGCGCGCCGGGCAAGGCCGCCGCTGCACCCAGCGGCGTATAGGCCAGGACATTGGAGATTGGGCCAACCAGATCCAGCAGGCTGTTCGCGGCCGAGGCGATCGAGGAGATGATCGGGCCCAGGCAAATCAGCAGCAGGAACAGCACCGCAAAGGTCAGTTCGCGGAAACGGCGCTTGGCCCGCAGAGCTGTGGCCATGATCGTCAGGTACTGGCACACCAGAACAGCGATCACCGCGGTGGCGATAGCAGCCAGCACCGCCACCGGCATGGCCAGCGGTTCATGCCGCCAAATCAGCGAGCCGCCGATCAGCCCGAGAATGCTCAGGATCGCTGGCACCGAAATGAAGCCCGAGAGCACCAGCGCCGGGCCCAGCACCTTCTGCGGGATCCCGAAGTGCACAAATCGCGAAGGTTCCAGGGTCAGATCAACCCCGGTGAGCAGCGGCGGAATCACCGCCCAGCCGAGGACAACCAGCGAGCCGACGATGATGCTCAGCTCGGCGTCGATCGCGGTCTCGGAGGCCATGAACCAGGCGGCGAGCGTGAGCATCACGATCATCCCCAGGGCGTACACCGCGCCGATGATGACACCGATCAGCTGGCCTACCGACCGCTTGAAGCCATTGGCCAGCAGCAGGAGTTTCAGTTTGAGGATGTGCGCAACCATGACAGCCCCTCTTTGTTCGCTCGACCGCCAACAAGATCCACGAACCGGTCTTCCAAGCTCATGCCGCCGCGCACCTGCTCGACCGAGCCCTGCGCCTTGAGCACGCCGCCGGCAATGACCGCCACGTGCGAGCACATGCGCTGGACGAGATCCATCACGTGCGAGGAGACGATGACCGTCCCGCCGAATTCAACGTAGTCGTTGAGGATATCCCGGATATTCGCCGCGGATACCGGGTCAACTGCCTCGAAAGGCTCATCGAGCACCAGGAGCTTGGGCGAGTGGATCATCGCGGTGGCCAGGGTGATCTTCTTCGTCATGCCGGCCGAATAGTCCACCACCAGCTTGTCGCCGTCACCGCTCAGATCCATCACGCGCAGTAGATCCTCTGTTCGTTCGGCCACTTCCACGCGGTCCATGCCCCGCAAAAGCCCCGAGTAGGTCACCAGCTGGCGGCCGGTCAGGCGATCGAATTGGCGCACTCCATCAGCCAGCACGCCCAGGGTCGCCTTGGCCGACTGCGGGTCGTTCCAGATATCCACGCCGTTGACCAAGGCCTGGCCAGCATCCGGACGGAGCAGTCCGGTGGCCATGGACAGCATGGTTGTTTTGCCGGCGCCGTTGGGGCCAACGAGGCCATAGAAGGAGCCAGCAGGTACCTGCAGGCTGACGTTGTCCACTGCGGCCTTGGGGCCAAATTGCTTGGCGAGGCCGCGAATATCCAGTGCGATCTGATTCATGCTTTCAGGCTAACAAAAGCCCTAGTCAATACACATCATCCTTTGGAATTAATCCTGAGCGCAAAAAAGCCTCGGCCAACAAGATCACTTGTCGGCCGAGGCTGGGTGAAGCTGCAGGAATTAGAAGAGCACGCGCGCCAGCTTCTGGCGGGAGGCAGCGACCCGCGGGTCGTTATTGCCCACTACCGCATAGAGCTCGATGAGGCGACGGCGAACCCGTTCACGATCATCGTCTGCCAGCTTCGATATCAACGACACCAGACGGGCAAATGCGTCCTCGACGTGGCCGCCGATCACATCAAGATCGGCGACGTCCAGCTGCGCGGCAAGGTCCTGCGGATCTTGCGCGGCCAGCTCGCGGGACTTGTTCAGCTCAAGGTTCTGCGTGCGGGAGAGCAGGCGCACCTGGTACACGCCTACCTGGGCTTCATGATCATTCGGCTTCTCATTGAGCGCTTCAAGGTAGGCTGCCTCAGCGGAGGCGTAGTCCCCTGCATCGATGGCATCCACAGCCTTCTGGTGCAGCGGCGGCAGCTCAGGCTCGGTGGCCGTGGCAGTCCCGCTGAATGGCGGCACCGTTCCGGACAGCCCTTGCTGCACCGCCAGCTGTTCCAGCTGGCCGAAGAGCTGAACGATCTGTTCCTCGGCAGCCGGGCCCTGGAACAAGGGCACCGGCTGGCCCTTGATCAGGGCGACAACCATCGGAATCTGCTGCGCCTGGAATGCCTGGGCGATTTGAGGATAGGTTTCCGCATCCACCAAGCCGAGAACGAATTTGCCGCCCTTGGCGTCAACCAGCTTGCGCAATACCGCATCAAGATCGGCCGATACCTGCACCCGGGGCGAGCCCAGGGACACGATGGCAGGAACGCTCTGGGAGAGGCCGACAAATTGCTGGAACGCCGCCTCGTCCAGGCCGGTGGTCCAGCTGGCAGCAGCCGCAGCGGTGGTCTCGGTGGCCTGCGGGCTCTGGTTTGCCAACGCCGACAGGTCTACCGCGCCACGGGTTGATGGAATGTTTTCTTCGCTCATAGTTACTAGTCAACTTCCTTCACGTCGAGCAGGACTTGGTCAGCGGAAATCAACTGGATCTTGTCTTCGGATCCGTCAGCAGGGATGTAGAACATCACTGGTTCAGCGTAGGTGCTTTCCACATTGCCATTCGAAGAGCTGGAACCCAACAGCTGCTCGGTCAACTTATCGCTGCTCTTGAGCGGATCAGCATTTTCGGTGCGCTCGAACAAGGCCTTGTTATTCAGCTTCCCCGCGACGATGGCTCCGCCATCAGGCGTGGATACGACGTAGGTATCGCCCTTGGTCACGGTGCGCTTGTAGCTCACCTTGGCTTCATCGGCGTTGTCGGACTCGGACTTCTGCGCGGCGTGGATGGCCTTGATGAACTCGGACTCAGCGAACTTGTCCTTCTGCTTCGAGTCCTCGTTGGTCAGCACATCGCCCAGGGCTTCCAGAGCCTTCTCCGGGGTCATCTGCAGATCCTTGGCATTGGCATCCAGCTGCTTGGTTGCTGGATCCCCCACGGCAATGCCCGGGAAGGAGGAATTCGGCAGCATCTGGCCAGCGAAAACAACCTTGTAATTATCGCGAGCGCTCTTCTGCACCAAGGTCATAGCCTGCGGCAGGGTGTTCGCGTCGTTGTCCTTGGCAGTGACCACGGAAATGACTCGAGGGAATTTGGCTTCACTGGTGTTGGGCACCGCGGCCGAACGCAAAACCTGCGTGTTCAGGGCCAGAGGCTTATCCACCTTGAACTCGTCCTTGAGCATGTCGTAGCGCTTGCCGCGCAGGTACTTGAAAGCACCAGCTGCGCGAGCGTCCAAGGCCTTGTCATCGTTCTTCTCATCCGCGTCGCCAACCTGCTTTTGAACGTCAGCCAGGACATTCTTCAACTGCTCCTCGGTGAGCACAGGGAACGCGGTCGGTTCCTTTGCGCTTTCCGAAGCAGAAGCCGAAGCGGACTCTTCGGCAGGTGCTGAGGAGGAAGGGCTCTGGCTGGCCTCGTCGGATTTAGCCGCGGACTCCGAAGGCGAAGCGCTGGCATCGTCCTGCGGCTGCATCGGCAGGTTGACTCCCGACAGGGCCAGAGCAACAACGGCTGCCGCGGCAACCGAGTGCTGGGTATTGGTGCCATTCTTCGGCTTGCCAGGACGCATCACCAGCAGAGCCAAGCCGAAGACCAGCAGCAGAGCGCCGGCGATGATCAGTGGCAGGGCAAATGGCATGGCATCATCATTGGCGTAGGTGACGGAGATATCCACTGGTGCGGCATCTTTTCCACCGGCAGCCAGCAGCAGCGACCAGTCGCCGGAATCCGGAGCAGTCCAGCGGTAGGTCATGGTGCCATCGGCGCTTTGCGAATCGAAGAAGATGTCGTCGCCAGCTGGGTTGGGCACCTGTGCCTCGCCCTTGTCCAGTTCGGCAAGCATCTGGTGGTTTTCGGTATCAATACCGGTGACCGAAACATGGGCGGCCTTGCCGACCCAGGCATCAACGTCATAGCTGCGGCCCAGGGACGCCGTGAATTCACCCTTGCCCTTGATGACCAGTTCTACCGGGTCAAGCTTAGGATCATTGACCGAGGACTCGATCAACGTCAGCGGAGCCTCGCCTTCCAGTTGCGGCATCGAAGCGGTGACCGTTTCGGGCGGGGCCCAAAAGGTCTTCTGTCCGATGCCGACCACGAGGGCCGCAGCCCCCAGTAGCATCGCGATCACGGAGATTACTTTTCGCACGAGTTCACCTATTCGCCTACGTCTTACTGCAGTTCATTCCCAAGTCTAACGAGTTCGGCGCGAACATGGTTCCGTTCTCCCGCTGTGAAGTGGCTCATTGGCCTTTTCATTCAATGTCTTGAAACACGATTTCAACACAAACCCGCGATATGCTCAGTGCCATGGAGCCAGATCAACAGCGGCAGCACCACGATCCTCATGATCCCGAGGACCGTGCTGGCGCGCCCGCTTCCTCCTCTCATCCAGGCACCTCTGAAGCTGTGAATTCCCCGGAAAGCACCCCGGGCGCGGAGGTTCCAGCCGATAACCAGAGGCTCGCTGAGCATGGTTCGTGGACGCAGCGGCTGGGCGCCAGCGTGGCCAAATTGTTCAGCACTCCAGCACGCACCGCAGCCCTCGGCGAGGAACCAGAGCACCATTCAGAAGAAACCTTCGACCCCTTCCCTGCCTTGCATCCCATTTCCATGGGCTTCTTGGCCACCATCGGTGTCGGGCTGGCGCTGGGAGGCTACTACGTCCTGACCAACGTGGGTTCGCTGCTGACCTGGATTGCCATCGCGTTGTTCATTGCGCTCGGCCTGGATCCGGTGGTCCGGTTCCTGATGCGCCGCGGACTGTCCCGACCGCTGGCAGTGGTCGCCACGATGGTTGGCATGTTGGCGGTCTTTGGCGGCTTCATGGCGCTGATCATTCCTACGCTGGTGAACCAGATCACCACCTTCATTACCCGAGCTCCGGATATCGTGGCTGATTTCCTGAACAGCGAGTGGGTCTTGGAAATCGATCAGCAGTATGCCCTGTCCGAGCGCGTGACCACCGAAGTGAATCGATTCTTCGGGGATTCCGGTGCGGTGACCAATGTCTTTGGCGGCGTTTTGGGCGTCTCCCAAACCGTGGCCCAGTCGATGTTCGGTGTGCTGATCGTCCTGGTCCTTGCCATCTACTTCCTGGCCTCGTTGCCCGGCATGATGGGATTCTCTATTCGCCTGGCACCGCGCTCCAAGCGCGAGCGAGTCACTGAGCTAGCCGAACGCATTACCCGTTCGGTGGGCAACTACGTGATGGGCCAGGCGACCGTGGCGATTTTGAACTCGCTCGTTGCCTTGCTGCTCATGACCATTCTCGGTGTTCCATTCACCGCGCTGCTGACGCTCCTGGTCGCGATGCTGGCGTTCATTCCGCTGGTTGGCGGAGTAATTGCCGGAATCCTCGTCACCTTGGTGACCTTGTCGTTGGGATGGCAGACCGCCCTGGTCTACGCCATCTGCTATTTCGGCTACCTGCAGGTCGAGGCCTACTTCGTCTCTCCGCGCATCATGCGCCGTGCGGTGGCGGTGCCCGGGGCCGTGGCGGTGATCTCCGTGATTGCCGGCGGCACCCTGGCCGGAGTCACCGGCGCCTTGATGGCGATCCCGGTCGCGGCCAGCGCCATGATCCTGCTGCGCGAAGTGTTCATCGCGCGCCAAGACCGCCGCTAGCTAGCTCCTAATAGCGGTAGGAACGGGTGTCCCAGCAGTGCGGGTGCCAATGGCGTCGTGCCGACGCAGCTGCATCATCGCCGGACCAGTGATCGGCCCGCCATGCCACAACGTGCCCTACCCCGACGCCGATCGGCCGATTGCAGCCCGGGCAGGTGTAGGCCTTATTGGCGTTAAGCGGGGCGATTCTGCGCACATGCCACTGCCCATCGGGTGCATCCTGCAGCCGCACCACGCCGAAGCGGGCTCGCTGCAACCAGTCGTCATCACCGGCTTCATACTCTGATTCTTCGTCATGATTCGGCGCCTTGCGGGGGCGGGAATTCTTCGAACGGCGCGGGCGGTTTGAACGTGGCATGTCGTTAATCATGCCGTATCTCCCCGCGCATCACGCAACCAGCTAGTAAAGTGTGTGAGGTGCGTTTAGTGGTTGCAAAGTGTTCAGTAGATTACGAGGGCCGTCTTCGAGCCCACCTTCCGTTGGCGACTCGCCTGGTCATGGTCAAGGCCGATGGCTCGGTCCTCATCCACTCCGACGGCGGCAGCTACAAGCCGCTGAACTGGATGAACCCGCCGCTGACCCTTCATGAGGGAACTCCAGACGAGGATGCCACGGCACTGGGCGCTATTTCCACCTGGACGGTGGCCAGCGCCAAGACCGATGACAAGCTCACGATCAACTTCCACAGCTTCGAACACGACTCGGCCCATATCCTTGGGACCGATCCGGGCCTGATCAAGGACGGCGTCGAAGCCGACCTCCAGCGACTGCTGGCCGAACAGATCGAATTGCTCGGCGACGGGCACAAGCTGATTCGCCGCGAATACATGACCGCGATCGGCCCAGTGGATATCCTGGCCCGCGATGCCAAGGGCGCCACCGTCGCGGTGGAGCTCAAGCGCCGCGGGGACATCGATGGTGTCGAACAGCTGACCCGCTACCTCGATCTGCTCAACCGCGATCCGTTGCTGAAGCCGGTTACCGGAATCTTTGCCGCGCAGCAGATCAAGCCGCAGGCCCGCACCTTGGCCGAGGATCGCGGAATCCGCTGCCTCACTTTGGATTATGACGCGATGCGCGGTGTCGATGACTCCGCTGGGCGCCTCTTCTAGCCCTGGCATCCACCTGCGAGCACTTCACTGCTAATCTGTTCAGCACCGATACCTGCATCTCTGGTGCCTAACGGAACCAGCAGTCCCGCTCAGGAGGAACATTGGATCCGCTGACAGCTTCGCTCATGGCCATTGGCAGCGGTTCCGCCGCGGGCCTGCGCCCTTATTTCACGGTCCTTGCATTGGGCCTTGCCGGACTGCTGATCCCCGATACCGCTCCGCAGTGGCTTGCGTCCACGGCTGATCAGATTCCCGAGTCCATCACCAATCCCTGGGTTCTGGCGATCTGCACGGTGCTTTCCATTGGCGAGGCGGGCCTGGATAAGATCCCGTTCATCAATCTGTCCATGGAAACCGTCTCGGTGTGGCTGCGCCCGGTCTTCGGAGCCCTCGTGGGCGTGGGGCTCGGTGCCAATTCCAGCGTTGAGGTAGCCGTGTTCACCGGGTTGCTAGGAGCCGGATCGGCGCTCTTTGTGAGCCTGGGCAAGTCATCCGTGACTGCGGCCAGCAATGTGGTCCCAGAACCTTTCACCCAATGGGCCCGAAGCCTGATCGAGGATTTCGGCGCACTGATACTCGTTCTCGCCGCCGTGCTTCTTCCGGTGCTTGCCGCGTTGCTCGGCATCGCAGCCACCGCTATCGGATTCCTGCTCTACCGGATGTTCCGCAAGGCCTACCGGGCCCTGAAACAGACGTTCGGCAATGTTTCCGAGGGACGCCAAGCGGTCAACCAAGTGCGCACAACACATCAGGACCCGGGCCAGTCCTCCGGTGCGATTCACACCTTGCGCCAACTAGCCGCTGACCCCGGGCCAGTCGATTAGACCAATGGCCTCGCAGCTCAACAAGATCATTTTCGCGTGTTCGGTGACGCAGGGCGTTCTGTCTTCTAAGCTGGGAATATGACATCGACGCGTTATGCCCTTTTCGCCACCCTGATTTCCGATGGACTGAAGGTCACCGATGGCGTACTTGCCGTCGATGGTGATCGCATCAGCTTCGCTGGCAACAAGGACGACTTTGCCACCCTCCCCGACGCAGCCGACTATGAGGTTCGTGAACTGGCCGGCGGAGCCACCATCATTCCCGGCCTTGTCGACCTGCACTGCCACGGTGCCCTGGGTGCGGATTTTTCTTCGCCTGATCATGCCGGCATCACCGATGCGCTGGAGTTCCTGCACCGTTCGGGAACCACAACGCTGCTTGCCTCGCTGGTCACCGCCGAGCCGAGCTCGATGGTCGTCGCCGCGGAGCTGCTCGCCGAGTTCGCAGAATCCGGGGGCATCGCGGGCATCCACGCCGAAGGCCCGTTCCTGTCGGAGGCACGCTGCGGCGCCCAGGACTCCCGCTTCCTGCAGAGCCCTGATCCGGACTTCGTCACCGAGCTTGTCTCGGCCAGCCGCGGGCAGTTGCGCACCATGACCTATGCTCCGGAGCTGGAGGGCAGCGAGGAGCTCATCGAGCAGCTGGTCTCCCACGGCGTCATCCCGTCCCTGGGCCATACCAACGCTTCCGCGGAAGTCACCGCAGACTCGTTGCGCTACGCCCGCGAAGAGCTGCGCAGCGCGGGCGTGGATGGGTTTACCGAGCGTCCAACCGTCACACACCTGTTCAACGGCATGCCGCCGTTGCATCATCGCGAGCCCGGACCGGTGGCGGCCTGCCTGGAGGAAGCCGCCAACCGCAATGCGTTCGTGGAATTGATCTCCGATGGGGTGCACCTGTCCCCCGATACCGTTCGCATGGTTTACCGTCTGGTCGGTGCCGACAACGTGCTGCTGGTGAGCGACTCGATGGCCGCGACAGGGCTTGCCGACGGCCAATATGCGCTGGGTCCTCAACAGGTCAATGTGACAGATGCCCAGGCGCGCTTGGCGAGCGACAATTCCCTGGCCGGTGGCACGTCCACGCTCCTGCAGGTTCTGCAGCAGGCCGTGGCCGCGGGGGTTCCGCTGGTACAGGCAGTCAGTTCGTCCACGAGCGTGCCGGCATCGCTCATCGGCTTGGCCGACGAAGTCGGTTCCTTGCATTACGGATTTGCCGCGGATGCCCTGGTGCTTGACGAGGAACTGCAGCTGGTGCAAACCATCCGCAAGGGCGAATTCCTGTAATCCTTCTCTGTCAGTGTGCCACCGCTGTCCAGCGCGGCCAGAAGCTGGCATTCTTCCGTCCTGCCCAATCCCGATCGCCGTAGCCGGTCCAGCCCACGCGCCCTCTCGCCTTCCAGAACATCGCGCAGCAGCTGTTCCAGACTTCGTCCGTTGCCGCCTGTATCCCGGTACGTCCCGTTGCTTCGTTGCCGGCTCTGGCAATCGGCCTGCCAGAGCCTGGGCGCTGGAGCGTTCCGCAGCGTCCTCCGCAGGCCCGTCGTGGCTCGAATCGGCCGGCGCAGAACCTTCGGCGTCTTCGGCTTCACCCGGCTGCCCGAGATGGCTGGAGACCGAGATCGATGAAACCAGAATCCGGCACTCCGGCTACGAGCTGCGGATGGAAGGACAGCTCAATGACGTCGTCCCAGGGCACGTTCCGGACGGCTTCACAGGGACCAAGCTGCGTTCAGCCGGCATATACTGCTGTGGCGCCAGGTACCACATCGCCGGATTGCCCTCTGGCCAGGCAGGCCAGGTCCTTGCCGGCGGCCAGCAATTGCCGGAGTTTTCCCTGCCAGCCCCCGGTGCCGCCGGATACCGAATCTTCTCCGTGTACGCATGTCAACTGCATGATCCTGCGGGTGCCTGGGTGATCGCCGAGGGGCAAATTCGCGACATCGCTGCGCAAAATTGCCCGGAAGCGACGAAGAGCCGCCGTTACGCAGGTAACGGCGGCTCTTCGTATGCAATTCTAGATCTGCCAGCTTCCGGCAATCGGCCCGGCTTCAAGCCAAGCAGAAAAACCGGTGTAGTCACGATAGTCCATGGCCAGCAGCAATTCTTCCCCGTTCCGGGTCAGCATCACCACGATGAAACCTGGCGGAATCCGCGAGGCTTCATCATCTGTGGCACGACGGGTACCGGTGATATCCAGGCCTCTGCGAGAGAGCTGGAAACGCGGCACCGGTGAAACAGAGAAAAACCGCAACAGATCTACATGTCCCGGCCCATAACGGCCAATGACCATCATCCATTTCCCCTGCGGAGTCCGGATGGAGGCATCGAAGGTGCCCAGCGTGCGCCGCAATTGAATGCGACGCACGGCCATGGCACCAAAGAACATGGCGATGCCGATCAGTATCAGCAGCGCAATGAGAACTGGTGCGGTTATCCCAAACAATTCATCGCCTACGCTGCGGTACCAAGCACAGCGTTGTCAGCAACGATCACCACGCGGTCCGACTCGACGGAGAAGAATCCCCCGTCGACCTGAACCGAGAAGCGGGACTCGGAAACCGGTTCGATTTCCAGATCCCCAGCGGCAAGCACCGACAGCATCGGAACGTGACCGGGCAGAACTCCGATCTCGCCGTCTACCGAGCGAGCTTTGACCAGCTTCGCAGCGCCCGACCACACGAAGTGGTCGGCCGCGACGATTTCGACCTGAAGTTCGGCCATGGTTACTTGCTGGCCTTCTGGATCTCAGCCCACTGGCGCTCAACGTCATCAAGACCACCGACGTTGAAGAACGCCTGCTCTGCAATGTGGTCCAGGTCGCCATCGCAAATGGCCTTGAAGCCTTCGATGGTGTCCTTGATGGCAACGGTCGAACCCTCGACACCGGTGAACTGCTTTGCGGTGTAGGTGTTCTGCGACAGGAACTGCTGGATGCGACGTGCGCGGGCAACGACGATCTTGTCCTCTTCGCCCAGTTCGTCGATACCGAGGATCGCGATGATGTCCTGCAGTTCCTTGTTCTTCTGCAGGATCGCCTTCACGCGGATGGCGACATCGTAGTGAGCCTGGCCGATGTACTGCGGATCAAGGATTCGCGAGGTCGAGGTCAGCGGGTCGATTGCTGGGTACAGGCCACGGGAAGCGATCTCACGCGAGAGTTCGGTGGTTGCATCCAAGTGCGCGAATGTTGCTGCTGGAGCCGGGTCGGTGTAGTCATCGGCCGGGACGTAAACAGCCTGCATCGAGGTGATCGAGCGGCCCTTCGTCGAGGTGATGCGTTCCTGCAGCAGACCCATTTCATCGGCCAAGTTCGGCTGGTAACCCACAGCGGAAGGCATGCGGCCCAGAAGGGTCGACACCTCGGAACCGGCCTGGGTGAAGCGGAAGATGTTGTCGATGAACAGCAGCACGTCCTGGTTCTGGACATCGCGGAAGTATTCCGCCATGGTCAGTGCGGACAGTGCCACGCGCAGACGGGTTCCTGGTGGCTCATCCATCTGGCCGAACACCAAGGCGGTGTCCTTCAGAACGTTGGCCTCATCCATTTCGACCCAGAGGTCGTTACCTTCACGGGTGCGCTCGCCCACACCGGCGAATACCGAAGTACCACCGAAGTTGCGTGCCACACGGGTGATCATTTCCTGGATCAGAACGGTCTTGCCAACACCAGCGCCGCCGAACAGGCCGATCTTTCCACCCTTGATGTACGGGGTGAGGAGGTCGATCGACTTGATGCCGGTTTCCAGCATCTCGGTCGAGCCTTCGAGTTCGGAGAACTTCGGTGCCTGGCGGTGGATTGGCCAGCGCTCGGAGACCTGGATCTCCGAGTTGTCAACGTCCAGGGCATCGCCCAACACGTTGAAGATGTGGCCCTTGACGCCGTCGCCTACTGGGACGGAGATCGCAGCGCCGGTGTCCTTCACAGAGGTGCCGCGAACCAGGCCGTCGGTGGCCTGCAGCGATACCGCGCGAACCAGGCCCTCACCGAGGTGCTGGCTGGTTTCGAAGGTAACGGTCTTGGTTTCGCCGTTGAGGGTCAGCTCAGCGGTCAGTGCGTTGTAGATAGCAGGCAGTGCATCGGCTGGGAACTCGACGTCCACGACCGGGCCAGTCACGCGCGCGATGCGACCGATGGCCCCTGCGGTAACCTGCTCGTTGAGTTGGGCAGTCATCTTTCTCACTTCTTGTCTGGTCGGAGTCTTGGGAAATTAGCTGTTCAGCGCGTCCGCGCCGGCGATGATTTCCGAAAGCTCCTGGGTGATTTCAGCCTGACGGGCATTGTTAAGCAATCGTGTGTACTTCTTGATCAGTTCGCCTGCGTTGTCGCCTGCGGCCTTCATTGCCCGCTGGCGTGCAGCAAGCTCGGAGGCTGCGGACTGCAGCTGGCAGTTGAACAGTCGAGACTCGATGTACCGAGGAAGCAGTGCGTCAAGCACTTCTTCCGCCGATGGCTCAAACTCGTACAGTGGCAACAGCTCGTCGGTTGGAGTCTCGGATTCATCCTCGACAACCTCCAACGGCAACAGACGGATGACCGTCGGTTCCTGCGTGACCATCGACTTGAACTGGGTGTAAACGACGTGAATTTCTTCGACGCCACCCTCTTCGAAATCGGTGTTGAAGTCCTCTAGGAGGACGTCGCGCAGCTCGTGTGCGGTTTCGAAACGCGGAGAATCAGTTTCCCCGGTCCACACTCTTGCGTACTCGCGTGAACGGAAATCAAAGTAAGCCTGTGCCTTGCGGCCGACCAGGTAGGTCTTAACTTCTTTGCCTTCTTCACGCAGGAGTTCCACGAGGTGCTCTGCCTGCTTTAGAACGCTGGCGGAGTAGGACCCGGCAAGTCCTCGGTCCGAAGTCATCACCAGGACCGCGGCACGGCGTACCTGCGCCGGCTCGGTGGTCAGTGGGTGTTCAACATCGGCCTGGGACGAGACGGCGGTTACTGCACGGGTAATCGCATTGGCGTATGGCAGTGATGCCGCGACACGCGTACGTGCCTTGCCAATGCGGGATGCAGCGATCAGTTCCATCGCCTTGAAGATCTTGCGCATCGACTTGGTCGATCCGATCTTCTGGCGGTAGACCCGAATCTGGGCTCCCATGTGTGTCCTTTCCTTATTCCTACTGCGGGGGTGCGGCGCCGTTACCGGCGCCGCTCCCCCTCAGCACGGAATGTGTCAGCGCTTCTGCTTGACGATCTGTTCCTGGTCAACGGACTCGGCGTTCAGAGCGTCGTGCTCTTCGTGGCCAGCGGCAACCAGCTGATCGCTGCCTGCACCGAAGAAGCCAGCCTTGAAGTCGGCGATGCCGGACTTCATGGCTTCCAAGGTCTCGTTCTCCAGCTTGCCGGTCTGGCCGATAACGGTCAGCACGTCGGTGCGGTGACGCAGGTAGTCGATGAACTCAGCTTCGAAGCGGCGTACGTCCTCAACTGGAACATCGTCCAGGTAGCCATTGGTGCCGGCCCAGATCGAAACGACCTGATCCTCAACAGCGTATGGGGTGTACTGGCCCTGCTTGAGCAGTTCCATCAGACGTGCGCCACGGGTCAGCTGCTGCTTGGAAGCGGCATCCAGATCCGAAGCGAACATGGCGAATGCCTGCATGTCGCGGTACTGAGCCAGTTCAAGCTTCAAAGTACCGGAGACCTTCTTCATGGCCTTGACCTGTGCCGAACCACCAACGCGGGATACGGAGATACCCACGTCGACAGCTGGACGCTGGTTGGCGTTGAACAGGTCCGACTGCAAGAAGATCTGGCCGTCGGTGATCGAGATAACGTTGGTCGGGATGAACGCGCCCACGTCGTTTGCCTTGGTTTCGATGATTGGAAGACCAGTCATCGAACCCGCACCGAGCTCGTCCGACAGCTTGGCGCAACGCTCAAGCAGACGGGAGTGCAGGTAGAAGACGTCACCTGGGTAGGCTTCGCGTCCTGGCGGACGGCGCAGCAACAGCGACACGGCGCGGTAGGCTTCAGCCTGCTTGGACAGATCATCAAAGACGATCAGAACGTGCTTGCCACCGTACATCCAGTGCTGGCCAATGGCCGAGCCTGCGTATGGTGCCAAGTACTTGAAGCCTGCAGGGTCAGATGCCGGGGAAGCCACGATGGTGGTGTATTCCAGGGCACCCTGCTCTTCGAGGGTCTGGCGTACGGCAGCGATGGTCGATGCCTTCTGGCCGATTGCCACGTAGATGCAGCGGACCTGCTTGGTCTCATCACCGGTTGCCCAGTTGTCGCGCTGGTTCAGGATGGCGTCAACCGCGATAGCGGTCTTACCGGTCTGGCGGTCGCCAATGATCAGCTGACGCTGGCCACGGCCGATCGGGATCATTGCGTCGATGGCCTTCAGGCCGGTCTGCAATGGTTCGTGAACGCTCTTGCGCTGGGTCACGCCTGGTGCCTGGAGTTCCAGGGCACGACGTCCTTCAGCGGCAATTGGGCCCATGTTGTCCAGTGGCTCACCCAGCGGATCAACAACGCGGCCGAGGTAGCCGTCGCCGACTGGAACCGAAAGGATCTCGCCGGTGCGCTCTACCTTCTGGCCGTCTTCGATGCCGGTGAAGTCACCAAGCACAACGACACCGATTTCACGGGTATCGAGGTTCTGGGCCAGGCCCAGGGTGCCATCTTCGAACTTCAGCAACTCGTTGGCCATAACGGAAGGAAGACCTTCCACTCTGGCGATGCCGTCGCTCGCGGCGACGACGCGTCCCACCTCGGTGCGCTCTGCCTTACCCGGTTCGTAGGAAGATGCGAACTCGTTTAGGGCATTGCGGACGTCGTTGGCATTGATGGTCAAATCGGCCATCTGCAGTCCCTGCTCTCCTAAATTGTGATCCACCCTCAAGAATGGTGGATCGATGTGAATGAAGTCTGTGTTGGTCCCGGCGAACCGGAACTTTTGCCAGGAGGCCAGCTCCTGGCAAAAGTCCTAGCTAGCCAGTGCGCGGCGCAAATCGGCCACGCGCGATGCCACGGAAGCGTCGACAACTTCGTCGCCAACCTTTACTACCAGTCCACCGACCAGCGATGGGTCGATAGCGGTGTTGAGCTTGAGCTGACGACCGTATAGCTTGTTCAGGCTGGTCTCCAGGCGCGAACGCTGAGCCTCGGAAAGCTCCACCGTGCTGGTCACCGAAGCGATCCAGCGCTGTTGGCGCTTAGCGACAAGTTCAACGAAACGCTCAACCAGGGTTGCCGGCTTCAAACCACGCGGGTTCGAAACTGCCTGGGAGATCAAAACCTGCGAGGTCTGCGACGCGTTAGGCACGAGCTTGAGCGCGAGAGCGCGCTTAGCTTCAACTGGGGCCTGTGCATCATCCAACGCACGCTGCAGTTCGTGATTGCCACGAACTACCTCGATGAAGGAGAACAGATCCTGCTCCAGCTTGTTCAGCCCTGAAGCGCCGTCCTGCTGTTCAGCCACTGCGGTAACCGCGGTGACGGCCAGCGTTTCGAGCGCATCGCTAATGTCGCGTTCCGAGCTCCAGCGGGTTGAAGCCAGCTGGGCAACGGTGTCCTCGGCATGAGCCGAGACCTTTCCGTGCAGCAGCTGAGCCAAGAGGCTTGCCTTTTCGGCATCTTCACGGGCTGGATCAGTCAATGCTCGGCGAAGACCGGCATTTGCATCCAGTACTTCCAGGACCGCGAACAGTTCCTCTGGCAGCTCAATAGATGCCAGTGCCAACTTGGGTTCCAAGAACTCCAAGGCCTTTGCCAATGACTCGCTCGATACACTTGCCATTAGTTCGATGCACCTGCGTTCTGCTGAGCTTCCAAATCGTTCAGGAACTGATCAACCACGCGCTGTGCACGGGCATCGTCCTTCAGAGCTTCGTCAACAACCTTGCTTGCAAGCTCGGTGGCCAAGGTGCCCACGTCGGTGCGAAGCGAGGACAGAGCAGCTGCGCGCTCTGCCTGGATCTGACGCTGAGCCTGCTCGCTGATGCGAGTAGCCTCGTCGGTTGCTTTGGTCTTCAGATCTTCGAGGATCTGAGCGCCTTCGCTGCGAGCTTCCTCGCGGATGCGGTTTGCTTCGGTGCGTGCTTCCAGAAGCTGGGCCTTGTACTGTGCCAAGGTCTCCTCTGCTTCCTTCTGCGCTGCCTCTGCCTTCTCAAGACCACCTTCGATCGCGGTGACGCGATCTTCATAGGCCTGCTCGAACTTGGGAGCGATGACCTTGATGACGATGAAAAGGAGAACCGCGAAGCCAACGCCCGTGACGAGAATTTCCCACGGGTTCGGCATCAGCGGATTGACCGATTCTTCCGCAGCGAGGATGAAGTCAGTGCTATTCATTCTCACCATTCCTTATCTATTAGTTTCCACTTGTGTGTATGCCTCGCGATAGTGGCGAGGCCACTACAGCCGGGAAGGACTTACTTGATAACGAAGGCGAAAACCAGGCCAAGGATGGCCAGTGCTTCAGCAAGTGCGAAGCCGAGCATTGCGATTGGCTGCAGGATGCGCTGTGCCTCTGGCTGACGTGCAACGCCGTTGATGTACGCAGCGAAGATCAAGCCCACGCCGATTGCCGAACCAATTGCTGCCAGACCGTAACCGATCATGTTCAGGGAGCCGCTCATGCGAATTTTCCTTTCAAGATACCGGCATCTTGCCGGTAGGTTGTGAGGTTTTCCTTGAATGCTTCAAGGAAGAACTTTTGGGATTTAGTAAATAAGAAATGGCCTAGTGGGCGTCAGCTTCAATTGCACCCTGGATGTAGATCGCGGTCAGCAGCGTAAACACGAACGCCTGCAGAACCATGATCAACAATTCGAGGAAGTACATAGCCACGGAACCGGCGATAACCAGAACGCCAACACCATTCAGTGCCAGCGAATCCTGCACGACGATCAAGTGGCGTGCACCTGAAGCAGCCAGCATCACAATGATATGGCCTGCCAGCATCGTTGCCATCAGACGCAGCGAGTGCGTCAGCGGGCGAACAATGAAGTTAGAAATGATTTCCAACGGCACCAGCAGAATCAACATCACTGGGCTGACACCGGCTGGGGTGACAGCTAGCTTGAAGAAGCGGATACCGTGGTTCTTCAGACCTACGGCAATCCAGGTGCCATAGATGATGATGGCCATCGCGTATGCAGAACCAGCGTGTGAGAACGATGGAAGCTGCAAGAACGGAATCGCGCCGAAGAGGTTGTTGAGCAGTACGAAGAAGAAAGTCGCGAACAGCAGCGGAATCCAAGGGCGGAAGTTCTTCTCGCCGATGATGTCGCGGCCGATGCCGTTACGCACGAAGGCGTAACCGGATTCAGCGAGGTACTGCATCTTGCCTGGAACCAGCTTCGGGTTCTTGATGGCCGTGGTGAAGAACCAAGAGATGAGCGCGATCGACAAAACGATCATGAGCATCTGCTTGCCGAAACCGGTGCCGTACTCAGCTGCCCAAGGGAAAATCTCTGGGAGGTGGGTATCGGACACCGATGGCGGAATGAAGCCGCCTTCTTCTGAGGCCATTGGGAGCGCAAACGCGAACAACGCGCTGTCCTCTCTGCAGTAACGGTCACGGGCAAAAGGCGGTGACTGGCGGAAACTGCCTCTCACCGTGTGAAGAAAAGATCAAACGGGGATCCCATCACGGCTGCTGCCGGAGGCATCAACCCTGATGAGGTGCCACCTGCAGGTTTCCCCGCAAGCGCATTTGTATCCAGCCTCACGCAATTGAGCGCTCAGCTAAAAATGACCCGTAGTAAGCCTATCAAACTCACAGCATCCTTCCGACACATTCGCCGGCCGGTACTCCCTAGTCCTCGTTGTAGATTGCCAGCCGGGCCTTCATGAAAGCCCTGACTTCACCAACCTGCCAGGCAACGAGTGAGATTGCTGCTGCAAGAACGAATCCCTGACGATTCACCCATTCGGGCAAACCCAGGTTCAACAACACGAAGGCGATACCAAAAACCTTGATGACATATGCGCCCAAAAACGCAGGCATGGCCCACGTGCGGCGAATTCGTCCCGCAGCTTCGGCGATCAGAATGCCAATGGCAAAGAAGCCAATGACTATTCCGGCCGCCAATGCACCCGACAGTGCGTAACGAAGATCGGCGAACAACCACGAAATCAGGAAAAATGCGGCCGTCGCGATCAGCGAATACACCAGTGACAAAGCCAGAATCGGCAACCAGATGGATTTCGGAGCTGGCGAAGTGCTGACGCGGGCAGAACTGGAAGTCACGTCCGCAACCTTTCTTCGTCAAATCCGAGGGACCATCGTGTACCCACGATGCTGATGAAACTTGAAACTTCCGCTCACCCAAAAGAGCTCCCGGAAGAAGATCCATTCTGAATTCTACACGAGATAGAAAGGCTTTGCTCGTGGATTACTTGACCAATTGGTGAGGCTAGTCGCTGCCCAGGCGCTTGCGCAGCGCGCCAGCACGTCGAACCACCAGCGGCCACCAGGTGCCAATGGCCGCGGCCAGGAAAAGAACCAGGGCCAGCGGGATCACCAGGACCACCGGAATGAAGGCGATGGACACCACCGATACCGCGATCACCGCCGCCCACAAGTAGAGCAAGATCACTGCGCGGCGCACCGAGTGGCCCTGGGCCAGCATCCGGTGATGGATGTGCTTGGAATCCGGCGAAAAGGGTGAGCGCTTGTTGGCCAGCCGGCGGAAGACCGAGAGCACAAGGTCTAGAACTGGTAGGAAGACAATGACCATAGGCAGAAGCATCGGCATGTACGCAGGGATGTTGCGGAAGCGGCGGGCTTCGAGGCCCTGCACGTCGCCGGTGACAGCAATGGCGGAGACCGAGAGGATCAAGCCAATGGCCAGCACCCCGGTCTCCCCCATGAAGATGTTCGCAGGGTTGAAGTTGTGCGGAAGGAATCCCAGGCAGGCGCCGAGCAGCAATGCGCAGAGCAGGGCTCCGAGATTGGCATAGTCGTCGGCGCTCACGTGGGTCGCCAGCACATAGGAGTAGACGAAGAACGTCGCCGCTCCGATGGCCGCCAGGCCGGCTGCCAGACCGTCCAGCCCATCGGAGAAGTTGATCGCATTCATCGTCAGGACAATCAGGAAGATGGTGACTACAACCTGCAGCCATTGTTCATCGATGCGCCAGGAGCCCACGGGCAGCGATTGGATCAAAACCCCGTGGGTGGCCATCAGCCAGCCAATCAGGATCTGCCCCAGGAGCTTGATCCACCAGCGCAGATCGAACATGTCATCGGCCAGGCCCAGGATCACGATGACCAGCAACGCCAAGCACAGGCCTTGGATGGCCTGCCCGCCGAAAACGCCGCGGAAGAAGTGGAAGTTGCTGGCCAGCCAAATGCCCATCGCGAAGGAAGCGATCATGGCGACGCCACCGAATTTCACGATGGGCGCCCGATGCTGATCGCGTTCGCGCAGCATCTGGTTAGCCGTGAAGCGCTCCCCCAGGGAACGAACCATCGGGGTCAGCAGATAAGAAGCTGTGAAGCTGAAGGCGATGAGCAGCAGGTATATTCTCATGCGCCCGTGCCTGGGACATCCTGTCCCAAGTCGAGCACTTCGGGGACCACCACGCGCAGTTCCTCGATGGAGATGGCACCGGAGCGGACGACCTTGAGGTGTTCGCCGGTGCAATCGATAATCGTCGATGGCAATGTGCCGTCCGCGCTCTCGCCGCGCGAACCGCCATCGAGATACACGTCGACGGATTCCCCCAGCTGCTCCATGGCCGAATCAATGTTCAGGGCTGCCGGTTGCCCGGTGCGGTTGGCCGAGGAGACAGCCAACGGCCCGGTTTCGCGCAGCAGTTCCAAGGCGGTGTCGTCATTGGGCACGCGCAGCCCGACCGTGCCCCGCGTCTCCCCCAGGTCCCAGGTCAGTGAAGGCTGCGCCTGCAGGATCAGCGTCAGGCCGCCGGGCCAGAAAGCCTCGGCAAGCTTGCGTGCGGCATCAGGAATGTCGCGAGCCAAGCCATCCATGGTGGCGGTTTGGGCGATGAGAACCGGTGGCGGCATGGAGCGGCCGCGCCCCTTGGCGGCCAGCAGCATGGCCACGCCCTGGGCGCTGAAGGCGTCGGCTCCGATCCCGTAGACCGTATCGGTGGGCAAAACGATGCATCGCCTGTCCGCCAGGGCAGCTTTGGCCGCGGCGATGCCCGCTGCGTGTTCCTGCTCGTTGCTTACCAAAAATCTTGTGCTCACGGGATCATTCTTTCATGCACGGTCGGTCGTCGGTGGTACTGGTTCACGGTGTGGTGCGTAGCCGGAGGTGGCGCGCGCCCGTCCGGTTAAATCTTCATGGCCTGCCACGCGCTCGAATCCGGCCTCGCGCAACATGGCCGCGGCGGGATCCTTTTGCACTTCGGCGTGCTCCATCACATAGTATCCGCCGGGGCGCAGCAGTCTCATCGCCTGGGCGCTGATGGCGCGCGGAATCTGCAAGCCGTCTTCCCCCAAGCCATAGAGCGCCATCTGCGGGTCGTGGTCGCGCACTTCTTGCTCGCGCGGGATCGCATGCGGCGGGATATACGGAGGGTTGGAGACCACCAGGTCCATGGTGCCATCGAGTTCCGCAGGCAAATTCGTGGCGTCCTGGTGCAGAACGGTGACTTGGTGCGGCAGGCAATTGGCGCGGGTGTAGCCGATCGCCTCATCGGAGAGCTCCACCGCCCAGACCGTGGAACCGGGCAGTTCACTGGCCAGCGAGGCCGCGATGGCCCCGGACCCCGAGCACAAATCGATGCACTTCGGGTCGTCGATTCCCTGCTCTGCCACGAAATCCAGTCCCAGCTGCACCACGGTCTCGGTTTCCGGACGCGGGGTGAAGACCCCCGGCCCCACCTTGAGCTCGAGGTAGCGGAAATGCGCCACCCCGGTCAGGTGCTGCAGGGGTATGCGGGTTCGGCGGGCGGCCACCAGCGCGGTGAACTGCTCTCGCTGATCCCCCTGGAACCCATCGCCACGCAGTTCGCGCAGTTTCAGCTCGGAGCGGCTGATGCCCAGCACATGGCAGAGCATCAGGTCGGCGTCAACGCCGGGGCTTGGCACCCCGGCGTCGGCCAACGCCGCCACCGCCGCGAGGCGAACGGCAGTCAGTTTCTCCAAGGCGCTGCTTACTCGCCCAGCGCGGCCAGGCGCTCTTCCTCATCCATCTGGATGCAGGATTCGATGACCGGCTGCAGGTCGCCGTCCATGACGGCATCCAGGTTGTAGGCCTTGTACCCGGTGCGGTGGTCCGCGATGCGGTTCTCCGGGTAGTTGTACGTGCGGATGCGCTCGGAACGGTCCATGGTGCGGATCTGGCTGGCGCGCTGGGCCGAGTTCTCGGCGTCGATCTGCTCCTGCTGGTGGGCCAGCAGGCGCGAGCGCAGCACGCGCATCGCGGCTTCACGGTTCTGGATCTGCGACTTCTCGTTCTGCATGGCCACCACGATGCCGGTAGGCATGTGGGTGATGCGCACGGCGGAGTCGGTGGTGTTCACCGACTGGCCGCCGGGGCCGGAGGAACGGTAGACGTCGATCTTCAGGTCGTTCTGGTGGATCTCGACTTCTTCTGGCTCGTCGACTTCCGGCAGGACCAGCACGCCGGCGGCCGAGGTGTGGATGCGGCCCTGGGACTCGGTCACCGGCACGCGCTGCACGCGGTGCACGCCGCCCTCGAACTTCAGCTGGGCGTAGACGCCTTCGGCCGGGTCGTTGGACTTGCCCTTGATGGCCACCTGGGCATCCTTGTAGCCGCCCAGATCGGACTCGTTGAAGGAGATCATCTCCACCTTCCAGCCCTTGTGCTCTGCGAAGCGGGTGTACATGCGCAGCAGGTCGGCTGCGAACAAGGCCGCCTCGTCGCCGCCTTCGCCGCCCTTGACTTCGAGGATCACGTCGCGCGCGTCGTTTTCATCGCGAGGGATCAGCAGGCGGCGCAGCTTTTCCTGCAGCTCTGGCAGGGCTGCGGTCAGGGTTTCGACTTCTTCGGCGAAGTCCGGATCCTCATCTGCCATTTCCTTGGCGGCTTCCAGATCCTCGGTGGCCGAATGCCAGCGGTTGTAGGCTTCGACGATGCCGTTGAGCTGGGCAGAGCGGCGGCCGAGCTTGCGGGCCAGCGCCTGATCGGCGTACACCGCCGGATCCGAGAGCTGCGCCTGGATCTGCGCATGCTCTTCTAGTAGCGTCTTGACGGATTCGAACATGGTGGTGTGCTTCCTTGTCGGCGGTGTCCGCGCAGTCGGGCCTTCACGGCTCTACGGGGCTGCTGGGATTAAATTCTAGTCGGTTCTCTGGTCACTACGCGCCGATGGCGTCCAGCCAGCTTCCACGAGGGCAAGCTGGCTGGACGCCATGGCGGGTAGGTGTGCTAATCCTTGTTCGGGGTGGTCTTGTTGACCAGCATCAAGAATTCGGCGTTCGATCCGGTTTCGCGGATCTTGCCGGTGAGCACTTCCAGGGCCTGCTGCGGGTCGATGCCCGAGAGCATGCGACGCAGGCGCCACATGATGCGCACCTCTTCCGCGCTCATCAGCGCCTCTTCGCGGCGGGTGCTCGAGGCATTGACGTCCACTGCTGGGAAGATGCGCTTCTCGGCCAGCTGGCGCGAGAGGCGAAGTTCCATGTTGCCGGTGCCCTTGAATTCCTCGAAGATGACCTCGTCCATCTTGGATCCGGTCTCCACCAGCGCGGTGGCCAGAATGGTCAGCGAGCCGCCGTTTTCGATGTTGCGGGCAGCACCGAAGAAACGCTTTGGCGGGTACAGCGCGGCGGAGTCCACTCCACCGGAGAGGATGCGGCCCGATGCCGGAGCCGACAGGTTGTAGGCACGGCCCAGGCGGGTCATCGAGTCCAGCAGGACGACGACGTCCATGCCCATTTCCACCAGGCGCTTGGCGCGCTCGATGGCCAGTTCAGCCACGGTGGTGTGGTCATCAGCCGGACGGTCGAAGGTCGAGGCAATGACTTCGCCCTTGACGGTGCGCTGCATGTCGGTGACTTCTTCGGGGCGCTCATCAACCAGCACCATCATCAGGTGGACTTCTGGGTTGTTGATGGTGATCGCGTTGGCAATGGCCTGGAGGATCAGGGTCTTGCCGGCCTTGGGAGGCGAAACGATCAGGCCGCGCTGGCCCTTGCCGATGGGGGCGACCAGGTCGATCACACGTGGACCGACCAGCTTCGGATCGGTTTCCAGGCGCAGGCGCTCGGTTGGGTACAGCGGAACGAGCTTGTTGAACTCAACGCGTTCGCGGTTGTCTTCTGGCTTCTTGCCGTTGACCGAGGTCAGCTGCACCAGTGCGTTGAACTTCTGGCGTGGGTTGGGGCTCTCGCCCTCGCGTGGCTGGCGGATCGCGCCAACGATGGCGTCGCCCTTGCGCAGGTTGTACTTCTTGACCTGGCCCAGGGTGACGTAGACATCGTTCGGGCCTGGCAGGTAGCCGGAGGTGCGGACGAACGCGTAGTTCTCCAGGACGTCCAGGATACCGGCGATTGGCAGTACGACATCGTCTTCGCTCAGCTGCGGCTCGTCGTCATCACGGCGGTTGCGGCGATTGCGGTTGTTGCGATCGTTGTTGCGCTCCCGGCGGTTGTTGCGATCGTTGCGATCGTTGTTGCGCTCGCGGCGGTTGTTGCGATCGTTGCGGTCATTATTGCGCTCGTTGCGCTCTTCGCCGGCCTCGGTCTCGGTGGATTCGGCGCGGTCATTGTTGCGCTGGTCGCGGTCGTTGTTGCGCTCGCGGCGGTTGCCGCGTTCACGACGCTCTTCGCGGGCTTCGCCGTTGTTCTCGGTCTCGGCGGCTTCAGCACGGTCATTGCGCTCATTGCGTTCCGCGCGGTCGCTGTTGCGCTCGCGGCGGTTTCCGCGCTCGCGGCGGTTTCCGCGTTCGCGGCGCTCTTCGCGGGCTTCTGTGTTGTTCTCGGCTGCCTCGGCCGTTGGCTCAGCGTTCTGGGCTGGCTGCTCGGCGGCGGCTTCGGCTTTCTTGGAGTTGCGGCGCTGGCGTGGAGCCTTCTGCTCTGCCGGTGCTGCTTCGGTTTCAGCTGCGGCTTGTGGCGCATCGTTCTTGGCTTCAGCGGCGGCTGGCGCCTTGCCCGAATCGGTGGCGCGACGCGATGGGCGGCGGGTGCGTGCCGGCTTCTGCTCTGCGGCAGCTGGCTCAGCGGCTGGCTGCGCCTCTGCGGCTGCCTCGGTTTCGACCTTGGCTTCGGCCTTCGGTGCGCGGCGCGAGCGGGCCTTGGTTTCCTTTGGCTGCTCAGCTGGTGCCGATACGGCTTCTGCTTCAGGCTTCTGCTCCTTGGCGGCCTTTGCGTCCTTGGCGGCGACGGAGCCGCCACGCTGGTGATCGCCGATGGCCTTGACCAGGTCAGCCTTGCGCATTCGCGATCCGCCGGTGATGCCCAGCTGCGAAGCCAGCTGCTGGAGCTGGGTCATCTTCAAGGAGGCCAGGCCGGCGCTCTTGGTTTCGGAAGTCTTGGTGTCCACGCCTTCGTTGAGGCTCGTGGTTTCGGTCACGAAAGTTCCTTCTGACTCGTAGGATGGGCCGCTTCAAGGCAGGCCCACTGTGCCGTAAATGGTGTGCAACAGCCGAAGATCCATGGCTGTTCCACGCTCCACCGAGCGCGCCCAGGAATTCGGGACACTAAACTGCGGTGGATATGAGGAAACTGATATCTCGACGGCACGAGGCTGTGCATGAGTGTGGGATATCAAAGGTGCTGCGAACGGCAGGAAGATCCGGAAGGGCTGGACGGATGACATGGGGTTCAAGAACCGAATTCATTCGCATCAACACCGGCCAAAAGGGACTTGAACCGGGGTACGACCCAGCAATCCGGCCTGCCATAGTGTTACAGCTCTTCTACTGTAACACCGTTGGCAGCCAGCATGGGAACTTGAGTACGCCACGACACCGGGGATTTTGCAGAAAAATCTGCAATGATCCGCTGTGCCTGCTGGGCTTGGGCGTCCGAAGCGACCAGCACCATCACCGTTGGCCCGGCCCCGGACACCACTGCCGCCAGCTGTTCGTCGCGCAGTGCGCAGATCAGCGCGGCGCTTTCGGGCATGGCCGCGGCGCGGTAATCCTGGTGCAGGTAGTCCTTGGTGCCGCCTAGCAGCTGGCTTGGGTCATTGCTCAATGCATGGATCAGCAGCGCGGCGCTGGCGCTGTTGGCCGCGGCCACGGAGTGATCCACCTGGGCTGGCAGCGCACCGCGGGCCACCTCTGTGGACAGCCCGTTGGAAGGAATGGCGATCACGGCACCGACCTTCGGGTGAAGCGGCACCTGGACCGAGCTGAAGCTGCCATCGGGGTTGGTGGCCGAAATGCTCAAGCCGCCGTAGACGGCCGGGGCCACATTATCCGGGTGGCCTTCCCAGGCGGCCGCGGCCTGGAAGATCGCCCCGGTGCCACCGCGGGCCTCGGTGGGAAGCAAGGCGTCGGCTGCCGCGTAGGCGGCCACGATCGCCGCGGCCGAGGAGCCCAGGCCACGGGCGTGGGGGATGTTGTTGTGCGCCACCAGCTGCACGCCTACCGGTTCAAAACCGGCATTGGCCCAGTAGCGATGCATCTCCTTGATGATCAGGTGGGACTCATCGCGCGGCAGCTCATCGGCCCCGTCGCCGTAGATCTCCACGCTGCTGCGCCCGGCCGTGCCCACTTCCAGCCGGTCGCGGTATTCCAGGGCCAGGCCCAGCGAATCGAACCCCGGGCCGAGGTTGGCGGAGGTGGCCGGCGGGGACACGATCAATTTCTGGCCCAGGGCGATCTGCTGCGTCATGGTTCCTTCGAGAATTCTGCGATAGGTGATGGAAAGGGAAACGGCCCGCCACGTCCAGCTCCCCGTGATCGGGAAGGGCGCGGCGGGCCGAGGGCGCCGGAATCCTCCGGCGATCGCTTCTAGGCCAGGCCCAGCGCGCCGGCGACCTCGACCACGTCGAAGGCCACCTTCTTCGGTGCCACTTCGGAACCGTCGGCCTGCTTCAGGGCCCAGTCCGGGTCCTTCAGGCCGTGGCCGGTCACGGTGATGACGATCTTCTTGCCGGTAGGCACATTGCCTGCGGCGTGGTGCTTGAGCAGACCGGCCACACCCGCAGCCGAGGCAGGCTCCACGAAAACGCCTTCGCGGGCCGAGAGCCAGCGGTGCGCTTCGAGGATCTGATCGTCGGAGACCGAGTCGATCTGGCCGCCGGACTCGTCGCGCGCGGCTTCGGCCTGCTCCCAGGAGGCAGGGTTGCCGATGCGGATCGCGGTGGCGATGGTGTCTGGTTCGGTGATCGGGTGGCCGGCCACGATGGGAGCGGCCCCTTCAGCCTGGAAGCCCCACATGATCGGGTTCTTGGTGGACACCGGTGCAAGTTCCTTGCCGGCCTCGTTGGTCCACGCCGAAGAGTACTCCTTGTAGCCCTTCCAGTAGGCGGTGATGTTGCCGGCGTTGCCTACTGGCAGCAGGTGGTAGTCCGGCGCGTCGCCCAGGAAGTCGACAACCTCGAAGGCGCCGGTCTTCTGGCCCTGGATGCGGGCGGGGTTCACGGAATTCACCAGGAAGACCGGGTAGTTTTCCGAAAGCTTGCGGGCTACCTCAAGGCAGTTATCGAAGTTGCCGTCGATCTGGATGATGTCCGCGCCGTGGGCGATGGCCTGGGACAGCTTGCCCATGGAGATCTTGCCATCCGGTACCAGCACCGCGCACTTCAAGCCAGCCTGGGTGGCGTAGGCCGCCGCCGAGGCAGAGGTGTTGCCGGTGGAGGCACACACCACGGCCTTGGCACCGGCGGCCACCGCAGCAGTCATCGCCATGGTCATGCCGCGGTCCTTGAAGGAACCGGTCGGGTTCATGCCTTCGACCTTGAGGTAGACCTCGTTGCCGGTGAGTTCCGAGAGCGCCGGTGCGAACACCAGCGGGGTGCCGCCCTCGCCCAGGGTGATGACCCTGGTGTTCTCGTCTACTGGCAGGCGTTCGGCATATTCGCGGATGACTCCGCGCCACTGGTGAGCCACGTTAGTTTCCTTCAACTCGCATAACGGATAGTACTGAATGCACCGCGTCCAAGGCCTTGAGCGCTTCGACGGTGCTGGCCAGGGCGGATTCGGTGCCCTGGTGGGTGAGGATGCGCAATTGGGCACCGGAGTGAGCATCGCCCTGCTGGCTCATGGACTGGATCGAGACGCCATGCTCGCCGAAGACGGTGGCGATGGCTGCGAGCACGCCGGACTGGTCCTTGACCGACAGGCCGATCCAGTAGCGGGTGGTAATCGCGTCGAAGTCCAGCATGCGCGGGCTCTGATGCACCGAGCCGTTGGGCAGCGGCGCGCCGGCGGCGATCTGCCGGGCCACGGCCACGACATCGCCCATCACAGCGCTGGCGGTCGCGTTGCCGCCGGCACCTGCGCCGTAGAACATCAGGTCCCCGGCGTTTTCCGCTTCGACGAAGACCGCATTGAACGCGCCGTGCACGGTAGCCAGCGGGTGGCCTCGGCGAATCAGCGCCGGGTAGACGCGCACCGAAATGCCCGCATCGCCCTGCTCGGCGATGGCTAGCAGCTTGATGACATAGCCGGCATCGGCCGCGGCGGCCACATCCTCGGCGGTGACCTCGGTAATGCCCTGGGTGGAAACCTGTTCTGAGGAGACCGTGGTGTGGAAGGCCAGCGACGCGAGGATCGCGGCTTTCGCGGCGGCGTCGTGCCCGCCGACGTCGGCGGTCGGATCCGCTTCGGCGTAGCCCAGGGCCTGGGCTTCGGCCAGCACATCATCGAAGGCCGCGCCGGTGGTGTCCATGGCGTCCAGGATGAAGTTGGTGGTTCCGTTGACGATGCCCATCACCTTGGTGATGTGATCGCCGGCCAGCGAGTCGGCGATCGGGCGCAGGATCGGGATCGCGCCAGCGACCGCGGCTTCGTAGCGCAACTGCGCGCCGGAGGCTGCGGCGACCTCGTTCAGTTCGGCTCCCTTGAGCGCGATGAGCGCCTTGTTGCCGGTGATCACGCTGGCGCCCTTGGACAGGGCGGCGGCGATGTACTGGCCGGCAGGATCCAAGCCGCCGAGCAGCTCGATGACCACATCGGCCTGTTCGATCAGGCCCAGCGCATCGGTGGTGAAAAGCTGAATGGGCAAGTCCACGTCGCGCTTGGTCTCCAGATTGCGCACGGCAATGCCGATCAGCTGCAGGCCGGCACCCGAACGGGATGCCAATTCATTCGCGTCTTCCAGCAGGATGCGGGCCACCTGGGCTCCGACCGTACCGCAACCCAGCAGGGCTACCTTCAGGTTCTTTTCACCGCTCAATTAAACTCCCATGTCGCGGGCTAGCAAGTCGTCTTCGGTTTCCCTGCGCACGATCAAACGGGCTTGGCCATCGCGTACCGCTACCACCGCTGGGCGGGTGAGGTAGTTGTAGTTGCTCGACAGGGCCCAGCAGTAGGCGCCGGTGGCCGGAATCGCGAGCAAGTCGCCAGCCGCCACATCCTCGGGCAGGTAAACGTCCTTCACGACTATGTCACCTGACTCGCAATGTTTCCCAACTACGCGAGAAATAATTGCGTCGCTTTGCGTCATACGGCTCGCGAGCACGGCGGTGTATTGCGCGTCATAGAGCACCGGGCGGGGGTTATCGCTCATGCCGCCGTCCACCGAAATATAACGGCGCGGGAACAGCGCTCCGGTGGCGTCCTCCACCTGGACGTCCTTGCGCACGCCGGCCTCGTAGAGGGTGAAGGTGGTCGGGCCGACGATGGCCCGTCCAGGCTCGATGGAGATGCGCGGACAGTCCAGGGCCAGTTCCTGGCAGGTCGCGGTGACGACCTCGGCCATTTGGCCGGCCAGCTTCGCCGGGGTCGAGGGGTGGTCCTCGGAGGTGTAGGCGATGCCGTAGCCGCCACCGAGATCCAGCTCGGGCAGGCTCACGCCGTGGATTTCGCGGATCTGCGCCAGCAAGCCGAGCATGGTGCGAGCGACCATGGCAAAGCCCTCGGCTTCGAAGATCTGCGAGCCAATGTGCGCGTGCAGGCCCAAGAGGTTCACGTTCTGCGCTTCAAGGGCGCGGGCCACCGCGCGCAATGCCGGGGAGGTGCCGGTGGCATCGGCCAGGATCGACAGGCCGAACTTCTGGTCCTCGTGGGCGGTGGCGATGGCCTCATGGGTGGAGGCGTGCACGCCCGGGGTGATGCGCAGCATCACCTCTGCTTTCAGGCCCAGCCCATCGGCCAGCGAGATCACGCGGTCGAGCTCGTCGAGCGAGTCGATGACAATGCGTCCGACGCCCATTTCCAGGCCCCGGGTGATCTCGGCCTTGGACTTGTTGTTCCCGTGCAACGAGAGGTTTTCCGCCGGGACGTTGGCGGCCTTGGCCACGGCCAGCTCGCCGCCGGAGCAGGTGTCCAGGCGCAGCCCTTCTTCGGTCACCCAGCGGGCGACCTCGGTGCAGACAAAGGCCTTGCCGGCGTAGTAGACGTCTACTGCCCCGCACAACTCCTTGAAGGCCTCATCGAAAGCGGTCTTGAAGCCGCGGGCGCGGGCGCGGAAGTCGTTTTCATCCAGCACGAACAGCGGGGTGCCGAATTCCTCGGCCAGCGCGCTGACCGCGATGCCCTGGACGGACAGTTCGCCGCTAGCTTCGCGGGAAACCCCCGAAGCCCATTCGATCTGGCGCAGTGCGTTGATGTTTTCGGGGAATTGCAGCCATTGCGGGGCTAGCGGCGATAGTGCCATCGGCTAATTACATCCTCTCTGGGGCGGAGACGCCCAGCAGTTCCAATCCATTGGCCAAGACGGTGGTCGCTGCATCGTTCAGCCACAGGCGGGTGCTGTGCACTGGAGTGATGGCTCCATCTTCAGCGACCGGGGTAATGCGGGTTGCGGCATACCAGGAGTGGTACGCGCCAGCGACCTGTTCCAGGTAGCGGGCGATGCGGTGCGGTTCGCGGAACTCCGCGGCGCCGGCTACCACCGAAGGGAACTGTCCGAGCACTGCCAGCAGTTCGTTTTCGGTAGCGTCGGTCAGCAGGGCTGCGTCGAACTGCTCGCGGGTGACCCCCTTCGCGGCAGCGTTGCGGGCTGCGGCGGCCGAGCGAGCGTGGGCGTACTGGACGTAGAACACCGGGTTGTCGTTGGTGTTCTTCTTCAGCTGCTCTGGGTCCAGGGCGATCGGCGAATCGGCCGGGAAGCGGGCCAGCGAGTAGCGCAGCGCGTCGGCACCGATCCAGTTGATCAGATCGCGCAGCTCGATGATGTTGCCAGCGCGCTTGGAGAGCTTGGCACCGTTGACGCTGATCAATTGGCCGATCAGCACCTCGATGTTCTTCTCCTTGTCATCGCCCGCGCAGGCGGCGATGGCCTTCAGGCGGTTGACGTACCCGTGGTGGTCGGCACCGAGCAGGTAGATCTTCTCTTCGAAGCCGCGATCCTTCTTGGACAGGTAGTAGGCGGCGTCCGCGGCGAAGTAGGTCGGTTCGCCGTTGGCACGGATCAGCACGCGGTCCTTGTCATCACCGAAGTCGGTGGTGCGCAGCCAGACAGCGCCTTCCTGGTCGAAGATGTGTCCCTGTTCGCGCAGGCGAGTCACGGCGTCGGCCACGGCCCCGCCTTCGTGCAGGGTGGTTTCGGAGAAGAAGACATCGAAGCTGACGCCGAAATCGGCCAGGGTCTTCTTGATGTCTTCGAGCTGTGCCTTGTAGGCCGCTTCACGCAAGGCCGGAATGGCTTCGGCTTCGTCCAGGTCCTTCAGGCCAGGGTTTTCGGCAAGAACGATCTCGCCCAGTTCCTTGATGTATTCGCCGGGGTAGCCCCCCTCGGGGACCGGCAGGCCGTGGATGCGGTTGTAGACCGAGCGGGCAAAGACGTTCATCTGGTTGCCGGCGTCGTTGATGTAGTACTCGCAGGTCACGCTTGCACCGGAGGCACGAAGGACGCGCGAGATCGCATCGCCCAGGGCGGCCCAGCGGGTGTGGCCGATATGCAGCGGACCGGTGGGGTTCGCCGAGACGAATTCCATGTTGACCACGTGGCCGACCAGGGCCTGGTTGTTGCCGTAGGCGGCCCCGGATTCGACGATGGTGCGAGCCAGTTCGCCAGCGGCGCCAGCTTCGAGGGTGATGTTCAGGAAGCCTGGACCTGCGATGTCCACGGCGCCGACTCCTGAAACCTCGGCAAGGCGTCGGGCAAGGATCTGCGCGAAGTCGCGCGGTGCCATGCCAGCCTTCTTGCCCAGCTGCAGCGCGATGTTGGTTGCCCAGTCACCGTGCTCACGGCTCTTGGGACGGTCGACACGCACGGTGCCTGGAACCTCAACGGAGATTTCACCAGCGGCGACGGCTTCGGTGAGGCATGCGGATATTGCTGCGGAGAGTTCTTCAGGAGTCACCGTTCAAGAATACCGGTAATTGCACCGCTTCATTAGCATTCATGACTCCGCCAAGCCTGTGAGACTTGCCGGGTTCGGTGACTTTTACAACACGGCACAGTCCGGTTGCTCGAATTGCGCAGATCAGCACACCACCTGATAGTATTTCTTCTGTTGCCCAGCAACGCGCCTCTGTAGCTCAGTGGATAGAGCGTCTGCCTCCGGAGCAGAAGGTCGAAGGTTCGATTCCTTTCAGGGGCACCAGCAAATTGCAGGTCTGGATCATCCGGACCTGCAATTTCTTATTTCCCCGGCGGTGTGATCTTCCGCCGCAGATCAACTGAACACTGGCGGTTCTCGCCCAGCTGGTGGTTATCTTGGTGGCATGACCGTTTCAACTCAGGCCCATCCCAATGAGCCCCATGATCAGAACTTCGCCGAACGCCTGAACTGGCTCCGCGCTGGAGTTCTCGGCGCGAATGACGGCATCGTCTCGGTAGCCGCCACGGTTGTTGGGGTCGCCGGCGTCACCAACCACACCGCCCCGATTTTCACTGCCGGAATGGCCGCGGTCATCGGCGGAGCCATCTCGATGGCCCTGGGCGAATATGTTTCGGTCAGCAGTCAACGTGATTCGCAGCGAGCCCTGGTTGAGAAGGAGCGCCAAGAGCTCCGTGACGATCCCGACGCGGAGCTCGCTGAGCTTGCCGGGATCTACGAGGCCAAGGGATTGAGCCAGCACACCGCGATGCAGGTAGCCACCGAGCTGACGGAGCATGATGCGCTGGCAGCACATTTATCCGCGGAACTGAATATCGATGAGGAAGAAGTCGTCAACCCTTGGCATGCCGCCTATGCATCGGCGGCGTCCTTCATTATCGGTGCCGTCCTGCCCATGCTGGCCATCTTGCTGCCGCCGGAACAGATCCGCATTCCCGTGACCTTTGCCGCGGTACTCGTTGCCCTCGCGGTTACCGGGACGCTGGGCGCCTACATCGGAGGCAGCTCCAAACGGGTGGCGGCACTTCGCCTGGTCGTCGGCGGTGCCCTGGCCTTGGCCGCGACCTTCGCCGCCGGCTCGCTGCTTGGCTCCAGCGGGATCATCTAGCCGACGAGCTCCGGCCTGGGAAACTATTAATGGACACCCCCTCGATAACTGTTGCTGAAGCAGCACCACAGGATCCGCAGCATGTCCAGAACGCTGCGAAAATCTGGGCGCAGGCTGCGGCCCAACGCGATCACATGCCCCGGCCTGTTGACGGCAGCCAAGCACTGGCCGGAGTCGAGCGTCGCTTGGCCTTGCCCGATGCCAGGCTCGTGTTCGCATCCAAGGACGGGGTTCCAGCAGGATTCACACTCTGCTCACCGCATGATGGCTACCTGGAGATCTACTACGTCGCCGTTGCCCCTGATTTCTGGGGACAGGGCGTGGCACGCGAACTCATGGCCGAAGTGGAGAACTTTGCGCGGGCGGCCGGTTTCCGCGAAGTGCGCCTTTGGGCCATCACCGACAATTCGCGGGCAATCAAGCTGTATCAGGCCAACGGCTGGCGGCCTACCGGTGAAGAACTCACGGATGCAGCCTCGGGACGAACTGAAATCCTGCTGGCTAAGGCGAAGCATTAGAAAGTTTCTGCCGCCCCGTACCGATACGCTGGGACCGCGGCTACTCAACGCGGATTCGCCGTTTTGTGGACAGCATCTTCGCTGTCCAACCTTGCCGATGGAGTTGCCTTTGCAGCTGTTCCGCTGATCGCCGCATCCTTGACGCAGGACCCCCGGCTGATCGCCGGCTTGTCGCTCTGCTACGCCGCGGTACGATTGCTTCTCGCCTTGGCCTCTGGAGCGTGGGTCGACCGATTCGATCGGCGCACCTTGCTCAGCTATGCAAATATCTTGCGCGGAATCGCCTTGCTGGTCTTAGCGTCGTCCTTCGCTTTCTCCGGCCCGAATCTGTGGGCGCTTTATCTGGCCATGGCATTCATCGCCGTCTTGGAAGGCACAGCAGACACCGCGGCGATCGCTTTGTTGCCACAGCTGGTGAGCCCTGAAAAGCTGGATCAAGCCAATAGCAAGATCACTGCCACGCAACTGATCACCGATGAATTCGCTGGCCCGCCCCTGGGAGGATTTCTCTTGGCCTTCGCCGCGGCCATCCCCTTATATGCGATGGGAGGACTTTGGGCCGTAGCCGGAGCAATCGCTCTGGCCATGCCTCGCAGCGCGCGTCCGGCAGTTGGCTCCGGCGAGCGCCCGCGCATCTAGGTTGGGGCTGGCGACGGAATTCGTTGGCTCATGAAGCACCGATTGGTCGCGGCTTTGGCATTGATCAGCGGCTTGGCCAGCATCAGGTACATGATGGCATTTTCAATTCTGGTGTTGTTTGCCAAGGAATGGCTCGGCCTGGATTCCACCAGGTACGGGCTTCTGCTCGCGTTTTCAGCAATTGGCGGTCTTGCCGGAAGCGCCATGACGCCAAGGTTTCGCCACATTCTGGGATATCGCAGCTCAATACTGGGAAGCCTTGCTCTGGGGTCGCTGAGCCTAGGGATGCTTGCCATCAGCACAACAGCGTTGCTGGCTGGCATCATGCTGGCGTTCTACATCATGCATGCTGTGATCTGGAATGTCTGTTCGCTTTCCTTGCGCCAACGGCTGGTTCCCGAGCAACTCATGGGCAGGGTCAGCGCGGCTAGCCGGGTCCTCGGATTAGCCGGTCTCGCGTTGGGATCCGTAGCCGGAGGGCTCTTGGGCAGTGTCAATCTCACGTTGCCGATTGCTGCTGGCGCATCTGTCTTCGCGCTCTGCGTGGCACTAGCGTGGCGAGGCATTGGCAAAGAACCAGAAGCCGTCATTCAGTGAAGGCCAGCAAGTACGCTTGCCGGCCACAGCTCTCGGCTCTCTTCTTGCCAACGACTACTGATTATCTCATCCGGTTTTGCGTCGCCATGTAGGCTATGGCCATGCCACGTATTGTTTCAGCGCCATTGGATCTAGTCATCGCGACATACCGCGGGGTGGATTGTCTTTTTGCAGGCCTCAACCTGACAACGGATCGCCCCCATTCTCGATATGTCACGGGCGGCAGTGCTGGTTTCGAAATCCATCTGAGGGGTATCACCAATGATGAAACCCGTCGGCTGGACTCGAAGTTCCATGAGGCCTTGGAATCATGGGGTTCAAGAGCGCAAGAACGTGCTGCGAACCAAGCAGAGCCTGAGCCGCGAATGCCCAGCAATGAATTTCTTGAACCCATCAAGGCGAACATTACCGATGACGCAGGGACTAGTTATTTCTGCCTTGGGGGGGGCGAACTGGCGGCACGGGCACGGATTGGGATGCCACGTGGATCTACTGCCCGGCCCCACCATCCGAGGCAGAGTCAATGACTGCGGATTTCACCATCTCCGGCATGCCAACGGGCCATTCGTGCGTCATTGAGTTGTAGTCGCCGGGACCGGGCTCTGCCCAGTGCCGATTGCCATCTTAGCCAACTAGCCGCCAGCGCGTTCGCAACACCTCCTGCGCTTTAATCACCGCGGGCCCGAACCTGAAAATAGGTCCGGGGCCCGCGAATGGCAATTCAATTACTGCAGCATGGTCTTGTCATCAAGCTGCGCGCCCTTGATCTTCCCGAATTCGTCGAGCAGACCTTGCACGGTCATCTGGGACTTCTGCTCCTGGTTCAAGTCCAAGATGATTTCGCCATCGTGCATCATGATCAGGCGTGTTCCCAATTGCAGGGCCTGCTCCATATTGTGCGTCACCATCAGCGTGGTCAGCTGGTGGCGTTCGACGATCTCCTTGGTCAACCGGGAAACCAGCGCAGCACGCTGCGGATCCAGTGCCGCGGTGTGCTCGTCGAGCAGCAGGATCTTCGGCTTGGAGAAGGTGGCCATCAAAAGGCTCAGCGCCTGGCGCTGGCCGCCCGAGAGCAGGCCGACCTTGGTCTTCAGGCGGTTCTCCAGGCCCAGTTCCAGGCTCTTGAGCTCTTCGACAAAGAGCTCGCGGCGCTTGGAACCCACGCCCAGGCCCAGTCCGCGGAAACGCCCACGAGCGTAGGCCAGGGCCATATTCTCCTCGATGGACATGGTCGGCGCGGTGCCAGCCATCGGATCCTGGAATACCCGGCCGATGTATTTGGCGCGGCGGTAGTCCGCCAGCTTCGTGACATTCTTGCCTGCGATCGTCACCGAGCCGGTATCCGGCTGGAGCTTGCCCGCGACCATATTCAGCACCGTGGACTTGCCCGCGCCATTGGACCCGATCACGGTGACGAATTCGCCATCGCCCAGCTCCAGGTTGATATTGCGCAGTGCCTTGCGCTCGTTGACCGTTCCCGGGAAGAACGTGCGCGACAGGTTCTTGATACTAAGCATTGGTGCCAACCTCTTCCTTGGCGGTCACGGCGGAGGGGGTGCGCTTGAAGGTCTTCACGATTTTCTGGAATCCCTTCCACTTTGGCAGCAGCAAGGCCACCACGACCAGGATCGCGGAAATCAGCTTCATGTCGTTGACCTCCAGTCCCACCGACAGCGCCAGCTGGATGACCAAACGGTAGATCACCGCGCCGAAAACTACTGCCAGGGCGGCCAGCCAGATGTAGCGCTGGGTGAAAATCGCCTGTCCCACGATCACCGAAGCCAGGCCGATCAGGATCAGGCCGATGCCCATGCCCACATCGGCGAAGCCCTGGTATTGGGCGATGATGGCGCCGGAGAGCGCCACCAGGCCGTTGGACAATGCCAGGCCCAGGATCTTCTGGTTGTCGGTGCTCACGCCGAAGGAGCGGATCATTTCCTGATTGTCGCCGGTAGCGCGCATGGCCATGCCCAGCTCAGTGTGCAGGAACCATACGATGGCGCCGACGAAGATCAGGCAGATCACGAAGAAGATGCCGATCGAGGACCATGAGCCGAGAATGCCGGCCGCGCGCAGCGGGCTGATCAGCGTCTCTTCGCCCAGCAGCGGCGTATTGGCTTTGCCCATGATGCGCAGGTTGATGGAATACAACGCGATCATGGTCAAGATGCCGGCCAGCAGGCCATCGATCTTTCCCTTGGTGTGCAGCAGGCCGGTGATCGTGCCGGCGACCATGCCAGCGAAGAAGGCCAGCACGGTAGCCAGCCATGGGTTCATCCCGCTGACGATCCCCACGGACGCGACCGCGGCACCGGTGGTGAAGCTGCCGTCAACGGTCAGGTCGGGAAAGTCCAGGATACGGAAGGTCAGATACACGCCGAGCGCCATAATGGCGTAAATCAGGCCGAGTTCAACCGCTGTGATCATGTGTGGATCCTTGAGTTGTGTAGTCACGACGAAAGGCGAGGCATCAGGTTATGCGCCTCGCCTTCTGTCGCTGGTTCTTGCGGGTTTAGTAGACCTCGACGGCCTTGGACTTCATGTCCTCGGTGAATTCGATTCCGGCCTTCTTGGCCGCGTCCTCATTCAGGTACAGGTCCACCTGCGAGATGGTTTCCACCGGGAGGCTGGCTGGCTCGGCTTCGCCCTTGAGCACCTTCACAGCCATGGCCGCGGTCTGCTCGCCAAGCTTCTCGTAGTTGATGCCGTAGGTTGCGGTAGCGCCGCGCTTGACCGATTCGCCGTCGGCGGAGATGACTGGAACCTTCTTCTTGTCCGCGGTCTGCAGCAGGCCTTCCAGCGCGGAGACCACGGCATTGTCGGTTGGCACGTAGTATGCATCAACGTCCAGGGAACCGGCAGCCTGCTGGACTTCGCTGGAGGCAGAGATCGCGGCCTTTTCAATGGTCAGGCCCAAATCCTTGGCTGCGGCTTCAGCCATTTCGACCTGGACGGCCGAGTTGGCCTCGCCCGAGGAGTACACGATGCCGACCTTCTTGGCATCCGGCTTCAGCTCCTTGAGCAGTGCCAGCTGTTCGTCCACCGGGTTCATGTCCGAGGTGCCGCTGACATTGGCGCCCGGTGCCTCATTGGAGGCGACCAGCTTGGCGCTGACCGGATCGGTGACTGCGGAGAAGAGTACCGGGATGTTGGTGATGCTCTGGGCCGCGGCCTGGGCCGACGGGGTGGCCACAGCCAGGACCAGATCAATATCTGAGTCAGCTGCCAGCTTGCCGGCGATCGAGGTATTGGTTGCCTGATCCGCTTCGGCGTTGTTCTCATCGTAGGAAATCTTGTCGCCGGTGTACCCGGCCTTTTCCATGCCGGACTTGAAGCCTTCAACTACTGCATCCAGCGAAGGGTGCGAGACGTACTGGGCGATGCCGATCTTGACTGCCTCGTCGCCGCCGGCCGAACCGCCGGATCCGTCGCCGCTTCCGCAAGCGGTTAATGCCAGTGCGCTTGCAGCTGCCACGGCTGCAAATTTCATAGCTGTGAAGCTCTTCATTGAAGTTCCTTTCAAAGTTCCCTGATGCGAGTGATTCCCATCGATTCCGCTGTTGCCTGGTAGTGCAGCGCCACACGTGGGCCGCCGTAGGGAACCATCCAGGCCTGACGTCGATGATTACCCTAGATCTTACATGTGAAAGACCTCACCTTGCTTACAAGAAAGGCGCTTTCACAGACGATTTACTGTTGATCCACGGAGCAATGGACACAAATTCTCTGCCAACGGCGAGAATCTGGAAGTTTTGTATTTTGTCACCCCAAGATGTCGACACTTGCTGAGACACAGCGAAAATTTGACTCGGCCCGGAAACTGCCGCAGCCGGCGAAATCACCGGTATTCGCCGCCTCGGCCCGGCGGCCACAGAGAACTCGCGCGACGCGAATAGAATGGGATCATCATGGCGCTTAGCATTACGTATCCCGAAGCCCTCCCGGTCTCAGCCCGTCGCGCGGACATCCTCACGGCAGTGCGCGAAAACCAAGTGGTAGTCATTGCCGGTGAAACCGGTTCGGGCAAAACCACCCAGCTGCCCAAAATGCTCATCGAGCTCGGCTTGGCCGAGAAGGGCATGATCGGCCACACCCAGCCCCGCCGCCTGGCCGCGCGCACCGTGGCCGAACGCATCGCCGAGGAAATGGGCACCGAGATCGGCGACGAGGTGGGCTTCCATGTGCGCTTCACCGGCGAGGTCTCCCGCAATACCAAGCTGAAGGTCATGACCGACGGCATCCTGCTGGCCGAAATCCAGCGCGACCGCTTGCTGAAGAAGTATTCGGCGATCATCATCGACGAGGCCCACGAACGCAGCCTGAATATCGACTTCCTGCTCGGATACCTCAAGCAGATCATGCCCCAGCGCCCCGAGCTGAAGATCATCATCACCTCGGCGACTATCGACCCCGAACGCTTCGCCGCGCATTTCGGCTCCCCGCTGCCCGACGGCGAGGTGAAGCCAGCGCCGATTATCGAAGTTTCCGGGCGCACCTTCCCCGTGGAACTGCGCTACCGTCCGCTGCAAGCCGAAGCCGAGCTGGATGCCGAGGAAGAGAATTCGCTGGAAGAAGAGCGCGATCCGCTGGATGCGGTCACCGACGCGGTCACGGAGCTGAGCCGCGAAGCGCCGGGCGACATCCTGATCTTCTTCTCCGGTGAACGCGAAATCCGCGACGCCGCCGACGCCCTGCGCGCCCTGGTCGCCTCGAACCAGCGCATGCCGCGCTATGAGGTGCTGCCCCTGTTCGCCCGGCTCTCGCTGGCCGAACAGCACCGGGTCTTCCACCCCGGCGGGGCGCCGCGCATCATCCTGGCCACCAACGTGGCCGAAACCTCGCTGACCGTGCCGGGCATCAAGTACGTGATCGACACCGGCACCGCCCGCATCTCGCGCTACTCGCATCGCACCAAGGTGCAGCGCCTGCCGATCGAACGCGTCTCCCAGGCCAGCGCCAACCAGCGCTCGGGCCGCTGCGGCCGCGTCTCCGAAGGCATCGCCATCCGCCTGTATTCGCAGACCGACTACGAAGCGCGCCCGGAATTCACCGATCCGGAAATCCTGCGCACCAACCTGGCCAGCGTCATCTTGCAGATGATCTCCATGGGCGTGGTTTCCTCCGCCGCCGAGGTCGCGCAATTCCCGTTCGTCCAGCCGCCCGAAGCCAAAGCCATCACCGACGGCGTGAGCCTCTTGCGCGAATTGGGCGCCCTGGGCTCCAGCAAGGCCGCCAAGCTCACGGACATCGGGCGCAAGCTCGCGCAGCTGCCGCTGGATGTGCGACTAGGCCGGATGATCGTCGAGTCCGCGCAACGCGGCGTCGCCAAGGAGGTCATGGTGCTGGCCGCCGGGCTGAGCATCCAGGACCCCCGCGAACGGCCCAGCGAAGAAACCGGCCAGCGTGATCGCGCGGTGGAATTGCACCAGCGCTTCGCCGATGAGAAGTCCGACTTCATCGCGCTGCTGAACCTCTGGGCCTACCTGCAGGAGAAGCAAAAGGAGCTGTCCTCCTCGGCCTTCCGCAGGTTGTGCAAGTCCGAGTTCATCAACTACCTGCGCGTGCGCGAATGGCAGGACCTGTTCACCCAGCTGCGCCAGCTGGCCAAGCCCCTGGGCATCACCGTGGCGGCCGCGCCCGTGGATCCTGCGGCCAATGAGGATGCGGTGCACATCTCGCTGCTGGCCGGGCTGCTCGGGCATATCGGCCTCTATGATGAGCGCAAGCGCGACTACCTGGGCGCGCGCGGCACCCGCTTCGCGATCTTCCCCGGATCGGGACTATTCAAGAAGTCCCCGACCTGGGTCATGTCCGCCGAACTGGTGGAAACCTCGCGCCTGTGGGCCAGGGTCAACGCGGCCATCTCGCCCGAATGGGTTGAGGAAGTCGCCCCGCACCTGCTCAAACGCACCCACTCCGAACCGCACTGGTCCAAGCGCACCGGCTCGGTCATGGGCTATGAGAAGGTCACGCTCTTCGGCTTGCCGATCATTGCGCGCCGCCAATTCCATTACTGGCGCGTGGATCCGCAGCTGGCCCGCGAGCTGTTCATCCGCCATGCCCTGGTCGAAGGCGATTGGCGCACGCATCACAAGTTCTTCGCCAAGAACCGGGCGCTGCTCGAAGAGGTGGAAGAGCTTGAAACCCGCATGCGCCGCCACGATCTGCGCATCAGCGACGAGGAGCTCTTCGCTTTCTACGACGCCCGCGTGGGCGAGCAGGTCTACTCCGAGCGGCACTTCGACCGCTGGTGGAAGAAGGCCCGCGCCACCGACCCGACCCTCTTGGACTTTGATCCAGACGCCCTGTTGGCCGAGGGCGGGCAGCTGGATGAAAGCCTGTTCCCGACCACCTGGCAGCTCGGTTCCATCCACCTGCCGCTGAGCTACGAATTCAACCCGGCGGCTTCGGAGGCCGAGGGCGATGGCGTATCCCTGAGCGTGCCCGTGGTGTTCCTGAACCAGCTGGATCCGGCGCGCTTCGCCTGGCTGATCCCGGGACTGCGCCACGAGCTGATCACCGCGTTGATCCGTTCCATGCCCAAGTCGATCCGCAAGAACTTCGTGCCGGCCCCCGATGTGGCGGCCAAGGCGCTGCAGATGCTCACCGCGGACTTCGATTCGGCCAGCGACGATCTGGCCGAATCCCTGGCACTGGTTTTGCGCCGGCTGCGCGGCATGGTCGTCGACCCTGGAGTTTTCGACTTCGCCGCGCTGCCCGCGCACCTGCGCTTCGGCTTCACCGTCACCGATGCCTCGGGCAAGGTGCTCGGCCAAGGTGATGACCTCGCGGCCTTGCAGCACAAGTTCGCCGCGGCCAACCGGGCGGCGCTGGCCAGCGGGGTCAACTCCCCCGGTGCTGGCAAGCCGGCGACGCCGGGCAAGGCCGTTCCTGCTGCCAAAGCCCGCAAGAAGGCCGAAGCCTCCGGCGCGTGGGACCAGAAGGCCCTGGATTCCTGGCCGCAGCTACCGGCATCCGGCGAAACCCTGGGTGATGCCCTGCCGGCCAAGGTGACCACCACCGTGATGGGCCAGCAGATCACCGCGTACCCCGGGCTGACAGGCAACGGCTCCACCGTGGATCTGACGGTCTTCCGCAATGAATCGGAGCGTGATGCCGCGCACCGCAGCGGCGTGATCCGCCTGCTGATGCTGCGTTTGCCGCCAGCGGCCAAGTTCGTCATTTCGCACCTGAACAATGCGGAGAAGCTGGTCTTCACCCAGAACCCGCACGGGTCGATCGACAAGTTGATCGCCGACTGCACCCTGGCCGCCGTGGACCAGCTGGTTCCCGAGCAGCTGCCGATGAACCGGGCCGAATTCGAGGCCCTGTTCGAAACCGTGCGCGCCGAGCAGATCGATACCATCTTCACCATCACCGCGATCGTGGCCACGGTCTTCGGCGCCTCCGCGCGCATCAACAAGGACCTGAAGAACACCAAGTCGCTGGCGATGTTCGCAGCGGTCACCGATATCCGCTCGCAGCTGGAGCAGCTGATCTATCCGGGCTTCATCGCCGCCACCGGGGCGGCGAACCTGATGCGCCTGCCCCGCTATGTGCAAGGTGTCGAGAAGCGCCTGGAGAAGCTGCGCGGCGGGGCGGTGACCCGTGATTCGCAGGCGCTGGTGATCATCCAGAAGCTGGAGGACGAGTACGATGCCGCGCTCGAGCGGGTGCCGGCCGGCGCCCGCGTGCCGGCCGCGCTGGCCCAGGTGAAGTGGATGCTGGAGGAGATGCGCATCTCGCTGTTCGCCCAGGAACTGGGCACCGCCTATTCGGTGAGCGAAAAGCGCATCCGCAAGGCGATGAAGGACGGGCTGGCGCAACTGTAGATTGCGGTAAAGTGGTCGGCATGTCGAGTCCCGAGTCAGATTTCTTCGGGGTTGCCGGCCACGCCGTCAGCCCCCTGCTCCCCTGATACAGCGTCCGCATCTAGCGCGGGCGCGCTTTCTGGCATCCCAGGGTGCAAGCGGTGGTGGCACAAGCCCGCTTGTTCCTTCACCCCGGAGTCTTCCATGCCTTTTGCCCTCTACCTGCTTGCCCTGGCGGTCTTCGTCATGGGCACTTCCGAATTCATGCTCGCGGGCCTGCTTCCCGCGATATCCGCCGATCTGGACGTCGATCTGGGCGCTGCGGGGCTGCTCACCTCGGCCTTCGCCGCGGGAATGGCCCTCGGTGCACCGCTGATGGCCGCGGCTGCCCGGCGCTGGCCTGCCCGGCCCGCGCTGCTCGCCTGCCTGTCGGGCTTTGCTGCCAGCCACGTGATCGCCGCCCTGGCCACGGATTTTGAACTGTTGCTGATCACCCGGGTGCTTGGCGCCGTCTCCAACGCCGGCTTCCTGGCGATCGCGCTGAGCGCCGCCACCACGATGGTGCCCGCGAACCTGAGGGGCCGGGCGGTCTCCATCCTGCTGGCCGGAACCAGCGCCGCGATGATCGCCGGGGTTCCGGCCGGCACGCTGCTCGGTTCCCAGCTGGGGTGGCGCAGCGTCTTCTGGGTCATCGCCGGGCTCTGCCTGCCCGCGGTGCTCGGTGTCCTGTCCGCGGTGCCCCGGCCCAGCCCTGCCGTGGAGCTGTCTGTGCAGAACCCATCCGGCCCGGCACCGAAGCTGGCTGCCGAGCTGGCCCAGCTGCTCAGGCCGCAGCTGGCTGGCACCATGGTGCTGGCCGCCTTGGTCAACGGCGGGACATTTGCCGCGTTCACCTTCATCTCCCCGATCGTGACCGTCACGGCCGGGATGCCCGAAGGCGCGGTCCCGCTGGCGCTGGTGTTCTTCGGGCTCGGCTCATTTTCGGGCATCACTGTCGCCGGCCGGCTCTCGGACCGGCACCCCCTGCTGGTCCTGATCGTGGGCGGCCCGCTGCTATTGGCCGGTTGGATCGCCCTGGCTGCGCTGGCCGAACACCCCGCGGCACTGCTGGTGCTGGTCTTCACCCAAGGGTTCCTGTCCTTCGCCGTGGGCAGCACGTTGATCACCCGTGTGCTCTACGCCGCGACCGGCGCCCCGCGCATGGGCGGATCCTACGCGACCATGGCCCTGAATGTCGGCGCCGCCCTTGGTCCGGTGCTCGGCGGCATCACGCTCAGCGCCGGTTTCGGGCAGCTCTCCCCGGTGTGGGTGGCCATGCAGCTGGTTGCCCTGGGCCTGGTTATCGCTCTTGCGGCACAACGATTACTTGGACTTCGTCCTCGTAGATGATTCGTCCGGGCCGTTCGCTTTCCAGCTTCTCCCACGGCACCTGGTGCGCATCGAGCAGCGCCGGGTAGGGCTCGACGTTCCACCGCACCCGGGTTGATCTGGTGATCGCAGACCTCGGGATACTGTGCACTGGGATTGGGGGTAGGCCGCGTCGTACCAGTCGTTTCCGGCACGCCAAATACAGTGCTCTTCGGCGCTGAACTTCCCGTCCCGACCTAGGAGGTTGGCCAGGGCGAAGACTCCTGGATACCAGCCACCGGCTTTCAGGCCTCGGGCACGAACTCGCCGTGGCCGTCGGCGACCAGCCCGTCGCGCAGCTTCTGCGCATTGTTGTCCATCTGCTGCGGATCCGGGTCCTGCGCCGCATTGGACAGGTCGAAATCCGCCAGCGAGTTGGTCGGCCACACGTGCACATGCAGGTGCGGCACTTCGAATCCGGCGACCATCAGCCCGGCCCGCTGCGCGCCGAAAACCCGCTTCTGGGTCTGCCCGATCTTCTGCGCGACCAGTGTGAGGTGCGTCAGCAGCTCGGGGGCTGCATCGGTGAACTCGTCGATCTCTTCGCGCGGGACCACCAGGGTGTGCCCGTCGGAGAGCGGGCCGATGGACAGGAAGCCGACACAGGTCTCGTCCTTCCAGACGAAGCGTCCGGGGATTTGGCCGTCGATGATCTTGCTGAACAGCGTGCTCATTGCTGCCTTTCTGTGGGTAGCTGAAATCTAGTTGCGGTGCTTTTCGTCGCTGGTCGCGACCGGCGCTTGCGGGTAGGAGCAGTATTCGGACCAGCTGCCCGGATACAGGCCGAGTTCGATGCCGGCGCTCGCGGCGGCCAGCACCTGATGGGCGGCGGTGATTCCCGAACCGCAGTACGCGGCCGATCCGGGCCGCTGGGCACCGAGCTTCTCGAACCCGGCACGCAGCACCTGGGGATCGTAGAAGCGCGCCTGATCGTCGATATTATCGGTGGTCGGCCGGTTCAATGCGCCCGGGATATGGCCGGCGACAGGATCCACCGGCTCCTCGATGCCCAGGTACCTTGCCGTGGCCCTCGAATCGATCAGCACCCCTGGCAGGGAGTCCAGTTCGTCGAATTCCACCACCGGCATCCGGCCCCAGGACAGCGATACGGATCCGGGGCTCACGGTCGGCGTCTGGGTTGAGAGCTGTCCGGACGCCTGCTTCCACGCATCCAATCCCCCATCAAGCACCCGCACGTTCTCGAACCCGGCATGGCGCAATAGCCACCATGCGCGAGCGGCCGCCAGCGCCCCGGAATTGTCGTACACCACCACATGGGTGTCCTGGTGGATCCCCCAGCGCCGGGCTGCCGCCTCGAAATCCGCGGGCAGCGGCAAGGGGTGCCGTCCGGTGTGCTCGCCCACCGCTCCGGACAGGTCGCGTTCCAGATCGACGAACACCGCGCCCGGGATATGGCCTTGGGCGTACTGCTGCGCTCCGTCATCACGCCCGAGCACCCAGCGGACATCAAGGAGCACGCACGAAGGCAGATCCTTCAATTCTTCGGCTGAAATCAGGGGGTTCATCCGCGCTACCTTGCCAGGAGTTCTTCGACTTTGTTTTCGGCGCCCTGCTGCAGGCGCTCGAATCGGCTGCCATCGCGCTCGGCAATAGCGCCGAGCTGCCGATCAAACAGGGAGACGCCGCGATCGTTAAGCAGCCCGTCATGAATCGGCGTCCAGCATCCGGCCTTGACCGATACTGCGAAGTCCGCGGCCTCCGACATCTTCGCCCAGGGCGCCATCACCGGAAGCAGCAGGACATCGACCCTTACTCCGACCGGGACGTGATAGCTATCGCCCGGGTGATACACCACCGGCTGCCCTACCGCATGATCGCCCAGCAGGTAGCCGACATTGGCGACCAGGCCGATCGACTGGTGGATCGTGGCATGGGTGCCTCCGACTGTCCGCACCTTGATTCCGCCGACCACGAAGTCCGCGCCGGCGCGCACCGTGTGCACCTGGCTGGCCGCCGCCGAGGGCAACTGTCCGCGCAGGCTCTGGGCCAGCGCGGCAGGCGCGTAGACCTCCAGAACAGAGTTCGCGCCAAGGGCCTGGACGATGGCATTTTCATCGGCGTGGTCCACATGCTCGTGGGTGATCAGCACCGCGTTCTTGCCCTCGAAAGCGTCCGTCAGATCCGAAAAGACTCCCGGATCCAGCAACAGCGAACCATCGATCGTACTCAGTTCAATGCAGGAATGGCCTCTGGTTTTGATACGCATATCTTTAGCGTAGGCTCCACGCCCCGCCCGTGTCAGCGCCAGACACGCATCATCTTGGAAAGTTGGCTAAAATCGAGTGGAAGCACAGGTGATTGGCTCAGTAGATTGACCCTTTGCCCACCAACATCGAAGTCAAGGAATGGTGCACGTAGATGTCCCAGCCAGAAACACGGATCACCAAGCAGCGACTGGCTGTCACGCAGGCCTTGAGTGAGATCGACGATTTCGCCACGGCCCAGCAGCTTCATCGTTGGTTGCAGGATTCCGAAAAGAAGGTTTCACTGGCGACTGTCTACCGCCTCTTGCAGTCCATGGCCGACGATGGCCTGCTCGATGTTCTGCGCAGTGGTGACGGCGAAGCCCGTTTCCGCCAGTGCGTTACCGAATCCCACCACCACCATCTCGTCTGCCGATCCTGCTCGAAGACCGTCGAGGTCCAGGCTCCATCAGTCGAACGGTGGGCCGCTCGTGTTGCCGCTGAACATGATTTTTCCGAGCCCGAGCACACCGTGGAGATCTACGGCGTCTGCGCCGAATGCCGCGCCAAGAAGCTCGCCTAGGGCCTCGCCACCCACCGCTATCAGGGTCATTATCAACCTCTGACGTGTGACTTTACTGTGTCCTAAAAGTTATCCACCCGCAACCTAACACTCGAAGACATATTCGACTAGCAGGCGTAAAATAAGAACATGTCCGAAACAACGATCCCCCGCACGGGTACCCCCAACCCGCAGAACCACGGCAACTACACCGCCGTGGCCCGCGCCCTGGAAACCGACCTGGCCCGGATCGAAGAAGAAGGCACCACCGAAGAATGCCTCCAAGCCATCCGCCTGCTCGAAACCCTCACCTCCTCAGCGGACTACCACAAAGCAGCACTGAGCCACCAAGCCGAAATCAACATCACCCGCAACAACACCCGCAAAGGCAAATTCACCCAGCTGAACCGCGGCGCCGCCGCCGGCATCGCCCTAGCACGCAAAGCCGACCCCCACGGCTACGGCACCTACCTGGAAAACTGCCGCATCCTCTTCAACGACACCCCGCACCTGGCCGCCGCCTACAGCCGCGGCGAATACACCGAAACACAAATGCGCGCCATCCTCACCCCGCTGCGCGCAGTCAAAGCCGACCGGCGCAAGGAATTCGACACCCTCTACGCCCAGAACCCGGCCATGTTCCACAACCTGGGCCACCGGAAAATCAGCGACACCGTCAAGGACTTCACCCTCGCCTACGGCAGCGACGACCAGTGCAAAGAGCAAAAAGCCGCCGACGAACAACGCCACGTGAAATTCACCCCGCACGCAGCCACCGGCACCATGACCCTGCACGCGCACCTGCCCCTGGCCGCTGGCATCGCCATGAAAAACCAGATCAAAGCCACATCCCAAAGCCTCAAAGCCGCAGGCGATGAACGCACCCGCGCCCAGATAGAAGCAGACTACCTCGCCAGCTTCTGCACCAACCCCGACGCCAAAGTCCCGGTGAACCTGACGATCGGGCTGATCATGACCGATAAGACCCTGTTCCTCGGCGACCGGCAGCCCGCCTACCTCGAAGGCTACGGCGTGATCGCACCCCAGTACGCCCGGGAACTGGCCGCCGGAGAAGAGATCAGCAACAACATGACCCTGGCCGAAATGGCGAAAACCCGCTCCCCGGCCTTCATCGAGCAACTGGAAGCCACTGTGGAACTCATCCGCCTGTATACCGCTCCAGGAGACCAGGACCTGATCGCGATGGACTCCAAAGCGCGGATCTTCCCGGAGAAGATGAAGAAGTTCATCAAGATGCGCGACCGCCGGTGCCGCACCCCGTTCTGCGACGGCATGATCGAAGAAATCGACCACGTCACCCAAGCCCATCTCGGCGGGCACACCTGCGTGATCAACTCCGATGGACGCTGCAAATTCTGCAACCAGACCAAGGAAACCCCCGGATGGCAGGAAATCGTCATCTCAACCGGCCCACACCAGATGAAAATCGCGACCGGAATGGGCCCGACCTATCACTCCACCGCGCCACCTGCGACAGGATTCGCGCACAAGCCCTACCCGCAATGCATGAGTGAAGCCGACTGGGTGCACTCATTCGAAGAGTGGCTGCATCAGCCACCAGACACCAGCAGTCCGCCGGGCAACGAGGACACCCCCGCCTGAGGAGTCCGAAGAGCCAATGATTGCCAGCTGGATACACCCATCGCCCCAGTTCAGAACTAGGGCGATGGGAAAAGTTGCACTTACACCTGATGGCGCCGTCGCGGAGAACGCACAAATTCAATTCCGCGGCAGATGACGTAAATCAGGAACGAAATCGTAGTGACATACGGACTAATCGGGAGAGCGCCAGCCAGCGCCAACAAGATGCCGCCAACAACCGCCAGTTCCGCAAATGCGATTGACAGCACCACAGTAAGCACGGGATTGGACGTCACTCGCATGGCCGCGGCTGCCGGTGTAATGAGCAAGGCAAGTACCAGCAACGCGCCGACAACCTGGATGGTGACTGCCACCGCCAGAGCCAGGATCACCATGAAGAAAATCGACAATCCCGAGGTACGAACTCCTCGGGCATTGGCTACCACCGGATCTACCGAAGCGAAGGTCAGCGGTCGCCAGACGAAGATCAATGCGAGAACTACGACGAGCGACAGCACTAGCATGCCGGTCAGCTGGACGTTGTCGACAGCGACAATCTGGCCGGTGAGCAATCCGAACTTATTGGCACTGCGTCCCTCATAAAGCGACAGGAACAAGATGCCCAGACCCAGCCCGAAAGGCATCAAGACACCGGTAATCGAGTTACGGTCGCGGGCTCTCGTCCCTAGGAATCCAAGGATCAACGCCGCGATAAGTGATCCAAGCACTGATCCAGTCACCACATCCGCACCGATCAGTAGCGCAAACGCAGCACCGGCGAAGGATAGCTCCGCGATTCCATGAACGGCAAACGCCATATCGCGCATCATGATGAAGATGCCGATCAGACCGCCAACGATGCCCAGGACCGCGCCGGCAATAAGCGAATTGGAGACGAGCGGCAATAGCTGCGCGTAATCGTCAAAATTAAAAGCCTTATCGATGAAGTCCGAAAAGTTCATGCCCTGCCCCTACTTCCCGGTTTCCAAGTCAATGTCTTCCGCGTGGTCATGGCCATCCGCGGGCATAGCGTGCGACCCTTCGCCAGAGACCACGACGATTCGACCATTCACCCGCAGCACCTCAACCGGTGCACCATAAAGTTCGGTGAGCACTGAAGACTGCATGACCTCATCCACGGTTCCAAGATGGAACCTGCCTTCGGCCAAATACAGCACACGATCCACGTAGGGAAGAATCGGATTGATTTCATGCGTCACGAAGATGACGGCGCTGTCCCGCTCGGCAGCCTGGCGGTGGATGACTTCACTAATGGCCTGCTGATGGTGCAGGTCAAGCGACAGCAATGGCTCATCGCATAGCAGCACCCTGGGATTCCCGGCCAGGGCCTGGGCAGCGCGCAAACGCTGCTGCTCGCCACCGGAAAGATCGGATACCGGACGGTTGGCATAACCGCTGGCTCCGACCATGTCCAGCAGTTCATCCACTTGCTTGCGAACCAAGTTGCGTCCAATGCGGATCCCCATCTTGGAACCATCGAGGCCGAGAGCTACCAAGTCGCGAGCGCGCAACGGGACATTATCGCCAAAAGGGCGCTGTTGGGGAATCAAGCCAACGGCTGCCGATCCTCGCCGGACCGGCGCACCCGCGATCGACACAGAACCCTTGTTGAGCGACGTGGTCCCCAGCATGGTGTTGATAAAGCTGGTCTTGCCGGAGCCATTGGGGCCCAGCACTGCAAGAAACTCCCCTGCCGCGATGGACAGGTTGAGCTCATCCCAGAGCACACGGGACCCATAGGCCAAACGCGCGTCCTCAAAGCGGACAATGGGGCTAGATGACATGGATTGCTTTCTAAACTTCGCGGATGTTGGTTTGCCAGCGACGAAAAACTGCGGCACCCGATAGGGTGCCGCAGTCAATCTTACCAGTTGCGATTCATTCGCAATACGCACTCAGATGGTGAGCTTCGCCTAGTTTCCATGCTTCTCGGTACGCGGCGGGGAGGTGCGCTTACGGGTGGTGTCGGTAATCTCGCCCACCAGCACCTCGATCACATCTTCAAGGAAGACGACGCCAACGGCCGAGCCGGCAGCGTCGACAACCACCGAAAGGTGGTTGCCCTCCTGGCGCATCTCCTCCAGGGCTGCTTCGATCTCGGTATCCTGCCCCAGCTTGCCCAGCGGGTGCAGCGGAAGATCCCGCAGCGGCTGGGTGGAATGCGCGTCGTCGATCAGCATCACGTCTTTCACATGCCAGTAGCCCACCGGAACATCATTTTTGGTGATCAGCATGCGGGAAAAGCCGGTCTTGCCGACCTTCTTCTCGAATTCGCGAGCCGTGGTTTCGCCCCATTCCAAGGTGAACAGGTCATCCAAGGGAACCATGCAGCTTCGGGCGGTCACCGAGGAGAATTCCAGCGCCTTCGTCAAACGCAAGGCGTTGTCCTCATCCAAGGTGCCCTCTTCGGACGAGGTGTCGATGATCGATCGAACTTCTGCCGCGGTGTAGGAACTGGATACCTCGTCCTTGGGCTCGATGCCAAAAGCATGCAGCACCAAGTTCGCCAGGCCGTTGAGCATCGAAGTGACCGGCGTGAGCACCTTGGACAGGCCAACCAGCGGCATGGCCAACAGCATCACAGCCTTGTCAGCCACGGACACCGAGATGTTCTTCGGCACCATTTCACCGAAGGTGACATGCAAGAAGGTCACCAGAACCAGTGCGATCAGGAAGGCAACGGTATCGGCCACCGACTCAGCCATGCCGATCATGGTCAATGGCTCCGCCAGCAAGTGGTGGATCGCCGGCTCTGAGATATTCAGGATCAGCAGCGAGCAAACGGTAATGCCGAGCTGGCAGACCGCCAGCATCACCGAGACATGCTCCATGGCATACAACGCAATTTTCGCTCGCTTATTGCCCTCGTCGGCCAGCGGTTCAATCTGCGAACGACGAGCGCTCATCACCGCGAATTCGCCGGCCACGAAGAATGCGTTGAACAACAACAGGACAACGAGCCACACGAGGCCCATGAAGTCATTCATTGCCAGCCTCCTGCTCCGCTGCCACCGGTTCGAAGCGGACCTGCGCGATACGCCGGCCATCGAGCTCGGTCACGGTAAAGGTGCCGTTCTCCGTCTCGACCTGGTCGTTGAGTTCGGCCAAGCGGCCTAGTTCGGCAAGCATGAATCCACCGATGGTTTCGTAAGAGGACTCCTCGGGGATCACCTCGTGGTCGAAGTTCTCATTGACCTGGTCCGGCCGGAACATGCCGGGAAACAGCCAGTTGCCATTGGGCTGGGTGACTGCTTCTTCCTCGTCCTCGTCATGTTCGTCGGAGACTTCGCCGACGATCTCTTCAACCAGGTCCTCCAAGGTGACCAGGCCCGCGGTTCCACCGTATTCATCCATCACGATGGCGATCTGGAATTCTGCGGCGCGCAGCTGCTCCAGGAGCACATCAAGGTGGATGGTTTCCGGGACGTACAGTGCGTCACGGGCGAACTCGCCCACCTGCAATGCAGCACGGCGTTCGCGCGGCACAGAGACAACCGCCTTGACATGGCAGATCCCCTGGATCTCATCGCTGGATCCCTCGATCACAGGAAAACGCGAAAAACCGGTGTCGGCGCTGACTTCGATCAGCTCGGAGAGCGGAGCCTGCGAATCGATGGTGGACATCGAGGTGCGCGGCGTCATCACGTCGGCCGCGGTGCGTTCGGAAAACTCGATCGTGGATTCGACAAATCGTGCGGTCTGCACATCGAGGGTTCCCAATTCAGCAGATCGTCGGACCAGCGAGGCCAGTTCCTGTGATGAACGGGCAGCGGAAATTTCTTCCTTGGCTTCAAGGCCGAAGAACCGGTGGAGCACGGCGTTGGAAAAACCATTGAGCACCACGATGGCCGGCTTGAAGATGGCGGTGAAGAGCAGCTGCGGGCGGGCCAAGAGCTTGCCCATGGTCATGGCCTGGGCGATGGCCATGTTCTTCGGGACCAGCTCACCGATGAGCATCGAGAGCAATGTCGCCACGATCAACGCCACGACTACGGAGATTGCTACCGAGCTGGCTTCGGGGATGCCGATCCGCTCCATCAGCGGTTCCAGCAAAGAGCTCATCGCCGGTTCCAGCACGTAACCGGTGAGCAATGTGGTTAAAGTAATGCCCAGCTGGCAGCTGGAGAGCTGGGTGGACAATGAGGTCAGGCATTGCAGAAGCGGCTTGGCGCCGCGTTCGCCGCGCTCTACGGCGTTTTGCACTGTGCTTTTGTCAAGGGCGACCAATGAGAATTCCACGGCCACGAAGAAGCCAGTGCCGAGAATCAGCAACAGGCCAAGAAGTATGAAGAGCCAATCCATAGGTGGTTACCACCACCTGTTCATCGGCATGAGGATGTGAGATTCAGTGCCGATTCGACGGCAACTAGAAGGCTCCATTCGGGAGCCGGAACCTGCTGAACATGGACTGTGTTGGCCGGCACTGCGCCCGTGGGCGGCACACCGGCTTGGAGAGTGTGATTCCATAGTGCGATTTAGTCTATCCAATGATGCCCCTTTGCGCACCACTTGGACAAGGTGGCGTTCAACGGTAGCCTCACCACGCCGAACGGGATGTTATACACAACACTTTCGTGAGATTACATACGTGCCGTGGCCAAGTGCGCGTAAAAGTAACTAGACTGGTGCGCAGGTCTAGAAATCTTGTGAGCCGAAGTGGTCGATTCACGTCCTCGGAAGACCACCGGCTCAAGCTAGAACAACGTAGAAATCAGGGAAGAGGCGTTGCACGTGCCAGAGCAAGCACACCACCGACTTACTGAAGAGTTTGGTGGAAACGAGTGGCTAGTAGACGAGCTGTTCGAACAGTATCTCGTCGACAAGAACTCGGTAGATAAGAAATGGTGGGATATTTTCGAATCTCTCGCCGCGGACAAGAAGGCACCGGCAGCGCAGCCGGCGCCAGCGGCGCCAGCAGCAACTACTGCAGCACCGGCAACGACCGGGCCGAGCGCACCACGCGCCGCAGCCCAGGCCCGGACTTCGGAGCCAGCGCCAGCTGCAAAGCCAGCACCAGCCGCAGCGCCCGCCGCTGAGGCCAAGAAGGCAGAGCCAGCACCGAAGACTGCGCCGATTCCGGCGCAGGCTCCAAAGGCTGCCCCTTCCACCGAACTTTTCGGTGAGGAAAAGCGCACTCCACTGCGCGGGCCAATGAAGGCCATCGCGACCAACATGGATGCCAGCCTCGCCGTGCCGACCGCAACCACCGTGCGCGCGGTTCCGGCCAAGGTGATGATCGACAACCGCATCGTCATCAACAACCACCTCAAGCGTGCTCGCGGTGGCAAGATCTCCTTCACCCACTTGATCGGCTTCGCCGTGATCCGTGCGCTGAAGCAGATCCCGTCGATGAACGTCACCTACGATGTCATCGACAAGAAGCCGACTGCGATCCAGCCGGCCCACGTGAACTTCGGCATCGCCATCGACATGCCCAAGCCAGATGGCACCCGCATGCTGGCCGTGCCGAACGTCAAGGCCGCCGAGACGCTGAGCTTCAACGAGTTCTGGGCCACCTATGAAGACCTGATCAAGCGGGCGCGTGGCAACAAGCTGACCGCCGACGATTACGCTGGCACCACCGTGTCGCTGACCAACCCCGGCGGCATCGGCACCGTCCACTCGGTTCCACGCCTGTCCAAGGGCCAGGCCGCCATCATCGGCGTCGGCGCACTGGAATACCCGGCTGAATACCGCGGCGCTTCGGAGAAGACCGTGTCAAGCCTGGGTATCGGCAAGCACATCACCCTGACTTCCACCTACGACCACCGCGTCATCCAGGGTGCCGGTTCGGGCGAATTCCTGAAGCTGGTTGAATCCCTCTTGCTCGGCGAGCAGGGCTTCTACGACGAGATCTTCGAGCAGCTGCGCATCCCCTACGAGCCAGTTCGCTGGGCCGTTGACAACCAGGTCGACATCGATCTGCAGGTCAACAAGGTCGCTCGCATCCAGCACCTGATCAACTCCTACCGGGAGCGCGGCCACCTAATGGCCGACATCAACCCGCTGGAATACGTCCAGCGCAAGCACCCTGACCTGGACATCAACAACTACGGCCTGACCCTGTGGGATCTGGACCGCGAGTGGATCACCGGCGGCTTCGGCGGCGCGGACCGCCTCTTGCTGCGCGATATCCTTGGCACCCTGCGCGACGCATACTGCCGCACCATCGGCACCGAGTACATGCACCTGCAGAATCCGGAAGAGCGCGAATGGTTCCAGGCCAAGCTGGAATCGCGCTACGCGAAGCCAACCCGCGAAGAGCAGCTGCGCATCCTGAGCAAGCTGAACTCCGCAGAGGCCTTCGAGACCTTCCTGCAGACCAAGTTCGTCGGCCAGAAGCGCTTCAGCCTCGAAGGCGGCGAATCGCTGATCCCACTGCTCGATGCGATCATCTCCGATGCCGCCGACGACCAGCTGGACGAGGTCGCCATCGGCATGGCCCACCGCGGCCGACTGAACGTGCTGACCAATATCGCTGGCAAGACCTACGCACAGGTCTTCCGCGAATTCGAAGGCACCGCTACCCCGGGCTCGGTCCAGGGGTCGGGCGATGTGAAGTACCACCTGGGCACCGAGGGTTCGTACACTTCGGATGCCGGCAACCAGACCAAGGTCTACCTGGCTGCCAACCCGTCGCACCTGGAAGCTGTTGATCCAGTGCTCGAGGGCATCACCCGCGCCAAGCTGGATCGCTTGGGCTCGAAGAATGAAGTGCTGCCGATCCTGGTGCACGGCGACGCGGCCTTCGCAGGCCAGGGCGTGGTCTCCGAGGTCCTGGCCATGAGCCAGCTGCCCGGCTACAAGACCGGCGGCACCGTTCACGTGATCGTGAACAACCAGATCGGCTTCACTACCGCTCCTAGCTCCTCGCGCTCCTCGGTCTACGCCTCGGATGTGGCCCGCACCGTGCAGGCGCCGATCTTCCACGTCAACGGGGATGACCCGGAGGCAGTGGTCCACGTAGGCCAGCTGGCCTTCGAGTACCGCCAGAAGTTCGGCAAGGACGTCGTTATCGACCTGATCTGCTACCGCCGCCGCGGCCACAACGAGGGTGACGATCCTTCGATGACCCAGCCGATCATGTACAACCTGATCGAAGCCAAGCGCTCAACCCGCAAGCTGTACACCGAGGCCCTGGTTGGCCGCGGCGACATCACGCAGGAAGAAGCAGAGCACGTCTTGGCCGAGTACAAGGAGAACCTGGAGCGCATCTTCGCTGAGACGCATGCCGCACAGACCTCCCCGATCCCGATCATCACCCCGGGCTCGACCATCAACGACCTGGAGAAGCCATTCGCCCAGGCCGCCGACGAGAACACCGTCGACGGCGCCCGCGGTTCGGCCATCTCGGCACAGACTTTGGCACACATCGGTGCAGCCCACGTTCAGATCCCTGAAGGCTTCACCATGCACACCAAGCTGAAGTCGCTGCTCGAACGCCGCGAGAAGATGTCCCGCGAAGGCGGCATCGACTGGGGCTTTGCAGAAGTTGCGGCCCTGGGCTCGCTGTCCATGGAAGGCGTGCCAGTTCGCCTGGCCGGCCAGGATTCGCGCCGCGGCACCTTCGTGCAGCGCCACTCGGTCTTCCACGACCGCGAGAACGACAACGAGTGGTACCCGCTGCACCACCTGAGCGACGATCAGGCTCCGCTGTGGATCTACGACTCGCTGCTCTCCGAATACGCGGCGCTCGGCTTCGAGTACGGCTACTCGGTGGAACGCCCGGATGCACTGGTGATGTGGGAAGCCCAGTTCGGCGACTTCGTCAACGGCGCGCAGACCGTGATCGACGAGTTCATCTCCTCGGCCGAGCAGAAGTGGTCGCAGTCCTCCTCGCTGGTCATGCTGTTGCCGCACGGCTACGAGGGCCAGGGCCCGGACCACTCCTCGGCACGCATCGAACGCTTCTTGCAGCTGTGCGCAGAGAACAACATGGTTGTGGCCCAGCCTTCCACCGGCGCCAACCACTTCCACCTGTTGCGCCGCCAGGCCTACGCCCGTCCGCGCAAGCCGCTGATCGTGTTCACCCCGAAGCAGCTGTTGCGCCTGAAGGCCGCTGCCAGCTCGGTCGAGGACTTCACCACCGGCGGTTTCCAGGAGGTTATCGGCGATAACACCATCACCGATGCCAACGCCGTGGACAAGGTGCTGCTGTGCTCCGGTCGCGTCTACTACGACCTGATCGCCGCACGCAGCAAGGCCCAGGATTCCAAGACTGCCATTGTGCGTGTCGAGCAGCTCTACCCGGCTCCTGCCGAGCAGATCGCCGCTGAGCTGGCCAAGTACCCGAATGCCAAGGCAGCGTGGGTACAGGATGAGCCAGCCAACCAGGGCCCATGGCCGTTCTTCGGCCTGTATGTCGCGCCGCAGCTGGATCAGAAGATCACCCTGGTCTCCCGTCCGGCATCGGCTGCGACCTCAGCAGGCACCGCGAAGCGCCACGATGCAGAAAACGCAGTGCTGCTGCAGCAGGCCTTCGCCCGCTAAAGCACGCCGCAACACGCTGCCGACGTGAAGTTGCCGGCGAGAATTCCCAGCTGATGCTGGGGAAACTCGCCGGCAACTGCTCTTTAACCCGTGCTGGGGACCGATCGGTAACGTGTGGCGTGCATCCTGCGCGAATCTCCCCCGTTGGCAGTGCCTTCACTGCTAAGGTGGGGATCGATTCATATTCTTGAAGCCAACGAAAGGTCGCCCAGTTGGAGTTACGCACAATCCGCATTACCGCAATCGGAGATGAGCTGCTGGCCGGACATGGGGACCCGCGTGGGCTAGGCTGGTTCGGCCGTGTCATGGCCCGAACCCAGGATCCAGCGCTGCGCTTGCAGTCCTTCGTTTTGGCCTCCCCCGCCGAGGGTTCCGAGGCGCTGGCAGAACGCTGGATGGGCGAAGCCTCACGGCGTTTCAGCGACCAGTACGAGAACCGCCTGGTCATCGCGCTCTCAGATCGCGACGTAGACCTCGACGTCTCCACCGCGCGCAGCCGGCTGAACCTGGCCAATATCCTGGATTCGGCTTCGCAGATGAGCATCAAGGCGCTGCTCGTCGGCCCGGCTCCCGGCCTGGATGACGCCCGCAACCAGCGAGTGGCCGAGCTCAACCGCGTGTACTCCGATGTGGCCCTGCGCCGCAACCACCATTATGTTGACACCTTCACTCCCCTGCGGTCGCACGCGCAGTGGCGGGCCGACCTGAACGCCTCCGGCGGGGTGCCCGGGCAGGCAGGCTACGGCCTGATGGCCTGGCTGGTGCTGCACCGCGGATGGTACTCGTGGCTGGACCTGCCGGAGCCCGGCGAGGGCTAACGCGCCTTCCTCGCGTTAGGAGAATCGGCGCAAAGTATGAAAGACTATTAGTCGGCCCGAATTATCGGGAAGATCCATTGATCCCTCAAAGGAGTCACCATGTCGAAGCGCGCTCGTAAGCGTCGCGATCGCAAGCGTGGCGGTGCCAACCACGGCAAGCGCCCAAACAGCTAAGCGAAGCGAACATAAAAAGAACCCCGTACCATTCGAGTTTGGCTCGAACGCTACGGGGTTTCTCTTTGCCTGCTAGTGGCCCGACTCGACTCGGATCTGCGAGATCCGGGCGATGATATTGGCCTTCAGCGTCCGCGGGGCCTGCTCCTGGCAGCTGCGGCGCACCACCGAACGGATAATGCACTCCAGGTCGTACTCTTCGGTGCACTCCGGGCAGCCATCCAAATGCGACTTGACCTCTTTGAGGTCGCTGAGCGTCAAGGCACCGTCGAGGTACTCATAGATGCGTACGATGCGGTCATCGGCGCAATCACCCAATGAATTGCAATCCATCTTACTTCGCTCCTCCATCAGCCTTCGCCGCGCTCTTATTCCGCGCCCCGGTGGCTATCCCACGATCTGCCGCATAATCGGCGAGCAGTTCCCTCAAGTTCTTGCGTCCACGATGCAAACGGGACATCACGGTGCCAATAGGCACGCCCAGGATGTCGCTGGCTTCCTTGTAGCTGAAGCCTTCGACGTCCACGAAGTACACGGCCATCCGGAAATCCTCGCCGATGGCCTGCAAAGCAGCCTTCACGTCCGAGTCCGGAAGGTGGTCCAAGGCCTCGACCTCAGCCGAACGCAAGCCGGTAGGCGAATGCTCCATGGCCGAAGCCATCTGCCAATCCTCGACGGTATCCGTGCTGGTACGCAGCGGCTCACGCTGGCGCTTGCGGTACAGGTTGATATACGTGTTGGTCAGGATCCGATACAGCCAGGCCTTCAGGTTGGTCCCTGGCTTGTACTGGTGGAAGGCCGAGTACGCCTTGGTGTAGGCCTCCTGCACCAGGTCCTCTGCGTCGGTCGGATTTCGGGCCATACGCAGGGCAGCCGAATACAGCTGGTCCACATACTCCATGGCGTCACGCTCGAACCGTTCGCGACGCTGTGCCTCGGACTCGGTGGCCACATCGGGCAAGTTCTCGTCCACACTCTTGTTGTTCATCACGCTTGAGTCTACGCGGTTGCTGGCGCTATTGCGCGAATCCGCCCGCGATCGGGTAGCAGTACGAGTGCCCCGTGGCTCGTCGGCCACCACGCAGGTGGTGCCGCCCGCTGTCGAAGTATCCTGTCTGGTCGTCACACTGTGTATAACCACAGGAGCTAAAACCTTATTCCCGCACCGATCTCGGCTAGGATTTAACTAAAACCGCACGAGCCTAAGGATCAGCAATCAGCACTGCAAGCGCCTCTGGAAACTCCCAGTTAGATCGATCGAACGACGAAGGCAACTGGTGGCCTGCCCCGCATGTGACCACCGGGGTTGACGCCATCGTTTCGGTGCCCGCTTCCAAGTCGCTGACCAACCGCTATCTGATCCTCGCGGCCCTGGCCTCCTCCCCCTCAACCATCCACAACACGCTGATCAGCCGCGACACCGAGCTGATGCTCACGGCCTTGGCCAGCCTAGGGACGGGGATCGAACGCAGCGAGCAGCCCGATGGCTCCACCACCGTGATCGTCACCCCGGCGGCAGCCCTGGAACGCGGGCCGCTGGAGATCAACTGCGGACTGGCCGGCACGGTGATGCGCTTTGTCCCTCCGCTGGCCGCGGTGGCCGGAGCCACGGTGAGCTTCGACGGCGATCCGCACGCCCGCCTGCGCCCAATGGCACCAGTACTCGACGCCCTGCAGGCACTGGGCGTCGCCATGAGCTTCGCCGGCGAGCAAGGCATGCTGCCCTTCACCATGGATGCCAGCGGGCTGAAGCCGGTCGCTCCGGTTGTGATCGATGCCTCCAGCAGTTCCCAGTTCATTTCAGCGCTGTTGCTCGTCGGCCACGCCCTGCCCGGCGGGCTGGAGTTGCGCGCCGCCGACGGCCCGGTCGCCTCGCCGGATCACATCATGATGACCGTGCAGACCCTCAAAGAGCTCGGCGTGCAAATCACCGTGGACGATGACCAGCGCGGTTGGCGCGTCGATAAGGGCGAACTGCGCGGGTTCACGGTCACCGTGGAGCCCGACCTGTCCAATGCCGGCCCATTCCTCGCCGCGGCCCTGGCCAGCAAGGGCAGCGTCGGCATCCGCTTCTGGCCTGCCTCCACCACCCAGGTCGGCGGCAAATGGGTGCAGATCCTGGCCGCGATGGGCGCCGAGGTGCACCATGGTGCGGACGGTGTGCTGACAGTGCGCTCCACCGGCCAGCTGCGCGGCATCGATTATGCCGACGCCTCCGAACTCGCTCCGACCCTCGCGGCCTTGTGCGCCCTGGCCGACTCCCCGAGCACGCTGACCGGCATCGGGCACCTGCGCGGACATGAAACCGACCGCCTGGCGGCATTGGAAACCGAGCTGGGCAAGGTCGGGGTGAAGGTCGTAGCCACCGAGGACAGCCTGCAGATCACCCCGGGCCCCTTGCACGCCGCTGATCTGCACAGCTACGCCGACCACCGCATGGCCACCGCTGGAGCCCTGCTGGGCCTGGCCATCGACGGGATCCGGGTCGAGGATATCGCCACCACCGCCAAGACCATGCCGCAATTCCCTCAATTGTGGGCGGATATGGTCGCGACCGTGAAGGCAGCTGGCTGATGCGCTACTCAGAATATGACGAGTCATCGGTCCGCGTTCGCCCGAACAAGCGCGGCTCACGCCCCCGCACCAAGGACCGGCCGGCCTACGAGAAGGCCGAGATCGGCCGCATCATCACCGTGGACCGCGGCCGGTACACCGCAATTCTGGACGAGGACACCAGTGCCGAGCGCATTGTGATCGCCGCCCGCGCGCGCGAGCTGCGCCGCCAGGCCATTGTTCCCGGCGACCTGGTCGCCTTGGTCGGTGATACGTCCGGCAAGCCCGATACCCTCGCCCGTTTGGTACGGATCGAAGAGCGCACCACCTTGCTGCGGCGCAGCGCCGATGATACCGACGCCACCGAACGCGTGGTCGTGGCCAATGTGGACAAGCTGGTCATCGTGGTCGCGGCCGCCAATCCCGAGCCCCGCACCGGCTTTGTGGACCGTGCCCTGGTGGCTGCCTACGATGCCGGGATCCAGCCGGTGCTCTGCGTGACCAAGGCGGATGTGAAGGATCCTGCCGGTTTCCTGGCGCACTATGAGGGACTTGATTTCCCGGTGGTCATCTCCCGCACTACCACTGCCGATGCCTCCGGCGTGGATGCCCGGGGCGCCGACGGCTCCAGCGCCCGCCTGGATGCGAACGCGCTGAAGGAATTGGACGAACTACTCGCCGGCTGCGTTTCGGTGGTCCTGGGCCACTCCGGGGTAGGGAAGTCCACGCTGGTCAATGCGCTGACCGGATCGACCCGCGCCACCGGACACGTCAACGCGGTCACCGGACGCGGACGCCACACGTCCTCCAATGCCCTGGCCCTGCGCTTCGGCCAGGTTCCAGGCTCGTGGCTGATCGACACCCCCGGCATCCGCTCCTTCGGGCTGGGACTGGTGGATACCGATAACATCCTCGCGGCCTTCGAGGACCTTGCCGAAGTCGCCACCGATTGCCCCCGCGGCTGCACCCATGCCGCCGGCGAGGCCGGCTGCGCCCTCGAAGCCTGGGCGCAAGCGGCCGAAAGCAGCCAACCGGCCAATCGCTTGGCCTCATACCGCCGATTGGTCACCACCGAGGAAACCACGCATGAAAAGGAGCTCGGCGCGCTTTGAGCGCCGGAACACCATGGCAGATTTCACCCTGGAGCAAGATCTCGAATTCGCTTTGGCCTTGGCCGAAAAGGTCGACAAGCTGACCTTGGCCCGCTACGGCGCCAACGACCTGGTCGTCGAGTCCAAGCCGGACATGACTCCGGTGTCCGACGCAGACCGCGGCGCGGAGCAGCTGATCCTGGCCGAATTGGCTGAGCACCGACCCGATGATTCGGTCCTGGGCGAAGAGTTCGGCGTGCACGGCAGCGGATCGCGGCGCTGGGTGATCGATCCGATCGACGGCACGAAGAACTTTGTGCGCCGGGTCCCGGTCTGGGCCACGCTCATTGCCCTGCTCGTTGACGATGAGCCGGTGCTCGGCGTGATTTCTGCTCCGGCGCTGAGCCGCCGTTGGCATGCAGCGACCGGCCTGGGTGCCCACGTGAGTGAACCGGCCGCGGATGGCGGACAATCCACCCGGCAGATCTCGGTCTCCTCGGTCGCCGATCTGTCCGATTCCTCCCTGGCCTACGCCTCGCTGAGCGGATGGAAGGACGCTGGCAAGCTCGACGGATTCCTGGACCTGCTGGATGCCGCCTGGCGCACCCGCGGCTACGGCGACTTCTACTCCTATGCACTGCTGGCTGAAGGGTCCGTGGATGCGGCCTTCGAACCCGAGCTGGAACTCTACGACATGGCCGCGCTGGTTCCGGTCGTCCGCGAAGCCGGGGGACGCTTCACCTCGGTGGCCGGCGAGGAAGGCTGCCATGGCGGCAATGCGCTGGCGACCAACGGCAAACTGCACGAAGCCATCCTCCCGTACCTGAACCGCTGATGCTGACCACCAGCGAGGAAGACTACCTCAAGGCGCTCTACACGCTAACCGAATGGGAAGATACCGAGGTGAGCACCGGGGCGCTGGCCGACCAGCTGGGGCTCTCTCCTGCCTCGGTGACCTCGATGATCCATAAGCTCTCCGGCAAGGGCCTGGTCAATCATGTGCCGCGCAAGACGGTCGCGCTGAGCCCCACCGGCCGTCGCGAAGCCCTGCGAATGGTGCGACGCCATCGTCTGCTGGAAACTTTCCTGCGCGACGAACTGGGCTACGGCTGGGACGAGGTGCACGATGAAGCCGAAGCGCTGGAGCATACCGTCAGCGACCGCTTCATCGATGCCCTGGATGCTCGGCTAGGCCATCCCCGCCACGACCCCCACGGCGATGCGATCCCCGCCCCCGATGGAAGCCTTCCGGCCTCCCAAGCAGTGCGCCTGGACCGCTATACCGGACAGAGGGCCGTGATCGATCGCATCAGCGACGAAGACCCGGATTTCCTTCGCCGGGCCGCAGCCCGGGGGCTGGTGCCCGGCGCATCAATCGAACTGCCACACCAATTGGACTACATCGAGGCCTCGATGATCTGGGTCCGCGGCGCTGGCTCAAAGTGAGCCGCAAGATGCCTGCCCCAAGATTTGCCCTGCGCCCGATCGAAGTGCTTTTGGTCTTCGTCGGCGGTGGTGCCGGGACCGCCAGCCGTCTGGCGGTCAGCCTTGCACTGCCGCAGCACGGATCGGTGCCGGTGGCGATTTTGCTTATCAATGTCTCAGGCGCCTTCGCCCTGGGCTGGCTGCTCACCTCGCTATCGGCCCGGGGACCTGAAACGCCGCGGCGCAAGAGCCTGAGGCTGCTGCTTGGCACTGGATTCTTCGGTGGCTTCACCACCTACAGTGCGCTGGCCACCGACACCATGTTGTTGTTCGGCCAAGGTTCGCTCACTGCGGCACTCGCCTACGGGCTGGGCACCGTACTGCTCGGCGCCTTGGCGACCTGGTGCGGAATGCTTGCGGGCAGCAAGCGCGAACCGTCATCTGGCGGTGCCTCATGATGGCTGTGACGCCTGCCCTCTTTGTAGTCGTTGCACTGTGCGGCGGACTGGGTGCGGTATTGCGCTATGTCCTTGACTCATTCATCGCGCTGAAAACCGGTGGTGTGCTGCCATGGGGCACATTCACGATTAATATTTCCGGCTCGCTGCTGCTCGGTTTCCTGACCGGCTTGCTGGCCAGCACCGGTATAGATAGCGCGTGGCTGCTGGCCGTGGGCACCGGGGTGGCCGGTGGCTACACCACCTTCTCGACCGCCAGTTTTGATACCCTCCGCCTGCTGCGGGCAGGCCGTTCGCTCGCCAGCCTGATATACGCGCTCGGCACGCTAGCAGCCTCTGTCCTCGCGGCCTACGGCGGTTATCTGCTCGCTTCGCTGCTCTAGGAAGGTAGCGGCACATATTCTGGCTCCCCTGCATAAACTAAAAGCCCAGCCTTTCGTGGCTGGGCAATATTGCTAGCGAGCGGCTCGTCTTCCCTTGGGAGCTCCGGTGGCGTGGCGGCTGGGGGCAGGTTTGACCGGTTTCGGCGTGCGATCGTGCGGGACCACGTAGCCACCGGTAGCGAGAATCAGGATCGCACTGATCCCCGTGAGCGACAGCATGGCAATCGCCCAGATTTGGGATTGATCGTAAAAACTGTGGTCAACACTGAGCCACAGCACGTAGGCGCCGATCAAGTAGATGAGGTGTACCAGCAGGACCCGGGTGCGCAAGCGGAGTCTGATCACGGCCTTGGGCGAGAAGAAGAGCGACCAGATCAACAGCAGCGGGATGACAACTACCAAAATAGCCAGAATCATTGGCCAAGGTATGAATGCGATGGCCGCAAGAGCGGCTGCAAAAAGCAGTCCAACCTCAAGCAGGAAGGCAACCATCGCGTAGATGCCTGAAAGGAACGGCGATACCCGCTGGGAGTCTTTTTTGCCCATCGACTTTAATCTCACTCCAATTCCTTGCAGTCCACCGACCAGTTATCTCCGGCTTTCATCTCAAGTCTATGTGTAAATCCTCAAAGCCGCGAATAGACTCGCGAAGCTCCACCAGTGTTTAGCGCACACGACGTAGCCTTCATACATTGGCGGTGGCATGAGGCGTGGCGAATATGTCGCCAATAAAAAAGCTCCGGAACCAGGCCATGCACCTAGTTCCAGAGCTTCAATATGTGGAGATGGGGAGAATTGAACTCCCGTCCGATGTGGTGTTGCCAGGTCTTCTCCGGGCGCAGTTTGCTGCGGATTTTCTCTGCCCCAACCATCACGCAAACATGTGGTTGATCCGGGCACAGTTACCTAAATATGTACCCAGCAGCGGTAACAACCGCAGGATACAGTGGCTATCTAAATGACGTTAGGATCAGAGGCAATAGCAACCTCTGGCTAACGGACTGTCTGGCTGCTTAGGCAGCGAGAGCGAAGTCAGTGCGCTTTGATTCGGCACTTATTGGTTTGCAAAGAGCGTTTACGAGATAACTTTGCGTCCTCGGCCCGCTTCATCTGTCGCGACTCACACCGTCGAAACCGATCATCCCCGTATTTTGTTGTCAGTCCCGGTTTCCCGGATACAACCACGCCCGAAGCCATGTCTATCAATCATAGCTCATTTGCCCGGTCTCCCCAAAGCAAGATGCGCCACAGCAAGACCCCTGAGCTAGCGGCGATTGCGCTCGCGCATGGCCCGCAATGCTTCACGATTATCCTGCTGCTCGCGCATGGTCTGGCGCTTGTCATATTCGCGCTTGCCTCGAGCGACACCGATCTCAATTTTTGCCCGCCCCGATTTGAAGTACAAACTCAGCGGTACAACGGTCAAACCGGCTTCGCCGATTTTGCGTTCGATCTTGAGCAGTTCTTGACGGTGGAGCAAGAGCTTACGACGGCGGCGTGCCGCATGATTGGTCCACGAACCGTTGAGATACTCCGGGATGTAGACGTTCTCGATATAAAGCTCACCACGGTAGAACTGGCCGAATCCGTCAACGAGCGAAGCTTTGCCTTCGCGCAACGACTTGACTTCGGTTCCAGTGAGGACCATGCCAGCTTCGAAGGTATCGAGGATTTCAAAATCGTGGCGCGCCTTGCGGTTGCTCGCGATCACCCGATCTTCTTGATTCTTCTTAGCCACGTTACTCCTTGCATGTCGCGTACGGATTCTCGCACGCAGACTTCAAGTCTAGCGCTAGAGAAGTCCCAATGGGTTCACGGCCGTGCCGTTGACGACCGTTTCGAAGTGCAGGTGGCATCCTGTGGAGTTACCGGTGGTGCCAACATAGCCAATAACCTGGCCCTGCTTCACGTGCTGTCCGACACTAACGGCAACACGCGACATATGGTGGTATCCGGTGGCCAAGGCCTTGCCCTTGACGACACCGTGAGAAATAAGCACCTTATTCCCGGAGGTACCGCCCCAACCGGCCATCCACACTTCGCCGTCAGCCGCAGCCGTAATCGGCGCACCGCACTGGCCGCCGAAGCCCCAGTCAATTCCGGCGTGTACGTATCCGCCCTGTCCCCCGTAGTCAATGGTTCCTGCAGGCGTTGGGCGCCACCCGAAGCTGGAGGTCAGGTTGTTGCTGGTAGTTGGCTTGACCAAGCCCCAGGCGCTGGAACCATTGGAAGTGTTGACCTCAGGCTCCGCAGGGGTTGAAGGAACATAGGCCTTTTTCTTGTAAGCCTTCTTCTTTGCCGCAGCTTCCTCGGCCAAACGCTTCTGCTCGGCTTCGTATGCCGCTTTGCGCTTGGCTTCAGCTTCGGCTGCCTTGCGCTTGCGCTCGGCTTCTTCGCGCAGCAAACGTTCCTGGCGTTCCTTGATGTCAGCCTGAACCTGAGCGTATTCCTTCTGCTGCGAAGCTAGCTTGGCCTGAATCTGAGGCTTCTTGGCTTCGAGCTCAGCGCCAAGCTTTTCGGTGCTGGCAACCAGCGCGTCCAGTTCATTCTTCGCGTTCTGCGCCTGAGTCCGAGCTGCCTGCTCTTGAGCCAGCGCGTCTTCGGCTTGTGACTTGAGCGATGAGATTTCCTTCTCAACGGCGTCCAGTCGAACCTTGTTGTTTTCGTTGTTCGCTTGCTCTTGCGCAAGGTCGTTGTAGGTCGCACTCTGCGATTCCATCGCACGATTTGCCAGATCCAACCCGTCGGCAATCTCGGTGGCAGAATCCATATTCAGGATCATGTCCAGGCCGCTCGACACGCCACCGCGCTTGTAGGCCTCCGAAGCGATCGAAGCCATGGCTTCTTTTGCTTCCGAGATCTTCTTGGCATTCGCCTCGATTTCAGCAGCCACTTGATCGCGAGTGCCCTGGGCAGCGATCAGTCGGTCGTTCAGGTCGGCGACAGCCGCTTGGGCATTGGCGACACGGCTCTGCGCGTCAGCCAATGCCTGCTCTGCCGCAGGGACCTGAGCCTGCTGCTCACGCAATTTCTGGTCGGTCGCCTGAATATCGGCGTCCAGGAATTCCATGTCTTGCTCTAGGTTATTAATGTTTCCCTCAACCTGAGCCTTCCTGTCATCCAGCTCGTCAGCAACGACTAGCCCAGCTGGCAACGTTAAAGCCAGTGCCATCGCACCACCGAGGGTGGCGCGCAAGAACTTACTTCGCACTGCGTTGGACAGCATGTGGCTCCTTAAAGAGTTTTGTCGTGCTTTAGATAGGCCGAAGATAACGTTTCGGCTAAACCTTCAGGTAACGCTTCAAGGTTACCACTGATGAAATTGTGGCCAAAACGATACCAATTATCAAGAGGACAGGCGCAACGAGCCAAACTTCGCCCGTCGAAATGAAGGCAACGCCGACATTTTCGCTGGCGAGCTTGTCTTCAACGAGGAACTTGAGGAGCAGCCACAAGGTACCCGAAGCCAGCAATCCACCTATCAACGAAGCAATAACACCTTCAATGATGAATGGAAGCTGAATCGTCGCTTTTGAAGCTCCGACTAGTCTCATGATGGTTGTTTCCAAGCGTCGGTGCATTGCCGAGAGCTGAATAGTCGTTCCGGTGAGCAAGACGGCGCAAACAATCATGACGATGGCTACCACTGCGGCCGCAGCCGAAGCCACTCGGACCAACTGGAAGACCTTCTCAAGCAGGTCTCTCTGATCTATCACCGAATCCACACCGTCAACTGTCGAGAACGCTTCGTTGATCACCGGATACTTTTCGGGATCCACCAAGGCAACTCGGAAAGACTCAGGCAACTGGGCCGGAGTGATCTGGTCGACTAGGGATGAATTCTCGTACTGATCACGGAAGTTCTTATACGCCTGGTCTTTCGACTCGTAGGCATATTCCTTGATGTACGGGGCCAGCTGTTCAGACTTGAGAATCTTTTCGATGTTCTGTCGCTGCGCGTCGGTGACTTCATTTCCACCGCAGTTCGGTGAGGTGCTGGTGTCGTCGCAGAGGTAGATCGCTACCTCCATGCGGTCATACCAGTAGCCCTTCATCTGGTTGATCTGCAGTTGCAGAAGGACCGAAGCGCCAACGAACGTCAGCGATACGAATGTCACCAGTACGACCGAAACGACCATCACGACATTCTGCCGAAGGCCTTTCGCCGCTTCGCGGAGAATAAATCCTAGTCTCACTGGTCCTCGTCTTTCTGGTCCTCAGCAACCTGTGAATCTTCGTCGTGCTCCACAGCGGAATCGCCCAAGAGGAGTTCTCGGGAACCGTCCTGGTTCACCACGGTGGTCATCGGCGTGTACTGGCCTTCGATCTCATCGCGGATCACCTGTCCGCGCTGCAGTTCAATTACGCGATGACGATATTCGCTAACAAGTTCGTGTGCGTGCGTCGCCATCAAAACGGTGGTGCCGTTTTGATTAATCCGGTTCAGCACGTTCATGACTTCAATGCTGTTTTTCCGGTCAAGGTTACCGGTGGGCTCATCGGCCAACAGGATCGACGGCTTGTTGACGATGGCACGCGCAATACCGACACGTTGCTGTTCACCACCGGACAGTTCAGTTGGCTTGCGGCGAGCCTTGTCCTCAAGTCCTACAAGCTTCAACGCATCGGGAACTCGTTCACGGATCTGTGCTCGCGAAGCGCCAATGACTTCCATCGCGAAGGCCACGTTGTCAAAGACCGTGCGTTCTCGCAATAGCCGGAAATCCTGGAAGACGAACCCGATATCGCGACGCAGTTTTGGCACACGTCGGCTCGGGATTCGGTTCAGGTTCTGCCCTGCAACATAAACAGCACCGTCGGTGGATCGCTTTTCACGGAGCACCAAACTCAGGAAGGTCGATTTCCCGGAACCGGATTCACCGACCAAGAAGGCGAATTCGCCACGGCTGATCTCGATGTTTATATCGTCCAATGCAGCATTCTGCTGTCTTGGTTCATAAACCATCGAGACGTTTTCGAATTTAATCATGTCTTCAATCGCTAGTCTTCGTCGGGGCGCGACCCACGAATACCTATCTCGAGATCAAACGTCAATAGATGCGCCAGTGTTCCAAACACTATCGGTGCAACCTGCCGAACCCGCCTAAATCCTAGGTGTGTTGCCAAATTCATCCGATACGCACAGCCAGAAAAATGGTCGAGATCTTGAATGACCTGATGTCTTTCGCCCTCACCAAAGAGCTTCGGTGACGATACTTACACTATTTATGGAAAGTCCAACCAACTCGATAGGTATTCGCGATATCGACTATTTGCTTGGGCGACGCTGTCCTGCACGCCAACGGATGCCTGCATCGATGAAATCATCGATTTCACCGTCAAGCACCGCCTGAGTATTTCCAACTTCATGTTCAGTGCGCAGATCCTTAACCATCTGATACGGATTGAGCACGTACGAACGCATTTGATCGCCCCATGAGGCTTTCACATCACCAGCAAGCTCTTTTTTCTGAGCATCTTCCTGCTCCTTTTTCAAGAGCAGGAGCCTGGATTGCAAAACTCGAAGCGCGGCGGCCCGGTTCTGAATCTGCGACTTTTCATTTTGCATGGAAACAACAACACCGGTTGGGATGTGTGTCATGCGAACTGCCGAGTCGGTCGTATTGACGCTCTGTCCGCCAGGACCGGAAGACCGAAACACATCCACGCGAATTTCAGACTCAGGGATTTCGATGCTGTCGGTCTGTTCAATCAAAGGCACCACTTCAACAGCGGCAAAAGAAGTTTGACGCCGTCCCTGATTGTCAAAAGGAGAAATTCGCACGAGGCGGTGCGTTCCAGCCTCTACGGACAGAGTTCCGAATGCGTAGGGCTCATCGATCTCAAAAGTAGCCGATTTCAGGCCAGCTTCTTCCGCGTAGGAAGTGTCCATCACGGTCGCCTTGTAGCCGCGCTTTTCGGCCCAACGCAGATACATACGCATGAGCATCTCGGCGAAATCCGCGGCATCCACGCCACCGGCACCCGAGCGAATCGTCACTACAGCACCGCGCGAATCAAATTCGCCGTTGAGCAAGGTGACAATTTCAAGATCGTCCAAGGCTTTGTGGATGCTGATGAGTTCTTTATCGGCTTCCTGCAAGGTTTCGTCATCGTCCTCGAGTTCAGCCAGCTCAACAAGTACTTCAAGATCGTCAATTCGTGTTTTGAGCTTGGTCAGGCGTTCGAGTTCCGACTGGCGGTAGGAAAGCTTACTAGTGACAATTTGCGCAGCTGCGGGATCGTCCCAAAGATCAGGGGCCCCTGCTTCCTCAGAGAGCGTCGCAATGTCAGCCTTGATCTGATCAACATCGCTTACATCTTCAATTGCAGCGAAAGTTGAGCGCAGTGTGTGGATTTCAGCAGAGAAGTCAGTTTTTGCCATGGTCCTCTAAGACTACGTCATTTCGGCGATAATCCCTGATTCCTCCGTTATCGGCTGAGTACCGTCTGAGCCGTGGAGTTCACTGTAATCGGAACCCCATTCGGAACAATCCAACCGACAATCGGCGGTTGCACAGATCCAGAGAGTTGAAGCGTCGCTCCTTGTCCATCCGGGCGGATACGCACCGAAGAAATCCGCAAATTATCAATTCTGCCGGCAGCGCCGACGTCGGACAGGTACTTGCTTACCGCTTGTTGGGCCCTTTTTTGGTTCAATTCGATGCGAGGGTTTGGACCGTCGGCTACGAATTCGAACTCATCGACTGCAGCGACCACTGCGCCGTCGGCGATGGACAACAGTTGGCGTGCTTTTAGGTTGACTGCACTAGCGGCTAGGACGACCGAAATCGTCAAGAGCGTCACTGCGCAGAGGCCGATAGCGAGCACCAAGGACTGTCCTTCATCCGCGGAGATCCGGCTCTTCACCATCTTCCACCTAGCCAAATTGATCAACCCTCTGAGACGCGGCTGCATCAACTGTGAACACCGAAGCATCAATCATTTCAGAGACGAAGGGCAAGGGGACATCAAGCTCAACGGTGACCGTTACGACGCTTCCCGGGCTCAAGCACTCAGCGTCGCAGGAAATAGTGGTAATCGCATCGGTATACCCGAAGTTGTTCATGGCACGGCTGACTGTTTCCTTGGCATTCGATTGGGCCTGAACTGGCGTATCGGAAACGGCAAATACCTTCGCTGCTTGGTCTGCAGCGCCAACCACCGCATAGCTTCCTGCTTGGAGATAGCTGGCAGCGAGGATCAGATAGATCATGGGAATCAGCAACACTGTCGCGGCAAATATGAACTCCACGATCGCGCTTCCCGTTTCATCGCGTGCTGTTTTTCGCAGAAGCGATGAAATTGCCTGTCGTAAATCAGTCATATTTCACCGCTTCGCCTTGCACATGGAGATCCCAGCCGTTCGGCAGCAAACCGACCAACGGCACTCGCGTATCAACCGATACCGTAATCACCTGGCTCTCACCGATTTGCGCGGTGCGAACGCCGACGTTGCCTGCAAACCCTGCGTGCAGGCTCTCAGTGATCAAGTGTTGCGTTCTATCCTGGGCATCAGCGGCAGACCGATTCGCCAGGGCACCATAGCGCGCACCATTGGCAGCAGCGTCGATCAACGTATTACGCACATGCAGAGCGAGGGCGAGTTGGATCAGCGTCATCGCAATGAGGACCAACAACGTCATGATCATGACAAATTCTGCAACGGCAGATCCTTGGGAGTCTCCCGTCAACCGTCGCAAAAACCGCGGTTCGTTCCGGGAGATGACGGAACGCATCTTCGACCGCTAGCCCAGTCCCGAAACCCGATCAATTGCTTGATTGAATAGATCCTGCAGTCGAGGACCCGCAATAGCCAGCAAAGCTGCCACCAGGACCGCTGACATCAAGGTGATCATGACCCAACCAGGCACATCACCTCGACTGTCTAGGAGTTTGGGCGACATTTTCTCCCACATTCTTTTGAGGAACGATGTCCCTCTTAAGAAGAAGACCACTAAGAATTCTTGAATGCTGCACATGACTTTCCTTCCGGTGATTCGTTGATGTAAATTGCGGTTGATCTCGTTGTTCTTTCCGATCAATAGCTCATCTCCAATAGCGCCAATCCTGGGAATACGGCAAACACGATGGTCAACGGAAGAATGCCAAAAACAACAGGAACTAGCATCAGGATCTCCCGTTTTCCGGCGACCTCCATCAGCTCGCGTTTTGATGCATCACGAACGTCTTGCGCCTGATCACGCAATACCTGAGCAAGAGGAGTTCCTCGTTCAGTTGCTACGACGATAGCGTCGACGAATCTGGCGATTGTTCCAACCTGTATGCGTTCCGACATATTCTGCATCGCTTGAACCATCGGCGTTCCGGCATGGATGTCGTTCAGAGTCTTCACGAATTCGTCGCCTATCACTCCATGACAGATACGAGAAATTCGCTCAATCGCCCCAGTGGTGGACTCCCCCGCACCGACAGTCAGTGCGAGGACTTCTGCGACGGTTGGAAATTGGGTCAATATCCTGCGAGCTCTGCGATGGATTTGCTCCCCGAGCCACCAACCTCGCAAGGCGTACCCCAACACCCCACAGCAGATGACCACGAGGATCGAAAAAACGACCGACAAGTTATATTGCATCGCCGCGAGCACTGTGCAGACTGATCCTGCTACCACGCCAGCCAGGGCACAAATGATTTCCTGCGACCGATAGTCGATCAAGCTGATGTCGAGGCCCGCCGCGTTTAGCCTCTTCTTGAGAATGTCATTTGACGGACTGTGATTTGTGGCGAACTTCTGGATCTGCAAAATCAGCGGTGCTGCCAGTTGCCCCAAGGCGGAGTGTCCCGACTCCGAATGCCAGGAGTCCTCAAGCATCCGAGAGCTCCTTACACCTACGCGAACATGCGGTGCAATTCGTTCAGCGAAGGCCATCCTTCTCCATCCGGGCAGATTGATCAGGATGATCCATATCCCCAGGCCAAGGCCGAGTCCGCACAGTGCCGCCCATGATGTATATGAGTTCATGACAGCACCCTTTCTTCCACAGGAAGCGTGCCAAGCCTGAGCATGATCCGGTAGCAGACAATGGAGATTCCTACGCCCACGCCTAGAACGATGACTCCGCCAGGGGTCATATACGCTTCTTTTGCGGCTTCCTGAGTTCCCAAAATCAAAAGCAGGATCCAGGGTGCTGCCACGGCTAATCGCGCGGCGGATACGATCCATGATTGCCTTGCAGCTAATTCACCTCGCGTGCGAACGTCATCGCGTAAGAATGCAGACAGCGTTGCTAGGGTCTGTCCCAAGTCTGTGCCGCCGACTTCACGAGTGATTCGGAGTGTCGTGAGAATCTTATCGGCCACAGGATCCGCCAACCGCTCGCCTAACTGATCTAACGCAACACTGAAGTTCGCTGTGGCCCTGTAGTCCAAGGCGAAGTCACCGAACTGGGGCCTGAGTATTTGCGGCCCCACCGTTGCCAGTTGCCCCAAAGCCTCAGGCAACGACAGTCCGGCACGGATGGCGCTTCTGAGATGGTCGACAACTTCGGGCCATTGCTCTTGTAATGCTGCCCGCCGTTTGGAAGCTTGGTGCCGGATGAATGCCCAAGGTGCGAAGAAGCCGAAACTGAAAAACAACAGGGCAAAGAGCCACGCTCCCGTAAGCCCCAAGGTCAAGAGTCCCGAAATCAATCCACATACCAAACAGATCAATGCGAACTTGCTTGGGGAAACATTTGTCATCCCTGCTTGAAGCAAGGCGGTTTTGATCTTCGACTTACGTTTTGGTGCGCGCACCCACGGAGCGAAGAGAAGCCAGTCAACCAAGATGGCTAGACCGAGGCCGCCAAGTAACGCGAAGATTGCGATCATGATTGCCCCGCCATTAGCTCCGCGATATTGATCCCCGACAGTTCAAACTTTTCATGTTCCCAATCGGCCCCCTGCGAGGAGATAAGAGCTCCATCTCGTCTTTCAAACAAAGTCGAGGATTCAATTTGGCCTGATTCGACACGATTTCGAATACTGAGGATTTCATTGACATACCGGTGTCCACTTGGACTTCGGACACAGTGAACGACCAAATCAATACAGGCAGCAACAGTCTTAATTGTGAAGTCGCTCGTTATGTTCGGGCCTGCTAACAAAGGCAAAGTGCAAATCTTTGTTATCGCATCTCTTGCTGAATTCGCGTGGAGCGTACACAATCCTGAAATGCCGGAATTCAAGGCAATGAGCATGTCTAGCGATTCAGCCTCTCGTACCTCCCCCACAACGATGCGATCGGGCCTCATGCGAAGTGCCTCTTTCACGAGGCGCCGCATCGTAATTTCGCCGGTTCCTTCAAGGTTTGCCAATCGCGTCTGCATGGCAACTACGTCTCTCAGGGCTAGGTTAATCTCAAAAATTTCTTCTATGGTGATGATGCGTTCACGCGGACCAATTGAAGAAGCCAAACAATTAAGCATCGTTGTTTTGCCGGCTTGAGTCGGGCCCGTGACGATCACGTTGAGGCCCGCATTAATGGCCGTCGACAGATACAACGCCGCGGTTCGGCTCAGGGAATCGAGTTCCACCAGGTCATCTAGTTTGCTGGCCCTCGCGATGAATTTGCGTATGTTTACTGCCCAATGTTCGTGTGTGATGTCAGGAATGACGACATGTAGACGGGATCCGTCCGGAAGCTGGCAGTCGACGAATGGTTGGGACAGATCCAAACGTCGGCCCGACGACTTGAGCATGCGCTCAACCAAGGCAGCGATCTCTGATGCTTCCATGCGAATGTGGGTCAGCTGGCTTTGCCCACCTCGAGCGCAAAACACCTGATGTGGAGCGTTGATCCAAATTTCTTCGACCGTCGGATCATCGAGAAGTGGCTGGAGGGCACCAAAGCCTGCTACGTTGTCGAAAATGGTTTGACGGGCCGCATCGAGCGATCCAAGAGAAGGCACTGCACCAAGCAGTGCACGCTCGTCATAGTCCCTGATGACTTCTTCGATCAATGACTTGATCATCGTAGGCTGTTTCGCCGGATCGAGTCCACGCCTTCTCACCAACTCACGAACTTCGTCTTCAACGATGGACAGTGCTTCCACAACGAGCTCCTGTGGTTCTTCGTATCAAAGATTCCCGAAGTCGGGGACCATCGGCGAGCGCATCGTCGGTGCAGCATTCATATTCGTATGACAAGGGATGCTATAGGCACTTCGGCTACCTTTCAAGAGCTTTTCGTGTTGTGGATAACCGAAAATTCATTCTCCACAGGCGGTCTTTTAGTTATTCGAGAAGGTTACTTAGCACGCTTTGATTACTCCCATACTGCTCTTCACTTTTATTCAGGATTCTTCATGGCCCGCTACGAATTTCTCTTGATATCTCAAAATTTCCAGCATCCGCGTCAATTTGAGCTGGTCTCGAGTGGAAGGTTGACCGGCGTAAAGTTGGCTTCGCTTCTTCAGTCCTCGTTTCCTGATGAACATTGGTACGTCGAACAAGAAAATCTTGAAAGTATTGGCACTCTGGCGTCGGATCAGCGATTAGTTCTCAGCGACATACCTCGGATACCGGCAAAATCTTTGGCCGCTTCGTCAACATTAAAGCTCTACGTTCTCAGCGGCCCAGATGCCGGCGCTTGGATATCTATAACGCACGGAGAGCAGTCTATTGGCCGTAATGCCCCTCTTTGGCTTGAGGATCCGCTTATTTCACGGGGCCACGCAACCTTGAGCGTATCGGCGAGGCGGATACGACTCCTGGCAACAGCCAACCATCAATTGATTCGTGACGATGGCACTGCTTGCAGCTCGATAGATCTCTCATTGGGATCTCGGTTTCGTTTAGGGAATACGGATTTCGCCGTTGGTGACCCCCTCGTCTCGGAGTCTAGAACGAGGATTCTGGCTGACGATTTGGAAGTCCTGCTCCCGCCAAGGCCTGAAATGAGCAGATTGGTGATGCTCACGCTGGCTGCCCTCGTACCGGTCCTTACCGGAATCCTGCTGGCAATCCTTATGGGCACTATGCTTTTTCTCATCATCAGTGGAGTTTCCGCTCTTATGGGCTTGGTCCCGGCGTGCCAGATCGTCGCAGAACTCAATCGTTGGAACCGATCCTTGGCCGCGCAACGCAGTGCGGTGGTCGAAGCCAGGTCCCGATACGCACCCCCATTGGGACACGCAATAGTGGCCGGGCTGGATGCAACAACGCTCGGTATCAATTCTCTGACGGCTCCTCCCCTTGTTTGGGGCAATGGCCAATGGTCACCGCAAATTTCCGCACCGTCTCAGCCTCAGCGCTCCCATAAAGCTTGGCCAATACTCAGGAAGAAAAAGCTGGATGCTCCATGGCCTGGTCCTGTCTTTGCTCCTGCGACACCTGTCGTTTGGCAACTGGTGGGAATTCAAGGCCAAGATATGGGAGAAATCCTAGCTGGAGCTCTCGCGCGGTTCTTGCCGCTTATCGCTGCGGGCAGGCTTTCGCTCGTTATCGATCCGTCTATTCATTGCTTGCCGGCGTCATTGCTGCTTCTGCAGAATGTCACGGCGACCAATCTGACGCCTCCGAGTTCTGATCAGAATTCTTGGAAACACGACAATCCGGCGCTCAAGACCATTTATCTGACCACAAGCCCGACAGGTCCGATACCCGATACCCTAGTTATCGAGTTGGGGCCAGCGCTTCATGAGACCGCTGAGCATTGGATAATGCTCGATTCCTTAGCGTCCCATCTGCCAGATCAACGATTCTCTCTGACCGAGCTGCAAAAATTGAGCCTGACGCGCTTTGACCGCACCGTACAACGGTTTCTGGCTCTTTCGCCATCATCAAATTCAGACTCGTTACGACCGTTCAAGGAACCAGGCGATCGGTTACTAGCTTCAATTGGGGTCAGCAAAAGCGGCGACGAAGTTTCAGTAGATTTCGATGCAGACGGACCGCACATGTTGATCTGCGGAACTACTGGCTCTGGAAAATCGGAAGCACTGCGTCGAATCGTCGCTGACCTGTCTTATCAGTTCTCGCCACAGCAGTTGGCGTTCGCATTGATCGATTTCAAGGGTGGCGCGGGATTATCAGTTTACGAGCAACTTCCTCACGTCCAGCTCTTCTCCAGCGATTTGGATGACTCTTGCGCACAACGCACGCTTGAACAGCTCGAATTCGAGGTTCGCCGCAGGGAAAAGCTACTAGCTGACAATGGTTGTAGCGACCTCGGCGAATACCGATTGCTTACTTCACCACCACAGCCCCTGCCTAGGCTTGTCGTGATTGTCGATGAGTTTCGAGTATTTATCGAAACCCTGCCAACGGCCGGACAACGGATCGACCGGTTGGCAGCGGTAGGACGGGCATTAGGAATCCATCTGATTCTCAGTACACAGCGTCCTGCCGGCACACTCACCGGCCAGACACGCGCGAACATTAATGCGGTCATTGCGTTGCGAGTTAATGATCCGAGCGAGTCTGTTGAGCTCGTGGGCTCAACAGCGGCGACGTTACTGGATCGCCCTGGACTCGCAATAATCAAAAGCTCGGCAAGGCCTACAGAGCATTTCCAATTTCATCTCGCGGCTGAACCTGAAATCAAAGGTGAGATTCTTGAGCGAAACCGCACCAACATGTCCTTATCCAAATTCGCCACGTTCGCCCCCGCCCCTGCGATACCCGGGCGAGATCCGCTTACAGAACTAGTCGACTTGGTGAACGCATGCTGGGGTTCAGCACCCACGTGCAATTCTGGCTTCGCACCGCCGCTTCCCCCAGGCGTCGACGATGTTCCTATGCCGACTAGTTGGAAGGGCCGGAACGAGGGTGCAATCTTCTGCGGGGTGCGAGATAACTTGGCTGGCGGAACGCAAGAGCCATTGATCATCAACACCCAGCGGTGGCGTTCCCTGCTTATTTGCGGATTACCCGAGGCCGGCGCTCGACTGGCATTTGAATATTTCGCTTCGTTGTCCCGAAAAATTCTTTGTTTCGGGCCGTCACCTGTCCAGCACGCATGGCGATTTGGGAATCTCAAGGTGGTGACCGGCGAAGATACTTATGCATTCCTGGATGCACTGGACTTCCTGGAAGCACAGCCGAATGACGAATCCCTGATCATCATGATTCATTCATTGGCGCAGCTCCAATCGAGCCTGCCGCCTCAACATTTTCAACGCTTTGACGAAGCAGTGGGGTCGTTACTACGGCTCGGCGGCTCGCGGGGTCCTTTTATCGTTTGCGCCGTTGATCGTGATCAGAACTGCCTGAAGTCCACAGGATTGTTCACTACACAGTGGTACTTCCCGCTCAATGCCACAGAGCCATTGAAAATGATCTGGCCCAAACTTCCGGCTTGCTCGCCCATTCCCGGCAGAGGAGTGGTTCTAAATTCCGATCATTCCGCCCAAGTTTTCCAACTTGCTCCTGCCCGGGCCGAGCATCACAAAGACTGTACTTGGATCGATACCAGTGCGATGCTCCGTGCAGAATCCTCGCCGTTCGGTGACGAAGTCGAGCTTCTTGGCTACCATCCGTTTACGGGTAGCCCCGTGGTCCTCCCCCATCAGGCGCGCTTCCTAATCATCTGCGCCGATGCCAAAGAACGGTTAACAATTTCTTCTTGCCTGGCCAAGCGCTGGAAAGCCGCACATTCAAACGGCATCGAAAGCTTGGCCGCCACGCTCGATGATTATGATTCAGAACGGCAAATTCGTCCACACCTCATGTGCATCAACGTGGACAGCCCCTCAGATCCGCGACTCGTAGCGATGCTGGAAAGGCTCAAGGCCTCAGATGTGCGTTTGGTTCTGTTTGCTCCGCCTTCGGCACGGCTCGCCTATGAACTCGGTCTACCGTCCCTCGCCGTAGACGACCGGGAAGTCGCAATTGTCGAGGCAGAGCATTCACAAGACATGCAACCAATGCAATGGCCATCCCTGCACCAAGACCCCCAGAGAACAAGTCGGCCCTACTGGCGTGCCGTCGTCGCTCGCTACGGACAACCCCGCATGGTGCTCGTTCCCCGAGAGGCGTGAAGCAAGCGACTACTGCGAGGGTCGATCCCCTAAGAATGCCGTGGTTTTCGGAGCGAAGAGCAGGACAATGCTCGCACCGGCGACCAGGATCGAAACCGCTGCCCCAATCTTGACCACGCCGATATCCGAATTAAGGAACGAGACTGACAAGATGAGTTGGAACAATTGCCAGACGATGATTGGGGCGCGGGTAAAAGCGCTGCCCTTGAAGAAGTTGATAGCTACGGAACCTTGCCAGATAGCAAGCAAAAGGCAGAGCACCAGCATGAAGATTTGCCCGCCGACATTGACTACTCCGTCGATCGAAAGGTTTCCCAGGTAGCTGATGGCATAACCCAGGACTGCCAGCGCTTCGAGCAAGACTAGTGCGGCTACGATGACAACACTGATTGGTCGGGGCACATTACTTTGTTGGTTGCTCACGTCAACAATCTTCGTCGACGTCTGGCAGGAACTCAAACTGCCATGAGCACCCACGCTGTAGCCCAAGACACACCAAGAGGTACTAGCGGACTTGCCTGTCAAATGCCATGTGAGAAAGCACTCAGGCATTCAGCAACATTTCGCTATCATGACTCTTGTTTACTTCCTCGTAACATGAAAACCTTATGTGGTCGGTTAAACGAGGAACCCAATCGGTCCTCGCCGAAGATCAGAAGAGCCAATCGGTAACCGTTGGGTAATCAGGATTTAATTACATTCCTAATTAGTTGTTACCCCTCCGTTGCTTGCCGTTGGCCCTTCAGACCCCTCTCAGATTTCAAGGAGCATCAATAAGCATGGATTGGCGTAGCCGCGCGGCGTGTCTGGAAAAGGATCCGGAACTGTTTTTCCCAGTGGGAAACACCGGTCCGGCCCTATTGCAGATCGAAGAGGCCAAGAGCGTCTGCCGTCGATGTGAAGTAACCGAGACTTGCTTGCAGTGGGCTATTGAGTCCGGTCAGGATGCAGGCGTATGGGGCGGCATGAGCGAAGATGAGCGTCGCGCTTTGAAGCGCCGCGCTGCCCGCGCTCGTCGCGCTTCGTGAATATGCGCTCGAGGTAAATCTCGCAACCCGAGACGCCAAACGAAATCCGCCAGAGGTCAACACCACTGGCGGATTTCGAGTTTAACCGGCATTTTGCCAGCTCGGCTAGGTAAATTAAAAGTAGTGTTATTGTTCGAAAGGATCTGTTAGTGACTTTGGCCTGCTTCGCGCGCACAATTCAGGCGGGTGCGGACGGAAAATGAGCTCAGCCCTGACAGACCCGAATCTGGGCAAAACTCTCGACGGCAGATATCGCCTCGACCATCTTCTAGCCCTTGGCGGCATGTCCCGCATCTACCGCAGCATGGACAAGAGGCTCCATCGCGCAGTCGTCGTGAAAATTCTGAACGACAATTACGCGAGCGAACCCACCGTACGCGAGCGCTTCCAATCGGAAGCCGTAATCGCCGCGAATATCACGCACCCGAACGTGGTCTCAATCCGTGACCACAACGTCAGCGACAATCTCGTGTACCTCGTCATGGAGTACGTGCGCGGCCGCAACCTCGACCAAGTCATCGCCGAGCGTGGCCGATTCACACCCCGCCAGACGCTGAGCGTGCTGGAACAAATTTGCAGCGGGCTCAGCGCTGCCCATCGCGAAGGAATCATTCACCGGGATATGAAACCCGCGAATGTCTTGCTGGCCGATAGCGGGGAAATCAAGCTCACCGACTTCGGCCTGGCGCGCGCTGCCAGCGCGCACACCCAGTCCGCAACCCTCCTGGCAACGCTTTCCCACGTTTCTCCGGAGCTTGTTTCCGGTGCCTCCGCTGATTCCCGCAGCGATATCTACGCTCTTGGCATCATGATCTACCAAATGCTCACCGGCAAGCTGCCGTACTCGGAAACGAATCCAGCGGCCATGATGAAGCATCATCTGGACTCCCCCATGCCATTGCCATCGCAAACGGTTCCGGGATTGGCAGAAGACCTCGACGAGCTGGTGCAGTGGTGCACCGAAAAGGATCCCGAAAAGCGCCCCCAGGATGCCTCGCTGCTGCTGGAGGAAGTCCGCCAGATCCACTCGACGCTCACCGATGAGCAACTGGATCTCGGCGTGGATTCTCTGGGGACTATCGACGATCTGATCCCGCAAACATTCACCCACATGCCGACGACCTTGCAACAGCGTCTTGACGCTATGCAACGCGACCGGGAGTTCGAGCGCGAACAGCAATGGCTCGAACTCAATTCCACCTCCGCCGACGGCAGCTACGAGGTCGACGATGAGGAATCCAGCGAATCCCCCACTACGGTCATCGCCGCTGGCGACGCAACCGAGGTCCTGGATCTACGCGACGCCCAGGCCACTCTAGCGCTTGCGCAGTCCGGCAATGCGCCTGCGCTGAATGCGACCAGTGTCTATGCGCGTGATGAGCTTGCCCAGCCTGCGCCCGAGTCAATCGAGAACGGGCCAAGCCCCCGGGACTCCAAGCGCGCGCAAAAGCAGGCCAACAAGCGGTGGCGCAAGGAAGCCCAGATTCCCACGCACCAGCTTCGAAAACCGCGAACGGTCACGCAGAAGATCGTCACCACTCTCCTATGGATCGTGATCGTGGCCCTGGTTGCCGGCGCCGGGTGGTTCTTCGGGCGCGGTCCGGGTACGATCGTGCGCATTCCTTCGCTCACTGGCATGCTCCAGGAACGAGCTATCGCACAACTGGACAGCCAGGGTGTCCCCGTCAGGGTCAATACTGCCTATGACGACGAGGTCGCCATTGGCCGAGTGGTCGATTCCCGTCCGAGCACGGGCAAGAACATCATGAAATTCCAGGGCGTAGAGCTCACGGTTTCCCAGGGACCAGAGCTCTTCGATGTTCCCGATGTGACGGGCCTGAAGCTGGAGAGTGCCAAGAAGTCGCTGGCCACGGCCGGCTTCAAGAATCTGGACACCAGCGAAGAGTATTCCTCGACGGTTGAAACCGGTGCGGTCATCGGTGCCAGCCCCGGGGCCGGCACGCGGCTGCCAAAGAAGAACACCATCACGCTCACCGTTTCCAAGGGCCACGCTCCGGTCGAGGTTCCCTCCGTGATCGGGCTGAGCCGCGATGAGGCTTCACAGAAGCTCAACGCAGTCGGGCTGTCCTTGAAATCCGGCGCCGATGTTCATTCAGCGCAGATCGAGCAGGGTCTGGTCGCTTCCCAGGAACCGGCAGAGGGTACCGCGCAATTCGGCAGCGCCATCACCGTGAACCTGTCTTCCGGGCCTGAATACGTCCAGATTCCATCGGTTGTCGGCCTGAGCGTCCAGGACGCCACCTCCACGTTGGAAGAAGCAGGCTTCAAGGTCAAAACCCACAGCGTTTTTGGCGGCCAGGACCAAACAGTGCGGATGCAGACACCGCTGAACCAGAAAGCGATCCTCGGCAGCGAGATTACCATCTACGCTTTCTAGCAGGTACGGCAAAGGCTCGGTTCCCTGTGGAACCGAGCCTTTGCGTTATGCCTTAGCGGTTGCGGCTACGGCTTTGCAGTGCCGAGGAAACCAGGAAGGCCATTTCCAGGGACTGGCGGTGGTTTAGGCGTGGGTCGCAGACGGACTCGTACAGCGAGTCGAAGTCTTCCTCGCGGATCGGGTCTGCGCCACCGAGGCACTCAGCTACGTCGTCACCGGTCATCTCGACATGCAGACCGCCTGGGAAGGTGCCCAGGGAGTCGTGTACCTCGAAGAAGCCGCGGACTTCATCCATGACCGCGTCGAAGTTGCGGGTCTTGTAGCCGTTCTGGCTGGTGACGGTGTTGCCGTGCATCGGGTCGGTGACCCACAGTACCTGCGCACCGGAAGCGGTGACCTTTTCAACCAGGCTTGGCAGCTTCTCGCGAATGTTCTTCGCGCCCATGCGAGTGATGAAGGTCAGGCGTCCTGGTTCGCGATTCGGATCAAGCTTCTCGATCAAACGCAGCGCGTCGTCCGGCTCGGTGGTCGGGCCTAGCTTCACGCCAATCGGGTTGCGCACGCGCGAAAGGAAATCGATATGCGCGTGATCCAGCTGGCGGGTTCGTTCGCCGATCCACAGGAAGTGGCCGCTGGTGTCGTAGGGCAGGCCGGTACGCGAATCGGTGCGGGTCAAGGCACGCTCGTAGTCCAGCAGCAAGGCTTCGTGCGAAGCAAAGAATTCGGTGCGCTTGAGCGCCTCGAAGTCCGCACCGCAGGCGTCCATGAATCGGATGGCCGAGTCGATTTCGCCGGCGAGCTGCTCGTACGCCGAGTGCGCCGGGTTGGCCATGAATCCGCTGTTCCACGAGTGCACGCTGCGCAGGTCGGCAAAGCCGCCCTGGGTGAAGGCGCGGATCAGGTTCAGCGTGGCCGATGAGGTGTTGTAGGCCTGCACCATGCGCTTTGGATCGTGGGCCCGCGATTCCTCGGTGAATTCGTAGCCATTGACGATATCGCCGCGGAATGCCGGCAGGGTTACGCCGTCTCGGGTTTCGTCATTCGAGGAACGTGGCTTGGCGAACTGGCCGGCCATGCGGCCCATCTTGATGACAGGCATCGACGAACCGTAGGTCAAAACGACGGCCATCTGCAGGATCGTGCGTACCCGTGCGGAAATCTTGTCGGCGGTAGCGTCGGCAAAGGTTTCGGCGCAGTCACCACCCTGCAGCAGGAAGGCCTTGCCCTGGGCGGCCTGAGCCAGCCGTTCGCGCAGGACATCTACCTCGCCGGCAAAGACCAGAGGAGGACGCGAACCCAATTCGTTGATGGAGGACTGATAGTCCTTGTGCTCACGCCAGGTTGGCTGCTGGGCAATAGGCAATTCACGCCACAAATCTAGCTGCGGATCAGTGGCGGGGCCGGCTACAGAGGAGCCGGGCAATGGGGTTCGGTTTACTTCGCTCACCTTGAAGATTCTACGTCCCTGAACGGCAAAGCACAGCTACGAATGTAACAACGGCGCGTAATACTGTGAGCAGGCTTCTACTTCTCGGCCTTGCGGGGTGCGTACACGTCGACATAGCTCTGCCCAGAGAGCACGTTGATCGCCTGCCGGATTTCATCGGCGCAGGCTCGCAGCGCCTGCGGATCGTCGTGTTTTCCTGCCAGATGCTCAAAGCGCAGCGGCTTGCCGATTTTGATCCCGATCTTCCCCGGATGCGGCAGGCTCTGCCCAATGGGCTGAACCTTGTCGGTGCCGATCATGGCCACAGGGATCACCGGAGCCCCGGATTCCAGTGCGAGTTTCGCAACTCCGAGCTTGGCTCGGTATAGCCGCCCGTCAGGCGAACGGGTGCCTTCGGGGTAGATCCCCAGGATCTTCCCCTCATCCAGGGCCTGCTTGGCACTGGCCAGCGAAGCGGCCGACTTTTGGCCACCTGATCGATCCATGGGCAACTGATTGATATTGCGGAAGAACCAGGCAGTAGTGCGCCCCTTGAGCCCGCGCCCATTGAAATATTCGTCCTTGGCCAGAAAAATCACCGTCCGTTCAAGCATCGCCGGCAAGAACACCGAGTCGCTGACCGACAGGTGGTTTGAAGCCAGGATTGCCGCCCCGGACTGCGGGATGTTGTTGATCCCCTGCAGATCCACCCGGAAGAAGATCGCCACCAGTGGCCTAACGGCAAATCGCTTGAGGAAGTCGTACAGCACGGCAGTAAAATTCCTTCTTCTCGGGGTTCAGCTTTGTCGCGGGGACATGCGATGATCACAAAACTCGTGACACTGTCCGCACACTTCAATTGTGCACTACGCTCGAAGGTGTCAGCAGAAAATTGGAGTAGCCATGATGGAAAATGATGCACAAAACACCTCGGATCTCCCGTCGCGTACTCCCAGCGCGGTGCTGCTGATCCATGGCTTCACCGGTTCTCCCACGGCCATCCAGCCGTGGGCTGCATCATTAGCGCGCTCGGGATTCGCTACCGCTATGCCTCTTCTTCCCGGCCATGGGACTCGTTGGCAGGATATGATTCCGGTGGCCTACAGAGATTGGATCGAAGCCACCGAAGAGGCTTTTGACGATCTTGCCCGCACCCACGAGAAGGTCTTCGTGGCCGGGCTGTCCATGGGAGGGGCCCTGGCCCTGCATTTGGCCACTCGGCGCAACGTTGCCGGGATTTCGCTGGTGAACCCCGGGCTTGTCGTCGACTCCAAGCTGGCGCCGCTCACGCCCTGGTTGAAGCATGTCTTGCGCAGCGTGGCGCCCATCAGCAATGACATCGCCAAACGAGGGATGGACGAGGGAGCTTATCCGCGCACCCCTGTGGCGGCGGTGGCGCAGCTGCACGCCCTGTTTGCCCAGACCCGTTCACGCCTGGAATTGGTGGCCGCGCCGGTGCAGCTGTTTCGATCGACTGTTGACAATGTGGTCTCCGAAGCGTCGGTACGGGAGCTGGTCGCGGGGCTGGCCCCTGGGACCTTGACCGAACACCATATGCTGCTGCATTCAAAGCACGTGGCCACGCTGGATTATGACGCCGAACAGATTTTCCACGAGTCCGCCCGTTTCTTCTCCAAGCTAGCCGGCAGCGCGCCCGGCACGACAGGGAGGCATCCATGACCCCGTCCGACGCCGTTCCGCCGGAACAGGAAGATCCTCGTTGGGATGATCTGGTGAAGAACTTCCAGCAGCTCGACGCGCAAGCGCCTCGGGAACCCAGCGCCCAGGAACGCGCAGATCAGCTCAAGAAGCTGTTTAATACCGGGCCTGGAGCCATGAGCGGGCCGCGCGATTTTGCGCCTGAGGAATCTGATGAGCCATTTGTCCCTGACGAGCCGGCCGCTTTGGGTTCCGGGAGCCCGATGCTCAACCTGGCCTGGACAGCGGCAGCCGGCGGGCCGATCGGCTTGCTGTTGTGCGTGCTGTTCTTCCGTTCGGCACCGGCTTTTGTGGTCATCGGCTTGGCGCTCGCCACCCTGGCTGGCATTGCCTACTTGGTCAAGAGTCTTCCCACTTCCCGCGATCCGGGAGATGATGGGGCTCAGGTCTGACGTGAACTTGGAGCGTCCAGAGCTGTAGGTTACTGTAAAGTAATAAAATGTGATGCGGATTACCCGACATTGCTCATGGGGTCACACAAAGTTCAGGAGATGAATACCAGATGCGCGAATACAGCTCGCCAATTCGCATCCACACGCCTCAGCAGTCAAATATCACCGATCTGTTGCTCCGCCACGCTAACTCGGCGGCTAATCCAGCCTTGTTCGCCAAACCCGGAGCGGACTCAACCTGGCAGGACGTCACCGCATCACAGTTCGCCGCGGATGCCAAGGCCATCGCCAAGGGCTTCATCGCCAATGGAATCAATCCAGGCGAGCGCATCGCGCTGATGGCGAAAACCCGCTACGAATGGACCTTGGTCGACTTCGCGATCTGGTTCGCCGGATGCGTCACCGTGCCAATCTACGAGACCTCCTCCCCCAGCCAAGTAGCCTGGATCGTCGCAGACTCCGAGGTCAAAGCCGTCGTTCTCGAATCCGCAACCCACGAAGGCGTGGTGCGTCGGGCGGCCCATCAAGAACAGCTCGACACCCTGGAGAACATTTGGCAGTTCGGGGACGGCCTTGATCAGCTGGTCGAAGACGGCAAGGCCATTGACGACGAACAGCTCGAAGCCCGCCGATCAGCGGTGACGTTGAGCGACCTGGCCACCATCATCTACACCTCCGGCACCACCGGGCGCCCCAAGGGCTGCGAACTGACCCACAGCAACTTCGTGGAGCTGGCCGAAAATGCCGCCGCATCGCTGCCCCAGGCTGTCTACCCCGGCGCCTCCACCATCATGTTCCTGCCGCTGGCCCACGTCTTCGCGCGATTCATCTCGGTGATCAACGTGGCCGCAGGCTGCCGCACCGGGCATACTCCGGACGTCAAGAACCTGCTCGGCGATCTGCAGTCCTTCAAGCCGAATTTCATCCTCGCCGTTCCGCGCGTCTTCGAAAAGGTCTACAACTCGGCCATGCTCAAGGCCGAAGACAGCGGCAAGGGCAAGGTCTTCCACGCCGGGGTCGACGTCGCGGTCGCCTATTCAAAGGCCCAGCAATCGGGCAAGATCCCGCTGGCGCTCAATCTCAAGCACAAGCTTTTTGATGCCCTGCTCTACAAGAAATTGCGCGATGCGATGGGCGGCAACATCCGCCACGCGGTCTCCGGCGGCGGCCCGCTGGGAGAACGCCTGGGCCACTTCTTCAACGGCATCGGCGTCACCGTGCTCGAAGGCTACGGATTGACCGAGACCACTGCGCCGATCACCGTGAATACCCTTGAACGCATCAAGATCGGCACGGTCGGCAAGCCGCTGCCAGGCAATGCGGTGCGGATCGCCGACGACGGCGAGATCCTTGCCAAGGGCTTGTGCGTGATGAGCGGGTATCACAATCGCCCCGAGCTGCAAGCAGAGACCTTCACCGACGGCTGGTTCCACACCGGCGACATCGGCCAACTGGATGCCGACGGATTCCTCAAGATCACCGGCCGCAAGAAGGAAATCATCGTTACCTCCAGCGGCAAGAACGTGATTCCCGCATTGCTCGAGGACCAGATCCGGGCCGATGCGCTGGTGTCCCAGTGCGTAGTGATCGGCGAGGGCCGTCCATTCATCGCCGCCCTGGTCACCCTGGATCCCGAAGCGCTTCCGGGCTGGCTTGATCGCCATCAGCTGGATAAGAGCACCCCGCTCGAAGAGCTGGCAAATCATCCTGCGGTGCTGGAAACCATTGACAAGGTCATCGCCAAGGCGAACACCTCGGTGTCCAAGGCCGAAGCCATCAAGTCCTTCCGCGTGGTGCCAGCAGACTTCACCGAGGAAACCGGCCATTTGACTCCCTCGATGAAGATCAAGCGCGCTGTTGTGCTCAAGGACTACAACGAGCTGATCGAAGAGATCTACTCGGCGCCCAAGCCCAAGGAGTAGTCAAGAACAGCGGTAACCAGCTCCCACGATTCACGAGCCGAAGCGGCCCAGGGCAACCTGAGGCCGCTTTGCCGTGTCCGGGCAAAGTAGCTGCGTGGCAGCACCACACGGTTGAAAGCGGGCAGGTCGCTGGCACGTTGGCCATCGTCGATCACCGCGAAGATCAGATTCTCGGCCAGCGGCTGGCGGCCATTGGCCAGCAGCCATTGCACCAGTTCCATCAGCTGATCTTCGCCATCTGGCCCGGTCTCCCCGACGACCACCAGCACGTCGACACCGGCGAATTTGCCCTCGAGCACCGATTCGACCCGTTGCGGACCGGCGGTGGAGACCTCGGCGCGCAGCTCGAGTTCGCCGAATTGCTCGGCCAAGTGCTCGGCAATTTCGAAAAAGGGCAGGTGCGTGCTGAGCGTGAAGACCAGCACCCCCAGTCGATCGCGGCCTGCAGCAACTTCGCTGGCTCGGGCGGCGACTTCCGCTGGCGCGGCCCCGGCCGGAGTTTTATGTGCTCGCATCACGGCTCCTTGTAATGAGTCTGCTTGTACTGGATCTGCGTTTTGTACTGGATCTGCGTGGAAAATCTTGTGAGAGCACAGGGGCCCGCAACCAAAGTTGCGAGCCCCTGCGCTCGATCAGGCCGGAGGCCTGGATGCTACTTGGCTTCGATGACCACGAGCAGATCGCCGCCCTGGACCTGGCTGGTCCCGTCGAGGGTGATCTGGGTGACGACACCGGTGGCGTTGGCGGTAATGCCAGCTTCCATCTTCATCGCCTCGATCGTGGCCACCGACTGGCCTGCCTCGACGAGGTCGCCGGTCTTCACATTCACGGTCACCGCGCCGGCGAACGGCGCTGCCACATGGCCTGCGTTGTTCGGATCGGCCTTCGGGGCGGACTTCACGGTGGATTCCACCGACTCGTCGCGGACCTTGATCTGGCGGGACTGGCCGTTGAGCGTGACCACCACGGTGCGCAGGCCCTTCTCGTCGGCGTCGGACACCGAAACCAGCTTGACCAGCAGGCGGACACCGGTGCCCAGCGAGATCACATGCTCGAACCCCGGGGTCAGGCCGTAGAGGTAATCACGGGTGTGCAGTACCGACAGGTCGCCGAAGTTCTCCACCGACTTCTCGAAGTCGCGGGTCGGGCCGGCGAAGAGCAGGCGGTTCAGGGTTGCCCGGATGGTGTCCGAATCAGCGCCTAGTGCCTGGGCGTCCTCGGCTGACAGGTCCTCGACGCGGGCCTTCACGTTACGGCCCTGCAGCGCCTTGGTGCGGAATGGCTCTGGCCAGCCGCCCGGAGGGTTGCCCAGTTCACCGGAGAGGAACTGGATCACCGAATCCGGGATGTCGTAATTCTGCGGATTGGCCTCGAAGTCGGCTGCGGACACTCCGGATCCGACCAGCTGCAGCGCCAGGTCGCCGACCACCTTGGAGGAAGGGGTCACCTTGACCACGTTGCCGAGCATCGCGTTCACCGATGCGTACATCGACTCGATGGCTTCGAAGCGTTCGCCCAATCCCAGCGCGATGGCCTGCTGGCGCAGGTTCGAGAGCTGGCCGCCAGGGATTTCGTGCTGGTAGACACGGCCGGTTGGCGCCGGCAGTCCCGACTCGAATGGCTTGTACAGGGCGCGTACTGCTTCCCAGTACGGTTCCAGCGAGGCCACTGCATCCAATGACAGGCCCGGATCGCGCTCGGTGTATTCCAGTGCGGCGATCAGCGCAGAGGCAGAAGGCTGCGAGGTGGTCCCGGCCATTGCCGCGCTGGCCACGTCCACAGCATCCACACCGGCGTCGATGGCTGCCATCAAGGTGGCCAGCTGGCCGCCGGAGGTGTCGTGGGTGTGCAGGTGCACCGGAAGGTCGAAGCGTTCGCGCAACGCGGTCACCAACTTGGTCGCCGCGGCAGGACGCAGCAGCCCGGCCATGTCCTTGATCGCGATGATGTGGGCCCCAGCATCAACAATCTGCTGCGCCAGGTCCAGGTAGTAGTCCAGCGTGTACAGCTTCTCGTTGGCATCCAGCAGGTTGCCGGTGTAGCACAGTGCCACCTCGGCCACCGCGGTGCCGGTCTCCCGCACGGCCTTGATGGCCGGTGCCATCTGCGACACGTCGTTGAGCGCGTCGAAGATGCGGAAGATGTCGATGCCGGCCGCTGCGGCTTCCTTCACGAAGGCGTCGGTGACTTCCGTTGGGTACGGGGTGTAGCCCACGGTGTTGCGGCCGCGCAACAGCATCTGCAGCGGGATGTTCGGAAGTTCGGCACGCAGCAGCTCCAAGCGCTTCCAGGGGTCTTCGCCAAGGAATCGCAGAGCAACGTCGTAGGTCGCACCTCCCCAGACCTCCATGGAGAACAGCTGCGGCACGCTGTGCGCATACGCCGGCGCGGCAGCCAGAAGGTCTCGGGTACGCACGCGGGTAGCCAGCAGGGACTGGTGCGCGTCACGGAAGGTGGTGTCGGTGATGCCCACGGCCTTGGAATCGCGCAGCGCCTTGGCGAATCCTTCTGGGCCGAGCTCCAGCAGCTTCTGGCGCCATCCATCAGCCGGCACAGCCGACTTGGACGGACCGTCAAATGGCGAACGCTCCGGCTCGTCGGACTTGTCCCCCGGGAAGGCAGGCAGTTTCTTGCGAGGGTCGATGCCCTCGATACGCTCGCCGTTGGGTTGGTTCACGGTGACGTGAGCCAGGAAGTTCAGGGCCTTGGTGCCTCGGTCCTGGGACTCATTGCCGGTCAGCAGGTCCGGGCGCGCGTCGATGAAGTCGGTGGCAACGTCGCCGGCCAGGAACTGCGGGTCGCCCAGCACGTTCTGGATGAACGGGATATTGGTGGCCACACCGCGAACACGGAATTCTGCCAGCGCACGACGCGCGCGTGCTACCGCGGTCTTGTAGTCACGGCCGCGGCAGGTGAGCTTGACCAGCATCGAGTCGAAGTGCGGGGAGACCTCGGCGCCGGTGTAGATGGTGCCGCCGTCCAGGCGCACGCCCGAACCGCCGGCCGAGCGGTACACGGTAATGGTTCCCACGTCCGGGCGGAAGCCATTGGCAGGATCCTCGGTAGTGATGCGCGACTGCAGGGCCCAGCCGCGGACCTGCACGCTGTCCTGGGTGATGCCCAGATCCGCCAGCGACTCGCCAGCGGCAATGCGCATCTGCGCCTGCACCAAGTCGATGTCGGTGACTTCTTCGGTCACCGTGTGCTCGACCTGGATGCGCGGGTTCATTTCGATGAACACGTGCTGGCCGGCACGTTCGCCCACGGTGTCTACGAGGAACTCGACCGTTCCCGCGTTCTGGTAGCCCAGGGTTTTGGCGAACTTCACCGCGTCGCGGAACAGCGCCTGGCGAATGGAGTCATCCAGGTTTGGCGCTGGAGCGATCTCGACGACCTTCTGGTGGCGACGCTGCAGCGAGCAGTCGCGCTCGTGGAGGTGAACGATGTTTCCATGTTCATCGGCCAGGATCTGGACCTCGATGTGGCGAGGGCGGAGCACTGCCTGCTCCAGGAAGACCGTTGGATCGCCGAAAGCGGTGCCTGCTTCACGCATGGCCGCACCCATCAGCTCCGGCAGGTCCTCGCGCTTGTCGACACGGCGCATGCCGCGTCCGCCGCCGCCGGCAACTGCCTTGACGAAGATCGGGAAGCCGATTCGGTCAGCTTCGGCGATCAGGAAATCTACATCGTCGCTTGGCGCGGAGGATTCGAGCACTGGAATGCCGGCTTCGCGGGCTGCCTTCAGCGCCGCGACCTTGTTGCCGGCCAGTTCAAGTACGTCCGCCTTTGGACCAATGAACTTGATGCCTTCAGCCGCAGCGGCGCGAGCGAGATCGGGATTTTCGGACATGAATCCATAGCCAGGGTAGATTGCATCGGCGCCGGCTTCCTTGGCAACGCGGATGATCTCGTCGATATCCAGGTAGGCGCGGACCGGGTGGCCCTCTTCGCCAATCTGGTAGGCCTCTGCGGCCTTCTGGCGGTGAATCGAATTTCGATCCTCGTGTGGGTAGACGGCAACGGTCTTTGCGCCTAGCTCGTAGCTGGCTCGGAAAGCGCGAATTGCAATCTCACCGCGGTTGGCGACCAAGATTTTTTCAAACATAGTTTCCCTACATCGAATCAGTACAGGTTGATTGTGCTCAGACGGGGATGGAATCCCCTGGTCCGACGTGAGACATCAACAGCCTGTCGGGTCTCGAAAAGTAACAGCTTTGCCACTTCTGTGAAACACACTACATCGACGTCGTGCTGAACGTCCAAACATTTCGCCATGTGGTCAGACCACAAGAAATATTTGATGAGGATGATCTTTTAATCACTAAGTTGGATCCATAGCCAAAAACTGACGTTGCAAAGTCGGGGAAATGGGCTTCGGCACACTATGATGATGAGAGACTAAATATTCGGTGGGACGTTAAATTAGCGAACAGTGAAAGGCGTGGTCTGGTCCGTGCACGTAGTGAGCATCAGCAGCCTCAAGGGTGGCGTGGGAAAAACCTCCGTAACGCTCGGCCTGGCTTCAGCAGCACTTGCCGCCGGCATTCCGACTCTCGTCATTGACTTGGATCCCCATGCGGATGCCAGCACTGGCCTCGGAGTTCGGGCAAACGGAAAACAGCCAATTGGGCAAATGCTCAAGAATGCTCGTCGTGCCCGCCTGCAAGATCAGGTAGTCGCCAGCGCGTGGCAGTCCAAGGCAGCAGAGAAGAAGTCCCGCACCCGCATTCCAGTGCTGGATGTTGCCGTAGGCGATGCTTACACCGGAATCTATGACCGCCCGGATCTGCGCACCAGGGACCTTCGACGCCTCACCCAGATTCTTAGCCGCACGAGCGGTTACCAGCTCGTGCTGATCGACTGCCCCCCATCGCTCAACGGCCTGACCCGCATGGCATGGAGCGCATCGGATCAGTTGCTGCTCGTAGCAGAACCAAGCCTCTTCTCGGTGGCCGGCACCGAACGCACCCAACGCGCCCTGGACCTGTTCCGACGCGAATTCGCGCCGTCGCTGGGCCCGGTCAAGGTGGTCGCCAACCGAGTCCGCAAGGACTCGGCGGAGCACACTTTCCGTCTAGGCGAGATGCGCCAGATGTTCGGCGAGTCCATGGTCAAGCCAGAAATTCCGGAACACCCGGAGTGGCAGCAAATTCAGGGTGCCGCCTATTCGGTTCACCAGTGGCCTTCAAAGGCCACTGCGCCAATGCTCAACCAGTTTGATGCCTTGCTCAAGGAAGTCATGGCGAGCGCAGGAGCTTCGAACCGCTAGCGTTCGCCAAACTTCGGCTAGATAGACTTCGGGCCGGATCACCATCTGGTGGTCCGGCCCGAAGTCTATTTACGTTTATAAGGAATAATTAGCCGACGTTGCGTGCGGCCTTGGCAGCACGACGCGCTGCGAGCTCGTCTTCCGGCATGGCTTGCTCAGCGGAGTTTTCCGAAGGAAGCTGCGCCAGCGAACCTTCAACCTCGCGCCAGACGCGTCCAACGGCGATGCCAAAGACTCCTTGGCCTTTTTGCACGAGGTCAATGACTTCGTCCGCACTGGTGCATTCGTATACGGAGGCACCATCGCTCATCAATGTAATCTGCGCCAGGTCTTCTACGCCGCGCTCGCGCAGATGCAGTACGGCCGCCCTGATCTGCTGCAGGGATACTCCCGTGTCCAGCAGGCGCTTGACGACCTTCAGGACCAGGATATCGCGGAAGGAATACAACCGGTGGCTGCCAGAACCCTTGGCGCCCCGAACCGCCGGCTCAACCAGGCCGGTACGTGCCCAATAATCGAGCTGACGGTAAGTGATACCCGCAGCCTTGCAAACAACCGGGCCACGGTAACCAGCATGCTCATCCAGCTCGGGCAGGTCATCGGTGAAGAGCAACCCCTGTGTATTGGATTGCTTGTTGCCACCGTCGGACCCATAATGAGACCCTGTCTGGCGTGACTCCATCCAATTGCTCCTTGCGTATCAGCACGTTCCTAAACGAGTAAATAGACGACTAAATTAGAACCGTGCAGATGCGAGCGATGATCACACAAACAGTTCCCGATTAATGTCTCTATTCATTGACGGTACGGCCATCTGACCTAATGGTCAAAGACCTTCAAGCTTAACTTTAAGCCGTGTCGCGCACGCAAATCGAATATCCCAAATGAGCTTCGATAATTCACTGAATTCAGCAATGCTTCGGCTAAGAAGAAAAGTCTTCGGGATCAATGTTGTCCAAAAATTCGCGGAACTCACGAAGCTGCTCTTCAGGAGCTTCTTCGCCATCGCCATCAGTTTCGATGGATACTCCGGCTTCTTCCAGAACATCTTCGGCGCACATGATGGGGCATTTGGCCCGAACAGCCAGAGCCACCGCGTCAGAAGACCTGGAGTCGACACGTTTGCCGTTGGAAAAGACAAGTTCGGCAACAAAAACAGCATTGTGCACCGAAACGATTTCAATTCTTTCTAGCGTCACTCCCAATGCCTCAAAAACGCTAATCATCAGATCATGAGTCATTGGACGAGGCGGGGTAAGCCCCTGTTCCGACATTGCGATAGCCGACGCTTCGGGGGCTCCGATCCACAATGGGAGATAGAGATTCTGATCTGGATATTTAAGCAACAGCAGTGGCTGATTCGCAGGCAGTTGAATACGAATCCCGGAAAACTCCAGTTCCAGCATGCCGGCCTCCTAGAGTTGTAAAAGCCTGATGAAAATTAGCCTAGCGATCAAGCTGTGAAATAGCACGTTGCACGAGTGCTTCGTGAATTTCCAGGAATTGACGTGAAATTTCTTGCGCTTCTTCCGCCGCCCGTGCACGGGCTGAAACTTCCGGCTTCTTCAAGTCATTGCCAATGATCGATTCAATCAGTGAAAATTCGCGATCAGCTGCAGTACGGAACTGGCGCAGGTGCCTTGGCTCCACACCGTGATTGGCCAGCTGCACGGCGGATTTAGTCACCTTGATGCAATTCGAATCGAACAAGCCTCCTTGTGATTCGATGAGGCCAAACTTCAGCAACTCGTCGACGAGTTCTTCGCTGGCGCCGGAGAGTCCTTGCAGCTCGGCCAGGGAGACCAGACGGGTCTTGCTCTCCACGGCTTCGGCCATGTCGCTATTGACCAGTTGTGGAGCGGCTGGCGCTCCCCCGGGCAGAGCTTCTGGAGCTTCGCCTCGGTCAACAGCGTCCAAGTGGTCTTTGATGACCTTCAGAGGCAGATATTGGTCGCGCTGCACTGAGAGGATGAAGCGAAGACGGCTGACATCGGAAGCAGTGTATTTGCGGTAGCCGGCGGAGGTCCGCTGCGGGATGATCAGTCCCTTGTCCTCCAGAAAACGGATCTTGGATGCCGTGGCCCGTGGGAATTCATCCTTTAGCTCCGAGAGCACTTCGCCGATATTCAGCGCTGTGTGCCGGACAGTCTCGCGACGTGCTGCCTCGAGTCGTGGGCTACGGGCTGCGTCAAAGATCGGCAAAGGGTCTGCACCTCGGAAGTAAAAATATCTCGACGGACAGGCCGTCGGCGGAAATCTAGAGCCCTACCAGTTTAAAGGTTCGGCACGCTCTGGTAGAAATTCAGGCGGAACTTGCCAATCTGCACTTGGACTCCGCTATTCAATTGGATTTCGTCAATACGGTCGCCATTGATGTATGTGCCATTGAGCGAGCCGATGTCGCTGAGCAAGAAGTTTTCACCCGTCCTGGTGAACTTCGCATGGCGACGCGATACCGTGACATCATCCAAGAAAATATCTGCATTAGGATGACGCCCGGCAATGCTCTCATCGGTGTCCAGCAGGAAGCGGGCTCCCTTGTTTGGCCCCGAGTGGGCAATGAGCAAAGCAGAGCCCGATGGAAGTGCGCGTACCGCATTCTTCTCATCCTCGCTCAACGTGTAAATCACCGAAGGCTCTGTAGCCTTGTTCATTGAAGGTAGAGCAATATTGGTCGTCTCGGAGGCAGACTCGTTATTTGGGTCAACCGGCCCATGTTCCGACATTTGGGATCCTCCAGAAAATCTTGCTAACGGCTCGTGCGCGACGACCTTGTGTTCAAATTCGGCATAGTATGCAATACCAAACTATCTACAGATTAGCCTACTCACCACCCAAGTGATAACAGAAGTATCGATAATTTCCGGTGCGCGGATTTCTTGACGCCACGGCTGCTGGTGAACGACCATTGATGCGACCGTCGCTATAACATCGACCATTCGCTGAATCGGGTGTCCGTGGAAGCCATGATCACTATCCTGCAGGTGGACAATGACAGAAATTCTGATTAAGCGTGCTTACGCGGAGCCCAGTGAAGACGACGGGTACCGAATACTGGTGGACCGCCTGTGGCCTCGCGGGCTAACCAAAGCCGCGCTCGAGCTTGATCAGTGGGCCAAATCCTTGGCCCCCAGTTCCGAGTTGCGGAAGGCATGGAACCACGACCCAGATAGGTTTGAGCAGTTCGCCGAACAGTACAAGGACGAGCTGAATCAGAACGCAGGCGTCGACGAGTTCCTGGAACTAGCTGAGCAGTTCCCTACGATCACCTTGGTTTTTGCGGCGCGCAATGAACAGGCTAATCACGCGATGGTGTTGCGAGAGTATCTTCTTGAACAGATGAAGCTCCGCTAGACGGAACAAAGCAGACTCCGTCGGTGCACACCAAGTCCGACTCAACAACCTGCTGAAGGTCAAAACTAAATTCTTGGCTCATGGTTTCACCCTTGTGCTCGGATCAATTCATCTGTCACTGCTTCCAACTTCTGATGCCCGGAAAATATTCCATTGCTGGCAGACCAGAATTCCGTTGAGGCGCTTCGTTCTCAACTGCGCCCCAACGGTGCTCTTCCAGCGTGACTTAGTTCTGCGCGACCAAGACTCCGTCAAAGAATCGAGCCAGCTCCGCTGTCGCGTTCAGTGGTAGAACATTGGCTACGTACATATCTGGTCGGACGATGACGATGGCGCCATCGCGCGAGATCTGGCGATCATCGAAAATATCGGACGATTCCAAAACCGTATAGACCTTCTCGTAGTCCGCCAAACCGAATGCGCCCACATTGGGGCGGAAGATTTTTGGCGCTTCGTTGACGTTGATGGTCGTATAGTCCTGCTGATAGATGACTTTCACGTCGAAGAGGGCGTCAAGGTCTGCCCCCTTCGGCGTGAAGCGGTTGACCGGCGATTCACTAGATTCCAAAAGCCATTGGGCCAGCGACGCGACTTTGCCCGCTTCGCCGACGTGGCTCTGGTCTGCAAAGACGTAGATTCGGTAACGGCCATCAGCGCGGTGGTGGTGTCCCAAATGCTTGGGATTCGCGTCCGCAATCCGCATGACTTCCGCAGACTTGAACCGCTTTCCAATCGGGAAGCCGGCAGCCAGGCCCTGATGCACTTGGTCGGCGGTGAGTTCAGAGGCAGCGTATTCGGTCATGAATCCAGCCGGGAATTCAGCGGTGCGCACGTAGAACTGCGCGACGCCTTCTTGTCCTTCCAAGGCCTCGGGCGTTGCGGCCATGATCGAAGACCATTGCTTGTCAAAATCGATAAGGTCCTTGGCGATGACTTTTCGTTCGGCCGAATAGGTACGCAACAGGCTCTGCGGGGCTTGGCCGGACAAGACGTACCCGAGCTTCCATGCCAGGTTAAAACCGTCCTGCATGGAAACGTTCATCCCCTGGCCTGCCTTGGCGGAGTGGGTGTGGCAGGCATCGCCGGTGATGAATACTCGTGGATCGCGCTTGCCGATCTCTTCGACAGCTACGTCGTCGAAGCGATCTGCCAAACGGTGCCCGACCTCGTAGACGCTATGCCACGCCACGTCCTTCACGTCCAGGGAGTATGGGTTGAGGATCGCCTTGGCGCGTTCGATGATTTCTTGCAGCGGTGTCTGGCGAACTTTGCCGTTGTCGTTCTCGGGCACTTCACCCAGATCAACGTAGAGCCGGAAGAGCTGGCCCCCCTCGCGAGGGATCAGCAGAATTGATCCGGCCTGTGAGTGGATCGCGCATTTGGCGCGCACGTCGGGGAAATCCGTGAGCGCCAAAGTGTCCATCACTCCCCATGCGTGATTCGCCTTGTCGCCAGACAGCTTGGTTCCGATGGAACGGCGGACGTTGCTGCGTGCCCCGTCGGCGCCAACAACATATTTGGCACGCACGACCCGCTCAAGACCCTGATTATCGTCGCCGCAGCCCAGCAGGGTTACCCTCACCGGGTATTCATGGTTTTCCTCCACCACTAGACCCTGGAAATCCCAGCCGAAGTCTGGAGCAAGGCGTGTTGGAGAGTTGTAAGCATACTCGGCGAAGTAATCAATCACGCGGGCTTGATTGACAACAAGGTGCGGGAATTCGCTGACGCCAGTGGGATCATCCGGGGTTCGATCGGTGCGGATAATACGATCGGGATTCTGCGGATCCGGATTCCAGAAGGTGGTCTCCCTGATGACGTAGGCCTCCGAGATGATGCGCTCGGCAAAGCCGAAAGCCTGAAAGGTCTCCACCGTTCGGCACTGGATGCCGTCAGCTTGCCCGATCTCCAGACGTCCGGCTCGTCGGTCAATAATCCGGGTGTGAACTTGAGGGAACTGTGAGAGTTGGGCTGCAGCAATGATGCCTGCAGGACCAGTGCCGACAATCAGCACGTCCATCTGTTCCGGCAGCTCGGTGGGTCGGCCCAACCCCGTACCGGCGGCGGGCTGAACGCGTGGATCAGCGGATACATATCCGTTGTGGTGAAACTGCATTGTTCCATTCCCTAATTCTCTAACAGTGCATCCAGACTTCTGAATCAAAATTCTATAAACGAACACTGTAATCTTTTATCGCACTCAAATCATATGCAATCTGTGAGCTCAGGCACAAGGCGACTGGTGGTGCAGCAGATATCCGCCAATTCAGGGCGCAAAAAGCCCCGGCAACCATCGATGATTGCCGGGGCACTGTTGCCGACAACGGGCTGTGCTCCGCTTCGCCTCTGCATGAATGCAGAAGAACGACTCGGGTGAACTAGCGCACGACCTGGACTGTCCCTTCACGCACATGCAAACGTTGCAGGCCCGGATGCTCCTTCAGTTTCTGTTGCCATCTGCGGTCATGGCTCACTGTGATCACGGTTCCGGGGAAATCCTCCAGCGCGTCTTCAAGCTGTTCAACCAGCGCCGGCGAGATATGGTTAGTTGGCTCATCGAGGAACAGCACATGCGCTTGCGAACTCACCGCAATGGCCAGTTCGAGCCTGCGGCGTTGCCCTACCGAAAGCGCCAGCGGATGCCTCAAGAAGTCTTCGGGCGCAAATAGCCCCAGCTTGGCCAGGACTTCGGCAGCGTCATCAACATATTGATCAGTTGCCAGCGCGAAGGCTTCAATCAGGCTATCGCCCGTCACCTCGCCAAGATCTTGCCGCAACCAAGCGCAACGCACATCTGATGCTCGCTGAATGATGCCTTCTTCATGGTCCAGCTCGCCAGAGAGCATCTTGAGCAGTGAGCTTTTACCGGCACCGTTAGGGCCGGTGACCAGCCATCGTTCGCCGAGTTTGACCTCGAAGGATCCCGTGCTGAGCGTTGGAGATTGCTCGCGCCGGGCGTTCTGGACGAGGATCAAGGTCTCCGCCGAGTCATGAAGCGCTGCGCCAGCGGGCAGGGAAAACTCAAGTTCCGTGGCAGGCTTTGGCGCTGGATCAGACTCTAGCTCTTCCATCCGGGACTTGGCTTGGCGGATCTTGGAGGTAGATCCATGGCTGCGTTCACGCGAACGAAAATTTCCGTGCCCAAAACCGGCCATCTCCATTTTTCGGGGAATGGCCGCGACCCTCGCGGCGTTCTTCTCGATTAGTTTCTTGGAATGCTCCATCTCTGCCAGCCACAGGTCGTAGGCTTCCACAGCGGCTGCCCGCTCCTGCTCCTTGGAATGGAGGTAGCCGTCATAGCCATTGCCGTATCTGCCCAATTGCCCGTCGTGGACTTCGAGGATTGATCGCGCAAAGCGTTTGAGGAACATGCGGTCGTGCGTGATGAGAACCAAGGCGCCACGATGCTTGTCCACGCTTCTCTCCAGCCAAGCCAAAGCAGCTTCATCCAGGTCGTTGGTCGGTTCATCGAGCAGCAATAGTTGCGTTCCGGAACACAGTACACATGCCAAGGCGAGTCGTGACCGCTGGCCGCCGGAGAGCCGCGAGACATCAGCCTCTCGGTCCATCTCCCCCAGCCCCAGTTGCTGCAGCGCGCTGTCCAGTCGCTGGGCCAGTGTATAGCCGTCGGCGGCTTCGTAAATGTCGGTGACCTGTTGCAGCTGGGCCATGAGGCGCTCAGCTGCCGCACCCTCAGCTGCTTGAAGCTTGCCACTGATGATGCGCATCAGGTTCTCCAGCTCTCGGAAGCGAGCATGATAGGAATCGATTACCTGCTGAATACTCATCCTGGCGGCAAACCGAGGATTCTGCGCCGCATAAGCTACGCCACCCGGAGCATTCATGTGCCGCTGGCCGCCGTCGGCTTCCAGTGTCCCGGCGATCACCCGCATCAGCGTGGACTTGCCCGAACCGTTATCGCCGAGCACTGCCAGGCGTTCCCGCCCGGAAATAGTCAAGTCGCAGTGCACGAGCACGTCACGATCTGCGAAGCTGACACTGATGTCGTCCAGCAAGCAAATATAGTCAGGGGCACTTTCACGATTTTCAGGCGACGAACGGCGCTGGTCATGGAATTGGGTCATGGGATTTTCCTGCCTATCGCCGGGCGGCTTTCTCGCAGAAGTTCCGAAAGGCGGCGATTATCGGGCATCACAACGATGCAAAAGAGTATAGGGAGAAGAAGCGGCGAGCAATCGCCTGCTGCCTAGAGGAAATAGATCCCGGAAATTATCGTGCCCATTTCTCAAGACTAAGCCGGTTAGCTGGTACTCGCAAGATTTCCTTCACCTAGAGCTCGATGGTTCCCTTGATCAATATTGCACTCGTCCCGCCGACCCATAGCTGGTCATCGACAAGATTCATGTGCACCTGCCCGTCACGCCCGACAGCGGTTCCCTGGTGGTTTGTCCAAGGCGCGGTTGCATACCCTGCATCGATCAGCCATTGCGCTGCGGCACCGTTCAGGCTGCCGGTCACGGGGTCCTCACGCAAGGCCCCGTCCTCGATGGTCAGCGCCCGGACTTCGAATTTTTCTGGCCACCGCCCTAACGGCAGGGCGCCGATCACGCCGATTTTCCATCGGCCCGGGCGCTGCGGAATCTTGGGAACAATGTCCAGCACCCGTTCCGAGTTCTCCAGGAGGATCGCTGCCCATCCCGGCCCGTTGTCGACCCATTGGGCATCGATCATTGCAGTTGGTTCGATATCAAGGATCTCCAGCATTTCCGCCAGTTCGTCAGCATCGATCGGTCCGCTGCGCACGGGCGCTGGCGAGGCGAAGGAGAGCATGTCCTGATCGATGTTGATCGGCACCAACCCTGCGCCGCATTCAACAATGAGTTGGCGCGGATCTCGCGGCACTCCCCCGGCTTCCAGCCACGCGCGGGCGGTGCCCAGAGCAGGATGGCCTGCAAAACGGTACTCATGCTGCCGCGCGAAAATACGGAATCTGAAGTCCGCTTTCGGATCCGTGGCAGGAAGAACGTAGGTGACTTCGGAGAGATTGGACCACAGTGAATAGTCCTGCATCGCCGGCGTGTCCAGTTCTTGGCCATCGAGCACCACACCCAGTGGATTGCCCTTGTAGGCGGTGCTGCTGAAAACATCTACCTGGTAGAACCGACGATGCATCGGGCGCCCTTCCGAACTTGTCCTGGGTAGCACGAAACCCCGCCGAGAGTGTTCTCGACGGGGTTGCGCGAGCTGGTCGGGCTAGCGGGATTTGAACCCACGGCCTCCTCACCCCCAGTGAGGCGCGCTACCAAGCTGCGCCATAGCCCGATGCCTCCGCAGCCGTTATCCCCAAGTCGTGAGAACCAAGGGTGCCGTCTGCAAAAGCTCCTCTATTACCCTACACCAAGTGAAGGGCTAATTTCGAACTCTAGCGCTTACGTCCGCGGCGTTCACGGATTCGCATGGAAACTTCGATCGGAGTGCCCTCGAATCCAAAGGTCTCACGCAGTCGGCGGGTGATGAATCGGCGGTAGCCAGGATCCAGGAAGCCGGTGGTGAACAGCACGAAGCGTGGCGGACGAGCCGATGCCTGGGTGCCGAAGAGGATACGTGGCTGCTTGCCGCCGCGCACCGGGTGCGGGTGCGCGGCGACGAGTTCGCCGAGGAAGGCGTTGAGCTTGCCGGTGGGAATGCGCTTATCCCACGAGTCCAGCGCGGTGTTCAGCGCGGGAACCAGCTTGTCCTTGTGCCATCCGGTCTTGGCCGAAATATTCACTCGTGGCGCCCATTCGATGTGCGCGAGGTCGCGCTCGATCTCCTGGTCCAGGTAGTAGCGACGATCTTCGTCGACTTCATCCCACTTGTTATAGACAATCACCATGGCGCGTCCGGCTTCAATGGCCAACTGGATGATCCGCACGTCCTGCTCGGAAACCACTTCATTCGCGGCCAGCAGGATGACGGCCACTTCGGCCTTTTCCAGTGCGCTCTGGGTGCGCAGTGATGCGTAGTAGTCGGACCCCACGGCCATATGCTGGCGGCGGCGGATACCGGCGGTATCAACAAAGCGCCAGACATTTCCGCCGAGTTCGATCAGCTCATCCACCGGGTCGCGGGTGGTGCCAGCGTAGTCGTCGACCACGACGCGCTCGGAACCAGCCAGCTTGTTCAACAGCGAGGACTTGCCCACGTTCGGGCGCCCGATCAGGGCGATACGGCGAGGACCGCCAGATGGAATCAGGCCGCCGAATGCCGAGTGCTCAGGCAGCTTCTCCATGACAGCATCGAGCAGGTCCGCGGTGCCGCGGCCGTGCAGAGCCGAGACCGGCCAAGGCTGGCCGAAGCCCAGGCCCCAGAGCACGGCGGCTTCGGCTTCCTGGTTGAAGTCATCGACCTTGTTGGCCACGAGGAAGACCGGCTTGCCCTTCTTGCGCAGCATCTTCACCACGGCCTCGTCGGTGGCGGTGGCGCCAACGTGCGAGTCCACGACAAAGAGGATGGCGTCGGCGACGTCTGCCGCGATCTCCGCCTGGTCGGCCACGGAGGCATGGATGCCCTTGGCGTCGTGCTCCCAGCCGCCGGTATCAACGATGGTGAAGGGGCGGCCCATCCACTCGGCGGAGTAGGACACGCGGTCGCGGGTGACACCCGGGGTGTCTTCAACCACGGCTTCGCGGCGGCCCAGGATGCGGTTGACCAGGGTGGACTTGCCCACGTTGGGGCGCCCGATCACGGCGAGCACGGGTGGAATGACCACATCGGCGTCGTCGTCATCAAAGTCATCCAAACCTGCGAGCAGGGCCGAGTCTTCCTCATCCAGCTCGTAGTCTTCCAGTCCGCTGAGCAGAGCCTGCGCGCGAATGGCGGCTTCTTCCTCGCTCAGTTCGGCCAGGCGCTCGGCGATATCGTCGTCTCCAACGGGGATGTATTCCTCGTCGTGGGTGGAGTTGTTCTCGCTCATGATTTTCCCTTCACAGCGATCGTAATCTTCATCGGCTCTCGCCGAGGATGGGCACCAGCTTGTGGCTAGTTTTTCGTTGCAGTGCTGATTGCGTCAAGCACGGCCTTGATGGTTTGCTCGAAATCCAAGTCTGAGGAATCCACGGTCATCACGCCATCGGCGGCCTGGGTGAAGTTCACCACGGTGGAATCCTTGGCATCGCGGGCCAGCACCTGGTTGGCCAGCTGCGAGTCGTTCTGGGTGCCGCCGAGCTGCAGGCCACGGCGGCGCAAACGCGCTTCTTCCGAAGCGGTCAGCAGGATGCGGGCATCGGCGTCCGGGGCCACCACGGTGGTGATGTCGCGGCCTTCGGCCACGATGCGTGCGTTGGCCTTGATGATGTCCTGCTGTCGGCGCACCAGTTCGGCGCGGGCCTCCAGGTTGGTGGCCACGGTTGAAACCTGCTCGGAGATGCGCGGTTCGCGGATGGCGCTGGTGACATCGACGCCGCCGATCTCCACCAATTCGGCGTCCGGGTCCACCGAGATCTCCAGCTGGGCATCGCGCACGGCCTGGGCGATCGCGCTGGCGTCTGCCAGGTCGGTTCCGTCGGCGAGCACCGAGTAGGTAATGGCACGGTACATCGCCCCGGTATCGAGGTAGGCAGCACCCAATTCCCGGGCGACGGCCTTGGAGACCGAAGACTTGCCAGAGCCGCTGGGGCCGTCGATGGCAATGACGAGCTGGTCGTTGTTCAAGGTGCTCACTGGGCTACTTTCCATCCGTTCGTAGTCAATACGTTAATCAGTTCGTCGCGGCGTCCGGGGACCACCGAAACATCCACCATGCCGACCTGGTGGCCGGCAGAGTGCTCCATGCGCAAATCTTCAATATTAATGCCGGCCTCGCCGATGTCGGCCAGCAGTTGCGCGATCTGTCCCGGTCGGTCGTCGACCAGAACCGTGACCAGCGCGAAGGCTTGAGGCGGGGCGCCATGCTTGCCCGGAATGCGCGCCTTGCCGGCGTTGCCCTCGGTCATCAGCTGCGAGAGGTCCAGCAGCGCGCCAGGGCCCTGCGGGTTGCTCAAGGTCTTGATCAACCGGTCCAGGTCTTCTTTCATCCCGCTCAAGATTGGCACCAGCGCCTGGGCGTTGTGCGAGAAAATCTGGATCCAGAGCTTCTCGTCGCTGGCCGCGATACGCGTGGTATCCCGCAGCCCGTTGCCCGCCAATGCCAGCTGATGAGCCTCGGCATTCAGCAGCCGCGAGGCGATCATCGAGCTGGCGGCCTGCGGGAAGTGGCTGATCAAGGCCACGGACTGGTCATGTTCGGTGGCCGACATCCGATGCATGGTGGCACCAAGGTCGATCGCCAGGGATTCGGCGACCTTCACGCGGGCCGGGTCTGCCCCCTCGTGAGCGCAAATCACCCATGGCATGGAGGTGAACAGCTCGCCGCGTGCTGCGGCCGGGCCCGACTTTTCGCGTCCTGCCATGGGGTGGGTGCCCACATAGCGGGCGGTCTCGGCCGGGCGCAGCCGCTCATCTGCCAGGACCGCGGAAAGGATCGAGCCCTTCACGCTGGCGATGTCCACCACGGTGGCATTGGGATACGCCAACAGCGCGTCAGACGCCAGGCTTGCGGTGACATCCGGTGGCGCGCCGATGACGACGAGTTCCGGGGCGATAGCGCGCTGCTCGAGCAGCACGCCGGCTCCGATGTCTTGCGCTACGCCGGCGGCGGTCGGCGAGACATCGCTCAGGTAGACCGGCACGCCTTTGGCGCGCAGGCCCAGTCCCACCGAGGTGCCCAGCAGCCCGGTGCCGATGACCAGAACCGGGCCGGCAAGGTGAGAGGACAGCATGGGTTACATCCCCACCATGGCCATCAGGTGCCCGACTTCCTGGTTGCCCAGGGAGCGGATGGTGCCCTGCTTCTGGTCGCCCAGCTGGATCGGTCCCACGGCGACGCGCACCAGGCGCTGGACCGGGTGTCCGACGGCGTCGAACATGCGGCGCACGATGCGGTTGCGGCCCGAGTGCAGGGTCACCTCGACCATGACGTTCTTCGGGGTGGTGGCGATGATCTTCAGGTCATCGACCTTGATCCAGCCGTCTTCGAGCTTGATGCCTTCGCGCAGCTGGTTGCTCACTGCACGTGGCAGCGGGCCTGGGATCTGCACCAGGTAGGTCTTGGGCACTTCGTACTTCGGGTGCTGCAGGCGGTTGGCCAGCTCGCCGTCGTTGGTCAGGATCAGCACGCCCTCGGTCTTGTAGTCCAGGCGTCCGACGTGGAACAGGCGCTGGGAGTGGTGCTCGTTCTTGAAGTAGTCGGCGATGGTGCGACGGCCTTCCGGGTCATCCATCGTGCACATCACGTGCTTCGGCTTGTTGAACACGTAGTAGCGGTTGGCCTGGTTCATCTGGATGCGCATGCCGTCGACGTGGATGGAATCCTTGGCCGGGTCCACGCGGGTTCCCAGCTCGACCACGAGGCTGCCGTTGACCTCGACGCGGCCTTCGAGGATCATCTCTTCGCAGACGCGTCGCGAAGCGACACCGGCGTTGGCCATGGCCTTTTGCAGGCGGATGCCGTCCTGCATTTCGCCGTTGGCCTCGCGAGTCGCCTGGTTCTCAGCGCGAGCCTGGGCGCGTGCGCGCTGGGTTGGACGGGCGTAATTGGTCGGCACCGAATTTCCGAAGCGTTCCTTGCCGAAGGCGCGTTCGGAGTTCTTGCGTACTGCTGAGGTGTTGCGCTTGGCCGAGTTCGACTTGGCCGAACCCGACTTGGCTCCTGGCTTCGCGGTCCTGTCATATGGCTTCTCGCCGAAGGACTTGCCGCCCTGCTGCTTGCCGCGGCCGCCTGCCGGCTTGCCGCCGAAGTTGGAATTGTTGCCGCGTGGTGTGCGGCCGGAGGAAGATCCCCTGCTCATGCTTCGCTGTGTCCCTTGCTGTTGCGTTTCACTGCGCGGGCCCATCGATGGGGGGCTCCACGCGTGCTTAGTCCGTTGTAGCCGCCAGCTGGCTGCTACTTAGTCGTCGTAGGTTGCCGAATCGAGCGATTCAAGATCGGCCACCCCAGGAAGATACGGGGATAGCGCAGGCAACTCATCTAGCGAGCCCAATCCCAGTCGTTCCAGGAAGTATTCGGTGCTCTGGTACAGCGTGGCACCGCCATCACCAGTTTCCGGATACTCCGTGATCAATCCGCGGGTGAGCAATGTGCGCACCACAGAATCGACGTTCACACCTCGAATCGCCGAAATACGTCCACGCGAGACCGGCTGACGGTAGGCGATGACAGCCAGGGTTTCCAAGGCGGCCTGCGACAAGCGCGCGCTCTGCCCGTCGAGCACAAAGCTGGAGACGAAATCGGCGTAATCGCTGCGCGTATAGAAACGCCACCCGGAGGCGACACGACGCAGTTCAAATCCGCGCGGGCGATCCTTTCCATCATACTCGGTTGCCAGTTTCTCCAAAGCTTCGGCAACTCGCGCCGTAGGCACCTGGAAGATTTCGGCCAAACGCGCCGAACTGACGGGGATATCAGCGACCATCAGCACCGCTTCGAGGCCCGATTCCAGGCCTCCTGGCAGCTGGTCAATGGGTGCAATCTCACTCATGATTCACCTCACCCCCGCTTCCCTCATACTCGTCTTGCACCGCTTCGGCATCGAAGGAAGACTCCGAAGCCAGGCTGATCCGCAGCGGGCCGAGCGGATCCTCTTGCTCAAAGCTAATCGCACGCTGCCTGAACATCTCCAACAATGCCAGAAAACGCACCACGACCACCAGATGCGCTGAAGCGTCAGCAACCACCTCGCGGAAGTCCAGCGGGCCGCGCGCCTGGAGCAGCGCGGTGATGGCCTCGGCTTCCTCGGCGATGGTGACGTTAGCCCCATGCAGGTGCCCGATCCCCACTTCGGTGATCGGCTCGGCCTTAGGTGCCAGGGCCTTGGCAGCCAGCGCCGCCAAGGCGTCGGGTCCGATGGTGAAAACCAACTCGGGGAGCAACGAAGCGAACTCGGGCTCCAGCGATACCTCGCGAGGATGGCGCGAGCCTTCGATCTCATAGCGTTCGCCAAGGAATTCCGCGGCCTGCTTAAAGGCCTTGTACTGCAGCAACCGGGCAAAGAGCAGATCGCGGGCCTCCAGCAGCTCGAAGTCCTCCTCGTCGGCCATTTCGCCGCGGGGCAGCAATCGCGCCGCCTTCAGATCAAGCAGCGTGGAGGCGACCACCAGGAATTCGGTGGTCTCATCCAGGACCTTCATCCCGTCATTGCCTTCGGCCATGCTGGCCTGGAGCTCGCGCAGGTAGGCGATGAATTCGTCGGTCACTTCGGCCAGCGCCACCTCGGTGATGTCCAGTTCGCGCTGGGTGATCAGGTGCAGCAGGAGGTCGAAGGGCCCATTAAAATTCTCCAGGGCAAGGCGAAAACCGCCAGACGATTCCTGCTCAGTCTCAGCTGGCGGTGGGGAATCGTTGGCGGTTTGCTCGGTGAGCGTGGTGCTCATTACGGGGCGCCACCGCGCCAAATCAATTCGCGCGCCAGATTGCGGTAGGCCTCGGCACCGGGGTGGTTGGCCGCATAGCTGGTAATCGGCTCCGCAGCCACGTTGGCATCAGCGAACTTGATGGTTCGCTTGATCACCGTTTCAAAGAGCTTGTCGCCGAAGGCCTCGTCCAGGCGGGTAATCACTTCGCGGCTGTGCAAGGTGCGCGCGTCGTACATGGTGGCCACTACGCCGTCGAGCTCCAAGACCTGGTTCAGCCGGTCCTTGACCTTGTCGATGGTCTCCATCAGCAGGGCCACAGCACGCAGGGCGAAGAATTCTGCAGTCAGCGGGATGATCACGCCATGGGCGGCAGTCAGCGCATTGATGGTCAGCAGGCCCAGCGATGGCTGGCAATCGATCAGCACTACGTCATAGTCGTCGATGACGTGGCGCAGCGCCCGCTCGAGCACCTGCTCGCGCGCGACTTCGTTGACCAGTTGCACTTCAGCGGCCGACAGGTCGATGTTTGCCGGCAGCAGGTCGATGTTTTCCACATCGGTATGCAAGATCGCGTCCGTGATTTTCACCTGGCGATCCATCAGCACGTTGTAGACGGTGATGTCCATTTCATGCGGGTTGGTGCCAAATCCGGCAGACAGAGCGCCCTGCGGGTCGAAGTCCACCAGCAGCACCTTGCGGCCGTACTCGGCGAGCGCGGCGGCCAGATTGATGGTGGAGGTGGTCTTGCCGACGCCACCCTTCTGGTTAACCATGGCGATCACGCGTGCTGGGCCGTGCGAAGGCAACGGTGCTGGCACCGGGAAATCTGTCAATGGCTTGCCAGTTGGACCCACCGGACGAGGCTCCTTGAGCATTCCCGCCCCGCGGTGCTTATTTCCCTGTTCCTCGCTCACGATGGGTCAACCACACTTCCCGTTCGATACACCAAATTCTTTGAGCTATAGGCTCATTTCAAGGTTATCGGCCGAAGCAAAAGATCCCGGTTTTTGGGCTCTTGCACGGCGAGCCTTTACCTTGAACCTTAGCTCTAATGTTGTATGCGAGCTGAATACCCACTGGCATTTCACGAAATCACACGATGAGCACCATGGAGATGTTCGCGGGCCCGGCGTCAGCCGAGCCGGAGAGCGAAGGAGCCAGCGTTGCCGCGCTGCTCCAGGCACAGCCGGATGACGGGTGGCTGATCAGCGTGCGTGGCGACCAGGGCCGCTCCTCCAACAGCAGCTGGTTGCAGGCGGTGCCGGCTGGCATCCGCGAATCCGCGCTCGTCATGGCGGGACCGGACGAACCGGCCCCGGGGCGACCTGGGCCCAAACCCTGCACGATGGCTGGGAGCACATCCAGTCGATCCCCGCTGCGCAACAGCTGAACTTGCCGATCTACGAGCTGAACGCCCCCGAGCATGAAGTCCAGTTCGCCCCGCGTCTGCAAAACCTGCTGGCCGCGTCAGGCCATGGACCCGGCCTGGGATCGGGGCAAGAGACGAGAACCATCACGGACAAGGAATCCCGGACCATGCTCGCTTCTTTGGAGCACTCGTTGCAGCCCAGCAGCGGAACGCTCCCACACCGTGCAGCGATTGGACGGTGCGCAAGCTGCTCGGACATGTGGCGGGCATGAATCTGGTCTTCGCCGCCATGCTGTCCGGGAAGCGCCCGCCCTCTGGCGATGCCGATGTGCTGGGCAAGGATCCTGCCGACGCCTTCGCCCGCCCATCAGCTATGATTTGCTCGCCCGCCTCTGGGATCTGGCCCAAGCCAGCGGGCAGCTCGCTGATTCTCCGCGCTCCGGACGCTTCGTTCCCCCGCAGCCGGTCAGCGACGAGGCGCCGGCCCTGGACCGGCTCGCCGCGTTCCTCGGCCAGCCAGTGCTGTAGACCCCGCACCGATAATTTGCCCTCGATCCGCAGAAGTCCTTGAACCGGGCGCACCCCGGTGGTCAAATGGTGCCACACACCAAGACCAGACGGCGTGAGGGGCGAGCCAGATGTTCACGGGAATGCTCGGCAATTGCACGGTATCGGAGGTGGCCCGCGCCGAGCTCTGGTATGCCCGGCTCTTTGGCAGATCCCCGGATCGGCGGCCCATGGACGGATTGCTCGAATGGCACCTGGCCCCGGGCTACGGCGTCCAGGTGTACTGCGAACCCGAACGCGCCGGGCACAGCACCCTGGTCCTGGAAGTTGCCGATCTCGACACCCAGGCGTCGCGGCTGCTGGAATCGGGGATCGAGCATCACGGCCCGCAGCCTGGCGGCGGGGGGCGAATCCTGCAGCTACAGGATCCCGACGGCAATCGGGTAGTGCTCACTTCCCCGTTGACCGGCCTCGCGCGCTGAACCTGGCCTCAGGAACTCAGGCTTGCTCCGCTAGCCAATCGAATGACAACGGCAGCAGCTCTCGAGCGCTGACGCTGCGCGGCCCGTTCGGGGTATCGACGATGACCCGCAACTGCGGGTAGTTATCCGCCATCACCTGGCGGCAGCGACCGCACGGGTTCTTGATTCCGCGCCCCTCGTTGCCCACCGCAACTACCACCTGCGGGTTCACGGCCCCGGCGGCACGGGCCGCCCCGAAAGCCACCAGCTCGGCGCAGGGCCCGCCGGTGAAGTGGTAGAAATTCACGCCCGCGTGCATCGTGCCATTGGCAGCCAGCACCGCGGCCCCCATGGTGTGCACCCCGTCCCCGCCTTCGGGCGCATCGGTGGTGGCCTCGATGGTCTGCCGGGCCAATTCGATTAGTGCTTTTTCGGCATCAGCCAGTTCTCGATAGTGCTGCTGGTAGGGTGTCGCGTTCATGGCTCCAGCCTAGCTGCCGCGTCCTGTAGCCAGGCATCCCACGCCCCGCTGGCCAGCCCGGCCAGCAAGTCGTATCCTGCGGCGCGTGGATGCGCCCCGTCATCGGCGGCCACTTCACGACGCCACAGTTCATTGCCGGCCAGGTCTTCGTGGACGCCCAGATACGGCACCGTCTTCGGGCGGCAGATTGCTCGCATCTGCGCGTCCAGCTCAAGCAGTTCCGCGTTCAAGGCATCGTCGGCAAGCGCTGGCGGCCCGATCATCAATGCCGGCAAGCTCCGTTCCCCGGCCGCATCCAGGATTGCCGCGAGGCTGGGGATCCGATCTTCGGCTGCCAACCGTGGCTTCGCGCCCCAGCGAATGACGTCGTTGACGCCGAAGGAGAAGACCACGCCCACCGCATGGCCCCCTGGCGGGAGCCGCGCAGCGCATTCGGCTTCGAATCGCTGTCTGATCATGGAGCTGGTATCGCCGCGCACCCCGAGATTATAGCCAGTGAGCTCGTAGCCGCGTTTGATTCCCCGGGCGATAAGCCGTCCTGCCCATCCGCGGTGGGTTTCATCGCCGACTCCCGTGACCAATGAATCCCCCGACGAAGCACACTCGCAGCGCTGCACCCATGATGTCGGCTCGACCGGTTGGCTGTCTTGCCACCCAAGGCGAATCCTCCCAAAGATTCCAAGACGCAAAAAATCCGCTACCCGAACACTTCGGATAGCGGATTCTCCACTGCGGGCTAGTGGCCCTCGACGCTGGTTTCGTCGAACGGGCGGTTGCCGGCCAGCACGGCCTTGGCCTGGTCCATATCAATTTCGCTGGTCCATTTGCCAATCAGCAACGTGGCCACGGCATTGCCGGTGAAGTTGGTCAGCGCGCGGGCTTCGGACATGAACTTGTCGATGCCCACGATCACGCCCATGCCGTCCAGCAGTTCCGGACGGTGCGACTGCAGCCCCGCGGCCAAGGTGGCCAGGCCGGCTCCGGTCACTCCGGCGGCGCCCTTGGAAGCAATGATCATGAAGACCAGCAAGCCAATCTGCTCGCCCAGATCCATCGGCATACCCATCGCAGTGGACACGAACAATGCCGCCATGGTCAGGTAGATCGCGGTGCCGTCAAGGTTGAAGGAGTAGCCGGTGGGCACGGTGATGCCGACAACCGGCTTCGAAACACCGGCATGCTCCATCTTGGCGATCAAGCGCGGCAGGGCCGACTCGGAGGAGCTGGTGGAGAAAATCAGCAGGTATTCACGAGCCAGGTACTTGAGCAGCAAGAAGATATTCAGGCCGGTCACCACGCGCAGCAAGGAGCCAAGGATGACAACGATGAACAGGGCGCAAGTCAGGTAGAAGGCGCCCATCAGGATCGCCATGGAACCGATGGCGGCCCAACCGGTGGCACCGACCACTGCGGCAATGGCGCCGAAGGCACCGATCGGGGCAACCCACATGATCATCATCATCAGGCGGAAGACCACGGCCTGGATGTGCTTGATGCCGTTGAGCACCGGCTCGCCGGCCTTGCCCATGGACTGCAGGGCGAAGCCGACCAGCAGGGCCAGCACCAGGGTGGGCAGCACCGGGATGTCGCCGGGGATCAGTTCCAGCAAGAAGGCGACGGTGGCGTTCTCTCCCCCGCCGGTGCTCGCCTCATATGGCTCGAGCTTCAATCCGGATCCGGGGTTGATGATGTTGCCGACGACCAGGCCGATGGCCAGGGCGAAGGTGGACATGGTGATGAAGTACAGCAGGGCCAGGCCGCCGACCTTGCCGACCGTGGCGGCCTTGGCGATGGAGCCGACGCCGAGGGCGATGGTGCAGAAGATCACCGGGGCGATCAGCATCTTGATCAATGCCACGAACCCGGTGCCCAGTGGCTTGAGCGCCTTGCCGAGGTCCGGGGCGAGCAGTCCGACCGCTGCGCCGAGCACCACGGCGGCAATCACCATGATGTAGAGCCAGTGGGTCTTGTCTTTTTTCTTCGTTCCGGCCTGGGCTGAGTTGCCGCCCGGCTTGATGTCGTCAGTGACAGTCATGTGCTTAGTCCTACCCTTGAAAATTGCCTGCAACCGCCTCTAGCGTCCTTGCCAAGCCGGTATTACGTAGAATCGTTCTGTTCAATGGTGCGCGCCAAGGTGATGTGCATCTCTATTGCGTTCATATTGGTCACGCAGTAGCACTCCAAAGGACGACGCCGCAAGAGGAGGAGCGCAACATGACAGACCACTTCACGGACTTGTCCTCGCCCCGCGAGGCTCAGAACGATGCCATCCCCGCTCCGCTGAGCCGCAACGGCTGGTCTTTTGCGGTGCTGATCTTCGCCGCGCAAATGCTCGTGGTCATTTTGGTGGTCATTGGAATGGCGGTCTCGACCTACCGGCAACAGGCCCGGGTCATCCTCGACGACAAGCAAGCCACCGTTGCCGCGATCTCCATTACGCTGGCCAACGACCCTTTCGTGAGCAGCGCGCTGGCCGGGGACCATCCCTCGGAACTGTTGCAGCCCTACACCAACAAGATCCTGGACCGCGGCCAAGGTGTCGATTTCATTTCGATCATGACCCCGGACACCAAGCGCGTCACCCACCCCAATCCCGAGCGGATTGGCCAGAACTACGCAGGTTCCACCGAACAGGCGCTCGCCGGCCACACCTATAACGAGGTGGCGCTGGGAACCCTGGGCCGCTCGGTGCGCACCATTGCGCCGGTGTACCACGACGGAAAGCTTGTCGGGCTGGTGGCCACCGGAATCACCCTGGAGAACCTGCAGATGATCTACCGCAGCGAGGTACCGCAAATCTTGTTGGTTTCCGCACTCGCCCTGATCCTGGCCGGCTTCACCTCGTGGTGCTTCTCACGCTACGTCTACCAGGCGACCTTGGGCTTCGGCCCGCATGGCCTGCGCCGGCTCTATGCCTTCTATTTCTCCGCACTGCATTCGGTGCGCGAAGGGCTAGTGCTGCTCGATCGGCGGCATCGGATCGTGCTCTATAACCAAGAGGCCGCGAAATTGCTGGATTTGCCCGATGAGGTACCTCCCCATGGCCTGGATCTCAACCAGGTCCAGATGCCCGAAACCCTGCGCACGGTCATGGCCACCGGCCGCAGCTGCAAGGACGAGATTCATCTGGGAACCCGCAGCGTACTGTCCATTTCCCAAGGGCCCGCACGCTTGACCAACGCGGGATTGCCCCGGCGAGGCGGCGCTCCCCGGCGCTGGCTTGGCGTGCAGCCGCTCACCGGCCAGGTTCTGACCTTGCGCGACCTCACCGAGGTGCAGGAACTGGCCGGCGAGGTCCAGTCGCTGAAAACCTTCTCCACCGCCCTGCGAGCGCAAACCCATGAGCATGCCAACCGGCTGCACACCATCGCCACGCTGATAGAAAATGGCCAGAACGAGCGGGCCTTGGCTTTTGCGGTGGACGACCGGCAGCATTCGCAAAAGCTCACCGATGCCATCGTGCATTCCATCGATGACGCCTACCTCTCCAGCCTGCTGGTGGCCAAAGCCGCCCAGGCACATGAGCGCGGGGTCAAACTGGATATCACCGCGCAGGGATTCATCCCCGCCGATGCAGTGGCCGCCAGCGACATGGTCACCATTGTGGGCAATCTCCTGGACAACGCCCTGGACGTTTCGGCCGGCACCAGGGAATCCACCGTCTGGGTGGAGGTCACCGCGGGGCATGGGGAACTGATCATATCCGTGGCCGATTCCGGGCCCGGCATTGAACCGGAATTCCTGGACCAGCTGCTGCGTTTCGGGGTGAGCACCAAAAAGGGGGAGCAGCCGCGCGGACTGGGCTTGGCCCTGGTGCAGCAGGCCGTGCTGCGCCTGGGTGGCACAATGAATGTTGACAACGATGCCGGGGCGATCTTCACCGTGACCCTGCCGCTAGAGTCCAGCAGCTAGCCAAGGAGAGTTCCATGACAGATCCCCGCATCGTCCCACCCGCCCGTTCTTCACACGGCGAGGACATCGTTGTGCTCGTGGTCGACGACGAACCCGAAACGGCGGCATCCCACGCCAAGTACGTTAATCGGGTCCCCGGATTCGCGACCGGCGCGATCGCCAGCAACGGGCAAGAAGCACTGTCCCTGCTCACACGCGCCCGTAATTCAGGGGCCGCCTTCGATCTGGTCCTCCTTGACATGACTTTGCCCGATTTGCACGGGATTGACGTGGCCAAACGGATGCGCGGGCTGGGCCTGACCACCGACATCATCGCCATCACCGCGGTCCGCGATCTTGCCGTGGTCCGCTCCGCGGTCGCCACCGGCATCACCCAGTACCTCATCAAGCCCTTCACCTTTGCGGCTTTCAGCGAGAAGCTGGAGAATCACCGTCGCTTCATCTCCACCATGCGGTCCACCGGGCCGGACACCAGCCAGGCCGCCCTGGACACCGCCTTTTCCGCGCTGCGCACATCTACCGCTTCCGCTTCCCTGCCCAAGGGCCTGATCCCGGAGACCTTGGCACAGATCAGCGAGCATCTGGCCCGGCAGGCCGAGCGCTGCTTTTCAGCCACCGAACTGGGCGAAGAACTAGGCATCTCGCGGGTCACCGCGCGGCGCTATCTGGAGCACCTGTTCGAAACCAGGGCGGTGCTCAAACAACCGCGGCATGGCACCAGGGGCCGCCCGGAATATGAATACCGGGCAGCGCCTCGAAGCTAGGCCGCCAGCCTAGACTTGCGCACGCAGCAGCGGCACCAATTCATCGAGCACTGCAGGGTCTTCGATGGTGGATGGAACGGTGTACTCCTTGCCGTCGGCAATCTGGCGCATGGTCTTGCGCAGGATTTTGCCCGAACGGGTCTTCGGCAACGCCGCGACCACAGTGACTTCGCGGAAGTCCGCCACGGCACCGATCTGCTGGCGCACGAGGGCGACAATTTCCCGCGCCAATGTTTCGTCATCGATCTGCACGCCGGATTTGAGCACCACATAGCCGCTGGCGCGTTGCCCCTTGAGCGCATCCGCCAGGCCGATCACGGCGCATTCCGCGACCGCCGGATGGCTGGACAGCACCTGCTCGATGGCGCCGGTGGACAGCCGGTGCCCGGAAACGTTGATCACGTCATCGGTGCGGCCCATCACGAAGAGGTAGCCGTCCTCATCCAGGAA